>CANLXI010000009.1 GCA_947495035.1 uncultured Granulosicoccus sp.
GCCGTATCGCCGTATCGCCGTATCGCCGTATCGCCGTATCGCCGTATCGCCGTATCGCCGTATCGCCGTATCGCCGTGAAATCGTGCCGCCTCAGATGATAGCGTGGCGAACTCTGGCAGACACCCATTCACTGATCACCACCGTACCGAGAATGACCACGAATATCATGGTGACCTGTGGCCAGGCCAGTGTATTGAGTGAAGCCTGCAACTGCACACCGATGCCGCCCGCCCCGACCAGTCCCAGGATGGTCGATTCCCGGATATTGATATCCCAGCGAAATACCGAAATGCCGTAGAACGCCGGCATGACCTGCGGCACGATACCGTAATTCAATATCTGCGCACCCGACGCACCGGTAGCCGTTACCGCTTCGATCTGCAATTTGTCCGTCTCTTCGATGGCCTCGTACAGCAGCTTGGCCACGAAACCGATGGAGCGCAAACCGATTGCCACGATACCCGCCAGCAAGCCGGGCCCGATGATCGACACCAGCAGCAAAGCCCAGATCAGCGAATTGATGGATCGCGAAGCGACGATGATGAACAATGCCACCGGCCGGACGAACAGTTTGCTGGGCGTGGTATTGCTCGCTGCCAGAAAGGCCACGGGGATGGCGATGATGATGCCCAGCAGCGTGCCCAGCGTGGCGATATTGAGCGTATCCCACAGAGGCACCCACAATTTCTCGATATAGCTCCAGCGCGGTGGGAACATGCGAGAACCCAGATCCGCTGCCTGTCTTGGCGCATCGGCAACGAATGCCCAGATGGTGTCTCTGGTCATGAGCTGCCAGCTGTAGACACACAGGGCAACCAGCAGCAGCCAACCAATCCAGATCAGCAGACGCTTGCCGGTCGTACGATGCTGCCAGACCGGTGTCGGGGTCTTCATCGTGTTCATTGCACCCACTTCCTGACAAAGCCCGAGGAATATTCAGCCAGCATGACGATCAGGATGATGATCAGCAGAATGGCACCGGCCGAATCGAATTCGTAGCGATCGATGGCCGTGTTCAGGGTTGCACCGATCCCTCCCGCACCGACGATACCGATGACGGCAGACTCGCGAAAATTGATGTCGAGACGATACAGCGAGAGCCCGATGAGTCGTGGCATGACCTGTGGCTGCACCGCGTAATTGATCAATTGCAACCAGGAAGCGCCCGTCGCTCTGACGGCTTCGGTCTGACTCTCGTCGATGTCTTCGATATCCTCGGCCAGCAGCTTGGCCATGAAGCCGATGGTGGCGAAGGTCAGAGTCAGAAAACCGGCAAATGGTCCGAAACCGAACATGGTCACGAACAGAATGGCGATGATGATTTCCTGCAGGGAACGTGAAACCGCGATGATCGCGCGACACACGTAGTAGACGACTCCGGGAGCGACATTGCGCGCCGCACCGATGCCGATGGGAATCGACAACAGCACACCCGCAACGGTAGAGGTCATCGTCATCGTCAGACTCTCGACCAGGCCACTGGATATGTCCTTCCAGCGCGAGGTGAAGTCCGGTGTCAGAAACCCCTTGATGAAGCGCCAGCCTCGCTCCATGCCTTCTGCGACACGCACCCAATTGACATCAATGGTGCTGATGGCCAGACAGAACCAGACCAGCGCTGCCAGCCACAGCGTGCGACGCAACCAGGCCCGCTGGATCAGAACCGGCGGTGGTCGGAATCGGCTGGGGTAGCGACTGTAATCCGCAGTGGCGGCTGGCGATGAGCCGCCTTGATCAGCTTCTGTCACGACTCAGGCAGCTTCCGTTTCTTGGTCGAGCGTGGTCCAGTCTTCTTCGCCATAGATGCGAGTCAGAACGGATTCCGTCAATTCGGCCGGTGAGCCATCAAACACGATTCGCCCGGCCTGCAGACCGATTAGACGCTCGGTGAATTGCCTGGCCAGCACCACATCATGGATGTTGATGATCGCCGGCAAATGCTGTTCGTTGCAGATCTCCAGCAGCAGACGCATGATCTGACGCGATGTCTTCGGATCCAGTGAGGCCGTCGGCTCATCGATCAGCAACAGTTCGGGATCCTGCTCCAGAGCTCTCGCAATACCCACTCGCTGGCGCTGACCACCGGAGAGCGCATCAGCCCGCTTGCTGGCGTGATCGATCAGACCGACTCGATCCAGCAGAGCAAAGGCCTTCTGTACATCTGCCTTGGGGTAATGACGGGTGAAACTGCGCCAGAAGGACACATAGCCCAGCCTGCCGGACAACACGTTTTCCATGACACTCAAGCGCTCCACAAGCGCATATTCCTGGAAAATCATGCCGATGCGGCGGCGCACCGAACGCAGCTCGCTGGTGGACATGCCGGTAATATTGGTGCCCGAGAGGCTGATCGTGCCACTGCTGGGTTCCACCAGTCGATTGATACAGCGGATCAGCGTGGACTTGCCGGCCCCGGAAGGTCCGATCAGCCCTACCACCTGACCGGCAGGAATGGTGAAACTGACATCATCCAGCGCCTTGTCGCCCGCCGCATAGGTTTTGGAAAGGTGGCTTACGTCGAGCAAGGTATCTGTACTCCGATAGGCACGGACCGGAAACCCGAAGGTATCCGGTCCGAATTGGCAGGATGCGAAAGATTACTGGCAGGTGTATTCCACACCGTTGGCATCGTCGATCTTGCGAATGACTTCCCACTCCTTCTTGAAGGTAATGGGTACGAACTGCGCTTCACCGGACTTGGAGAATTCAGCTTCGAGGGAACTGCCGGACCATTCGAAGCTTGCAAAGGCTTCCTTGATCTTGTCCTGCAGCTCGGCATTCAGTGTATTGGCCACACCATAGCTGGTGGTCGGGAAGGTCTGCGACTTGTACAGGGAGACGATCTGATCCTGAGTGACAACGTCACGACTGACCATGCGATTCATGACCGAATTGGCCACGGCGGCTGCCGGATAATCCTTGTTGGCCACTCCCAGAATGGAGTTGTCATGCTTGCCGGAAAAGACCGGTTCGAAATCCGTACCGGCGACCATGCCGTAATCGGCCTTCAGAATGGCTGATGGCGCCTTGAAGCCGGAATTGGACGTCTCGGAAGTGAATGCCAGCTTGCCGCCCTTGATGTCTTCGACTTTCTCGATACCGGAATCGGGATAGGTGATGATTTCCATCTCGTAGCCGAAGGATCCGTCACCACTGGCCATCATCGTGAAAGGCCGGTAACCGGCACAGGCGACTGCCAGAGGGTTGGATCCGGTATTGAAGCCAGCAATATGCAAACGACCGGCACGCATGGCCTCGATCTGCGCCGCATTGGACTGTACCGGAAAGAATTGCACTTTCTTGCCAGTCACTTCACTCATGTGCTCGAGAAAGTCGGACCAGGCTTCGGCATACACCGCAGGATCTTCCACGGGCGTATAGGCAAAGATCAGAGTGCCCGGGTCGAGCTGATCGGCAGCGTCAGCGATATCGGCAACCAGATCGCCATCAGTGTCCTTGTAGCGAGAGTCGAGCTTGAATTCCGCCGAGGCGGGCAGACTCAATGAGACCGCAAGGGCCGTGGCGGCCGCGATGATGGAATATTTCATTGTCGGTGGATTTCCTGAATGTGTGTGGTAGTTGACATTCGGCAGCGCATCCTGCCCTGCCCCGGTTTCCCGATGCCGACTCGATGCGGATGCCGAGTCGGACCAGTGTATTGATCAATTATTGATTATTCATGAAACGTTCGGCCAACACCATGCCCGAGTTGGTTTCCGGCGGCAAGCCCGACGCACAGTTTGACCCACCGTCACCAGTGCACCGGCGTCCCGTTTGGCCAACAATCCACGGTGGGTTTCCGTGAGGACAGGTCGCATGCCCGAAACGGACACTAGGCAATCCAGATACGCGCATTCTCGAACATTCGCAGCCAGGGTCCGTTCTCACCCCACTCCGGTGGCGCCCAGGAATTGGTAACGGTACGAAAGACACGCTCGGGGTGCGGCATCATGATGGTGACGCGGCCGTCGGCGTTGCACAGACCGGTAATCCCGAAAGGCGAGCCATTGGGATTCAGCGGATAGCTTTCCGTCATGGCCCCATGATTGTCGACAAAGCCCATGCACACCGGTGCCGATTGTGCCTGTGCTTCCTGTTCGAAGACTGCACGACCCTCTCCGTGGGCCAAGGCAACCGGCAGTCGAGAGCCGACCATGTCGGTAAAGAACAGGGACGGTGTTTCGTAGATTTCAACAGTCGCTACCCGAGCCTCGAACTGCTCGGACAGATTGCGCTCGAAACGAGGCCAGTTGTCGGTGCCGGGAATCAGCGTCTGCAGCCTTGACAGCATCTGACAGCCATTGCAGACACCCAGGGAAAAGGTGTCATCACGCTCGAAGAACTGTCTGAACATGGTGGACAGTTGCTCGCTGTAGAGAACCGAATTGGCCCAGCCACCACCGGCCCCCAGCACATCCCCGAAGGAGAAACCACCACAGGCCACCAGGCCCTTGAAGCTGGCAAGATCATGCCGACCTTCGAACAGATCACTCATGTGCACATCGACGGTATCGAACCCGGCACGATCAAAGGCAGCGGCCATCTCGAAGTGCCCATTGACGCCCTGCTCACGCAGGATGGCCATCGCCGGCCGAGTCTTCAGCAATTCGGGCGCACCACTGACCAGGGAACTCGACGGATCGAAGCTCAAGCGCGGGCTCAGACCCGGGTCGTCATCACGACTGATATGCGCCAGTTCCTCCTCGGCTGACTCGGGATTGTCACGCAGTGCCTGCATGCGGTAGCTCGTCTGCCACCACTGTGTACGCAGACGGGTCACACTTTCCCTGAGCAGCAAGGACTCGCCCTGCCACAACTCCAGCTCGGCTTCCTCGGTGGGCTTGCCCAGCATATGCACCACATCGCCCAGACCATGGGCCTCGAACACAGCCATGACCTGTGCATACTGGCTGCTGCGTATCTGCAATACGCCGCCGAGCTCTTCATTGAACAGGCTTGCAATGGCATCACCCGGCAGACTGTTGATGTTGACCCTGAGACCGCAGTGACCGGCAAAGGCCATCTCCGCCAGTGTCACGAACAATCCACCGTCGGAACGGTCATGCCAGGCGAGAATCTGTTCGTCGTGAATCAATTGTTGCAGGGCATTGAACATGCCCTTGAGCAACAGCGGCTCATCCACATCCGGCACTGCGGTGCCAACCTTGCCATACACCTGCGCCAGAGCAGAGCCACCGAGACGATTCTGCCCGGCACCCAGATCGATCAGCAGCAAGTCACTGTCACCACAATCCAGGCGGATCTCGGGCGTCTGCGTCTTGCGCACATCCCTGACGGCTGCAAAGGCCGTCACGATCAGCGACAACGGTGCGGTCACGCTGTGATCACCCTGCTCATCCTGCCAAACCGTTTTCATGGACAGGGAATCCTTGCCCACGGGAATGGCGATGCCCAGCGCCGGCGCCAGGCCCAGGCCCACGGCTTCGACAGCATCGAACAAGGCTGCATCCTCACCGGGATGACCGCTGGCGGCCATCCAGTTGGCCGACAATCTGACCTGACCGACATCTCCGATGTCAGCAGCAACGATATTGGTCAGCGATTCGGCCAGCGCCATTCGTGCCGAGGCGGCCGCGTCGAGTATGGCGACGGGAGATCGTTCGCCCATGGCCATGGCTTCACCGGTATAGCCCTGATAGTCGGATGCCGTGACAGCCACATCGGCCACCGGCATCTGCCAGGGTCCGACCAGCTGATCCCGGACCACCTGCCCGGTAATGCTGCGATCGCCAATGGTGATCAGAAAATTCTTGGAGGCCACCGCCGGCAGTTGCAGAATGCGCTGCACCACGTCATCGAGTTCCATGGCGGAGGTGAGCAGTTCATCTCCGGCAACGGCACGATGACTGGCCGTGATCTCCAGCCTGGGCGGCTTGCCCAGCAACACATCCAGCGGCATGTCGACCGGATTGTTATCGAAATGCGAGTCGGAAACGTGCAGTATGCGCTCCTCGGTGGCCTGGCCGACCACCGCATACAGACAGCGTTCCCGTTGGCACAGCGACTCGAACAGAGGCAGACGATCGCTGATGATGGCGACGACATAGCGTTCCTGCGACTCGTTGCTCCAGATGGCCATCGGCGACATGCCGGGCTCATCATTGAGCACCGAACGCAGTTCGAAGTCCCCACCTCGTCCCGCATCATTGACCAGTTCCGGCAAGGCATTGGACAGGCCGCCGGCACCGACATCATGAATCGACAGGATCGGACTGTCCTTGCCCAGCGCAATACAGCGATCGATCACTTCCTGGCAGCGGCGCTGCATCTCCGGATTGCCACGCTGCACCGAGGCGAAATCCAGCTCGCTGTCACCGGCACCACTGGCAACCGAGGATGCAGCTCCACCGCCCAGGCCGATCAGCATGGAAGGTCCACCCAGCACCACGATGGCCGAACCGGCAGGCACGTCCTGCTTCTCGATATTGCCTTCACGGATATTGCCCATGCCGCCGGCAATCATGATCGGCTTGTGAAAACCGCGCACTTCGGAAGATGGTTCAGCGGGATTTTCCGTGCTTGCCGGCACCGACTGGCAGTAGGTACGGAAGTAACCTGTCAGATTGGGCCGGCCGAATTCATTGTTGAAGGCCGCTGCACCAATGGGTCCTTCCTGCATGATTTCCAGGGCGCTGGCCAAACGATCCGGCTTCGTGTTCTCGACTTCCCATGGCTGATGCCAGTCGGGAATGTTCAGGTTGGACACCGTGAACCCGCACAGCCCGGCCTTGGGCTTGGAGCCATTGCCCACCGCGCCTTCATCACGAATCTCTCCCCCCGAACCGGTAGCCGCCCCCGGAAACGGCGAAATGGCCGTCGGGTGATTGTGCGTCTCGACCTTGATCTGAATGTGCACCGCTTCCTCGGTCGCCTGATAGTGACCATCAGGCCCCGCCAACCAGCGCTGCGCGGTACTGCCTTCGATGACTGCGGCGTTGTCGTGATAAGCCGACAGCACGCCTTCCGGGGAGAGCTTGTGGGTATTGCGAATCATGCCGAACAGCGATTGTGTCTGAGCTTCACCATCGAGTGACCAGGAGGCATTGAAGATCTTGTGCCGGCAGTGCTCCGAATTGGCTTGCGCGAACATCATGAGCTCGGCATCACTCGGATCTCTCTTCAGACGGGCAAAACTCTGCTCGAGGTAGTCCAGTTCGTCGGACGATAGCGCCAGCCCCATCTGTCGATTGTGTTCTTCCAGTGCCAGTCTGCCTTCTTCGAGTACAGGAATGGTGACCAGAGGCGCTGGTTCGGCAATCGCGAACAGTCTGTGCAGGTCGCTGGAGAGATCGATGACGGATTCCGTCATGCGATCGTGCAGCAGCGCTTCAGCCTGTCGTTTGCTCGCATCCGCCAGGCCCTGTGAACCCGGCTCACCGAACAGATACTGAATACCACGCTCGATCCGTACGACTTCTGTCATCCCGCAACGGCGCGCGATATCCGTGGCCTTGGACGACCAGGCAGAGCGTGTGCCCAGACGTGGAACCACGCTGACCTGCCAACCGGAATCCGGTTCATGATATTGCTCATCGGCCTGCAGCAGGCGGCAAAGGCGCTGCAATACAGCCGGATCAGCCTCTACCGACGGGTCATCCGCCGAATCCAGCTGAACGAAATAGACATACCGGGCCTCGATGGCCTGGAAGTGTGTATCCACAGAGCGCAACTGCTTGAGCAATTGCTCCTGTCGGAAAGTCGACAGGGCGTTGGCGCCGGATAGACAGAGCATGTGGGTTCTCGCACGGTAACCTGAGGGCTGGCCGAAATCTCAGGCTGCGGCAACGTGCGTTCATTGACTGAACATCACTGATCATTGCCTGGTTTGCCGGAGATTCGGCCCGGACGGGGCAATGATACTGGATGTAGGGAGCTACGGCAGATTGCCGCAGCTCCTCTTTTACCGACCGGTGGCCGATATCGGGCGCGTCACGGGTGTCGTGACGGTAATCGCAACTGCGATCGATCAGATGTCGACGACGAGGTTCAGCGTCGTGACGCTGTCGCTGTTGGAATCCAGCGGGCTGTCGCCTGAAGACAGGTCGCTGTTGCTGCGTGAGAAGTGAGCAACCTTGAATGCCAGCTTTTCGGACACCTTGAAGGCGATTCCCAGACCCAATTCGACAAAGGTGTTGTCGCTACCGAAGTCGCTGCGCAGATCAGCGTTGAACGTCACTTCATCCGTGATGTGGTTGAGGTAGTTCAGACCGATGTAGCCAATGCCGCCGTTGACATCGTCACCGACAACCAGCGACGTATTCTTGTTGCCAAAACCCAACTCAGCGGTCAGGAAACCACTTTCGTTGGAGAAGAAGCGGTGACCGACACCCACGATCTGACGTGTGGCGTTATCGATATTACCGGGCTCGTCCTGCTCCCAGTCGAGGATGCCGAAGAAGTAGGTTTTCGGGTTGTAGTAGAACTTGGGCTGGTAGCCCAGTGCGATGCGATCAGAGTTGTCGCCCTTGACAATGGTGCGTTGCGGACGGCCGTCGTCTCCAAGGATCGGATTGCCTTCCTGGTCGCGCTCGACAACCACGATGGAGGACGTGCCCTTGAATACGGAACCGAAAACCAGGTGCTCCCAACGATTGACGGTCTTGCTCAGACGCACGGAACCATTGATGTTGCTGGCTTCCGAGTTACCGGTCGAGCTGGTGGCGCCAAGAGACGCCGTACCGCGCCAGCCCTGGAAAGCGCTGCCGAATCCGGACTCCTCAACAGCGTCAGCATCCTGTGCTGCAACCATTGTCGATGCGCCCAGTGAGCCTGCAACGAGGATACTGGCGATTGTCTTTTTCAGGGAATAGTGAGTCATTGGTGTTGTTTTCTATCCGTTTTTTCGAAGAACCTGTGGCAAGTATGGAACGCAAAAGTGGCAAAAAATCACCGGACACTTTCTTTAACATTTGTGCCATCCGGTTCACAATTTAGCAACATTCACGACACAGAGTTATCAATCAACACGAATTCCTCGATGCCCATTGAATTGCAGCGCAAACATCCGCATACTCCACGGGCAGGAAGTTACGACCACCGGGGCTGACATGGTTTCGACGGAAGTGGCAAACCCTGAGGTGCATGCCGAGGATTCAGATCACCTCGTAAATCCAGCTGAAAAACCTATAGTTGCCAACGACGACAACTACGCAATGGCCGCATAACTGAACCCTCGGGTTTAGTTGTACGTACTGCCCCGTTCCGGATCTGCCTGTGGGTTTGGGCGGGGGCAACAGACACAGGATCGCGTGAAGGGTCGCCCTTACACTGGATCGCTAAACCAATAATGGGCTCGCTGCTCCTTGTGGTGCCCGTCCTGCACTGAGTGGCTAAAGCCAATGACGGAACTAAGCATGTAGTACCAACGGCAGAGTGCTTTCGGACGGGGGTTCGACTCCCCCCAGCTCCACCATTTAGGATTCCGGCGAGGTCTGATTCTCGCCGGAAACCGCATGAAATCGAGCTTATACTCTCCAACCTCTTCCAGCCCCATACATTGCAGACTGACGGTATTGACGGTATAAACGACGGCAGATTTTAACGCCCGAGTTCTTATACCGTCATGGCTTCAGAAAAACTAACAGCAATGGCTGTAAGCGATGCCAAGTATTCAGGGAAGCCCCACAAGCTGACCGATGGCAAAGGTCTTTACCTGTACATCACCAAGCACGGCAAGTACTGGCGATACGACTACCGCTATGGCGGCAAGAGAAAAACATTCTCTATCGGCGTGTTTCCTGAAGTCAGCTTGGCAACAGCGCGGAAACGCCTCCAAGACGCTCGAAACAAGCTCAGCGAGGGCATCGACCCCAGCTATCACAAGCAGGTAGCCAAGCTGGCAGGATCTGGCGGAGACACATTCAAAGACGTCGCCGAAGAGTGGCTGCAAAAGCGTGCTGAATGGTCAGACGGACATCGCCGAACGGTTAGGCAACGTCTCGATAATGACCTGCTCCCATACATTGGCAATCGCCCCCTCCAATCTATCGAACCCGCTGAGGTCCTGGCCGTTTTGCGCCGAGTGGAGGCGCGTGGGGCTATCGAATCTGCCCATCGCATAAAGACACTTGCGAGCCAGGTTTTCAGGTTTGGAGTTGCAACTACCAGAATAGCCAGCGACCCGACGCGTGACCTTCAGGGAGCATTGGCAAAGCACACAGAGGTACAACTCCCCAGCATTACCGATCCTGCCGCCGTAGGTGAGCTATTACGAGCAATTGACAGCTACACCGGCAACCCTATCGTGCTGCACGCGCTACAGCTCGCGCCGCACGTATTCGTGCGACCTGGCGAACTAAGAGGAGCCTTGTGGAGCGAAATCAACTTCGAGGAGGCACTCTGGACGATTCCCGCCCGCCGCATGAAGCGGAAGCTTGAACATAAGGTGCCGCTTTCCAATCAGTCGCTTGCGATACTAAAGTCATTGCACCACTTTACAGGCGCAGGAACGCTGGTCTTTCCGGGGATGAGAGAGGACACCCGCCCCATATCGGATATGACGCTGAACGCCGCACTGCGAAGGCTTGGCTACGCCTCTGGAGAGGTCTGTATACACGGGTTCAGGCACACGGCCTCCACGCTACTGAATGAACGACGTGACTTCGATCCGGATCTCATCGAAGCCCAGCTTTCTCATGTGGACGGAAACGGGGTCAGACGTGCATACAACCAAGCACAGTACGTCGAACTCAGACGGTCGATGATGCAGGACTATTCAGACTATCTCGACTCGCTGAAACAACTGCGCTGACAGGTTCGCTCGGATCTAGGCTCGCTACCGAAAAGCTGGCCACCTACCAGCCTGATCCGAGTGTCTAAATAGGTATTTGCATGAGGATGCAAGGATGGAACTCGAAAACTTCCCCAATACAAGCGATTACCCGAAACCGATTCTCGACTTTGCAGCAGACATCTACCCAGATCACGGCAAAGATATGCGCCGATGGGCTTGGGAATTTTTACGAAGAAACGCAACCTACCAAAGGCTCTGGGACACCTTAGCCCAATTACCTGAAGAAATTGATGGCGCGTGGAAAGGACATGCAACGCCTACCGGAAGGTTCTTTATCGATCATGGCTATTTCGCTGATCCCGAACCACACTACGGGGAAACAGCAGATGAATATATTGCACGGGTTGGACACAAGGGGCGCTTCGTTAACTTCAGAACCTACATTGAAGAGACGTTCAAAATTCACCCTGAACCAATCGATTGGCGCGATGAATTCTCCGATGACTTTCCCATCATAACAGCCGCCTTTAGTGAGGATGCCCCTGCCCCCTGGAGGCTCACCGATCACATCGAATACGACAATGACTTAGGGGCACCACTACAAGACGCGATCTCAATGAGATCAAGACAGCTTGGGGATCAATTCGAAATACTTGGTTTCGACCTGAGCATGAAAATCGGTCCGCAACTCCTCGAAGCAAAAGAGGTACTCGAACAAATACAGAGCGAACTCCGATCACGAGGGCTCAAAGTGAAAAACAGACCAACCTTCCAAACGGACTTAAGCACTCGATACCTCATGGTCTTGGACGGAATAGCTTCCAGAACCAGTGAAAACAAGATACGGGCGAGAATTAACCTGAACGGAAGCAAACACACTGCTATGTACAACAGCATACGGACGAAAGCGCAGCAGCTCAGGGATACAGACTATTGGCGCTGTACATGAAAAGGGTCCGCAGAGAAGAGTTCATTTTTTCACTGATCTGCGAGGACAAGCGGGGGACATGCGACAGGTACTTTGCGGTGTAAGATGCTCTCCGCAGACAGTAATGGAAGAAACAGGAAAGCAAACGGAACCAATTAGAAAGCAATAGAGACTCCTGACCAGCCAAAGTTTGGTCGCCGAGACTGGCCAGGAATCACACCCAAAAACAATGAGACGTCCAAAGGTGCCCGGCTATTGTGGCTGGTCGCTCGCGGACAATCAACAATGTTGAGAGATCAATATGTCCAAAGCGATGAAGTTCGAAGCCCCACCCCTGCCCGACCGCATGATCAGAGTACGCCGAGTCTGCGAAATAACTGGACTCGCTGTATCGACCGTTTACGCCAAGATGGCGAAAGGCGAGTTCCCCAAAGGAGCGAAATACTCAAGCGGGAAAGGCGGCGCACGTCGGTGGAGTGAAAGTGAAATTCTGGAGTGGCTCGCAGAGGTGTCACTTTGAGCCGGGGGAGCCGCGTCCCGGCACAGGACGCGTTCCAGAACCGCTATTCACACGATAATTTTACCACAACCAAGCATGACAGGTTCATTCAGTGGGCAGATGATAACGGTGTCGTTGCGCCAGTCCTGATTCCCTATGAATGGGTTCGCACCAATGCACCACAGAAGTCTTACAAGAATAAATCGCTCGGTGTCTTGCTCAAAGATAACTGCATCCTGGCCAAAGATTTCACTTCCGATGCACTGTATCTATTTCAGGACCAGCACCAGACACTCGGAAACGCGAAGAGCGCGGACCGTTCGAAACTTGCTGCTAAGCAGTTTGCCGAACAAGCGAAGCGAATCAGGCGCGAAAAAGCGACGGCAGCGAGTGCAGAAACGATATTCACCGAGTCAGTGAATCGCGCTCCTTTCGGTTACATGCTCGACAAGGGACTTAAAAGCACGCACGGCATACGGTGGCATGAGGGGCTTGACTGTTGGATAGCACCAATCACAGATGTACACGGCAAGCTTTGGAGCTATCAACGAATATACAACCGTCCGTCAGGTAAAAAGCTGTTTGCCAAAGGGGGCCGCATATCTGGTTGCATGTTCCTTATCGGGAAACTGGACGAAAGCACTCGCCTGATACTTGTGTGTGAGGGTGGCGCGACCGGTGCCAGCCTGGCAGAGGAAACTAACCATGTAACTGCATGCGCTCTCAACGCTGGAAACCTTCAACCGGTATGTGAGGCAATAAAGGTTGCTTACCCGGATATCGAGATCATCGTATGTGGTGACGATGATCGACGCGCAGAGGTCAACACAGGACGTCAGAAAGCAATTGCAGCAGCGTCGAGTGTCAACAGCAAAGTGGCGTTTCCGACGTTCTGCGAAGGATGCAGTAGGCAGTGTAGTGACTTCAACGATGTCATTCAGTGCAACAGTCGGGAGAAGTCCCGATGAGTGCCAAACTGAAACACCCTGAATCAGAAATATTAAAACCCTACGAACCCTTCGAACTCAACGCTGATGGGGGTTCCAGCACTTCAAACCCTACGAAAACCTTACGGAAGTCTACGGACAAAACTGATAAGCCTGCGGCACCTGAGACACTTGGACAGAACCAAGTGAGTGACATTATTGCTGACGTATTGCGTGATTCGCTGGTGTGGGATGCGATAAGTGGTCAATGGTTTAGACGATCCAATGTTGAATTGCCGTTTCGCGAACAATCTTCAATCACGGTTTGGCAGACGATCAACAGCGAGGTATCACGATTGATGCCCAAATACTCGGCCAGTTTCGTCAATGGCGTGGAAACCTTCATGAAGGCCGAGCTTGCTGCCACGCAATGGGATAACACCCGTCACGAGATTCCGGTTTCGAATGGCGTTCTCGATCTAAATACACGCATGCTGAGGAAATACAGGGCCGAGGACAGATTCAACTGGCAATTGCCTTACCCCTTCGACATCGACGCTACTTGCCCACTGATCGACAAGACTATTCTGCGCATGGTAGGCGGTAATTCCGAATTGGTCGAATTCCTGTATGCATGGCTGCTTGTCGTCCTACTTGGACTGTCCAATGTTCAAGCATTTCTCGAATTGGTCGGCAGCGGTGGCACAGGAAAATCCACATTTCTAAATCTATTGTCGGCAGTCGTTGGTGACGAAAACACGGTCACCACCGATCTCAACGCCCTTGAAACAAACAAATTCGAAACCGCTGTGCTGTACGGCAAACGCCTAACGATAGTCAGTGACTCTGCGAGATTTCGCGGAGAGGTGCCAGTGTTGAAATCTATCACCGGGGGAGACCGTATTCGATTGGAACGAAAAAATCAGCAACAGCAGAAGCCGTTTGTATACCGTGGCTTGGTCACAATAGCCGCCAACCAACCGCTTGAATCATCTGATTACACGAGCGGTCTGCAACGACGCCGACGATCATTGACCATCAACTATGTCGTTAGTGACGAAGAGAAGAAGCCATATCAAGATACAACAACCTACCCTGATGGATTCGAAGGAGCCTTAAAAGCTGAGCTACCAGGATTGCTCAACAAGCTACTTGCAATGGATGCGAACGCTGCCGCTGAGCTGGTTGCGAATCCTGACAAGGCAATGAAGGCGCAAAGACTTGTCATTGAACTGGAAACTAATCCGCTACTAGCCTGGGCTGACGAGTGCCTCGTTTCATGCTCCAGCCAAGAAACACGGATAGGCGACGCGAACAAACAACCAAACGAGGGACTTTACAGCAACTATTGTGCGTACGTGACCGGCGGGGGCCGACACCCAATATCCATAACCGCATTCAGTCGAAATCTCGTCGATATTCTGCACGCCTACGACATTCAGACGGTCAAAACAAGAAGCGCTTTCACTTTCATGAAGGGACTTCGCTTAAGAGGATCGAACGACGAGAACACACCCCACCTGATAACAAAAATACTGCCAACAACCGGCGAGTTCACTACCACGAGCAAAACTGAGGGCCTTCTATGAGTGCGGTCGCCAAGATTAGGGAATCAGGCTTCAAGGTTCGATTGGTGCCGCCAGATCATATCGGAATCACACCAATCGAATCGCTGACTAATGAACAGCGCCACTGGATCGTTTTGCACCGCAATGATGTTCTATCCGAACTAAGGAAAGAAGCGGCAAACCAAAAAACGGGCATTGCTGCCGATACCCGATGGCTATCATTTGTCAGCATGGCCATCGCGCACGGGGTGACCCGCTGCGAGGTAGCAGCGCAGTTCACTCACGAAGACATCGCCGATTTGCTTGAAGAGCCTGACGACAAGCTTGCGGCACATGCACTGACAGTCGCGCAATCGATCAAATGTAGGCACAGGCCGACTGAAGCCAGGCTAGCGGTAGAGGTCCTCACCAGTGACACCCCCAACCTCTTAAAGGCCATACACCGGAAAACACTGGTGAAAACGTGCGGTGACTGCAAGCACTTCGTTCGGAATAACCATCCCCATTTGGGCCTTTGTCGAATCGAAGCTCAGCCTAAAGCGCCAGGTGGATTCTGGGATACAGACAATCGCAACTACTGCGATGACTGGATCATGAAGGATGCAGTTAAGTGAGCACCAATAGCCTGCCGAAGACCTTCGAGGATGCCGTCGCTCGCTTCGTAGGTCACATGCACACACGACACCGAGTCACGCCGGTAGTCGTTTCTGCCGATCAATCGGAATACAAGGATGGAAAGTGGAAGCTGTCTGATGAATACGGACGACCGCTAGCGTACGTGGCAGATGATGGGACCGTTTCTTAACTCATGCACTGCCCGACTGATCGAACTCGATATAACCCATTATGCGAGAAAGTACTGTACATTTGATCAGTATTCTGATACGATGCATTTAGTACAAGTACCGTCTGGAGACGACACATGAACTTGCGAAATCGCAAACCACGTGGCGAATCAGCGTCACTCACCAAAGCGCAACGACGAGAAATCTCAATGCGCCTGAAGCAGCAAGCACTCGACGGCGACCTATCTGCCGTAATCGCTCTGAGCAACTTCGAGCTGTCAGAGGCGATTAGAGAGCAGACGAAGCGATTCCATTACACACCAATACAGGCAGCCGCATAGGCACCACGACCGAGGAAAACCACACACATGCAAGTTACCGAGAACAATCTGGATATTGACCGACTGCTAACGATGGTCAGCCAGCAAAGAGCACACGAGTCAATTAGCCGCTCATTGAGTGGTGACGTTCAACAGGCACGCGACGACAAACGTCGTGCTGAAACCCAATTGAGAGTGGCCAAGGAAAACGCTCACTATTTCCAAAGCCGTGAACGCGAGGAACCTGCGGAAGTGCAGAAAGCATTGGCGACAGCGGTAAGGCAAGTTGAACTTGCTTCTCGATCAATGGATGACCTTATTGCAAAGCGTCAAAGAGCCTCTGAAGCATCGGCTGTTGGCCGCACACTGCTGACAAACATGAACACCCAACTCGTAAAACATGGAGTCCGTTTGGATATCCTGGGAGACTTCGCATGAAACTGTTGAGCAAAAGCGCCAGCCTGCTTGAAAAGGTTCGTGCTGATATTTACGAGACCACTCAAAAACTCGAAGATCTGAAGCGTGAAAAGCTCAGTCGCGAGGAAGCGTTAAACAACATCGACAGATTCATTGCAAGCAAGGCCGAGATATTCGACCGAAGCGCATACGAGTTTGCAGAGTCTCGACATACCACTGATTTCCGAGGGTTCCAATCTCATGTTAATGAACTGGGATTCGATGAGTTCACCAAGTCAATCGACGCAAGTCCTGCATTCTGCGCATTGGTCCCTGAAGCGATCAAAGCAAGGATAACGGCAGCAATGGATGAGCAGGCTAGTTACGGGACTCCCATGAAGGACCGCCCGAAGATCAAGGTAAAACTTGAAGGCCAATTATTCAAACTGGAACAACAGGAAGAGTCCATTGTTCGAGAGATGGAAGCCAGCGGCGTCTTTGTCGAGCGTCGAGCCGATATCGTAAACGTACTGCTTCTGATCTTACTGGATGAACCGCAACTGGAGGCCGCAGCATGAATCTGCAAGCACTCGCAACACAGGCACGTAATGACCAATGGTTGATATCAAGCGATGCCTACAGCGCCGTTATAGATGCTCTGGCACTGGGCACCACGGGAGCCAACACGCCACGGGAAACCGTCAGCAAGCAGGACGCGACAGCCGTTGTCCAGATTCACGGACCGCTGTTATCACGTCACAGCGTTTTGTCGGAGGCTCTGGGCTGGCCGAGCTATACCGAAATCACCGGACATCTTGCCGCACTGGAGGCCAATGAGGATGTTAGCCGCATTGTTCTGGCGTTTGATTCCCCAGGCGGTCAAGTCTCTGGTGTGCATGAACTGGCGCAAACCATCAAATCAATGAGCACTACGGTAGATGCCTTTGTGTCAGGGAACTGCGCAAGTGCTGCCTATTGGCTAGCAAGCCAGTGTGACAGCATCACAGCCAGCGCTACCGCGATAGTAGGCTCCATCGGTGTCCGCACGATTTACAGCGGCAAAGATCCCCGCAGTATCTTGGCGAGTACTTCACCCCGCAAAGACCTCAACGCCGATGACTGGCAAGCCGTTGCAACCGCATTGAATGAGGTATTCATCGCTGACGTGGCACGGGGACGCGGTGTCAGCGCCGATCACGTCAAAAAGCACTACGGACAAGGCGGCATATTCGTAGGCACACAGGCCCTTACAGCGGGTCTGGTGGACTCTATCGGTCTCATGAGTGAAGTGGTCGCAGGCAATCATCATGCAGGCAGCGAACAACGCCAGCAAGAGAGTATTGAAGCTGGATGGCAAGCAGCACTCGCAGAGAGTGCCGAGATTCGCGCTGAAGCACTGATCAGGTAACGGACCATGTTGAACTCATTATTCACCCCTGCCGAAATGGCAGCACTGCGAGCCGTCAACTGGCCGAAACTGGCACAACTCATTGAAGATAGCGGATACACCGCAGACCAAATGCTGAGCGCCCTACTTCTTGAGATTGCCGCACTGAATGGCTGTATGCCTGAGATGGTAGCCGACGATACCCGAGCGGATGACGTTGCGGCGGGATCGGTTCACTAGCATCAACGAGATGCAAGCGGGTTAGTCGGTGAGTGCCGCTGTAAACAAAACCCCGACAATCAGCAGTGGTAAGCACTGGTTCTCCGACCACGTGGCTGATGGTTGGCATAGAGAGGCAGACAAGCCAGCGTCCGGGCTACAACAGGACGCCACCCTCAATGGATTACCGAGAACAGGTGACGGAATATTGACGAATCCGCAAATGAGAATGACTCTCATTCAGGTAAATGAGAATGATTATCATTTTGGGTCCTTCTGCCCTAATTTTTGGCTCGGGATTGTTTCGAGCCCCGCTCTCTACCCCAATTTCGCCTCCCATGATCCACCACAGTGCAACTGTTTTTCCTTACAGTAAACTCTTATAAATACAAAGGCCGATTTTCAACGGTACGGACTGTACATGATGAATGATATCGGTCAAGCCATAACTCCAGACAGGACGACGATAAATGACAGTTCCATCTCTCGACGTGACACTTGATAGTGAGGATGATACAGCAGTGTACTCTGCGATGTATCGCATATGCGGCAGGCTGCAAAGCGCCACACTTGTCAGCCACGACTACCCAAGCCTGCTGTTAGAGCATTTGCGCACAATTGAAGTTATGGCGCGAGAGCACGGCAAAAACCCTCTAGGATACAAGCTGACAATCTCATCTGTCGGGCAAAGGAGTTTCAGGCACTGGCCGTCGAATGCCGTGTACACGACATCAATTTCCCGATACCCAGTAGGTGCGACACGATACGGAGACCAACGCCGTACCCGATTGAGTTATCAGTCATCAATTGAGCTGAGAGACCCTGACTTCAAGATTGACACCTGGCT
Source organism: uncultured Granulosicoccus sp. (assembly GCA_947495035.1). Taxonomy (GTDB): domain Bacteria; phylum Pseudomonadota; class Gammaproteobacteria; order Granulosicoccales; family Granulosicoccaceae; genus Granulosicoccus. Next base: position 18,630 of record CANLXI010000009.1, read on the forward strand.
ACCAAACCCAACGACCGGCGATTGGGAATATACCCGTGATGACACGCGTTACACGGTATCCGATAACACTCTGACATTCACCGGATATGTCCCTGAAGACGACCGGCAAGCAATGCTTATTGACTATGTGCCGGTTTCAGACAACGACGCTGAAGACATCCTATACCAGTACTCGATAACGTACATGGGAAACGGGGTTGCTCGGATTCAGTCCCCGTAATCTATCGCCTGATGACTTCCGGCTATTCGTGGGCAGGCTGTACAACGCGAGGAAGAACTCTGTTGGCGGCGACCGTGGAAATCAGTATGTGGCAAAAGGTCAAAATGACCCTTTGGCAAATACAGCCAAGACTATTGCCAGCGATCACGGAACTTCCGAAAAGACTGTCAAGCGCGCAGGCAAGCAGGCTGAAGCCATCGACACCAAAGCATCACCAGCACTCAAGGAAGCCGTGAGAAACCATGACGTGCCGGTATCACTCGGGGCAAAGATTGGCAGCTTTCCCGTCACTGATTAAGGTCACGCTTTGCGACACGATCAAGATTCCGTTTGACCCACGCAGACAAGGATTCACCGCGCACCTTTGACGCAGCAACATAAGATTGCAACTGATCTGGCGTAACCCTGACATTCGGGAGCTTTTCCGTTGCCGGGTTTGCTGTTGGCGGCCTGCCGCGCTTCTTCTTCTGCATGTGCGCATATTACCATATTGTGTATGCTCATTAAATAATCATCAGCAGTTGACAGAAGTTAATTAATGGGCATACACTAATTACCGTCACATGATGACTATTCACCAGCAAGGATGGTTGCCGAGGACTGCAATCCCCGACAACCGATGCCACAACTTGAACCAGCTTATAGGACACAAGTCATGACAGATGCAATTGTATCAGCAGAGACAGCACACAACCCTCTCCATACGCCCCCACCTAGCAGCAGACCACACTTACAACAGCCCACCCGCTTTCCGACAATCAATGACGCTTGCAACGAGGACGGCGCACGGAAGGGCACGAAAATGAGACCAGACCATATCGGCTCCGTTGGTGAGTACTTGCAACCAATCAGGCCGCTAACTCACCATGAAGTCACTGATGTATCTATCGACCTTGCCCAGCGGATCAAAGCCACAGTTCTACTGCTGACATGCAGCGATGGCGGCGACCTGCTGGAGTTGAACCACAAGGACTTGATGACCGTGCTTTATGGGCTTCTGAGTGATTCTGAAGCACTCTGCAAGCTACTCGATACCAAGCCAGACACAGATGACACAGCAGCATCAGGCGAAGTGCAAGAGATTATCAGCCTAAACGCCATAGCAAGCAGCCAAGTGCAAGCATTGATGTCTTATGTTGAGAATGAGAAAGGCCGCAGATCGGAATCAATCAGAGCCGATTTACAGAGACTGCGCGGTTCCATCGTCGCCATTGATGATGCCGCTTTGAAATCATGGCAGCAGTGCAAGTACTTCACCGCCAGCGATCAACCGGAACAGTATCTGTTGCAGCCGCTATCTGAGTTCGAGGGTATGCCGTATGACCTTCTGAACACCATGACAGCCCGTGCTCTGGCCTGCATTGACGTGCTCAATCTTTCAGCGCTGGCCGCTCTTGAATCGACGACCATACACACCCTGTTATGGGATGTATCCAGCCAGCTCGACATGATCAACACCGTTCTGTCCAAAGTGAAAACACCGGAGGCAATGCAATGAAAACCATACCCGATTACATGGACCTGTCAGTACCGGCTGTTGATGGCGGCGGCGACCCATGCGTTAGTAGCCTGCACCGATTGATGCAGGAGGCCGACACAGCGACAACCCGTGCCGAGGTAGATCAGAGTGCAACCCGTCTGCTACGCATACAGGGGAAGTGCTGCGAGCTGATATACCGTCTGTCTGTACAGGAAGAAATTCACCGTGATTGCAAGGACAGCGACGATACCGAGTTCGTGGAAGAGCACTACAGCGACCTAATCCAGTTCATTGCCGGAGTCGGCTCCGCTTGTGGAGATGCCGTCAAGCGACTGGACGGATTTGACACCGTAGAGACTGAAGAACTGATGGCAGCCAGCGCAAATCGGTTTGCAAACAGTTAGCACCTTACCCTTGCCTAACCAGCCCGGCCGGAACACTGGCCGGGTCTCAATCATTTCAACCAAATCGACAGAGAAGCTCTTAAAGAAGAGATCTACCAATCATCATCAGCAGCACCATCGACAACATAAGCTGCTATCTTGTCGCCGTACCCAAGAATCTCATCCTTGTACGCATCCATAATCTCTTGCGTAGCCAGACCCTCACTCGCCGCAATGTAACCTGTGGCTGGCTGGATGTATCTCGCGCTCGGCATTGACACTCTCAGTCGATTATCCTTTGCCTCAACCTTCATCACGAATTCAAGCGGCAGGTTCTCTATGCACTCCCCGGCCTTCGCCGTCTTCACAGCGACATAACCCCCAACTAAATTCCGACATACTGCATTCGGCAAGGTGCCACGTCCGATCACAGTATTAGTTGCTTCGTCTTGATATTGAATTACAGCGTTGGCTGATTTGAAATTTTCAGCAATCCATTGCCTGGAGCCGTGGAAAAGTTCTGCTGCTTCCGCATTAGACTCGACTATTTTCATTGGTGGAGGACCAGTGAACGGTGTCGAAGTCGTCGCACAACCTGCAATAGCAACCACTGTTGCCAGTACAATCATCTTCATCGCAAACTCCTTTTCGAATCTGACCAAGGAACAACTTCCCGAGTCGTCACCAGTTTTAATTGGCACACAAATAGTGCAACTTTCTGCCAAACTGGTCAAGAGCGACCTCCGTTATTCTGTCGATTCTCAGGTTACTTAGAAGACCATCGGATTTTCACCACCACATGCAAATAAGCTATCCCGAAGAGTACCTTTACCACTACACTGGGGCAGGCTCGCTGCCGCATATCCTAATTAAAGACGGTGGAGGAAAATCTACTCTCTATGCAACCCACATGCGGTTTCTCAATGATGAAAGCGAATTTTTAACGGGCCTTGCAGTATTAAACGAGGTCCTGGAATCTCACTCAGATAAACTAAATATTGACCGCGAATTTCTTGAATACCTGATTCAAACCTTCGAGAAAAAGAAAGATGGCATGCCACTGGCTGGTCACTACGTCACTTGCTTTTCAAGTGCGCTTGGACTTGTTGACCAATGGAGAGGCTATGCCGACCAAGGCTTAGGCTTCGCTCTGGGTTATAAACAAGCTGACCTGAAATCAATGGACGAGCGATACGAGAACGTGCATTTCCTTCAATGCATTTATGATGAAGACAAGCAGATTGAAGCTGTTTCACAAGCGATAGAAACTGAATTCGCTGAGCTGCCTGCGAATATTTCTACCGACAAGGAAGTGCACGGCTTCGTCAGGAACGCTCTTTATCCTCGGAGATTTAGCAATATCGCAATACAACTGTTAAGGATCAAACACCCAGCATATAAACAAGAGCAGGAATGGAGACTTATCGTAGCACCGCGTAAGAAATCCAAGTCAAAGCTTGCGGGAATTGGTCAGTTCAAACCGAAACTGAATTTTCGTTCCAACTCACGAGGACTAGTTCCTTACTACAAAGTCAAAATGCCAGATCTGCAAAGAATTGTCGTTGGACCAAGCGCACACCAAAGAGACAACGTTCTGGCGCTGGAATTGCTATTGGAGGAGCGAGGGGCCTCAGAACAATTGCGCAATTCAGTACAGTTAGAAAACATACCGTTTCGCGCTTGAGCGGCCCGCTAATAGATATTAATCACCACCTCTCAACCCTTCTGCACTCAGGACACCGCTTGCCCTCCTTCAGGTGCTTCGGCTGAACACGCCATGAATGCCCTCGATCACACAGGACATGAATGTGGGTGTAATTGTTCACGTAGGTATCAGACAACAACCTGTAATGAATCGAGTCGCAAAGCCGCTGGAATTCGTCCAGAGTGAGTTTCTGACACTCCATGCAGAACGCCCCCATTGTGCGCACGGACGTTGCCGAAGCAGAAAACCGATGGCCCATGCCACACACGAACTCTAACGGCTTGTGCACGCTCTCGTACGTCGTCGATAGACACTTGCCCCCCAATGCCTTTGCCGCTTCCTGAACGTCGCGCAGAGACAGCTTGGCGTTGCCGCTGCAGTGTGGGCACCAGCTCCCCCTATGGAGCACATTCATTGGAAGCGCCTCCCAAGTATGACCGTCAGCACACTGAAATGTCAGCTTGGTTCGCTGATTGACGTACTCACTGCTGAGACACTTACCGCCCCGCTCGCCTGCTATCGACCGGAACGCCTCCAGCCACTCAGATTTCGATTTCCGCATAATGCCGAGCATATCGTCACACTGACCAATGGTCGTTGCTCCTTGTCACATGCCTCAATATCTGGCCTCTGCCATTTCCACCCTTACGTAGACTCGCCACCCATTCCGCAAAGTCTGGAACCCGATTTCGTAGACAGGATCGGCGGCAGCGTTGAGTTCGTAGGGTTCGCAGAGTATCTGCAAACTTCCAGCTTTTGATGCCTTCATTGAGATGCACGTGGAGATGACAAAGAACGCACGCGCATCGTTTGATACACCTTTATCATCAGACTTGTGTAATGCTGTATGTATTTACAGCATACTAGGCAATGGCTATGAACCCGAAGCAACGGCGATGGTTAGAAGACGCAGGACGCAGGATTCCCGAACTGTTTCAGGCTGTCAAAGAAGGCGACCCGCGAGCCAGAGCAGTGCTGGGCGAGCGCGTAATCAACGGTCGAACGGTGACGCTTTCACTGTTAGTCGAAGTTGTTGACCCTGGACGGAATCCGCTGAGCAGTCATGCCAGTTCTAGGTATCCGGTAAACCACATCGTTACCCTACCGGCGAGCATCTCGACACCCAAATCGCGATATCGGAAGAGAAAATAGTGATACAAATGTGACTGAATACACTGTCATCGAGATACCCTCACCAATGCAGCTGGATGAAGATAGAGAGGCAATTTCGCCCGTTGGAACATTACAAAATGGAAATATTGTAGCTTCCAACTATGAACCCGATTCGTTATTCATTCCTGTTTCTTCCATAACAATCTACGTTGATTGTCGGTAGAGTGACGGTATAAGTAGAAACGCAACTAGCTGATTCCCTTATAGAATAAGGCTTTCAGCCTCCAATTAGGGTGGCCCCCAGCTCCACCAAATGCACGATCAAAGCGGCCCCCAAAGGGCCGCTTTTTTCATGGGCGACTGCAACTACCGAGACTACTGACAACTGATCTGATAGTCCTCGCCGCAGGAACAGGCCAAGCCATCACTGCCGGTCCATTCCTCTGTCGGCGCATAGGCCGCATCGTCATCGACGCACATGTACAGCAGTGTGGACGGCTCGACGAACTCATCAAGGGCATACTCGTACACGCTCCAGCCACCAACCAGCTCTGCTGCGCCGGAAATCCTGTTCGCACAGGCTGTCGTCAGCTCGCCGGCAACGTCGATCGTCACGGACAGGGTGCGTGAATCCAGGATGTTGCCGCTGAGTGGATCCCACTCGCCTGATGTGATCCCGACACTGAACATCTCATAATCCGACCCGGCTTCAGTGCAAGTGTTTCTGTTGCGCGAGTAGACCGTGAACCGATTGCCTTCCCCTCTGATCAGAGAGCCTTCGGCAATGCCGTAGGCAATCGGAGAGCCCAGGGTATAGCTCACGCCGGCAGATGAGATCGAATTGCCTGCGCCTTGCTCGACACGCCTTTCGGCACCGACCAGAGCACGTCCGATATCGGTGCCGTTGTCAGTTGCGGTAAACCGGCCGGCACTATCTGGTCGATTGTAGTACCCGGACAGCACTGGAGGCGTCAAGGCGGTGTCTGTTCGTACCTCGACTCCGGCCTGCTGCGCCTGCTCGATAGCGTCCTGCACGATGGTGTCATCGAGAATGGCCTCAGGCGTGGAAAAATCGCCTGGTCGCGTGTTATCCAGCGGTGCTGGGTCGTCAACATCCTGGAAGCCGTCGTTGTCATCGTCGGAATCGCAGGCGTTACCCTCACCGTCACCGTCCGTATCCAGCTGATCCGGATTGTCGATGCCGGGACAATTGTCCTCCGCCACTACCTCGGGCGGCTCCGAACTGGAGCTGCTGCAGCTTGCCAGTGACAAAAGAAGGATGCCAGCGAACCCGGTACTGATCGCAGGCGTCAAGTGCAGGTTGATCAATCGCTTCATGTTCCTCTCCTTGAGCCGTCTCGCAGTATTCCGGCCTGAGGCCGCATGACGGCTGATTCCAGATTAGCACGCACCACCATACGGCCGCGAGGTTTCTGACCGATGGACCTGCACGATCCACCCGATGTACCCTGTTCGAACACACTGGAGTGCTCACGACCCGCATGACAGCATCAGGCAGATTCCATCACTGGCTACTGCTCGACATGGCGTTTGACCCTGCCGGCTCGCGTCGCCGAGCCGGCCTTGCTCGCAACGCACTGTCAGCTCTTCTGGCGGCTGCCCTGCTGATGTTGCCCGCCACCCGACTGCGGGCTGCAGAATTTCAGGCGACGCCACAATTATCGGCAAACTGGGTGCAGGACGTCTATCAACCGGCCTTTCGGCGATTCGCCAATGCTGCCGACGCCTGGACATCCACGACGAAAGACCTCTGCGAGAGCGGGCCTGCTTCGAGAATCCATGCCTTGCAGACCGATTTCACCCGATTGCTGCAAGATTATGCAAGGGTGGAGATCTTCCGCTCGGGCCCCATGCTCGACAACCACCTGCAGAACCGATTGTTCTACTGGCCGGACAAACGTCGAGTGGGTGAACGGCAGTTGCGCAGCTTGCTGGCAGATACCGACATTGCCAGCCTGAGCGTCAGGCAACTGGCGAGGAAAAGTGTGGCTGTACAGGGCTTTCCGGCTCTGGAACGTCTGTTGTTCAGCGACGGACACTACACGGTGGAGGAAACGCCTCTGTGCCACGTCGTGCAAACTCTCATTCAGAACATCGCATCGATGGCCGACGAACTCGACCGCGCCTGGCAATCCGACTCGGAATACGTTCAGGCCTTTCTGCACCCCGAGCCATCATCCCCCCATTTTCGCAACGCCAATGAAGCGCTGCGCAGCGTCATCACGGAGATCGTGACCGGACTGGACAGCCTGGTCGATCGCAAACTGCAGACTCTGCTGTCAGGCGATCCCCGGATCATCCGCACAGCGCCCCTGTGGCGCAGTCGTCGTACGGTTGCCATGCTCACCGGCAACGTCGCAGGCATCCGCTCCCTGCTGTTCGACGCCGGCCTGCTGCAACAGCTGGCTATGGAAGACGAATTGACAACAGACTTCGACTACGTCGACCACTTGCTGGGAAAACTGCAATACACCTTCGCCTTTGCCGGGCCCGATGGACAACTGAGCCCGGAGGTCGATACCGTCTTTGCCAGCCTGTCAGCCGTGCTCAACGACATCCGCCACACCGTCAACCACCAGGTTCTCACACCGCTGGGCATGGGGGTCAACTTCAATGCCGATGACGGAGATTGACGACAAAGGGATCGACGCTCAGCGATTTTCCAGGCGACTGAAATCCAGATAGCCGAAACCCGTGGGATCCGCCGCTTGCCATTGCTCATGCAGCTCATCACTCAAGGCCCAGAAGCGCGGATCGCTTCGCCGAACACCGTAGTCATCCAGCAGGCGCGAATAGCTGTCTGCATCATCCAGTGACAGTACCGCTTGCACGAATTCCTGAAGATCAGCCTGATCTACCTGCATCAGCGCGTTCGGATAGAAACCGCGAATGCCCGGTAGCACCGTCACGGTATTCTCCGCGGGAATCAGCTGCTTCTCCTCCTGGAAGACCGAGCTCATGTTCAGATGCGCATCATTGCGCAGAATCGACACATAGCGTGGACCATCACCATCGACTCTGAGCAAGGTCACCTGTGGCAACAGGGCGGTTTTTTCTCCCTTGAAGGTCTCCAGCGCAGCGAGCGTCTGCCCGGCGTGCGCATCGTCGGGTTGAACAGCCTTCAGGTGACTTGCCAGCAACCCGTACAATTCGGTCAGGGGGTCGTCAGTACGGTAATCGATCCCCCTGAACGGCACCTGGTCGAAGGCCCGGTTGCTCATGTAATCCAGAGCATCCTCGGGAGCATCCCGGTACCATCGATCACGTGCCGTTCGGCGAGCATCCGGTGGCACGAAAGCCAGCAGGTTCTTTTCTCCCTGCATGCGCAGGAAATCCATGTGCAGCCTCGAGGTCAGCTGATGGCCAAGCGTACCGTAAACATCGTATCCGGCTACCAGCAGATAGTGAATGCGCTCCAGTAACGGATAGTCGATGACCCAGGCGGTATCCGGTGGAGCCTGTCCCAGCAGCCCCTGCTCCACCGCTGCATAGTCGCCATGACGCAGGACAGTCAACGCCGCATTGGGGTTGTTCTCCTCGCCACCTTTCCAGATCATGTCGAGAGAAACCTCGTTTGTCGAGAACCAGTCAGCCAGCGCCTGATCACGAGCCATGTGATGTTCATGCTCCAGCCTTGCATAATGCCCCCAATGCAACAGAGGCGTCAGTCCGATGCTGGAGTCATTGCTGTTGGCCAGCGCCAGTTCCTTGCTGACCGTGGGCAGGAAGCTCGCCAGGGCTTCGTTGACGGGTGACTCCGGATTCACGAAAAACACCCAGAAGCGATCGCGAATGACGCTGACCGCAATCTGCCCGCGACAGACACTGCCACGAATGTAGTTGGCTATCGTGAAGCGAGCCTCCTCCAGCATGAAGCGATACCGGCTGTTCATGGGCAGCGCGGCAAAGGTGACAAACGGATTGGCGTTGCTGTCCGCCTGGTAGCCAGGCAGGGAATCCACCGTGTAGTCATCATTGAAGAAGAGCAATTCGAATCGCGCCAGTCTGTCCGCATCCAGGCGATAGGGATTATGCGTCTTGGCGACGATGGTCTCGCGCTCGGGCACCAGGCGATAATGGACGGTATCCACCCCAGGATCATCGAACGGCCGTCTGGTGGCAATGAATTCCACCGGTTCCCCGGGCGGACTGGCCGAACGCACCAGTCTGAAGAAGGTATCGGGGGAGATATCAGGGAAGTACAGATGACCCAGATACAGGTGCTCGTACAGATAACGTGAAACCAGTCTCCCCTTGTCCGTCTGTCGATTGAAAAAGGACTCCCAGCTTGCCAGAGCATCGCTGAATTGCGGAGACACAGCCACATCGGTCTGGTACGGCGCACCGGCGTCCAGCCAACGCAACAGCACGCTCTGCTCTGCATCGCTCAATGGCGGCAAGGCATACGGCATGCCGGCTTCCGGATGACGCCTGGCGTAGGCATCGAATTCGTCCACGGTGGGGCATTCGTTTTCACGGTTCAGCCCCACTGTGTAGGTATCCGGCAGTATGCCCGGTTGCAAGGGTGGCGCCTGCTGCTTGAGTTCGAGAAAACGTCTCATCAGTCCAGCTTCGAGCTTGCCATCATGCGGCTCACCGAACACACTGAAGAAGCCCTTGTCTCGCCAGCCCTCCGTGGTCTGCTCATCGACGAACAGGCGCGTCGGGTCCGCCGGCAGCAGACGTGTCGAATGATAGACCCTGGCCTTGCTTGCCCCCCGCGACAGCCCTTCGGCGGCACTGGTCTTGAGTTGACAGGGTGCGTCATAACAGGCATGACAGGCAATGCACCGCGTGTCGAGTATCGGCTTCACATCGTCAAGAAAATCGATACCGGCCACTGCGGAATCGGGCAGCTCGCTGCGCAGCTGACCGACGAGAGGTTCGGGTTCTCCGGCCGCAGGCTTGACCTGCAGGCAGGCGCTGCAGATCAGCAAGCTGGTCAACAGCACCCACGGTAATTTCAGACAGAAATGCATCCGATCAGTCACTCGGAATGAACGAGCAGACAGTATATCGGGATGCCAGTCTCATTCAGCAGAAACCGGAGCGAAGCTTGCAGAACGTCAGATTCGTTTATAACGCCTGACAAAGTTTGTCAGAATGCGCTCCGGCATCCGTATGTCCTCGGCGCGGCACATGTCTACCAGTTTCTGCGCTTCTTCCGGCGGGAAGTAACCGGCATTGCGATAGACCTGAATGCGCACTTCGAAGGAATTGCCATCGGCCTCCGGGTGAAACTGCGTGGCATAGACATTGTCGCGGTAGCGAATCATCTGGTACGGACAGGGCTCCGATTGCGCCAGATGCTCACACCCTTCTGGCAGATGCTGGACAGCTTCCTTGTGGCCGACAAAGGCTCGAAATCGCTCGTCGACGCCGTCGAGAATCGGATCCTGCCTGCCTGCCTGTGTCAGCTCGCACTCCACGGCACCCACTGCCTCGCCATACTGTTCCTTGCTGACAGTGGCGCCAAGATGATGCGCCAGAATACCGATGCCGTAGCAACACCCCAGAAACGGGAAATCTGTCTCGGTAATCTGCGGCATCAGACCCAGCACCGCCGATTCTATCTGCTTGTCCATTGCCGACTTGCCGTGTTCTGCATCACTGACACAACCCGGACCACCGCCCACGATGACGCCACTGTAGTCATCCAGTGACAGATCCTGCGGCAAGTATTCCTGATCCAGTCGAATGCGACGAGCCTGCTCGACTGACAGCCCACCCTTGTCCAGTATCGCGTTGAATTCATCGTCCGAGGCTGCCGTTTCAGGTCGCAGTTGCAGTATCAGAAAGGGCTTCATGCAGGTTCTTCCAATGGGCAGAGAGGGCTGAGAGACAGACCCGATTGTAACCCGGTCTGACCCTCGACAAGGCCGGCAGCGACGTCGCGGACCGGATGATTGCCAGTGCTTCGACTTGTGCTTGATCGACGTCAACAGGATGGCGACGAGGAGCAGATCGCACCGTCAGCTGGCTGCCTTGCACCTGATCGACAAGCAAGACTGGTCAGGGAGGCAGATCCGCCTGGCGGTCCTGTCGCAAACAGGTCGGCGTTCGTCCGTAGCGGCGCTGAAAAGCCCGATTGAACGTTCTTGCCGAGCTGAAGCCCACGGATTGTGCGATCTGTTCCAGAGAGGCCGAGGAATACTTGACCATATTGCAGCCCTTGACGAGCCTCCAGTTCATCAGGTAGGCGATTGGGGACAGCCCAACCGATGCTTCGAAATGACGAAGCAGCGTGGCACGTGACATGCCGCATTGCGCGCCCAGGGACGTGAGCGTCCAGTCATGCGCCGGCTCTCGATGAATCAGTGCCAGGGCATGCAGCAAACGACGGTCGCCGAGCGCGGCCAGAAACCCGCCCGACTCTCCGCTCTCCGCCTGATATCGACTCAACAACTGCAATATCAGGATCTCGGTCAACTTGTCGATGATCCGCCCTCCTCGTCCTTTCGGACGAGCCATTTCGGCGTCGATTGCCATGACGATCAACCAGATGGCATCCGATGGTTCGATGTTCTTCAAGTGCAGCACATCCGGAATCGTATCGAGAATCGGATGGGTCATTTCGGTATCGAAATGTACCAGCCCACACATCAGCCGGTTGGTGATATCACCACTCTGAAACATCGGCACTCCCAGTTCGCAGGCTTCACCAGCCTGCCTGCTCTGCACCAGCTCGCGCCCGGGTCGATCGGCAATCCAGTGTTCCCTGCCATCGGGCAGCATGACGATATCCATCTCGCCGACACTGAGCTGCTCTCCTGAAGCTGCGCCCACGAAGCAGTTGCCGGACAGAGCGATGTGAAATCGGGGCAGACCTGACGGCTCGAGGCTCATCCCCCAGGGTGCTGCGAGCTCGGAACGGAAGAAAATCGTGCCTCGCAGACGCATGGTATCCAGAACATCGGCAAGAACATCGAAGCCTCCTGTTTCACTGACATTCTCGGGCACTTATCTGATCCTCTGGGTTACCTGCCGGCTCAGGCTGTCGGACTACCATGAATGCACAACCATGAAGCATCCTGGCAACGGGGAAACAGACGGCTTTCCGATGACAGGGAGCGGATTGGCAAATGTCCATACAGCTTACGGAGCTTGAAAAATGAAGAAGATGCACGGAATCCTGTTGAGTGTCGCTGCTGCAGCGGCATTGTCAGGCATACAGATGACGTCGGTCGTTGCTCAGGAATCGTTCTCACCCCATGTGGATGCCGATGGTAGCATCAGCTTGCCGGAGGATTTCCGAATCAACATGGTGCATCTGGGCTCCTGGTTCGTCCCTGAAGGGGGAGCCAGCGGGTTTCATGATGTCTACACCGAGAAGGCGTCTGCCGAGGCCTATCGCGAAACGGGCATGTTCCCCGATGGTGCAACACTGGTCAAGGAATTACGCGCCCATGTGAGCGGCTCCTACACTACCGGCGCAGGCGTCGGCTATGCCACGGACCTGAAACAATGGTTTGTCATGGTCAAGGATTCGAGCAACCGTTTCGCCGCTAATCCTGTCTGGGGTGACGGCTGGGGATGGGCCCTGTTCACGCTGGATGACCCTGCCACGAATGCGGCGACCGATTACAAGGCCGATTGCCTGGGTTGCCATACACCGGCAAAGGACAAGGACTGGCTCTATACCGAAGCCTATCCCACGCTGCGAACGGCCAACTGAGGCATTGTCTGTCGTGCGAGCCTGATACAACGGCCGGGTATCGTTCACACAATCGGTTCGACGCCTGCACGGGCGTCGAACCGCTGCTGGCCGCCGCTAGCGAAAGATCACTGTCTTGTTACCGTGCAGGAAGACGCGGTGCTCGACATGCAGTCTGACCGCCCTGGCCAGGGCCACGGTTTCGGTATCACGTCCCACCGCCACGAGTTGCTCCGGCGTGTAGGTGTGATCGACCGGTTGCACGCTCTGTTCGATGATGGGCCCTTCGTCCAGATCTGATGTCACGTAATGTGCGGTCGCCCCGATCAGCTTGACCCCGCGATCGTAGGCCTGGTGATAGGGTCGCGCCCCCTTGAAGCCCGGCAGAAAGGAATGATGGATGTTGATGGCCCGGCCACTGAGCTGCTTGCACATGGTGTCGGACAATACCTGCATGTAGCGGGCGAGTACCACCAGTTCCGTCCCGGTTTCATCAATCAGCTCCATCAGAGCCTTTTCCTGTTGAGGCTTGTTGTCCGGTGTGATCGGCAGATAGACAAAACGTATTCCTTCGCGCTCAGCCATGGGCCGCAGGTCCAGATGGTTGGACACGACTGCCGTGATCTCCATGTTCAACTCGCCTTTCTTGAGCCGGTACAGCAGATCATCCAGACAGTGATCGAATTTACTGACCATGATCAGGGTCCGTGTGGGAGCTTCTGCAGACAACAGATTCCACTCCATCCCGAACTGTGCGGCAACAGCCTGAAATTCTTCCTGCAGCTGCTCCAGCGTGGCATCACCAGAGGCTATGTGAAAACGAGCCCGCAGTGAAAAGCGCCCCGTCGCCGGGTCATCGAATTGCGACATATCACTGATATAGGCACCTCGATCAGCCAGAAAGGTACTGACGGCGGCAACAATGCCACTCTCGGCTTTGCAGGCGGCCTTGAGAATCAGTTCATTGCACGAAGAAGCATCCTGAGACATTGGATAGAACCATGGTAAGCGTGAGAAAAAGAGTCCCAATGGTACTTCAGCTGTCGCTTGAAAGGTTCATCCACCAGGTTCTGATGACTGGCTCCAGAACCGGTATCGCCCCGGACTTTCCACCCTATCACCCCAGCCCCATGACTCCCAGACCCAGATCCGAACCCAAGTCCGGAATATCCTGATTCCGGATGGCCTGACAAACGCGATTTCTGCCACTGTTCTTTGCGCGATACAGCGCATCATCTGCCAGTGACAACAGGAGTTCGCTACGGGGATCGGCATCATCAGCCTGGGGAATCCTTGACGCCACGCCGATACTCACACTGATGCGTCCCACTCTGGCAAGGGCTTCCACATCACTGTCGAAGGAATTGACAGCAACGCGAATCTGTTCTGCCAGCATCATGGCTGCCGCTTGTCCGGTATCGGGCAATACGACCGCAAACTCCTCACCACCATAACGAGCCACGAAATCCTCTTCGCGTGAAACGATTTCCGACACGAGCTTGCTGACGATACTGATGATATTGTCGCCGATCAGATGCCCGTGATTGTCATTGACCCTTTTGAAATGGTCGATATCGATCATCAGAATGGCCAATGGCTTCTGTTCAACCCGTGCAAGCTCCCACAATCTGTCAAAGTTGACATTGAAATAGGCTCGATTGAAGACGCCGCTCAGCGAATCGATGATGCTGAGTCTTTCCAGGCGCGTATTCACCGCAGACAGCTCGTCCAGTGTCTTCTCCAGATCCAGTGTTCGTTGAGCCACTCGGGTCTCCAGCAGCTCGGTAGATTCTCGCTGCAGGCGAAGCTTGTCCTCTCTCAGAATCTTGAATCGATGAGCGATGGCAAACGACAGCAGAATGGTTTCCAGAGCCGAGCCGACCTGAATGGCATACTCGGTGAACACGTTCTCGGGTAGCAGTGCGTACGTCTTCAGACCATAGATGAAGATGCCCAACAGGAACATCGTCCAGGCGAGCAGGAAATATCGGGCGACTTCGACGCCCCGACGCAGCTGAATGATGCCCGCCCAGAAGAACAGCCCGGTACCCAGCGTCACCAGCAAGGTCTGCAGCTGAATGGAAAAGGCATAGGGAACGAGCAGGCACATCGGCAGCGTCACCAGATTGCATACCCCGAAGAGAATGAACAGTCTTCTCAAGTGATCTCGTCGCTGCCAGATCTCGAGCAACTCTGCCGAAAATGCGGTGGCCAGCGTAGCTCCGAGTGCCATGAAGATGACGGTCCCCTTCTCTGCAAGATAGGTGGATGAAGGCCAGATATATTCGAAGGCCAGACCATTCACGCACATCTGGAATCCGCCGTAGAACAGAATGTACAAGGCGTAGTAGGCATAGGCCGGTTCCCTGACCGACAGGGCCATCATCGCGTTGGACACCATGATGGCCAGAAGCAGGCCATAATACAAGCCGAGTAAAAGTTGTTCATCATAGCTCTCGGCATGGAAGGCTTCCGGCTGCCAGATACTGAGAGGAACCTGCATAGCGCTCGTTGTTCTCACACGCATGTAAATCTGCAGCGACTCCTCTTTCGGAGCGAAAACGACCGGGAACACGAAGGCTCGATGATTGATCTGTCGTTCCCTGAAATCCAGGGTATCGCCTGCCCGGAAAAGCTCGGACCTGCCACTGGCCGACAAGACGTACAGATCGATACGATCCAGCAAGGGATATGACACCTTGAGCATCAGTGAGTCGCCAATGGCGGGCCGCTCGAGCTGCGTGGCAAACCAGTAGGCCGAACTCGTGAAGCCGAAATTGACCGACGAGTCCACACTGGCAGAGAATCGATCCTGCGACCGCAGGATATCCTCGATGCCCAACTCCCCCGTCGGGTCTTCAAGGATTCTGACCGGTGGATCAAGCGCGGCAATCTCGCGCGCAACCTGTGCCTGTGCATCGTTTCCGGGAATCAGGCACATCAATGCCCACACAGCCATCATCAGGCAATGTCGAAACAATTCTATCCTTTTGATTGCCCTCAAGAACATTGGCCACTGTCAGGGTTCTGGCAATATGCCTCCCTTTGATTGAAACAGCGGCTGTGTGGGCCGGTTCTTGACGTTCACGCCTCGGCTGAATGACGTGCCGATGGTGTTTTCTTGCAGGTGATCACAAGCTGATATATCAGATGTCGCTTGCGCTGCCCTGTCGGTGGTCTCATCACCGACGGGCCGGGCCACCAAACCGGGCAAAGCTGCCCGGAAAGCAACACCGGACTGAACCCGGATCCACTTTCCGGACATCCTCATCCGCAGCCGGCAGCAACCACCGGGCGCATCGCGCCCGGACCTTCGGTCAGGCCTCTGTATCGTTCTTTCTGGCGAGCAGGAAGCATCCGACTCCCAGCGCCAGAGGCAACAGGGCAGCCGTGGGCTCAGCCATGGCGAAGAAAAAGGCAATGATCAGAAACAGCCAGCTACCCGCCACCATGACGTTGTCGCCAGCTTCTGCAAGCAGAACCTTGAGATTTGCCACCAGATTATCCACGCTTGCCTGCCCTCATTGAAGTTGAATGGTTGAATCGACGTTGTCCGGCGCTCATGGCCGAATTGCACGCACAACTTTCCAATGGATGGCAGAGGATGTCAAGGTCGCCGTCCATTGCCTGGCTCTGATACCCGGAGAATGGTTGCTCGGGAACGAGTGACCGGACCGACCGGGAACAACCGGCAGGTCGTCATGAAGCCGTCTTCCAGCCGAGCTTGAGCGCAGGGGCCCGCGGACAGCCGGTCTCGAATCTGCCTCAGGCGGCTGCTGCCTGGCGCTCGCCCTTCACTTCCTGGAGTACCAGGCGCAGTTCAGCCAGATCCCTGTCGGACAACGACAGTGCCGCCACTTCGGGCATGTTCTCGAGAATCACGACTTCGTCGGTTGGCATGTCGTTGATATCTTCAAGGACGCAAGCCTTGTCGACCAGGCGGATCATGCACAGCACGACATTGTGCGGATCGCACGCCTCGTCATCCAGGTGCAATACGATCGTCTTGTAGGATTCGGGCAGGTTCCACAGGGTCAGCAACTGCGCACCGTGCTCGCTGTGCATGTCCTGCAAGATGTTGTTGACAACTTCATCCGACAGCTCCAGACCTTCGCTGCTGATGATGTCTTCCAGGGCGCACAGCAACGACAGCTTGCCGATATCATGCAGAAGCCCGGCAACGAAACTCTCGTCAGCCAGGTTCCGATAGCCGGAATTGGCTGCAAGCCAGCGAGCTCCGATTGAAACCGCAGAGGTGTGCTGCCAGAGCTGTGTCAGGCGCGCCTTGAACATGCCGCGCGATGCACTGTACAGACGCTTCTGGCTGACCGAGAACACGATGGATGCGATCTGGCGTATACCCAGGCGCACTGCGGCTTCCCGCAGACTGCTGACAGACGAAAGCCCGGAGAAGAACGAGGAGTTTGCCATGCGCAGCAGGTCGGCAACCAGTACCTGATCTTCTTCGATTATCTTGCAGATGTGCTCGGCGTCCAGCCTGTTCTCGTTGACTTCGCGGTTGATTCGCAGCGCGATGTCATCGAAGACCGGCAACTCGACTTCTCCGCTGTCGATCTTTCTGTTGATCAGTACTGTCAGTTCGCGTTGTTGACTCATGTCGATATTGTCCTTTCTGTCTGCACCGGAACACAAAGCTGGCGAGAGCGGATTGATCACTTGAACACAGCTCGCAGCTCGACGTGCCGTCCCACGCATGCCTTCGCCACCGCCGATCAGGCGAACAGCCGGATCGACACCAAACCATGGCGCAACGGAGTCCTCACCGGGAAGATTCCACTCGACGTCAAGCTTGGCGCAAGCACACACTCCAGTTGTCGGCATGTAACAGGGAAGCCTGAGCGAACCTTGCCTCACTGCGAGTTGTTCGACAATTCGCAGGAAACGGACAGCCGCTGTATCAAGCCCGAAGCGAGGGCTCGACAGTCTGCCCGCTCGCTTGTGCTACCGTCCAAGCTGCCAGATTCGTGGTAACGGGCAGTCGCGAGCGCGGGAGCTGGCTGGCCGGCGTGCGCAGGACCGAAACCTGGCTGGTAGCCATCGCTGCCGAAACCGACAACAGGGCAAGGACTCAGTCCGTTTCAGGCAATTGCAGCGAATACTGCTGCAGCAGTTCATCGGAGAGACCGGCAGAGATCATCAGATCAAGATACTCCTGATACATGGTGGCCACCACATCCCCCTTGCGACTGCGAGCATTGAACAGACGCTCTTCGACATCAATGAGCTCGATGATGTTGATCGATCCCAGTTCCAGATTTCTGCGGTTCAGTTTCTGCAGATCCTCGTTGGCAGAAATCTCCGACAGCACGGCATCCAGAGTCAGGCGAGCGGAGGTGATACTGTTGTAGGATTGGTCAATGGCCCTGAACACATCCCGTTCCAGTTGAGCTCGTTCCGCTTCCAGTTCGCGTAACTGGGCTTCGGCGCGTCTGACTCCCCCCTTGCGCTCGCCACCGCTGTACAAGGTGTAGTTGATCAGCAATTTCGCGGCAAACTTGTCACGCTGTACCGAAGGCCCTCCTTCGTCATCGATCATCGAACCGCTGAGCTCGAAATCCACAGAAGGCAGGTATCGCCCCTTCTGTGCACTGACGCGCAGGCGAGTTGCCTCCCGGCTGAATCGGTTGGTCAGAAACCCACTGTTCGACACCGCTCCCTGCTCGATATAGTCTGCCAGTGGTTTGAGCCGGATGTCGGCAAATTCTTCCGGTGACACGGCCCTGAACTTGCGCAGACCCGGAACCAGATATTCCAGTTCGCTCAGTGAATTGTTCAGTGAGGCAGTCGCCGAGCTCTGCACACCCTGAGCCGACGCAAGCCTGGCCCTTGCAAAATCCACTTCCAGCTTGCTCGCTGCACCACCACGATACATCGCCCCCAGGTCGGCGACCAGTTCATCCATGGTTGTCACGAACTGCTCGGCCTGCATCAATTCGTACTGGTATCGCCAGTAGTCGATGTAGTGAGTCACCACATCCAGGAACAGGTCCTCGACTTCGATCCTCGCCTCGGCATGCGCTGCCCCTTCCAGCCGCTGACTGCGCTCATGCTCTGCCCGGGAACTGCCCCCATCGAACAGTAGCTGAGTGACGCTGAGCTTCAGGTTGCGTCCCGTGGTACTCGCCCGTCCGGACTCGGTATTCGGCGCTGGATCATTGTATTCCGGCCCCAGCGTACTGCTGATTTCCACTTGGGGAAAACGATAGCTGCCGTTCTGTCGTGACAGTTCGATGGCCTGATCGATTCTGGCTTCTGCAACGTCGATGGCAGGATTGTTGGCCATCGCCTTGTGCAGCAATGTCTGAAACGAGATCGATTCAGGGTCCTCCGCACTGTCCACGGTGGGTGCCGCCAGTCTGTCTTCGGCATCCGACTGTGCCATCGCTGGCGACAAACACAGGCCCTGCAGCAAGGCAATAGCGAGAATGGCAGAAAGATGTCCTCTCCGAATGGTGTGTTCAACGACGAGTGAAATCATTGGCGGATATTGATCTTCAAACGCGTCCAGTTGTCGGAGTCTTCAATCGCTTCATTCTCCACAACCTTCAGCTGTATGTTTGCTCGATCGGCCGTTGTATCGAGTAATGTATTTCGCACATTGAGCATCCTGGCAACGGCCAGACGCTTTGCACGGCTCTGAGTCGCGGCATTGGCAACTCTGGGCGAGTTCAGTTCGATTTCCAGATTCTCTGCACCATACTGGTCAACCATCTCCTCGATGAACTCGGTGATTCTGGCTTCACTGCTTGTATCGACGGTAATGGCACCCGGGTCATGGAACAGCACCAGCGACAGGTCCTCCTTCGACGCCATCAACTGCTGTTCCGATGCCTGCGCAGAAAAAGCCTGCGCCACGGCCTGTGTATCTTCGCTGATTTCTGCCTGAGCACCTCCACCGCCCTGACTCGAAGCTGCTTGCTCGGATTCCATCTGTTTCCGCAGCTCCTCGTTTTCCCGTTCCAGTTCTTCCATCCTGGCGGTACTGCTCGCCGTGTCCTCGATCTCGGTGACAGGTTCGGGCTGGCCTTCGATTCTGGCCTTGTAGGTAATCGTGTAGAAATACAGAACAGCAGCCGTGATCAGTACGAAGAACACGAACATGATGACTACCGCCGACAGGATGTCGACGAAGCCCGGCCAGGAGTTCGCGGCCAGATCGGAACCGCCATCAGCGCTCACGGCTCAATCCTCTTGAGCGACACTGGCCAGCTTGCTGTCCTGCACACGATGCTCATGCCACTCCGGCATCAGGGTCTTCCCGATCATCCTTGCGACGCCCATACTGCCTGTCGATGATCCTTGCCAGCTTCTGCAGCTCGCGCTGCTCTCTGGCAATGAATGGAATGACATCCTTGTTTACCGAAGACGCTATATTGTCGCCTATGGTTTTCTTCAATCGGTCCGATTCACGACGGAACTGGTGCTGGAGGTTGTTCTGGACCTTCTGATCCCGTTGCACCGAACGTCGTTCGGAGATGATGACCATCTTCTCCAATCGTCTGATCTGAGAAGCCAGTTCACTGACCTGCGCCTGATCCTGAGTCGACAGACGCGCCAGCTTGCCGTTGACACGGTCGAGCGCCTTGCCCAAACGATCCGTTGTCTGCAGGACATGACGCGGGATCTGCTCACTGAGCGTACGAGACAGATCATTCATGCTGGCAGCAGCCTGCTGCTGGGATGTCATGATCACATCGAACTGCTTGTCAAGCGTGCCCAGGCGATCACCGATCACCGACTGGCCATCGAGCAGGGATCGGGCAAAGTCGGCACTCAATACGGACTCGACCCGTGCCTGCTGCTCAACCATGGTCTGAATGCCCTGATTGAGACTGGCAAGACTCTCTGACAAGACCTTGTGCTGATGCACCAGATGTTCGTTGTTCTCGATGGCACGATGTGAGGCATCGGCGGAGATCAGAATCGCATCCACCACGTCGGCCAGCTCGCGTTGCGTATTCCGGGAAGACTGGATGAATCCGACAATCCAGGCCTTGAGCTCGGCATCGGCGACCGGTGGACCGTCGGATGGCCGGCCGGCCGATTTGTTGGCCTGAGCCATTCCCGGAATCTGCTCATCAAGCCAGCGACTGACCGCCTCGATGAAATGGTCCTGGGCACCATTGGAGAAGAACTGAAAGGTTCCTACCAGCAAGGAACCCGACAGACCGAACAGCGACGAACTGAATGCAAGTCCCATCCCCTGGAGCGGCGCGGCCAGACTCGAGATGAAACCGGACATCCCCCCGCCATCACCGGAATCCGAACCGATGGACGCCATGCCGGCCATTGCCTCACCGACCGCATCGATGGTACCCAGCAACCCGAGGAAGGTACCCAGAAGCCCCAGCATGACCAGCAATCCGCCGAGAAAGGACACCTTGCCACGCCCACGATTGATTCTCGCCCCCAGCTTGGACTTGATCATTCGCGCGTCATTGTCATTGACATTGAGCGCGCCCATGTTGCGCAGATTGTCCAGCAGGTTCTGCATGTTCTTGCAATCGAGAATCGACGCTTTGCGAGTCAGCTCTTTCTGCAGGCTTGCAATTTCCTCATCACGAATCCTGAACTGCATGGCAATGTTGCCCAACCGGTTGAGGTACAGACCCGTCATCCACAGCTTGAGATTGGCAGTGACCGACATGCCGACCCCGATCAGCATGATCGCTATGATCAGCCCATTGAGCGGAACATTGGTCAGAAAGGCAGCCAGCAGCGTATCAAAGCCCAGGATGACCAGCAGCGCCACGCCGAGGAAATTCAGCACCACCGATATCGGCACGTAACGAGCCAGAGACAGTGGTAGAAGTGGATGTTCATCCTTTAGATGCATCCAGGCAATCAGACGGTCGATCGGGCCAGCCCTGGCAGCACCAGTGTCAGATTCCTTGCCATCATTCTGCAGTGAGGGGTCCTTCATGGCCTCACCCCTCTCTCAGTGCCGTACTGCGCAAGCGCGTCAGTGGCTTCAGCAGGGCCCCGAGAATCGATATGCGGCCAGTGAGGATATTGATCTCGGCCGTCATTCCTGCCCTGACCACGTGTTCACTGTCGAAACGATCGGAATCCAGGGCGACACGAATCTTGTAGTATTCGCGTGAATCACCATGGGTGAAGGTATCGGGACTGATGTAGGACAGGCGCCCCTCCAATCCGCCGTACAAGGCATGATCGTAGGCACTGATGTGTGTCATGGTTCGAAGTTCGGGCCAGACCTTGCCTCTATCCGCCGTCGACATGTTGCCCTCCACAACGAGCGCTTCTCTGGCTGGCGTGATCTCGACCAGCGGCGCCCCTGGCTGAGATACACCACCGACGGTATTGACAAACAACTGATTCACGCGACCATCTATCGGCGATACGATTTCCGAACGTTCAACCTCATCTGCCAGCGCTGCCAGCCTTTCCGTGAGACTGCTGATACTGACCTCGACGTCATTCAGTTCGCTCTTGGCACTCGAGGCATATTGCTGAGCCGCTGCGGCAATCTCGCTGCTTGCCTCCTCCATCTCGGCCGCCACGATCGGAATCTGCATCTGGGCGTTCTTGCGCTCGGCCCGCAGCCTGACCAGCTCTGCCTTCACCTGCAGATAACTGGCTTCGGAGACAATGCCGGACTCGAAGAGTCCGCTCTTGATCTGCGCCTGCCGCGCTAGCACACCGACCTCATCGGCCATGTTGCTGACACGTGACTTCAGGGCATCGATCTCCAGCCGCTTCTGGTCTCTGCGCTTCTGCAGACCCTCGAGCTTCTGCAGATGTTCCTGGCGACGCAATGAAAAGAGTTCCTGTTCGGCATCAACGAAATCCGGCTGAGCATCGATCAACTCGGTGGGGAACACGACTTCACTCTGACCGTTCACCTCGGCCAGCAATCTCTCGCGGCGTACCATCTGCGACAACTGCTGCAAGGTCCCCTCATGCAAGGTGGTTCTGACACGGGTGTTGGCGATCTGGAACAAGGGGTCGCCGGCGCTGACTTCGTCACCTTCGGCCACCAGTATCTCCATCACGATCCCCCCTTCCAGATGCTGAACCGTTCTTGCATTGCCAGCCGGGACCACCCGCCCGGTTGCCCGGACGTGCTGATCTATCCGCGACAGACCAGCCCAGGCCAGAAAGGACAGCAACATCAGCACGACCAGCAGGATGGTGACATGCCGACGCAGACTGTTCACCGGGGTGCCGGTTGCCGATTCGTCCAGTCTTGCCGTGTAGAGTTCGTCGAATCCGCTCATGATCAGGCCGCGAATTTCTGCATGACGGTTTCTCGCTCCCCATCCGCGACGATGGATCCACGATCCATCACGACAACGCGATCCACCAGCTCCAGAAGGGACATGCTGTGCGTTACCATGATCAGGGTACGACCTCGACTGAATGTCTTCATGCTCTGCATGAACTGACGTTGCAAGGCCGAGTCCAGACCACTGGTCGGCTCATCGAAGACCAGAACACAGGGCTCACGCAGGAACGCACGGGCAATGGAAATTGCCTGCTTCTGACCACCTGACAGCTGCTCCCCGTTTTCTCCAACGACCCGATCCAGACCTTGACCTCCTCCCGGGAACACAAGATCCATACCAGCCAGAGCAGTCGCCCTGGATATCTGCTCTGGCGTGCAATGCGGCAAGCCCAGTAACAGATTGTCGCGGACAGTTCCCGCGATGAAGAACGGATGTTGCGGAATCAGGGCGATACTGCTGCGCAAACGCGCAGGCGCCAGCGCTTGATAGTCATAGCCATCGATGCTGATCTGCCCCTGTCTGGCCAACAGGGCGCCTGCCATGGCGCGTGCAACCGTACTCTTGCCCGCCCCTGATGGTCCGATGAGACACAGATGTTCGCCGGCACGGACAGACAGGTTGATGCCATTCACCGCTGGCCGAGTCTGATCAGGGTAGACATAGCTGAAGCCACTGACGTGGATTGCGCCCTTGAGCTCGCTCGCTGGCAGGACACGGCTGCTTGCAAGCTCTGCCGATTGCCTGAACAGATCGTCGATGGTACGCAGGCAATCCCGGGATTGCGTCCAGCGGGCCACCACGCCATGCAGGTTCATGATGGGCGCAATGGTGCGACTTGCCAGAATCGTGCTGGCCACCAGACCACCGACCGTCAGATTACCTGCCTGAATCTGATGTACGCCAACCACCACGATCAGCACATGATTGAGTTGCATCAAGCCCAATGAACCATGTTGCCCAAGAGACACCCAGCGCTGGTTTCTGCGCGCCGCCTCGGCCGATTGTTCGGTCGTGATGTTCCAGCGATTCAGACTCATGCCAACCGCATTCAATTGTTTCAGTGCGGTGCTGCCGGACAGCAATTCAACCATCATGGACGATTTCTCCTGCATGGAGGAGAAGAGACCACGCGTGGATCGCTTGACCGGTATCTGCACCAGCGCATTCAATACCAGAATGGCGATGGCAATTCCCACAGGTACCAGCGTCACGATCGGTGAAACCAGATAGATCACCAGAAGAAACAGCAGGAAGAACGGAAAATCCACCAGCGCCGGAATCAGGCGAGTCGCGTAGAAATCGCGCAGACCCTGCAATTCACGAAACAGATTGCTGCGCTCCCCAACCGACAGCCGCATCTGCTCCTCATGCAGGCTCAGCATTCGCTGCATCAGCACACTATCGAACCGGGCACCGGTTCTGGCGGCAATCCGCTCCAGCGTCGAGGTGCGAGCAGTCTTGAGCAGAACATCGAACAGGATGGCCGTGCAGACGCCCATCGCCAGTACCGTCAGCGTCGACATCGCCAGATTCGGCACAACCGCGTCATAGACGTTGAGCGTGAACAGCGGCAAGGCGATCACCAGAAAATTGATGAACAAGGTGCAGAGCACGACCTCGGCAAAGTTCGGCGTGAAACGCAATATCGGTTGCCAGAACCAGTCGATTGCCCTCTTCTGATGCATGTGCTCGGTCGCGGCAGCAGTTCTTGCCTGCTTTGGCAGCAGCACGATCGCTCGTCCCGTACACCAGTTGCACAGCAGTTCCTTGCTCAGGGCCTGTGGCTGCCCCCCCGGTTCCACTGCACAGGATTCACCATCCGGGTTGGGCAGTACCACGACGAACCGATTGGCCCGCATGGGCAGAATCACGGGCGCACGCGTGTTGTGCAGTTCTTCCACGGTGCACTTGTCGATACGAAGTTCGAACTCGAGATGCTCGGCGATCGCAGGCAGCGTCGCGATGGTCCAGCGATCCCCCGCACTGGGCAACTGCAATGCCAGACTACTCAGATCGGTCCGGCGCTGGTGAAATTCCAGCACCGTGGCGATGCATGACATCAGCGGGTCTTCAACAGGTTGCTTATCAGTGACAAGCTTGAGCATTGCAAGCGATTCAGGTAACACGGAAACCTTTCCGCGCGCAGACTTCGTACCAAGAAACCGTTGTATTACCTGTCAACCGTTGACGACAAGGTGTATTCCGTTATCCCATTCCACTGTGCGTGTGTTACCCGAGATGCTGTCATCGACAATATTCCCGCTTCCCTGCTGCAGCACATTGATATCAGCCAGGGTGATACGTGTACCATCCACGTTGATATTCAGCGTATCGCCACTGCCGACCATACCACTGATATCCTCATTGCCGATATCGAAGGTATCACCGTCCAGCAGATCGGTTCCGGTGAAGTCGATGGTCTCCACGTTATTGAACACCGACGCCAGGTCCAGACCTTCGATACCGGCATCCGACAGATTGTCACCCGACAGGGCGTCCACGATGGCCACGGTATCGCTGCCGGCACCGGCGTCCAGGGTTGCCGAACTCAGTGCGCTCATGTCGAATGTCAGCAGGTCATCCTCGGCTGTCAGTTCGAACTGCTCGACGGATGACAGGGTATCGGTATCAGCGCCCTGCTCGACCGTTGCCGATGAAGCACGCACTGTACCGCCTGTCACGGCAGTGGCCGAGGTACTGTAATCTGCCGTATCCACGCCGGTACCTCCGGTGAGAATGTCATCACCGTCACCACCGATCAAGCGATCATTGCCGGCTCCACCGTCGAGCGTGTCATCACCGACTCCACCGTCCAGTACATCACTGCCCGTGCCTCCCTGCAGCATGTCCTGCCCCCCCATTCCACTGAGCTGGTCATTGCCGGCACCGCCAACCAGGGTATTGTCAGCCAGATCGCCCGTCAGGGTATCATCACCATCAGTACCCACGACATTCTCGACATTCCGGACGATGTCGTTGTCGGCACCATCGAGAACGGCGCTCGTTGCGACACTACCATTGAGTGAAATGTCGACGAACGATGCGGTACCGTGACTACTGTAATCCAGCGTATCCGATCCACTACCACCGTCGATGGTGTCCGCGCCCTCGCCAGCGATGATCTGATCATCTCCGGCGTCACCCGATACGATATCGTTGCCACTGCCCCCCGTCAGTGTGTCGCGTCCATCGCCGCCATTCAGGGTATCGTCGCCGGCGCCACCATCCAGAATGTCGTTTCCAGCTCCACCTGTCAGGACATCTCCACCAGAACCGCCTGACAGAATGTCATCACCGGCATCGCCGGAGAGGGTATCGGCACCACCACCACCGCTGATCGTGTCATCGCCATCGTTACCAAGCAGGTCATTGGAAGCGGCATCGCCGACAAGAACATCATCGCCTGTCGAGCCGGTGACATCCTCGATATTGACCACGGTGTCATCATCGACACTCCCTCCGGAGAGGCTGGCAGTCGACGGGACAGCACCTGCCAGTGTCAGAGAGACTCCACTGACACCTGTCAGACCCGAGTAGTCGACCCGGTCCCGTCCGCTACCACCGTCAATGAGATCGCTACCCGTGCTGGCCAGCAGAGTGTCATCCCCAGCACCACCATCCAGCGAATCACTACCTGTTCCGCCATCCAGGGTGTCCGTACCGTCGCCCCCGTCGAGCGTATCCTCGCCGCTGCCTCCTGTCAGAGTGTCATCACCGGATCCGCCGACCAGGTCATCGTCACCCGAACTGCCGTGCAGGGTGTCAGCTCCGGCGCCCCCCTGAAGCTGATCGTCGCCGTCACGACCGTTGATCTGGTCATCGCCATCACCGCCAGACAGAATGTTGTCACGGAAATCACCTGTCATCGAGTCAGCACCCGACGTGCCAATGATGTTCTCCACGTTGCGAACCAGATCATCTGCAGCGTTCTCGACGGCAACACTGGCGCTCACACTGCCGTTCAGGACAACCTCCAGGGATGTGGCGCTACCGTGGAGACTGTAGTCGAGCGTGTCGACATCATCACCACCATCGAATACGTCCGCCCCCTCGCCGGCAAGGAGCTGGTCTGCACCGGCACCACCGGACACGATGTCGTTGCCATCGCCACCTTCAAGCGTGTCATCCCCGGCACCGCCGGAGAGCGTATCGTCTCCATCACCGCCGTCGATGACATCATCACCGAGATGACCGGACAGTTCATTGGCCGCACTGTCCCCCGTCAGATCGTCATTGCCGATCGAACCGACGATATTCTCGATCCGGGTCAGTGAGTCATCGACGTCACCGGTAACAACTGCCGTCACGGTGGTCGCACCATCCAGTGCAACCGTCACGCTGCCTGCTCCGCTCATGCCCGAATAGTCGACGACATCGATTCCATCACCACCATCGATCTGATCGGAACCTCCGCCAGCCACGATGACGTCATTGCCCGCTCCGCCGTCAACCCAGTCTGCACCATCGCCAGCATCCAGCTGATCATCTCCGTCACCGCCTTCGAGTTGGTCTCTACCGGCATTGCCCGTGAGCTGATCATTGCCGGCACCACCACTCAGGGTATTGTCCGCACCATCGCCGGTCAGGGTGTCATCCCCCGAACTGCCGACAATGTTCTCGACATTGCTGACGATGTCATTACCGGACCCGCTGACCGCAGCCGTAGCTGCCACCGAGCCGTTCAGGGTGAGCGCTACCGCTGTAACGCTTCCCAGCGAACTGTAATCCAGGGTATCCGTGCCGCTGCCACCATCGATCGTGTCGACGCCATCACTGGCCAGCACCAGGTCATCGTCATCGCCGCCATCGATCGAATCATTGCCGGCACCGCCATCGATCTGGTCAGCACCTGACCCACCCTGGAGAATGTCGATGCCAGCACCACCCGCCAGGTTGTCATCTCCGTCACCGCCGATGAGCGTATTGCTGCCTGCATCACCGCTCAGGTTATCGTCACTGCCCGTACCAATGATGCTCTCGATATTGACGATGGTATCGTTGCTGCCATCAGCCACGGTGGCCGTCGTCGTGGTTGACCCGTCGAGTGCCAGCGTCACGCCGGTTGCGGTGACCAGGGCGGAATAGTCAACGACATCGTTGCCGGCGCCGCCGTCCATCGTATCCGCACCTTCACCGGCAATCAGCAGGTCATTGCCCTCTCCACCGACCAGGGTATCGTCGTTCGCACCGCCATCCAGCGTGTCATTGCCTTCGCCACCGATCAGCGTATCGGCACCAGCACCGCCATCGATCTGATCATTACCCTGCCCCCCGTCAAGCCTGTTGGCTTGATCATCGCCCACCATGACATCCGAGCCACCGGTACCGATCACGTTCTCGACATTCGTGATCGCATCATTGACATCACCGCTGACGACAACCGTTCCTGCACCCGCACCGGCCAGTGTCACGGCTATCGAAGCTGCGTTGGCGTGTGTACTGTAATCCAGCGTGTCAGAGCCGGTACCACCGTCGAACTGATCGGCACCCAGTCCGGCAAGCAGCTGATCGTCACCGTCCCCGCCTTGCACGATGTCATCACCGGCATCACCGCTCAGTTCATCGTTGCCGGTTCCCCCCTGCAGAGTATCGTTACCGATGCCACCCGACAGTACATCAACCCCGTCCCCACCGTCCAGATCATCATCACCTTCCTCACCCTGCAGCGTATCATTACCGGTATCGCCATCGAGGACATCATCGCCCGCACCACCACTGAGCTGATCGTCATCGTTGCCACCCGCCAGCAAATCATTATCGCTACCGCCGTCCAGCGTATCGCTGCCATCGCCTCCCGACAGCGTGTCGTCCCCTGCACCGCCAGCCAGAACATCCGCGCCTGCACCGCCATCCAGCGTGTCATTGCCTGCCTCACCACTCAGTGTGTCATCGCCCGAGTCACCCCGCAGATCATCCGCTCCGTCGCCACCCTGCAAGTCATTGTCGTTGAGATCACCGACAATGACATCATCGGCATCGGTGCCGATCACGTTTTCGACATTCACCACCGAATCCACACTCCCGGAGGCAACGGTAGCATCCACCAGAGTGGCCGAATCCAGATTCAAGGTAACTCCAGCCGTACCGCTCAACGAGGAGTAGTCCAGCGTATCGATACCCGCGCCACCGTCGAAGCGGTCAGCGCCGACGCTGGCAATCAGCCGATCATTGCCCGCATCGCCATTGACGATGTCGTCCCCGGCACCGCCATCGAGTGTATCGTCGCCGATGAAACCACTGATGGTATTGTCCAGCGCATCACCGGTGATGGTGTCTGCTCCCGTACTGCCAACAACATTCTCGAACCCGGCGATGCTGTCATTGTCTCCGCCATTGACGTTGACCGTCACGGCAGCACTGCCGTTCAGAACCACGCTGAGACTGCTGATGGCCAACGTGGAGTAATCCAGAGTATCCACATCCAGACCACCATCCAGCACATCTTCACCGGCGCTGGCATGAAAGTAGTCGTCGCCCGCCGCGCCGCCGAGAATATCATCGCCGGTGGAACCGAATATCGTATCGGTCTGTGCAGTCAGCACATACTGTTCGAAACCGCTGAAACGGTCTCTGTCACCATTGCCATCTTCGGCGGTGCCAGCATCGAAATCGATTTCCAGCGCTGTGGTGAATCCGCTGTAGTCCAGAATATCCGCAATACCGGCCCCCCCGGTCAGAACATCATCGCCGGCGCTACCCATGATGTGATCGTTACCGCTACCACCTTCCAGAATGTTGTCTTCGGCATCTCCGGCAATGTAATCATCGCCTGCCGTACCCACCAGGTTCTCGATACCACTGAGCGTCTGATCGATAGAACCGCTGACGCTGACCGTGACCTCACTGGATTCATCCAGAGTGACGCTGATGCTGTTGCCTGCACCAAAGCTGCTGTAGTCCACCGAATCCTCACCAGACCCACCGGCGATGCTGTCGGCACCGGTGGACGCAATGAAACTGTCGTCACCACCACGCCCGTGCAGCTCGTTGTCGGCACTGTTGCCGACGATACTGTCATCCAGATCGGTACCTCGCACCGACTCGACATCGCGCAGGATATCAGTTGCCAGTCCCTCGACCGTTGCAGTGCTGTCACCGGAATCCGTCAACACAACCGTGACACCACCATTGGCACTGAAGTAGTCCACCTCATCAATCTGATCACCCCCATCGATGATCAGACCACCGCCGCGAACATGAAACAGATCGTTGCCATCACCCCCTTCGGCGGTGAAGGTATACAAGTCAGTGACGGATACCGTGTCATCACCATCACCCAGAACCAGCGTGGCCCCGCTATCATTGATCTGAACAATATCGTCGCCCTCGCCCGTATCCAGGCTGATGGTACCCGCATCGATCTCGACATCATCCTGACCGCTGCCGGTTTCCACACTGACGCCATCATAGGCGATCAGTACGCTGTCATCACCGGCATTGGTCTGAATGAAGGCACTGCTCTGACCCGTGGTGATATTGTCGTTGCCCGACCCGGTGATCAGTCGAGTGATGGAGTTGAGTGTATCCGTTCCACTTCCGCCCTTGTTGACCAGGTACTGACTACCCGTATCGATGGAACTGGAGATGACCGTGGTGAAGGCGCTGTAGTCCATCGTGTTGACGCCGCCGTAGCCGTTTATGTAGTCATTGCCACCGGAACCGATGAACAGGTCATCACCACCATAACCGTAGAAGTAGTTGATGAAACTGTCTCCGGCAAAGTAGTCATCACCGGCAGTGCCCCCCACGCGCTCGATATTGATCACGGTATCATCATCACCTCCATTGACGGTTACCGTTGTTGCATTTCCCCCATCCAGCTCGACGCGTATGCTGTCCACTCCCGGTGACAGATGGTAGTACAACAGGTCATAGCCACCCGTGCCACCGTCGTAGTAATCGGCACCCTCCGAATCATAGAAACGGTCGTAGCCACCGCTGCCGCCATACAGGAAATCGTCTCCGGCACCACCATCCAGATTGTCATTGCCCGCATCTCCATACAGCGTGTCCACACCATCGCCGCCTCTGAGGTAATCGTCACCGCCATTGCCGTGCAATACGTTCTCGCCTTCATCACCGGTAATGCGGTCATTGCCCAGACTGCCCGACAGATTGACGACATTGATCAGTTGATCCACTTCATCATACAGGCCGGTGTCCGCATCGGCGTCGCCGACATTCACGTTATAGACACCATCGACGCCCGTGCTCATGTCAG
This sequence comes from uncultured Granulosicoccus sp., assembly GCA_947495035.1. GTDB lineage: Bacteria > Pseudomonadota > Gammaproteobacteria > Granulosicoccales > Granulosicoccaceae > Granulosicoccus. The sequence continues at coordinate 49,698 of CANLXI010000009.1, forward strand.
CGTTGATGGCCCGCAGCGAATTGTCATAGGTCACCTCATTGCTGCCGGCCCCACCATCGAGAATATCGTTGCCGGAACCCCCGGACATCAGATCATCGCCATCACCACCCTGCAGATGATTGTCAAGGCTGTCACCGTGCAGTTCATCGTCACCGCTGCTGCCGATCACATTCTCGACATTGCGGACTTCGTCATTATCCGAACCGCTCAGTACGGCCTGGACCGTCGCGCTGCCTGCCAGGGTGATCGTCACCGCCGTCACGCCGACCTCGGCAGAATAATCCACCGTGTCGACCCCGTCATCACCATTGATGCTGTCGATGCCGGCACCGCCGACAAAGGTGTCATCACCCAGAAGTCCTCTCAGACTGTTGGCGTTGTCATCACCGGTGATGAAATCGTCGAATCGGGACCCCTGTACGTTCTCGAGGCTGACAAAGGTATCGCTTCCACCGTCACCATCATCGCTGGCCTCATTGTTTGACAGATCCACGACGATTCCGGCAGCCGCTTCCTCGTAGTCGACGGTATCGTTGCCATCTCCGCCATCGAGCAGATCGATGCCTGCCCCTCCGGCAATCACGTCATCCCCAACAAGCCCCTGCAGGTGATTGGCTCTGTCATCTCCCGACAGGGTGTCGTTGCCACTGGTGGCTATGATGTTCTCGACATTCTTCAACTGATCATTGATGGTGCCTACCTGCGACACGATGGCCAGAGAGTCACCGTCGAGCTTTACCGATATGGAAGAGGTATCGGCCGTTGCGGAATAATCGGCTGTATCACTGCCCGCCCCACCGTAGTAGAAGCTCTGACCGGTGCTTCCCAGAAAGGTATCGTCGCCCGCTTCTCCGTCGATGGTGTTGGTACCGCCCACGCCTCCGGACAGGATGTCGTCTCCATCGCCGGCCTGGAAATCATTGTCATTACTGTCTCCGATCAGTGTGTCGGCACCATCCGTACCTCGAACATGTTCGACGTTTCTTACCGTGTCATCCACCGAACCTGCAACGGTAACCGTGGCAGCAGTACTGCCTGTCAGTGTCAGACTGATGGAACTGGCTGCCGAGTGCACACTGTAATCCAGCAGATCATTCCCGGCCCCGCCATCGAAATCGTCAGCGCCGTTGCCCGCATTGAAGGTATCATCGCCATCGCCACCGTCGAGCAGATCATCACCGTCACCACCGGTCAGCACATCATCATCACCGCCGCCGATGAGGGTGTCATCGCCTTCACCACCATCAAGCACGTCTACGTTCGACCCACCGGACAAGGTGTCGTTGCCACCGGCACCGAACAGGCGATCCATGCCGACAGCGCCTTCCAGGTAATTGTCCGACTCATCACCGGCAATGTCATCCGCACCACCGGATCCGATGACGTGGGCAAAATTCGCGGCACTGTCCACTTCACCGGTGCCGTGAACCACATCGAAGAAGCCACCCACCGTGTTCGCCATGTCCGCGGTGATGCCGGCACTCGAATCGGCGAAACTCAGTGTGTTGGTGCCGCTACCGCCGTCAAGCCGGTCGTTCGACGTACCACCTCTGATCACGTCATCGCCACCCCGCCCCTCGATGGTATTGACACTGCCACCGCCGTAGATGATGTCATTGCCTTCCGTTCCGATCACATTCTCGATGGCCTGCAATTCATCATTGTCGGCAGCGCCATCGACAGTCACCGTTACCGGGTTGCCGCCATTGAGCTGCACACTGATGAAATTGATTCCCCTCTCGCGCGAATAGTCGACCGTATCCGAACCATCGCCACCCTTCAGTACATCGTAGCCGCTCCCCCCGGTGAGAATGTCATCTCCTCCGGCGCCGTCCAGCACATTGGCCAGGTCATCACCGATCAGCAGATCATCTCCTTCGGAGCCAACGACATTCTCGACTTCGCTGACTCGATCGGTGTCGTTGCCATTGACCAGCACATCCACCGCATTGCTGCCATCGAGCTCGACACTGATGCCTTCCCCGACACCGTAGCTCGAGTAGACAATGGTATCGATGCCATCACCGCCAATCAGCGTGTCGGCACCACCTCGCCCTTCCAGCGTATCGTCACCATCGCTCCCCTCGAGACGATTGACCAGGTTGTCACCGGTCAAGCTGTCGTTGCCGGCCGTACCGATCAGGTTCTCGACATTTCTGGCCAGATCATTGGTACCTGCAGCGCCGTTTACCGTGATGGTCGTCGTCGAGCTTCCGCCCAGTACTGCCTGCACATTGGTGATGTCGGCCAGGGTCGAATAGTCCACGGTATCGTTGCCATCCCCCCCGTCATAGGTGTTTTCACCATGACTGGCAATCAGGGTATCGTTGCCCTCGCCCCCGGACAGCGTATCGTTACCGTCTCCACCATCGAGCACATCATCGCCGGCCATCGCCTGCAGCGTGTTGTTTTCGGCATCACCATTGAGCACATCATTGCCCATGGTGGCAATGACATTCTCGATGGAAGCAATGCTGTCATTGTCGCCGTCGGTGACCTGTACCACACTGGGTGTCGAACCCGACAGATTCACCTCGATACGACTGATGCCCGGCAACCCGGAGTAGTCGATGGTATCGGAGCCGACACCACCGTCCAGATTGTCCTGCCCCTGGCTGGCACTGAATACATCATCGCCACCGAGAGATTCGACGATATCGGCTCCGGTGGATCCGGCAATACTGTCGGCCTGTTGCGACAGGGCATAGGATTCGAAGCCACTGAAGGAGTCCGTGCTGCCATCGGCTGAATAGCTTGCAGTACCGTTGTCAAGATCTAGCGCGATACCGACGCCATTGAGGTCATCGAATCGCAGTTGATCACCGCTGGTGTGCGCACCACCATCCAGTACATCACTGCCGGTGCCGCCGTAGACGATATCATCGCCGTCACCACCTTGTATCTCATTGACCAGGTTGTCACCGGCCAGCACATCATCTCCGGCACTGCCCGTCAGGTTCTCGATGTTGCGTAGAGTATCGTTGTCCCCGCCTTGCACTACCACGGTGGAATCGGCAGATCCCTGCAAGGCGGCACTCACACCACCGGCCAGGGCGGAGTAGTCCACGGTATCGACACCGTCCGACCCGTCAAGGGTATCCGTGCCTGCACTTGCCTTGAAGGTGTCATCACCATCATTGCCGATCAACTCGTTGCCGGCAGCGTCTCCGGCAATGTCATCGTCATGAGCAGATCCGCTGATGTTCTGGATATTCTGCAGCGTGTCCACGAACCCGAAACCATCATCACTGGCTTGCTGCACGGACAGGTCAACGGTGATACCGGCATCCGCCTCCTCATAGTCTGCCGTATTGTCCCCGGCACCACCATCCAGCGAGTCATTGCCGGCAAAGCCGGACAGACGATCATCACCAGTGCCGCCCGACAGACTGTTCGAACCGGCATCACCTTCCAGAACATCATCGAAATTCGAGCCCGTCAGATTCTCGATCTCGAGCAGTATGTCATTGCCGCCATCACCGTCATTGGTCGTGACGCCGCTTTCGATGCTGGCCCGAACACCTGAAGCGGCAGCCGAGTAGTCCACCGTATCGATATCAGCACCGCCATCGAGTGTATCGTTGCCGCCCGCGCCGATGAGAATGTCGTCGCCATCATCACCGGACAACACATTGTTGGCTGAATCACCGGTTATCGAATCAGCGCCCGCCGAACCGCTCACATTCTCGATCTGTACCAGTGTATCGGAAGAACCGTCGCCATCATCCGTGGTGGTATTGGCAGCCAGATCGACGGTCACAGCACCGACCGCCTGACCGTAGTCGATGGTATCCATGCCGGCTCCACCGTTCAGTGTGTCGGCTCCCCCGCGCCCTTCCAGAGTGTCATTGCGATTGCCTCCGAGCAGGATGTTGTCCTCGGCATCACCGACCATCGTGTCATCGAAGACCGTACCCGTGACGTTCTGGATCTCCTGCAGAGTATCCGAACCCCCATCGCCATCGAGAGTTGCCTGCCCGGAGCTCAGGTTCACATTGATGCCCGAGCTGGCACCACTGTAATCGGCCGTGTTGATACCACCCCCGCCGATCAGCACATCCTGGCCGGCAGCCCCACTGAGCACATCGTCACCGTCACCGCCATCGAGCCGGTTATTGCCGAAGTCGCCTCGCAGATCATCGTTGTAGTCCGATCCAGTGAGATTCTCGATATCGATCAGCGTATCCGTACTGCCATCACCATCGTCAGATGCGCTGCCGTCGCTCAGATCGACCGTGACTGCCGCCGCTGCGTCACCATAATCTGCCGTATCGATACCCAGCCCACCATCCAGGGTATCGGCACCTGCACGCCCGATCAGCTCATCACTGCCACTGCCTCCCTGCAGTGTATTGGCGCCATCATCGCCCGCAATCAGATCATCCTGATCGGAGCCCACCACGTTCTCGATATCGACCAATGTATCGGTGGCCAGGTAACCATCGGCCAGCGCCTGACCCAGGGCCAGATCGACATCAATGGCATTGCTCGCAGCGCTGTAATCCACCGTATCCGAATTACCCGCACCGCCATCGAGAGTGTCGTTTCCGCCAGCACCGATCAGCGTATCCGCCCCAACGCCACCGGACAGCCTGTTGCTCTGGCCATCGCCGGACAAGCGATCATCATGGTCCGAGCCTTGTACATTCTCGATGGCGATCAGCGTATCGGAACTGCCATCTCCATCATTACTGGCACTCTGGCTTGCCAGATCCACCACCACTCTGGATGCAGCCTGCGAGTAGTCGACATCGTCCACACCATCTCCACCGTCGATGACATCTCTGCCTCCGGCACCACGCAGTACATCATCGCCGTCACCACCACTGAGTTCGTTGGCGACATGATTGCCGTACAGCGTATCGTTCTGTGAGGATCCCAGAACATTCTCGATGCGCAACAGGCTGTCGCTGGAACCGTCTCCATCAATTGTTGCCGCATTGGCTGCCAGATCTACCGACACCTCGCCGGCGGCGGTCGAATAGTCCGCAACATCATTACCACCGCCGCCGTCGAGTACATCAATTCCGGCACCACCGGTCAGTCTGTCGGATCCACCATTGCCCAGCAGCGTATTGTCACTGGCATCACCTGCCAGTACATCATCGAAATTCGAACCCGACAGATTCTCGATACCCGACAGGGTGTCCACCCCGCCATTGCCATCATCACTCGCCAGATTGGCGGACAGATCCACATTCACTGAACCACTGGCCTGTGAATAGTCTGCACGATCCACCCCGTCGCCTCCGATCAGCGTGTCGTCGCCAGCCAGTCCCTGCAGGATGTCATTGCCCAGACCACCATCCAGAGTGTTGGCATTGCTGTCGCCCGTGATCACATCATCACCCTGACTGCCGATCACGTTCTCGACTGCTGTCAGAAGCTGATCATCGGAGCCCGTGACGCTGACAGTCACACTGTTCTGACCATCCAGTTCCACGCTCACCGCATTGGCATCCACCAGCGCCGAATAATCCACCGTATCGGATCCATCACCGCCATCCACGCTGATTTCACCCAGGCCCAGGGTGATCCGATCATCCCCGTCCGCGGCTTCGATGCGTTCAGTACCGGTTCCCGATATCAACACATCGGCAAAATCCGAACCCTCCAGTTGCTCGATATCGATCAAGGTATCAACCGTGCCGAATCCATCTTCACTGGCAATACCGGTAGACAGATCGACCGTCACGCCCTGTCCCGCATCGATATAGGTCACCGTGTCGGTATCACCGGTACCGCCATCCAGAATATCGTTACCGGCAGCACCCACCAGCATGTCGTCGCCAGCCAGTCCCTGAAGATGATTGCCCTCACCATCTCCGATGAGTGAATCATTGCCCGCTGTTCCGATCACGTTTTCGATTCGCACAATGCGATCGTCTGCACCACCGCTGACTTGTACCGTACTCTGGTTCTCACCATCCAGTACCACACTGATGCGCTGCACCCCTGCCAGCGAGGAATAGTCCAGCGTATCCGAGCCTGCGCCACCATCCAGCGTATCGCTGTTTGCAGAAGCGCCCAGTGAATCATCGCCGGCCCCGGCCTCGATCCGGTTCTGTCTGCCATCACCGACAATCCGGTCCGACTCATCGGTGGCAATCACGTTCTCGATATTGCGAATGGTCTGATTGTCACCATTGGCGATGACCACCGTCGAATCGGCAGACCCTGCCAGCGTCACATCGATCGATTGCCCGGAGGCCAGTCCGGAGTAGTCCACCGTATCCAGACCAGCGCCGCCATCGGAGACATCCGCCCCGGCGCTGGCGATCAGTGAATCCTCTCCATCACCGCCCAGCAGCGTATCCGCACCCTCGCCCCCGTCGAGCGTGTCATTGCCGGCACGACCTTCCAGACGGTTCTCCCCATCGTCGCCGGTCAGTGAATCATTACCGGCCGTGCCGACCACGTTTTCGATGCCGGATATGCGATCATTCTCACTGCCGGCCACCGTGACCGTCGTGACGGTATCGCCCTGCAACACGACCGACACCGAGGTGGCTGACGAGAACGTGCTGTAATCCAGGGTATCCGAACCCTCGCCACCCGAGAGTTCGTCGGCTCCACCACTGGCTATGAAGCGGTCATCTCCATCCAGAGCCTCAAGGCGATTGGCCGAGATATCACCACCCAGTGTATCGTCGCCGAGGCTACCCACCAGATGCTCGATGTTGGCAATCGTATCATCATCGCCTCCATCGACACTCACGACAGTGGCACTGGCACCGTTGAGGATGGCACTGATACCATTGACATTGTTCAGGCCCGAATAGTCGAGTACATCGGCCCCATCGCCGCCATCAATCGTGTCCCGGCCTGCCGATGCGGTAATGGCATCGTCTCCCGCTCGCCCTTCGATACGATTGGCACTGCCGTTGCCGACTATGGCATCGTCCTGAGCCGACCCCACCACATTCTCGATGTCGATCAGCGTATCGGTTGCCTGGTATCCATCGGACAAGGCTTCACCCGACTGCAGATCCACATCGATGGCAAATGCCGCCGCGCTGTAGTCAGCCGTGTCCGAGCCTCCGGCACCACCGTCCAGCGTATCATTGCCGCCGGCACCCACCAGGGTGTCCGAACCGGCGCCACCGGACAGTCGGTTACTGTCTGCATTGCCGGTCAGCTCATCATCGTGTGCCGAACCCTGTACATTCTCGATGGCCGACAAGGTGTCAAAACTGCCATCGCCGTCATTGCTGGCGCTCTGGATATCCAGATTGACCACCACCCTGCTGGCCGCGGTAGAGTAGTCGGCCGTATCCGAGCCATCCCCACCATTGAGGCGATCGAAGCCACCGCTGCCTCGCAGCACATCATCTCCCACGCCGCCACTGAGTTCGTTCGCCTCACCATCCCCGAACAGGGTATCGTCCTGCGAGGAGCCGACCACATTCTCGATACTGAGCAGCGTATCGCTTGCTCCGGATCCATCGGCACTTGCCGTATTGGCCGACAAATCCACCGATACACTGGCGGAGACCGTCGAATAATCTGCCACGTCATCGCCCAGACCACCATGCAGAACATCAACTCCGGCCCCACCGATCAGTGTGTCTGCCCCACTGTTGCCCAGTAGTTCATTGTCACTGGCATCACCAACCAGGACGTCGTCGAAGTTCGAGCCTGACAGATTCTCGATCCCCGTCAGGGTATCCGTGCCTCCATCGCCGTCATCAGCAGCGCGATTCGCGGACAGATCCACATTCACTGAACCACCTGCCTGCGAGTAATCCGCACGGTCGGCCCCCTCACCGCCAATCAGCGTATCGTCACCACCCCGGCCTTGCAATGTATCGTCACCCAGACCGCCTTCCAGTCTGTTCGTGCTGTTGTCCCCGGTGATGACATCATCACCCTGACTGCCGATCACGTTCTCGATCGCCGTCAGCGTCTGATCATCCGATCCGGCGATACTCAGGGTGACGCTGTTCTGGCCGTCCAGCTCCACGCTCACGGCATTCACGCTCTGCAATGCCGAATAGTCCACCGTATCGGAACCCGCTCCACCATCCACATTGACGGCGCCCAGATCCAGCGTGATCTGGTCATCACCGTCGGCGGCCTCGATGCGCTCGGTGCCACTGCCAGAGGTCAGTTCATCGGCAAAATCCGAGCCTTCCAGTCGCTCGATATCGATCAGGGTATCCACACTGCCAAACCCGTCCTGACTGGCGATGCCGGTGGACAAGTCCACTACCACACCCTGAGACGCATCCCTGTAGGTCACCCTGTCGGACCCACCGATGCCACCATCCAGGATATCGTTTCCTGCCGCACCAATCAGCGTATCGTTGCCGCCCCGACCTTCAAGGCGATTGTCTGCGCTGTCGCCGGTCAGTGTATCGTTGCCTGCCGTGGCGATGACATTCTCGATTCGCACGATGCGATCATCGGCACCACCACTGACCTGAACCGTACTCTGAATCTCCCCATCGAGAGTCACGTTGATTCGCTGAATACCGCCGATCGTCGAGTAATCCAGCGTATCCGAACCAGCGCCACCATCCAGGATGTCGCTGTTGGCCGACGCCCCCAGGGTGTCGTCACCGGCACCGGCTTCGATCAGATTCTCCTGATTGTCTCCGACGATACGATCCGATTCGCTCGTGCCGATGACATTCTCGATGTTGCGAATCGTCTGGTCATCTCCATTGCTGACGATTACCGTGGCATCGGCAGAACCCGCCAGGGCGACATCGATCGACTGCCCCGAGGCCAGACCCGAATAGTCCATGGTATCCACGCCGGCACCACCATCTGCCACATCAGCCCCTTCACTGGCAAGCAGCAGATCCGTGCCATCACCACCAAGCAGCGTATCGGCCCCCGCACCGCCGTCCAGGGTGTCATTGCCGGCCCGACCTTCCAGCCGGTTCTGCTCGGCATCACCGGTCAGGACATCATTGCCGGCGGTTCCCACCACGTTTTCGATCTGCGTGATCCGGTCATCGTCTCCGCCTGACACTGTCACCGTGGTGACATTGGCTCCCTGCAGGGCCACCGATACCGAGCCGGCTCCGGACAGACTGCTGTAATCCAGCGTATCCGAACCCGCACCACCGATCAGTTCATCAGCCCCGGCACTGGCAATGAAGCGATCATCTCCATCCAGGCCTTCCAGGCGATTGACGGATACATCACCTCCGAGCGTATCGTCACCGGTACTGCCGACCAGATGTTCGATATTCGAAATGTTGTCATCACTACCGCCATCAACACTCACCACGGTGTTGCTGGCACCGTTGAGCGTGGCACTGATGCCATTGATACCTGTCAACGCCGAATAATCCAGCGTATCCGATCCAACGCCACCATCGATCGTATCGCTGCCGGCCGATGCCGTAATGGCATCATCCCCATCCCGCGCATCGAGGATATTACCGCTGTCACTGCCGACCATGACATCATTCTGATCAGAGCCCACCACGTTCTCGATATCGATCAGGGTATCGGAAGCCAGATAGCCATCCGACAACGCCAGACCTGCCGCCAGATCCACATCGATGCCATTGGCCGCCGCGCTGTAATCAACCGTATCCGAACCGCCCGCACCACCGTCCAGCGTATCGTTGCCACCGGCACCGATCAGCAGATCGTCCCCTGCCAGGCCCTCCAGTCGATTGTCCTCACTGTCCCCGATCAGGGTATCGTTACCTGCGGTAGCGATGATGTTCTCGACCCGCACGATACGATCATCCGCAGCACCGCTGACTTGCACGGTACTCTGCACTTCACCGTCGAGGGTCACATTGATGCGCTGAGCAGCTGCCAACCCGGAATAATCCAGAGTATCCGAACCATCACCCCCATCGATGGTATCGCTGCCGGCCGACGCGCCAAGGAGATCATCACCAGCCCCGGCCTCGATCCGGTTCTCCTGATCGTCGCCGACGATTCGATCGGCTTCATCGGTGGCAATCACGTTCTCGATATTGCGAATCGTCTGATCATCCCCATTGGCGACAATCACCGTGGCATCGGCAGAACCCGCCAGGGTCACATCGATCGACTGTCCGGCGGCCAGGCCCGAGTAATCCATGGTATCCACACCGCTACCACCATCCGCCACATCGGCCCCCTCACTGGCGAGCAGCAGATCGCTACCGTCACCGCCGAGCAGCGTATCCGCCCCTGCGCCACCGTCCAGCGTATCGTTGCCGGCCCGGCCTTCCAGGCGGTTCTGCTCGGCATCACCACTCAGTGTATCGTTGCCCGACGTACCTACCACGTTTTCGATCTGCGAGATCGTATCGTTGTCACTGCCATTGACCGTCACGCTCGTCACGTTCGACCCTTGCAATGCCACTGATACCGAGCTGGCTGCGGACAGGCTGCTGTAATCCAGAGTGTCCGAACCGGCACCACCGATCAGCTCATCGGCTCCGGCACTGGCAATGAAACGGTCATCACCCTCCAGGCCTTCGAGTCGATTGACCGAGACGTCTCCACCGAGCGTATCGTCTCCGGTGCTGCCTACCAGATGCTCGATATTGGAGATCGTGTCGTTATCACCGCCATCGACATTCACCACAGTGGCGCTGGCGCCATTGAGTGTGGCACTGATGCCGTTGACACCGTTCAATCCCGAATAATCCAGCGTATCCGAACCCACACCACCATCGACGATATCGCTACCGCTGGATGCCGTGATCGCATCATCGCCACCCCGGGTTTCCAGACGATTGGCACTGTCGTTGCCAACGACCGTATCGTTCTGATCCGAGCCCACCACGTTCTCGATGTCGATCAGCGTATCAGTGGCCAGATAGCCATCGGACAATGCCTGACCCGACTGCAGATTCACATCGATGCCATTTGTCGCGGCGCTGTAGTTGGCCGTATCGGAACCACCTGCTCCACCGTCCAGGACATCGTTGCCACCCGCCCCGATCAGCACGTCGTTACCGGCGCCACCGGACAGCTGATTGCTCTCTGCATTGCCCGTCAGTTCATCATTGTGCACGGAACCCTGAACGTTCTCGATGTCCGACAAGGTATCGAAACTGCCATCGCCGTCGTTGCTGGCAGTCTGCGTGGCCAGGTTGACGACGACCTGGCTGACGGCTGCGGAATAATCAGCCGTATCCGAGCCGTCACCACCTTCGAGCCTGTCGAAGCCACCGGATCCGCGCAAGACATCATTGCCGACGCCACCACTGAGCCGGTTGGCATTGCTGTCGCCATACAGATGATCATCCTGCGAGGATCCCACCACGTTTTCGATTCGCAGCAGGGTATCGCTGGATCCATCGCCATCATTGCTGGCTGCATTCACCGACAGGTCCACGGCAACGTCTCCAGCGGCCGTGGAGTAGTCCACCACATCATTTCCCGAACCGCCATCCATGACATCAAGTCCGGCACCGCCACTCAGTGTGTCTGCGCCACCATTTCCCTGCAGGGTGTTGTCACTGGCGTCACCGATCAGCACATCATCGAAATTCGAACCCGACAGATTCTCGATGCCGGACAGGCTATCGGTACCACCATCGCCGTCATCGATTGCCCGGTTCGCCGACAGATCGACATTCACCGCACCCCCGGCCTGCGAGTAGTCCGCGCGGTCTTCACCGTCACCGCCGATCAGCACATCGTTGCCACCCAGCCCCTGCAGCGTATCGTTGCCGAGCCCGCCATCGAGCAGATTCGCATTGTTGTCACCCGTCAGTACATCATCGCCCTGACTGCCGATGACATTCTCGACCGCTCTCAATGTCTGGTCATCACCAGCGTTCACGCTGAGCGTGACCGAATTCTGCCCATCGAGTTCCACACTGACCGCATTCGCACTCGTCAGCGTCGAGTAGTCCACCGTGTCCGACCCAGCGCCTCCATCGACACTGATCGCTCCCAGCCCCACAGTGATACGGTCGTCTCCCGCTGCGGCCTCGATACTGTCGGTACCACTACCCGAAGTCAGATCATCGGCGAAGTCCGAGCCTTCCAGTTGTTCGATATCGATCAGTGTATCCACACTGCCGTATCCATCTTCACTGGCCACACCAGCGGACAGATCCACGATGACACCCTGACCTGCGTCGATATAGGTCACCGTGTCGGACCCTCCGACACCTCCGTCCAGCGTATCGTTTCCGGCCGCCCCCACCAGTGTGTCGTTACCGGCCAGACCTTCCAGGTGATTGTCGGCACTATCGCCGGCGAGCAAATCGTTACCGGCCGTGCCGATCACGTTCTCGATTCGCACGATGCGATCATCGGCACCACCACTGACCTGCACCGTGCTCTCGTTCTCACCATCCAGTGTCACACTGATCCGCTGGATATCGGCAAGGGTCGAGTAATCCACCGTATCCGACCCTGTGCCACCATCGAGTGTGTCGCTATTGGCCGATGCACCGAGCAGATCATCACCGGCGCCTGCCTGTATCCGGTTCTGCTGCGCATCACCGACGATCCGGTCGGACTCATCGGTGGCAATCACATTCTCGATATTGCGAATGGTCTGATCGTCTGCATTGGCAATGAACACAGTGGCATCGACAGAACCTGCCAGCGTCACATCGATGGACTCTCCTGCGGCCAGGCTCGAGTAATCCACCGTATCCAGTCCGGCACCACCGTCTGCCACATCCGCACCTTCACTGGCAAGCAGCAGATCATTCCCATCGCCACCGAGCAGGGTATCCGCATCAGCACCACCATCAAGGGTGTCATCACCGGCTCGACCTTCCAGACGATTCCGAGCATCGTCACCTGTCAATGTATCGTTGCCGGCGGTACCCACCACATTCTCGATCCCGGAGATCGTGTCGTTATCACCACCATCGACCGTCACGGTGGTCACAGCCGCCCCTTGCAGTTCCACCGATATGGCATCGGCCGTGGACAGTGTGCTGTAATCCACCGTGTCGGATCCCGCACCGCCCTGCATGTCATCGGTACCGGCACTGGCGATGAACCGATCATCACCCGCGAGCCCCTGCAGACGGTTGTCGGACTGATCACCGCCGAGTGTGTCATCACCCGCGCTGCCAGTCAGGTGTTCGATGTTCGATATCGTATCGTCATCGCCACCATCGACACTGACCACGGACTCACTGTCACCGTTGAGCAGGATGCTGATGCCGTTGATGCCACTCAGCCCGGAGTAATCCAGCGTATCTGCGCCATCGCCACCGTCGAGTGTGTCGCTACCGGCAGAGGCATTCAGATGATCATCACCGCCCTCAAGGCTCACGATGTCCTCCTGTACACTCCCTTCCAGCGTATCTGCCTGCTGTGTACCGATGTATCTCTCGAATCCGCTGAACGTATCGACCGACAGATCGCCGGTGAACACGGCTCTCTGCAAGCCGAGATCCAGTTCGAGGCTGCCGCCGATCAGGTCATCAAACCGCAACACGTCACCGATGACATGCGCGCCGCCTGACAGTACATCGGAGCCCAGACCGCCGTAGACAGTATCGTCGCCACTGTTGCCACTGATTTCGTTGTCGCTGCCATTGCCTTGCAATACATCGGCATGGACGCTGCCCTCGACATTCTCGATGCTGCGCAGTTCATCTTCGCCGCCAAAGCCGTCATTGGCCGTGGTACCGGTTGAAAGATCGACCGAGACGCCACCACTGGCATCGGCATAACTGACGGTATCCTCCCCCTGATCCCCGAACAGCTGATCATTGCCTTCTCCACCGGTGAGCAGATCATCACCTTCACCGCCGGACAATTGATCATCACCCGCGCCCCCGTCCAGTACGTCGGAGCCAGCCAGTCCCTGCAGTCGATTCATCTGCTCATCGCCGCTGATCCTGTCCGCGCCGCTGGTGCCTGTCACGTTCTCGATATTGCTGATGGTGTCATCGTCCGCACCATCCACCAACACCTGAACTGCTGTGGCACCATCAAGATCGACCTGAATGCCCGTGGCACCACTCAGACCGGAGTAGTCAATGGAGTCGTCGCCCAGACCGCCATCGAGGGTATCCGCACCATGACTGGCAGCGATTCGATCATCTCCAGCGAGTGTGTACACGCTATCGACATCCTCGGAGGTCTGCACGATATCGTCCTGCCGCGTGGTCAGATAGCGTTCGAATCCGGTAAAGGTGTCGGTACTGTTATCCGCCGCGTAGACAGCGGTTCCGAGGCCGGTCCCCAGCGTCAGGGTGATACCCACCGACCCCAGTTCGTCGAAGCGCAACTCGTCATGGCCATCACCGCCTTCCAGCAGATCACTGCCGGCACCACCGAAAACCGTGTCATCGCCTGCACCACCGATCAGGTGGTTGGACAGTGCGTCACCACCGAGCAGATCGTCCCCTCGGGTTCCGGTCACATTCTCGATGCGGGTGATGCTCTGCATGCCGATGCCACCGACATCCACGTTCACGGTACGTGAACCATCCAGCGTGACACTGATGGAACTGGCCTCGGTCAGAGACGAGTAATCGATACTGTCGCTGTCACCTCCCCCGTCCAGTACATCTGCACCGGCACTGGCCAGGAAGCTGTCCTCGCCAGCCGCGCCGAATACCGTATCGGCAGCAGCGGATCCGCGGATCAGATCATCCTGACTGGTCATGTAATACAACTCAAACCCCGTCAGGACATCCGTGCTGACATCACCGGCGAAGAAGGCGGATCCGGCCTCCAGGTCCAGTGTGACACCATGGTTCAGAAGGTCATCGAAATGCACTTCATCCAGCAGACCTTCACCACCGTCCAGGATGTCCGAGCCGCTGCCTCCGCGAATGACATCATCACCTGCCGAGCCGGTCAGCGTATTGGCACGAGCATCGCCGCTGATGACGTCTCTGTCGTCAGTCCCCACGATGTCCTCGACGCCTGAAATACTGTCCTGGCCACCGAAACCATCATTGATGGCGGTGTTCTCCGACAGATCGACCGAAATACCACCCCGGGCCTGACTGTAGTCGATGACATCGGTACCGGAACCTCCGATATAACTGTCATCGCCCTCACCGCCCAGAAACCGATCCTTGCCGGAATCACCCAGCAGAATATCATCGCCGGCGCCGCCATCAAGCAGATCATTACCTGCCGAGCCAGCCAGTTCGTTATCCAGCGAATCGCCGGTGAGAATGTCGTTGCCCGCCGACCCGACAATGCCTTCCACGGTGGTTATCTGATCATCGTCTCCCCCCACCACTGTCACGGTAATGGTTCTGCCTTCGTCCAGTGTCGCCTCGATATGGTCGATTTCCGACTGCAGCGAATAATCGACGATGTCCTGCCCACTGCCCCCCACCAGTACGTCGCTGCCCTGACTGCTGTGGAAATGATCATCACCGCCCAGGCCTTCTACCTGGTCGATGCCATCGGATGTCAGGATGGTGTCATCCTGATTCGTTGCCGCATAGGATTCGAAGCCACTGAATCGATCGGTACTGCCATCGATGCCGTAGGAGGCCGTGCTGGTCACCAGACTCAGCGTTATACCGTCGGCCGTCAGATCATCGAAGCGCAACTGATCGTTGCCCTCTCCACCGAACAGCTGATCCGATCCTTCGCCGCCGCTGATGACATCGTCCCCGGCCAGACCGTAGAGGGAATTGGACAGATCGTCCCCGCCCAAGCGATCATCACCCGACGTGGCAAGGATGGTTTCGACATTTCTGACCTGATCATCGTCAGCGCCATTGACCGTCACCTGGGCATAGAGACTTCCGGACAAGGTCAGCTCGATGCTGTCGGCCTCCGTCAGGGCAGAATAATCCAGAACATCGATGCCGATACCGCCGTCATGACTGTCACTGCCATGGCCAGCCAGCAAGGTATCATCACCGGCCCCTGCCAGAAGTGTATCGTCACCATCGCGACCATCCAGTACATCATCACCAGCCAGACCGGACAGCGTGTTGGCGCCCGCATCGCCCTGCAAGGTGTCATTGAACGCAGACCCCGTTGCCGATTCGATACTGTCGAAGGTATCCTGCCCCCCTTCGCCATCCTCTGTCGGTTCAGCGGCAGCGAGATCCACGGTTACCGCTGACCGGGAAAACTCGTAGCTGGCCGTATCCTGCCCTTCTCCACCGACAAGCATGTCATCGCCTGAACGACCGATCAGGGTGTCATCGCCCTCGCCACCGCGAATGACGTTGTCCTGCGCATCACCGGACAGTGTGTCCGAGAAGCGACTGCCAGTGAGATCCTCGATGCCATCGATGGAGTCACGTCCGCCGAAGCCATCATTGCTGACTTCACCGGCTGACAGATCGATATTGACGCCAACCGTTGCCACCGAATAATCGGCACTGTCCCGACCTTCACCACCGATCAGAACATCATTACCGGCAGCACCGATCAGATCGTCGTCTCCCGCCCCACCGTCAAGCACATTGTCGCTGGCATCGCCCTGCAGACGATCATCACCTGCTGTACCGATGATGTTCTCGATATTGCGGATCGTCAGGTCATCGCCGCCGGTCACGCTCACCAGTGAATCCTGTTCACCGTTCAGTACGGCATCAACCTGACTGACGTATTCGGTCTGACTGAAATCCAGCGTGTCTGTGTCGGCTCCACCATCGAGTCGATCGTTGCCATCACTGTGCAGGAAGGTATCCGTGCCACTCCCACCTGAGACATCATCCTGGCCAGCGCCACCATCGAGCACATCAGCTCCCGCTGCCCCATCGATGACATCGTCACCTGCATCGCCCCAGATGAACTGGTCAAGCTCGTTACCGCTCAGCTGGTCAGCATGAGCGGACCCATGCAGATCCTCCACGTTTCGCAGGCGATCCGCATTGCTTCCATGGATGGCCGACACATAGCCATCGGCATCGCTCGCAGCGCCCAGATCAACCCTGACCCCTTCGTCGATATCACTGAAATCCGCGACATCCCGTTCACCGTCACCGCCATCCAGCGTATCACTGCCATCACCACCGGAGAGTCGGTCATTGCCATCGCCAGCCTCGAGAATGTCATCGGCATCACCGCCACGCATCACATCGTCGAAATCCGTACCGATCACCTTCTCGATACCGCTCAGGGTGTCGATGTTCGACTCGTCCACGATGACATTGTCTTCGTCCAGGGACAGATCCATCGTGATGGGACCGGTAGTCAGGCTGTAGTCTGCCGTGTCGATGCCTTCTCCACCGACCAGGGCATCATTGCCACCGCCGCCAACCAGCACGTCATCACCGGCGCCACCTTCCAGACGGTTGTCTTGCCGATCGCCCGTGAGCAGGTCATCACCTGACCCGGCGATGATGTTCTCGACACCCTTGATCTGGTCCACTTCCAGATCCGGCCCTTCCGGGTCTACCGTGACGTTGGAGAAACCATCAACCAGCACGGAAAGATCGGCATGCACGGCCGTATCCAGAGCGCTGTAATCCATGGTGTCGACACCCGAGCCGCCGATGATCTGATCCAGACCTTTGCCATGCATCAGGTGATCATCACCCGCTTCACCATCCAGGGTATCGTTGCCGAGACCACCGTCGATGATGTCATCACCACCGCCGCCCTGGATGAAATCGGTGCCTACCGAACCGGTGATGTGATCATCACCAAAACCCGAGAAAACCCGATTCGGATTCGGGTTGTTGGCCAGCACCCACACTTCCTCGCCTGCGCTGTTGGTGTAATTGAGCTCGGTCGCACTGAGCACATCCTTGACTTCGAATTCACGGCTGTCCTCGGACGTCAACAGGGTTTCGGACGGTACGGCCAGTTCCAATCCTTCGGAATCCAGCGATCCGACCTGAAACTCGGAGGTCACCGAAAAGTCGACGCGGAATCCCTCATCCGAGGGTACGCTGTAGATCAGATTGAAACTCAGTAGCCCCTGCTCGTTGAGCTGCGGATCATTGATGATCCAGGCATCGCCGACCTTGTCGGCATGCTCGATCACGAATCCGTCAGGAAAACCCTTGAGACTCACTTCGGTGACCTTGAAACCTGCCGGAAACGTCGGATTCATCTCGATCACACGCGTCATGGTATTCGCGTCGAAGTAATCCGGATTGTCGGTATGAATGATCAGGTCATCCGCCACGGTGCCATAGTTGAGCACTTCGGTAGAAAACTGGGCTTCGTTGGCCGGATTGAAGACCGACTCCTCCGAACCACCGCCACCGAGCACCTTGCGGGTGTCGACACCGTCAACAACCTCCACGGCTTCGACACGTCCTGGCTGCAACAACGCCAGATCGAACAGGATCTCCGCTTCCGGCACATCGGGCGCCTCGCTGGATGAGGAGGCTGCCGCCGATGAATCCGCACTGGCCGTTTTGCTGTTCTCCAGAAACGTATCGCCTTCCTCATCCACGGCCTTGCGATCGTACTTGCCCTCGTCACTGGCCACTTCCACATTCGGCGATGCCGCCTGCTGCGCCTCGTTCATCGACACGATGGCCTGCATGATCGCTGCGAGCACATCCGGTGGTGTCTGTTCGGACTCTTCCTGATCTTCCGATTCTTCCTGCTCTTCTTCGGACGTCTTGAAACTGTCTTCCAGCAGGCTGGTGACGGCCACGAATTCCTGCATGGTGAGGTTCTGGATCTCGCCAACCTTGGACAACAGCAGATTCGGTGAAACCGGCTCTCCGTCGAATGACATGAGTGGCACCTCTTCGTCGTCGAACAGGAAGAGGGCCAGCCCCATCAGGACGATACGATCACCGTTCTCCGGATCGGTCAGAATGACATCCGTATCGATGATGTCGACAGCCACATCGTCGAATGCAATACCACTGAGCAGCAGTTCGCCACGCGGTTGTACCGCGACCTGTTGCTGACCACCTGCATTGAACTCGATGTACTGCTTGCCGGGCTGATTCATTCAGAAAACGCCTTTCAGGAACTCTGGAGCAGTTAACGGCCTGAAAAGTGGAATCGAGAGGTACAGCACACTCTGCAAAAGGTTACGTCATACCCGGCTGAGGCTGCCGGTGATGCGAATTCAACAGCAAGAATAGTATTTGACGACATCTACCATACTAGTATACCGTTACTCCCATACTTGCTCGACTCGAAAACAGAGAGGCCTTCACGGCGGCGGTTTCCCGACCATCGTGCCGACACCTGACTCGAATCCGATCGGCGGTATTCATTCAGCCTGGCACTCAAGAGCAGGCCCCTGGAGATAACGGAGAAAAAGCCACGTGTTCAAAGCCATCAAGAAAAAACTGATCTGCGCTGCCATTGCCAGCTGCGCGACGCTACTGGGTAGTGGTGTCAATGCAGCTGACATGACCTTGCGCGGAGCGAGCCTGTTCGACAATGAACATGCCTACAGCAAGACCCTGATCAAGTTCGGAGAACTGGTCAATGAGGCGAGTGATACGGATATTGCCTTCGATCTGCGCGGCAACAGCGAGCTGGGAATCGAGCCCGATTACGTCAACTTTCTGACGAAGGGTGTTGCCATCGATTACGCCATCATCGCTCCGTCCAATCTCGCCCGATTCGCCCCATCCCTGCCACTGATGGACATGCCATTCGTGTTTCGTGATCTGGCGCACTGGAATGCCGTGCTGTCCAGTGACGTGCTGAAACCCCTGGAAGAAGAACTGCTGGACAAGGCCGATCTGATGATCATCGGTTATGCCGGCGGCGGTACCCGCAATCTGATCTCCGCCAATGCGATCTCCAATATCGATGAACTGACCGGGCACAAGATGCGGGTCATGGGTGCTCCGATTCAGGCCCGTGTCTTCCAGGCCATCAAGGCAGCCCCTTCGGCCATCGCCTATTCGGAAGTGTACAACGCCATCCAGACCGGCGTGGTGGACGGCCTGGAGAACGAGTCCGCCAGTCTGCTGCAGTACAAATTCTTCGAGGTCGCCCCGCATGTCACCCTGACACAGCATTCGATTACCGTTCGACCCATTGTCATGAGCGGCAAATCCTTCCGCAAATTGCCCGAAGAGCTGCAACAGATCGTTCTGCAGGCCGGCAAGGAAGCAGGCGCTTACGGTCGCGAGCTTGAATCCAGTGAAGATGCACTGAAACTGGAAGAGATGAAATCGGCCGGCCAGATCGAGGTGCATGAATTCGCTGACCGCGACAAGCTGCTCGAGCTGGTGACCCCGGTACAGGATGCCTATGCCGAGGAACTCGGTGCGCAAGAATTGCTGGAAGCCATTCGCGCAATGTGATCAGCGCCCCTGCGCTGAACACCCTGGCCGATACCCTCTTGCTCGCTGCTGCAGCATGAGGGTATCGGCGTACACACCGACCCACCCCGCGGGCACGTCTGCCGAAGCCGATTGCCCCACCCCGTCGCGGAGTCCTGCTGAATGATTGAACGATTACTGGAAGGATTCTGCCAGCTGCTGCGGGTTGCCGTCGGTTGTCTGGTGGCCGCACTGGTTGTACCCGTCACCATGCAAGTGCTGGCGCGATATACCGGACTCATTCCCGTTTACCTGTGGACGGAGGAGCTGGCCACGTTCCTGTTTGTCTGGATGGTCATGCTCGGCTCCATCATCGCCGTCTGGGAAGGCACCCACTTCGATGTACACGTCATCCCCGACGCGCGCTCAAGACTGGGAAGATTGCTGCAAAAAGGCTTTGTTCTGCTGGTCATGAGCATCTTCGCCCTCCTGTTCGCCTGGTATGGCATCGGGTATGCGAAGTTCGGCGCCATACAGACCTCGGTCATGATGCAGGTCAACATGCTGGTCATCTACATCACGGTGCCACTGACCGGCTTCTGCTGGGCTACCTTCTCCCTGTTCCGCTTCTGGCAGATCGTGCAGGAATACCGACACGCCAAGGACACACTTGCACAATGATCATCTCCACCGGCGTCGCCTGTCTGACACTGCTGACCGGCTTCATTGTCCTGGTCATCGCTCGCGTGCCCGTTGCCTTTGCACTGGGTATCGCCACCATTCCTCTGGTGGCTCTGGACATACGCTTGACCCCGTTCCTCATCATGGACCGGATGCTCAACTCCTATACCTCATTCATCCTGCTGGCCGTGCCCTTCTTCCTGCTGGCTGCCAATCTGATGAACAGCGGCAAGATCACCGATCGCCTGATTGGTCTGGCAACCGTCCTGACAGGCTGGCTCCCCGGTGGACTGGGGCATGTCAATGTAGCCGTATCCATGCTGTTTGCCGGCATCTCCGGTTCATCCACTGCCGATGCGGCGGGTTGCGGCAAGATCCTGATCCCGGCCATGACTCGAGAAGGCTATGACCCGCGTTTTTCGGTCGCCATCACGGCCTGCTCATCGGTCATGGGCGTCATCATCCCTCCCAGCATCCTGATGATCGTCTGGGGAGGCGTCATGTCGATTTCAGTCGGCTCGCTGTTTCTGGCAGGTGCCATACCCGGACTGCTGATCGCCCTGGCGCTGATGGCCACCGTGTACGGATACGCCGTCGTCTACGGTTACCCCACCGTTGGCAAACCGTCGCTGGCCGAATTCTGGAAAGCCTTCAAGGGAGCAGGACTGGCTCTGCTGACACCGATATTCGTCATCGGCGGCATCGTCGGCGGCATCGTCACGCCCACCGAGAGCGCCATCATTGCAGCATTCTATTCCCTGTTTCTCGGCACTGTGGTGTACCGCACCATCAATTTCCGGGACGCCATCGGCATCCTGTACGAAACCGGCCGATTCGCCTCGATTTCCCTGTTTGCCATCGGCACCGCATCGGTCTTCGGCTGGATGCTGGCCTTCTACAATGTACCGCGCCTGATGGTCGGCGTCATGACCGGACTGGAGATGGGGCAGTTCGGCACATCACTGGTCATCGCCGGTTTCTTTCTGCTGTTCGGCCTGTTCATCGATGCCATTCCGGCCATCATCATTCTCGGTACAGTGCTCTACCCGGTGGCATCGGCCGCAGACATCCACCCCGTGGTCTTTGCCATCATCGGCATCGTGTCTCTCTCGTTCGGACTGGTCACTCCCCCTTATGGTCTGTGCCTGCTGATATCGGCTTCCATCGCCCGAGTCAATGTCGTCACAGTACTGCGTGATGTCGCCATCATTCTCACGCCGATGCTGCTGATTCTGTTGCTGATCATCCTGTTTCCGGAAATCGTGTTGTGGCTGCCACAACAGCTGATGCCCGGGTTCAAATGAGTGACACCATTGAACTCTGACTGACACCCGGGAGTCGGTGGCCGGAGTCCTGCGCGACAGAATCTGCCGTGGCGCGCTAGAATCCGCTGCATCATGAACAGACAACGCTTCAATCCGAACGTCCATGCACTGGGCGTTCCTCCCATTCCCCGCATTCAGAGAGCCGCGCGTGACTTTGCCGGCCCGCGGGAGGATCTCATCGATCTGTCACAGGCAGTACCCGGTTATCCGCCTCCCGATTCTCTGCTGCAGGCTCTCGGTCAGGCCGCCAGCGATCCTGCCTGTCTGGGCTACGGCCCCATCGAAGGTGAGGCAGGCTTCCGAGCGGCATATGCAGCCGACCTGGTGCGCACGCATGGCGGCACGGTGTCCTCTGACAACATCCTGATCACTTCAGGCTGCAATCAGGCTTTCGTGACGGCCGCCCTGACGGTGGCAGCGCCCGGGGAGTCAGTGCTGATGATCAATCCATGGTATTTCAACCATCAATCGACGCTGGCCATGTTCGGCATCGACACGGCACACGTCACCGTCGATGCCAGTACCGGCTTCCTGCCTGATCCCGACAAGGTGGCGGCAGCCATCAGTCCCGAGGTGCGCGCGCTGGCCATCGTCACCCCGAACAATCCCACGGGGGCCGTTTACCCAGCCACGCTGATTCGTGCGCTGTACGAGCTGTGCGCGTCACGCGGTATCTGGCTGATTCTCGATGAGACCTATCAGGATTTTCTTCCCACAGCACACGGTCCGGCACACGACCTGTTCGATGACGGTCCTGCCGAATTCCTGATCGGATTGTCCAGCTTTTCAAAATCCTTCTGTGTCCCGGGACACCGACTCGGCGCCGTGGTGGCCGATCTGCCGGTCATCGAGCAGATGGGCAAGATCATGGACAATCTGCAGATCTGCGCGCCTCGTGCTCCACAGGTGGCTCTGGCCCACTGCCTGCCGACACTCGATGACTGGCGCGCCGGGAATCGTGACGAAATCAACCGACGCGCCAATGCCTTGCGGCAATCCCTTGCATCATTGCCGGCATGGCGTATCGATGCCATTGGTGCCTACTTCGCCTATGTGCGACACCCCTGGCCAGAGGCATCATCCGTCGATGTCGCTGAACGTCTGGCCCGGGAGCTCGGCATGGTTGCATTGCCCGGAGCCTTCTTCGGCCAGGGTCAGGACCAGTATCTGAGAATAGCCTTTGCCAATGTCACGATCGAGCGCATGGAGCACCTGACGACACGGCTGACATCCTGAGACAGGCAGCGCTCGAGGCACAGGCCTGACAGCCGGAACCATGCGATCGGGCGCCATGCCCGGCCTGAATGGCAGAGCCGCCCTCATCGGGACTGATACTTGCAGCAGTCTCTGATCAAGGCCGGCTCCGGTATCAATCCGTGAGCTGCTGCATGCTCACCAGGGAGCCGTCGGATTTGCACGCGGAACGTGATGTCACTTTGTCGATCATCGGCGCCGGGGGCCATGCACGCGTGGTTGCCGACGCTGCCGAGGCCTCTGGCCACTGGCATCGCATCCAGCTCTACGACGACACCTACCCGGAGGAGATCGACAGTGGTGGCTGGCCGATTGTCGGCACACTCGATTGTCTGCTTCAGCAGACTCCCGCTACCACGCATCAGCTCATCATCGCCAGCGGTGACAATCAGCGACGCCACAGCTTGCAGTCGCAACTGCAAGAGGCTCACTGGCCGATGGCAACCGTGATACACCCTTCTGCCATGATCAGTGCACGCAGTCAGCTGGGCGCAGGCAGTGCCGTGCTGGCCGGTGCCATCATCAACCCGGGCTGTCGTATCGGCAGTGCTTCCATCATCAACTCCGGTGCCATTGTCGAGCATGATTGCCAACTCGGCCATGCGGTTCACATCAGTCCCGGCGCCGTGCTGTCAGGCAAGGTCATGGTAGGCAATCTGAGCTGGATCGGTGCCGCGGCGGTAATCATCCAGAGCCTGCAGGTCGGGGAACAGTCGGTCATCGGGGCCGGCTCCACCGTCATCCACGACCTACCCAATCATTGCGTGGCAGTCGGCAGCCCTGCGCGAATCATCAGACAATCGTAAGCCCGGAGTGAACCCCGCGGCGGCGCCGGTATCAGGCCGCCAGGAGGGTCGGCTCCGCCAACAGCCATTCGCAGATCTTCAGATCCAGAGCCGTATCGATATCGGTGGATCTCTCTGCACTCATTTCATAGGCCAGCGTGCCCGGACCACTCAACGTTCCCTGTTCCAGCAATGCGTCGATCCTCGCCACGTAGATGGCTCCATTGGGTGCGTAGACCGGGCTCAATGATTGCCGATCCGTCTCCATTCGAGCCTCCTCATAGCGCTGCAGGTAGCCCTCGTCCGATTGTCGAAACAGCCAGTTCGGGTGCTGCTTGGCCCGCGTCACACTGATACAGAAATCCGCGCCGCGTCCGACCATCAGGCTGATGGCACTGTCCAGATCGGCAGCCGTACGCAAGGGACTGGTGGGTTGCAGCAGTGCCACGTAATCATAGTCTGGCACCATCTGGCAGGCATGCAGCAGAGGTGCAATGCCGGGAGTATCATCCATGGCCAGCGCCGCCGGTCTCAGGAATGGGACATCAGCGCCCCAGAGTTCCGCCGTATCGGCAATCTCCCGACTGTCGGTACTGACAATCACTCTGTCCACATGATCCGACTGGCGAGCGGCATCGATGCTCCAGGCGATCAGCGGTCTGCCTGCCAGCTCTGCAACATTCTTGCCCGGCAGGCCCTTGCTGTTGGCTCTGGCCGGAATCACTGCCAGTACTGCGTGATTGCTGATCATGTTGACGATGGCATCATAACGAAGCTCTCTTCTGCTCCCGGTTAACACTTGCCGACGCCGACAGCCTGCCATTGGCAAGATTACTGTAGCACCTAGCCAACTACGAAACCGAGTCCGGTTGCGACGGTAAGCAAGCCGACGTTGTGCCTGACAGCAAAGCAAGACGCTTACCAGATTGGAGGAACCCACACTTGAATTATTGCTTTGAAAAGAATGATTGGGGAGACCGATTCATTCCCGAGCTCAACCGCACCAGTCTCGCCCAGCAAAGCGCCTCGCAGTTCTACGACAAGGAGCTTGACTTCGATCCTTGCGCCGAGAACACACTCACCATCGTCATCGGCAGCGACTCCGGCCTGCTGTTCAAATACCTGCTGGGCAAATCCGTTCCCGATGGTTCCAGGATCGTTCTGCTCGAACCCGGCGAGGTCTTCGAGGCCATCGACCAGGAATGCCGGGAATGGCTCGCCGGGCAAGACTGCAGACATCATTCATCGGCGGTCAGCCTGATCGATGCTGCCGACCTGGATACCAGCGTATTCAACAATGAGGATACGGCCTGGTTTCTGGCCGGCAAGGTCGAGCTGGTCCAATCCCGATGTGCGATCAGCGACTACCTCAACATCTACTACCCACTGTACCGCCAGACTCGTCAGGCAAGAGGCGACAGAGAGCACGCCATCTACAACAGCTATGCCGTCAAGCGATTCATCGATCAGCAGATGGCCAATTGCGTGGACAATCAGGTGGCCCTTCATGAGGATCAGGAGTTCGGCAAGGGCCGGGTGGCTCTGGTCATGGGCGGTGGTCCTTCACTGGACCAGCACCTGGACTGGATCATCGAAAACCGGTCTCGACTCTTCATACTTGCGGTGTCCAGACTGTGTGGCAAACTCACGGAAATGAACCTCATGCCCGATCTCGTGGTCAGCATGGATCCCTCGCCCCTGACGTATGCGGCAGCCAAGCGTGGTACCCAATGGCAGGGCGTGCCACTGGTACACAGTTATCACGTCGCTCACATGCTGCCCAAGCAATGGCTGGGCCCGCGGTTCCATCTCGGCAGCCGCTACCCCTGGGGGACATCCCTGCCCAACTCTGACAGAATCATCGAGAACTCCGGCCCCACCGTCGGACATGCCGCGACGGTCGTGGCCGCCGGGCTTGGCTTTTCCACCATACTGCTCAGTGGCGTCGATCTGTGCATGAACACCGCTGGTGATTCCCATACGCAGGGCACGCCTGAAGCCGAGCTTCTGAAACTGCCCGGCAACTACGATGTACAGGTGAGCACCTATGCCGGAAACCGGGCTGGCACCTCACTCGACTTCTATCGCGGCATTCAGTCCCTGGAAAAGATCGGAAAGAGAATCAATCAGCACGCAGACGTGCTGTTCAATCTGAACATACATGCCACTGCGATTTCCTCGATCAAGCATATCGATTGCCATGACGTGGAACTTCCCGACGCACGACCGGTACTGGACTGCAGTCGAACCACACAACCCACACTCGAACAACTGCGTGAACTGCGGCAACAACTGTCTGGGTTCAGTCGGGAATTCCGGCAGATCGGTTCCGTGTGCAGCAAGGCACAGCACTGCATCGACCAGATCTACGGCAAGGGCGGAAAACCGCCGAAACCTGCCTACCACAAGCGGTTGGATGCGCTTGAAAACCGCTTGATGAAGATCTCCCCTCCTGCTCTGTCAGCCATCCGATACTACATGGGTCCCGAATACGGCAAACTGCGCAAGCCCAGCGGTTTTTCACGCATGCTGGAAGAGGACATGGAGAAATGGGCCCGCGAATACTACGAAATAACCGACGAGGGCAGCCGCTACTACCAGAAGGCGCTGGAGAACGCCCAGAAGCTGATCAGACTGCGCGAGGCCGAACTCTCCGATACGCCGGATATCGAATACCTTCTGCAGGCCTGGGAAGAACAGGAAACACCCGGCCGTGTCATGATGTTCCTTGATCGCCTACTGGCATCAGCTACCGCGGAACAACAAGCCCTGTTGCACAAGGCCAGCGAGAGCTTTCTGCAATCACTGCATGAAAAGGAAAAACAACACGACGCAAGAATCGTGTCCAACTACGGCACTGTGCGCAAGACCATGCAGTCACTGCGCTATCTGCGCAACCAGAACTGCATCAACGACCTGCAGACCTACAGCAGAAAGCTGCAGGATCTCGAATGGCCTTATGGCACCATATCGACATTCATCAACGGCAGTATTGCCGAGCTGAACGATGACGAGGACGAAGCAATCAGTCAATACGGACGCGTCATCGATGACTGCGCGGAGCAACTGGGCAGTGGCCAGGAGAGCCTCGACTCCATCGGTGCCCTGATCGAGGATTCACTGACTCGACTGACGCAGATCTACATCAAGAGACAGGACGGTGAGTCTGCCTGCAGCACCCTGGGCATGTTGTGCGAGGTCACGCCCCACTACATACCGTCCTATGCGAACCTGCTGAACATGATGGGCAATTACGAATCTTCCGTCGAGTTGCTGACCATCTACCTGGAGAATTTCAGCAACGACTGGCGAGCAGCCCGACAGCTGGCGCAGATCCACGAAAAGGCGGGAAACCGCGAGGCCCAGTCTCTGGCGACCGGACTTGCCGACTCCATCCGCAAGTCGACCATTGAAACGACAAAGGCGGCCTGAGCCGCCCTTGTCATTCATCGGACTGGCGGCTTCGCCGGAGCAGTGGCCAGGCCCTGCTCCGGCTGATCCGCTGGCCGGCTGTCAGGTGCCGGTCATCTTCAGGGCTTCCTGATACTCATTGATTCTGCCGATGTCACGCCATTGCTCGTGTATCGGGAACATACTGACGCCACGTTGACTGGCAATGCATTCCTGCAGAAAATCCGGCATGTCGATGTATCCGCGTCCACGAATCGCATCGATTGCCGCCGGCTCCAGAACGTACATGCCGGCACTGACGAAATACTTGAATACCGGCTTCTCGGTAATCGATGCAATACGGGTACCGTCAGCTTCGACGACGCCGAACGGCACCTGATAGTCATACTCCTTGACGCATACGGTTGCCAGGGCTCCCTGCTCATTGTGAAAATTCAACAGTGCATCCAGGTCCACTGACGTGATGAGATCACCGTTGATCACGATGATGGGCAGATCCGGCAGATTGTTCGGCAGCAGCCCGATGGCACCCGCCGTCCCCAGGGGTTCGGATTCATGGGCATACTGGATGTCGACGCCCCAGGGCGAACCATCCCTGAAATGCTCCCTGAGCATTTCCGCCTTGTAGTGTGTCGATACCACGAAATTGCAGAAACCGGCATCGATGCAGCGTTCCAGTATGACTTCCAGAATCGGCTTGTCGCCCATGGGCAACAGTGGCTTGGGAATGTTGTCCGTCAGAGGGCGCAGGCGTTTGCCAAATCCACCCGCCATCAGCAACACCGGATTGGCGTGCTTCGGTTCGAACATCTGCTCCTGCAGCATCTTCATGTCGACAATGCGCGAGGACTGATCGATCACCGGCATGTGCAACAGTTTCTTGCGCTTCATCTTCAGGAAGATCTCACCACGGCTCGCCTCTGTACCCACTGTTTCGGGGGAGTCGTTCATGATTTCCATGACTGAGGTTTCCACTCCCTGGCGTTTCAGCAACGCCCTGCGGATATCGCCATCGGTGATGGTGCCCACAAGACGTCCGAGATCATCCACCACCAGCGCAATGCGGACCGCCTCGCGATCCAGTGTCTCGATTGCCGCCTGCATGTCGGCGGTTACCGGCAATTTCACCTTTCGCCAGTCATACATGGCATTCATCCCCTCTGTCGTTTCCCGGAACGCTACACCTGTGTTTTGCAGTCTTCATTCCGCTCGTCATTCTTGAATCAAGTCATCGGTTCGGTAGTCCCGGTCGCTTGTTCTACCCAGATACGACCAGTACGCTTCCGGCGGCACTCCACTACCGGGCCTCTTCATACTCAAGTTGCGTTCCGTAAATACCTCGCCTGCCCGTATGTCACGGCTGGCAACCAGGCTTTTGCGTACCAGTTCAATGTTCCTGCTCTCGGCTTCGCCCGGGCGCTTCTCACCATCACCCAGGGTCTGCAGAATATCTGCAATTCCCGACACCATCGATGTCAACTCGACCGGGTTCAGCGACATGGAGTGGTCGGGTCCAGGCAGGGACTTGTCCAGCGTGAAGTGCTTTTCGATGAC
This sequence comes from uncultured Granulosicoccus sp., assembly GCA_947495035.1. Taxonomy (GTDB): domain Bacteria; phylum Pseudomonadota; class Gammaproteobacteria; order Granulosicoccales; family Granulosicoccaceae; genus Granulosicoccus. The sequence continues at coordinate 78,777 of CANLXI010000009.1, forward strand.
ACAGGCACCCAGCGCAGCCGCCACCACCGGGACGGTGATACCTGTCGTATGATCCGAATAGCCCACTGGCAACCGGAAGGTGTTCTGCAGGGTGGCCATGGCACGCAGGTTGATCTGGTTCAGCGGCGCCGGGTATTCGGTCGTACAATGCAACAATGTCACCCTGTCCTGCAGAGACCCCGTTTCCATTGCACGCAGAAACGCAGCCCGGAACTGCTCCTTGCCGGGCCGCTCCCCGACTTCGCGAGCTGTCTCCATACCATGGGCGATGACACCCAGAGCAGCTTCGATCTCCTCGAGTGTTGCCATGCCGGTGGAGACGATCAACTGATCGGCAAGCCTGGCATGAGCCAGCAGCAGCGGCATATTGGTCAATTCGCCCGATGCAATCTTGAACGTGCGCAAGCCGATTTCATCATGCAGGAAATTCAGGCTGACCTCTTCGAAGGCGGTCGACAGGAATTCGATACCCGTCGCCGCACAATGCTCAGCCAGTTGGCAGAAGCTCTCCTGGGACAGCTCCAGTTTCCGGATCATGGCCAGCTGCGACTCCTCACCGGCCGTTGCCAGTTTCTGATAGCCGGCCTTGTCGGCAGAGGAAGTTGCCAGCAATTCGGCTCTGAATGTCTGGAACTTCACCGCATGCGCACCCGCCTCGCAGGCCGCATCCACCAGTGCAATTGCCCGATCGATGTCGCCATTGTGATTGACTCCGGCTTCGGCAATGATCTTCACGACACCTCCTCGATATCATGGAATTGTTTCATCAGCAGATTCTCCACCGGCAGCTCCTTCAACAGTCCGGCAATGGTGCTGGCAGTCTGCCCCTGACCAAAGGGCAATTGCGTCAGGTCAGCTCCCGAACTGCGCCCACGTCGACAAGCGGACTGAATGGCCTCATGTATGGCACCTTGCTCGGCCTCACAGTCGATCACCGAGGCCACTCTGATGCGTCCTGCCTGCCGTTCACCGATATTGACGGTGGGAGTACCCAGTAGCGGTGCCTCTATGACCCCGCTGGACGAGTTCCCGACGACGGCATCCACCAGCTTCATGGTCGATAGATAGCGCAATTGCCCCATGTATTTGAACGAGACACTGGTATCCGGATGTTCGCCAACGAAGTCGGCAATCAGCCGATTCAATCGACTTCCCATGGAATCGGCATTGGCTTCGGTAAAGATGATCTGCGTATCCTGGCATTCGGCCAATGCCGCCAGCAAGGCCTGGCACTGCGAGAGTCCTGCTTCTTCATCCAGTGTTACCGGATGAAACGTGACCAGCAGATTTCTCCGGCCAAACCGCAGCCCCAGCTCCGCGTGCAGCTGCTCTCGAGACAGATACGCCATCTGTCTGATGATGCCCACGCCCAGGCTACCGACATTGAACACCCTGTCGGGCTGTTCGCCCAGTTGAATGACTCGCTGTCGGTAACGCTCCGCCGAGGTGAAATGATAGTGCGCCATCTTCGTGATCGAATGGCGGATGGCTTCGTCGAATGCTCCCGAGGTTACCTCGCCGCCATGAATATGCGCCAGGGGTATGCGTTGTATCAGGCAAGCCGCGGCCGCCGCCCAGATTTCATAGCGATCCCCCAGTACAACGACCATGTGCGGGCTCAACGACTGCAACGCATCGGCAAATCCGATCAGTCCCAGACCCATCGACTTGCTGATGGCCACGGTCGAGTCGGAGGCCAGCAGCATGTCGACGACACGGTCTACCCGATAACCATCGGTGCGAATGGCGTCAATGGTCAGACCATGTGCCTGTGACAGATGGGAGCCGGTGACCAGCAGCTGCAAGGCAATGCCATCAAGAATCTGCAATTCGTCCAGCAGTTCACGCAGTAATCCGTAGTCCGCGCGCCCACCGGTAATGACACAGATTCTGCGCTCAGTGCTCATCTGCCCGGCCGGTTCGCTGACGACAAGCTGCGCAGGTGCTGGAGTCATATCTCTGCAGTTGTTCGAAACCTGCCTGGAGGGAATCGACTGAACAGTCAGACATTGTAGAGTTCTGCACGATAGCGCTGCAGATTCTGTGGTTCGCACAGCCAGTCGATGGTGCGTTGCAGACCTTCGCGAATATCGACCTGTGGTCGATGGCCCGTCATTTCGATCATTTTCGAGTTGTCACAGACCAGTCGAGTCACTTCCGAGGCGGCAGGTCGGAGCCGCTGCTCATCGGTCACGAACACGGTGTCACTATTCATCAGCTCCCGAATCAGGTGCAAGGTATCTTCAATGGAGATTTCGGTGTTCGAGCCGATATTCACGACTTCTCCAATGGCCTCCGGACAACGCGCCAGGGCCAGAAACCCGCGGCAAGTGTCATCGACGTAATTGAAATCTCGTGTCGGTGACAGATCACCGAGCTGGATCTCCGGCTTGCCCGCCGCTATCTGGCAGATGATGGCCGGAATGACGGCGCGAGCGGACTGCCGCGGCCCATAGGTATTGAAGGGTCTGGCTATGCTCAAGGGCAGCTCGAAGGCACAGTGATAGCTCATGGCCATGGCGTCGGCGGCGATTTTCGATGCGCTGTAGGGCGATTGTGCCTGCAGCGGATGAGCTTCATCGATCGGCACATGACGAGCGGTCCCGTACACCTCGCTGGTGGATGTATGGATGAAACGACCAACCTGATTGTCCAGTGCGGCCTGGCACAGATTGAGCGTGCCATTGGCATTGGTGTCGAGATAACTGCTCGGCGCGACATAGGAATAGGGTATGGCAATGAGGGCTGCCAGGTGATAGATGACGTCGATCCCCTGCGTCAGCGCGCGGCAGAAATGGGCATCTCGTACATCACCACTGACAACTTCCAGTGCATCGGATTCCGCGGCTGCATCCAGCCATCCCCAGGAACCCAGAGAGTTATATTGCACGAGCGCCCTGACCTCATGGCCTTCGCTCAGCAACAGCTCGGTCAGGTGCGAACCGATGAACCCGTCTGCTCCGGTAACCAGGACTCGCTTGTTCTTGTTCATCAACCATCGGATATTTCGACAGGCGTTGGTCGCCACCCCGGTTTCAATCACGAAACATGCCCTCAGGCTCGGCTGTAACGCTCTGCATAACCCCCAAGTGGTGTATGCTTTGCGCATCGCAAGGTTCTGACCAAGATGAAAAGGGAACGAGGTGCAAGACCTCGGCTGCCCCCGCAACTGTAAGCAACGTCATTCACTGTGTGCCCACTGGATGGTTTCCGCATCCGGGAAGGGAGTGAACCCCTGCCCTTCCGGCCTGGCCGGAATCAGGCCGTTGTCAGCCAGGAGACCTGCCAGGCGATATGTCATCAACCAGCCTGGCGGGGTGTCCGGTGGAACATGAGAAGCGACAGCTGCAGGCCGTGTGCAAGCAGAGGCTGTCCAACCCTCTTCTTCTGCCACCACATGCTCCGTCGGCCACAACATGAGGTAGCGCGGGGTTGCGTTCCTGGCCTTCAATCGATAGCCCTGATCGGGCAAGCGTGCTGCCTGGCGCCAGTCGCCACGTACCGACGAATGCCTCACCCGGCTTTCCTCTGCGCTACTGGCTGCTGTGCACTCTGCCCTGTGTGACCTTGCTTGCTTCGGCGGCTCAGGCCCAGTCATCCGAGTCTGACTCGACACACTCCGTCGACGCCACTGCGACAACGGGCACGACACCTGACGCCATACTGGACACCATCCGAGCCATCGCCGAGGTGCCCTACCGTACCGGTGAGGTGATCAGCGAGGAGAGCACAGCCAGCCACAGTCGGATCGGTGCTGCCACGCTGCAACGGAGCAATAACACCCTGGCCGGTGTTCTGGCCCGGGAAAGTGGGGTGCAACATCGCCAGTCAGGCGGATTCGGCAGCTTTTCCAGCATCAGCATCCGGGCGGCTACCGGCGCGCAGACCGATGTCTATCTGGATGGCATCCTGCTCAACAGCGGCGGATCACCGGTAGTGGACCTCTCCACTCTGGAAGTACTCAACCTCGAATCCATCGACATCTACCGCGGCAGCACACCGCTGCAACTGGGTCATGGTTCGATCGGCGGTGCGGTCAATCTCAACACACTGCAGAGCCGTGCCGAACCCACCACACGAGTGCGACTGGGTGTCGGCAGTCTGGGCAGTCGGGAGCTGCAGCTGTCGCACCAGACCGTTCGAGGTGCATGGGACATGGTGGCCGCCATCAGCCATCGGCAGAGTGACAATGACTTCGGCTTCCTCAGCGACAACGGAACGCCGTTGAACCCGAATGATGACCGCCGCGAAAAGCGTCACAATGCCGATGCCCGCCGCACGACAGCCTTGCTGCGCACCGGCTACCGGCAGAACCGGGATAGCCGTACCGACCTGACTCTGCAGTTGTCGGCACGCGATCTTGGCGTACCCGAATTTCGCAACAACCCCGACAATGTGGCCAGTTACGATACCCGAGGTACACAGTTGCAGTTGTCACAGGTTCTCGACGGTCTGGGTCAGTGGAACAGTCGCCACGATCTGTACTGGCATGACAGCTCATCGCACTATCGAGACCTGCTCAGCCAGGTCGGACTGGGCGCGCAGGACGCAGAAAACGATTCGGACACACTGGGCGCCAAGACCTACTGGGAATATCTGGCCGACAGCGGTTCCCTCGGCCTGTCGCTGGATGTTCGCCGTGAACGTTTTGCCTCGAGCGACGCCAGGGATGACACAGCGGCCTTCGATGTCGACCGAGACCGCACACAGGCCTCCATTCACTATGTCTGGTTCGATGACAGTGAGACCTGGTCCCTCACCCCCGCCATCCGCTGGCAACAGGACGAGCTACGCGGAAAGAGCCCCGAATCATCCGCAGACCTGCCTTCCCGTCGCCGCTCATCGGATACGAGCCTGCAGATCGGTCTGGCCTACCGCCCGCCGGGGCAGGTCTCACTGACTGCCAATGCCGGCAGCTACTACCGGGAACCGTCCTTTGGAGAACTGTTCGGATCCAGCGGACTGGTAAACGGCAATCCCGATCTGCAACCCGAAGAGGGCTTCAATGTCGATGTCGGACTGCACTTTCGCAGTCAACGCTCGGCACTCAGCGCCACCGTATTCGGGAGCGACCGGGATGAACTCATTGTCACCACCTACAATTCCCGAGGCATTGGCGGTCCGGTCAATGCCGGAGCCGCGCGAGTCATCGGCCTCGAACTGGCAATGGATCTGGCCATTACCCCGCAACTGGATCTGAGCAGCAATCTCACCTGGCAGTCTGCGCGCAACCGCGACCCGGCGGCCGGATTCCATGACCGCTTTCTGCCAGGCGAAGCTCAGTTCGCCTGGTCCGGAAAACTGCAATACCAGCCCTCGCAGTTCAGCTTCTGGTACGAACTGGACGTACTGCGCAAACGCTTCTACGATCAGGCCAACATTCTGCCCGCTGCCGATAGCGAACTGCATTCGATCGGCATCGACTGGACGAATACGCAATGGCAGGCCACCCTTGGCATACACAACCTCGGTGATGACAACATCGAGGATTTCAATGGATTTCCCAAACCCGGGCGCACCTGGTCATTGACCCTGACTCGCACCCTGACATCGCCCACACCCTGACTTCACAAGGAAAAAATCGAATGACAATCAGAATCTCACAGGCACCCTCTGGCGGAGTTCTCCTGCCCTTCAGGCAACTGATGCGGGTCTCGGTGCTGGCAACTGCCATGATCGGTCTGAGCGCCTGCAGCTCCGACAGCGACGACTCGGCTGTTGGCGGTGACAACGTGGACCTGAGCGGCCAATACGCCTATGTGGCTACCCGGGCGGCCGATTACGGTAGCGGTCGCATCGATCGCCTGTCTCTGGAACAGGGCAATGTTGTCGTCGGCAGCTATCCGGGAGCCGGATCCAATATCGATGTCGACACCGATGGTGTCAGTCCCTACCAGATCGGCAAGTTCATGGTTGATTCCATCACCCGCTACGATGCCGAAGACACATCCATCGTCGACTACCAGTATTCGGTCAAGGGCGATGAGCCGATCACGGCCAACCCTACCGACCTGGTCTTCAGCGGTCCCAACCGCGCCTATCTGACGCGTCGCAGCAGCAACTCCCTGTGGATCGTGGACCCGGCCGCCGAGACGGAAGAGGATTTCAAACTGGAAGAGATCGATCTGAGTGCCTACGACACCGATCTGCCAGACATGACCGAGGCGATCATCGTCGATGACAAGCTGTTCGTACTGCTCGAGCGTCTGCAGCGACTGGAGTCCGGCTCGCAGATTCCCGACAAGAGCGCCTACGTGGCGGTCATCAACACGATTACCAACACCGAAATCGACACAGGCATGGGCAGCGACGGCCTGCTGGGTATCGAACTGGATGTCACCAATCCCTCGGCGCTTCAGTACAATGAGGAGACCGGCCTGATCCATGTTGTAGGTCGTGGCAACTACTTTGAAAACGAAGCCATCACCGAGGATTTTCACAGTGGCGGTGTACAGTCCATCGATCCCGGCAGTTACGAAACCACACTGATACTCGATGACGGTAGTGATGCAGAAAACGAAGGCTATTTCGTCGACCTGGAAATCATCAATGCAGAACTGGGCTATCTGCTGACCTATGCCGAATTCACCGTGACGACCCTGCGCACGTTCAACCCGACAAGTGGTGAACTGTCAGCCGATATCATCCCGGGGCTCGACGGTGTCGATATCACGACACTGGCGCAAGGTCCGGACAATCACCTCTGGATCGGTATCAATGACGACAACCCGGGATTCTACCGCCTCGATCTGAGCACCGGTGAACTGGCAGCGGAACGCGTCGCTACCGATCTGGTTCCCATCAATGTCGTATTCATCGACGTTCCACAATCAGACAGCTGACCGGAGTCCGATCCTGAACACAGGCTCAAACCATGGCTGGCATTGTCTTTTGCTGGGACTGGCAGTGTTGCTGCTGGCTGTGGTGAGTCTGTGTCTGGGTCAGCAATGGATCAGTCCCTGGCAGGCATTCACCCTGCCTTTCACCGAGCCGGACTCGGTGACAGCCGTCATCATTCGCGAAATCCGGCTGCCTCGTACCCTGATTGCGGTCATTGCCGGGACGTCTCTGGGCCTGTCCGGCGCAGCCATGCAAGGGCTGTTGCAGAATCCTCTGGCCAGTCCCGGGCTGGTCGGCAGCGCCAGTGGTGCAGCGCTCGGAGCGGTAACAGCCTTGTACTTCTTCAGCGGTGTCTGGCACCCTCAGAGCGTCCCTCTGGCGGGCATGCTGGGTGCTCTGAGCGCCACCGGCCTCGTCTATCTTCTGGCAGGTCGGGACTCTTCGGTCAGCACGCTGATTCTGGCAGGTGTTGCCATCAATGCCCTGGCAGCTGCCCTGCTGTCACTTCTGCTCAATCTGGCACCCAGCCCGTTTGCGGTTCGTGAGCTCGTGCTCTGGACTCTGGGCGATCTGGCCGACCGCAGCCTGCACGACCTGTGGCTCATGCTGCCCTGTACCCTCGCTGGCTGGTTGCTGCTCGCCGGTGTCGGTCGCTCGCTGGATGCTCTGACACTGGGAGAACGAACGGCTCGAAGCATGGGCATCAACACCCATCTGACATCCTGGCGCATTTTCATTGCCGTCTCCCTGTGTGTTGGCGCCGCTGTTGCCACGACCGGCATGATCGGCTTCATCGGACTGGTGGTGCCGCATCTGCTGCGCCCTCTGGCCAACCACCAACCGGGCCGATTGCTGCCGCTGGCCGCTCTGGGTGGCGCGCTGATGCTGCTCACGGCCGATATCGGTGTGCGGCTCATTGCCCTGCAGGGTGCACTGCCGGTACCGCTGAAGGTGGGCGTCCTGACCGCACTGGTGGGAGCCCCCTTCTTCCTGATTCTGATCCTGCGCAGTCGCAGGAACTACCTCTCCTGAGTCGATCCGAGATGATGCAGACGCGCCTGTTGGCTGAATCCGTCAGTGTTCATCGTGCGGAACGGGCATTGGTGGACGCTGTGTCCTTACAGGTCGCCGCCGGGGAACTGGTTGGCCTGATCGGCCCGAACGGCGCTGGAAAATCCACCTTGCTGACAGCCCTTGCCGGTATCGACAGAAAGGCCAGCGGTTGCATCACCATCGATGGGCATCCCCTGCAAGGCATCAGTGCTGCGGAGCGCGCCCTGCAAATGGGCTGGGTCGAGCAATCCGGCACCATTCACTGGCCCGTCACCGTTGAACGACTGGTCATGCTGGGCAGAATTCCGCACCTGCCCGTATGGTGCCGCGCCACTGCCACGGATCTGCAGGCCGTCGAGAATGCCCTGACTCTCTGTGACTGCCAGTCCTTGCGTCATCGGCAGGTGACAACGCTCTCAGGCGGAGAGCGAGCGCGTGCCCTGCTGGCACGAGCACTGGCCGCAGAGCCGACGCTGCTGTTTGCCGACGAACCCATCTCCAACCTGGATCTGGGACATCAGCTGCAGACAATGCAACTGCTGCGCGACTTTGCCAGCGAGAAACGCGCCGCCATCGTCGTCATGCACGACCTGTCACTGGCAGCCCGTTATTGCGACCGACTGTATCTGATGCATCAGGGACGTATCGTGGCATCCGGCAGTGTCGCCAAGGTACTCAGCCCGCAGAACCTCGCCGATGTCTACGGGGTCAGCGTCATCAGCGGTTGCGAGTCTGTACCCTGGATCGTGCCTGACCAGCTGTTGAGCGAACAGCCCGGTGCAGACACGCCCTGATCAGCCGGAGTCGATCCGGTCTGGATCTGGTCTCAATCAGACTAGGAGGCCAGAAAATCGATCTGGCAGCGAACTCCACTGGGTATCTTCATGTCCGGGTTTTCCAGAATCAGACGCACGCCGTAGGTAGCGCTGGCTGCATCGGCCACGGCATCGATACGTCGTACCTCCGCCGACAATACCTGGTTCTCGAAACCGGGCACATCGATGGTAATGGCTGCCACCATGCCGGTGGACAGATTGCCCAGGTACTCGACCGGCACGATCACTTCGACATTCAACGGATCCAGCTGCGCTATCTGGTAGACGGGGTCGCTATCGACGTATTCCCCGGCTCGCTTGTACATCTGCACCACGCTTCCGTCGATGGGACTGCGGATGAGTCGCCTGGCAAGGGTCGCCTCGGCACGTTGTACATCCAGCTCCGCCAGGCGTTGACTCTCTCTCTCCTGCACCACCTGCAGACCGGCCAGGCGAGCCTCGGTACTGACCTGATCAACAACCTGGCGAGACACGCCGGAGGTCTTCAGCAGCTGTTCGTTGCGCGCTCGGGTTCTCTCACCGAAGCCTGCCGTCACCTTGCGCAGATCCAGCGCCGTGGTGCTGCCGGCCACTTGCCGGGCAATGGCCAGGGCCACCCTTTCCACATCGCTTTCCAGCTGCGCCATGACCGTTCCCTTGCTGACGAAATCACTGCGATCGAAATAGCTGTGGGCAATCAGTCCCGGCACGGCAGATCCCAGATCGACCGTGGCACTGGGTTCGATCACGCAATCCATATCGGACAACACTTCCAGTGAGGCACGCGAGCTGGGTACCAGCCCGGCCATCAGTGCACCGACACTCAGGACAGTCCCCAGTCCCAGCAACACATTCTGTCTCCAGCTCGCATTGCTCCGTCGGTTCGACGCATGACCGCTTCGGCCAATTCCAGTCGGATATTCGTCAGTCTTGTTCATCGTAGAGTCGTGTCTCTTTCCCACAAACAGCCTCGGTCCCGCCGCCACCGCCGGATCAGTGAATCCAGTCCCGCCATCGGCGCCAACCCCTGGTCGGACTCCCGGCTTGTCAGCTGACAGTGCTGGTGATTTCTTCGAGCAGTTCCATTGCAACGGGTATGCCGCGTAACACTGGCACCAACGCCTTCTACCGGGCAGGAAACCGTATTCCGCAGGCAGTAAAATCCGATAATCAGACACAAGCCACAAAACCGTATACTCACGCGCATTCACACCCGTTGCACTGTCCTGTTCCTTCAGCGCATCCCATGAAACCAAACAGGCTTCGCGGCGCTACAATGGTGCGCTATACCTCAGGAGAATCTTCATGACATCAGCCGACGGTTCACACGATCACATGACACCGCAGTCAGCACGTGCCAAACCGGCGGCAGCGGTCTGGGACGATATCGCGCTGCTTGATCAGCAACTGAACAGTGAAGAGCGACTGATTCGAGACACGGCTCGGGACTATTGCCAGAGCCGTCTGCTGGGCCGGGTCATCGAAGCCAATCGGCATGAACACTTCGATCGCGACATCCTGTCCGAGTTTGGCGAACTGGGCCTGCTGGGCGTGACTCTGCCCGAGAAATACGGCTGCGCAGCTGCCAGCTATGTCAGCTACGGCCTGGTGGCTCGCGAGGTCGAACGCGTCGATTCCGGATATCGCTCAGCCATGTCGGTGCAATCGTCCCTGGTCATGCACCCCATTTTCGCCTACGGTACCGAGGATCAGCGCCAACACTATCTGCCAAGGCTTGCCAGCGGCGAACTGGTTGGCTGCTTCGGCCTGACCGAACCGGATCATGGCTCTGACCCTTCCAGCATGGTCACACGCGCCACGAAGGTCGACGGTGGCTACGTGCTCAATGGTGCCAAGAACTGGATCACCAATTCACCGATCGCCGATGTCTGTGTTGTCTGGGCAAAGTCGGATGCTCATGACGGCAAGATCAAGGGCTTTCTGGTCGACCGGGACAATCCCGGACTGTCGACACCCGGGATCGCAGGCAAGTTCTCCCTGCGCGCATCGATCACCGGCATGATCCAGCTGCAGGATGCCGAAATCGGTGACGACAAGCTGTTGCCGGATGCCGAAGGCCTGGCCGGACCCTTCGGTTGCCTGAATCGTGCCCGCTACGGCATCAGTTGGGGTGCGCTGGGTGCCGCCGAAGCCTGCTGGCATCAGGCGCGTGACTACACCATGGATCGCCGGCAATTCGGCAAACCCCTGGCCGCCAACCAGCTGATCCAGAAGAAGCTGGCGGACATGCAGACCGAGATCACGCTGGGCCTGCAGGGCTCCTTGCGTCTCGGGCGGCTCCTCGATGAGGGCCAGGCATCGGCTGAACTGATTTCCCTGATGAAACGAAACAATGCAGGCAAGTCCCTCGAGATTGCACGCATTGCCAGAGACATGCTGGGCGGGAACGGTATTTCGGATGAATACCACGTCATCCGGCACGTCATGAACCTGGAGGCCGTGAATACCTACGAGGGCACACATGATATACATGCCCTGATCCTGGGCCGGTGTCAGACTGGACTGCAGGCGTTCACCTGATTGCCGGAGACCGGCAACAACGACAGAACCAAAAGAACAATGGACAGAGACACCCTGTATTCACGACTGGCACAGATCGTCGGCCCGGAGCACGTACTGACCGGCGCGGACGTCAGCGCTCGAGCGACACACTTCTGGGATGCCTCCCCACTGACAGCGGCCGCCATCGTGCGACCGGCGGATACGGCCCAGACAGCTGCCGTGCTGAAACTGTGCCATGAAGCCGGACAGGTAGTGGTGACACAGGGAGGCGCCACCGGACTGGTCAAGGGCCATGCCAGCACCGACAATGATCTGCTGCTCTCGATGGAACGCATGAACGACATCGAGCCGGTCGACTTCACCGGTCGTACGGTGACGGTCGGCGCCGGGGCGATCCTGCAGAATGTGCAGCAGGCCGCCGACGATGCCGGGCTGCAACTGGGACTGGACCTGGGTGCGCGAGGTTCGTGCACCATCGGGGGAAACATATCGACCAATGCCGGCGGACTGGCCGTATTGCGCTACGGCATGACACGCGAGCAGGTACTCGGACTGGAAGTGGTGCTGCCCGATGGCACCATCCTGTCATCGCTGAACCGCATGATGAAGAACAATGCCGGATACGACCTGAAGCAGCTGTTCATCGGCAGTGAAGGCACCCTGGGCGTCATCACCCGCGCTGTGCTGCGACTCCGACCCGCCACTCCCGCGCTGGCAACAGCGCTGCTGGCCTTCGACCGTTTCGAGCAGGTGAGCGCAACCCTGGGCCACCTGAGCCATGCACTCAATGGCACCCTGGATGCCTTCGAAGTGATCTGGCAGCCCTTCTATGCCCTCAATACCGATACCGAGCGCGAAGGCAGCAGTCAGTCGCCGTTACCACGCGATTACGCCCTGTACGCCATCGTCGAATCACGTGGCTCGGAATCGGATGCAACCGACGACCAGTTCGAACAGGCGCTGGGCAGTGCGCTGGAAAACGAACTCATTGTCGATGCCGTCATCGTACAGTCCGAACGCGAGCGACAGAATATCTGGCACATTCGCGAGCACATCGATATCGCACTACAGCACGACCCGGTATTCGTCTACGACATCAGCCTGCCCATTGCCGACATGCAGCCCTATGTGGACAGTGTACTGACGCAATTGCAACAACGCTGGCCCGATGTCATCCTGTACGTCTACGGACATCTGGCCGATGGCAATCTGCACATACTGGTCGCGCCTCCGGCGGAACAGGAGCTGGAGGCCGAGGAAAAGGCCCGGTGGCATGAATTCAGCAACCAGCTGATCTACCAGCCACTGCAGTCGCTGGGCGGGTCGATTTCCGCAGAACACGGCATCGGTCTGTCCAAGAAACCGTATCTGCCCCTGTCTCGCAGCGCCGCCGAAATCTCTCTGATGCAGAGCCTGAAGCGTACCCTTGATCCTTCCGGCATTCTCAATCCGGGCAAGATATTCGATTGAAGCTCAGACCCTGCACTGATACCCCGGATCCGACTCAGGAGCGATTTCCATGTTTCAGGTAGCTGGCCTGGTGTTGCCCTTGTTCGGCCTCGTCTTTCTCGGTTACCTCTCCGGACGGCTGAAGAAGATTCCGCTGGAAGGTCTTGCCTGGCTGAATTTCTTCATTCTGTACATTGCCCTGCCGGCCCTGTTCTTCCGACTACTGGCAACCACTCCGGTGTCCGAATTTGCCAACGGTCGCTTTCTGTTCAATACAACCCTGAGCACCTTCCTGATCTTCGCACTGTGTTTTCTGGTGGGCAGAGTGCTGCGCAAGAGCGATACACGCACGGCCACCGTTCAGGGCTTTGCCGGTGCCTATGGCAATATCGGTTACATGGGGCCTCCGCTGGCGATCGCCGCATTCGGCCCGCAGGCCGGTGTCCCGGTGGCTCTGGTGTTCTGTCTGGACAACGCCATGCATTTCACCCTGGCACCCACACTGATGGCGCTGGGAGATTCACGACGACAGGCCTTTGGCAAACTGATCATCGGCATCATCGTGAAGATCATCAGTCACCCCTTCATCCTGGCAACCATCGCAGGCATCGGTGCAGCCTGGTTCGAATTCAGGCCACCGGCAGCCATCGATCAGCTACTGGCAAACGCTGCCAGTGCTGCGGCCCCCTGCGCGCTGTTTGCCATGGGTGTCACGGCGGCCTTGAGGCCATTGAAGCGTATCCCGGTAGAGCTCGGCTATCTCATACCCGTGAAGCTGCTGCTCCACCCGCTGCTGGTCTATCTACTGCTCAGCAGATTGCCAGGTCTGGACCCGGTCTGGCTGCATGCCGCGGTGTTGCTGGCAGCTCTGCCATCGGCCACCAACGTATTCGTCATTGCCCAGCAATACAGTGTCTGGGAGGAGCGCGCCTCGAGTGCAGTCGTGCTCAGCACTCTGTTGTCCGTCGTGACCGTCACCGCCTATCTGTATCTGGTCAAGGCCGGCCTGATCTAGTCGACGGGACCTGCGATGTGCCCGGCCCCTGCGATCATCAGGCTTGCAACGGCAGTTGCCGGCGTTGCAGCGTGCGAGAGACCGGGAACAACATCAGCATCGTGACCACACAATAGGCACTCATGAACAGCAACTGCCGTTCGAAGCCGATTCCCACATCGATCAGCCAGCCTGTCAGCCCCGGCCCCAATGCCGAGGCGAATACCATGGCCGCGGACACGACCGAACGTACTGCCCCCAGATGTCGCGTTCCATAGACCTCCGGCCAGATGGCTCCGAACACCGCATTCGACACGCCATAGGAGCAGCCCAGCAGAAACATGAAGAACGACATGCTGACGGGATGCACTGCCAGTGACAGCACGATACAGCCAACGGACAGGGGCAGCAGGAAGAACGGCAACAACAGGCGTGCACTGAATCGATCGATCAGCTGACCGGTCACCAGCCCCACGATGACCGATGTGATCGACATGACGGCAAAGGACCCGGCAATCACCCCGGGCGCCCAGGCCTTGAGCTCTCCCAGGTGCACCTGGTGAAAGAAGACGGCAGTACCGATGAAGGCCGGCGCCAGCACACCTGTACAGACCACCCAGAACGGCGAGTCTCGCAAGACTTCCGCACGCGTCCACTGACGCCCGCTTTCCTGATTGTCACGATCCTCGATGGACGGGGTCCGCGGCACACGCAGCCACAGGTAGCTCAAGGGCAGAGCCAACAGCAACAGCGTGGCAGCCGCCAGCAACCAGGCATTGCGCCAACTGGTCATGGCCAGCAAGGACACAAGCAGCAAGGGCAGTATCCCCTCACCCAGCTGGTGACCCGTGGTGGTTATCGACACCGCCCGGCCTCGTTCCTTCACGAACCACTTGCCCATGGCCACCATGGCTGTGTGCGACATCATTCCCTGGCCGAACAATCGCAGGAAATAGATGGAAATCAGCAACAGGGCGACGTTTCGGGCCGTTGCCATCACAATGGCCGAAGCGGCCAGCAACAGGATCAGGCCAACAGCAACCTTCACCACGGCCATGTCATCGGCAACCCGGCCGATGAAAACCAGGGTTGCGGCACTGGCCAGCGTCGCCAGCATGTAGATCATGCCGAACCCACCATGGGTCAGATCGAAATCCGCGCGAATGTCTCCGGCGAAGCTGGCAATGAAGAAAGTCTGGCCGACACTCGAGAAGAAAGTCAGCAGCATGCCACCCCCCAACCAGCGGGCGTTCGCACTCAAAAACCGTGAAAATGTCAGGATCGGTTCACGCATTGCCATCGTGGGAGCTCAAAGTGCTGATTGCGGCGTCGAAATTGGGTATACTAGGTAGTTGTGCCGAGTGAGAATCACTTCGCCACAATGAATTCGGGATATTCAGGCCACAGAGGCCGTACAGAGGCTAGCCCAATAGCCACCTCAATCAATTGATGGTAATACGTTTTCAGGCTTTATTTTGCAAAGCGGCCTCAGACAGACGCCCCGTGAAGCCTTAGCGCACATAACACACACATGATTTGCGGGAGCCTGAACGTTCCCGAATTTTACCCTTTTCGTCCAAGAGATTATTACGTGAGTCAAGCCGACAGCGAACAGCAACTGAGAATTTGGAAAGACCTGGCCATCAGCAAGCAAGTGCTGATGAACGAAGCCGCGCAAGCCCTGAAACTGAAAGACGATTTCACGGCTGACGACCTGCGCAACGCACTCGACGTCGCCATCAAGCGCGCCGAGAACGCCGATTCGGACATGGCGGAAACTCGTAACCGCGCCTCGGAAGAGATCGGCAAGATGCAAGCCGAAGTCAAGGCAACCATCAAGTCACGCACCGACGCTGAAAACCAGCGTGATGCCGCTATCGCCGAGAAGGAAGCCGCTGAACAGGCGCTCGCCGTGGGTCGCAAGGACAACGCGGAAGCTTTGCGCAAGGCCAAGCGTGCCGTGGAAGACAAGCAGAAGGAACTCAAGGCGATCAATGTCGCTCTGGCCGATACACCAGAGAACATCGTCAAGAAGCTCAAGGCGCTGAAGAAGCAGAAGCTCGATGAAGCCACGGCTCGCAAGACCGCCGAGGATGCCAATCGCAAGCTGAAGAAGGAAAACAAGCAACAGAAGGATGAGCTTGAAACCCTGTCCGAACTGAAGGAACAGGCTGCCACACTGCTTGCCGCCTATCGCGAACTGCGCACCTGGGCCGACGAAGCCGAAGCTAGGGATGCAGAGGCAGCTCCGGCACCAAAAGCCGAGGCCAAGCTGCTGTCCGACATCGAGACCACAACAGCGGGTGCCGATGAAGCAGAAGAAGTACGGGAAGCCGCGACTGCGTAAGCCCGCTGTTCCGAGGGCTCATTGCGAGCCCTCTACCCCTTCCGGTTGCCACCTACAGGGACACCTGCCTAAATGGCCTCGAGCAGTGAACAACAGGATCGCAATGATCTCGCCTTGGCGTTCAGGCTGGCTGAGCGTTTCGGGTTCCACGAAGGTATCTGCAATCATTTCTCCCTGCGACTGGACGGCGACAGAGAACGCTATCTGATCAACCCTTACGGGGTGCATTGGTCGCGGATTCAGCCCGATTCCCTCCTGCTGATCGATGGAGACGGCCAGGTACTGGCTGGTGAAGGTGCAGTGGAAGACACCGCCCTGTTCATCCATGTGGCCAGTCATCGCGCCAACCCTCGGCACAAGGTGGTATTGCATACGCACATGCCCTATGCGACCACACTGACCATGCTCGATGGTGAGGCCGGTATCCTGCCCATGACACACCAGACGGCGATCCGCTTTCACGGTCGTCTGGCCAGGGAACCGGAATACGGTGGTCTGGCACACGACAATCAGGAAGGCGAGCGCATTGCTCGCAAGGCCGCCCAGGCTCCTGCCATCGACATCATGTTTCTGGCCAACCATGGCGTTGTTGTCAGTGGCCAAAGTGTCTCCATGGCATTCGATGACCTCTATTACCTCGAACGTGCCTGCCGCCAACATGTGCTGGCCCTGCAAACCGGACAAGCGCTCAAACTGATTCCCACCGCAGTGGTAGAACGTACGGCCAGTCAGTTCAATCGTGATCTGGCGGTGTATGCCGAGCAGCATTTCCGTGCTCTGGAACAGGTTCTGACAACCGATCCAGACTTCAATTTCACTTTCTGAGTGTAATCGACAGCGCCATGCATGACACCTGGACTCCCTTGTCGGCCGGAGACCGAACCCTGGTGCTGGAATTCGGCCAATCCATTGATCGCGAGATTGTCGATCAGGTCGTTGCGCTGGATGCTCGCATTCATGCGGCCATGTCTGGCGGCAAGCTGCACGGCATTGTCGAGACCATTCCGACCTTTCGCTCGCTGGCACTGGTCTTCGATCCGCTGCGTGTGCTGCCGGATGAATTGATCGAAGAATTGCGCGCGCTGGACACAGCGGCAGTGGACACCTCAGGCGGCGAACATTCTCACTGGCAGATCCCCGTCCACTATGGTGGTCAGTCCGGCCCCGACCTGGAATCCGTGGCAGAGTTGACGGGCCTGAGCGCCGAACGCGTCATCGAACTGCACCAGAGCACGCGCTTCAAGGTTTACATGCTGGGCTTTCTTCCCGGATTTGCCTTCCTGGGCGACACTCCAGAAGAACTTCACCTGCCGCGTCGCAGTGAACCACGCGTACGTGTGCCGGCCGGCAGCGTGGCCATTGCCAATCAGCTCACCGGAGTCTATCCCTGGGACAGTCCCGGGGGCTGGCATATCCTGGGTCATTGTCCCATCCCCCTGTTTGATGGCAAACAGGACCCACCAGCGCTGTTCAAGACCGGTGATATCGTCAGTTTCCAGGCCATCGATCTCGATGAGATGCAGGCCCTGAAAAACGATATGGACAAGCAGCAATTCCAGCGCTCCAGCCTGCGACAGTCAACATCCTGATGAGTGAAATGTCCGATATCTCAGGGGCAACCATCACGATAGAGTCAGCCGGGCTGCTCAGCACCTTGCAGGATCGTGGCCGCTTCGGTCTGCGACATCTGGGAGTCCCCTGGTCGGGATCTCTGGTACCTGCCTGGCAACAGCTCGCCAATGCACTGGTCGGCAACTCTCCGGATGATTGTATCCTGGAGAGTTTCGAAGGCGGCCTGCGCCTGAGTACCGGCGACTCTGCTGTCCGCATGGCCGTCATGGCGGCCCCGGACATGAAGATGCTGCAACGGCATGGTGACAGCCAATCGACGATCCAGCCCTGTCGCAGCTACACACTGGCACCGGAAACCACCATCATTCTGCACAGCACGGGCAGTTTTCGGCATGTGGTCATGGCCTTCAGCGGCCTGATCACCAGCGAGCAACTGGGAAGCGCCTCGACCTATGTCAAGGCAGGACTCGGAGGCTTGCATGGCAATGCCCTGACCGCCGGAGATCAGCTGACAGTGTCGGTGGCCACTCCACGCCTCGAGTCCGAGTGCCGGGATCCCTTGCTGGAAGACTATCGCAGCTCACGTTTGCGGGTTGTTCCCGGCCCCCAGAACGATCACTTTTCAGCCGACGGCATCAAGACATTCCTGAACAGCGAGTTCCAGCTGAGCAGCGAGGTCGACCGCATGGGGGCAAGGCTTACCGGGCCGGCACTGGAACACGCCAGTACCGCTGCCCGCGATATCGTTTCCGATGCCATCGTTCCCGGGTCGATTCAGGTACCCGGCAACGGCCAACCCATCGTGCTGCTCAATGACGCTCACACCGCTGGAGGCTATCCGAAGATCGCCACCGTGATTTCCATCGATCTGCCACTGCTGGGATTGCAGAGACCTGGCAGTGCTTTGCACTTCGAGGCAGTCACGGTCAGTGCGGCCATCGACGCCGTTCGCAGCCAGGCAGCAACACTGCAGAAAGCCATTGACAGCATTGCCCCCATTCGTGACGTCAGCCTCGACACGGCGACTCTGCTCGCCCACAATCTGATCGATGGGGTGACCGACGGCCTGTCTCTGTGATGGACCCCATGCGTCAGGCCAGCCTCTCGATTCCAGGAGATACCGATCCATGTTGCTCAATCTGAATGCCGATCTGGGTGAATCCTTCGGCCCATGGCCCATGGGTGATGATCAGCGGCTGCTGCAGCTTGTCGATTCAGCCAACGTGGCCTGCGGCTTTCACGCCGGCGACCCTCTGGTCATGAGCCGAACCATCAGGGCCGCTCTCGCAGCAGGTGTCAGCATTGGTGCACATCCCGGTTTTGCTGATCTGCAGGGCTTTGGCCGCCGACCGATGACCTTGCCGGCTGATGAGCTCCGGGCGCTGATTCAATACCAGCTGGCTGCTCTGGATGGTGTCAGCCGAAGCATGGGATTGACGATGAGCCACGTCAAGCCGCACGGTGCGCTGAACAACATGGCCTGTGAAGATCGCGACATGGCAGACATCGTGGTTCAGGCCGTCAGCGATTACGACAATACCTTGATATTGCTCGCACCGGTCATGTCGCAACTGGCTGCAGCTGCCACTGAATCCTCTCTGACGACCGCCCTCGAGATTTTTGCCGACCGCGCCTACACCAGCACTGGCGCTCTCGTATCCAGACGAAAGCCTGGCGCTGTACTGGAGAGTGCCGAAGACTGCATCTCACATGTGAAAGCGATGATAGAAGCTCAGGGTATTGTCACGGAAGACGGCACGGTGCTGTCAACCGAGTTCCACAGCATCTGCGTGCACGGCGACAACGCCCATGCCGTAGACACTGCGCAGCGGATCAGGACCGAGCTGCTGGATCAGGGCCACGAACTGCTCAGCCTGCCCTCACTCATGCAGCGTCATTGAGTCCTGACTGCGATCAGATATCGGCCGTTTCTGCCGAGGAAGTACTGTGCAGCGTGTTCGACGAGTGACGTGAATCGCTCTCATCGGCTCGCCGATTATTGCTCAGGTCGATATTCTCTCGCAGGCCTCCGTGCTGTTTGGCACAGTCCTGCTGGTGGGCGGCGGAAGCAGGCTCGGGACGTTCGTCCTTCTGTACCGGGGACGCCTTTCTGAAACAGGTCTCGGTGACTTCCTCGGACATCAATGCGCCCATCGAAATGCCAATGGCCGAGGTGACCTTGCGCAGCAGGGCAATGGACATATTCCCCTGCCCGGACTCCAACTGGGCCAGGTAGCGCTCGGAAACGGTCGACACTTCCGCCAGTCGTTTCCTGGACATGCTCTTGCGAGCTCTTTGCTGTCGTACTCGTTGCCCGACGACCTGAAGAAAATCCTCGGTAGAAAGCTCATCGAGCATTGGTGTAACGGGCTGTGTGAAGTCCGGTGTAATCATCTGCTTGTTTCCTCCATTTGTGAAAGAAATTCATTCTTCTTTATCACACAGGTACAATATCACGTCAAACCAATGTCGTAAAAGCGATTTGAACAACATTTAACATTTAAGAGCAAACTTTAACGAGATTTCTGGTCTCGTTATCACTGGATTCAATAGCTTGAACTCAATCGTCAAGTAACTGACGAGCACGCGCCAGACGTGCTGCCTGATCACGATCTTCAGCCGCCGACGCCTCGAGCTCGGCAATCTGGCGGGCTCTGCCTGTGGCTCGTCGACGAATCATGACGTAGACAGCGGCCAGGCCGACAAGCAACAGGACAAACGGTCCCAACCACAGAATGGCCGTCTTGCTGCTGAATCTCGGACGGTAGAAAACGAATTCACCGTAGCGCGCAACCAGATACGCATCGATTTCCGCCTTGCCATTGCCTTCAAGGATCTGCCCGCGGATCTCACGACGCAGATCAGATGCCAGGGAGGCGTGAGAATCGGCCAGATTCTGGTTCTGACACTTCAGGCAGCGATATTCGCGCAACAGCGCGTGGTACAGCTCTGACTGCTCCGGGGTGTCGAAGGTAACTGTCTCCTCGGCAGCCTGTACCGACAATGGAGCAGCCAGATACAGCAGCAGGCTCAGCGACAAGGATAGTCGAAACGCTTTCATGAATCGGCCTCAGCCATCAGATCGTCAATCAGTGGCAGCAGCTTGTCCCGCATCGACTGTCCATCCAATGGGCCGACGTGCTTGTAGCGGACCACACCATTGCCATCGATCACGAAGGTTTCCGGAACGCCGTAGACGCCGAAATCGAGGCCGACATCACCACGCTGATCGTCCAGAACCTCGGCGAAGGGATTGCCCAGTCGTGCCAGCCAGGGCAATGCATCCTGCGGCTGATCCTTGTAATTGAGGCCGACCACCGGCACGGGTCGCTCGGCAGCCAGATCGATCAGTACCGGATGTTCCTGCACACAGGGTCCACACCAGCTGGCCCAGACGTTCAGCACCCAGACCTTGCCATCCATGTCAGCGCTGTCGAACTGTCCGTCACTGGCGGGAAGCTTGTCCACCACGAAAGCCGGCGCTGTTTTGTCAATCAACGGCGAAGGCAACTCCGTCGGGTTCAGGGTCAGCCCCTTGGCCAGAAATCCGGCCAGTGCCAGGAACGCTGCCAGAGGCAACAATTTGAGTGCAAGGCTCATCGGGTATCTGCCCCTCCCTGGCCGGTGGAACCGGTTGCCGACGTTGCATGGGATGTACTCGCAAGCCCGGAAGCCAGTCCAGCCCTGACGCTGGCCTTGTCACGAACCTGCGCTCGTTGTCTGGCACCGACACTGCGGTAACGCCGATCAACGGCGGCAAGCAGACCACCAACGGCCATGAATATCGTGCCCAGCCAGATCCAGCGGATGAATGGCTTGGTCTGAATCCGCACGCTCCAGACGGTATTCGTGCCGTCCAGAGGCTCGCCCATGGCGATGAACAGATCGCGCGCCAGATTGCCATCGATACCCGCCTCGGTCATGCTGTCACGCCGCACATCGTAGACCCGCTTCTGCGAACGGATGACGCCAACATCCCGACCATCACGCTCCACCTGAAAGCTGGCCTCGGCAGCACTGTAATTCGGACCGCGGACCTCTTCCATGGAGACGAACGTGAATCGGTAGCCTCCCATCTCATGAGTATCGTTGATCTCCATGCGCACCGTCTGTTCGTCGGTGTAGATGGAAGTCAGCGCCACACCGACCGTAAACACGGCCAGGCCAAGGTGTGCCACGGTCATGCCCCAGAACGCGGCGGGAGTATGCATGACGGCGGACAGGCGTTTACGCTTGTTTCTGACGCGGTAGAACACGCCATACAAAGTGGTCGCAGCCACCCAGATCGCCAGCGCCAGAATGGCCACCGCACTGAGCCGGTAGTCCAGCAGCTGCGTGGTCAGCAGCGCTGCCACAATGACACTGGCCACGGCCAGCACCACCAGCATGGTTGAACGACCGGCCAGCCGATCACGCTTCCAGTTGAGCATGGCGCCGACCCCGACCAATAACAGAATGGGCAGCATCAATGGTACGAAGACGGCGTTGAAGTACTGCTCACCTACCGACATCTTGCCAAGGCCCAATGCATCGATGAACAGGGGATAGAGCGTTCCGAGCAACACCGCGGCGCTGGCCACGACCAGCAGGATGTTGTTGATGAGCAATCCGGTTTCCCGGGACACCAGTTCGTAGCTGGCGGTTGACACCAGTTTGTTGGCACGGATGGCATACAGCAGCAATGAGCCACCCACCACAATGGCGAGAAACAGCAGGATGAACAGTCCGCGCGTCGGATCGGCGGCAAACGAGTGCACGGAGGTCAGTACGCCGGAGCGAACGAGGAAAGTACCCAGCAGGCTCAGGGAAAACGCCAGCACCGCCAACAGGACCGTCCAGGCCTTGAACACGCCGCGCTTCTCCGATGCGGCCAGGGAATGAATCAGCGCAGTACCCACCAGCCATGGCATGAAGGAGGCGTTCTCGACCGGATCCCAGAACCACCAGCCGCCCCAACCGAGTTCGTAATAGGCCCAGTAACTGCCCAGCGAAATACCGATAGTCAGAAACAGCCAGGCCACATTGGTCCAGGGCCGCATCCAGCGTAGCGTTGCGGCGTCCAGCTGCCCGTCGATCAGGGCGGCAACGGCAAAGGCGAAAGCCACCGCAAAGCCCACATATCCCATGTACAGCATCGGCGGATGAATCGCCATGCCCGGATCCTGCAGCAGCGGATTCAGTGAGGCCCCGTCCAGCGGCACGGGAAGGATGCGTTCAAAGGGGTTGGAGGTCAGCAGCACGAACAACAGAAAGCCGATGCTGATCATGCCGAGCACCGACAGAACCCGCGCCAGCAGAACCTGCGGCAGGGAGCGACTGAAGACCGCGACCGCTCCGGTCCAGAGCGCCAGGATGAAACACCAGAACAGAATGGAGCCCTCGTGACCACCCCACACACCGGATATGCGATAGATCAGTGGCAGCGACAGATTGCTGGTATTGGCCACATAGAGCACACTGAAATCGTGCGAGATGAAACTCCAGGTGAGACAGGCATAGGCCAGAAACGCAAAGAACGTCTGTGCGGCGGCAGCCGGTCTGGCCATGTCCATCCAGCCGGCGTGACCGGTAAAACTGCCGACAAGCGGAATCACGGCCAATACCACGGCCGTGCACAGTGCCAGTATCAGGGCAAATTGCCCAAGCTCGGGAATCATGGCTGAACCACCGTCTTGCTGTCATAAACGGCCGCTGAACCGGGCATCTTGCCAGCGCGTTCCAGCGCTTCGGCCACTTCCGGCGGCATGTAGTTTTCATCGTGCTTGGCGAGCACTTCGCTCGCTTCGAAAGTGCCCCTTTCATCAATGGCCCCCATGGCCACAATGCCCTGCCCCTCGCGAAACAGGTCCGGCAGAATGCCCGAGAAGGTCACCGGGATGGTCTTGTCGTAATCGGTCAATTCGAAATGCACCTCGAGGCTGTCCTGGTTGCGCTGCACGCTACCGTCCACCACCATGCCACCGACTCGAAACGGCTTGCCGGGATTGACGGCACCGGCGACGACATCCGATGGTGAATGGAACAGCATGATGTTGTCCCGGAATGCGTTGACACCGAATGCCACTGCCGCGGCCACACCACACAGCATCACGCTTACCAGTATCAGGCGTTGCTTGCGTTTGGGAGTCATGATTTACGTCTTCGTTGTTGAGCCTTGCGAATGGCGTCGAGCCGTACCTTGCGCGATTGTCGGGCTGACCACAGCACCACACCGCCCAGCAGGATCAAGGCAAGAAAGTAGGAAGTCCATACATAGAATGCATAGCCGCCCATGTTCAGGAATTCGGCCATGTCAGTTCCCCGTTTCCGGATTCAGTTGCGCCACCCAGCTGGCACGATTCTCCCGCGACAGTACCAGCGTTCTCAGCCGCACCATCAGATTGTGGAAATACAGCATCTGAAAGGCCAGCACCATCAGCAACAGCGGACGCAACATGCTGATGTGCATGGACGGCTTGCCCAGTTTGGTGATGGTGGCCGGTTGATGCAGTGTGTTCCACCACTCCACACTGAAGTGGATGATGGGGATGTTGACGACCCCGACAACCGCCAGAATGGCTGCAGCCCGCGCAGAACCCTGCGGTGTATCCAGCGCACCACGCAGTGCCATGTAACCCAGATACAGGAACAGCAGCAACAGTTCGCTGGTCAGCCGTGCATCCCAGATCCACCAGGTACCCCACATGGGTTTGCCCCAGAAGGAACCGGTCAACAGGGCCACCGCCGTGAATGCAGCACCTATGGGGGCTGAGGCCTCGGCCACGACATCGGCAATCTTCAGACGCCAGATCAGGAATATGGCACTGGAGGTGGCCATGACCACATACACGAACATCGACATCCAGGCGGCTGGCACATGAATGTAGATGATTCGATAGCTGTCGCCCTGTTCGTAATCAGCCGGTGCAACAACCAGGCCCAGGTACAGACCCAACGCCAGACTCAGCAGGCAGAGGCCTCCGAACCAGGGGCTCAATCGCCCGGCAAGACGATACATGAATGGCGCTGAGCCAAATCGGTGAATCCACTGAAACAATCTGTTCTTTTCCTGTAGTCCGACTGTACTAGTTTAGCGGTAATTACGCTTCGGGGCGGCAATCCGGGCCGTGCAAACGACGCTGTGGCAACGATGGCTTGACCCTTGTCAACGCGATGACAGATCGATCGCTCCAGCCTCGTCGACAGTGCCGAAGCGTCAGATTTTCAACGCCCCGCCGCCACACCCACTCTCAATGCACCGGCGATGGCCAGTGGCGCCAATGACGCCGACAGGCAGACAATGGCCAACAGCAGGGACAGGTGCGCTGATGCTTCAAGACCCATGCCGGCTGCGGACACTGCTCCACTGCCGAATATCAGCACCGGCACTGTCAACGGCAACACCAGAAGAGACAACAGGACGCCGCCCTGGTTCAGACTGACGATGAGCGCGGCGCCGATGGCCCCGATGAAACTCAGACTCAGGGTGCCCAGCAGAAGACTGCCGATCAGCACAAGGTAGGCCCCTTCCGGCAACTGCATCATCAAACCGAGCAAGGGAGACAGTATTACCAGTGGCAAGCCACTGATCACCCAATGTGCCAGCACCTTGCCCATGACCATGATGGTCAGAGGATGACCGCTGAGAACCATCTGTTCCAGCGTACCATCCCGAAAATCATTGGCAAACAGCGCATCCAGCGACAACATCATGGCCAGCAGAGCACTGACCCACAGCACACCGGGGGCAATGGTCGCCAGCATGTTGGGACCCGGTCCGATCCCCAGCGGAAACAGGGTCACCACGATGACGAAGAACAACAGCGGATTGAGCCATTGCCCTGCCGAGCGCACGGCCAGCTTCATGTCGCGTTTGAACACGCGCAGAAACACCGTGGCAATGCCGGCTGTGGTCCGAGGGCTGGGATGTACTGTCACTGGTTTCCGATCGCTTGGCGGTCACCGGTCAGCTGTAGTGTCTGTACCGGAAGGGGCTCAAAGGAGAGAGACTGATGCGTCGTGAACATCACGGCACCCCCCTCACCCACATGTCGCTGGATTTCCGCCTTGACCCATTCATGCCCATTGGCATCCAGAGACGTCAGCGGTTCATCCAGCACCCACAAGTCAGCGCTCTGCAAGCGCAGGCGCGCCAGGGCTACGCGACGTTGCTGACCGGCAGACAAGGCCGCACTGGGCAGGTCGATCCGCTCGCCAATGCCGAGTTCATTAAGGACCTGCCGAATCCGTTGTCTGGCCGCCGGCTCCCCGCCTTCGTCGCCTCCAAGTTCAGGACACAGGGACAGCAGGTTTTCCAGCGGTGTCAGGCCCGCTGTGATGCCGGCCTTGTGGCCCAGATAGATCAGAGCGGCGTGCATCTCGTCGCGCACTCGACGAACCGGTTCACCACGCCAGAAAATCTCACCCTCATCGAACTCGGCCAGGCCTATCAGGGCTCTGAGCAAGGTGGTCTTGCCGCTGCCGTTGCTACCCTGAATCTGCACGATGCTTCCGGCTGTCACGCACACGTCCACCTCATCCACCAGCAGATTCTCGGCACGCCAGATACTCATGCCCTCGGCCTTGAGCAGTATCGACGGCTCGCCCGTCGGCTTACTCATCGGCCGCGGCATCCAGCGGCATGAAACACCCGCAGGACAAGACGCCCAGGCGACCATCGCGCTCCTCTGCCATCGTGGCCAGCTCCAGAAACACGGCACGACTGATCAGTGCCTGCAGCCGATCACGAACCAGCACATAGGGTGCAGGCTCATCGTCGGGCCGCTCGTAACGCACCTGGATCGGGTGCTGCTCATCGGCCACGACCTGCTCACCCAGATTGGTCGTGAACACAAGCTCCGGGCTTGTCGCCTCCCGCCTGCGCTCCACCAGAACGGCGGTGAACGGTGCATCCTCGACCACGATACGAAGGCGTTCCTGGGGCGTGACCAGATAGGTGTCATCACCGTCCATGCGCAAGACGCTGGAAAACAACCTGACCATACGCGAACGATCGATGCGGGACCCTTCGTAGAACCAGTCTCCGTTACGTGCAATGCGCATGTCGATATCACGCGTGATATCAGGCTGCCAGCTGTTCACCGGCGGCAAGGACCGAGTCGACAAGGCGTCGACGATGGCCGTCAGATAGGACATTCCCGATTCACTCATGCCTGCCATCCTGCCTGCGAGCCCCGCTCGAACACGCGGCCGGGTTATCGACAATGCTACTGTTCGGCATCGACATCGGACGCCGGTTCTCTGATGGGCCGTGGCTGCCCGTTGGCATCAATGGCCACGAACGTGAACAGACCTTCCGTCACCTGCTCTTCCACGGCCAGCTGGCGCCGTCGCACCCAGGTTTCGACGTTCACCGTTACCGATGTTCGTCCGATGGCATGGGTGGCACAGTAGCAACTGACCTCATCGCCCACATTGACCGGTTTGTAGAACTTCATGCCGGTCACCGCCACCGTCGCCACACGGCCCTGGGCCACATACAGAGCGTAGGTCCCTCCGGCAAGATCCATCTGCGACAGGATCCAGCCACCGAAGATGTCACCGTTCGGGTTGGTATCTGCCGGCATGGCAATGGTACGTAATGACGCCGGTGTTCTGTCCCGGTCGATATCCAGAACGCCCGCTCGTATTGTGGAATGGCTCATTGTTACTGTTCGTAGTCTCGCTTGTCTTCCACCACCAGGCCATCATCGGGCAAGGATTCCACAATGGTAACGCTTCCACTCAGATTGGTCAGGCGCTTGAGTGTGTCAGCCAGAGACTGCGTGTCCGGTTTATCCCTGTTTTCGGTCTGCGGCAGGGGATCCTTCAGCGTCACGGCCAGAGTCATGACATCACGATCCTGCTCACGGATCACGCTCAGGCGCCAGCGCGCGACTTCCGGGTGCAGCTCGGGCAATGTCTGCAGCTGTTGCGGATCAACAAACATCCCGCGAATCTTGACGCGCTGGTCTGCACGTCCCATCCAGCCTCGCAATCGCATCGCAGTACGACCACAGGGACTGGCCCCGGGCAGGAGAGCTGAGAGGTCACCGGTGGCAAACCTGAGCAAGGGGTAGATCGGAGACAATCGGGTAACGACCACTTCGCCGACTTCACCATCCTCCACCGGGGTGGAGGTACCGGGGACGACGATGTCGACAATCAGGTTTTCGTTGATCACCATGCCCGGGTGCACAACGCCATCATTGCCTGTTTCATAGGCGATGACGCCCAGGTCCGCCGTGGCATAACATTGCTGTACCTGAATACCCTGCTCGGCATAGCGATCTCGCATTGCCGGGAACAATGCACCTCCCGATACCAGGGCGTGCTTGAGTGAAGGCAGCTCCAGCTGCTCGCTGGCGGCATGGTCCAGTAATGTCTGCAGATAATCGGGCGTGCCGATATATGCCTGGGCCGCGAATTGACGCATGGCCTGCACCTGTGAATCGGTGCCACCCACACCGGCGGGGAACACGATGCAACCCAGCGCTCTGGCACCTTCGTCGAGAATGAATCCGCCGGGCGTCAGATGATAGGAGAATGCATTGTGCAAGCGATGGCCTCGCCGGATGCCTGCAGCATGCAATGCACGTGCGGACTGCCAGGGGTCGCCGCCCGGCAGCTGCGGTTCCCAGACCGGACCCGGAGACATGAACACCCGCTGCCCCTCCAGGGCTTTCATGTCGACGAAATCACCGAACGGCGGGCTCTGTTGCTGCGCCTGCATCAGAGCCTGCTTGCGCAGCACCGGCAACTGTTGCAGCGCTGCCCGGTCGTTCACATCCAGCAGTGAATGCCCCTCGAGATGGCGCGCCAGGCCAGGGCATGCGTTTGCGGCGGCCTCGAGCCGTGCACCGAAACCGCTGAACAGCCTTTGCTCGCGCTCATTGGCGGAAAGTGTATCGAGTTCATCAAACATCGCTCATGGTGCCGTCGTTGTATTGTTGAATCAAGCCAGCCATCGCTTGCGCCGTTTGTAGTGTTTGACATCCCGGAAACTGCGCCGTCCTTCACCGCCGGTACCGAGGTAGAACTCCTTGACATCGGCATTCTCGCGCAAGGCCGCGCCGTCACCGTCGAGCACCACTCGCCCGGATTCCAGGATATATCCGTAGGTGGCGTACTTGAGAGCAATATTGGTGTTCTGCTCGGCCAGCAGAAAGGATACGCCGGTATCCTGATTGAGCTGACGCACGATATCGAAGATCTCCTCGACCAGCTGGGGCGCGAGCCCCATCGATGGCTCATCCAGCAGAATCATGGCAGGCCGCGACATCAGGGCGCGACCAATGGCACACATCTGTTGCTCACCACCAGAGGTATAGCCAGCCTGGGATTGCCTGCGCTCGCGCAGCCGGGGGAAATAGTCATACACCATGTCCATATCCCGACGGATCGCCGCCGCGCCATCTCGCCGCGTGAATGCACCGGTCAGCAGATTCTCGTGAATGCTCAGATGACCGAAACAGTGTCGCCCCTCCATGACCTGTATGCAGCCACGTCGCACGAGTTCGTTGGGAGACAGGCTCTGCACCTGCTCCCCGCGAAACTCGATATTGCCCTTGCTCACCAGGCCCCGCTCTGCCTGCAGCAGGTTGGAGATGGCTTTCAGCGTCGTGGTCTTGCCGGCACCATTGGCACCCAGCAAGGCCACGATTCCACCTTTGGGCACATGCAGCGAAACCCCCTTGAGCACGAGTATGACGTGGTCATAGATGACCTCGATATTGTTCACGCTCAGGATGGTTTCGCTGTCTTCCGATACGGAATCCTGCATGTGCCGGGATTCCCCGGAGCCCACTGGCGTCGACCTCAACTGCAAGCCTGTGATTGCCAGTCAGGCTTGTCGGAGACATAGGCCTCGGCCGCCTCTTCCAGCATGGGGCGAACCACATCGCTCATCGGCGGAATCAGGTCCGAGATCTTTTCCCAGTTCGATCCATTCCACTGCTGGATGAAGATGGAGCCACTGCCCTCATGATCGGCGCAGGAGCCCTGGACCGCGCCGGTAAACCCGGGCAGACCCAGTTCGGTCAGTCTCTGCTCGCTCAGGTCGATATTCTCGAGACCATCGCGCATATCGGCCCCCGTGATGATCTTCTTGCCGGTCGTCTCCTGCGCCACGCGGATACCTTCGGCCAGAATGACAGCGTTGAACAGGCCGCGATTGTAGAGCACATTGCCGACATCGTTTTCCGACGCCACCTTGCTCATGCCCTTCTGCACGACATGCGTCAGGACATCCTGCAGAGCCGGAAAGTCCTGCCCGATGCCCGAGAAGTTGGCAGCCAGGTATCCCTTGCCTGCCTCACCGACGGCATTCAGGTCATTGTTCGAACCCGCCCACCAGTTGCCAATGAACCGATCCAGCGGGAAACGGATCTTGGCAGCTTCCTTGATGGCCGTCGGATTCATGGCTCCCCAGCCCCACATGATCATCCAGTCAGGCCGTTCCTTGCGCACGTTCAGCCATTGCGAGGACTGGTTCTGCATTTCCTTCACACCCACGGGAAACTTGGCAACCTCGAAGCCCATCGATTCGGCCAGCTGATCCAGCAGCGGAATGGGCTCCTTGCCATACGCGGCATCCAGGTAGATGAAGCCGATTTTCTGACCCTTGACACCACCGTTGTCATCGATGTACTTGATGATCGAGGACAGTTGACTCCAATACGAAGCCGGATAGACGAATGTCCAGGGAAACTTGTCACCGGCAGCTGCCGCGGACAACCCATACCCCATGGAGAAGATCGGTATCTGATCGATCGGTGCCTTGGGAACCAGCGCCAGCGTGATGCCGGTCGACAGGGGGCTGTAAGCCAGAGCTCCCTTGTCCTTGGTCGCCTCATAGCACTCCACGCCCTTCTGTGCGTTGTAGGCGGTCTCGCACTCCTCGACCTCGATACGCACGCCATTGATGCCCCCATCGCGCTCGTTGAGCATGGTGAAATAATCGGCATAACCGTCGGCAAACGGTGTCCCGCCACCGGCAAACGGTCCGGTACGGTAAGTCATGGATGGCATGTACAGGGAATCCTGCGCCTGTGCAACAGGCACCCAACTGCTGACGGCCAGCATGCCGGCGGCCAGCGTCATGAGAGTTCTTGTAGTCATGTGGTTCTCCTCTGGTGGTGATACTGATACTGCCAATGTGGTGATGCAGTACCTTTGCAACTTGTGGGTAAATGATGAATCAGGATTGTTGGTGTAATCGCTGAGGGTTCATGAACTGCCGCGATGCAGGGTGCAGCGAATTCAGTTGCTGGAATACGGAAACGGCCATGTTCTGAGCTTTTCCTTGCCGATCTGCCACAGCCTTGCCAGCCCATGGGGTTCGACGATCAGAAAGAAGATGATCAGGACACCGATGATGATATTGGCGACATGCTCGGTCGTGGCAGCAATCACATCCAGCCCCAGCATCGGCGGTATGGCTCGAATGACGATGGGCAGAACCCAGATGAAGGCAGCGCCCAGGAAGCAGCCCAGCAGAGAGCCCATGCCGCCGATGATCACCATGAACAACACCAGTAGCGAATGGTTGATATCGAATGCCTCGGCCTCCGCCGAACCGATCCAGAAAAACACCATGAGGGCGCCAGCCACCCCGCAGTAATAGCTGGAAAAGGCAAATGCCGACAGTTTTGCGTACAGCGGCCGTACCCCCATCAGCTCGGCGGCAATGTCCATGTCCCGGATCATCATCCAGCTGCGTCCGATGCGGCCACGCAGGATGTTGGCAGCCGCCAGAGTCATGATCGACACCAGTGTCACGATCACCAGATAACGCACTGTCGGTGAAGCCGATGCGCCGGTGATGGCGATATCGAACAGTTTGCGCTGTGGCACCTCGATGGCTCCGGAGTCGTTGTAGTTGTACAACCAGCCGATCCGGATGAAACACCATTCGAGAAAGAACTGGGCTGCCAGCGTGGTGATGGCCAGATACAGTCCCTTGATTCGCAGACTCGGCAATCCGAAAACGACACCGACCCCGGCCGAGAAAACGCCGGAGAGCAGCACCATGAACAGAATGTTGATGTCCGGGAAATACGTGGTGAGCTTGTAACAGGCATACGCCCCGACCCCCATGAATGCGCCGGTACCCAGCGACAACTGGCCGGCATAGCCGGTCAGGATGTTCAGTCCCACAGCGGCCAGCGCAAACACCAGAAACGGGATCATGATCGAGCCGATGAGGAAATCGCTCGCCAGTACGGGCACGATGACAAAGGCCACGAGCAGAATCAGGCCGAGGCCGATCCGGTCCTGCCGAATCGGCAACAAGGCCTGATCTGCCGCATAGCTGGTCTTGAACTGGCCTGCCTCACGATAGAACATGCCTGCCTCCGATCGATTGCACTTGTCCGCGTTCCGGCGTCATGGCGCCACGATCCTGCAAGAATCTGTCACACACGTTCGATGATCCTCTCGCCAAACAGCCCCTGCGGGCGAAACAGCAGGAAGATCAGCGCCAGCACATAGGCAAACCAGGCCTCGACCCCACTACCGAACAACGCCCCCCAGTAGACCTCGAAGAGCTTCTCGCCGATGCCGATGATCAGACCGCCCACGATGGCACCGGGTATGGACGTGAAACCACCGAGGATCAACACCGCCAGTGCCTTCAGGGCAATGATTTCCAGCGCGAAGGAGACCTCGGAGCGTGCCCCCCACATGATGCCGGTCACCAGTGCCACGATACCGGCAGCGAACCAGACGATTGCCCAGATCTGATGCAGCGAGATGCCGACCGACAGTGCCGCCTGATGATCATCGGCAACAGCGCGCAGGGCTCGGCCGATCCGCGTTTTCGAGAAGAACAGCGCCAGTGCCAGCACCATCAGCAAGGCAACCACGGTGGCCGCGATATCGATATGCTGAAAGATGACAATGCCACCAAACACTTCCAGGTCGGTGGAACCGGTGGGCAGCCCCAACTCCTCGGTAATCATCGGTTTGGGCTCACCACCGAACAGCAGCTGACCGACCCCCTTGAGGACCAGGGTCAGTCCGATGGTCGCCATCAGCAGAATGGCATCGTGCTGATTGACCAGCTTGCGCAACACCAGACGCTCGACACCAACGGCCAGCACCCCCATGATCCCCAGGGCCAGTATTACGGCCAGCCATGCCGGCACCCCCATGCCATGCAGGCTCACCAGGGCCAGAGCTGCAAAAACCACCATGATGCCCTGGGCAAAATTGAAGACCCCTGATGCCTTGTAGATCAGTACGAAACCGAGCGCGATCAGCGAATACAGAACGCCGGCGACGAAGCCTTCCCAGACGACCTGCAGGAAAAAATCGGGATAGGCGCCCATTTCCAGAAACGGTGCCACTACGATGCTGTGCAGGATTTCCATGTCAGTGGGCCACTCCCAGGTAGGCATCGATCACTTCCTGACTGGCCTGCACTTCAGCCGGCGTACCATCCGCGATCTTCTTGCCGTAGTCGAGCACCACCACACGATCGGCCAGATCCATGACCACACCCATATCGTGCTCGATCAAGGCAATGGTGGTACCGAACTCCGAATTCAGATCGATGATGAAGCGGCTCATGTCTTCCTTCTCTTCCAGGTTCATGCCCGCCATGGGTTCATCCAGCAACAGCAGTTCGGGCTCCATGGCCATGGCCCGTCCCAGCTCGACCCGCTTCTGCAGGCCATAGGGCAAGCGTCCGACCGGCTGTTTCCTGATGTGCGCGATTTCCAGAAAGTCGATGATCTCCTCGACACGCCGACGATGCCGGATTTCCTCGTTGCGTGCCGGGCCCAGGTGGACAAGCTGCCACAGGAAACCACGATGCATTTTCAGCGATCGCCCCGACATGATGTTGTCCAGAGTGCTCATGCCCTTGAACAGTGCCACGTTCTGAAACGTTCTGGCAATACCGGAGGCCGCTGCCTGATAGGGCTTCATGCGCCGACGCGGCTTGCCCCGAAAGGTGATGAGCCCTTCCTGCGGGTGATAGAAGCCATTGATGACGTTCAGCAACGAGGTCTTGCCCGCACCATTGGGACCAATGATGGCTCGCACCTCCCCCTGCATGATGTTGAAGGAAATGTCGGTAACCGCCTGTACGCCGCCAAACGACAGTGAAACGTTCTCGACACTCAACAGTTCGTTGGTATACCGGCCGGATGTTTCGTCCACGGGTTCGCTCGCTGTCAAGTCCTGGGTGGGTCGATCATGAGCCTTGCTCTCATCGATCGCTGCTTGCTTGCCGGACGGCATTCAGGACGCCTTGGCCAGTGACGAGGATTCAGCCACGGTATGCAGGCGTACGTCTGCCTCGATAGTCCCCTTGCGCCCGTCCTCGAAGACCACGGTGGTCGATACGAACTGGCTGTCCTTGTCCGAATACAGTGCATCGATCAGCGGCTGGTAGCGCTCGTTGATGAACTTGCGCCGGACTTTCTGGGTGCGCGTCAATTCGCCATCATCAGCGTCCAGCTCCTTGTGCAACACCAGAAAACGGCGGATGCAGGCACCGGCAACCCGTGGCTCGGCCAGCAGATCGCGATTGACCTCCTCGATATGCGATTCGATCATGTCGTAGACAAGCGGATGTCCGGCCAGCTCCTGATAGGAGGCATAGACGATATTGTTTCTTTCCGCCCAGTTGGCTACCGAAGTCAGGTCGATATTGACGAAGGCTGCCACGTAGTCACGTTGATCACCAAAGGCCACGACCTCCTTGACGGCTGGAAAGAACTTGAGCTTGTTTTCGATGTACTTGGGTGGAAACAGACTGCCATCATTGAGCTTGCCGACATCCTTGGCGCGATCGATGATGCGCAGATGCCCATTGTCATCGATGAATCCGGCATCACCGGTCAATACCCAGCCATCGGGTGTCTTGGTCGATGCCGTCGCTTCCTCGTTCTGGTAATAGCCCATGAACACGCCGGGGGAGCGGTACTGCACTTCGCCATTCTCGGCAATGCGTATTTCAACGTCCAGAGACGGTGTGCCGACGGTGTCGGCATCGATCTGACCATCGGGCTGGGCCGTGATGTAGACACTGGCCTCGGTCTGACCGTACAGCTGTTTGAGATTGATACCCAGCGACCGGTAGAAGCGGAATATGTCTGGTCCGATCGCCTCGCCCGCCGTATAGGCCACCCGTACCTTCGACATGCCCAGGCGATTCTTCAAGGGTCCGTAGACCAGGAAGTCTCCCAGGGCATAGTGCAGGCGAGCCACGACGGGCACGGTCTCGCCATTGAGCACCGCTTCCCCGTGGCGACGCGCCACGGCGATGAAATGATCGAACATCCATCGCTTGGGGCGACTGGCATCTTCCATGGCGACGGTGATGGAGGTCAGCAGGGATTCGAACACTCTGGGTGGTGCAAAGAAATAACTGGGTGCTATTTCGCGCCGATCGGCAGCGATGGTGTCAAGGCTTTCCGGACAACACACGCAGTAGCCTGCCGTGAGTGACTGCCCGTAACTGAAAACGTGATCGCCAACCCAGGCCAGGGGCAGATAGGCAATGATTTCCTCGTTGACGTCCAGCTTGTCGAAGGTGTTTGCATTGATGGACGTGACAACCAGATTGCGATGCGAGAGCATCACGCCCTTCGGCCGCCCGGTGGTACCCGAGGTGTAGAGCATCACGCACAGTTGATCCGCCTGCAATTCGTCGATGCCCGTGCGCCATTGCACGGCCTGATGACGGTCACGCTCCAGCCTTTTCAAGCCCAGTTGTTGTACCGCATCGATCGAGTGGATCCTGTCCTGGTCGTAGCCACGCATTCCTCGCGGCTCGTCATACAGAATCTGTGAGAGTTGTGGCAGCTGATCCTGTACAGAGACAACCTTGTCGACCTGCTCCTGATCCTGACAGACGGCAAAACACACACCGGCATGCTCGAGCACATAGACCATTTCCTCGGCTACTGCATCGGCGTACATCGGCACCGGAATTCCGCCAATGGACTGAATGGCAGCAAACGACCAATACAGTTTCGGTCGATTGCTGCCGATTATTGCAACCTTGTCGCCCTTCTGCAATCCCAGCTCTTGCAGGCCAAGCGCATAGGTCTGCACTTGAGTGCAGACATCAGCCCAGCTCCACTCATGCCAGATGCCCAGATCCTTGTGACGCATGGCCACATGATCAGCATATTGCTCAGCGTTGCGAAGCAGATAGTGTGGCAGGCTGGGCAATGATTGCATGAGGTCAGTCAGTGGCAAGCGTCATGGCAAGAGTACCCTAGTGACACCGCCAGTGTAAGCCTGCAGTGCTTCCGGCACCTCGACACTACCGTCAGCCTGCTGATAGTTCTCCAGTACCGCGATGAGCGTTCTGCCTACAGCCAGTCCCGAGCCATTCAGCGTATGCAGCAATTCGGTCTTGCGAGTTGCCGGATCACGGAAGCGCGCCTGCATGCGGCGTGCCTGGAAATCCGTGCAGTTGCTGATGGAGGAAATCTCCCGATAGGTTGACTGAGCCGGCAACCAGACTTCGATGTCATGCGTCTTGGCCGCGGCAAATCCGATGTCGCCACCACACAGCGTGACAACCCGATACGGCAGACCCAGCTTCTGCAGGATGGTCTCGGCATGACCGGTCATCTGGTCCAGAGCAGCAAACGATTCGTCCGGGTGAACAATCTGCACCATTTCCACCTTTTCGAACTGGTGCTGGCGAATCAGACCTCGTGTATCCCGGCCGTAGGAACCGGCCTCGGAACGGAAGCAGGCACTATGGCAGGTGTAGCGAATCGGCAGATCGGACGCCTCCAGAATCGTATCCCGAACGGTATTGGTCACCGGGACCTCGGATGTGGGGATCAGATAATAATCGCTGCCTTCCGCGCCGGCCTCGGCCTGTGTGGTCGCATCGCCCCAGACCAGCTTGAACAGATCTTCCTCGAATTTCGGCAGCTGACCAGTCCCCTTGAGTGAATCGGCATTGACCACCTGGGGCACGTTGATTTCCGTATAACCGTGTTCGCGAGTATGGGTATCGAGCATCAACTGGATCAGTGCACGATGCAACATCGCCAGTTCACCGCGCATGACCGCAAACCGGGATCCCGTCAATTTCGTGGCTGTCTCGAAATCCAGGGCGCCATGACGAGCACCGATGTCGACATGATCCAGCGGAGTGAAATCGAACTCGCGTGGTGTTCCGACCTTGCGCATTTCCACGTTGTCCGACTCATCACGCCCGGGTGGCACACTGGCGTCCACGATATTCGGCAGGCTCAGCAGGATGGCATCCAGCTGCTCCTGCACGACGGCCAGCTCTTGCTTCGCCTCTTCCAGCTCATTGCCGGTGCGAGTGTTCTCCGCCAGCAGCGGCTCGATATCCTCCCCCCGCGACTTGGCCTGGCCGATGGACTTGGCACGCGCGTTACGTGCAGCCTGCAGCTCCTCACTGCGCTGCTGCAGTTGCTTGCGCTGCTGGTCGAGCGCCGAGATGGCATCCTGATCCAGCGTGAAATTGCGAACACTGAGTCGCTCAGCAACAGCTGGCAAATCGTTCCGGAGCAGTTTGGGGTCGAGCATGCGTTGATTGTTTCTCGAAAACGTCAGTCGGTGAAAAGTTGACGGAGCTGCAGTGCACAGCGCCGCATCGACAGTATATCAGCGCTGTCACTCACTTCCAGTGCAGCCGGGCTTCGTGGTACCGAGCTCGCATGGCGCAATTGCGCGGGTGCAACGCGGGTGCAACGCGGGTGCAACGCGGGTGCATCGCAGATACGGCAAGGACGTTGTGGGGTCAATGTGGTTCGCGCGCATCGGCGGCGCCGTCATGGCCACGAGAGCGAGGTCAGAACACAGAGCGCCCACCGTAACCGACGTTACCGTCAGGTCTGCAGAAACCAGCGAACCAATGCGCTGCCAAGAAACACCGCCAGTAGTGAACCGAAGAGATTCAGCGCCATGTTGAGCAGCGCCATCACCCGGGCTCCCTCTTCGAGCAATCGCAGCGTTTCCACCGAAAAGGTCGAGAAGGTCGTGAAGCCACCAAGAAATCCGACCACGAGCAGCAGCTGTAGCGGTGTGCCGAACAATCCGCGACTCCAGAACCAGGTGGCAATGATGCCTGCCAGCAAGGCTCCGAGAATATTGGCGGTCAGTGTGGCCAACGGAAAGCGCAACAGCTCTCTGGCCATGAGCAGACTGATGGAGTAACGCAGGCACGCTCCCATGGCTCCACCCAGCCCCACGTAGAGGTAATTCATCCCCGGATTCATCGGCATCGACCTTGCATTGACAGCATGAAACTCTAGCGCAATTTCAGCAACACATGATCCCTCGAATCAGCCTGCTGCTTCTGTTGGCCAGCAGCACCGTGGCTCTGGCCCAGCCCTTGTACAAATGGGTCGAACCCGATGGGTCCATTACCTTCTCACCAGAGCCACCTGCCGGTGATATCCGTTACGAGCGCGTTGACTCGCCCGGCGCGGCGGCAGCGCCGACCGATGGCCTGTCTCGCCTGTCCGCCAATGAGGGCAAGAGCTTGCCGGCGGCGCGCGATCAATCGCCCGTCAGTCCTGACAAATCCTTGCCTCGAGTCGAGTACGCTCCCGGAAACGCCGGTGATCTGCCACCGGCCATCAGCCGATCTCGCCAGCAAGCTGCCCGCAGTGCCAGCCTGAGCCCTGTCAACAGCGCGCTGGCAATAAGTCAAGCCGGTGGTTCGGATTCGACACAAGCCGGACAGACGGATGAAGGCCTGGCAGCCAGCATCAGCGCAGCAAGCTTCAAGCGGAGCCGTTGTCAGGACCTGAAAAAGAGAGTCACATCGCTGGAACGGCGTCTGCAGTCACGCCTGACCCCGGAAGACATGGACAACACGGTCATCCACATGGCGCGATACCAGCAAAGCTTCGATCAGTACTGCGCACAGTAATCATCAGCCGCCATGGCCGGTGTGTCCTGTCGGTCACCGAACTGATGGCCCTGCCTCAGACAATAGGCAAGCCATCGATTCAGAAACCGGTTCAGACGTCGCCCCTCCTCCAGGTCTCGGGTACGCCGGACCTCGATTCGCCCCTCCGGCATGAGACCGCTCATGACCTCGCAGGAACGCGCATCGTGATAGAGACGAATGCTGAGATCAGGTTCCCGCTCCTTGCGCCCACGCGCACTGTTCGAGGAAAACCGGTAGCTCAGCTTGAAGGTCGACGTATAGCGGCTGTGCTCCAGCTCACTGAGCTCCAGCGTCAGGGTACCAGGAGCCGTTGACAGGAAGGCTCCTCTGCCCATTTGCCTCAGTTCCGGTGCCAGCAGCCGCATGAGCATGTAGTTCTGCTCGTACAAGTCCATCAGTGCGGAGAATCGACCGCTGTTTCGCGGCTTGTGAAGTAGAGTGCTGTACATCGGGCGTATTATGGTGGGCCAGTGAGATCAGTTCAAACAAATAATTCGCACTACAGCCAGGCAAACTGCACTCAATCCGCTAAATCAGACACATTCGCTTGTAATACCGTCAGAATGACAGCATATTGTGTGCGTCAGAATCGGTCTGAATGTTGCTGTCAAGGTCCGCAAGCTTGCAGCGGGCGGTAATTTAGTGATAATGGCGACCAGTAAACACCCTGACGATGCACCTACTGATGAAGGCAAACCAGAGATTTAATGGCTAAAGAAGAACCCATAGAGATGGAAGGCGTGGTTGTTGATACGCTTCCCAACACCATGTTCCGAGTGGAACTGGAAAACGGACATATTGTTACGGCTCATATATCCGGCAAGATGCGCAAGCACTACATCCGCATCCTTACCGGTGACAAGGTCACTGTCCAGATGACTCCGTACGATCTGAGCAAAGGTCGGATCACGTATCGTAGCCGTTAGATCAGCTACCCTACCGAATTCCGGAAGGCCATCAAACACATTCAAGTGTTTGATGGCCTTCTCGTTTGCGTGCCCGGAACAGACTGCCCGCCCCGTCTGAAGAATGAACGAGTGGCCCAGTCGCCAGACAGCGATCGCTGCCTGTCAACCTGAGCCGGGATCCTGCCACGGTCAGACCGTGGCTTCCTTGTTGCTCTCCTTGCTCTCGAATTCGAAGGCAAGATTCCCCTTTTCGTCGAGTATGACATTCACTCGACCACCACGACTGAGCTTGCCGAACAGAATCTCATCGGCCAGATGCTTCTTGACGTTCTCGCTGATCAGACGCGACATCGGACGTGCGCCCATGCGGGCATCGAATCCGTGCTCTGCCAGCCAGGCCTTGGCTTCATCGTTGAAGTCGATGGACACGTTCTTCTCTTCCAGCTGAGCTTCCAGTTCGATGATGAACTTGTCGACGACGTTCAGGATGATGCTCTTGTCCAGCGGCTTGAACTGGATGATGCCGTCCAGACGATTCCGGAATTCCGGAGTGAACAACTTGTTGACGGCTTCATTACCATCGCTGGTGTGATCCTGCTGCGTGAATCCCATGGTCGTTCTGGAAATCGATTCGGCACCGGCATTGGTCGTCATGACCAGAATGATGTTGCGAAAATCGGCCTTGCGACCGTTGTTGTCTGTCAGGGTCCCATGGTCCATGACCTGCAGCAGCAGATTGAAGACATCGGGGTGAGCCTTCTCGATTTCATCAAGCAGTACCACGGCATGCGGGTTCTGAATGACGGCATCGGTCAGCAAGCCACCCTGATCGTAGCCGACATAACCCGGAGGCGCGCCGATCAATCGGGACACGGTATGACGCTCCATGTACTCGGACATGTCGAAGCGAATCAGCTCGATGCCCATGATATTGGCCAATTGCTTGGTGACTTCCGTCTTGCCCACACCCGTTGGACCGGCAAACATGAAACTGCCTATCGGCTTGTCTTCAGGCCCGAGCCCGGAGCGCGACATCTTGATGGCAGCCCCCAGAGAATCGATGGCCTCGTCCTGACCGAACACCAGCATGCGCAGGTCGCGTGCCAGCGTTTTCAGCTTGTCCGTGTCCGTTGAAGAAACACTCTTCTCGGGGATACGTGCAATCTTGGCCACGATGGCCTCGATGTCCTTGACCGTGATCTGTTTCTTGCCCTTGGTGGAAACACCCTTCACCCGATGATTGGCACCGGCCTCATCTATCACGTCAATGGCCTTGTCCGGCAGGAAACGATCATTGATGTACCTACCGGACAGCTCAGCGGCGGTCTTCAGCGCATTATTGGAGTACTTGACCTCATGAAATTCCTCGTAACGGGACTTGAGCCCCTTGAGAATCTCGTAGGTCTGATCGACCGAGGGTTCCACCACATCGATTTTCTGGAAACGTCTTGACAGCGCTCGGTCCTTCTCGAAGATGCCGCGATACTCCTGATAGGTAGTCGACCCGATGCACTTGAGCTCACCGGTCGCCAACATGGGCTTGATCAGATTGGATGCATCCATGACACCACCCGAGGCAGCACCGGCTCCGATGATGGTGTGGATCTCATCGATGAACAGGATGGCACCGGGTTCCTTCTTGAGCTGATTGAGAATGCCCTTGAGCCGCTTCTCGAAGTCTCCCCGATACTTGGTACCAGCTACCAGGGCTCCCAGATCGAGCGAATAGATGATGGAATCTGCCAGCACTTCGGGCACTTCGCCATCCACGATGCGCTTGGCCAGTCCTTCGGCGATGGCTGTCTTGCCGACGCCGGCCTCACCGACCAGCAGAGGATTGTTCTTTCTGCGACGGCACAGGACCTGGGACGCTCGTTCGACTTCGTGATCGCGACCGATCAGCGGATCGATTTCACCCGCCTGGGCCTTCGCATTCAGGTTGGTCGCAAACTTGTCCAGTGGCTTGGCATCGGATTCGCCCTCTTCACCCGAATACTCGGATGTGGTTTCGTCCGTTTCCTCCGGCTCTTCCTGGGAGTTCTTGGCGATACCGTGAGAGATGTAATTGACCACATCGAGACGGGTGATGTTCTGCTTGTTGAGCAGGTACACCGTTTGCGAATCCTGTTCGCCGAAGATGGCAACCAGTACATTGGCACCGGTCACTTCCTTCTTGCCTGAGCTCTGTACATGGAATACGGCTCTTTGCAGGACTCGCTGGAAGCCCAGGGTCGGCTGGGTTTCGCGCGTATCGTTCTCGTCCAGTAACGGCGTGTTGACGTCGACAAAGCTGTCGAGTTCATCACGCAATGTTTCCAGGTCTCCACCGCAGGCTCTCAGTACCTGTGCTGCGGTGGGATTATCGATCAGGGCGAGCAGAAGATGCTCAACCGTCATGAATTCAAAGCGACGGGCGCGCGCTTCCTTGAACGCGTTGTTTAGGGTGAATTCGAGCTCTTTACTCAGCATGTTGGATCGTCCACTCTGGATACTTCGTTTCGTTGCAGCCCTCTGGCGGACACTGCCCTGCCAGATTGCTCGTAGTTACGCCTTTTCCATTTCGCACAACAGTGGATGCTTACGCTCCCTTGCCAACTGGGTTACCTGGGCAACCTTGGTCTCGGCAATTTCCCTCGTAAACACGCCACACACACCCTTCCCTTTCTGATGAACATGCAGCATGACCCTGGTGGCCTGCTCCTTGTCCAGCTTGAAAAACACCTGCAGCACTTCAACGACAAACTCCATCGGTGTGTAATCGTCGTTCAGCAACACCACTTTCCACAGCGGTGGTTTCGCGATTTTCGGTTTGGCAGTCTCAACCGCTAGTCCGCCTTCCCTGTTTTTGTCTTCTTCACTCATCTACTAGTTCCACGAGATCGAATGCTCTGCCTCAAGATCAGCCCTTCACCAACAATATACGACTTATATCAGGGACTGGTCTCGCGATCACGCTTGGCTGAAGGATCGCAATATTCATACCCCAACATCATGGTGCCGGAAATACGTAACTCAATTGTCGGGTTTCTTACGATTTCCCGAGTGACAAATTACCCTGCCACCCGGGAAAAGTGTAGTCCCGCTGGCGCCGAGGAAAAGTGAATTGCCACAATTTTCTCCACTCCATGAATACCTGTTCGCACCGTAGAGATTCATGCGCCGACACGCTGCGCACGAGAGAAAATCGGGTGAAGGGCCTTTGCGCGACCGGTACAAGGCTGGTGCGGCAGCAGGCTGCGTGCGCCTGACGGCCTCTCGGATTCGCTCGGATTCGCTCGGATTCGCTCGGATTCGCTCGGAGGCGCTCGGAGGCGCTCGGACCGCAAGGGATATCGTGATTCTTCAAACGGTACGAGTAATTGCCTGACCCTGGATCAAGGCTTGCTGTTCAGGCCAAACTCTACAGAGCACCCTTGCCACGGTTGCGACGCAGTTTACTGCGCAGGCGAGAACTGACGATGCCGGCAGACTCTTCCGGCTCGTCCACCGACGCCGATTGTCCGGTTGATTCGGCCTCAGTCTGCATGGAGGCAGCCTGGAAGGCTGCGGCACCACGCATGCCGGTACGACGGCCCGTCCGGGGGCATCTGACAGAGCTTGTCAGATCCGGCTCTGGTTCATCACTGGCTGCGGATCTTGCCCGTCGATCGCCACGCGTCCCGTTGCCACTGTCGGCGAAGGCATTGGTTCGGTCTGCAACGGGGTTCCGGGCGGCTTCGGCGACGATCATCTTCTGTTTCAACACCTGCATGACGACCAGATAGGCCCAGAAATAGGCCGTGAAATTCAGCGACACCGCCCGCGATCCGAATACACAGACCACGGCATAACACGCCGTGGCAGCCGCTCCCCCTATCCCGATGGCTTTGATGAAACGGTCCTGCTCATTACTCGCATGCAAACGCCCCAGATTGAAGCTGTAGCCGAGTATCAGCAGAAACAGAGCCAGAGCAGGCAGCCCCATCTGAGAGCCGATATACAGATACATGCTGTGCGGATCACTCTCCTTGACGGCAATTTCGGTGTAATCCTCCTTCAGATACGGAAAGCCCTTGAACCCCTTGCCGAGTACCGGACTTTCAAGAATCATCTGTGCGCCAGCTCGCCACATGACCAGGCGTGTTTCCGAACTCTTGTCAAGTTTTTCTTCTTCAGGAATGGAAGAATCGGCATCAGGATGCGTGAGGCTGTCCATGCGGGCCAGGATCGAGTCCGGAATCAGACTCGGGAACACCAGCAGAAAACACATGACCAGCGTCAGCCAGAACGCCAGGAAACCTCGCCCCTTGAACCATCCCGCCATGAAACCGCCGGCCACCATCGCCAGATAGGCACCACGGGAGAAAGTCGTGATCAGGACCTTGGCCGTCAGCAGAAAGTAAGGTGTCAACAACCAGGCACGCAAATCCTTGATATAAATGAAGAAAATGGCAACCAGCGGCAACAGGGTATAGGCAACGAAGCCCCCGAAGTTGTTGGACTGCAAATGGGGGCCTTCGATACGGCTCTTTTCGATGGTCGACCGCCCCATCTTCTCCAGCATCTCAGGCACCGAATACAGTACGACCAGGACGGAACCGATCAGCATGTAGACAACACAGCGTTTGGCCGACTCCACGTCGCGCACGCACATGAGCACGATGAAATAGAAAATGAACTGATCGATCCAGGCCTTGTAGCTGAGAATCTCGTTGTAGAGAAAATAGGTACGCCCACCCGGCAACAGCGAAATGGTTACCACCGACAGTGCAGTCACCACGCCGAAAATGGCCACCAGAGCGGTGCCGGGCGGCCAGTCGTTGAGCTTCTGCCGCAGTGTCGAGGCACGCAGCAAGGCGGCAAACAGCCCCAGTAGAACCAGC
This sequence comes from uncultured Granulosicoccus sp., assembly GCA_947495035.1. Taxonomy (GTDB): domain Bacteria; phylum Pseudomonadota; class Gammaproteobacteria; order Granulosicoccales; family Granulosicoccaceae; genus Granulosicoccus. The sequence continues at coordinate 123,024 of CANLXI010000009.1, forward strand.
ATGTTGGTACCGTTGACACCTGGCGCCAAAGGCACAACGAATACCTTGGAAAATGGCAGGTAGATGATCATGCAGGCCAGCACCAGCTCGACCCCCTTGAGCGCACTGAGCCCGACAATCAGGCCCAGACCCAGCGCAATGGGATAGAGGATCGAGGAAGGCCAGTTACCACCGGTCAGGGTAATTGCCATGACCAGTACCGCCGGCATTGAAAGAAACATCAGAACCGGTTTCAAGCCTTCCAGCTTGGGCCAGCCGGAAATCACTTCGATCTTCTCTGACTCTACCCGCTCGATTCGTCGCGCACGACGAGACGCCTTGCGCTGCACCCGTGACGATCCGCCAGCTCCCCTGAGACCTGGTCGTGCGTCACGATCCACCTCGGGCTCTCCTGCCTCGGCAGAACGGCGCTGGCGTCGTGCCTTGCCGAACATGTCCCCGTCTTCCGGGAACTCGTCTTCAGCGGACTGAAAGGGATTTGTAGAGGCCATGATAAAGCCGGTTGCCCAATACGCGTCTCAGCAATGCCTTGGCCTGACTGCGACGTCGGTGATCTGTGTAATACGTCTCATCCGGTCCGATCATGCGAGCAAACTCCTCGAGCGTCGTCGAGCGCCGAATGGCAACCCGTTCAATCGGTTGCCTGCGGTTCTGCACCAGCAATTGCCGATCGTCTTCCGTCCTGGCGTCATCCTGGACGAAACTCCGAATGTGCTCTACGATACCAATTTCGGAGCCATACCACTGCCAATACCCTGTGTCTTTCAGTAAATTCAGCGTATTGTCATTGTATCGGCCACCGGGGAAAGAAATTGATCGGCATTCCCGGGTCGTCATGCGCTCGAGTTGCTGACGACTCTCGAGCAGCTCCTCACGAAGTTCGTTCTCGTCCAGATCATCCAGAAATCGATGGGTGACACCGTGGCTTCCCACTGACATGCCCGGCATGGCTGCCAGCGCGGCCAGCTGCACGCTGTCCATGAACCCCGGACGCTTGCCGATGAATTCACTGGTAACGAAGAATATCGCTGGCAGACCCCGTTCGACAAGCAAAGGGGCTGCAATCTCCAGATTGCTCAGATGCCCGTCATCGAAAGTGATGACCACATCCGGCTCTTCAGACTGATCGAACAGCCCGACACGTTTGCCCTGCAGACTGTCCAGCTGTCGAATGAAGTTCTCTTCACTGACCGCATAGGGCAGATCTTCCTGATCGATGGCCGACGTGTCGTCGTCTCGATACAGGGCGTGATACATGAGCACAACACTCATGAGGTCTTCCAGCGAACGGCACGACGCCCATGCAGTGATTGCCAGGCGCCGACCACGGCTGCTGCATTCAGTTGCAGAAAGATCTTGATGACGTTCGAGAGTTTGTTTCTCATACCCAGAAAGCCCAGAAGTCCAAGCCCATAGAAGCCAAGCTGGCAGAACAGCATGACGTGCAGAAAGGCCGTATCGCCGACACAACTGGCCAGCAGTGCCAGGAACATGGCGTACGGTACCAGCAAGCGACAAACCTTGTGCGACAGAAACTGCCACCAGACGGGATTGCGACGTGGATCGAACAACCAGGGGTGTCGGGCGAAGGATTGGAAGTTTCCAGCCAGCGTCCTGACCTTGCGGCGAAATTCCCTTGCCGAATCCGCTTCGGCCTGGTCGAATATCTGCGCTCCCGGCTCCAGCACCGTGCGTTTGCCCCGGCTCAGTAGCGATACAGGAGTGTCGAAATCATCCAGCAGTGTGTCTGTCGGCAATGGACTGTAGTCGCTTCGCCTTATCGCATACAGCGCTCCGGTCGCCCCGGTGGTCGAGAACAGCCGGCTTTCATTGTCACGTATCCATTTTTCATAACGCCAGTACAGGCCGACATTGCTGGCTTCCTCGCCCAGATCATCGTGCAATACCAGCTCACCACTGACCGCCCCGATATCCGGCTCTGTCAGTCGGTCCACCAGCGCGCGGATTGCCGAGGGTGCGACACTCTGACGGGCGTCCATGAAGACGATGACATCGCCACTGGCATTGGCAACGCCCAGGTTCAGCGCTGTCGGCTTGCCAGCGGCCGTTGCATAATGATGGAGGTGCCAACGAGGCCGTTCCTCACAGGCTTGCCTCAGCAACGGCACGGTACCGTCACTGGAGCCATCGGAAACAAACAGGCATTCCAGTCGCTCCCTCGGGTAATCCAGTGCGTCCAGCGAGGCGATCTTGTTGGGCAGATTGCGCACTTCATTGTGGGCCGCAATCACGATGCTGACCGATACGGCTCCCTCTGGCGTGTCGTTGTCCTCGCTCCTCGTTTGCCTCTTGTCGACCAGGGGCACACGCCTTGCGCGCCAATGCAGCAGCAATGGAAAGATGACATAGGTGTACAGACAGAAGAACAGGGCAATCAGAAACAGCAACGTCATGATCACACCCACCTTGTCCTGGCCAGCAGCTTGTCGCTGGACCACTGCCTGACTCCCGCGTCGACAAACCACATCAGCAACAGCAGTACGGCCGTTCCGAACGCCCCCTTGCACAGGAAATTGGCCAGGTCGGAGTGCAGATCGATGACGCTGAGCAGCGCAAAGATGACCACACTGGCGAGCAACATGATTGCCGGTGCCTTCAGTCTGACGGGAAACGTCACGTAGCGGAATGCACTGCCGGTAACCCCGGCCATGAAGATCACATAGGAGATGATGGTCACGATTGCTGCCCCGGTAATACCGAAGCGTGGTATGAGCAGTACATTCAATGCCAGGTTGGTAACGGTCGCTACCAGGCTCCAGAGCATCAGCAGTTTGGTGTTCTTGAAGATATACAGACCAGCGGCGAGGAAATGCATGGCACCTTCCAGCCAGAAACTGATGGCAACATAGGGAATGATCACGGTACCCGGGCTGTACTTGTCACCGGCCAGAAATCCGAGCAGGTAGGGGCTGGTGATCGAGAACATGGCAATGAACGGGATACCGACCACCATGTACATGCGGAAGCCGTCCGACAGGAACTGCTGGGTGGGCTCCTTGCCCTGAGATTCCCACATCTGCATGTAGGCCGGTTTCACGGCCTGCATCAAGGCTGCAAGAATGATGATGTCGATATAGGAAGTCAGGTTGTAGGACGCAGAATACTGGCCCAATGCACTGACACCCAACAGGGCTTCTATCAGATACCGATCGCTGAGGCGCAACACCAGACCCAGAGATTCCAGCATCATCAGCGGCAGACCATAGATCAGCATGGCCTTGCCCAGTTTCAGCGAGACATCCTTCAAGCGAAACTGGAAATCCGGCCGGTACTGCCAGGCGGCATAGAAGACTCCCAGCGATTCGGCCACCATCAGGCAGGCGATGACCGTCCACGGGTTCAGATCCGCCGCGAACAACACCAGCAGTATCAGCGTCAGATTCAGAAAACGGGCGATGCTCTGGGAGATCGCCACGTCTGCGCTGCGCTGCTGTGCGCGCAGGAAATTCATGACCCCACTTCCCAGCAGGCGAATGAACACGATGAATGACGCCAGCAGAAACAGCGAAGGAATATTCTCGTACTGCAATACCGCAGGAAGCACGAAAAATCCGCAGACAAGCCACAAGAGTGTCGCACTGCTGGCAAAACTGAAGAAAATCATGCTGACGGTGCTGTTCATCTGACCGACAGTGAAATCGATATTGCCGTTCTTGATCTGGGCAAAGAAGCGGATGACAGCGTGCTGTACTCCGAGCTTGCCCACGGCAATGCACAGGGTCAGACTCGACGTGATCAGCCCGACAATACCGTACTCTGCCACGCTGAGGTTGCGTGTCAGTACCGGGAAGCTGATCAGACCCACGACCGCGGAAAAGACCCCGGCGGATGCGTAGTTTCTCAAATGCTGGAACATGCCGACTGCGGCCATCGTTCTGTTTTCGCTCAGGCTGTCAGATACAGATCACGCAGCTCCGACAGCGGTACGAACCGTGCGCCTTCGTCAGCGCACCACTGCAAGGCGGCCTGCATGTCATCGATGTAACGCCTGACATCAGACTGGCTTTGTGGGTAGGGAGAGGCCTTCTCGATGACCTCCATGGAGTGGAACATCATGTTGATACTGAGAATTCGTCGCCGGGAATGTCGCTTCATCTGGTAACGGACGACTTCCTTCATCTGCGCAACCGACGCAAACCAGGGACGGAACCACCTGGGATCCCTGAACAGTCGCGGCTTGACCGACACCGGGACTTCCAGCAATGCCTGTGGCGATGCAGGCCCGGGTTCGATGATGGTACCGGGGGCAGGGAAATACGGTTGCTCCGGCGCCTTGCGAAAATCCACGGTGGCATTGGGCTCACTCCAGCGCAGATGAGGGGTCACACTGGTATCAACCTTGTACCCCAGGCGTTGCAGACTGTCGATGGACTGTGCCGCTGCCCCATAACGTCCCGCACGGAAACTGGTTGGCGAATGGCCGAGTTTCTCCTCGAACAGTCTGGTCAGATTCTCCAGCTTGCGATACTCCACCTCTGCCGAGCTGGCGCACTGAAAGTCGGGACTGTCCACTCCGGCATAGTCGAAGAATTTCTTTTCAGGCTCGATGAAGGCTGCGTGCAGATGCGTACCGTATTCATGGTCGCCTGGCAGTGAGCGCAGGGCTGCAACACTGGCAGCGTCTTCCAGCACTTCAACCGTCAGCAGATAGGTCGGTATGGCTCCCACTTCGGCAAAGGCCGGCTGCAGGCGGTTTGGCAAGCCTTCGGTAATCGATTCGAATGCCAGAGGGTTGGATCTGACCCAGTTCGGATCATGATCGCACTCGGTATCGATGGATATGGTAACCACCATCTGTTCGATACTGTTTCCAGCCATCATCGAGTACTCATGGCAGATGACCTGTCCTGGTGATGATAGAGCTCGAGCAGTTCGTCAACGACACGGTCAAAACCGAATCGAGCGACGATCAGATCTCTTCCGGACAGAGCCACCTTGTGACGCAGCTCGGGCTCATCGATCAAACGGTTCAACTGCCGGGACAGCTGTTCATCATCACCTACCTTGAACAGCAAGCCTGTCACACCCTGCTCGACCAGATCGTTGTTACCACCGATATCGGATGCCACGACAGGTCGCTGCTCCACCATCGCCTCCATGACCGAGTTGGGCAACCCTTCCGCGAAGGATGGCTGGACGTATATATCCAGACTTCTGAAGAAACTCGCCGTATCCTCGATCGTTCCCATCCACTCGATCTGCGCGGCTACCCCAAGTGCTTCAGCCTGTGCCTGCAGAGCATCCAGGGTTTCACCACTTCCGGCTATCCGCAGAAGCAGATTGCGCCTTGGATTCGCTCGCGAGGTGCGGGCAAAGGCCTCAAGCAGCACATGGACCCCCTTGACCTCACGCAGGCGACCGCAATAACCGATGACCAGCGTCTGCCCGTCGGTCGCTGGCTGCGGTGGCTGGCTGGTATCGATGCCATTTGGCACGAAGCGGATCTGTTCATCCCGAAAGCCGGCCTCCAGCAGCTTCTCGCGCGTCTGATCACTGATGGTCTGCACGTAATCGACCTGTCGCAATCCCATCCGGATCAGGAAGTTGAGCGGCATGAAACGCCGGCGCTGATCCAGCACTCCACCTTCGAATTCGTAGAATCCCGATATCTTCGTCGTGACCGGCAAACCCGTCCAGCGTCGCACGTATCCGGCAGAGGCGGCCAGCAAATGCGTGATATGTATGTGCAGCGCATCAAACTGCTTGCGATTGGCCATGAGATAACGGGCAAACCAGACCATCAGGACCAGCGACCCGATCCAGCGAATATGCGGATAATCCACCCGCTTGACGGTAAAGCCGTGATAGGTCTCTTCCATTGACTGGCTGGTCAATACCCTGGGGGTCACGAACTCGACATGAGCACCTCGCTCACGCAGCGCAACAGCCAGCTTCAATGCCTGACTTTCAGCGCCACCGAGCCCGGGAAAGCGACTGTCAACGGCAAACAGCAGACGCAGGCCTGTCAGCGAACCGTTCTTGCCCGTCTGTTCCGCAGTTGCACTGTCAGTGGCCATGTCGGCCATGCTTCGGCTGCAGGCAACGGCTCGCTGCGCGGCATTTCCGACACTGTCGGATGCATCTGTCAGGCGATCTCCTGAAGTCATTGCAACAAGGATTTCAGTTCAACCGTCAGATCCTGACTGGCGCGTGACGGCGGTGCCCAACGCAGACCGATGGTCAGACGATTTTCGGTCACATCAACGTCCTCCTCCACTCGCGAAATGACATCACCGCCAGCGGTCGATACGGTGTTGAATCGCGTCAGAACGCCGGATGCGGAATCATGCACCACGCCGCCTTCCAGTTCGAAGCTGCGGCTCAGGCGATAGATCAGCAGGGCCGAGGCCAGCACCGAATCCGTTTCGTCGTTGCGGTTGTCATATGTCTGACGCTCATAGCTGATTGCCAGCTCGGTCCGTAAACGGGTGCTCAAGCGCTGCGACAGGGACCCGTAGGCAAAACTCTGCAATTGATCTTCACTATCTTCGCTGACCAGCACGGTCGAATCGATACCCAGCAACTGGTAGTCCTGCTGCGCAACGGCCAGGCCAAGATCGAGACTGGTATCGGTCGCCTGGAAGGAGTAGCCGACATCCAGACGGGTTTCCTCGAAAAAGCCGGCTACCTCGGGTCGCACGCCTACGGCCGTGCCACCACTGCCGATCAGACTCTCCACCGTGCTCAGAGTCTGGTCATTCAGATCCCGGCTCAGGCTGGCGGAAACAGAGGTCATGGGACCCAGCTGCCGAATGGCTCGCAGTCTAGCATTCAGACCATTCAGTGATTCCTCGTCGGTATCGTAGCGAGTCACGCCCAGTTCGCCGTAGAGTTCGAGAAAACCGCGTGCTCGATTGACATAGGCGGCTACCGTTGATCGATTGAAATCACCTTCCTGGCGAATATCGGGGTTCTCGGACTCTTCAGGCAGATCGGTGAAGACATTGCCGGCTCTCACACCGAAATAGCTGCCGGGTGTGGTGTCACGCTCGTAGCTGGCATTTGCCGTGTAGAGTGTTTCCAGATCTTCGTTTTCCTCGGTCTGGTTGACGTAAAGCAATCGGGCCCGAGTGCGACTGCGACCGGGAACATCGTACTCGAAGCTGGGCCCTGTCACGAAGACATTGCGGCGATCGATATCCGTATCGTCGATGGTCTGCACGGCATTGTCGGTGCGCACGCCACCCAGGATGTCGCCCACATACCAGCGCCAGGAACGCGGTGTCAGGGAGAATTCGGCTGCGCCGAGGAATCGGGTCAGTGTATCGAAGGAAGAGTCATCTTCGGAGACGTCACTGCGCGTGTCGATCTCGCCCGTGAAGGCCGCATTCACCAACCGGCTGCGCTGCTCTCCGTACACACCCAGCACCGCACCCACTGTCTGCCCGTCCTCTTCATCGGGACTGTTGACGCTGTTGATATTGTCGCTCTGTTCCAGCGTCAGCCGCCCCTCGAAGCCCAGATCCAGAGACCAGGCGGCACCTGGAAACAGAACGGCGAGAAACATGGCGGGCAACCATGCGGGACATGATTTGTGCTCAGACAAGATCACACACTTCCATAGGGAGGGGTTGGACAAACGGTCTGAAGGATCAGACCGGTTGATTGTTCATGACGATGCCGGCAAGCCTGCGTTCGTCGATCTCGTCTATGACGGCATCCAGTGCACCTGGTGTCACGCCGCCATAGGGGATCACCAGTACGGTGTAGTCGCAGATTTCGGACAGTATGCGAGCATCGGCGGATGTACTCATGGCAGGTCCATCCACGATGACGAACCGGTTGTCATAGCGCTCCTTGATATCCAGCATCAGCTGCTTGTAGCGTGCGCTGGTGAAATGCTCCGCACTGATCTCGTGGTGAGAACCGATGGGCACCACGCGCATGCGCGGAATACCACTCGGACTGACGATATGCTCGATCCCCAACTCCGGTCTTTCCAGATAATCCAGCAAACCGTGGGCATCTTCACGTCCGACAAGCTTCATCAGACGATGCAGTACCGGTGTGTGCAGATTGGCTTCCACCAACATGGAGGTCTTGGCCTTGTCGAAGGCAATCGTGGCTGCCAGGTTGAGGCTGACGAAACTGCCGCCCCCTTCCGGTACCACCGAGCTGACCAGAACACTGAAATTGCCTTCCGGCTTGAGGCTGTAGAGTTTGGTGCGCAGCTGACGCATGGCATCCACCATGTCGCGATTCTTCGATCGCGGATGCACGATACCCAGTACATCCAGTTGTCGATCGCTGAACAACCGGGCCTCTTCCATATTGGCCAGGTCGGCCCGAGCGCGATCAGCCAGGCTGACGGAATCGTTCGCTGCACGTAGCTGGTTACTGCCACCGGATGACTTGCCCAGGGGCACCATCGAACGGCCACCCTTGCGATCTCTCCTTACCGACTTGTCCCGCTGCTGATCCAACATCGACCTGACGTTGGCAAATTTCGCCCGATCGGTCATAGCAGAGCTCCTCCTGAGGATGCTTCCATGGTGTATTTGATGAAGAAGACGAGGACATACAACGAACAGACAAGTGCCACAGTGCCCATTATCACAGCCGGACGACTGAAGAAGGGAGTCTTCTCGCTGGGGGACGCCATATGTGGCACGGTGGTCAACAATGGCAACTTCAGGACATCGGTTACCGCCGAAGCAGTGCGAATGCGCGGATCCACTTTCAGAAAGACGAACAGATACAGGAATGGCAACACACTGGCCAGGACAATTCCTGCCAGAACGATATGGACAAACCGCAGACCATTCGGCCGGGCCGGAAAATTGGCAGGTTGGTGAATGCGATACAGAACACCCTGCTTCTCGGCTCCCAGTGTCATGGTCAACCTTGCATTTTCCTGCTGACTGAGCAGATCTTCGTAGAATTTCTTGTTGATCTCGTAATCGCGGGTCAGTTGCGACAATTCTCTTTCGACCTGCGAGCTTTTTGCCGAACGCTCGATTTCCTTGTCCAGCAGAACGCGAAGTTGTCGCATGCGGCTCTGCTGAGCGTCCGCTTCTGCCGAGGTACGTGCCAGATCACTGCGAAGCTGCTGATAGACAGGACTGAGACTGGACGAACCGGTAAACGAATTGCCGCCGACGTTGAATACAGACTGTCCGGCTCCCTGTGCGAGCGCCTGCTCGCTGCGTTGCTGTGCCTGCAACTTGATATCTTCGATCTGCTGTCTGAGACGAACGATGTCAGGATAGTCATCGGTATATGACAGGCTCAAGACATCGATCTCGGCCTGCAGCCGCGCAATCTGATCGCGTGTCTGACCGATCTGGAAATCCCGCGCTATGGTCGAGGACTCGTTGGACAATTCGGCTTGCAGTGTTCGTCGACGCTGATCCGCCTGGGCGAACAGCAATGATGTCTGCTCGAGGTCGCGCTGCAGTTCGACGATGCGCGCATTGACATTGCCTTCCGTTGTCGCACTCATGCCCGGATGCTGACTGCGAAAGCTCTCCAGTCGACTTTCCGCATCCTCCAGCTTGTCTCTGTAGGTCGCCACCTGACTGGTGATGAACTCGAATGCTTCCGTGGTTTCCTCGGCCGAAGAATCCATGGTCTTCTGCAGAAACAGCTCCGCAAACAGGCTGGTGGTCTGAAAGGCGACTGCCGGGTCTTCATGCCAGAAATCGATTTCCAGCAGCTGATTGTTGCGGTTGAACACGCTGGTGGCATCGGTCAGATCCTCGCGCAATTCCTCGCGTTCTGCCGGGGTGGTGTTCTCATTGGCGAAGCCGACCGTATCGAGCACGGTATCGAGAATATCCAGCGCGAACAGCTCTTCCTTGGCCACGTTTGCCTTGTCTCGATTCACCGTGCTGTTGGTGCCGATGATAGGAGCAACTATATTGCTGTCGTCCACATACAACTGGACAAACGATGTGTACTTTTTCTGCCACAGAAACCCTGTCACCAGGAAAACGAGGCTGATTACCATGAAGATGGACAGCAATGTTCCACTACGGGCATTCGCTTCTCGCGATAGCAGCGGCAACATCTCATCGAGAGTTATGTTACTCATAAGTCCTGTTGATCATCAAACCGTCAGAATATTGCGCGGGTTTGCCTTTGCAATAAGGGAAAATCAGAAACGACGCTCGGGGATGGTGATGACATCACCGGGCACCAGCGGATAATTGGTGTCGAGAAGCCCTTCGGAAAGAATATCGTCCAGATACACGTCGTACACACGGGCAACTCCATCCACCGTACGGTAAAGCTTCGCGGCATTCGGGGACGCGAACTCATTCACGCCTCCGGCTTCCAACACCAGATCGATGATGGTCATGCCGTCACGATGCGAAATGGACTTGGGTTCGGCCACACCACCGACAACCCGTACACGATTCTGGAACTCGGCACTCGGAATTTCCTCGATGATGACGGACACTTTCGGTGTTCTGATGAATTGAGTCAGCTTGCGTTCCGTATCGGCGGCAATTTCCGCTGGAGTGCGGCCACCGGCCAGAACATCGCCGACCAGCGGCACGGAGATATAGCCGTCAGGCCGAACCGGTACTCTGACCGACAGATCCGGGTTCTTCCACACGCTGACACTCAGCACGTCTCCGGTACCCAATCTGAATTCTGGTGCGGCACTTGCCTGAATGTCGGGCGGACGGTCCTCTTCGCTCAACGGTCCTCGTGGGCCGACACAACCGGCGAGAATGACCGCCAGCAACAGTAGCGTAAGGTAACGCATGTTTTTCATGTACTTATGTGCCTCCCGGACACCTGCATCAGACTTCGGCCAGTCATGGACGGGCAATTTCCCGGATTGAGCCGACTCACTGAATCCCTTGAATCTTGACAACTTGTATCGACTGCCACTGTCATGACTTGACGAGTAACCATCTTCCTGTTGACACAAGTCTATCCGGTAAATGCGCGGACATTGATGACTCAGCCACAAAAGACACAGAATTTAATAAGCACGAGCGTTGCTGACTCACCAGATTACCTAAATATCACCGCTAGTAGAAATTAAACGACGGTAAGCTAGTGGGCATGAACGAACACAACTCAGATTCTCGGGATTTCAGGCCCGACTACGCCGCCCTGGAGCTGAACGATCGTGCCGACTGGGAGGCTGTGCGTGCGAATTACCGTAGACTGGTGCATTTGTGGCATCCTGACCGCTATGCCATGAGACCGCGGGAACGCGTTCATGCCCAGCAGAATTTCATCTCTCTGAACAAATCCTACACGCACTTGCGAAACTTCCACAGAGAGTACGGCCATCTGCCGTTCGAACCCACTGCAAACCGCTCGACCAACACGAACATGGATATCTTCACTCCTGACGCGCGCCGCAAAGCCTTCCGCGACAATACCTCCGACAGCCATCGCGCCGCCCCCGGAACCGCAACCAGCGTGCCCGATGTCGAACCGGGCGTCCTCGGTCGCGACAGGACCATCCGAGCCTCTGGGCCCGATTCCCGTTCCAGAAACCGAATCGTCTGGGCTCTGGCGGGTTGCTCCATCATCTTCGCAACGCTGTTCATTTTCTTTCTGCTCGATCGCAAGGCCAATGAGGCCATCCTCGAACGAGGTCGGGAGGTCGTCCGGGACGCCCCTGCCAGCGATTTCATGCCGAGCGCTGCCGAAATTCGTCGCAGCGAAGCCAAGGGGGCTTTCGTCCAGCCAACGAAATAGGCCACGAGCTCGTCTCAGACCGACGCCAGCAGCAGAGACAAAAACGCCTGCCTGCTGCCGGAAAGCGACAAGACCCTCCCCATTCCGGACCCTCGCTCAGCGTGCACCCTTGCCGAACAGCACGACCTCCGCGGTCTGACACAGAATCAGCATGTCCAGAAAGATCGTGTGGTTCTTGATGTAGTACAGGTCGAACTCCTGCTTCTGCACGGAATCCTCTGTCGAAGCCCCGTAGGGATAACAAACCTGTGCCCAGCCGGTAATGCCGGGCTTGACGGCGTGACGCTCGCGATAATAGGGAATCACCTCGCTGAGCTGCTCCACGAATTGAGGTCGCTCCGGTCTCGGCCCGACAAAACTCATGTCGCCCTTCAGCACGTTGAGTATCTGCGGCAGCTCATCGATACGCGTCTTGCGGATGAACTGCCCTACCCGCGTGACTCTGGAATCATTCGCGGTGGCCCATTGGGCCACACCATCGCGCTCGGCATTGACCGTCATGCTGCGAAACTTCAGGACACCGAACGGCTTGCCGAGAAAACCGGTGCGGGTCTGGCGATAGAGCACCGGTGCACTCCAGCCATCCTCGATCTTGATGGCAAGCATTCCCAGCAACATGAATGGCCAGGTAATGGCGATGATCAGCATGCTGGCAACGATGTCGAACGCGCGCTTGCTGACGTCCCGCACAGCACCGCGTTCGAAACCATCCGAATAGATCAGCCAGTCCGGACGCAGTATGTCCAGCGGCAACTTGCCCTGCTCGCGCTCGAAAAAGCTGAGAAGATCAATGACATCGAGCCCATGCAGCTTGCAGTCCAGCAGTTCTTCCAGTGGCAATCCGCTGCGCCTCTCATCGGCGGCAACCACAACCTCGTCGACATTGTTCTCGATGGCGAATTCCAGCAGGGAGCGTCCGTTCAGATCGACCACGTGCACACTGTCGACAGCCACCCTTGGGTCGGTATCAAGCTTGACGTAGCCAACGATACGGAATCCACGACGATCCACTCTGCGCCGCAGCCGGCGATTGATCGAGGCCGCCTTGTCTCCGGCGCCAAGTACCAGCACCCGAATCTTCAGTATGTCCTTGTCCACATAGTAGAAGAACATCGGCCGAATGGTGCCGACCATGAAAAAGGCAATGAGAATGGCAAGTCCGAAGACCCCGCGCCCCAGATAGAGATGCGGAATCAGATAATACAGGAGGGCCAGAATGGCCGCCCCGCAGGCAAAGCCGATGACCGAGCGCAGAAACACGCCCAGAATGCCGCCTCGAAAACGGCTCTGATACAGCCCCATGGCCATCATGGTGACTGGCATGACCAGCCCGAACAACATGGAGGTGGCTATGGGAGAACGAATACTCTCGATCTCCGTGATCTGCGAGCCGTCGAACCTGACGTAGACCGCCACGAACACGGCGGCCACACAGATACAGAACTCCATCAAAGCGAGCAGCAGGAACGGTACCCGCAAATGCATCTTGAAGAATTTGAAGGTACCCAAGGTTTCTGATCAGCCGTCCGGTCGCCAATGTTCCTGCCATTGTAAGGCAGGTATTCGCATTTGTTGACGCTCAACGCACAATTCGATCCAATTCGACTCCCCTTCCAGCCCCGTCGCACCAAGCAATGATGAGACAATTGCTGACTCGCAGTCGATGCGCTTTACCACCTGCCACCGATAACCGGTACTTGTAAATTTGTATAATGCGCCCTTGCTCCGGCATTGACGGCCAGATGCGCACCTTCATTCAGGACTATCACATTCATGTTTCAGATCACGGACAACGACACGATTGCGGTCATCGGCCTCGGCTATGTCGGATTGCCGCTGGCCGTGGAGTTCGGCAAGAATTCCCCGACAATCGGCTTCGATATCCACGCCGAACGCATCGCCGAGCTGCAGAAGGGACACGATCGCACACTCGAGGTTTCCGCAGAGGAAATGGCCGAAGCATCGCAACTGAGCTATACCAGCACGCTGCAGGATCTGGCTGCCTGCAAGGTATTCATCGTCACCGTTCCCACGCCGATCAACAAGCACAAGCAACCCGACCTCACGCCGCTCATCCGAGCCAGTGAGTCCATCGGCAAGATCATGAAGAAGGGTTCTGTGGTCATCTATGAATCCACCGTGTATCCCGGTGCCACGGAAGAAGTCTGTGTCCCCATCCTCGAGCGTGAATCCGGCATGCGGTTCAACAGTGATTTCTTTGCAGGCTACAGCCCTGAAAGAATCAACCCTGGCGACAAGGAGCACCGGGTCAGTACCATCATGAAGGTGACTTCCGGTTCGACTCCCGAGGTTGCCAGTGCGGTTGACGCCCTGTACAAGCGCATCATCACCGCCGGCACGCACCTGGCAAGCTCCATCAAGGTGGCAGAAGCCGCGAAGGTCATCGAGAACACACAGCGCGATCTGAACATCGCCCTCATCAACGAACTGGCCCTGATTTTCGACCGACTCGATATAGACACACTCGAGGTCCTGCAGGCCGCGGGGACCAAATGGAACTTCCTGAATTTTCGACCTGGTCTTGTCGGTGGGCATTGCATCAGTGTCGACCCCTACTACCTGACCCACAAGGCTCAGGAAATCGGCTACTACCCGCAAGTCATCCTCTCGGGCCGCCAGATCAACGATGGCATGGGCGCATTCGTCGCCGAGCGAGTCATCAAGATGCTGACCCGCCGCCGCATTCATGTCGTGGGGGCAAACGTGCTGATTCTGGGCCTGGCATTCAAGGAGAACTGCCCGGATCTGCGCAATACTCGTGTAGTCGATATCGTCAATGAACTGGTGCACTACCATGCCAACGTGGATGTCCATGACCCATGGGTCGATCCGGCAGAAGCTCAGCGTGAATACGGCATCACCCCGGTCGAGCAGCCTGCACAGGGCCACTACGACGCCATCATTCTGGCCGTCGCTCACGAACAGTTCGTGACCATGGGCAGCGATGCCATCCGCCAGCTCGGCAAGGACGACAATGTGCTTTATGACATCAAGAGCATCCTGCCCAAGGATGCCGTCGACGCGCGATTGTAGTCAACCCGAACAGCTCTGACCTCCGCCCTCCAGCAGAACAGCAACCGTATTCACTCCATGAAAATTCTCATCACCGGCACAGCCGGATTCATCGGCTCGACGCTGGCGCTCAGATTGCTCGAACGTGGCGATGAAGTCATCGGCATCGACAACGTCAATGACTATTACGACGTCAACCTGAAGCTTGCCAGGCTGGAGCGTGTCAAGGCGCATGCCGGATTCACCGACGTGCGCGGCAATATCGAAGATCGTGCACTGATGGAAGAGACCTTCAGGAAGCACCAACCGCAACGCGTCGTGAATCTGGCAGCACAGGCCGGCGTGCGCTACTCGCTGGAAAACCCTCAGGCCTACATCGACGCCAATGTGGTGGGTTTTACCAATGTCCTGGAAAACTGCCGCCACACGGGCGTCGAACACCTGGTTTATGCCTCGACCAGCTCTGTCTATGGTAATCACACGAACATGCCCTTCTCGGTACATGAGTCGGTCGATCATCCGGTCAGCCTGTATGCGGCAACCAAGAAAGCCAACGAGCTGATGGCCCATACCTATAGTCATCTGTTCCAGCTACCGACCACCGGCCTGCGCTTTTTCACGGTATACGGCCCCTGGGGACGCCCCGACATGGCGCTGTTCCTGTTCACGAAGAACATCCTTGCAGGCAAACCCATCGACGTCTTCAACCATGGCAAGCACAAGCGTGACTTCACCTTCGTGGAAGATATCGTCGAAGGAGTGGTGCGCACACTGGACAAGGTAGCCACTCCCGATGAATCCTGGGACAGCAACAAACCCGATCCTGCCACCAGCTCGGCCCCCTATCGTGTCTACAACATCGGCAACAACAAACCGATAGACCTGGAACATTACATCAGCACACTGGAAGGCTGCCTGAACAAGACCGCAGAGAAGAACCTGCTGCCACTGCAGGCAGGCGATGTTCCGGACACCTATGCCGATGTCAGCGATCTGGTCAACGATGTCAACTACAAGCCGGACACGTCGGTCGAAGAAGGGATTGGCAGGTTTGTCGAGTGGTACCTCGATTACTACAAGGTCTGAACGAGAAATCCGGAAACCTCATATCCAGCCCTTGATACGGTAGACCAGCAAGGCCACGGCCTCATGCAGCAGCATTTCGAAGCGCGTGATGGCCGTGGTCTGCGGCATCAGGGCGTACCAGGGCACATCTTTCAAGGCTTGCACGTCCACACTCACCGGGCATACCTCGATATCCGAATCGGCCAGAACCTGTCGAAAACTCAGCAGAGCACGTGGCATGTGCATTGCCGAGGTTATCAGCCTGACGGGGCCTTCGATCGATTCGGCCTGTAGCAAGCCGGCGACATTCAGCGCATTCTCTCTCGTCGTTGCCGAATCCGCCTCCTTGATCAGACGATCGCCATTGACTCCCAGGCGCTGCAGATAGCTGGCAATGACCTCCGCCTCGGCAACCTTGCCCACGGCCCCGCCGGCCACGATGATTCGAGTGTCCAGCTCGGCCAGCGCCATGCCTGCTGTCGCCGTAGCCCGGGTCAGCGTCGCATTTCCCATTCGGCCGAACTCGCTGGCATCGACAACCCGGGAATCCACCCCGCCGCCCAGTACCACCAGATGAGAACCTGCCGCACACGCCGGCACCTCCAGATAGGGATTCTCCAGAGTCGCAATCAGGGGATTGACGATGACCGGAGCAGAGCAAAACAGAAAGGCCGAAATCCAGACGAGCAACAAGCGGAGACCCCTGCGATTCGACCCTCGCGTGCGAATCCGGGAACGGGCACGCCCCGCCCTGCGAGAGCCACGCCGCTTGCCGATCAACAGCACGGAGGTTAACAGCAGAGAGAGAAGAAACAAGAGCACCAGCGGGTCAAGCAGCCAGGCTTTCAGAAGACTTGTCATGCGAGGTTCGGTTGGAATCGGTAGGAGGGTCGTGCATCGCCTCTGCAAGGCGGGCCAATCCTACCGTGTTGTCGGGGCGTTCGCACACCGAACATCAGCTCGTTGCATGATTTATCGTGCAGAATTCTTGCTGCAGTGCAAAAATAGTTGCGTCTTGTGATTGTTTTCCAGAGCAATGATAATTAAAATAAGCATTGCCTGAGCAAATAATATTCGACCATGGCCATCGCAGACACCCCCAATCTCAACCAGCACAGACAATTGCGTGCGTTCTGCAATGCCGCCCAGACTGGCAGCATCTCCAAGGCAGCCAAGCGACTCAAACTGAGCCAACCCTCCGTATCACTGCAGATCCAGGCTCTCGAGAAGGAGCTGGACACTCTTCTGTTCGAACGCTGTGGACCCAGGATTCGATTGACGCCTGCGGGAGAGTTGTTGCTGGAGATGGCTCAGCCACTGGTGGATGGTTTCAGTCGTCTGGCGGACAGTTTCGCTGCCCGACTGGGAAATGTTCACGCCGGGCCACTCGAGATTGCCTCTGGTGAAGCCACCCTGTTGTACATCCTGCCGGATATCATCAAGTCGTTTTCAGACGATTACCCGCAGATTGATGTACGCCTGCACAATGTGACCGGGCATGATGGCATGGAGTTGCTACGCGCCGATGAAGTCGATTTCGCCGTCGGCTCCATGATCGAAGTGCCGGATGATCTTGTCTACCATCCGATCTACCAATACAAGCCGGCGCTGATCATGTGCAAGGATCATCCCCTGTCGGAAAAGGAGCATATTGCACTGGAGGACATCAGCCCCTATGGTCTGATTCTGCCACCGCGTCACCTCAGTACCTGGAGCGTGGTGGATCTGGTTTTCCAGCAGCATGGCGTGCCTTATACCGTGGCGCTGGAGGCTGGTGGCTGGGAGGTGATCAAGCGCTATGTGGAAATCGGTGCCGGTATCAGCATCGTCACCAGTATCTGCTTGCGTGGCTTCGAGAATCTGACGGTCAAACCCATTGATGAGTACTTCCCCAACCGCAGCTATGGCGTCGTGGTCAGACGTGGCAAATTCCTGTCACCTCAGGCCAAGCAGTTTCTGGAACGCATGGACCACAATTTCTTTGCTCGTCACACGGCTCCGCCCCCCAGACGCAAGAGCAGTCAGCGCAGCGAAGAACCACTCATCACCAACCTGTAGAACAGCGCTGCAGCGCTGCTGCTGATTCATCCCGGTCACACCCTCCATGAACTCAACTGTTGCACCGTCGTCGTCAGCGGCTCACTTTCGCAGTGACCGGCAGAACATGCATGTCATTGTCGGCATGTCCGGGGGCGTGGACTCCTCGGTCGCGGCCTTGCTGCTCAAGCGGCAGGGGTATCAGGTCTCGGGCATCTTCATGCAGAACTGGGAAGACGACGACGAACACTGCACGGCGCGCCAGGACTATCGCGATGCAGCATCAGTTGCCGCCAGACTCGACATGGAACTGACGACGGTCAACTTTGCCGACGAGTACTGGGAACGGGTATTTGCCCATTTTCTCGAAGAATACAGCGCTGGCCGCACACCCAATCCCGATATCCTGTGCAACAAGGAAATCAAGTTCAAGGCGTTTCTCGATCACGCACGAGCACAGGGTGCCGACGCGATTGCTACCGGTCATTACGTGCGAGCCGGCGGCAGCAATGAGGCGGTGCAATTGCTGCGTGGTCTCGACAGCAACAAGGACCAGAGCTATTTCCTCTATACACTCAATCAGCAGCAGCTGCGCCCAAGCCTGTTTCCGGTTGGCGAGATGGAGAAGCCCGAGGTCAGGAAGCTGGCTCAGGAAGCCGGTTTTCACGTGCACAGCAAGAAGGACAGTACCGGCATCTGCTTCATTGGCGAGCGCAAGTTCAGTGCCTTTCTGGCCGAGTACCTGCCGGCTCAGCCTGGCGATATCGTCACCGACAGTGGTGATATCATCGGCCGTCACAACGGGCTCATGTTCTACACGCTGGGGCAACGCCAGGGTCTGGGTATCGGTGGCACCAGCGCAGGTGCGGAATCGCCCTGGTATGTCCTGGACAAGGACCTGCAGGAAAACCGCCTTGTCGTCGGACAGGGTCATGATCACCCGGCCCTGTTTCGTACCCACTTGCAGGCCCATGATATTCACTGGGTGCAGGATGCAGCGCCTGGCAGCAGTTTCCGCTGTACCGCCAAGGTTCGCTATCGTCAACAGGATCAGGCGGCTACCGTGACGCTTGTTGACGAAGACACCTTGCATATAGAATTCGACCACGCTGTGCGCGCAGCCACACCCGGGCAGTCACTGGTTCTGTACGACGGTGACGCCTGCCTCGGCGGTGCCATCATCAGTGACCTCCAGCACAGCCTATACTGACAATCATGAATGCCATATCCACAGTAGAAAATCAGACACTGGCCCTGGCCGGTATCTTCCAGTCGGTACACCTGTGCAAGTCACTGGCAACCACCGGCAAGGCAGATCCGGAAGAGCTGGCAGGCACCCTGCGCTCCATACTGACCCTGAAAACCGACAGGGTCATCGACGCCTATGGCGGCAACAGCAACAGCATTGCCTGGGGGCTGCGGATCATGAAGAGCCAGCTCGGAGGCAACAGTGAGTCTCGCGATCTGGATATCGCACGCTACGCCCTCGCCCTGATCCAGCTGGGAACCAATATTCTCAATGATGAGGACACGGTGGAACAGCTCAGAATCGGCATCAGCCGGGCGCAGTCCATGGACATGGCCATCGACGAACCCGCCATGATCAGCAATCTGGCCAATCTGTACCGCAGCAGCATCAGCCATCTGAGTCCGAGAATCATGGTCAGTGGCGATCCCGACTACCTGAATGACAACACCACGGCTTCTACCATTCGGGCTGCCCTGCTGGGTGGATTGCGCTCCGTTGTATTGTGGCGTCAATGCGGTGGCTCACGGCCCCGTCTGCTGTTCTATCGCAATCAATACCTGAAACAGGCCGAACTGCTCACACCTCACCACTGAGGCGGGGCTGTGCCAGGGACGACAGCACCCTCAGGTCGGCCAAGCCGCGAGCGGCAGCGCCCCTTGCACCTCACCTCGCGGTAACGTGGTTGCAAATCAACCGGGGCGGTCATCACCAGCGGGACCGCCCCTTGCATGGCTGGTTGTCAGGTTCAGCCCGCCATCTGGATGGATACCGGAATATCCTTGAACCTGACCTTCGCTTCGTCGGCAGAATGCTGAAAATCAGCAATCTCGTTGAAGTTCAGGTAGCGATACACTTCCTCGCTCATGGCATCCAGATCCTGGACATAGCTCATGTACTCTTCAACCGTCGGCAATCTGCCCAGTAATGCTGCCACGGCTGCCAATTCGGCCGAACTCAGATAGACGAAGGCACCCGCCCCCAGGCGATTCGGGAAGTTTCGGGTAGAGGTCGAGACTACCGTCGCACCAGGCTTCACCCGAGCCTGATTACCCATGCACAATGAACAGCCTGGTATTTCAAGCCTGGCACCTGCTGACCCGAAGATATTGTAATACCCCTCCTCCTTCAATTGATGCTCGTCCATCCGTGTGGGCGGGGCTATCCACAGAACCGTATCGACGTACTCCGCGGCTTTCTCGATCAGCTTGCCCGCCGCACGGTAGTGTCCGATATTCGTCATGCAGGATCCGATGAAGACTTCATCGACCTTGACGCCCTGCACTTCGGAGAGAGGCTTGACATCATCCGGGTCGTTCGGGCAGGCCAGCAACGGCTCCTTGATCTCGTTGAGATCGATCTCGATGATTTCCGCATACTCGGCATCGTCATCAGCTTCCAGCAAGGTGGGATTTTCCAGCCACTCTTCCATCTTGCGAGCACGTCGTTCCAGGGTGCGCGCATCCTCATAGCCCTGTTCGATCATCCAGCGCAACAATGTCACGTTGGAAGTGATGTATTCCTTCAGGGGCTCGATATCCAGCTTGATGGTACAACCACCGGCAGAGCGCTCGGCCGTGGCATCCGCCAGCTCGAAAGCCTGTTCCAGCTTGAGATCCCTGAGACCCTCGATCTCGACACAGGCACCGGAAAAGACATTCTTCTTGCCCTTTTTCTCGACGGTCAACAGCCCACGCTGCAAAGCGGCATAGGGAATGGCATTGACCAGATCCCGCAGAGTGATACCCGGTTGCATCTCCCCCTTGAAACGTACCAGTACCGACTGTGGCATGTTCAATGGCATGACACCAACGGCTGAGGCGAATGCCACCAGACCGGAGCCTGCCGGGAAGGAGATACCCATGGGAAAACGGGTATGCGAATCACCACCGGTGCCGACCGTATCGGGCAACAGCATGCGATTGAGCCACGAGTGAATGATGCCGTCGCCGGGACGCAGTGACACACCACCGCGGGTGGACATGAAGTCCGGCAGGGTGTGATGTGTGCTGACGTCCACCGGTTTCGGATAAGCTGCCGTATGGCAGAACGACTGCATGACCAGATCAGCCGTGAAACCAAGACAGGCCAGATCCTTCAGTTCGTCGCGGGTCATGGGGCCGGTTGTATCCTGGGAACCCACCGTTGTCATCTTGGGCTCGCAATACTGACCCGGACGAATCCCCTCGACGCCGCAAGCCTTGCCAACGATCTTCTGGGCCAGAGTGTAGCCTTTGGTGCTTGCATCGGTTGCACCCGGACGCTTGAACACGGTGCTGGTCTCCAGCCCCAGTGATTCACGTGCCCGATCAGTGAGTCCTCGTCCGATGATCAGCGGAATACGACCACCTGCGCGCACCTCATCGAGCAGCACTTCGTTGTCGAAGTCGTAGCTTGCAAGCACTTCATCGCTATCGTGTCGAGTAACCTTCTTCTGGTGTGGATAGATGTCGATGACATCACCCATCTCCATGGCACTGACATCGCACTCGATGGGCAACGCACCTGCATCTTCCAGGGTGTTGTAGAAGATGGGCGCAATCTTGCCGCCCAGCACGAAACCACCGTCGCGCCGATTCGGAATGAACGGAATATCGTCTCCCATGTGCCAGAGCACGGAGTTGGTAGCCGACTTGCGTGACGACCCGGTTCCCACCACATCACCGACATAGGCCAGGGGAAAGCCCTTTTTCTTGAGTTCTGCAATCGTTTCCAACGGCTTGTCGGTGAAACCTTCCCGCTCGAACTTGAGCATGGCCGTGGCGTGCAGCGGAATATCGGGGCGACTCCAGGCATCGGTTGCCGGCGACAGGTCGTCCGTATTGGTCTCGCCCGGCACCTTGAACACAGTCACCGTGATCTTCTCGGGCACCTCGTCCTTGGCCAGGAACCATTCGGCATCCGCCCAGGACTGCATGACCTTCTTCGCAGCCTCGTTGCCACTCCTGGCCTTCTCCTCGACATCGTGAAAGGCGTCGAACATCAGCAATGTATGGGACAGTGCCTTGACAGCCGCGTCAGCCAGTTCATCATCATCGAGTGCCGCGATCAGAGGCTGAATGTTGTAACCACCCAGCATGGTGCCCAGCAGCTCCACTGCACCGACGCGACTGATCAGGGGGCAGCTGACGTCGCCCTTGGCCAGTGCTGCCAGAAAACCGGCCTTTACATAGGCCGCTTCATCGACACCTGCGGGAATACGCTGTGCAAACAGATCCAGCAGAAAGTCCTCCTCACCCGCTGGCGGCGACTTCAACAGCTCAACAAGATCAGCCACCTGCTGCGCATCCAGTGGCTTGGGAACCACCCCTTCAGCTTCACGCTCTGCAACGTGTTGACGATAGGCTTCTAGCATTTTCCAATCTCCTCGATCTGAGAGTGATGCGAACATCACCACTTGCATATGACTGCTGGCAACTCCTGCATTGCCGATTACGGATTCACTCGTGGTTCAGGAAACCACGTCCTGCCTTTTCCCGCCCTTCACGGTGTCCGAGTCAACCGACTCCGGCCCTGACCGGGAGGCTGTCCGACCGGCATCCTCCCCCATGAAGACACTCGCCCTGATCTGCTCCAGTTCATCACGCAGGCTGGCAGCCTGTTCGAACTCGAGATTTCGGGCGCATTCGTACATCTGCTTTTCAAGTTCCTTGATCCGCCTGGCGGCATCGGTGGCGGACAGGCTTGCCACATCCGCGCTCTCCGGGCTCTTCTCGGCCTGCCGATCAGCACCACGCCTGCCACGTCGACGATCACCTTTCGCCGAACCGCCAGCACCTCCCGCCTCCATGACGTCATTGATGGTCTTGCGGATGCCCTTGGGAGTTATCCCGTGTTCCAGGTTGTAACTGATCTGCATCTCGCGCCGGCGATCCGTCTCATCGATGGCACGTTTCATCGAGCCTGTCATGGTATCGGCGTACAGGATGGCCTTGCCGTGCAGGTTGCGCGCAGCCCGACCGATGGTCTGTATCAGCGATCGATCCGATCGCAGGAATCCTTCCTTGTCGGCGTCGAGAATGGCCACCAGAGAGACCTCGGGCATATCCAGGCCTTCTCGCAACAGATTGATACCGACAACGACATCGAACACGCCGAGCCGCAGATCACGAATGATCTCGCTGCGTTCGACCGTATCCACATCCGAGTGCAGGTATCGCACCTTGATGCCATGTTCACCGAGATAATCGGTCAGGTCCTCGGACATGCGCTTGGTCAGGGTGGTGATCAACACACGCTCATCGCGCGACACGCGCTCGTTGATCTCCGAGAGCACATCATCCACCTGCGTGCGCGCCGGCCTCACCTCGATCTCCGGGTCGACCAGTCCGGTCGGACGAACCACCAGTTCGATGATCTGATCGGCATGATCACGTTCGTAGTTGCCGGGTGTTGCCGAGACAAATACCGTCTGCGGCGACAGCAACTCCCATTCCTCGAACTTCAATGGGCGATTGTCCAGCGCCGAGGGCAGACGAAACCCGAAGTTGACCAGATTTTCCTTGCGCGATCGATCACCCTTGTACATGGCTCCCAACTGCGGGATCGTGACATGGCTTTCATCGATGAACAGCAGGCTGTCTTCCGGCAGATAGTCGAACAGACATGGCGGTGGCTCGCCTGGCAGGCGGCCCGAGAGGTAGCGTGAATAGTTTTCGATGCCGGAGCAATAGCCCAGCTCGTGGATCATCTCCAGATCGAACTGCGTACGCTGCTGCAGGCGTTGCGCCTCCACCAGTTTTCCCGCGTCGGTCAACTGCTCCAGTCTGTCTCTCAACTCTTCCTTGATGTGATCGGTGGCATCCAGCAAACGCTGCCGCGGCGTCACATAATGGGTTTTCGGATAGATGGTCAGCCGCGGCACCTTCCGCACGACTTCCCCGGTCAGTGGGTCGAAGAAACTGAGGGTCTCGATTTCATCATCGAACAGTTCGACTCGAATGGCGTCGCGGTCGGAATCGGCCGGATAGATATCGATGATCTCCCCGCGAACCCGATAAGTACCCCGTTTGAGTTCCATGTCATTGCGACTGTACTGCAACTCCGCCAGACGTCGCAGCACATCGCGCTGATTGACGATCTCACCCCGTTTCAGGTGCAGAACCATCTGATGGTATTGCTGCGGATCGCCGAGGCCGTAGATGGACGATACCGTCGCCACGATGATCGTGTCACGTCGCTCGAACAGGGCCTTGGTGGCGGACAGCCGCATCTGCTCGATGTGTTCGTTGATCGACGAATCCTTTTCGATGAACAGATCGCTGGCCGGCACGTAGGCTTCCGGTTGATAGTAGTCGTAGTAGGACACGAAATACTCGACCGCATTGTTCGGAAAGAATTCCTTGAATTCGCCGTAAAGCTGAGCGGCCAGCGTCTTGTTGGGAGCCAGCACGATGGCGGGACGCTGTTGCTGTTGCAGGATGTTGGCAATGGTAAAGGTCTTGCCCGAACCTGTGACACCCAGTAACGTCTGATACGCCAGACCATCTTCAATGCCGGAAACCAGCTTGCTGATGGCTTCTGGCTGGTGTCCTGCGGGCTTGTAGCCCGTCTGCAGGTCGAATTGAGTGGCCATGGATCTCGATTACGCTGCTCAGTGTGTCAATTGTACAACCAAGTTGACGATTGACCTGGCTTTTACAAGGGAAGCGATTGACCTTTCCACAAAACCGCATTACACTTCGTGCCGATTCCCTGGTAGCTCAGTTGGTAGAGCAAATGACTGTTAATCATTGGGTCGGCGGTTCGAGCCCGTCCCAGGGAGCCAGACAATGAAAAAGCCCTGTTCAATCTGGGCTTTTTTCTTTTGTGACTTTCAATACCAACTATCTGTACCAACTATCCGTACCACGTTACTTTCTGTACCCATTCCCTGGTAGCTCAGTCGGTAGAGCAAATGACTGTTAATCATTGGGTCGGCGGTTCGAGCCCGTCCCAGGGAGCCAGACACCTGAAAAAGCCCTGCCAGTGCAGGGCTTTTTTGCTTTTCACCGGACGTTAAATCCACCTCACGCGATTCAGCCTGTCACCCACAAGGGCGCGAATTCGACGACGGCAAAGACCTGCCTGCTGCAGCCTTTCCAGGCGATCGCCGCAAGAGCGGTAGTGCTACAGGAGAAACGGCCGGTCAACCCGCTCGACGGCGGACAGAGCTGGAATCTGGAGCCAACCCCGGATGGACTGCCCGAGGTGGAAAAATCAGCTGCTGCGCGATTGACCCAGCGACTTCAGCAGTTCATCAACCGCTTCCCGACGCATCTGATCATCGGAGCGTTCTGCCTGCTCAGCCTGTGAGGCGACATTCAGCGTGGGAATGCCATGACCGTTGACATCAGCGTCTGCGGCAGGCTGTTGCAACAAGGCCTCCCTCTCGCGCAGATAGCGGTCGTAATGCTCATCACGCTCGACATCACCATCTTCCTGTGCGACCACAATGGGCGATGCCGCATTCGGCTGGTCGGCTGGCTTGTCACCTGTCAGGGAATGATGCTCCTGAGCGGCATCCGGTGATGAAACCGGACGTACTGATGCGGCTTCCGAGCCATCTGGCGTACCCGTCGAAGAACTGGTGGTCCTGATGGCCTTGTCGATCAGAATGACACCGCTTTCCAGCGCGAGCAGAGCTCCCTGGTGCATGGTATCGCTGATGTCCTTGAGATCCTTTCGAGAGAAGGTGCCCAGAGAGGCCAGTGTGTTCAGATCCTCGAAGATGGGCAGGGACTGTACGACTGCATCCAGATCGATATCCCGATCGGGATCGATGTCAGCCAGCGCAGCAGGGATGGAATCGATGACCGCATAGACAGCCGCCATGGCATCCCGCTCGCCGGTGAAATGCAATTCCCTGTCATGATTTCTCTTGCCCAGAATGCCGTCCATGCGAAGGTCCATGGCCGGTTTGCGTGCAATGCTTGCACAGGCCGAATACAACATGTCGACACCGTCGATGGCGCGCGCAATACGATCGGGATCAGCCGCCTTTTCACCAGCGTCCGTCAGCCGGATGTGCAATCCGCCCTCACCCGCCTGCAATTCTTCCGAGTGACTGTCAACCGCGGGTGCGGAATCCTGGGAGTCCAGCAGAGAGACCATGCCGGGAAGATGACTGGTGGCGAACATGACTCGGCTTGCCAGCCGAACGATTTCAGCCTGATGCTCGCGAGTGTTCTCGACATTGCCCAACAGGCCCTGCCAATAGTCTGTAGAAGCCAGAGACTCGAGATGCAGGCATTTCACTACTCGTTTTTCAGCGGCCGACATGGAGTCTATACGCTCCATGATGACAGCTCCTGCATGCCCCAGACGTGCTGCCGCTGCAGTACGCTGATCACCTCGGGACGAACGATACCGATCAACAGCAGACCGGATATCGGTCTGGTTGAGAATATCGACGACCTTCGTGACGGCCATGCGCAGCTCGTCTGCGTGCATGTTGGACTCCATTGACACCTGACTACCAGAAGTAATCGGCAGGCTGACAGACTCCTTAAGACTGGTCGGGGCGAGAGGATTCGAACCTCCGACCCCCACAACCCCATTGTGGTGCGCTACCAGACTGCGCCACGCCCCGCCAGAGCACAGAAGCTTACCGTAAGAACCACACCAATTGTGGTGTTACAACGAAAAAAATCGCCATGATGAGCGATTTTTTTTCACAAACAAGCCATCGATCGCGCAACTGTCAACTGGTCCGCAAAATGCGAAGCAGGTCTTCCAGCTCCGAGCGCAATTGTCGGATCATCTGCTGCGACTGCGCGTTATCATCCTTGACCGAATCCCCTGCCAGATGCTGACGGGCTCCGCCAATGGTGTAGCCATCCTGATACAGCAGACTGCGAATCTGCCGGATCAGCATGACATCGTGCCGCTGGTAATAGCGTCGGTTGCCACGGCGTTTCACCGGCTCCAGATCCGGAAATTCCTGCTCCCAGTACCTCAGTACATGCGGCTTGACCATGCACAGGTCGCTGACTTCACCAATGGTGAAGTAGCGCTTGTTGGGAATGGTGGGGAGTTCGTTATTGTTGCTGATTTCCAGCATAAGCTTCCACCCGTGTTTTCAGTTTCTGGCCTGGACGAAATGTCACCACTCGCCGGGCAGAAATCGGAATTTCTTCGCCGGTTTTCGGGTTGCGTCCCGGTCGTTGGCTCTTGTTGCGCAGCACGAAGTTGCCGAACCCCGACAACTTCACGTCATAGCCGTTTTCCAGAGCGACGCGCACCTCTTCGAAGAAGTTTTCGACAAACTCCTTGGCCTCACGCTTGTTGAGCCCCAGTTCGTCGAACAACATTTCCGCCATTGCTGCCTTGGTTAGCGCCATCTCATACCCTTAGAACCGCACCGTGTGCAGCAGCCAGTGCCGCAACGATCCCGGCGACTACCTGCTCCACTTCCCTGTCCTCTAGAGTGCGTGAAAACTCTTGCAGAATCAAGCCTAAGGCCATGCTTTTCTTGCCTTCTTCCACCTTCTCGCCCTGATAGACATCGAACAGACGAACGTCCTGAAGGATCGTTGGAGCCTGCTTCCGAATGACATCGACGATATCCTGATAGCTGACAGACTCGTCAACCAGCAGGGCGATATCGCGTCGTACCTGCGGAAAGCGGGACATGGGACGAGCCCGCGGCACGCGACTGGTCGCCAGCGCA
This sequence comes from uncultured Granulosicoccus sp., assembly GCA_947495035.1. Classification (GTDB taxonomy): domain Bacteria; phylum Pseudomonadota; class Gammaproteobacteria; order Granulosicoccales; family Granulosicoccaceae; genus Granulosicoccus. Next base: position 150,743 of record CANLXI010000009.1, read on the forward strand.
TGCAGCGACAGTTCGAAGACCAGCGGCATCACATCCAGATCCAGCGCCTGCTGGAGCGCCGGATTCAACGCACCGACATAACCCACCTGCCGGCCATCAATCTCGATGCCGGCTCGCTGGCCCGGATGCAGCATGGCAAGGTCGGTGGGAACGTAGCGGACGTTCATACCGTTGGCCTGATCGAAAAGAGCTTCGATATCCGACTTGATGGAGAAGAAGTCGGCTGCCGTGGCCATGGCATTCCAGTTCTCGGACTGGCGTCGGCCTGCCACCAGACCGGCAATCACGTTCTGCTGGCGAACGCCGGCATCACTCTGCTGATCGGCACCGTGATCGGCCGCCAGATAGTCATCCAGATCGGCGTCCGGCTTGCCGGTTTCATTGGATAGAAATCGCAGCCCGGTTTCGAACAGGGCCATGGCGCTGATCTGACGCGCCACATTTCGCTGCAAGGTGGCAAGCAGCCCGCCGACCAGCGTGGTGCGCATGACACCCAGCTCGGAGGAAATCGGATTGGCAAGCGGCAAGGCGTCCAGATCGGGGCGCAGCAGCTGTTGTCGTGTCGCTTCAACGAAACTGTAGGTAATCACCTCCTGATAGCCGCGGTTGACCAGCAAACGCTTGCTGGCCAGCGGCGACAACACCGTTTCCGGCACCGCGCGCAACATCGGCCGATGTGCCGGCGATGTCCTGGGCAGCGCGTCATAGCCCAGAATACGGGCCACTTCCTCGATGTAGTCTTCCTCGATGGCCAGGTCATAGCGATAACTGGGCGCGCTGACCTGCCAACCTTCCTCGCGTGTCTCGTTACTGATTCCCAGGCGTGAAAAGATCGTGGCAACCACCTCGGGCTCCGGCGAGATACCCAGCACCCGCGCCAGTCGAGAGCGACGCACCAGAACACCCACCCTGGCGGGCATGCGGGTCGGCTCCTGCCAATCCAGCACCGGACCCACCTTGCCGCCGGCGATGTCACACATCAGAGCAGTGGCATATTCCAGCGCTTCTCGCTGCCCTGCCGGATCCACACCACGCTCGAAACGATGTGCAGATTCCGTATGGCTGGCATAACGGCGCGGCTTGCCCGCAATTTCCTCGGGAAGAAACAGCGCGCTTTCGAAGAAGATATTCGTGGTGTTCTCATCCACAGCGGTGGACTCGCCCCCCATGATTCCCGCAATGCCGATGGGACCACGATCATCTGCGATGATGGTGGTTTCCTCGTCCAGCGAGACTTCACGACCGTCGAGCAGCACCAGACGCTCCCCTGCCTGCGCCAGCCGAACCTGGATCCCCCCCTGCAGCTTGTCTGCATCGAAGGCATGCATGGGCTGCCCCAGTTCCTGCATGACGTAGTTGGTGACATCCACCGCCGGACTGATGGACCTCACCCCGGCCCGTCGCAGACGCTCCACCATCCAGCCCGGACTGGAACACCCCGGATTCATGCCGGTGATCATGCGTCCGGTGAAGCGTGCACAGGCACTTTTCACATCAACCGATACCGACCACTGCTCTTCGGTCTGCACCGGCACTTCCTGAACTTCGTGTGACTGCAGTGGCAAGTCGTTACGAGCGCTCAGGTCTCTGGCAATGCCGCGAATGCTCAGACAGTCGCCGCGATCGGGGGTCAGTTCGATCTCGATGATGGAATCATCCAGCTCCAGGTACTCGACCAGTTCGACACCCACCGGGGCGTCCTCGGGCAACTCCATGATACCGTCCCGCTCTTCGGACAGGCCCAGCTCCATGGCCGAACACAACATACCCATGGATACCTGACCACGCAGCTTTGCCTTCTTGAGCTTGGTACCATCGGGCAGTCTCCCACCAACCTGAGCCAACGCCGTTGTCAGACCTGCCCGAGCGTTGGGCGCACCGCAGACCACCTGAAGCAACTCTTCGCCACCGGCATCGACCTCACACACTCGCAGCCGATCGGCGTCCGGGTGTTGCGCGATATTGACAATGCGAGCGACCACCACGCCTTTCATCTCGGGCGCTGCCGACACGATCTCGTCCACTTCCAGGCCGATGAAGGTGAGCTGCTCGCCCAGCGTCTGGGTGTCCACGGGCGGGTTGACCCATTCCCGGAGCCATTTTTCACTGAATTTCATGGGGTATCTCGCTTAGTGAAACTGGGAAAGGAAACGCAGGTCGTTCTCGAAGAACTGCCGCAGATCGGTCACGCCGTAGCGCAACATGGCCATGCGCTCCACACCGATACCGAAGGCATATCCGGTAAAGGCTTCGGTATCGATACCCACCGAACGGAATACCGACGGATGCACGATGCCAGAGCCCAGAACCTCGATCCAGGGACCCTTGTTGATCCGGATATCCACTTCGGCCGATGGCTCTGTAAACGGAAAATAGGAAGGGCGAAAGCGGATGTCGCACTCATCCTGATCAAAGAACAGCTTCAGAAACTGCTCCAGATGCCCCATGAGATCGGTCAGCGCAATGTCTCGATCAACCAGCAATCCTTCTATCTGGTGGAACATCGGAGAATGCGTCATGTCCGAATCACAGCGATACACTCTGCCCGGTGCAATGACTCGCAGCGGTGGCTCGACCGACTTCATGTACCGAATCTGCACGGATGACGTATGAGTCCGCAGCAAACGGTTGACATCGAAATAGAAGGTGTCGTGCATGGCACGCGCCGGATGATGCGCGGGAATATTCAGGGCCTCGAAATTGTGGTAATCGTCCTCGACTTCCGGGCCGATGGCCGTTTCGAATCCGAGTTGCCCAAAGAGTGCCGAGATGCGTTCGATGGTCAGCGTGATCGGATGCAATCCTCCGGCGAGCTGTCCGCTACCCGGCAGCGTGATATCCAGCGCATCGGCTGACAATTTCTCTGCCAGTGCTGCATCCTCGAGTATCAGTCGTCGCTCATCGATCAGTGCCTGTACAGCCTGTTTGGCCTTGTTGACCGCCTGGCCGGCAGCCGGCTTCTCTTCCGGTGGCAGCGAGCCGATGGATTTCAGGACACCTGTCAATCGGCCCTTCTTGCCAAGCAGCTCGACACGCACGTTTTCGAGCGCGTCCAGCGAGGCAGTATCGCCGACCATTTGGCCAGCTTCGGTGATCAGGCTATCTAGGTCCAGTGACATTGGTCAGTTCATCCCGTGTCGTGTGCAGATGGGATCGTGACGACTCCGGAGATGCGGATTCGACACGATCAGACGCTTGCGTGGCAGCTCTTGCAAGCCGCCACAAAAAAGGGGAATACCGCACAAAGTCGGCATTCCCCCGGTCGATAAAGCAATGATGTTGCGAGTGACCGGGAACCAGCAGGACTGGTCAACCCGGTAGCTCTAGCCCTGAATCAGGCTGGCAAGCTGGCCTTTGCTTTATCGACAATGGCCACAAATGCAGCATCGTCAGCGATGGCCAGATCTGCGAGCATCTTTCGATCGATGTCGATACCGGCAATCTTCAGGCCTTGCATCAGGCGGCTGTAGGTGATGTCGTTGGCACGAGCGGCCGCATTGATTCGTGCAATCCAGAGACGACGGAAAGTACGCTTCTTCGCCTTGCGGTCACGGTAAGCGTATTGACCGGCTTTGGTTACGGCCTGCTTGGCGACACGAAAGACACGACTACGGGCACCACGATAGCCTTTCGCCTGCTTGAGAACTTTCTTGTGACTGGCGCGCGCAGTGACGCCGCGTTTTACTCTTGGCATTTCTCAAAAACTCCTAGCGAAGGTTGGGCAGCATGCGCTTGATGAGGACAACATCGTTCTCGTGAACCATGTCGCCACCACGCAGATGACGCTTACGCTTGGTGCTTTTCTTGGTCATGATGTGGCGCATGTGCGAACTCTTGCGCTTGTAACCACCACCACCGGTGCGCTTGAACCGCTTGGCGGCTCCAGACACGGACTTTTGCTTGTTGGACACTGTTTGACTCCTGAAATTGAAGGGGCAGAACCCCGAGTGACAAACACCGGTGGCGTCGTAGTGTCAGTACGCCAGCGCGATGGAAATCATTGAACTCAGACCCGAAGTCGGCAATTCCGGCTTCGACCCTGAACTCAGCCGTACATCTTAATGCTTTTTGGGCGCCATTACCATGACCATTTGCCGTCCTTCGAGCTTCGGGAACTGCTCGACAGTACCGAGCTCCGACAAATCCATCTCTACGCGCTTCAGAAGCTTGGCACCCAGCTCACGATGGGCCATTTCCCGACCGCGAAAACGCAATGTGATCTTGGTCTTGTCGCCCTGCTCCAGAAACTTCACAAGATTACGCAGCTTGACCTGATAATCGCCGTCTTCGGTACCAGGGCGGAATTTTATTTCCTTCAGCTGGGCAGTCTTCTGCTTCTTGCGACCAGCGTTCTGCTTCTTGTTGGCTTCGAACTTGAACCGGCCGTGGTCCATGATCTTGCAAACAGGTGGCGAAACATTCGGCGAGATCTCTACCAGATCCAGACCCGCCTCTCGCGCCGTTGCCAACGCTCTTTCCAGAGGGACAACGCCAATCTGCTCTCCTTCCGCAGAAATGAGTCGCACCTCGGAGACGTCTATCTCGTCGTTCTTCCGGTTTACTTTTTTAGCGGAAATACGTCATCCCTCCTGCACGGCTGTATTCACAGCTCGGCCGCGGCTTGCGACCTCTTGTTCAAGCATCAAATTGAGTTCATCCAAAGTTAAAACACCCAGATCCTTGCCGTCACGGGTTCTCACGGCCACGGATCGACTCTCTACTTCACGGTCTCCGGCAACCAGCAGATACGGTACGCGTTGCAGCGTCCATTCGCGGATCTTGAAGCCGATTTTCTCATTGCGTACGTCGGTCTGCACGCGTAACCCACTATTTTGCAACACTTCTGCCACTTCTTCAACAAATTGTGACTGCTTGTCGGTGATATTCATGACAACCGCCTGTACCGGCGAGAGCCACAAGGGTAGCTTGCCTTCGAAGTTCTCGATGAGAATTCCGATGAAACGTTCGAAAGATCCCAGGATGGCCCGGTGCAGCATGACGGGCACCTGACGCTCACCATGCTCGTCGATATAACTCGCATCCAGACGTCCCGGCATCGAAAAATCCACCTGCATCGTGCCGCACTGCCAGACCCGGCCAATGCAATCCTTCAGCGAGAATTCTATCTTGGGACCATAGAACGCACCCTCTCCCGGTAATTCTTCCCAGGGCAAGCCCTTGGCATCAAGCGCTTCGGCCAACGCTTTCTCCGACTTGTCCCAGGCCTCATCACTACCGACTCGCTTGGGCGGCCGCGTGGACAGGCGGTAGATCACCTCGGTGAAACCGAAATCCTCATAGACGGTGTGCAGAAAATCGATGAAATCACTGACCTCCGACTGAATCTGTTCTTCTGTACAGAACACATGGGCGTCATCCTGGGTAAAGGCACGTACCCGCATGATCCCGTGCAACGCACCTGACATCTCGTTGCGGTGGCAGGAACCGAACTCTGCCAGACGCAGCGGCAGATCCCGGTAACTCTTGAGCCCCTGATTGAACACCTGGACGTGACAGGGGCAGTTCATCGGCTTGACCGCATATTGACGATCGTCGGTCTGAACAGTGAACATGTCGTCACCGAACTTGTCCGCATGGCCACTTTTCTGCCACAGAGAGAAGTCCACTACCTGCGGAGTCCGGATTTCCTGATAGCCATGGGCAATCTGTTGCTCGCGCATGTACTGCTCAACGGCCAGATAGATGGCCCAGCCCTTGGGGTGCCAGAAAACCATTCCCGGTGCTTCGTCCTGCAGATGAAACAGATCCTGCTGCTTGCCGATGCGCCGATGATCGCGCTTCTCGGCTTCCGCCAGATTGTGCAGGTGAGTCTTGAGCTCCTTGGGATTGGCGAAGGCCGTGCCATAGATTCTCTGCAACATGGTGTTGTTGGAATCCCCACGCCAGTAGGCGCCCGCCAGCTTGGTCAGTTTGAACGCTTTCAGATGACCGGTATTGGGTACATGAGGCCCCCGACACAGATCCGTGAAATCTCCCTGCGCATACAGAGACAGTGTCTCGCCAGCCGGAATGTCCTCGATGATCTCTGCTTTGTAGTCTTCGCCCAACCCCTTGAAATAGGCAATGGCATCATCGCGCTCGATGGTGGAACGCGCGACGGGAATGGCCTGCTCGGCAAGCTCCTTCATGCGCGCCTCGATCTTCTCCAGATCTTCCGGGGTGAACGAGCGCTCGTAGTCGAAGTCGTAATAGAAGCCGTCCTCTATAACCGGTCCGATGGACACTTGCGCCGAGGGAAACAGTTGCTTGACGGCCTGAGCCAGCAGATGAGCCGAGCTGTGACGCAGCAGAGGCAGGGCTTCGTCGCTCTTGGCGGTGACGACAGACAGGGTGGCATCGTCGTTCATCAGATGGCTGGCATCCACCAGTTGTCCATCGACAACGCCGGCCAGGGTTGCCTTGGCCAGGCCAGGGCCGATGTCGGCAGCCACATCCATGACAGAAACGGCTTCAGGGTACTGACGAGTACTACCGTCAGGCAGAGTAATGACAGGCATGTTGATCTCCAGTGGTGACCCGTACGAGAGGTCACTTAAATTGTCAGTGGTGGCCACTACGTGAGGCCACGTGTGATCGTGAGGCACGAATACTACTGCAAATCACTTACCGAGTGGACGCCAGGCGAAGCTCGATGGACCATGGAGAGTCGTCAGGCGCTCAATGAAAGAAAATTCGATCGGGTTGAAAAATAGATGGTCTTGAGTGTTGACCCCGACAAAACACTTCCATAGAATACGCCCCAACGGCAGGCGCGTAGCTCAGTTGGTTAGAGCATCACCTTGACATGGTGGGGGTCGTTGGTTCGAATCCAATCGCGCCTACCAATATCCCTTCAAGAACGTTGTGAGTTTCCAACGTACATCATCAAGTAGCGAAATTCGTGTCTCTTAACGAACTGACGGCCGTTTCCCCTATAGACGGTCGCTACGCGGCCCGTACTTCCCCTTTGCGTGAATGCTTCAGTGAGTATGCCCTGATTCGCGAACGTGTCAGAGTGGAGGTTCGCTGGTTTCTTGCTCTCTCGGACAGCCCCGATATTCCGGAATTGCCTCCCGTATCGGCAGAGGCACGCCAGAAACTGTTGGCCATTGGCGAGATCAGTGTCGAGGATGGCGCCGCCATCAAGACCATTGAACGTACGACCAATCATGACGTCAAGGCGGTCGAATACTTCATCAAGCAACAGCTGGAAGTGGTACCGGAACTGGCCGCCAAAAGCGAGTTCGTGCATTTTGCCTGCACCTCGGAAGACATCAACAATCTGTCCTACGGTTGCATGCTGGCACGCTACCGCCAGGACATCCTGCTGCCGGCCTGTGATGCGGTTCTCAAAGTGCTGACCGCGTTCGCCCACGAACACGCGGACGTATCCCTGCTCAGCCGCACCCATGGTCAAACCGCAAGCCCGACAACACTGGGCAAGGAATTCGCCAATGTCGTTGCGCGTCTCAAGCGACAACGCAAGGCCATTGCCGAGGTTGAACTGCTGGGCAAGATCAACGGAGCCGTAGGCAACTACAACGCACACCTGAGCGCCTATCCCGATATGGACTGGCCCGCCTTCGCCGAGCGTTTCGTCACCAGTCTCGGACTGGAGTTCAACCCCTATACCACGCAGATCGAGCCTCATGATTGCGTTGCAGAGCTGTTCGACGCCGTCTCTCGCTTCAACGTGACGCTGATCGACCTGTGTCGCGACTGCTGGGGCTACATTTCGCTGGGCTACCTGTCACAGAAGCCGGTCGCCGGTGAAATCGGTTCATCCACCATGCCACACAAGGTGAACCCGATCGACTTCGAGAATGCCGAAGGCAACCTCGGTCTGGCCAATGCGATGTTCGATCACCTCAGCCGCAAACTGCCGATTTCCCGCTGGCAACGTGATCTGACGGATTCCACCGTATTGCGCAACCTGGGTGTTGGTGCGGGCTATACACAGATTGCAGTGGATTCGCTGCTCAAGGGCATGGGCAAGCTGGGCGTCAACCAGCAAGCCATTGCGGCCGACCTTGATGGCGCCTGGGAAGTACTGGCAGAGCCGGTACAGACTGTCATGCGTCGTCATGACGTTGCCAATGCCTATGAGGCTCTGAAAGACCTGACCCGTGGCAATGCCATGAGTGAAGCCCTGATGCGCCAGTTCATCGAGGGCCTGGACATCCCCGAGACGGACAAGCAACGCCTGCTGGCGCTGACACCGGCCGCCTATACCGGCCAGGCCGCTGCACTGGCGCGCGATATCTGACGCATCAAGCGGCCTCGGCAGTGATCGCCTGCACGTCCGCCCTCAACGTTCAGTCATCGATTTCCACTGCCTGGCCATCTGGACGGGCAACGTCAATCTCAGGATGAACCGTCATGAATCACGCCCGTATCCAGTGGCCAGATGAGCTTGACGAAGCGCGTTTCCTGGCAGAGTACTGGCAGAAGAAGCCGCTACTGATCCGACAGGCTCTGCCATCATTCGACACGCCTCTGCCGGCAGACGAACTGGCGGGATTGTCGCTGGAGCCCGAAACGACACCGCGTCTGATCACTCGCGATACCAGTGGCGCCTATCATCTGGAGCACGGGCCTTTCGAAGCGGAACGCTTCGAGACGCTGACAGGCAATGACTGGTCTTTGCTGGTGACCGATGTCGACAAACACCTACCGGAACTTGCCGCTTACCTGCAACCATTCAACTTCCTGCCCAGCTGGCGCATCGATGACCTGATGGTCAGCTATGCGCCACCCGGGGCGTCGGTTGGCGCTCATATCGATGAATATGACGTCTTTCTCCTGCAGGCGAGTGGTTCTCGACGTTGGTCCATCGACCAGCATGCCAACCGCTCCAGCGCCTTGCTGCCCGATTCCGAATTGCGCATCCTCGCCGATTTCCATGCCAGCGACAGCTGGGAGCTGCTACCGGGCGACCTGTTGTACCTGCCACCGGGCGTTCCTCATCACGGTGTAGCCTGTGCAGAACCCTGTACTACCTGGTCGATCGGATTCAGAGCGCCCACCCACGCCGATTTCGTGATGCGACTGGCGGAGATGATTGCCGAAGGTCTGCCGCAACAGCGTTACACCGATCACATCACGAGGCCCGCCCTGCCCGGAGAAATCGACGCCGAGGCACTGCAACGTTTTGCCCGGATATGGCACGAGGCGCTCAAGCAGGACAGTGAGGTTCTGGCAGATCTGACAGGCCGCTTTCTGACCGAATCGGTGAATGTCACGCAAGTATCGGACAATGACGTACCACAGACCGAGGCATCCGAATGCCGATTCTGGATGCTATCCCCGTTCAGCCGTGTGGCGTGGCGACGGTCATTGGATCAGGCATCCGCGGCGGTAACCCTGTACATCGATGGTGAGACTCATGCCTGCAGCCAGGATCTCGCCATGCAACTGGCAACACCCGGTCATTGCCTCGAACTGAATCGGGAAACGCATGAGGCGCAGGATCACGAATTACTGCAACAACTGGTGCACTCCGGGGTGCTGATTGCCGCCGAACAGGACGAACAGGACGAACAGGACGAACAGGACGAACAGGACGAACAATAGCGTATGACGTTCGGCATCTCGGCACCAGGCCAACTCGGCATTGCGCCTCAGGACGCCATGCCACCCAGAGCAGGCCGCTGTGAAAGTGTTGCGATGCAGGCAATCAGATCCGCCGACTTGAACGGTTTTTCGAAATAGTCGATGGCACCGGCCATCATCGCCTCGCTGCGCAGCCCGGGCTGCTTGCTGGCTGTCATGATGATATTCATGACGGAGGCTGTGCGTACATTGCTGGTGAATCCCCCCATGACTTCGAAACCCGTGCCGTCCGGCAGGTTGAAATCGATCAGGGCGATATCCGGCGGTTGCTGCCCTGCCTCGCGAAAGGCTGCGGCCTTGTCATTGACGACGGCAACCTGGAATCCTTCTGCCTGCAAACGGATCTTCAAGGCAAGAGCAATGTACTTGTCATCTTCTACAAGCAGTATTCGCTTTCCCATCTGTGTTCTCTGGTAAATGTTCCGGACGTCGCAAGGCCGATCCTGATTCTTCGAGTGCGATTCGGCAAATCAGTCACTGGGGGTGGCAGCATCGCCGCCCGCCCTTGCCGGGATGACGTCGCGCACCATCGTCGACAGCAGCCTGGACAGCCTGTCGGACGACAGTTGCAACATCGGCATGCACTGCTCTACATCTTCGACCAGTAGTTCGTTGACCTGCTGCTTCAGCCCTTCCACATCGCAGCTGGATTTCTCACCATGCTCTCCCTCCCCCGCCGGTACCAGGCATTGCAGCACTTCGGTCAATTGCACGAGCGAATCCTGCACCTCCTTGTGCAGACCCGAATGGTTCAGCATGGCCGCACGTATATCGTGAAGCAGGATCGCATGTTCCTCAGAGTGCAACATCGGAGTCACTCAATGGGTGAACTTGTCGATGGCTTCCACCAACTGCGCAGCCTGGAAGGGCTTTTCCAGATAGGCACTTTCTCCGTAACTTGCCGCTCGCCGACGCATTTCCGGATCCTTGCTGGCCGTGATGAAAATGATCGGAGTGATTCCCAGATTTGCCGACGCTCGTAAGCGGTCAGCCACGACGAAGCCATTGCCACCGGGCAGATTGATATCCAGCAGGATGACTTCAGGCTGGCAGCGAACCGCAGCCTTCATGGCATAGACGGCATCGGCGGCAGAATCCACCTTGTACCCCATGGCCTGCAGTCGCAGCGACAGGGCCATGGTGATTTTCTTGTCATCTTCAACGAGCAGGATGGTTTGTGTCATTTTTATTCTTCTGTCGTAGCCGACTCAATTGCGCAACAACGCTTGGGATGGCTAACGGCAGAGACACTCAGGCTCCTGAGCACGGTATTCGGTCAGGTCACGTTATCAACAAGTTACTTGTTGGTTCTGGGAGCTGCCTCTCCGACTGGCTGTGAGCTGAATCCGGTTATCGCTCGACCACGCACGCCGCCACGGTGTTACCGCCACAGGTCACAGCAACAACTACGGACAGGCTGCAGGCACTCTGGCACCTGGCACCTGGCACCTGGCACCTGGCACCTGGCACCTGGCACCTGGCACCTGGCACCTGGCACTCGGGCACTCGGGCACTCTGGCCCATTCCCTCAGGGAGACTGGAAATGCGAAGCCAGCACAGGTTCGAGAACGGACACGTCATCGGGGTGATCGATGCCACGCGCACGACTAGGCTCTACCTGCCCTACATGAATCCTGCCGCCGTGAAAGAGCACTCTCAGTTGTTCGAGCTGCTCTTCCTGTTCCAGGGCACAGGCCTGCAGCGCGTGATAGTTCAGCAGATAGCCGCAGCGATAGGCGTACAGGCCGATGTGCAGGAACGAGGCCGGGAAGCTGTCGACAGCGGCTCCCGCTGCCGTGCTCAGATCTCGACGCACTGGAATGGATGCACGACTGAAATACAGGGCCATGTCTCGACTGTCTCGCACCACCTTGACCCGGTTGACGTCACGATAATCCTGCATGTCCTCGATCGGCATGCACAGGGTGGCCATGTCGGCATCTCTCACCCGTTCGAGATTGGCGGCCAGCATGTCCAGATGATGGGCTGGCGTAGCCGGTTCATCACCTTGCAGACCGACGATCAGTCGGTCATGTTGCCAGTGCCTGCTGCGGGCGACCTCGGCAATGCGATCCGTACCGCTGGGGTGTTCCCTGTCAGTCATCTGCACATCGACACCCGCATCGGCACAGACCGAGAAAATGCGTTCATCATCCGTTGCAACGACCACCGATTCGGCTGCCGATTCACGCGCTCTGGCCACCGTATGCAGGATCATCGGCTTGCCGTTCAGCAAATGCAGCGGTTTTCCCGGAAAGCGGCTGGATGCATATCGGGCGGGAATGACAATGGTATAGGCCAGCTCGTTCATCTACCGGAGAATCCTCTGCAATGTGGTGTCAGGCAATCGGTCTGTCGGGACTGACGCAATGTTCGCTCCAACGCATCGATTGCCCTGGCCAGCTCATCGTTCAACTGTATCTGCACAGCAACTTCATGGACCTTGTCAGTCAGGCCGGTCATGGCCTGCAATTTGACGGCATCCTTCGACGTGATCAATACCGGATCATCATCATCAAAGGATAGATCATCCAGCGTGAATCGATGATGATCCGGCAAGGGATGGGCGTCGACCTGCAGCCCACAGGCTGCCAGACTGTCAAAGAAGCGCTGGGGGTTGCCGATACCCGCCACGGCATGCACGCGGCGCCCGACCATCGAGGCCATGTCGACGCACTGCCCGGAACTCAACTGGCGCAATCGGCCCGGCAGTAACTGAAAAGTCTGATTCTGCACCTCACCGTCAACGTGGCGTCCGAAAACCTTCTGCAGCGACCGGTGCAGCCAGTCGTCTGCCGGCTCCTTGCCAGTGAACGGAGCCTGTATCGCGATCAGATCGGCTGCGGCCAATCGCGACGGGGGTTCACGCAAGGGGCCGGCCGGCATGAGCCAACGGTTTCCCAGGCCGCGCACGCCATCGATCACCACGATATCGGCCACACGCTCCATGCGCAGATGCTGCAGCCCATCATCGGAAAAGACCACATCCGCATCGGTATCCCTGACGATACGCGCAACCGCCGCCGCTCGATCAACACAGACGCAGACCGGCACCGCGCACTGCTGATACAGCATGACCGGCTCATCCCCTGCCGTGCTCGGCGTATCCTCGTCCGTCAGCAAGTGCGGCTGTTCGTATCGCGGACCACCATAGCCGCGACTGACAATGGCTGGCTTCCAGCCCGCCTGCCGGAACCGGGACACCAGCTCAGCGCAAAGCGGCGTCTTGCCGGTACCGCCAACCGACAGATTACCGACGACGATAACCGGCAGTCGGGATGGCACCGTACGCAGCACGCCCAGGCGATACAGCAGTCGGCGCCCACGCAGAAGCCAGGAAAAGAGCCACGATATCGGCCACAGGACACAGGCTCGCCAGCTACGCAGCTGCCAGAATCGTGGCAATGACTTCATGCGCCGGAGAATCGCCTAGTTCAACGAAACTGCAATTGATGCAGCTTGTAGTAATGCAATTTGCGCGCCAGCAGTTCCTGATGATTGCCTACCTCGACAATCTCGCCATGATCCATCACCACGATGCGATCAGCCTGTTCGATGGTCGACAGGCGATGAGCGATGACCAGCGTCGTCCGGCCTGCCATCAAAGCGTCCAGCCCCTGCTGAACCTTGCGTTCCGATTCGGTATCCAGGGCCGAAGTGGCTTCGTCGAGAATCAGGATCGGTGCATTCTTCAACAGGGCTCTGGCAATGGCAACACGCTGCTTCTGACCTCCCGAGAGCATCACGCCATTTTCCCCGACCATGGTTTCATAGCCATCCGGCAAACGTGAAATGAAGTCGTGTGCATGAGCGGCCTTGCAGGCGGCATGCAAGGCCTGCTCGTCGATCGAGTCACGACTGCCGTAGGCGATATTGCTGGCAATCGTGTCATTGAACAGCATGACATCCTGGCTGACCGTGGCAATTCGGCTGCGCAGGGATTGCAGCGTATAATCGTCCACCGAATGACCATTGACCAGGACCTCCCCGCTTTCCAGCTCATACAGCCGCGGCAGCAGATTGACCAGTGATGTCTTGCCACTGCCCGATTCACCCACGAATGCCACGGTCTCACCACTGTCGATCGCAAGACTGACATTGCGCAGCACCGACGGTTTGCCTTCCTGATACCGCAGACTGACATCACGGTACTCGATACGGCGTATGTCGGACTCCAGTTCGCGGGTGCCCAGATCGAGTTCCGACTCCAGATCCAGAATAGCAAACAGACTCTCGCCCGCCGCTATGCCTTTCTGAATCTGGCTGTTGAGTGTCGTCATGCGTTTCAATGGCGCGAACAGCAGCAGCATGGCGGTGATGAACGACATGAAACTGCCCACGGAGATGCGATCGGCAACCTCTCCACTGGAGGCGATATAGACGATGACGGCCAGTGCCAGCGCTACCAGCAGTTGCACGATCGGCTCGTTCATGGCCTTGACCACGGTCTCCTTCATGTTGAAGGCACGATTGCGTTCATTGGCCAGCTGGAAGGCCTGCATCTCTTCTTCCTGACCACCGAAGATCTTGATCACTCGTGCACCTTCCACTGCTTCCTGAATCACGTGGCTGACATCCCCCATCGATCCCTGGATGCTGCGACTGATTGCACGGAACTGTCGACTGACGCGCGACACGATGATGCCGATGATCGGTCCGATCACCAGAAAGGCCAGTGACAACTGCCAGCTCTGGTAGAACATGAGTCCGAACAGGCCGATGGCAGTCAGACTGTCGCGCACCATGACGGTCAGAGAGCTGCTGGCCGCATTGGCAACCATCTGGCTGTTGAAGGTGATGCGCGAGATCAGTTCACCGGATGAGGCCTTGTCATAGAACGAGGTTGGCAGTGTCAGATACTTTTCGAATATCTCGCCGCGCAATTGCTTGATGACGCGCCAGCCTATCCAGGCGATGTAGTAGGTCGAGGCAAAGCCGGCGATACCGCGCAGTACAAAGATGCCGATGATCATCAGGGGCACCAGCAGAATGGCCTGCTGATCCTGTTCCACGAAGCTGCCATCGAGCATCGGCTTCATCAGGGCAGCAAAGGCAGTATCGGTGACTGCGTAGCCCACCATGCCGATCACGGCAATGGCAAATTCCCGGCGATACGGCTTGACGTAACGGAGCAGCCGACCATAGGTTTCCTTGCCGGCGACCGCCGGTTCCATCGCCACTAGTTGCCCGTCATGCACTGACCGGGAAATTCAGCCCTCCGGCTGGCTGTTGGAGATCGATGGATGCAAACTGAGGACATGACTGTTTCTTGAAATGCTGATGCGTGGTGCCTGACTATGGCAGCAAACAGGCGTAATCGCCAGTCCGTACTGATCAATCGGCAGTACGTGACGTGGCAATCGACATTCTCAGCATCCCCAGTTGACCGGCAGCATCCATGGCAGTGACCACCGACTGATGAGGCGCCTGCGCATCCGCTCGTATCGTCAGTGGCAGATCACGCTTGCCTCCCGAGACCTCGTACAGGGCATTCTGCAGACTGGCCACATCGGTCTTGACCAACTCCTGATCATTGATGAAATAGCGTCCCGCCGCGTTGATCACCACCTCGATGCGCTCCTCCGGCGCCTGCGTCTCGGTATCGCTGGCACGTGGCAATTGCAGTGATATCTCCGACTCCTTCTGAAAGGTGGTCGACACCATGAAGAAGATCAGCAACAGGAACACAACGTCAATCAAGGGCGTGAGGTTGAGTTCCAGCTCCTCACGCGGTTCTCGCTTGAACTTCATGCCTGAGTGACCCTTGCCTGCGCCTGACGCTTCTGCAGTACATCAACCAGCTTCAGGGATTCCTTTTCCATATCCACCACCAGACCATCGATGCGGCGGCGGAAGTATCGATGGAACATCAGCGTCGGAATGGCCACCATCAGGCCACCAGCCGTGGTGATCAAGGCCTGGGAGATACCGCCCGCCAACTGCGCCGGATTTCCGACACCGACGGTGGTGATGTTGGTGAAGACACTGATCATGCCTACCACCGTGCCGAGCAATCCCAGCAATGGAGTCACGGCAGCGATGGTACCCAGGGCATTCAGATAGCGTTCCAGCTCATGCGCCACATGGCCGCCTACCTCTTCGATGGAAGCCTTCATGATTTCGCGATCATGCGTGCGGTTGTGCAAACCGGCCGCCAGTACTCGACCCAGTGGCGACCCCTGTTGGATCTCGCGAATCTTCTCCTCTGTCAACTGCCGGGTGCTGGCCATGCGCCATACGTCAGCGACCAGGTTGGCGGGCAGAACTCTTTCATTGCGCAACGAGAACAGTCGTTCTCCGACAATGGCCAACGCGATTACCGAGCACGCAACAATGGGCAACATCAACCAGCCGCCCGCAGTGACTATTTCCCACACAGTTTCTGTCCTTCGTGCGCAAGCTTCAGCATGCGCAACCATAGAGCCCCTTCCGAAAATCTCTCGGAACAGGTTGAATTAACGATTCCGTGCCAGAAGCGACGGTGCGAATGCCACCAGCTTGATGGCGATAGGCCGCCACCCGGCAGACCATACGAAAAAGATACTGCACCCTCCGTACCAGTTGTGAACAGAGTCACACCTAGCGAAAGGTAACGTGATTGTACATCGACATGAGGGAAACCATAACGATTGCGGTTACCCGCAGGGAAAACGACTTGTTCCGGCCGCACGGCAGACAGCAGCTGCCAGGTTGATGAGGTGTTGCTACCGTGATGAGGAGCAATCATGAGATCTACCGGCAATGCGCCGGCATGACCGTAAGCCTTGCGTTGTACCGCCTGCAGACGGGCCGCCAGCCGTGCTTCGGCTCCGGCTTCGATATCCCCTGTCAGCAACACGCGACTGGCACCGTGATGGATCAGCATGACGCAGGATCGATCGTTATCCGACCCGCTATCCCCCGCCGCCGGATGCAGGACACTGAATACCGTCTGGCCATCACGCCACTGCAGGCCGGCATGACAGGCTTCCACCGTCGGCAGATTCCCGGTGTTGCCGTGCGCTGGTTGATCAGGCAACCACATGGTCCCCGGCAATGGTGCGCTGCTGATCAGCCGGATATCGGGGAAACGCTGCAGCACATCGGGCACACCGAAGGCATGATCCTCGTCGGTATGAGACACCACGAGCGTGTCGATGTGCCGTCTGCCTGTCGACTGCAGAAAGGGCATCACCACCGCATCGAACATGCTGAGTTGACTGGAGATCTTGCCACCGGTATCGAACAGCAAGGTCTTCTCGCCACTGAATATCAGCACGGCCAGGCCCTGGCCGACATCCAGCACATGTGCTTCGAAGCCCTGCGGCGGAGGTCGGTGGAGATTGAAACTGATCGCCGGTAGCAACAGCGGCAGGGCCAGCCAGCGCAGGCCCAGACCACGAGGACACAACAGTACCAGCAGTCCGCCCAGACACAACAGTGTGACGCTGACCGATGGCATGAGCAAGGTCACGGAACCGGCCAGCCACTCGACAAGCCGGGTCAGCAGACTCAGCAAGACATCGATTGACCACTGCGCAAGCCACAACACGCTGCCTGCCAGCGCCGGCAGGCACTGACTGAACAGCAAGGCCAGAAACGACAAGGGCACCACGACCACGCCAACCCATGGGACAGCCAGAAGATTGGCCAGTGGAGCGATGATGGAACCGCTCTGAAAGAACCAGGCTGTCACCGGCAACAACAGCAATCCGAGCAATACATGGGTGCGAAGTGCTGGCAGCAGGCGTGCTGTCAGCTGTGTGGTCAGCCCTTGCATGACCGTCGATGTATCCGACTGCACGGGAGCTGGTACCGGTCGCAGATGCCCGTGATGCAGATAGAACAATGCCGCGACCGTGCCGAAGGACAGCCAGAAACCCACCGACAGTACACTCAGCGGGTTGTGCAACAGGACAAGCAGCAGAGCCAGCGAAAGTCCATGTGTCGTCCCGATGACTCGTGATCGCAACCCGGCGAAAACCCAGACGGACAGCATGAGTACTGCCCGCTGCGCCGGCAGACCAAAGCCTGCCAGCAGCGCATAGGCAATGGCGACCAACAGACTCGCCATCAGAGCCAGGGAGCGCGCATCCAGCTCACTCAGCAGGGAATCGGACCTGACAACCCGGCGCAGCAGCAGGTTTGCCAGCCAACGCACCAGCACGTAGGCCCAACCCGCCAGCAAGGTGATGTGCAAACCGGAAATTGCCAGCAGATGCGCCGTTCCACTCTGCCGCAATACATCCCAGACCGATCGATCGACCCCATCGCGAATCCCCAGTGTCAGCGCCTGAACCAGTCCCAGGTGCTCATTTGCCGTCTCGACACTGGCCAGACGCTGCGCAAAGCGCTCACGAATGGCGGCTATCTCGTACCCACTTGCTGCAGCCAGGCGTTCCGCGGGCGGCTTGTTCCTCACATACCCCCTGGCATCCAAACCGTTGGCGATGGCCCATCTGGCGCGATCGAATCCTCCGGGATTGCGCAGCCCCGTCATCGGCTGCAGGCGCACGGTCAAAAGCCACACGTCACCCGCCTGTAGTGTCGGTGTGGCTCCATACCAGCTCAGCTGCAACCGGCGTGGGCCCAGTTCTTGAGCACAGGAAAGACAATCGAGCACATCTGCCTCGAATCGGAGGCGACGTACTTCTCGTTGAGGTACGCTGGTAATCTGTACCTTTATCCGTGTATCAACCCCGATATCGGCTCCGCGCAACTGCCTGGCCGAAAGCTCCAGGAAGGTGACGCTGAGCATGAGAATTGCAACCAGACTCCCCAGCACTGCAGGCCTCAGGCCGACCCTGTAAATGCCGACTACCGACAGTGCAAGAACCACCAGCAACAGCGATGCAGGCGATGGTAGCGAGCCGAGACCGAGAATGAAAACCAAGCTCGCCAGAAGAACCGATGCGAACAACGCCATCAGCGGAGCACCGGCAACATGGGCCTCCGCCCCTCTGACGGCAGAGGCGTTGCCGGAATCCCTGCATCGCAGTCGACTGGACAGGCCACCCTGCGAGAGGCCTGATCGTGTCCGGTAACTGGTTGAAGAATCGCCTGCCCGACTCGCATACACTGCGTCGCAAGCTGCACCTGCAACTTGGTGGCTCGGAGACACATCCCGATGCCCTGCGCAGCTGGGCGCGCAATACCTTCGCCCAGCCCATGGTGTGGCACCTCAACCGACGCTCCGTTGCGGGCGGTGTTGCCGTGGGTCTGTTTGTCAGCTGGATTCCCATTCCGCTGCAAATGCTGCTGGCAGCGGTCATCGCCGCCGTGTTGCGCGTCCATGTGCCTGTCTCCGTGGTCATGGTGTGGTTCACCAATCCTTTGACCTTTGCCCCCCTACTTTATGCAGCCTGGCGCAGTGGGTCAATGATTCTGGGTAAACCCGTGTTCGCCGAACCACTCAGCTTCAGCACGCACAGCCTGCTGGTCAGTGCCGGACAGGCATGGCCGACACTGCTGACCGGCATGCTGTTCTGCGCCTGCATATCGGCCGTACTGGGATTCAGTGCCACCCTGCTCATCTGGCGGATTCATGCACTGCGTCGCTGGCGCCAGCGAAAACACCGGCACCTCAGGAAGCAGGACTGAAACCGCTCACTCGGGGGCGACCTCCTGCAACACGCCGTGGGTCAGTTGCAGCACACGATCCATGCGCGCGGCCAGTCGGGTGTCGTGGGTCACCACCAGAAAGCTGGTACCCAGCTCACGATTGAGTTCCAGCATCAGTTCATAGACACGACCGGCCGTATCCTCATCCAGATTGCCGGTTGGCTCATCGGCCAGCACCACCGCCGGCTGATTGACCAATGCTCTGGCGATGGCCGCACGCTGACGCTCTCCACCGGACAACTCGGCCGGCTTGTGTGCCAGCCGATCGCCAAGACCTACCCGTTGCAGCAGCTCCGATGCCTTCTCAGCGGCCACGCTGCGGGACTCGCCACGGATGAGCAGGGGCATGCTGACATTCTCGACAGCGCTGAACTCGGGCAGCAGATGATGAAACTGGTAGACAAAGCCCACGGCCTGATTTCTCAAGCGCCCACGAGCGGTCTGTTTCAACGCGGATATCTCCTGCCCGGCCAATTCCACGGAGCCGGTGGTAGGTGTATCCAGCCCGCCCAGCAGATGCAGCAAGGTACTCTTGCCACTGCCGGAACTGCCGATGATTGCCACGCGCTCCGCTCTGGCAATGGCCAGAGACACATCAATGAGCACATCCACTGACAGGTTTCCCTGTTGATAGCGATGACCCAGATTGCGCGCCGCCAGTACGATCTCGCCTTGTTCACTCATAAGCCAGTGCCCTCGCAGGGTCGGTACGTGATGCACGCCAGGCAGGATAGATGGTTGCCAGCAGAGACAGGCCGAAGGACATCAGCCCCACCTTGATGACATCGCTGCTGCGCAGATCCGAAGGCATCTCGTCAATGTAGTACACCTCCGGGTTCAACACCGGGCCGGTGAACTGTTCGATGAAGGGCACCACCACATCGATGTTGCTGGCCAACAGGATGCCGCCGATCAGACCGAAGACCGTACCCAGCACACCGATGAGAGTCCCCTGCACGACAAAGATGGACAGGATGCTGCCCGGCGATGCGCCCTGTGTTCTGAGGATGGCGATATCTGCCTGCTTGTCCTGCACAAGCATCACCAGCGTGGAGATGATATTGAAGGCAGCGACTGCCACGATCATCGACAGGATGATGAACATCATGGTCTTTTCCATCTTCACGGCCAGGAAGTAATTGGCGTTCTGTTGGGTCCAGTCACTGACATAGTAGTCGTACCCCAATTCATCGCGCAGATCACGCGCCACCAGCGGCGCACGACCGGTATCCTCGAGTTTCAACCGCACACCGGAATAACCCTCGCCCAGCTTGAACAAGCGGGCACTGTCCGCGGCATGCATCACGGCGAGATTGCGGTCGAACTGGAACATGCCGAAACGGAAGATGCCGGTGACCGTGAAGCGTTTGACTCGTGGCACGAAGCCCATCGGCGTGACACTGGCCTCGGGCGTGATCACCATGATCCGGTCACCGACGAAAGCGCCGAGATAGGCTGCCAGATCGGAGCCGAGCAGCAAGCCGTATTCTCCCGGTTGCAGAGCCACATCCAGCGAATCCACTTGTTCGAGCTTGTCACCCAGTTCAGAAACCTTGCCCTCTTCGCCTGGCAGCACACCACGCACCAGAGCCCCGGTGGATCGGCCCGAATGCACCAGCATCACCTGACCTTCGACATAGGGCGCGGCACCGATGACTTCGGGATGCGTCATCGTGATGTCAGCCACCTCCTGCCAGTTCTGCAGTGGTTCACCCAGACCGGTGACCGTGGCATGCGATGAGGCACCGACAATGCGCTCGCGCATTTCCTTCTCGAAACCATTCATGACCGATGTAACGGTTATGAGTGCGGTCACGCCCAGCATGATTCCGAGGATGGACACCAGGGAGATGAAGGAAATGAAATGATTGCGCCGCTTGGCGCGCGTGTAGCGCAGCCCGACGAACAGTTCGTATGGTTGAAACATGTACCTGTAGAGCGGCCGCTGATGACAAGGTTCGCGCGTAGTGTAGTGAATTGACCGCTCCTGCGGGCGCACCGATTGTTCCTATGGTGTTCAGGAGTCCCGATCAGGGTAAATATGGGACAATCAGCTCTGCAACGATCCCGCCAGAGCGACACAGTCCAAGAGGTTCATGAGCATTACTGACGAACCGGCCCTTCTGTTACCTGCAGACGCCGCCTCCAGACCCGAATGGGGCAAGCTGTACGGTGCCTCCGAATCTCTTGCCATTGCCGAGCAGGCCCGTCAATCGGAAAGCCTGCTGGTGGTGGTCGCGCCGAGCACCACCGAACTGCTGCACCTGGAGGTGGAGCTGCGCTTCTTTGCCGGCAACAGTCTGCCCGTGCACGTGCTGGGTGACTGGGAAACCCTGACCTACGACCGGGTATCCCCGCATCAGGACATCATCTCGCAACGCATTCGCACGCTGTACTCGCTCGCGGATGTCAGTCACGGCATTCTGCTGCTGACAGCCGCTGCCCTGATGCAACGCCTGCCGCCGAGAACCTTTCTCGACCAGCATGCGCTGATCATCCGCAACGGTGACAGGCTGGCGCTGGACGAGTTTCGCTCGCGCCTGGTGGACGCAGGCTACCGCCTGGTCTCGCAGGTGGAGGAACATGGTGAATTCGCGGTGCGAGGCTCCATCCTCGACCTGTTTCCGATGAGCAGTTCGCACCCCTACCGGGTCGAATTCTTCGATGACGATATCGAGACGATCCGTACCTTCGATGTCGATACCCAGCGCGGCCTGGACAAGGCCGAGGAAATCGAACTGCTGCCCGCACACGAGTTTCCTCTCAATGAAGACGGCATTGCCCTGTTTCGCAAGCAGTATCGCAATACCTTCGCCGCCGAGAGCAAGAACACGCCGATCTATCGCGAAGTCAGCGAAGGACGCGCGCCCGCCGGCATCGAATATTACATGCCGCTGTTTTTCGAAGAGACCTCGCATCTGTTCGACTACCTGCCGGCCAGTGCCGGCTTCGTGCTGCTGGACGGCACGGCCAATGCGTTCTCCCACTTCGAAGCCAATACACTCGATCGCTACGAACAACGGCGGCACGATGTCGAACGCCCCATTCTGCCCCCTGCTGAAATCTATCTGAGCGCCGAGGATGTCGAGCAACGACTGACCGAGCGGGCAACCATCCATACCCGGCATGCCGAAATCGAGAACTGTGACAGCGGTTTTCTGAATCTGCCGACCGAAGCTCCCGGCCTGTATCCGCTGGAGCCGCGTGGCGAGCGGCCGATGGGCGCGCTGCAGGATTTTCTGGGCAAATTCCCCGGTCGGGTGCTGTTCGTGGCCGAATCCACCGGGCGCCGTGAAGCACTGCTTGATCAACTGGTCGGCAATCGCCTGAAACCGGAAACGGTCGACAGCTGGCAAGCCTTTCTGGACAGCGATCGTACGCTGTGTCTGACCACCGCTGCACTGGATCGAGGCCTGCAGCTGCCAGAAGCGCGCATTGCCATGATCACCGAGTCGCAGATGGGCTCAGGCCGCATCAAGCGACGCGAACGACGCCGGGCAACCCGCGATTCCGAAGCCATCATTTCCAACCTGACAGACCTGAACATCGGTGCTCCGGTGGTGCATATCGACCACGGTGTCGGCCGATATCAGGGCCTGACGTCACTGTCAGTAGGCGACATGGCCAACGAGTACCTCACCATTCACTATGCCGGTGACGACAAGCTCTATGTACCCGTCTCCTCGCTGCACCTGATCAGTCGTTATGCAGGTGCCAGTGAAGAGAGTGCGCCGCTGCACAAGCTGGGCACCGATACCTGGCAGAAGGTACGCCGCAAGGCCGCCGAAAAGGCCTATGACGTGGCAGCAGAACTGCTGGAGATTCACGCCCGCCGTGCCGCCCGTACCGGTTACTCCTTCCCGGCAGAGTCGAACAACTACCAGCTGTTCAGCGATGCTTTCCCGTTCGAGGAAACTCCGGATCAGCAATCGGCCATCGACGCAGTCGTGGCCGATCTGCGCGCTCCACAACCCACAGATCGCGTGGTCTGCGGCGATGTCGGTTTCGGCAAGACCGAAGTGGCCATGCGAGCGGCCTTTGTGGCCGTGGACGCCGGCAAACAGGTCGTGGTGCTGGTACCCACCACACTGCTGGCCAAACAGCACCATCAGAACTTTCTCGATCGCTTCGCCGACTGGCCGGTTCAGATCGAAGCCCTGTCACGCTTCGAAACTCCCCGGGAACAGAAAGACATCCTGAAGCGCCTGGAGAGCGGCGGCATCGATATCATCATCGGCACCCACAAACTGCTCAGCAAGGAGATCCGCTACAAGAATCTCGGTCTGGTCATCATCGATGAGGAACACCGTTTCGGGGTACGTCACAAGGAACACATGAAGGCCTTGCGAGCCGAAGTGGATATCGTGACACTCACGGCCACGCCCATACCCAGAACCCTCAACATGGGGCTGGCCGGCATGCGCGACCTGTCCATCATCGCCACCCCGCCACAGCATCGTCATGCCATCAAGACCTTTGTCGGTGAATGGTCCGATGTGCAGATTCGCGAGGCCTGTGAACGAGAACTGGCACGTGGTGGCCAGGTGTATTTCCTGCACAACGAAGTACAGACCATCGAGCGCATCGTCGAAGATCTGGAACGCATCGTACCCGGAGCCCGAGTCAATTACGCGCATGGCCAGATGCGGGAAACCGACCTGGAACAGGTCATGAGCGACTTCTATCATCAGCGCTTCAATATCCTGGTGGCGACCACCATCATCGAGAGCGGCATCGACATACCCAGTGCCAACACCATCATCATCAACCGGGCGGACAAGCTGGGTCTGGCGCAATTGCACCAGCTCCGCGGCCGTGTCGGTCGCTCGCATCATCGTGCCTACGCCTACCTGCTGACACCCCCCAAGGGATCCATGACCGCCGATGCGGAAAAGCGGCTGCAGGCCATCGAATCCCTTGAAGATCTCGGTGTCGGGTTCACCCTCGCCACCCACGATCTGGAAATTCGGGGTGCGGGAGAGCTGCTGGGCGAAGGCCAGAGCGGTCAGATTCAGGAAATCGGATTCACGCTGTACAGCGAGTTGCTGACCCGCGCGGTCAAGGCTCTGAAGAGTGGCAAACTGCCGGATTACGACAAGCCCCTGGCTCATGGTACGGAAGTGGATCTGGGTGTGCCTGCCCTGCTGCCCGAGGACTACGTGCCCGACGTTCATCAACGCCTGATCATCTACAAGCGCGTTGCCAATGCACCGGACAGTGACGCATTGCGAGAACTGAAGATCGAGTTGATCGATCGCTTCGGGCTGCTGCCGGTGCAGACGGAACGGCTGTTCGATGTCATGCGCCTGCGTCAGCGCTGTGAACGGATGGGCATCGAGCGACTGGAACTGAATTCGGCAGGCGGGCGTATCGTCTTTGCTGCCGAGCCGAGTATCGACCCGATGGCATTGATCCAGATGATCCAGCGAGACAGCAAGATCTATCGTTTCGATGGCAAGCAGGTACTGCGCATCATCCAGCCATTCGAGGATTCGGAGCAGGCTCAGGCCTTCATCGACAAGACGCTCGAAACACTGGCCCTGCCCGAAGCCGCATGACATTCGGTAACCGACCCTCCGGCAAGACGCCGGTCACTGTGAGACAGAACATGAACAGACAGACTCTGCGACAGACTTTCCAGCTGCTGATACTCGGCAGTCTGCTGCTCGGCAGCCTTGCCCAGGCACGCGATTATCAGGTCGAGGTGGTGCTCTTCGAGACCGTGGCCGGCCGGGATCTGACAGCCGGTGGTCTCTACTATCCAAAGATCGGACGCAGCATACGTCTCGGTACGGAAGAAGCCGTCGCGGCCGGATTCCGACCTCTGGAACAGAACCTGAGCCTGAGTGACGATGCCCAGGCAATTGCTGCCTCCAGACGATATCGGCTGATTCGCCATCTGGCCTGGCGGCAGCCGGGGCTGGACAGGGACGATGCCGTGGCGCTGCGAATCAGCCTCGGAAACACGACGGCGGTCTATCTGCCCGAAGACATCAGCGCCTTCGAGAATTTCATTCCGGCGTCAGCCAGTGCCACGCCCGATCGCCAGCGCAAGATCAACACCAGCACGGTCAATGGCAGCATTCTGGTGCACCTGGGACGTTTTCTGCATATGGAAACGCAGCTGGTGTTTACCGATGAGGAAACCGGTCAGAGCTTCCGGCTTTCGCAAAGCCGCAAGATGCGCAGCCGTGAGCTGCACTATATCGACAATCCGCGCTTCGGCATTCTGACGCGCATCCTGCCGATCGAAGAACCGGAGGAGCCGGAACTCAACGAAGATGCATTGCCGGATCCGCAACCCGACTCGGTGGAAAACCCCGTCGACCAGGTGCTCAATCGTGAAGACGACCCGACACAGACCGGTGCGGGCTGACAGGCAATGTGACCATCACGGCATTTTCGACATGTAAACCAGATGCGCGTACTCTGTTGACCGCTATTCAGTGAGGGTTCAGGGCCGGATGCCTACTGTAGGACTCAGACGTGACCACTGCGGTCACGAACCGTCAAAACCTGAACCAGGAGCAGAATCATGAGCAAGCGACTGCCAGACTCAAGGCACGATCTCAGTGATGGCACTCGGCACCGCAATGCAAAGCGTAGCCGATTCATACTCAATGTCCTGCTGGCCGGACTGCTGGCCGGCACCGCCTCGAGCAACAGCCTGGCCAGCGATCGTCGAGTCGCCACGGAACGCTTTACCGAATACGCACCGGTCGTCCACGTACAACCAATCTATCAGGAAGTACGAACCAGTGAACCACGACAGGAATGCTGGAGCGAAGAACAGCGGGTCATCGTCGGTCATGAAAGCAGTGTGCGCGGTGAGCGGTACCGGCCACATCATCAACAGCATCACTCGACTTCGGGCAATGCCATTGTCGGCGGCCTGATCGGCGGGGTCATCGGCAACCAGTTGGGACGCGGCCACAGCAGTCACTCCCGGGCCGGTGCCACGGTTGCCGGTGCCATCATCGGGGGCGCCATTGCCAATGAAGCCGGCAATCAGGTGACACGGCATCGCCGCTACGAAACACCTCGTCATGTGGAATCCAGACCCATCTACGAAACCCGAACCGTAGAGCGCTGCCGGCGAGTCGTCGATTCCCGGGCGCAACAGCGATTGCAATACTACAATGTCACCTACCGCTACAAGGGGCGGGAATTCGTGACACGGATGCCACGTGACCCGGGCAAGCGTATCGAGCTGCAAGTCTCGGTTGCCCCCGCTCGTCGATAACCCTATCCCTTGCCTGACCGGGGCCCTGAAGCATGACATCGTCAACGTCGAACACCATCCGTCACCATCGTGATCGCCGTTCAGGCCCCGGAAGGTTGTGTGCACTCATCCTGAGCGCTTGCCTGATCATGACCTGCATCGGCACGACAGCACAAGCCGCTGACGCACAGAACCGGCAGCAGGCGATCGACATGGCCATGCGTCAGAACGGGGGTCAGGGCAAGGTACTCGGAGTCCAGACCATTCGAACGGAAAACGGGCAAACCTACTTCGCCGTCAAGATCCTGAGCAATGGCAGGGTTCGTGTCCACCGCATACGGCAGTCCAACTGAGATGCGCGCACTGATTGTCGAAGATGAACCCGTCCTGCGACAGCAACTGGTCGCCGCTTTGCGCGATCAGGGATTTGCCATAGACGAAACCGGTGATGGCGAAGAGGGTCTCTATCTGGCCCTGCACATGCCGGTGGATATCGCCATCATCGATCTTGGCTTGCCGGGACGTGATGGCTTGTCCCTGATCAAGTCGCTGCGCAGGCAGGACAGACATTTTCCGGTGCTGATACTGACTGCTCGTGATCGATGGCAGGACAAGGTTGATGGCCTGGAAGCCGGTGCCGATGACTACCTGACCAAACCTTTCCACCTGGAAGAACTGATGGCCCGCACACGCGCCCTGCTTCGGCGCACGGGTGGCTGGTCCGATTCGCTCATGCAGTTCGATCGCATGAGCATCGATACCCGTGCCCAGCAGGTGCGTGTCGACGATCGGCTGATCGAGCTGACCGCCTACGAGTACCGGGTGCTCGCCTATCTGGCCACTCAGGCCGGCAGTGTCATCAGCAAGGCCACTCTGCTGGATCATCTGTACGATGAGGACACGGACCGCGATCCCAATGTTCTGGAGGTCTTCATTCGACGTTTGCGTCAGAAGCTCGATGCAGACCGGAGCCTGAACCCGATCGAAACACTGCGCGGCCGCGGCTACCGGCTGGCCCTTCCCCGCCTGCGCGTCTCCAGCGACGACGCTGACGCCAGGGAACACTGAGCCCACAGAGACGGCAGCGTGAAATCCATCAGCTCAAGGCTGGTCATCGGTACAAGCCTGGTACTCGCCGTATTCGTCGTGCTGGTGGCACTCTCGGTATCCTGGTCGGTTCATCAGCGTGCTCAGACCGCGCGCTTCGACCGACTGCAAGGACTCATCTACGGCATACTCGGTGCTACCGACATCGATGACAACTCCCGTCTGATCGTCAACTCTCAGGCCTTGCCCGACCCCCGGCTCAACCAGCCAACCAGCGGCCTGTATGCCGAGCTGACCGACGCTGCCGGCAATCGTCTCTGGCAGAGTGCCTCCAGTGCCAGCTGGCTACCCGACGCCATGCCACGCCCCATCGGTGACTGGCTGTTCGACACGCTGGAACATCCGCAGAAGTCCACCCTTCACCGATTGCAGTTGTCTACCGCCTGGGCCTTCGACGATGGACGCGAGTTGCCATTCACCGTTCAGGTAGTGGACGATGCCGACAGCCTCGATCGCCAGCTCAAGCGCTTCGACCAGACACTCTGGGCGACGCTGCTGGCCTCGGCCGTCGGACTGCTGATCCTGCAGCTTCTGGTCTTGCGTCAGTCACTCAAGCCTCTGCATGCCATCGGCAATGAAGTGGCCAGCATCGAGCGGGGTGAACGTGACAATCTCAGTGAGAATGTCCCGCAGGAACTCGGTGCCCTGACCTCTGGCCTCAATGCGCTGCTGCGATCGGAAAGGGAACGTCATGCCCAGTATCGCCATCTACTCGACGATCTCGCCCACAGTCTGAAAACACCATTGTCGGTGTTGCAGAACCTGGCCAAGGCCGACACAGCCGATGACAGGATCATCCTGGACCAGACCCGTCTGATGAAGGCTTCCATCGAACGACATGTACAGCGCGCCAATCTGCGCAGTCCTCGCTACCTGGCACCCGCGATCAATCTGCGACCTCTGGTCGAACGCATGACCACCTCGCTGGAAAAACTCTACGAACACGCGGATCTGCACTTCCAGTTGTCTGTGGATGCGGATTTCATGGTCCGTATGGACGAGGCCGACCTGTTCGAGGTGCTGGGCAACGTACTGGAGAATGCCTGCAAGTACGGCGCTCGGCAGGTGACAGTCAGCAACCGGTCGGATCAGCGCTGTCTGGTCATCGATGACGACGGGCCCGGCTTTCCCGATATCAGACTCGAACAGCTGCTGCAACGCGGCGTCAGGGCTGACAGCCAGACCGCTGGTACCGGCATGGGACTGGCAGCCGCACAGCAACTGATGGCTGCCTATGGAGGCCGCCTGGAACCGGATCACGCACCCGATGGAGGCGCGAGAGTCCGATTATGGTTCCCCTGAGTACTTGCCACTCGGTTAGAGAGCCGGGGCCTGCACATGAGCGTTGGCACTGCCGATGCAGCGCGTCGGCAGCACGGCCTCAGGGTCTGGCGACAATGTACCCCAGCCAGCAGGCGTAGTCTTCTGCTTCATCGGTAGCCAGATATTCATCCAGAGCCTCATCGGTTTCCGGATCGAAAGCCTGTCGATAGACCACGGTATCCGTATAGCCGGCTTCTTCGAGAATTTCGCGCAATTCACGAGCCCCCCAGACACGCCAGGTATAGGTGAATGCATTACGGATCTTCGATTTGTCCGGAAAATGGAAATGAATATGGCACTTGAGTTCATTGGTGATGGCATTGAACTCGGACTGCTCCCAGATGTACTTGAATCCGTCGACCTTGCGTTTTTCCTTCTGCGTCTGATAGCACTCGGAGCCGCCGAACACATCGAGGAACAACAGACCATCATCCACCAGTGCTTCCCGGGTGCGCTTGAAATAGGCCAGCATGGTGGCTCTCTCCTGAAAGAACCAATAGCTGAAATTGTAGGCCTGCAGAACGTCTACCTTGTCGGTAGTCACCTGCAGGACGTCATCCTCGATCAACTCGAGCCGCTGCTGTTGTTCCACCGTGAGACGCGCGATGTTGTTCTTGCGACTCCACGCCAATACCTCCGGATCGATATCGACTGCCACCGCCGTATTGCCACGACGACGTTTGACCCACTGGCAGGATGAGATGGCCGTACCGGCAAAGTCTTCCCGCATGGACTTCGGCTTGCGCCCGCGCATCTCCTTGAACGTGGCATCGATGAAATCCAGCTCGAAATCCGGGTTCTGCACGGAAGCCTGATACAGCAGGTGGCGATCCGCCTGCTCTGCCATCGTCGGTTTTCGTGATTTTTCTGCCTTGGCCATGAGGGTGCGTCCGTGAGAACAATGATGTTGGCGAGGATTGCTGTTCGGTGCCTGCATTCTCGACACCGGAGCAGCGGATAAGAGTCCGACGTTGGGCTAATGCTTGATACCGGTGCCGCGATTGAGCAGCATCATGGCAATGGTACCCAGCAGAGCGATGAATACCAGTATCACGATGAAACTGGTCCAGATGGGAATGTCGCTGGCGCCCAGAATTCCGAAACGAAAACCGTTGATCATGTAGAGCATCGGATTGAACATCGACAAGGTCTGCCAGAAAGGCGGCAGCATGCTGATGGAATAGAAGACGCCACCGAGGTAGGTCAGTGGTGTCAGGATGAAATTGGGCACGATCGAAATATCGTCGAATGACTTCGCGAACACCGCATTGATCAGGCCGCCGAGCGAAAACATCATGGACGTCAACACTGCCACACTGATCGTGACAAACGGATGAACCGGACGGATTTCCGAAAAGAACAGGGATACCAGCGCAACCAGAGAGCCGACCAGCAAGCCCCTCGCCATGCCGCCACAGACATACCCGATGACAATGGTCAGATTGCTCACCGGTGACACCAGCAGTTCCTCGATGTAGTTCTGCATCTTCGAACTGAAGAAAGAACTCACCACATTGGAATAGGAATTGATGATGACGGCCATCATGATGATGCCCGGCACGATGAAATCGATATAGCGAAAGCCGTCCATATCACTGATACGCGACCCGATCAGACTGCCGAAGATCAGCATGTACAGCACGGCGTTGATGGACGGTGGCACGATCGTCTGCACCCAGATGCGGGCGAAACGTCGTATTTCCTTTCTGACGATGGTCTGGAAGGCAATGCGGTTGATAGCCAGCAGATCCAGGGGTTGCGATTGACGTTCCGCGGAGTGTCCCTGTGCCGCCACGGCAGCCTTGACAGTGTTTTCCTGAGTCATGCGCTTTCCTCGGTCTTGCGATGCACCAGACGCAGAAAGAATTCTTCCAGCCGGTTGGTCTTGTTGCGCAGGCTGGTGATCTCGATGCCCTGCTCACTCAGACCCCGGAACAGCTCATTGAGCGTATGCCCATGCGGGACATCGACCTCCATGCGATTCTCGGTGCGCAGGCGCATCGTGAATGGCGGCATGCTCGGCGCTGCATCCGGATTGCTGCGGGTATCCAGTACGAAGGTTTCCTGCATGGAACGGCTCAGCAACTGTGCGACCGCGCCACGTTCGACGATCCTGCCTCCATCAATGATGGCGACATTGCGGCACAGGGCTTCGGCCTCCTCCAGATAATGCGTGGTCAGGATGATGGTGGTGCCATGCTGTTCATTCAGCTCGGTCAGGAAATCCCACATGGAACGACGGATTTCCAGATCGACACCGGCCGTGGGTTCGTCCAGAATCAGCAGGCGCGGCTCATGGACCAGTGCCCTGGCAATCATCAGGCGGCGTTTCATTCCGCCGGAGAGTTGTCTTGATGGGGTCTTGCGCTTGTCCCACAGATCCAGTTTCTTCAGATAATACTCGGCCCGCGTCAGTGCCACACTGCGGCTGATACCGTTGTAGCCCGCCACATTGAGCACCGTGGGCAGAACCGGCTCGAACATGTTGAAGTTGAATTCCTGTGGCACAAGACCGATGCTCGCCTTGGCCGCTTCCGGCTCATGGTCGATGTCATGGCCAAATACCTCGACCTTGCCGGCGGTCTTGTTGACCAGGGCGCTGATGATGCCGATGGCCGTGGACTTGCCGGCTCCATTGGGACCCAGCAGAGCGAAAAAATCACCGTCGGGCACATCGAGATCGATGCCTTTCAGCGCATGTACGTTGTCGCCATAGGTCTTGGAAAGACCGGCGATGGACAAGGCGTTCATTGAATTTCGGGATCGCTGACAGTAAACGAGCATTTTACCAGTAAAGCGTCGCCTGCCAGCCGCCATGGCCGTTTCAGCAACGCATTTACCGGGTGTGGGTTCAGCGTGTTGCCAGAGTGTTGGCAGCAACGTAACGGCGGTAGAAGGCCTTGACCATCTGCACATAGCTTTCGGTCTCGGCAAACGGCGGAACTCCCTGATAGCGCCGAACATTGCCCGGCCCGGCATTGTAGGCAGCGAGTGCCAGATCCAGTGACCCGAATTGCTCGCGCAGACTGGCAATGTAGCGGATACCGGCACGCAGGTTTTCCTCGGGATTCAGCGGATCCTTCACCTTCAGCCACTGTGCTGTCTCCGGCATCAGCTGCATCAGGCCGAGCGCGCCTGCCCGCGACAGAGCCTCGCTGTCGAAACACGATTCCCTGGTGACAATGGCCTTCACGAGATTGGCACTGATGTCGTACTGATCGGCAATATCCTGTATCAGCTGTTCATAGCGATCAGCCCGTCGTGCCACTGCCTGTGGTGACAGACCCATGCAATGCACATCGGCAATCGGTTCTCGCGCCCTCTCTTCATCACCCAGCTCTCGCCACGCCACCATGGCATTCCAGTTGAAGGGCTGATCCGGGTCATAGCTGTTGTAAGGGCCGACCTTGCGATGTGAGCGAATGTCGGGGAAATCGACGCCGAGGAACTGACCGGGTATCGATGTGGGTGCCGACTGCAGGCTGTCAGCCGACACCGCGAAGTCATTCACCCACAGACGATGACTGACCAGGCCCAGTACCGGTTCGAGAATCGCCTCCTTGACAAAACTGCCGGGCCGCCTGCCCCCCGCACCGGCGTGTCCATCCGCAGCCCCCGATCCCATGACAAGACCGCCGAGCACGATACTGGTGGACGCGTGGACGACAGATGGGGAAGACGATCTCGCATCGGACGAGGCCGAGTGCCGCCATTCTCCGGTGCTCGACACGGTGGAGCCGCTGCTTGCCAGCGCCAGCGGACCGATGCTGTCCGGCTCGGCGTGTTCAATACTGACCGCCCTGGCCTGGGGTATCGACAGTGCAAGGACGAGAGTCAGCGAGCCGGCCACGGAAAGCCTCAGCGTTCGGCTGATCATCGAAGAGTCGGTTTTCTGACGATGGAATCGTGGCATTTTCACAGCGACTCCCGGTAGTGGCTACCGGGCGGGTTTATGGTTCAACGAGACGTCACACGGGCGTGCTTGCCGCCAGACTGCCCAGTCTGAACGCCTGAGCGAAATTACCCACGTAACATCGGTAAAAACTGTTGTGAACCCGACAAAACACATCGGGAAATCGGAATATTCCAGTCATTGGGCAAGGTCGACGGGCGGTCTGTCTTTCTGCCACAGGACTTCACTACCGCCCTCGTGACGTGCCAGAACCCTGGCAATGACAAACAGGAGATCGGACAGGCGATTCAGATACTTCATGCTGAATGGCGGGACCGTCTCGACACGTTGCAGACTGACGACCAGCCGCTCTGCCCGTCGGCAAACGGTACGTGCCAGATGACAAGTGGCAGCAGCCTGGCTGCCACCGGGCAGAATGAAGTCCTTCAACGCCGGCAAATCGGCATTGAAGTGGTCCAGCGTCCTTTCCAGCCAGTCGATGTGCTCCTGACCGATGGCCTGATGACCGGGAATGCACAGCTCGCCGCCAAGGTCGAACAGGTGATGCTGTATTTCATGCAGCACCTGGGCAAGCGGCTGCGGCACATCGGCCTGGGCCAGCAGCAGGCCCAGCACCGAATTCAGCTCATCGGTAGTGCCATAGGCTTCGACGCGAATGCCGTCCTTGTCGGTGCGGCTGCCATCGCCCAGGCCTGTCGTTCCGTCATCGCCGGTACGCGTGTAGATTTTCGATAGTCGATTTCCCATGCCCGGATCCCGTATTTACCTGACTGGAGCGATACCCGATGGTGTCCTCCGCAATTCAAGCAGCACAGTATAATGGCTCCAGCCCAGAAACCTCGAGAATATCGACGTGATCGAAGAAACAATATTCAGCAAGATCATTCGCAAGGAACTGCCTTCGGACATGCTCTATCAGGATGAGCTGGTCACGGCCTTTCGCGACATCAACCCGCAACGCCCCGTCCATGTCCTGATCGTCCCCAATCGGCACATTCCGGCGGTCGATGATGTGACCGCCGATGACGAGGCGGCTCTGGGCCGCATGTTCAGCGTCGCTCGCAAGATAGCCCGCGAGGAAGGCATCAGCGACGATGGCTACCGGCTCGTGGTCAACTGCGGAGAGCACGGACGACAGGAAGTCCCGCATATCCACATGCATCTGCTGGGTGGCGAGGATGTCGGCCCCATGCTCAGCCGCAAGAACCGGGATCACTCGTGACGAACCCGGCAAACGGCGCATCGACCGCCAGTCACTACATCACCACCGATGATCTGCAACAGGCCGTCGATGCCGCGCTGACACTGCAGCGCCCTCTGCTGATCAAGGGCGAGCCCGGAACCGGCAAGACCGAACTGGCCATCGAGGTGGCTCGCCGCCTGAATGCACCATTGCATTCCTGGCACGTCAAGTCCACCACCCGCGCCCAACAGGGCCTGTACGAGTACGACGCCGTGTCCCGACTGCGCGACTCACAGCTGGGTGACGAACGCGTGGCGGACATCAACAATTACATCGTTCGCGGTGTGTTGTGGGACGCCTTCGTCAGCGACGAACGTGCAGTCGTACTGATTGATGAAATCGACAAGGCCGACATCGAGTTCCCCAACGATCTGCTGCAGGAACTCGATCAGATGTCATTCGAGGTGTATGAAACCCGCCAGACCATCACGGCGCGGCAACGCCCTCTCGTGATCATCACCAGCAACAATGAAAAGGAATTGCCCGACGCCTTTCTGCGACGCTGTTTCTTTCACTACATCAGCTTTCCCGACCGCAGCACCATGCAACGCATCGTCGATGCACATTATCCGGACATCAAGCAGGACTTGCTCGGTGCGGCACTGGAAGTGTTCTTCGATCTGCGGGAAGTGCCGGGCTTGAAGAAAAAGCCGTCAACATCCGAACTGCTGGACTGGCTGAAGCTGCTGATAGCCGACGATCTGCCGGCCGAGGCACTCAAGGCGGACGACATGCGTACCGTACTGCCCATGATGCACGGAGCCCTGCTGAAGAACGAACAGGACGTGCATCTGTTCGAGCGGCTGATCTTTCTCAACCGGCAGCAACAGAACAGGCATCGATCATGAACCAGACCTTCCGCGTCAGGACGATCCGAGATGCTGCTCGATTTTCATGACCGCCTGCGTCAGGCCGGCCTGCCGATCTCGCTGAGCGAATGGCTGACATTGATGCAGGGTCTGCAAGCCGGCCTGGGCACGCTGGATCTGGAGAACTTCCACAGCTTTGCCCGCTTGTGCCTGGTCAAGAACGAGGCGTTCCACGATCGCTTCGATCAGGTATTCAGCGACTACTGGACAGGTCGGTCCCTGCAGTTCGATTCGCTGCTGGAATCACTGGAAACAGGCATTCCGCAAGAATGGCTGAGTTCAGCCGGACTTGAAGGTCTGAGCGAAGAGCAACGGGCCCAGGTGGAAGCCCTGGGCGGCTGGGATGCCCTGATGGAGACGCTGGCCAGACGACTCGAGGAGCAACAGGAAGAGCACCACGGCGGCAATCGCTGGATCGGCACGGGCGGCACCTCGCCATTCGGTCACAGTGGTTTCAACCCCGAAGGCATTCGCATCGGGCAGAGCGCCAATCGCCAGGGGCGCGCCGTCAAGGTCTGGGAGCAGCGACGATTCAAGGATCTGGATGGCTCGCGCGAGATCGGCACCCGGAATTTCAAGATGGCCCTGCGCAAGCTCCGGCGGCTGGCGCGTGAGGGACGCCCGGACAAGCTGGACCTGAAAGAAACCGTGCGGGCTACTGCCAGCAATGGTGGACTACTGGATATTCATCTGCGAGCAGAGCGTCGCAATGCCATCAAGGTGCTGCTGTTGATCGATATCGGCGGCTCCATGGATTATCACGCGCAACTCAGTGAAACCCTGTTTTCTGCCGCACGCTCGGAATTCAAACGACTCGACACTTATTGGTTTCACAATTTCATCTACGAAAAGGTATGGCAAGATAATGCCAGGCGTCATACACAGTTCATCGCAACGGACGAATTGATACGCACCTATGGCAAGGATCACCGTCTGATCATCGTGGGCGATGCCACCATGAGCCCATACGAAATCATGGTACCGGGTGGCAGCGTGGAACACTGGAACGAAGAACCGGGAGCCGTATGGCTCAAACGCCTGCAACAGGCCTTCCCGCATTGCGCCTGGCTGAACCCCGAGTCATCGCAGTGGTGGGACACCACACCATCGGTCAGAATGACCCGCGAACTGATGTCGGATCGCATGTATCCGATGACGGTTGACGGTCTGCAACAGGCCATCGACGCCCTCAAGACCCCGATCACGATCGCCTCGACGCACGAACCGGGGTGATTCACCGTTCATCGACGGCATGATTCTTGCGAAATGATCGTCGGGCGGGACTGACAAACCTTCGGACAACTCCTACAGACGGCTCAAACCGAATACTTGTTTCAGCCGAAGTTCAATCAGTCTCGCCCACGCCCATTTGGATCCCGGCTACGTGGACGGCAGACTGGCAATGTGCAAGACCCGATTTCCCCCTGCATGGCCATTGCGGCAGGCAGTGCTCTTGCTGTCCTGCGCCCTGTTGGCGAGCGCCTGCCAGCATGAATCATCCAGCCTGCCGGATCTGCCTGCCAGCGAGCCAATCGCCAGCTCTGCCAGCCTGGCCATCGA
Source organism: uncultured Granulosicoccus sp. (assembly GCA_947495035.1). Classification (GTDB taxonomy): domain Bacteria; phylum Pseudomonadota; class Gammaproteobacteria; order Granulosicoccales; family Granulosicoccaceae; genus Granulosicoccus. The sequence continues at coordinate 187,192 of CANLXI010000009.1, forward strand.
TGACGGCCCGCAAACCGTCAGCCTGTCTGCTGATGCGCTGACACCTCCCGAGCAGCCTCGACTGCAGATCCGTGCGGCACCGACCACTCTGATACTGGAGTGGACCCCCATCGCCGGGCAAACGCGGGCCCGCCTCTATCATCATGATACGGCGCTGCCGGGTGAGACCCTGGTCCATGAAACGGACGATGCCCGACAGACCTTGCTGCAGTTGCCAAGCGCAACACCACGGACGGCCTGGCACCGTGAACAGTATCGACTGGAGCTGTGCACGTCCGACAACTGCGTCAGTTCGGAACGCATGACACTGTCCGGTCTGGCACCGGCAACCGCCCACTATCTGGCACCCGCGGTATTTCTGCGAGGAGAACGATATGCCGAACATCTGACGCTGAATCGCGATGCTTCTCTGGCCGTTATCGGCATGCCGCTGGAAGGCGCCCTGGAATTTCATGTCCGCAGCGATTCCCGCTGGTCCCTGACACAGAGACTGCGCCTGGCAGAGCTGCCAGTGTCTGCAACTCGCCAGCTGCTTCTGTCCGCCTCCGACTCAGGCGACACCATTGCAGTATTCATTCACGACAGAAACAGCACGGACCCTGGTGAAATCAGGATTCTGGAGCGCTTGGGAGAAAGCTGGATTCAGACCAGCAAGCTGCCGCTGATGGCAGAACCAGCTGCGACATCAGTGAACGCCAGCCTGGCAGATCAGCCTGCCAACGGACTTGAAGAACACCGACAGTCAATACAGCTTGCAGCCGATGGCAGTGGCTTGCTGCTGCAAAGCGACAACAGCCTGTTCATCAGTCGCCAGACAGAGACCGGATGGTCGTCTCCAGGCATGCTGCCCGAGCTGAACAACAATACAAGTCATATACCCGACAGTTCGCCAGAATTGGCGAGCAGTACACTCAGCCGGGATTTCACGACAGCCATGGCGCTTGTGCAACAGAACGGAACGACCTCTTTGCTGATCTGGTCCGCACAGCAGTCTGCAGGTGACTGGCAGCTGACGGCGCGATTGCCATTGTCCGACTTCAGCCACGATCACGAGCTTGCCCTGGCCAGCAACCAGCGAGGCGATGAACTGCAGATCGCCGGCTGGGAAGCCGGACACGGGACGGCGCGCTATCCGATCATGTGGCACTACGCCATCAACGAGGATTCACACGATCCGGCCTCCCCCCCTGCCCTGACCTTGCAGGCGATCAGCTCCCTGCGCGCTCCACCCACCTCCCATGCTCAGGCCTCTCTGACGTTCAAAGCCAGTGAAACACTGGATCAGCTGGTATTGGGATGGCAACTCCCGGCTGACTCGCTGTCCGGCACTCTGGCCGATGCCGCTGTCAGCACCTGGCGATACCATGCAAGCTCGGACCAGTGGTTGACGGCACTGGAAATGCCGGAAACCTTTCCCACCCTGGCCAAGCAGGCCTTCGCCCGTCACGCGTTTCTGTCTGCTGACGGTAGCACCTTGATGATGGTGACGGACTCGGGACGTACGCAGACCGCCCCTGGCGACATTGCCGAAGTTCTGGTGCTGCGTTGAACGGAGCTCACCGCCTCGACAAGGCAGCAGTTCGTTGCGGATTGCTGCCTACTGTCCAGCGGCACTTTCGGTGACCGGATACGCATTGAGCATCCGTCTCAGGTCCATCAACAGGATCTGGCTGGAGCCCCGTGAGCGGGCCAGCTCCACCCCCTTGAACACATGCAGCAGCAAGGTTTCCAGAGAGTGCCCCTGCTTGTCCATCAGGCTCAGCAGGCTGCCGGCGCAGCTCAGGGAGACATCTTCCTGCGATAATTCCAGCTCCAGACACAATTGCATGATCTTGCGTGCCAGCAGATAGACATGGGATTCTTCCTTGTGCCGCAACAGGAAACCGAATCGGGTGTCGGTGAGCAGGCCGACATGACCGGGGCGCTTGTAGATACCCTGCAGCACGCTCTCTACACGCTGCTGCAGACTTGGCAGATCACTCAATGGCCGAAGTTCCCCGTGCCTGTCCAGCAACTGGACATCCATGATCATCAGACTGGTGCGTTCACTGAGCGCGGCTCCCTTGGACAGATACCAGCGCATCTGTTGCATGAAGGCGGCACTGGCTGGACGCAACTTCTGCGGTTCGACGGATGAAACCGGCGGACTTGCCGGCGTGGCGGCTGGCTGTGCACCGGGTCTGGCGGCCACGGCACCGGCAACAATCGGGATGGCCGTTCGGGCAAAGCGAATCAGACTGTGTCCCGACGATGCGATACCGACATGTTCGTAATCGACATCAACGCTCTTGCCATCGGGCAGTTTCCAGCGCGCAGAACGAGGCTGACCGTCTTCACTGGCCTGAGGACCTCCCTTTTCCAGCAATGCCGATCCCGCTTGACCGACCAATGAATCACGCCGCTTCAGTTGCAACTCCTGCAAACCGGCGGCATTGATGTAGCTGATCTGCAGTTCGGCATCGAGTATCAGAACGGCACCTGCCACGGTTTCGATGACTTCCTCGAGCAAGCGGTGTTCACTCTGCAGACGCCGTCGCTGACGAACAAAGCGGCTGATGGCGCCGATACGACTGAGCAACAGCTCGCTTGACTCGTTCTTGAACATGCATTCCACCGCCCCCGCTCGCAGACTGCGCTTGATGATATGGTCGCTGTAGGTGCCGGTCAGAACGGTGCAGACGATGTTGCCGACGGCACTGTGCATCATCAGATCACGACACAGCAGGTCTCCGGTGGTCTCGGTCAGGTAATAATCCAGAATGGCGATATCCACCCTGTCGGTCGTGGCCAACTGCATCGCCTCGACCTGGGTGGCTGCCAGACTGACTCGGTAACCCTGCAACTGGAAGAGGTCTCGCAGGGAATAGCGAATGGTGGCCGAATCATCCACGATCAGCAGATGGATATCGCTGTTGTCATCGCTGGACGGCAGAGCAGCGGTGTCGTCAGCGTCCGCCTCTATCAGCTTCTGCAACTGAGCTTCCAGCCCCTGGTACTCCTTCCAGGACAGCAGACCGGTGTTCTCCCGACTCGCGGCCCATGCGCGTGTTTCCGCCCGCATGTCCGTGGACATCACGACCACCGGCAGATCCCGGTATGAGGGCTGTTCCAGCAATTGCGCCAGTGACGTGGCATCCTCCTGCTCGGTGATCGGCCAGCCCAACAGCAAGCCACAGTACTCCGTACCGAATTGCTGGTACTGCTTTTCCAGCGAATCGACGGCCGCACTGAAACTCTCCGTGGCATCCACGGCAAAACCGAGCGACTGCGCGTGCTTGTCCAGCACATATCGCATGGTGGCGGAAGGCTCCACCAGAAGAAGTCGTTTAGTCATGACTCAACTGACATCAACAGTGGCCATGAGCGGTATTCTGGAGACAAGGACACAAGGCTCGGTTTGGCTGATTCCAGCTTGGTTGCAAGATATGCACTAGGTTACCGATGTTCGCCAATCGAAAATCGCCTATGCCTGTGATTGAACTCACAGTTTAGCCCTATCATGCAAAATGAACATTCAACAACTGTCTAAAAATACCGTCTGCCAGGACCCCCGACAAGCAGAATTCGTGCAGAACCCCTATTGCCTGTATCGCCGACTACACCAGATGGGCGGCCCGATCTACTGGCAAGACTACGGCTTCTGGTGTCTGGCCGATTTTTCCACTGTCAATCGTACCTTGCGTGACCGACGCTTTGCCCGCCTGCCACCCGCCGGCTGCGAGCTACCTGGACTACCAGCGCATCTGGCCGATTTTGCCGCTGTCGAGAAACACTCCTTGCTGGCACTGGAACCACCGGATCACACCCGCCTGCGACAGCGTATCAATCGCTCCTTCGTATCGCGCCAGGTGGAACGGATGGCACCAGCGATCAGGGCTCGCGCCCACGAACGCATCGATCGCCTGGTGCAGGCTCGGCATGCCGAGCTGTTGAGCCAGTACGCGACACCCATTCCGGTAACCGTCATCACGCAACTGCTGGGTGTTCCCGAATCGGCCGGTAACCGGCTGGTGGAATGGTCCCACGCCATGGTCAAGGTCTACACCATGACACAGACGCAAGCGGAGGAACACGCAGCCAATGCGGCGGCTTGCGAGTTCCGTGATTTCCTGATCCCGATCATCACGGCAAAACGCCGGGCGCCCGGGGAGGACCTGCTATCCCAACTGGTCAGGGACGATGGTGAAGGTCAGTCCCTGAGCGATGATGAGGTCGTTTCGACAGCCATCCTGCTGCTCAATGCCGGGCACGAGGCGACGGTTCACCAGCTCGGCAACGCCGTGAAAACGCTGCTGGAACACTATCCGCCCGGCCCCGCTCGTCAGGAGCTGTTGACCCTGCTGGCAGACTCACGCAGCGCGGACGCCCTGGTCAATGAATGCCTGCGATTTGATGCGCCCTTGCATCTGTTCATGCGCTATGCGCAGGAAACCATCGAACTGGAGCAGGGACCCACCTTGCAAGCCGGTGAGCCTGTCGGCCTGCTGTTGGCAGCCGCCAATCACTGCCCGCAGCGGTTTGCCGAGCCACAGAGTTTCCGGCCCTTGCGAGATGATGCCGGCCAGTTATCACTGGGCGCCGGCATTCATTTCTGTGTCGGTGCACCGCTGGCCAAGCTGGAACTGCGAATCGCCCTGCAGGTGTTGTTCGAACGCCTGCCCGAGCTGACCGCGAATGGTGAATGGCAATATCTGGACGCCTACCACTTCCATGGGCTGCAGCAGCTGCCGGTACGCTGGTAGAGCCGAGCACTGTCATGAATGCAGCGCGGTGACAGCCAGCCTTTACGAGGCTAGCCTGGCAGCAACCCATGAAAGGGCTGCACCTGCACACGATCGCCAAGCTGTACACCGTCCATCTCGCTGGCAATCACGATCAGGCAGTTGGCTGCACTCATGGAGCTCAGGCGCCCTGCCCCCTGCTTGCCGGTGGATTCCACCACCAACTCACCCTGCTCATCGAGCCGCATGATGCCGCGCTGGTATTCGACCCTGCCTGGCGACTTGCGCAGTGTCGACAGACATCGGGCCGGCAACAGCGGCGTATCCAGGTCGTGCATGCCGGCAAGATGCTTCAATGCCGGTTGAACAAACTCCAGAAAGGTCACCATGACGGCAACCGGGTTTCCCGGCAGACCGAAAAACGCGGCCTGACCGACCTTGCCAAAGGCCAGCGGGCGCCCGGGACGCATGGCCAGCTTCCAGAAACTCACCTGACCGACTTCATGGAAAACCCGGGTCACGAAGTCCGCATCACCCGCCGAGACCCCACCCGAACTGATGACCACATCGGCATCGGCAGATGCTCTCAGCAAGGCGTCCCGTGTATCGGACTCGTTGTCGCGCACGATCCCCAGATCCATGACTTCCACGTGCAAGCCTCGCAACAGTGCTGCCATCGTGTAGCGATTGCTGTCAAACAGCTTGCCGGGAGCCAAGGGGGTTCCCGGCACATGCTCATCAAGCGCACAGAGTTCATCGCCGGTCGAAAAGAATGCCACCTTCAGCGGTCTGACGACGTTTACCCGGGCAATCCCCAGGGAGGCCAGCACGCCGATATCGGCGGCATGCAACTGGCGGCCACGTGGCAGGACCATCTGCCCGCAAGCCACATCTTCACCGGCCTGACGCACATTCTTGCCGGCGATGACCTCACTGTCGATGTCGATCAGGCCTGGTCCGTCGGTCGGGGCCGTTCTGCACCGGACGTGCTCCTGAATCACGACCGTATCGCAGCCTACCGGCATGATGCCACCGGTGAATATCCTCACGGCCTGCCCCTCACCAACCTGACCGGTAAACGGCTGACCGGCCCAGGCCGTTCCCACGACCTGCAAGCTGCGCTCTCCACTGGCGGGAATACTGGTCCGCTGCAGGGCATAGCCATCCATGGCCGAATTGGCCTGCGGCGGGACATCGACAGGCGATACGATATCGGCAGCCAGCACACGGTACAGGGCCTCCGACAACGGCAGTTCAACCGCTTCGCAGACGGGCTGCAGAGAGGTGAGCAGTCGTTGTCGAGCTTCGGCTACCGGCAACAGCAGTGGCTCTCCATCATCTTCACAGGAGGCTTGTTTCTCGATCATGATTGCATCTCGCTTTCGGCTCGCAATCGCTCTTCTTCGGTATTGATATTGCGAAACGACTCGGAATAATCGGCCGCCGCCAGCTGTGCGATCTGCAATTGCTCGAACCAGCGATCGATCTTGCGCTCGCCAGCCGCCAGAAAGGCATCCAGGGACGACTTGACGCGGCGCTGTACCACCAGAAAAACCGGTTGCAGACGCTCACCATCGTGCGGCACGGCGAGATCGGCATCTTCGTCCATGCAGGCGCGCAGCAGGGCCTGGCACAGACCGCTCTGCAGAAACGGCGAATCACAGGGGCACATGAGAACATGATCGGTGTCCAGCGTTTCCATGGCAGCGCTCAGTCCGGCCAGTGGCCCCAGATGGCCCGCCAGACGATCCCTGACTACCGGAACACCGAACGCGGCGTACTCATCCAGATGCCGGTTGGCGTTGATCACACAGCGATCCACCAGCGGCTGAACAGTCTGCAGCACATGCCCGACCATGGGTCGCCCTGCCACTGTGATCAAGCCCTTGTCCTGCCCCCCCATGCGACGGGCCAGACCACCTGCCAGAATGACACCGCCGGTACTCATCCGTCAGTTCGCCTCGGATGAATCTGATCGAGATAGGCCGCCAGGAAGTCCTCGAACCGCCCCTCACTGTCAGCTTCCATCTCAGCCTGTTTCAGGCGCGACTGCTGCACCAGCTCATCCAGCCGGGCAAACAGCGCCTCATCCTGCGGTGCTTCTCGCAGAGCAGCATCATGCTCGCGCGAAAGGCTCTGGGCGTGTTCGAAAAAGGAGCCTGTCTGGCGAATACCGGCGATCATCTGCGCTGAAGGGGTCAGCTGTGGATCCGCCAGACGTGCCTGTTGCTCGGCGAGTGCCGGTGCATACAAGGGCGTCTCGCGATCGCTGTCCAGCCATTGTGCTATCGGTTCCAGTGAATCGAGGATGGCCTTGCCCCACTGCGGCAAGGCGATGGGTCCATCAGGGCCTTCCAGCATCAGTCCGGGCTCCCGGCCACGATGTGCGACGGTCTTGACGTTACGGGTGCTGATCTCCTGCTCATCCGCCGTCAATGGCACCGGATCCGCCAGCCAGGCGAACATCATCAGCATTTCCAGCATCGCGATCTGGTGCAGATTCAGACCCGCCGGGTCCAGCAGGTTGACGTCTACCGAGCGCAGTTCCAGATAACGAATACCGCGTTCGCTGAGCGCATGGATCGGCAGCTCTCCGGGATGGGGTATCTGCTTGGGTCGAACCGTGCTGTAGAACTCGTTTTCGATCTGCAGACGACAGGCGCTCAGTTGCTGGAAACGGCCATCCTCATCACGAATACCCAACGCCTTGTAAGGCGGGTGTTCAGTGGACACATGTCCGATGATGTCCTCGATATAGGACTCCACATCGGTATGCCTGACGCTCAGATCGATCGGATCTTCCTCGCTGTAGCGATAACCGATCTTGCCCATGCGCAGCGACGTGCCATATTCGGCGAAGCGGGTGGATTGATTCCAGACATCCAGCTCTTCTCCTTCCCCCTCGCCCAGAAAGCTCTGGCATATGGCCGGTGATGCCCCGAACAGATACGGCACCAGCCAACCGACACGCAGCAGGTTCTGCATCATCTGGAAATAGCCATTGGTGCGCTGCAGCTGTCTTTCCCGGCTGCTCTGTGCATCGAAACGATGCCGCAATGCCGCCGAGTCCAGGTCGCCGTCGGCGCCGAGCAGCGATTCTCTCAAGGGCCATGCCGTTTCGGGCATCGAGAAGTTGAAATGCACACCGGCGATGGCCTGCATGCGACGACCATAACGCAGCCCCAGACCACGCCGATAGGCATGTTTCATCTGTCCGCTGTGCGAACTGCCATATTCACCAATACGTACACTGGGTCCACCGCGCAGGATACAGGGCATGCTGGTGTTCCAGATATGCTCGCCCTCGGGCAGTCGGTGAACGATGAACTGATGTACCGACGTCAGAAAATGCAATGCCTCTTCAGCTGAATCACACGGGGGTGTTACCATTTCCAGCAACGCCTCGGAAAAATCCGTGGTGATGAATGGATGGGTCAACGCAGCACCCAGCGCCTCTGGATGATCAGCCTGGGATATGCCACCGTTACCCTTGACTCTCAACGATTCTTTTTCGAGACCAACCTTGCGTTCAGCCAAAACCTCAGGGGCCTGGGTCCTGACCAGCTTGCCAGCTCTTTGTCTAAGCTCGGAGTACACGATGAACATCCCACTTTGCCAGCGCGGGAGTGTAACCCAGCCGATGCCTTCATGAGCAGATTGAACTCGCAGCAGGCCGGTCAGGGACCGGTACTGATCATGCTTCACGGACTGTTCGGCAATCTGGACAACTTCCGGTCAGTGTCCCTGCACATGGAGCGCAACTTGAACGTGGTGCGCATGGATCTGCCGGGGCATGGTCTGTCGCCCACGCTACCCACGCTATCCATCGAGGCCATGGCAGAGGAAGTCCTCGCGGAAATCGCCCGACTGGGTGTGGACCGGTTCCACCTGCTCGGCCATTCACTGGGTGGCAAGGTGGCCATGGCAGTTGCAGGTTCCCCCGATTGCCACGGTCTGCAAAGCCTGTGTGTGGTGGACATCGCACCGAAATCCTACCCGCCACACCATCAGGAAATCCTGGAAGCCCTGCAGGCACTGGATCTGCAGAACATCGAGGATAGACGGGAAGCGGACCGCGAGCTGCGGTCGGCCATTCCCGATGCCGGTGTTCGCGCTTTCCTGCTCAAGAGCCTCTACCGTCACGAGTCCGGTCGCCTGCGCTGGCGCTTCGACCTGAAGCAGCTGGCTCAGGACTATCCGCTGATCTCTCGGGCGCCACTGATCCGTCAGGTCATCCAGCCGCCGACACTGTTCATCAAGGGGGGCAGCAGTGACTACCTGTCGGAGGCCGATGAACCGGGTATCAAGGCTGTTTGTGCGCAACCGTCACTGAAGATCATCACCGGTGCCGGACATTGGCCGCATGCCGAGAAACCCGCTCAGTTCACACGAATTTGCCAGGAGTTCCTGAGCCATGTCTGATTCACTCCGCGACCAGCTGCTGCAAGCGGGATTCAATGCACCGAAAGAACCGGAGCGCCGCAAACGCCCGACCGGCAAGAAACCCGGCCGTGGCAAGAACCCGGGTGGCAAGGCCGCTGCCGGACAGCAAACGGGCCGTGCTGCATCGACTCAACGGGGCAAGACCGATGCCGACGGGGAAGCCGAGGCAAGGATTGCCAGGCGCAAGGCCATCAAGGCCGAGATCAAGACCTTGATCGAAGCGGCTGCGATCAAGGAATTCCAGGGTGAGAGCGTCTACCGATTCATTCTCAACAAGCGTATCCGTGAACTGCATGTCAAGGAGGATATCCGCCTGCAGCTCATCGCAGGCACGCTGGTCATCACCCGTCTGAACGGTACAACCTGGCTGGTGCCGGAAACCACCGCCGAGGCCATCCGCAAGCTCAACCCGGACTGGGCGGTCGTGACCCCGGCACCGGACAGCAGTGAGGACACCAGTGGCTATGAGGACTTCACCGTACCTGACGACCTGCAATGGTAACGTTCTACTGGTTTGATTATGAAACCTTCGGCACGCATCCCGCCTGGGATCATCCCTGCCAGTTTGCCGGCGTCAGAACCGATCTCGACCTGAACGTCATCGGTGAACCGATGACGCTGTACTGTCGTCAACCCACTGACTATCTGCCACACCCTGCCGCCTGTCGCGTTACCGGCATCACACCGCAGCATGCCAATGAGAAGGGTCTGCCCGAAACCGAGTTCATACAACGCATCGTCGACGAAATCGGTCGACCGGAAACCTGTTCAGCCGGTTACAACAGCATACGCTTCGATGACGAATTCACCCGTCACACGCTGTTTCGCAACCTGCGCGACCCCTACGAACAGGAATGGAAGGATGGCAATTCCCGCTGGGACCTGATCGATGTGGTGCGGTTGACGCGCGCCTTGCGTCCGGAAGGCATTCAATGGCCGGTGGACGATGACGGCTCTGCCACCAACCGCCTCGAACTTCTGAGTGCCGCGAACGGCATCACCCACAGCCAGGCGCACGATGCAATGTCCGATGTCTGGGCAACCATCGGCATGGCCAGGCTGATACGGGAACGACAACCTCGCCTGTTCGACTTCGTCTTCGGGCACCGCGACAAGCACAGTGTTGCCGAGCTGCTCGACACGCGCCAGCGCAAACCCTGCCTGCAGGCCTCCGGCATGATTCCCGGAAGCCGGCATCATCTCGGAGCCATCCTGCCACTGATGCCCCACCCGGAGAACCGCAACGGTATCATCGTGCTGGACCTGCAGCAGGATCCCCGATACCTGCTCGACCTGGATGCCGAGGAGATCGCTCGCCGCCTCTATCAACCGGGCAATGAGCGCCGCGAGGGTGATGCGCCACGCCCTGGCCTGAGAACGGTGCAGATCAACAAGTGTCCGGTCATTGTGCCGGTTTCCACCTTGCGGGAAGAAGATGCCAGTCGTCTGGACATGGATCGCGGGCAGATCAGCCAGCATGCCCGCTGGGCGGAACAGCTGTGTAGCGGAGACATGCTGAAGCGCATCGGCCAGGTCATGACACGCAGCTGGCAGGATGATTCACTGCAGGATATCGATGGCACGCTCTACAGCGGCGACTTTCTGTCTACGTCCGACAAACAGGCACTGGCTGATATTCGCACGCTCTCACCAGAGCGTCTGGCACAGGAACTGGATCAGCATGCCGGGCGCTTCGATGACAGGCGTCTGGACGAGATGATCTGGCGCTACCTGGCCCGAAACTTTCCCGAAGCACTGGATGCCGATCAGCAGCGTCGCTGGAAAGAGCATTGCACCGCACGACTGAATGACGAGGAGGCCGCCTGGTTGTCTCGGCAGAGCTATCAGCAGGCGCTGAATGCCATCGACTGGCTCCCGGCAGAACAGGAGCTGGAGCGCGCGCTGCGCGACTATCCGGCAAGCATTGCCTGATTCTAGTTGGTGCGACGTCCGCCGCCGTCCATGAAATCCGTACCGGAGATCACCGGACGCATGGTGTTCACCACGAAAAAGGCAAAGAACAGGAAGAAGAACTTGAATTTCTCACTGGCATATTCCGGACCGATCAGTGGCACGAACGCCAGGAAGATGACGGTGGCAAGCACAAAGCCGTAAGCCGAATGCCAGTAGACATTCATGATGGAATCTGTAATTTCCTTACGGTACACACCGCTGAGTACCATCGAGACCATCATGATGAAAACAATCGGTACCATCGGAGCCAGCATGCTCGTCACCGAATAACCCAGACTGACGTAACCTGCCGCCAGAAAGACGCAGCAGAACATCAGTGACTCCACCAATGCACGCATGAAGGTCGGAAACCGGACCTGTCGGGCCAGGGTTCGAACCAGTAGAGCAAACAGCATACGTGCGGTAGATCGGTAGGTGGATCGTTTGGAGACGCTTGCGCCCATGACATTCATTCCGTCAGCTGAGGCGCCAGTCCTACAACCCCGCGCCAAGGTAGGAACGGATAATAACACTCTGGTCATGTAACATTGTGACCGACTGTCAACCAGCCAGGTTTTGTGACGAAACTCTAATAAACAAGCTCTTCCAACACCCTCTGATACCATCCACCGAATGATCCAACAACGCATCAAGCTGTATCAGGGATCGATCAACCCCTGTAGCTATCTGGACGATCGGGAAGCGGTGAATATCTACGCAGATCCGCATCATCCCAATCCGCGTGCGGTCTACAACCAGTTGATCAAGCGGGGTTTTCGGCGTTCAGGGGAGTATGTCTACCGCCCGGGCTGTACCGGCTGTTCGGCCTGCATACCCGTGCGCATCCTGTGCGATGAATTCAGAATGCGGCGCACCGATCGCCGCAACTGCAAGCGCAATCAGGATCTGAAGGTCGATTTTCGCGAAGCCTGCTATACCGATGAGTATTTTCAGCTGTATCAACGTTATCTTGCCGCTCGCCACCCCGATGGTGGTATGGACGATCCCGACCCGGAAGACTTCGAACGCTTTCTGCTCAATCCCTGGGGTGAAACCCTGTTCGTCGACATTCGACTCGAGCGACAGGTCATTGCTGTTGCGGTAACGGATGCCACGGCCGATGGATTGTCGGCGGTCTATACGTTCTTCGACCCCGAACATGCCGATCGAGGGCTGGGACGCTTCAGCATCATGCAGCAGATCGAACTGTGCAAGGCCATCAAACTACCGTATCTGTATCTGGGTTACTGGGTCGATGGGTGTCAGAAGATGCAATACAAGACCGATTTTCAGCCGCAGGAACATTTCGACGGGCATCAATGGCAGGAAGTCCTTACCGCTGAGCGAAAGGCCGGCGAATGATCAGATGTTGCGAGCCTGCTCGATGCCTCGTAGATAGAGATCGTACATGGAGATCGGCCCCCACTCCTCTCGCAACCGGGAAAACAGCTCGATCGCCGTATCCCAGTCTCCGGCTCGGCTTGCTGCCATGGCTTGGTCATGCATGCCGACGCGTTGCATCACCTGCTCACCAAGCGTCTCTCTGGCACCGAGCGGTTCATACATGGTGACTGGCTGACTGCGCCCCGTGACCGTGACCGTATCCAGTTCGCGAAAGACCATGCCGGGCAACTGTGCGGCAGTCTTGTCACCGACAATGATCGGCACCCGGTACTTGCGTGTCTGCGCTTCCAGTCGTTGCGCAACATTGACACTGTCACCGACCACGGTGTAATCCACGCGGTACTCCGAGCCCAGTGGCCCGACCATGGCCGTCCCGGTACTGATGCCGATGCCCATGACCACTTCCGGCAAGCCCTTGGCCCGGTAGCGCTCGTTGAGCGTGTTCACTTCCGCCTGGATATCCATACCGGCACACAGGGCGTCATGTGCATGTGTCCTGCTCGACGAGGGGGCACCCCAGACAGCCATGACACTATCACCCATGTACTTGTCGATGGAACCGCGATAACGAACCACGATGCGGCTCACATAGGAGAAGTACATGTTGAGCCACTCGGCAAGCTGCGACGGCGTCAGTTGCTCGGACTTGGCAGTGAACCCGACCACATCACAGAACAGCACGCTGATCTCTCGCTGTACTCCGGGCCTGCCAACGGACTGCGGGTCACGCTGATATTCCCTTGCCAGCTCCACGGGCACATACTGACTCAGCAGGCGCTGCACCCGCTTGCGGTCACGCACTTCTCCGATGTAGCCCAGCAGAACATACGTGACGAACAGAATCAGCACGATCAGCAGTTCGAACTCCATCGGCATGTATGACGACTCTGCCGCCAGCTGCAAGTGGCAATACACCAGTGCAGCCGCCGACAACAGGGCAATGATGGCCGCCCCCGCCAGCCGGAACAACGGCATGAGCAGACACAGCAGCAGCAGAATCAGCAGACTGCTCCAGAACGTACGACCGAAGGAATCAGCCTCGAACAGATTGAAAGACCTGCCGCCTCGCACACTCAGTGTGAACAGCTGTCCCGAGTCATTGCTGCCGGCGGTCCATTCGAAGCCGAAATACAGACGGAACACACCCAGACCGGTCAGCACCAGCAGGGTCAGCGCCAGCAACAGAACCAGTGAATATGTCAGACTGCGGCGACCAGGGTTGTAATAGGGAAGAGTCAGGGTCGCCATCTGTTGCTACTGCCCGGAACGACCTTGCAGCACAGCCAGTGCTTCTGCATGCAGGGCTTCGGTGCAGGCAGCCAGAACGGATGTGGTCGAATCGTTGACCGACTGTCCCTGCAGATCCGTGATGATGCCGCCAGCGGCCCGCACGGCGACTGTCAGGGCGGCGATATCCAGGATATTGACATCCGACTCCAGCACCAGATCGGCCTGACCGCAGCACAGCTGATGGTAATGACAGAAATCGCCATAACCGCGAACTCGACGAACTCGTCCCACAATGGACGCATAACGTGCCCAGGCGTCGGCATCACGAGCCAGCGTGGTGAGATTGCCTGCCGAGAAGAAGGCATCTTCCAGGGAGGTCACCTCGTTGCAGCGAACGGCACGCCCGTCAAGCCAGGCACCCTGGTCGGCTTCAGCCACCAGACACTCTCCATAGGCAGGTGCATTCGAGACACCCAGGCGCAATACATTGTCCACTTCAAGCGCAATCTGAGTCGAATAGTATCGCGAGCCTCTGATGAAACTCTTGGTGCCGTCTATCGGATCAACCAGCCAGCGCAGCCCACTGCCCGACGCCGACTCATCACTGGCTGCCGATTTACCGGTTTCCTCGCCGAAGAACGACGCCCCCGGCAGTGCTGAGGTGAGCACTGACTTGATGGCCTTCTCGGCAGCCACATCGACTTCGGTCACCGGAGATTGATCGGACTTCAGCGTCACGTGCCAGTCTCCGCGTGCGAGAAAGTCGTTGATGACCTGTTCAGCTGCCTGTGCAGCCTCCTCGGCAGCCTGTCGTGCCGCCTGCATGTCAAGTTCCACAAATGCTCCACTACGGTATATGTCAGCGTGCATTATACGGTCTCGCCCGCCCTCCACAGGAAATGCCGAGGTCGGCGAGTACCAGGAGCTGATCGCTGACACAGCAACGCAAGGTACGGACCAGCCGCGCCCGAAAACCGGACATGCCAGACGATTCGCGACACAATCATCTTCATCGTTAACCTCAACACCGAACATTGATGGCGGAAAGCAGTAGACTTGCCCACCCCACACTGCATTGATCGATCCTCTCAATGGGCCTGAACCCTCAACAACTGGCCGCCGTCAGACATTTCGAGACTCCCCTGCTGGTGCTGGCCGGTGCCGGTAGCGGCAAGACCGGCGTCATCACCCAGAAGATTGCCTGGCTGATCGAAAAACAGAATTACTCGCCCACATCCATCATTGCGGTGACCTTCACCAACAAGGCATCCAACGAAATGCGGGCGCGGCTCAAGAAGCAGCTGTCACCGCAGCAGATGAAAGGGCTGACCATCGCAACCTTCCACCGGCTTGGCATGGAAATGCTGCACAAGGACGGTGAGGCCATCGGCTTGCGCAAGGGGTTTACCATTCTCGACCAGCACGACTCCATGACCGCCTTGCGCGAACTGATCCGCGAAGGCAACAGCGCCATCGAGGAACGTGATCTGCAGAACACGATTTCGAACTGGAAGAACGAATTCATCACCCCGGAGGGTGCCCTGGCAGCGGCTGTCGACGACAATCAACGTGTCTCCGCCCTGCTCTACGCCCGTTACAACGAACTGCTGCGTGCCTGCAATTCCGTGGACTTCGACGACCTCATCAGTCTGCCCGTGGAAATGCTGCGCGAGCATACCGACGTTCGCGACAAATGGCGGGGCAAGGTGCGACACATGCTGGTGGATGAATATCAGGACACCAATGCGGCCCAGTACGAGCTGGTGCGCCAGCTGGTGGACAAGTTCGGAGCATTCACCGCGGTCGGCGACGACGATCAGTCCATCTACTCCTGGCGAGGTGCCAAGCCGGAGAACCTGATGAACCTGAAGATCGACTATCCCAATCTGCGTGTCATCAAACTGGAGCAGAACTACCGCTCCAGCCAGCGCATTCTGCGCTGCGCCAATGCGGTCATCAGCCACAACCCGCACGAATTCGAAAAAGCCCTGTGGAGTGATCTGGGTCTGGGCGACCCCCTGCGAGTATCCGCCTGCAAGCACACACTCGATGAAGCCGAATGGGTCGCCGCAGAGATTCTGACTCGCCATTATCAGAAGGATACGCGATGGGGTGACTTTGCCATCCTCTACCGCAGCAACTTTCAGTCACGCGCCTTCGAGCAGGCCTTGCGTGAAAAGCAGATCCCGTACAGCATCAGCGGTGGCAGTTCCTTCTTCGACAAGGCCGAAATCAAGGACATGCTGGCCTATCTGAAACTGCTGGTGAATCCGGATGACGACACGGCGTTCATGCGCTGCATCAACACGCCGCGCCGGGAGATCGGCCCGAGCACGCTGGCCAAACTGGGCCAGCACGCACGCAATCGCAATATCAGCATGTTCGCCGCCTGCCACGATATCGGCCTGGAGACGCAGATCAGCGGTCGCCCCCTGCAACGTCTGCAACGCTTTGCCAACTGGCTGACCCTGAGTGCCGACAACGCCGAACGTGGCGACACCCTGGCGGTCGTCAAGGGAGTGTTCGAAGACATCGATTACACGGACTGGCTGCAACAGGTGCATGATTCCCCACCCAAGGCGCAGCGTGCCATCGAGAATACCGGGGAGCTGCTTGCCTGGATAGAGCGTCTGCTGACGGATGAGGATCAGAAGGACCAGCCCCTCTCGGAAGTAGTGCGATCGCTGTGCCTGCATGACATGCTGTCGCGCCAGGACGATGAATCCGATGACAATCAGGTACAGATGATGACATTGCATGCGGCCAAGGGGCTGGAGTACCCGCACGTCTTCATGGTCGGCATGGAAGAGGAACTGCTGCCCCATCGCAACAGCGTGGAAGCCGACACCATCGAGGAAGAGCGTCGTCTCTGCTATGTCGGCATGACACGGGCTCGCCATACCCTGACCTTCACCCGCTCGCGTGCTCGCCAGCAGTTCGGCGAAACCGGAGCCTGCGAACCCAGCCGCTTTCTGGCCGATCTGCCGCCGGACGACGTGATCTTCATGGGTGAGCTGGATGCCGGAGATGCGGAAGCATCGCGGGCAGCCGGCAAGGATGCTCTCAAGGGGCTGATGAACCTGCTGGCTGCGGACTGACTGCCCTCGACCCTTGCGCCTCAGCAGTTGCGAGGCACCGCCGCTGAAGACAGCTGCCGCAGCACCCGTTAATTGTGACGGCAGCTTGAAAATGCGGCAGCATGGCATATGTTCACGGTACCTCTTTTCCCGTCACCGCCATCAATCTGGCGGCGCTGGCTTGCAGCAGGCAGGCCATCCGGACCAACAGCAGAACAAGATCCTTCATGGCCTCGAAAAAAAGTGACGAAACGCTGATTGTCGACTCCGAGCAGGCAGACGCCGAGGACAACGGTAGCAGCGCAGGCACCGGTCTGATTGTCCCTGAACAAAGCCTGCCCGGGAAGCTGCTGCTGCTGCCGATTTTCGAGCGGCCGTTCTTCCCTGCCCAGGTACAACCTCTGGTCATCGACGAATCGCCCTGGGAAGAAACCTTCGCACGGCTGGCGAAGATGGATCACCATCTGCTGGGTCTGTGCTATGCCGGTGATCAGGACGAACACGCCAGTGCATCACCCGAGGACTTTGCCGATACCGGCTGTGTGGTCAGACTGCACAACGTCGTACGGGGCAACGGCAAGATCCAGTTCATCGCCCAGGGCATGCAACGCTTTCGCATCGATGGCTGGCTGAGCCGCACTGCACCGTTCGCCGCTGAAGTCTCGTATCCGAACGAGCGTTCGAAGAACACTCCGGAGATCAAGGCCTACGCCATGGCACTGATCCAGGCCATCAAGGAGCTGATTCCGCTCAACCCGCTGTACAACGAAGAGCTGAAGAATTTTCTCAATCACTTCAACCTGAATGATCCCTCGCCACTGGCAGATTTCGCCGCGGCCATCACGACCGCCCCCGGCCCCGAACTGCAACAGATTCTCGATACCGTCTCCCTGCAAAAGCGCATGGAGAGAGTTCTGATCCTGCTGCACAAGGAGCTCGAGGTTGCCCGCTTGCAGGCCGAAATCCGCTCCGAAGTCGAGCAGAAGATGTCCAAGCACCAGCGAGAATTCTTCCTGCGCGAAGAATTGAAGGTCATCCAGCGCGAGCTGGGCATTGCCAAGGACGATCGCACCTCGGATATCGACGAATTCCGCGAGCGCATGGAAAAGCGCACGCCACCTGAGCATGTGAAGAAGCGCTTCGATGAGGAGATCAACAAGATGTCCATTCTCGAAACCGGCTCACCCGAGTATGGCGTCACGCGCAACTACCTTGACTGGCTCAGCGCCGTTCCATGGGGCAACTATTCCAGGGACAAGCTGTCACTGCGACACGCGAAGACGGTACTGAATCGTGACCATGCGGGACTCGAGGACATCAAGGAACGCATTCTGGAGTTCCTTGCCATGGGCTCCTTCCGTGGCGAGATCAGTGGCTCCATACTGCTGTTTGTCGGCCCCCCCGGTGTCGGCAAGACGTCCATCGGCAAATCCATCGCCGAATGCCTGGGACGCAAGTTCTATCGATTCAGTGTCGGTGGCATGCGCGACGAAGCGGAAATCAAGGGCCATCGCCGTACCTATATCGGCGCCATGCCGGGCAAGCTGGTACAGGCACTGAAGGACGTCGATGTGTCCAATCCGGTCATCATGCTCGATGAAATCGACAAGATGGGCAGTTCTCACCAGGGCGACCCGGCATCAGCCATGCTCGAAGTGCTCGATCCGGAACAGAACAGTGAGTTTCTCGATCACTATCTGGACCTGCGGGTCGACCTGTCCAAGGTGCTGTTCGTCTGTACCGCCAACCAGCTTGATACCATTCCTCGCCCGCTGCTCGACCGCATGGACGTCATCCGCCTGGGTGGTTATATCGCCAGCGAAAAACTCGAGATTGCCCGCAAGCACCTGTGGCCGAGACTGCTGGAACGCAACAACGTCAAGAGCTCTCAGGTCAAGATCAGTGATTCCGCCATCAAGGCACTCATTGAAGGCTATGCACGCGAAGCCGGTGTTCGCAGCCTGGAAAAACTGCTGCACAGGGTATTGCGTAAATCGGTCGTGAAGCTGCTCGGCAAGAGCAAGACAGTCAGCATCAGCAATCGCAATCTGGTCGAGTTCGTTGGCGAACCGCCGTTTCGGGTGGAAAAGCAACTCGGCGGCGTCGGCGTCATCACCGGTCTGGCCTGGACATCCATGGGTGGTGCCACGCTGCCCATCGAAGCCACCTCGGTGCATGAAGGCGAACGTGGTCTGAAGCTGACAGGCCAGTTGGGCAAGGTCATGAACGAATCCGCGCAGATCGCCCACAGCTATGTCACGACCAATGCTGATCGCTACGGTGTCGGCAAGGACTGGTTCATGCGGCACAGCCTGCATCTGCACGTACCCGAAGGCGCAACACCCAAGGACGGTCCGAGTGCCGGTATCAGCATCACCAGCGCCCTGTTGTCGCTGGCGTTGAACAAGCCGGTCCGCAAGTCCTTCGCCATGACCGGCGAGATAACCCTTACCGGAGAAGTGCTGCCGGTCGGTGGTATTCGCGAGAAGCTGATTGCAGCCAGACGAATCGGTGTCAAGCAGATCATATTGCCGGCCGGCAACCGCCGCGATGTCAGTGAATTGCCCGAGCACATCGTGACCGGGCTCGATATCCGGCACGCCGGTCACTACGATGAGGTGTTCGAGATTCTGTTTCAGGCAAAGCGGACCGCGAGGCAGTAGGCTCGATCACGCACGCTTACACCGACCGTCCATCCTCAAGGCGATGGGCGGTAGGTCCAGGCCAGCCTGGCCACGATATCGGGTGCCGTCTCCACGGCCACGTCTTCACTGATGGAGAGTTCCAGGGTCTGTGTGGCCCCCAGCAGAAAGCGCAGACCGGCCGACAGCACCACTGTCGGATCATTCAGCTCGGGCAGGTCACTGCGATAGAACGGTGTGTGCCAATCCAGTTGCACCATGGCTCGATAGCGCTGTGCCAGACGGAACTGAGAGCCGGCGGTACCGAAAACGACCAGATTGCGCTGACTGGGAAGCCGCTCGTTATCGCCCGCGTACAGCACACCCAGCGAGACACCCGCTCGCCAGCGACCGCCGTTGCTCATCACGGGTGACTGTATATCGACGAAGGTATCGACTCGGCCACTGCCACGCAGCTCCGAGACCGAACCGGTCGGCAATTTGATACCGGCCCGCACGATGGGTTCGGCACCGGTCGTGTCCGCCGTTGCCTGACACGACAATGTGCGTTGCACAGTGACGCTGATATCGCCCACCCCGCTCTGTGCCGTATCCACGCGCAAGCGCTCGCCGGAGGCATCCGAGTAGGTATAGGTCAACTGCTGATGGGGAAATTCATCCCGACTGGCATCGGGAAGTCCGAAGAACTGATGCCAGTCATCAATGGCCCGGTCGAACTTGCCACTGGAATGCTGAAAGAATGGCAGAACCAGCTCCCCTTGCCAGCAGGAACTCAGACGTTGTCGACGCCGCACTACCAGCTCAGAGGTTTCCCCATCGAGAAACAGTGTTTCATCCCCGGCCGTACTGCCGATGAACTGGTTGCCGTGCTCCAGTGACAACTGCCACTCACTGGACTGAACGGGGCGAACCGCGGCTCCCGGTAGTCCGAATATGGCATTCAGGGCATGCTCCGAATGCACCTGCATCAGAGCCGAATCGTCACTCTGCTCAGCCCTGACAACTGACGTTGATGTCAGCCCCAGCAGAAGACCGGCAAGGCAGAACGTTCGCTGGCAAACGGACATGCCTTGCCGGTTCGATCAGTTGGCCAGCGGCGTGGAATCGTTGACCATGCCGGCAAGCACGGTGGCTTCTCTATATCCCGGAATCTTGGTACCGCTGTCCGTGTAGATCAGAGGCGTTCCCCGAAGCCCCAGACGCTCAGCCAGAGCAACATGGGATTCAACCGGATTGTCGCAGGTTCTGGGCTCGATCTTTCCGCCGGCCTTGGCATTGGTCATGGCTGCCTGCGGGTCATCGGCACACCAGACACTGACAAGGTCATCGTGTCCCTGGGACCCCAGTCCCGCACGTGGGAAAAGCAGATACCGCACGCGAACCCCGGCATCCATCAGGGTATCGATTTCCGAATGCAGTCGACGACAGTAGCCACAACTGATGTCGGTGAATACGGTAATGGAGCGATTGGACGGTTCTTCCGGTTCGTAGATCAGCATGTTGTCCTCACCGATTTCCTCGATCAGCGCCGCATGGATCAGACCCTGGCGAGCATCCGTCAGATTGCTTCTGTCACTGAGCCGGATGAGACTGCCATCCACGAGATATTCTGCGGTTTCGTCGACATAGTAGATCTGACCGTCGGTTATCAGCTCATAGAGACCGGGTATCTCGGACTCTTCAAGACTGGTTACATCGATGCCTGGTAGACGTTCGGCCAGCCGGCTTTTCACTGCATCAACGGTAGTGGCATCTTGTGCATGGGCACTGAGCATCATCGTCAATAAGACGAAACCCAGCAGGGAACTGATTCGTGTACGAATATTCATAAGGTTAAAGCTCGCAGGAACCGCGCCAGTTGGAGATTCGAGGGTCCGAGCCCAAGGGGTGCGCAAGGGACAGGCCAAGACTCTGAGGGTATGAGTGTCTGTGGGTGGATAATGCCGTAAGTTCCATCAAAAAACATGATTATTGCGACGCAGTGCACTCTGCACGTACTAGCCTCGTGGGTGATGCTTGCGGTGCAGAGACTTCAGGCGCTCCTGTGCCACATGCGTGTATATCTGAGTGGTCGACAGACTGCTGTGGCCGAGTAGCAACTGCACCACCCGCAGATCGGCATCGTGATTGACCAGATGCGTGGCAAAGGCATGGCGCAGCACATGCGGCGACAACTGCGTTTTGATGCCGGCAGCCAGACCATGGGCCCGTATGCGATGCCAGAACGCCTGCCGGGTCATGCCGCTACCGCGGTTCGACAGAAACAGCACGTCGGTGTTGCCACGCAACAGCGCCGGTCGGGCCGATTGCAGGTAACGTGTCAGCCAGTCTGCAGCGACATCGCCGACGGGAATCAGTCTCTCCTTGTTGCCCTTGCCCCAGACTCGCAGCATGCCCTGCTGCAGATTGACTTGTGCAACTGTCAGACCGATCAGTTCGGACACCCTGAGCCCACAACCATAGAGAAGTTCAAGCATGGCGCGATCTCGCAAGCCGAGATCCTCGGACACGACGGGCGCCTGCAACAGCGCCTGCACCTCGGATTCGGTGATGACCTTGGGCAAGGGTCTGCCCAGAGAGGGAGAGCGTACCAGCGCCGTCGGGTTATCGGCCAGCAACCCCTGTTGCAGACACCAGGCATAGAAGCGTCGCAGGGCGGACAACAGTCTGGCAGCACTGCGACTGCTGCTGCCATCGGTGACACGACGTGCCAGATATTCCATGATATCAGCACGACGTACCTCCAGCAGATGTCGCTGACCTTCCTGCAGAAACGCGGCAAAGGCCCGCAGATCGCTGCGATAGGCGGCGATGGTGTTGCTACCCAGACCCCTTTCCACCAGTTGACTGTCTGCAAATCTCAGCAACAGGGCGTCGACGTCTTCGGCCCGAGAGGCGTCTTTTCCTGACACCTTGCCGCGCGCTGCAACTGACTTGGCGTTAGCATACGGTTTGACCATTACTCAAGGATACACATGAAGTTGCCGCCACGCGTAATCAATGATGCCGACCCCTCAGCCCTGACGATCGAAGAGGCACTGTTACGCATCCGGAACGCACTGCCACAATTGAAGGACGTGCAAACCGTCGACTGCCTGAACGCGCTTGGGCGTATCACGGCAGCGGACATTCACTCCCCCATGTCTGTTCCGCCTTTTCGGGCGTCCGCCATGGATGGTTTTGCCGTGAGGGTTGCTGACTGCCATTCGGCTCTGCGACTCGATGGCCAGTCCATGGCCGGGCATCCCGGTAGTGACAGACTCGCACCCGGAAGCTGTCAACGCATCACCACGGGCGCTCGCGTTCCCGACGACGCCGATGCAGTCGTGCAACAGGAAAACACCGAATGCAATGATGGCACGGTCACGATTCGGGTCATGCCACAGCCCGGCTTGAATGTTCGCAACCCCGGAACAGACAGCCGGCAGGATGATCTGCTGATCAATGCTGGTACACGACTGGGGCCCTCGCAACTGGCCTTGCTGGCAGCACACGGTGTCAGCAATGTGGAGGTTGTTCGCAAGCTGGTTGTCGCCCTGTTCTCGACAGGCGACGAATTGCGCAAGCCGGGCAACAGGCTGGAGCCCGGGCAGATCTACGACGCCAACCGGCCATTGCTGCAATCGATGCTGCATGATCATGGTGTTGAAGTCATTGACCTGGGCATCTGCAAGGATTCGGAAGCTGCGCTGGAACAGCGACTCTCAGCTTCACAGGATGCAGATCTGGTGATATCCAGCGGTGGCGTCTCGGTGGGCGAGGCCGATCATGTACGGCAGGTGCTGGCACGCGCCGGGCAGATCAACTTCTGGAAGATTGCCATGAAACCCGGCAGACCTCTGACATTCGGCATCAGTCGCCCGGGCCAGGCCTACTTCGGCTTGCCCGGCAATCCCGTGTCAGCGGCACTGACCACTCTGCTGTTTGTGCTACCGTCCATCCGTCACATGCTGGGACGTTCACTGGAACTGCCACCGGCATTGCAATTGCCACTCACGGATGAACTGCACAAGAACCCCGGGCGAGTGGAATATCAACGCGCCATCATGCAGCAGGATGCAAACGGCAACTGGCAGGTGGGCACCACTGGCCTGCAGGACTCTCACGTATTGAGCTCACTGCACAAGGCCAATTGCCTGATCGAACTGAAAAGCGATTCACAAGGCGCTGCCATTGGCGACAGCGTCAGGGTCTTCCCCTTCTCGCACTTTGCCGAACCTGTCCTGTAGTCTGAAACAGGACTAACGGACAGCGGTAGCGGACTCGGCAGCAAACCAGCCAATCATCGAACGGCTGCCGAATCCTGCTGCACCGGGTGATATCAGGAATCCGCAGTACTGGTGCTGCTGACCTTCTTCGCTGTCGAGCGTTTCTTGCTCGCGGCTTTCTTTCTGGCAGTGGTTTTCTTGCCGACGGCTTTCTTCTTGCTGGCGGCCTTCTTGGCAACTGCCTTTTTCTTGCTGGCGGCTTTTTTCTTGCCAACTGCCTTTTTCTTGCTCACGGCCTTCTTCTTGCCGACTGCCTTTTTCTTGCTCACGGCCTTCTTCTTGCCGACTGCCTTTTTCTTGCTCACGGCCTTCTTCTTGCCGACTGC
>CANLXI010000010.1 GCA_947495035.1 uncultured Granulosicoccus sp.
CGAGCTTTCGAGCTTTCGAGCTTTCGAGCTTTCGAGCTTTCGAGCTTTCGAGCTTTCGAGCTTTCGAGCTTTCGAGCTTTCGAGCCTGGTCAGTGTGACCCTTGTTGCCGTTAGGTGCTTTCCGCAGAAGCCTGCTGCATTTCCTGCTCGAAACGCAGCCTCAATGCCTTGCGTGCCAGTGCAGCTCGTTGCCGTTTCTCCTCGAGAGGCAGCTCGACCTTCAGCGCGGGTATCTCGGCCGGTTTACCCTGATCGTCCACGCCAACCATGGTGAAGTAGCAGGAATTGGTGTGCCGCCTCAGTCCCTTGCGAATGTCTTCCGCTTCAACGCGTATGCCGATTTCCATGGAGGTGCGCCCGGCATGATTCACGCTGGCGCGAAATGTCACCAATTCGCCCACATTGATGGCTTGCTTGAAGGTCACCTGATCGACGGACAAGGTGACAACATAGCGCCCGGAGAACCGCGACGCGCAGGAGAATGCCACCCTGTCAAGCAGGTTCAGCAATGCTCCACCATGAACCTTGCCGCTGAAATTCGCCATGTCTGGCGTCATCAGTACTGTCATCTCCAACTGGCGTGAGTCCATGGGTCGTTCCTCGGCTGATCAGATCAAATCACGTCATTCAGCATATCGCAACGAATCACATGCGTTTGTATCGCGCACAAAAAAGCCGCATTGAAGCGGCTTGATTGGCTGTCAGAACACTTGGTAGCGGGGGTAGGATTCGAACCTACGACCTTCGGGTTATGAGCCCGACGAGCTGCCAGACTGCTCCACCCCGCAACTGTGCTGACCCGAGGAAGTATAACGCTCTTCTTTCACTTGTACAACACTCCATGGCAAAAAAATCGAAGAAAGCGATGCAGACGTGATTCATTCGGCAATTTCCACTTCCTGGTAAAGCACAACACCGTTGATAACATCCAGACGGGCGTAGATTCGCGAATAGCGAACTGCCAGTCGCGAAGCACGGTCGGTTAAAGCCGAGCGAGCCGCCGAATCCAGTGCGAACTCTCCATCATCCTTCACCAGACAGGTCAGCGGAAAACCTGTGAACACATCATTATCATCAAAGGCCAGCCAGTCGATCCTGATCAAGGTATTGCCCTGACCAGCCACCCATTGCAGACGCGAATCGGCAGTAACGGTCTGCTGCGTCTCGGGAGAGAGCCTTTCCACGGGCTGAGGTTCATACAGTGGATGGGCCGACACCGTCGGGAACAATGATCCGGGGATCGATAGAGTGATGTCTTCGGGAAAAGCCGCCGGAAGTCGATTCTGCGAACTGTAGACGATCTGCTGATCCGTATTGCGTGCCGCCTGGAAAGTGAACCAGGGGCCGGAAGGCGTATTGAAGACGACTGTCGCCCCACCGGAAACGGTGGGAGGCGGTGGATTCTCATCAACTGTTTCACGATCGGCGTTTTCCATTCCCGCTCTGCAGTGGTCAATCGGCAGATCCAGATATTCCCGGTGAGCGGCGACCGGGAAATCGTCGGCATACCGAACCAACTCGATTTCACTGTCTCCCCTGTGGTCCGGGTCGGAGAGGCTGCGAAACACCCGGGTGACTGCCAGCCATGGTGACACCACGTCCTCAGCCGACAAACCATCAAGCCCGGTAACAATGAGCCCGGTGCGATCATCGCCGTGCACATCAGCAGGAAAGACAGCCAAAGCGTTGCCTGTCGAGCCCGGCGCCTCTTCGACTCGGTCATCGTCAGCCATTCCATTCTCCGAGCCTGTTCCGCCATGGTCGGCAGCACCCCGACTGTCGGGCTCGGGCAGATCCGTGCAACCGATGGTCAATATCGCTGTCGACAACAGTATGTACACAGCACGAAATCTGCGGGAATGCAGGCAACAGCCCACAAAGCGATCCATGAAATAGCCCATGCCACCTTCCTTGATGATGAGAAGGTCCACTGTAATACCGGCGACGGCTGGCTCGTCCCTGTGTCTCACGAAAAGCTGTATGCAAAGACAGCAGGCGACCTTTCTCGCCAGCCTGGCACTCGCGAATGCTGCGAGCTGTATCACTGTCAGCCGAGCTGAACTCAGCAGCATCATGCACTACGATGAGGCAATTTCCGACAATTCACGATTTTTCTTCCTACACTCCTCAAAGGAGGCGGCCATGGATTCAGGACAAAGGCGGAACCTCGTTTTTTTGCAATCTGGTAAACATACCGCGGACAACTACGTATGCCGATGCTACCTTGAATCAAAATTACACATTGGACAGGTTCAATGAAACTGTATTTCGCTTCCGCCTATCAAACGCACCCATGTCTTGATCGTGTGCGTGAGTTGGCTCGACTGGACAAGCGCAAGGCGTTCGTCGTCACCGATGACGCGGAGGCTGCCGATGCCATCATCTTTGTCGAGAACACTCAGTTCGATGACATGGGTTTCAAGACCCTCTTGTCCCATGAGCTGCTACGTCGCTACCCGACGAAAGTCTTCATGTACAACGAAGCTGACCGTGCCTGGCCGGTTCTGAACGGCCTTTATTGCAGTCTTGCATGCAATCTCAGCAACCCCGGCTCACAGGTCGCCTTTCCCTATCTCACAGCTGCGAATACCGGCATTCGAGACATCTATCGGAAGCCGGCCAAGAGCAGATGGCTCTATTCCTTCGTCGGTTCGCAAAGCCATTCATCCCGCAAACCCCTGTTGAAGCTTCCTGCCACGGATGCCCGAATCGTGGATACATCCGACTTCTGCACCTGGGATCCCATGCAAACCTCCAGATACGCCTTTCAGAAACTGTATACGGACACGATTGCAGCCAGCAAATTCGTGCTCTGCCCTCGGGGTATCGGTCCAGCCTCCTTGCGTCTGTACGAGACCCTGGAGGCAGGTCGAGTACCTGTCATCATTTCGGACACCTGGGTCGCCCCGCCTCAAATCGACTGGAACTTCGCTGTTCGCGTTCCGGAATGGCAGGTGGCCGACATCCCTGACATCCTCCATGCACTTGAACCCGAATGGCAGGACCGAGCAGAAGCCGCTCGCAAGGCTTGGGAATCGGCCTATGCACCGGACCAGATGTTCAATACGCTGGGAATGGCCATCGAAAGCATCCGCTTCCAGACACAACAGCCGCGACTATCGCTACAAGCCAGAGCCTTGAAATGGCGTGTCATTGTCGAGCAGGAAATCCGTCATCAGCTGAAGCCCCGTCCCGCCATGCCTCTACCGAAGCCTCGGTATTCCGGTGAACTTGAAAACCTGTTTCCCCGCAAATCGGTAAGCGGTAAGCGGTAAGCGGTAAGCGGTAAGCGGTAAGCGACAAGCGACAAGCAACAAGCAACAAGCAACAAGCAACAAGCAACAAGCAACAAGCAACAAGCAACAAGCAACAAGCAACAAGCAATTATCCGATTGCCGCTCGACTATCCGAAGCGGCAATCGGGAGTCTGCTTACCGACCAGACAGCGTTGACCGTCTCAGCTGAATGCGGTGATGCACGCACTCATGATCAAGCCGGGAGCAAGCCCCAGCACCAGAACAGCGAGACCATTCACGGCCAGTCCGGCAGTGACATCGCCTGCCGGGCTCACTTGCAGCTCGTCCACCGGCTCATCGAAGAACATGATCTTGATGATACGCAAGTAGTAGAACGCACCAATGACCGACATGATGACGCCGAGAATTGCCAACCAGGTGAATCCGGCACTGACAGCTGACTCCAATACCGTCAGCTTGGCGTAGAAGCCTACTGCCGGTGGAACACCCGCCAGTGAAAACATCGCCAGCAACATCACGCTGGCCAGTAATGCATTACGCTTGCCCAGCCCTGCCAGATCGGTCAACTCCTCCACCTCGAACCCTTCACGCGAGACTGCCAGCAGAACACCGAAAGCCGCCAGCGTCGTGAACGCATAGCTGATGGCGTAGAACATCGAGGCACTGTAGCCAGCACTGGTTGCGGAGACCATGCCCATGAGCAGAAACCCTACATGTGAAATCGTGCTGTAGGCCAGCATGCGTTTGATGTTGGTTTGCGCAATCGCAATCAGATTGCCGACAACCATGGACAGGGCCGACATGATGGCCAGCATCTGTTGCCAGTCGGCATTGAGCGTTTCCAGCCCTTCCACCAGCAGACGAACCAGCATGGCAAATGCCGCAATCTTCGGAGCCGTGGAAATGAACATCGTGACCGACGTCGGGGCACCTTCGTAGACATCCGGAACCCACATGTGAAACGGGACAGCACCCAGCTTGAAAGCGATACCCACGATCAGGAATGTCAGTCCAAACCGCGCACCGATAGTCCGTTCGGCGCTCAGCACATCGGAGTTACCCGCCAGGATATCGGCAATGATGTTCAGGTTCAGCGACCCGGTAGCACCGTACACCATGGACATGCCATACAGCAGCATTCCCGACGCAAGCGCCCCCAGCACGAAATACTTCATGGCCGCTTCCGCCGCCCTGCCGTTATCCCTGTGCAATGCCACCATCGCGTATTGCGACAGTGCCAGCAGTTCCAGGCCCAGGTACACGGTCAGCATGTGCGTGGCCGACACCATGATCATCATGCCCGATACGGCAAACAGGCCGAGTACGAAATACTCGCTGCGAGCTATCTTGCGATTGCCCACGTAATCGCGAGAGTACAGAAAGATGCCGATGGCCAACGCCAGCACCCAGCTCTTGAGACTGGCACTGAGCGCATCCAGGGTATAGGCGCCACTGAGTCCGGTGATCGCCGCATCACCGATCTGCGTCAGCGACATGATCAGGGTGATGAGCAGCGATAGCTGAGAGAGCCAGTAGACGGTGTTCGATTTCGCCTGTGTAAACAGGCCGACGACCAACACCGCACAGGTGGCCGCCAGCAGAAAGATCTCGGGCGTCGCGATCTGCAGGTTGTCCATGAGGCGCTCAGTACTTGGAAGTTGAAATTTGATTCACGAGATTCTCCACCGAAGCGTGCATGACGCCACCGATGAGATTCGGCCAGACACCTATCAGCAATACCAGAATCGCCAATATCGCCAGCATCCAGAACTCGCGGGAATTGATGTCAGTCAGCGCTGCCACCTTGTCGTTGCCGATCGGTCCCATGATGACGCGCTTGACCATCCAGAGCGTATACGCCGCTCCGAGTATCAGTGTTGATGCCGCAAGGAAAGCGATCCAGAAATTGGTCTTGAAGCTGGCCAGAATCACCATGAATTCACCCACGAAACCGGATGTACCCGGCAAGCCGGCATTGGCCATGGCGAAGAACACCATGAAGGCTGCGAAGATCGGCATGGTATTGATGACCCCGCCATAATCGGCGATTTCGCGACTGTGTATACGGTCATACATGACACCCACGCACAGGAACATCGCGGCGGAAATGAATCCATGGGATACCATCTGCATGATGGCTCCCTCGATGCCCAGTGCCACGCCGCTCGCATCGTCTTTCGCAAGCAGGCGAAAGGCAATGAAAATGCCCAGCGTCACGAAGCCCATGTGCGAGATCGAGGAATAGGCAATCAGCTTCTTCATGTCACGCTGAGCCAATGCCACGAATCC
This sequence comes from uncultured Granulosicoccus sp., assembly GCA_947495035.1. Taxonomy (GTDB): domain Bacteria; phylum Pseudomonadota; class Gammaproteobacteria; order Granulosicoccales; family Granulosicoccaceae; genus Granulosicoccus. Next base: position 5,547 of record CANLXI010000010.1, read on the forward strand.
GATGTACACGACAGCGACCAGGGAGATGGCGATCATGAAGGTATCCATCTGAGCACTGGCGTCTGGCGTGACCGGCAGGGAGAATCGCAGAAAACCGTACCCACCCATCTTCAACATGATGGCTGCCAGTACGGCAGAACCGGCGGTTGGTGCCTCGACGTGTGCATCAGGCAACCAGGTGTGTACCGGCCACATCGGGATCTTGACGGCAAACGCCGCCAGAAAGGCCAGGAAGATCCAGAACTGCTGATCCTTGCTCAGGGCAAGCGCGTGCAGATCGGCAATGGCGAACGAACCGCCCTGGTTGTACATGTAGATCAGAGCGATCAACATGAACACCGACCCCAGGAAGGTGTACAGGAAGAACTTCACCGTGGCGTAAACGCGTCGAGGCCCACCCCAGATACCAATGATCAGAAACATCGGTATCAGTGTCGCTTCGAAGAAGATGTAGAACAGAATGGCATCCATCGCCGAGAACACGCCGATCATCAGCCCCGTCATGATCGAAAAAGCGCCCAGATAAACAGAGGGCCGGTCCTTGATCACTTCCCAGGCAGAAATCACCACGATGACGTTGATGATCGTCGTCAGGATGATCAGCGGCATGGCGATGCCGTCAATCCCCAATGCATAGTTGATCCCGAAGCTCGGCAACCAGGCCAGAGACTCCTGAAACTGCATGGTGGCCGTACTCGAATCGAAACCGAAATACAACGGCAGGCTCACCAGGAAGGTCAGGATGGAGGCAATGCCGGCCACTTTGCGCGCCGGTCTATCGCCCATGGCAATAATCAGAAAACCCGCCAGTATGGGCAACCAGATCGTCAGACTCAGGATAGGAAAGCTCAATGTATCGATCTCAATCGGGCGTGATAATCAGACGAAAAGAAACCAGGTCAGCATGGCCAGCAATCCGAGGATCATGGCAAATGCATAGTGGAACAGCATGCCGCTTTGCACATGACGCGCAATCCCGGCAAGTAATCCGACACTGTTGGCAGTCCCGTTGACCACCGCTCCATCAATGACCTTGATGTCTCCCTTTTCCCACAACTGGCGTCCGAGGTTGACACTGCCACGCGCAAACACCGCTTGGTTGAAGTCGTCAAATCCGTACTTGTTTTCGAGAATGCGACGAAGGAAACCCAGCTTCGAATCCAGAAATGCCGGAATGGATGGCGCCACTATGTAGAACAGGAACGCCGTGGCTACCCCGATCGCCGCGATATAGACAGCAGGAGCATGGAAGGCGTGGCTGATGAACTGCATCGGGCCGTGATATTCCTCGGCCAATGCACCCAGTACATCATGCGCTTCCGTCACGAAGATCACGTCCTTGAAGTAGTCACCGTAGACCACCGCCGACACCGCCACGAACCCGATGATCACGGAAGGGATGGCCAGCAGTATCAGGGGCCAGGTGACTACCCCGGGGGACTCCGTGGCATGTTCTGCCGTGTGCTTGTCCATGCGCGTCTCGCCATGGAACACCAGGAAGAACAGTCTGAATGAGTAGAACGCAGTGACAAACACACCGCCCAGCACCGCCCAGTAGGCAATGCCGGCACCAGGGATGGATGAGGCGTGCACCGCTTCGATGATGATGTCCTTTGAGTAGAACCCGGCAAACCCGGGAAATCCGATCAGGGCAAGTGAACCGATCAGTGATGTCCAGTAGGTGATGGGCATGATCTTTCGCAAACCACCCATCTTCCGGATGTCCTGCTCATGATGCAGGGCGATGATGACCGAACCGGCCGCAAGGAACAGCAATGCCTTGAAGAACGCGTGAGTCATCAGGTGAAACATTGCTGCCGAATACGCTGACACACCCAGTGCCACCGTCATGTAGCCCAGCTGAGACAGCGTCGAGTAAGCCACTACCCGCTTGATGTCGTTCTGTACCATGCCGATCAGCCCCATGAAGAACGCGGTGAAGGCACCGATGATGAGGATGAAGCTCAGCGCAGTCTCGGACAGTTCGAACAGTGGTGACATGCGCGACACCATGAAGATGCCGGCCGTGACCATGGTCGCGGCATGGATCAGTGCCGAGATCGGGGTCGGACCTTCCATGGAATCCGGCAGCCAGACATGCAAGGGTGCCTGAGCCGATTTACCCATCGCGCCAATGAACAGCAGAATGCACAGGACAGTCAGGACATCCCATTCCGCACTGCCCACGATGTTGATGGTCTGCCCAACCAGTCCGGGTGCGGCAGCAAAGGCATCGGTATAGGCCAGGCTGTTGGTGTACATGACGATTCCGGCGATACCCAGTACGAATCCGAAGTCACCCACCCGGTTGACCAGAAACGCCTTCATGTTGGCGAAGATGGCGGTTTCCTTCTTGTAGTAGAAGCCGATCAGCAGGTAGGACACGGTGCCCACCGCTTCCCAGCCGAAGAACAGCTGCAGGAAGTTGTTGGACATGACCAGCATGAGCATCGAAAAGGTGAACAGCGAGATGTAGCAGAAGAACCGCTGGTAACCGTCATCATCGTGCATGTAGCCGATGGTGTAGATGTGCACCATCAGGGAAACGAAATTGACTACCAACAGCATCATCACCGTCAGGTTGTCGACCAGAAATCCGATTTCGAATCGGATATTGCCGCTGATCAGCCAGGTGTAGAGCGTTTCATTGAACGGCGCGGCATTACCGATGACCACATGAAAAAACGCAACGCAGGACAACAGCAGTGAGAACGCCACGCCGGCGATGGTCACACGATGGGCGTTGATGCGACCGATGCGCCGACCGAACAGGCCGGTGACGATAGCAGCGAGTAGCGGTGCCAGCGGAATGAGTGTGTAGAGTAGCTTCACGTTGGCTAGCCTTTGAGTGCGTCGAGATCGGCAACGTTGATGGTGGAGCGATTACGGAACAACACCACCAGGATGGCCAGCCCGATGGCTGCCTCTGCCGCTGCAACGGTCAGGATGAAGAAAACGAAAATCTGTCCGGCACCATCACCCAGAAAATGGGAAAAGGCCACGAAGTTCATGTTGACTGACAGCAGCATCAATTCGATGCACATCAGCAGGATGATCACGTTCTTGCGATTCAGGAAGATGCCAACCACGCTCAGGCAGAACAGCACGGCGCCGAGGGCCAGATAATGAGACAGGGAAATCATGATGTCTGTATGGCCCTCAGGATGAACGCTTTTCAGCCGGCATCTGAACCACGCGCAGACGATCCTGCTTGCGGACTTCCACCTGGCTGGACGGGGACTGATACTTGGTATTGGCTCGCCGACGCATGGTCAGCGCAATGGCCGCAACAATCGCCACCAACAGGATGATGGCGGCGATCTCGAACTGGAACAGGTACTCACTGTAGAGCAGTCGTCCCAACGACTCGGTATTGCTCAGTGCATCGGCACTGACGCGTTCCGGCACCGGAAACTGCTCGGCCTTGTAGTACTTCTGAGTAATCAGGAACACCATTTCCACGAGCATGATCACGCCCACCAGAATGCCGACAGGCAGATACTTCACGAATCCTTCCCGCAATGGCTCGACGTTCACATCCAGCATCATGACCACGAACAGGAATAGCACCATGACCGCTCCAACGTAGACCAGCACCAGAGTGATGGCGAGGAATTCAGCCTCCAGCAACAACCAGATGGCAGAACAGGTAAAGAAGGTCAGCACCAGAAACATGGCGGCATGTACCGGATTGCGCGCGGTGATGACACGCGCCGCCGCGAACACCATGATGGCCGCAAACAGATAGAAAATGAACAGTTCAAATGTCACTGGATTGATCCTTCCTGTCGGTTTGCGCAAACCGGTGTTGCGCAGGCACTGTTGAGGCTTGGGTGACGGCGCATCAGCGGAAAGCAGCGTCTGCAGCCCGATCAGCGGCAATCTGTTCTTCGTATTTGTCACCGATGGCCAGGAGCTTGTCCTTGGTCATGATCTGCTCGCCACGATTTTCGAAATGGTATTCGAATATGCGCGTTTCGACGATGGAGTCCACGGGGCAGGCTTCTTCGCAGAAACCGCAGAAGATGCACTTGAACAGATCGATATCGTAACGCGATGTTCGGCGAGTGCCATCTTCGCGCTGTTCCGAGTCTATGGTAATGGCCAGAGCCGGGCACACCGCCTCACACAGTTTGCAGGCAATGCAGCGCTCCTCGCCGTTCGGGTAACGACGCAACGCGTGCAGACCACGGAAACGATGCGACTGAGGTGTCTTCTCTTCCGGGTACTGGATCGTGATATTGCCCGAAACGAAGTACCTGCCGGTCAGGCTCAGGCCCTTGAGAAGCTCCCACAGTGTGAAGCTCTTGATGTATTTGCTGATTTGTCCTGTCATGTCTGCTGCTCGCCTCTAAAGACCGCCGGAACGCACAGTGCTGAACCACGGGCCCACTTCGAAGTAGATGGCAAAGCCGATCACGGCAATCCACACGATGGTCACGGGAATGAATACCTTCCAGCCGAGTCGCATGATCTGGTCATAGCGATAGCGTGGGAAGGTGGCACGCAGCCACAGGAAAACGAACAGCAGGGCTGCCGTCTTGATCAGAAACCAGTGAATACCGTCACCCCAGCCATCAATGGGTGACATCCAACCGCCCAGAAAGAGGATGGCAGTCAGGGCGGCAATCATGATCATGTTCGCGTATTCGGCCAGAAAGAACAGCGCAAAGCCGAAACCTGAATAATCGACGTGAAAGCCTGCAACGATCTCGGATTCGCCTTCTGCCACATCAAACGGTGCCCGGTTGGTCTCGGCCACACCGGAGATGAAGTACACGATCGCCAGAGGAAACAGCGGAAACAGGTACCAGTTGAAGAACCCGCCGGTTTGCGCTCGCACGATGTCACCCAGGTTCAGGCTGCCGGACATCATCAGCACACCCACGAGGGCAAATCCCATGGCGATTTCGTAGGCCACTATCTGGGCTGCCGAACGCATCGCCCCCAGAAACGCGTATTTCGAATTCGACGCCCAGCCGGCCAGGATGACGCCGTATACGCCCAGCGAGGTCATCGCCAGTACATAGATCAGTCCCGCGTTGATATCGGCAATCTGCCAGCCATCGGCGAACGGAATGACCGCCCAGGCGGCCAATGCCGGGGCAAGCGACAGAATGGGTGCCGTCAGAAACAGAAAGCGCGAAGCATTGGTCGGAATGATGACTTCCTTGCAAAGCAGCTTGAATACATCGGCAAACGGTTGACCCAGCCCCTTGAAGCCGACCCGGTTGGGACCGACACGAACCTGCATGGAGCCGATGACCTTGCGTTCGGCCAGTGTCAGATAGGCAACACACAGAATCAGTGGTACCAGTACCGCGACGATCTTGACCAGCGACCATACCGTGAGTATCAGTGCATCCATCAGGCTTTACTCACCTCGATAGCGCCGAAGAGCTCGCCCAGGGCGGCGGTCTCGGGCAGTCCGGTTGGCACCCAGACGCAACCGTCAGGCACATTGTTGTCGAGCTTGACCGGCAGCGTCACCGCCGAGCCATTCTGTCGGACGCTGACGGGATCACCATCAGCAAGTGACAGTTTCCGTGCCACGGAATCTGCCATGCTGGCAAATGCCTGCTTGCCGTCCAGTGACTTCTGCAGTGGTTGTGAACGACGCACCACGGGGTCGGTCGCATAGATCGGCGTCTCCCCTGCCCGCAGCAACTCGGCATCACGCATTGTCGCAAAGGCTGGTGCTGTCGCAAATTCGGTCAGATTGCCCAACTGGATTCCGCCGCAACGGGATTGCAGTTCTCGTGTGATGTCTTCGGGACTGTCGTACTCGAAACCATCGATCTCCAGTTCGGAGGCGAGCACACGAAAGATCTTCCAGGCAGGACGCGCATCACCTGGCGGATTGGTCACACCACGTGCACTCTGCCAGTTGCCGGTGGCATTGACGTAGGTACCGAAAGTCTCGGTGAAGGTAGCTGCCGGTAAAACCACATCAGCGACCTGACTCAAACCCTCGGACAGGTAGGCTGAAATGGCGACGACACCATTGCAGGCTTGCAGTGTCTTGAGGGCCCGGGCAGGGTTGGCGGCATCCAGCTCGGGCTCGACGCCAACCAGCAGATAGGATTGCAAAGGCTCATCAAGCATCTGCGATGCGTTCATGCCGGTATTGCCATCCTGCACGACACGGCCGCCGGCCTCCCGGTGCGGAACCGCGCCAGCCAGCCAGGCACCTGCCGTATTTGCGCGCTCCGGAAGCATGGACAGTGTCGCGCCAGTGGCTTTCGACAGCGCATTGGCCAGATACTGCAACTGCGCGTAGTCAGGGTGCTGCACCGCCATGTTGCCCAGAAAAACGGCGGCGCGCTCACCACTCTTCAGGCTCTCCGCGATGCGTTGATGACGCTCATCCGTTTGCACTTCGGGAACGTCCTGCATGGCCGAGATGTCGGCACCGGCAGCTCTTGCCACCGCATACAGCTCGGTGACCATGCGATCGAACCGCGTGGCGATATTCTCGGCTGCCTCGAAATGCAGCGGGAAGTTACGCGGATTGATGAAACTGATGGCAGCACCCTTGAGAGCCGACTTGCGCAACCGCAACGCCGCAATGGGCTGATCCTTGCGAATGTTGGACCCGACCAACAGGGCGGCATCAAGGGTTTCCAGATCGTTGAGCCCCATGCCCAGCCAGGGCATGACCGGTGCGGCATCCTGTGCACTGAAGTCCGATTGCCCCAGTCGATGATCGATATTCCTGCTGCCCAGCGCCCGACCGAGCTTCTGCGACAGGTAGAGCTCTTCGAGCGTGTTGTTCGCAGAAGCCAGCACACCCAGAGAGTCGCACTTGAGCCTTGCTGCGGCAGCGGCCAGCGCTGTTGTCCAGTCCGTGGGCTGCAGTTGGCCGTCAACACGAACCAGCGGGGTGCTCAGTCGCTCTGCACTGTTCAGTCCCTGGTAGCTGAAACGGTCACGATCGGCGATCCAGACCTCATTGATGGATTCGTTGTCTCGCGGCACGACGCGGTTGACCGTGGTTCCATCCATGTGAATGAAGATATTGGAGCCCACCGAATCGTGCGGTGATACGCCGGATTGCTGAGACAGTTCCCAGGCGCGTGCCGTGAAGCGCGACGGTCGAGCGGTCAATGCGCCAACGGGACAGATGTCGATGACATTGCCGGATACTTCCGAGACCACCGATTTCTCGATATACGTGCCGATTCGAACATTCTCGCCGCGTCCCGTGGCACCCAGTTCACGAATACCGGCAATCTCTTCGCCGAATCTCACGCAACGGGTACAGTGAATGCAGCGGGTCATTTCGGTGGCAATCAGCGGACCAATGTACTTGTCGAACACCACGCGCTTGCCTTCGGTGTACTGCGAGGCGCCACTGCCATAACCCATGGCAACGTCCTGCAACTCACACTCTCCTCCCTGGTCGCAGATCGGGCAATCCAGCGGATGATTGATGAGCAGGAACTCCATGGTGCCTTTCTGGGCGTCACGGGCGAGCTTTGAATCGGTATGCACGACCATATCGGGCATGCAGGGAGTGGCACAGGCCGGTAACGGCTTGGGGGCTTTCTCCACTTCAACCAGGCACATGCGGCAGTTGGCCGCGACCGATAGCTTCTTGTGATAACAGAAACGTGGAACATCGATACCTGCGGCATCGGTGACCTCGATCAGCATCTGCCCGCGCTTCGCCGTCAGCGGTGTTCCGTCAACGGTTATCTGGATTGTGTCGTCACTCATTTACGCTGTTTCGTCGGGATAACACGAGGGGCCTGAAGACAATCAGATCAGGCAACTGCGCCCAGTTTCTCGGACACGATGCTGCGCCCGTTCTGGATGTAATATTCGAACTCGTGACGATAGTGCTTCACGAAGCTCTGCACGGGCATGGCGGCCGCATCGCCCAACGCACAGATGGTGCGTCCTGCAATCTTGCCAGCCACGTCTTCAAGTTTTTCGATATCTTCCGGCATGCCCTTGCCTTCCACGATGCGAGTCAGCATGCGGTATAACCAACCGGTTCCTTCGCGACACGGTGTACACTGCCCGCAACTCTCCGAATAATAGAATCGCGAGATCCTGCGCAGCGCCTGCACCATATCGGTGGTTTCATTCATGACGATGACAGCCCCGGAGCCCAGCATGGAACCACCAACCTTGGAAATGGAGTCGTAGTCCATATCGGTCTTCATCATGATGTCACCGGGCACTACCGGTACCGATGAGCCTCCCGGGATGACCGCCTTCAAGGGTATGCCGTCTTTCATGCCACCACACAGCTCCAGCAGCGTGGCGAATGGCGTACCGAGATTGATCTCGAAATTGCCGGGCTGGGCCACATGACCGGAAACGGAGAAGCATTTCTGCCCGCCTGCAGTCTCGATACCCATGTTCTTGAACCATTCCGCACCATTGCGGATGATTGCCGGAACGCTGGCTACCGATTCTGTATTGTTGATGGTTGTTGGACGACCATACAGACCGAAGCCTGCCGGGAAAGGCGGCTTGAAACGCGGTTGTCCCTTCTTGCCTTCCAGCGATTCGAGCAGAGCCGTTTCTTCGCCGCAGATGTAGGCCCCTGCGCCCAGTGTACCGATGACCTCGATATCGATACCCGAGCCCTTGATGTCCTTGCCGGCCCAGCCATTGGCATAGGCATCCTTGATGGCTTGCATGAAATTCCTGTACACCTCGTCCATGAACTCGCCACGCATGTAGTTGTAGCTGACAGAGGCACGAATGGCATAGCTGCCAATCAACATGCCTTCCACCAGCGCATGCGGATTGAAACGGATGAGGTCACGATCCTTGCACGTGCCCGGCTCCGATTCATCGGAATTGATGACGAAATAGCTCTGCCCGCCGTTCTTCGGCATGAAGCTCCACTTGAGACCGGTGGGAAATCCCGCACCACCGCGTCCGCGCAGGCCAGAGTCCTTGACGATCTGCACGACATCATCGGGCGAGAGTTTCTCGTCGAGAATCTTCTGCCATGCCTGATAGCCACCGATCTTCAGGTAATTTTCATACGTCCAGGGCTCATCGAACTGCAAGGTCGTGTAGCAAACCTGGTTCATCGGCGCCAGGGACGCAGGTATCTGTCGGTCGCTCATCGAGTTTTCCCGTTCTCCCGTTCGTCGAAGTTATCAGTCAAGCCCATCCAGAATCTCATCCACTTTCTGTGGCGTGAGCTGGGTGTGGTAGACGTGGTCCACCTGCATCATCGGACCGCCGGCGCAGGCAGCCAGACACTCCTCTTCGACCTTGAGGTAGATCCGCCCGTCTTCTGTGGATTCACCCAATTTGATACCGTACTTCTCCTGCACGTGATTGACGATGGAGTCCGATCCCATCAGCATGCAACTGATGTTGGTGCAGATTGCCACGCAATGACGGCCCACCGGCTTCGTCTCGAACATGGAATAGAAACTGGCCACTTCGTACACTGCAATGGGTGGCATGTCGAGCTTGGCTGCCACAGCGTCCATCAGTTCGGTCGACAACCATCCCTGATTCTGATGCTGGGCAATGCTCAGCGCAGCCAGCACGGCGCTTTGCTTGCGATCTTCCGGGTAGCGCGTCAGCCATTCATCGATTTCATGAATCGAATGCTCGCTCAACACCTTCTCGGGGTCGGGCAGCTGGACGTCGGCAGGTACAGAACTCATGAATTTTCTCCGGCAATCACGCTAGCGGTCAATCTCACCGAAAACGATATCCTGGGTACCGATAAGGGCAACGACATCAGACAGCATATGTCCCCGGGCCATTTCGTCGAGTGAGGCGAGATGAGTGAACCCCGGTGCCCTGACTTTCAGACGATACGGCTTGTTGGCGCCATCGGAGACAAGAAAACAACCAAACTCACCTTTCGGGTGCTCCACGGCTGCATAGGCTTCGCCTTCGGGCAGACAGAACCCTTCGGTAAACAGCTTGAAGTGATGAATCAGGGATTCCATGTCACCCTTCATCTCGCCGCGGCGTGGCGGTGCAATCTTGTGATCCTCTGTCAGAACCGGACCTTGGTTGACTCGCAACCAATCCACGCACTGCTTGATGATGCGGTTGCTCTGGCGCATTTCTTCCACGCGTACCAGATATCGATCATAACTGTCCCCATTGGTACCCACAGGAATGTCGAAATCGAGCTGGTCATACACTTCATAAGGTTGCTTCTTGCGCAAATCCCATTCGATATTCGACCCGCGCAACATCGGACCGGTGAATCCCAATTGCAAGGCGCGCTCGGGAGTGACCACGCCGATGCCAACGGTACGCTGCTTCCAGATGCGGTTATCCGTCAGCAGGGTCTCGTATTCATCGACATACCCGGGAAATCGCTTCGTGAAGTCTTCAATGAAATCCAGCATGCTGCCCTGGCGAGTCTCATTGAGTTTGGCAGCGGCCGATTTACTGGTAAAGCGGGAAGCCTCGTATTGCGGCATGCGATCCGGCAAATCACGCGCGACGCCACCGGGGCGGTAGTAGGTAGCATGCATACGTGCACCGGAGACGGCTTCGTAGCAATCCATGAGATCTTCGCGTTCACGGAAGCAATACAGAAACACGGTCATGGCACCGATATCCAGCCCGTGGGCTCCCAACCACATCAGGTGATTCAGGATTCGGGTGATTTCGTCGAACATGACGCGGATGTACTGGGCACGCAATGGCACCTCGACACCCAGCAACTTCTCGATGGCCAGAACATAGCCATGCTCGTTGCACATCATGGAAACGTAGTCCAGACGATCCATGTAACCGATACTCTGATTGTACGGTTTGGACTCCGCCAGTTTTTCAGTACCGCGATGCAGCAATCCGATATGCGGATCGGCACGTTCCACCACCTCGCCGTCCATTTCCAGCACCAGTCGCAACACCCCGTGGGCTGCCGGGTGCTGAGGACCGAAGTTCAGCGTGTAATTGCGTATCTCAGGCATCGTCTTTCTTCGGGGTTTCACCAGCGACATAACGCGAATCCTCACGGATGACTCGCGGTACCAGCACTCGAGGTTCGATACTGACCGGTTCGTAGATCACGCGCTCCTTGACCGAGTCATAGCGCATTTCCACATTGCCGATCAACGGGAAATCCTTGCGGAACGGATGACCGATGAATCCGTAATCAGTCAGTATTCGACGCAGATCCGGATGCCCGTCGAACAGGATTCCGAACAGATCGAATGCTTCTCGCTCGTACCAGTTGGCGTTGTTCCAGATGGCAATGACCGACGGCACCACCGGCATGGCATCATCAGGAGCGGCACAACGCACACGCAGCCGCACGTTGTGATCCAGCGACAACAAGTGATACACCACGACAAATCGCGGCCGATCACTGGGCGGCAGTTCCAGACCTGTATTGAAGGTCAGACTGCCAGTTGAAGCCGCGTTCACTGCCCGACTGAAGCTGGCATTGTTTTCCGTATCGGTGGCCCATTCATCGTGACCGTAGGTCGCGTAATCCACACCGGCAAGATCGCTCAGTTGCCGAAAGGACAGCGTCTCGTTGTCGCGCAGCTCTGTCGCCACGGCAATCAGCTCCGACGGGGCGACATCCATGACAATCAGATCGAGGGAGTGCTGGATACTGGCGTTGTCGGGAAATACCGCCTGCAGAGCTTCCAGCATGTTCTGTTCACGATTTGCCATGGTGATCAGCGCGCAATGGTGTTGGTGGTGCGAATCTTGTTCTGCAGTTGCAGAATACCGTAGAGCAACGCCTCGGCTGTTGGTGGACAACCAGGCACATAGACGTCTACCGGTACGATGCGATCACAGCCACGGACCACTGCGTAGGAATAATGATAATAGCCACCCCCGTTGGCACAGCTCCCCATGGAGATGACCCATTTGGGATCTGGCATCTGGTCATAGACCTTGCGCAAGGCAGGAGCCATCTTGTTGACCAGGGTACCCGCCACGATCATGACATCCGACTGGCGTGGACTGGGTCTGAATATGATGCCGAATCGATCCAGATCATACCGGGCAGCTCCCGCATGCATCATCTCGACCGCGCAACAGGCAAGACCGAAAGACATCGGCCACATGGACCCGGTGCGCGCCCAGTTGATCAATTTGTCGGCTGAAGTGGTGACAAACCCTTCTTCAAGAACGCCTTCTATACCCATGATGCTATTCCCACTCGAGTGCGCCTTTCTTCCATTCGTAGATGAAACCGATCACCAGAATGAACAGAAAGATACCCATGGCGGCGAATGCCGTTCCTGAAATGGCATCCAGCGAGATGGCCCAGGGAATCAGGAAGGCGATTTCCAGATCGAAAATGATGAAGAGGATGGCAACCAGATAATAGCGAACGTCGAACTTCATCCGCGCATCCTCGAATGCCTCGAAGCCACATTCGTACGGGGAGTTCTTGTCCTTGCCCGGATTGGAGGGCCCGACCAGACGCCCGGCCGTGAGCAACAGAATGCCCAGTCCGAGACCTATCAGGATGAACAGCAAAACCGGGAAATAGTTGGCTAGCACTGTAGGCTCCGCACGCAACCACCCAAAGGCAGCTACCTGGCTGTTTGTGGCTTGAAACCGAATAATCGTGGACGTCGCGCCTGACAGAACTGACACAACGCGGAAGATTCAACACAACAATTATCGCAGATATCCAACCACTTTGGCTTCCAAACAGGATCGGATTTCTTTACCTGCCAGACCGAATGTGCCAAAGATCCCTTATGGTGCCGTCACCCGGACTCGAACCGGGACAGCTTGCGCCACTACCCCCTCAAGATAGCGTGTCTACCAATTCCACCATGACGGCATAAGGGAAAAAGGCCTGCAAGGCCAGCCGAAGATGATAACGCATATCTTCGGAAAAGTGGTATTACTCAGCAGCTTTTGGCAAATCGGATTCAGCACCGGTTGCCCCTGCCTCGTCGGCAGCCGCATCACCAGGGAGATCCGAGACCGGAGCTGGCACATCGTCCTGCACACCACCCGGCAGATCGGTCGAGACAGCAGGCGCCTCTTCCACAAGCCCGGGAACATCAGTCACTGACCGAACCGAACCATCACGATGCGCGGCAAGATAGAACAGAAAGATGCTGGTGGCAAAAAACAGCGAAACCAGGATGGTAGTGGCGCGTGTCAGAAAGGAAGCCGAGCCACGAGCGCCGAACACCGTGGCTGATGCGCCACTGCCAAACGCCGCACCGGCATCAGCACCCTTGCCATGCTGAATGAGGACAAGACCGATGACACCAACGGCCAGGATCACGTGAATTACTAACGCCAGGGATTGCATACTTGATCAGATATCTCTTGGATCCGCCTTCAGGAGGCAGTTTTTTCGACTGTAGAGGCAGCTGCCTCACAAATGGCCAGAAAGGACGTTGCATCCAGCGCAGCACCACCGACAAGACCACCGTCGATATCTGCCTGACCAAAAAGACTGGCCGCATTGTCGGCCTTGACACTTCCACCATACAGAATGCGCAGTGCGCTTGCGATATCGGCATTCTGCGACGATATCTTCTGGCGAATCATGGCATGTACGGCCTGCGCTTCTTCAGGCGAAGCCGTCTTGCCGGTACCGATGGCCCACACGGGCTCGTAGGCAACGACCATCTGTCGGAAGGCATCAACCCCACCCGCTTCGAGCATGGCGTCGAGCTGCGCAGCAATGACAGCCTCGACCTGCCCTGCTTCACGCTCCTCCAGGGTTTCACCCACACAAAGCACGGGGGTCATACCCGCCTGCTGCACCGACAGGCACTTCTGCGCAATCTGCTCACTGGTCTCGTGATAGAGCGCTCGGCGCTCGGAATGACCCAGGATCACGTATTCGCACCCGAACTCCTGCAGCATGTCGGCAGACACTTCACCGGTATACGCGCCCGTCCTGGCCTCCGAACAGTTCTGTGCTCCCAGATGAACCGGGGAGTTGCCGACGACAGCCAGCACATCGGCCAGATGCACGACAACCGGGCACACAAGCACCTCGACCGGAAGGCTTGCAGCTCCTGCGGAAATCTCGCTGGCCAGCTCGACAACGGAATTGCGTGTACCGTTGAGCTTCCAGTTTCCTGCTATGAGTGGCTGGCGAATGGCCAAGACAATCTACCCCCTTGAGTTAACCGCAGGATCATACCTTCTCGGCAGCCCTTAGTCCAGCGCATCGCCAACCACATTGGCGACGCGCTGACAGATTTCCTGCACGTCATTGGCCACCTTTCCCTCGACCATGACTCGAACCAGCGGCTCGGTACCCGATGGCCGGAGCAACACTCGCCCATTACCATCCAGATCCTGCTCCGCCTGCCGGACTGCAGCCTGAATCACTTCGTTGTCATCCAGATTCACTTTCTTCGCCACGGGCACGTTGAGCAACACCTGCGGGTACAGCTTCATGTCTGCACGCAGACCTTCGAGCGTCTCCCCTGTCGACCGCATGACGGCCAGTACCGCCAGAGCCGCCACGATGGCATCTCCCGTGGTAACCCGATCCAGACAGATGATGTGTCCGGAGTTCTCGCCACCCAGCTCCCAACCACGCTCACGCAGCAGCTCCATGACATAGCGATCTCCCACACCGGCCCTGGCAAACGGGATTCCCAGCGCATCAAACGCGTGCTCCAGCGCCAGATTGGTCATCAGCGTACCGACAACGCCGCCCTTGAGCGTACCTGCCTGGTGACGGGCCTTGGCCAGCACATACAGAATCTCGTCACCATCGACGATATCTCCACGATGATCCACCATGATGAGTCGGTCGCCATCACCATCCAGAGCGATACCGACATCCGCCCGCTCCAGCAGCACGTGAGCGCGCAGATTGTCAGGCGCAGTGGCGCCACACTCCTTGTTGATATTCATGCCATTGGGGTCAGCTCCTACCGCAATCACATCCGCACCAAGCTCATCGAAAACCTCACGCGCTATGTGATACGCCGCGCCATTGGCAGTATCGACCACGATTTTCATGCCGTCGAGACGCAACGAAGACGGGAAGGTGCTCTTGCAGAACTCGATATAGCGACCGGAGGCGTCCTCAACTCGTCGTGCACGCCCCAGATCCTTGGAGTCGACCGTGGTCATCTCTTCCTTCATCATTGCCTCGATCTCGAGCTCCAGCTCGTCCGGCAATTTCGTTCCTTCCGTGGAGAAGAACTTCAGACCATTGTCGTAGAACGGATTGTGCGAGGCACTGATCACGATACCGGCCGCGGCTCGGAATGTGCTGGTCAGATAGGCCACTGCCGGCGTTGGCATCGGACCAAGCATGCGACTGTTGATACCCGCCGATGCCAGGCCGGCTTCCAGCGCAGACTCGAAGAGATAGCCTGAAATTCGCGTGTCCTTGCCGATCAGAACCTCACGATTGCCTTTCGATGCCAGTACCTTGCCTGCTGCCCAGCCCAGCTTCATGACGGTCTGTGCTGTCATGGGGTATTGCCCGACACGGCCTCTAATGCCGTCGGTTCCAAAAAACTCTCTTGCCATTGTCATCAGTCCTGTAGTCCAGCTATCGGCACTCTTGCACCGCCTGTAGTACTGCCAGCGCCTGTACGGTTGGTGCAACATCATGCACGCGTACGATAGACGCACCGCGCTCCACACAAAGCAACGCCGCACTCACGGATGCCGCCACCCTGTCCGTGGAATCGTCACCCAGAATCTGGGCAAACATGCGCTTCCTTGACAGACCGACAAGCAATGGTGAATTGCCGCAAAACCCGGAAAGATGTTTGAGCAATTGCAGATTGTGAGCCAGCGTCTTGCCAAATCCGAAACCCGGATCCAGCAGAATCTGGGAAGCGTCCATACCGGCATCGATACAAACCTGTCGGCGTTGTATCAGAAATTCTCCGACTTCGGATACCACATCTTCATAAACCGGCTCGCGCTGCATGCTGCGAGGCTGTCCTTGCATATGCATCAGACATACCGGAAGCGCAGAATCCAATGCGACCTCCAGAGCACCTGGTTCACGCAGTGCCCTGACATCGTTGATCAAGCCCACACCGTGAGCCGCGCCTTCACGCATGACGGCTGCCTTGCTGGTGTCCAGCGAGATGATGGTGTCAAAGCGACTGTTGATACCTTCCACAACGGGAAGCACCCGGTCCATTTCTTCCTGTTCGGACACATCCTCGGCACCCGGACGAGTCGATTCTCCACCGATATCGATGATATCCGCACCGGCCGCCAGCATCGCTTCCACTTGTTCCAGCGCCTTGCCCAGTTCGTCGAAGCGCCCACCGTCGGAAAAGGAATCGGGCGTGACATTGAGAATGCCCATGACTCGTGGCCTGTCCAGACTCAGCAAATGTCGGCCGCAGCGTAGGTCGGGTTGCACTGTGAAGAAAATCCGAAAGGGGAACGAGAAAAAGGTCCGCCCGAATCAGGCAGACCCTTGAACAGTTTGCATCAGAGAAAAATCCTGTCCGGAACGGCAGCTACACCGTTCCGGATTCGATATCAATGCAGACTCGGTGTCGGATCGGCCGCGTCGTCATCCGCAGACTTGTCATCTGCATCACCCGACTTTCCTTCCACCTTCTTGTCGGCCTTGTCATTGGATTCCGTTGCAGGCTTGCCGGAAACCGACTTGCCACTGGAATCGTCGCCACCCCAGTCAGCTGGTGGTCCCGGCTCGCGGCGATCCATCAGACGATCGATCTGACCCAAGTCGATGGTTTCGTACTTCAGCAAGGCCTCCGACATGGCATGCAGAATATCCATGTTGTCCTTCAGAATCTTTTCCGCAGCCTGGTAGTTATCGTCGATCAGCTTGCGAATCTCGATATCGATGCTCTGCACGGTTTCACCAGACATCGGGTTCTGCTTGGACGATGAACGACCCAGGAAGACTTCACCTTCCTCCTCACTGTAGGCCAACGGCCCCAACTTGTCCGACAGCCCCCAGCGAGTGACCATATTGCGGGCAATTTCGGTGGCTCGCTCGATATCGTTAGAAGCGCCGGTGGTGACCATGTCTTCACCGAAAATCAGCTCTTCCGCAATCCGCCCACCGTAGAGCGTGGCAATCTGGCTCTGCAACTTGCGCTTGCTGTGACTGTAGCGATCTTCCTCTGGCAGGAACATGGTGATACCCAGAGCCCGTCCTCGCGGAATGATGCTGACCTTGTACACGGGATCGTGCTCCGGTACCAATCGACCGACAATGGCGTGACCCGCCTCGTGGTAAGCCGTCAGTTTCTTTTCCTGATCGTTCATGACCATGGACTTGCGCTCGGCACCCATCATGATCTTGTCCTTGGCGCGCTCGAAATCACCCATGTCCACCTGACGCTCATCGGCACGGGCTGCAAACAGCGCGGCCTCATTGACCAGGTTGGCCAGGTCTGCACCGGAAAAACCGGGCGTGCCACGGGCAATCAGCTCAGGCCGTACGTCATCAGCCACCGGCACCTTGGCCATGTGAACTCGCAGAATCTGTTCGCGACCACGAACGTCGGGCAATGGCACCACGACCTGTCGGTCGAAACGACCCGGACGCAACAGGGCAGGATCGAGTACATCCGGTCGGTTGGTCGCAGCAATGACAATGACACCTTCATTGCCTTCGAAGCCGTCCATTTCGACCAGCAACTGGTTGAGAGTCTGTTCACGCTCGTCATGACCACCACCCAGACCCGCGCCACGATGCCGACCGACCGCATCGATCTCATCAATGAAGATGATGCACGGAGAATGCTTCTTGGCCTGCTCGAACATGTCGCGCACGCGACTGGCACCCACACCGACGAACATTTCGACAAAGTCGGAGCCCGAGATGGTGAAGAAAGGCACCTTGGCTTCGCCGGCAATGGCCTTGGCCAGCAGGGTCTTGCCCGTACCGGGAGAGCCGACCATGAGCACACCGCGCGGGATCTTGCCACCGAGTTTCTGGAACTTGCCCGGATCTCGCAGGAACTCCACCAGTTCCGACACTTCCGACTTCGCCTCCTCGACACCGGCAACATCCGCAAAGGTGACCTTGACCTGGTCTTCATTCAGCAGACGCGCCTTGCTCTTGCCGAATGACATGGCACCACGACCACCGCCGCCGCCTTGCATCTGGCGCATGAAGAAAACCCACAGACCTATGAGGAGTATGAACGGGAACCAGCTGATCAGTATGCTCAACAGCATGCTGGGGTTTTCCGGAGGCACACGCTCGAATTCGACATTGGCGCGGTTCAATTCGCCGATCAGTGAGCTGTTGTCGGTTTCCGGGCTGTATGTGGTGAACGGCTGGCCGCCACTTCGCGTGCCGGTGATTTCCACACCATCGAACTTGACCTGATCCACCTGGCCACTGTTGACGCTCTGCAGGAAGTCCGAATACGCGATGGTATCCGTCGCCTGTCGCTGCCCGCCGAGGTTCTGAAAGACAGTCATCAGGATGACCGCTATCACTACCCACAGCAGAACGTTTTTCAATAGATCGCTCAAAGACTTACCTCGCAGTTCGGCGTCAGCCGCTTGTTCCGTTGACCACTGAATGACGGTCTCGCCATCATGATATCAATTTCCTTGCTACTACATAGACTTCACGACTGCGCGCGCGCGAGGCAGCCGGCTTGCGTACTTTTACGTTACGGAAACTATTTCGTACCTCTTTCATGTACGAATCGAAACCTTCACCCTGAAAGACCTTGACAACGAAGGCCCCTTCCGGTTGCAAAAATTCTCTGGCGGATTCCAGTGCCAGCTCCACGAGCCCCATGGCACGGGCCTGGTCAGACACACCTACTCCACTCAAGTTGGGAGCCATGTCAGACAAAACAAGGTCTGCCTTGCGATTTCCCATGGCTTCACTGATGGCGTCGGCAGTTTCCTGCTCGGTGAAATCACCCAGCACGAAACTAACATCTGGTAATGAATCCATCTGTAAAATATCCGAGGCGACAATGACAGCCTGCCCACCGGCGCGCCGGGAAAGATATTGAGTCCAACCACCGGGCGCAGACCCCAGTTCCAGTATGACGGCGCCCGGTCTTATCAGTTTGTCCTTTTCATCAAGCTCGATGAGCTTGTAAACTGCACGCGACCGGAACCCGTCGATCGCTGCCTGTTTGACGTACTGATCGCTGGCATGTTCCTGCAACCAGCGATTGCTGCTCTTGCTGTTTGCTCGACCCACGACACCCCAGCCCATTAGAATGACCACCCCATGGCGGCCTGCAATCCGTGATTGTAGGGCGTTTATCGCCTTCCGCCACACAATCAGACCTTCACATGACTAAAAAACGCGAACTCGACAAGCCTACAGTGAAATATCTGCGCTCATTGGCACATGCTCTCAAGCCTGTCGTTCGTCTGGGCCAGCACGGCCTGACCGATGCAGTGACTCGCGAACTTGACGGTGCCCTGAGCCACCATGAGCTCGTCAAGGTGAAACTGAGCGAATCCGGCAAGGAGGCCCGTCAGGAGCAGCTCGACAAACTGTGTGAATCGGTAGACGCGGTCAGTGTGCAACAGATCGGGCATACCGCTACGCTGTTCCGACGCAACCACAAGAAGCCCGTCATCGAATTGTCGCTGGCGAAACGCTAGCGACTGCGTGCCGGTAGAAAGACGGTAGCGCGCAGACCGCCCAGGCGAGTCGAGGCCGCCAGTTCCAGGCGCCCCTCATACATGTCCACGATATCCTTGACTATCGACAAGCCGAGGCCGTGACCTGAAACGGACTCATCCAGGCGTACGCCCCGCTGGGTCAGCCGTCCCAGCTCTTCCGCGGAGCACCCGGGGCCGTCATCCTCGACATCGATGAGAATGCCTCTGGCGCTCCGCAGATTGACAACCACCACCGATCGGCTCCATTTCACCGCGTTGTCCAGCAGATTGCCTATCAGCTCCAGCATGTCCTGCCTATCGTGCACCAGCTCCACACCCGGTCCGATGTTGTAGCGGACATCCACCGATTTTTCGGAATAAACCTGTTCCAGCAGACCTATCAGCGCCGGCAGTTCGGTGTCCAGGTCGAAGCGCTGCCCGACGGTGCCTCGCCCAGCCAGTCGGGCACGCTTGAGCTCGCTCTCGATCAGCTGCCGTATGGCTTCCGCGTTCTGTCCGATGACGTCACGCTCGTGTTTTTCGACACGGACCGACTCGGTCTCCCGCAGCAGCAGGTTCAGAGGACCCTTGAGCGAGTGTGCCAGATTGCCCACGGCGTTGCGCGACTGGCGCAATCGCTGGTCGTACCGCCTCAGCATCCGGTTGAATTCACGTACCAGCGGCAACACCTCAGCCGGGACATCCTCTGACAAGGCCACCGCCTTGCCATGCTCCAGGCGCTTCATGTCGCGACGAATGGTGTCGAGCTTGTCCACGGAGCGCTTGACGATCAGGCGCTGAACCCCCAGCAATGCCAGCAGCAGCACCAGTGCAATCGCAGCAGAGAACCACTGGAACACCTGCAATTTGCTCTTGATGTCACTGACGTCCTCAGCAACGGCAATGGTGAATTCCAGTCCGTGACGCGAATACCCGCCGTACCAGAACAGCAACGGCTCCCCGGCAACACCCGTCCCACGCCTCAGCCGCTGCTCACCCGGGGCCAGCAGCGGCACCCGGAAGAACTGCTCCCAGGCAGACCGGGAAGACACTGTCCGATCAGCCGTCTGCACCACGAAATAGTGACCTGAGGCGGGTTTGCCGTAGGCTGGATCGAGCCGGTAATTGCCCAGCTGGATACCCGGTGTCAAAGGATCCTGAACCAGTACCGATTCGACACTGCCGGCCGAGGCTGCCAGCCGCTCGAAAACGAACCGTTCGGTCAACAACCTGCTGGCGAGCGTGGCACTCCACCAGAAAATGAACATGATGATGCACAGGCTGCTGACCAGCCCGATCTGCAGACTTCGTTCGAGAGAAGAATTCAAACGGATGGATCGTTGAAAATGTAGCCTTGGCCACGCTTTGTCAGAATCATCTGCGTACCGATCTTTTCACGAAGTCTTCGAATGTAGACCTCTATCAGATTGCTGTCCCGTTCAGAGTCCTGATCGTAGACATGCTCGGACAGATGCGTCTTGGAGAGAATGCGCCCGCTGTTGAGCATCATGTAACGCAACAGTCGGAATTCTGTCCCCGTAAGCTGATGTGTCACATCACCGACCTCGACCTGCTGCACGTCTTCGTCCAACCGCAGACAGCGCGTCTCGATCTTGTGCGAAGTACGTCCGTGTCGTCGGTAGATCAGCGCTCGAATGCGGGCAATCAGTTCCTCGATATGGAATGGCTTGCCAAGATAGTCATCGGCTCCGGCCTTGAACCCGTCAACTCGCTCGTACCAGGCATCTCGAGCAGTCAACACGATTACCGGTACGCGGTTGCCTGCGGTTCTCCAGGCCTCCAGCACCTCCATTCCGGGTTTCTGAGGCAGCCCCAGGTCGAGTACCACGGCATCATAAGGCTCCGTATTGCCCAGATGCTCGGCATCAATGCCATTGTCTGCCACATCAACGGCAAAACCGGCGCGTACGAGGTCGCTGCGTACATAGGACACCAGTTCGGGATCGTCTTCGACAACAAGAAGCCGCACGATGGGTTTACTCAGCAGAATGCAAGTGAGACAAGTATAGCGTTGATACCGGGTCAACCCTTGACGGGTAAAGTCGGCACAAAATTGGCTTTTCTTTCACAAATCGTCCTTCTTGGGTCTGATTTCAACGATGATCGATAACTGTGACCAGCGATGCAACCATAAAATTCCTCTGTTGGACCGGATGACACTGGTAATTCATCTCAGTTTCAGTAGGATATGGAAAGCGCGCGGGTAGCGTGCGCCAACACGAAAACCTTCAGGAAGATGGCCCGAAATCACAAGTTTTTCTTTGACAAAGACGGCAGCCCCAAAGCCCGAGGACCGGCAGCCGAGAAAATGCTGATGAGCTTTCTCGAGACAGATGTCCAGGGAAGTGATCACATATGCCGAGATCTCATGGATGATCTGACCGCCATAGAGGATGGATCGGATGATTCCCGCGAGTTCATCGGCAATGCGCATCAGGTGGTCATAGACACACAGGGTGTGACGCTGTCCCCCATTGACTCTGCGGACTCGGCGAGCAGCAGCCCATCCGCTGCAGACGCTGACAAGGTTCCCGCCGGTGCCTATCACGTAGCCCTGAAACATTTCAGGGAGATTCTGGAGGATTGGGAGGCGTTCATCATGGATGATCAGGTAGACGACTCCATCGTCGATGATGAGTACCTGTAGACAGTCTTGCCCGCGGCATTGACACGTACTGTTACAGCGGGAATGTTCGATAGCTGACGGCTCGGCGGTTGGTGTTACGCTTGTGTTACGCACACAGGACACGAACATGAGCAATCTTCTCGACGTACTCTTCGCCGACGAAAACAAGGCAGCCATGGATGAAGTTCAGAAGAACTTCAACCTGAGCGAACAGGAAACCCGGGCAGCCGTGGAAGAGCTGATTCCGGCGCTGTCGCGTGGTCTACAGAAGAACACTGAAGCCACACCGGGCATGGATGAACTGCTCGAAGCCTTGCGTACCGGCAAACACGAGCGCTACATGGAGAAGCCCGGTACGCTCGGAGCGCCGGAAACCATCAAGGATGGCAACGACATACTCGGGCATATCTTCGGTTCCAAGGAAGTCAGTCGTGAAGTTGCCACTCGAGCCTCGGGTAAATCCGGGCTGAGCAGCAGCCTGTTGAAGAAGATGCTGCCTGTGGTCGCTTCTCTGGCCATGGGCGCCTTGAGCAAGCAGGTGCTTGGCAGCAGCGGCCGCACGAAAACCACTCGCGCCGGCACGGGTGGCTTGCTGTCATCGTTGCTGGACAGCGACAAGGACGGCTCGATCTGGGACGATGTGCTCGGAATGGCAGCACGCACCCTGCTGCGTTGAACATTTCTGCGGCATTACCGCCGTGTAACTGCATTCGGCTCAAGGTCTTGCCGATCTGGTAATCCTGATGACACATTGTATTCACTGGAAAACGGTCTATAAATTCGCCATATTTCAGTGAAATCGCTATCTGCCACCGAGGTGACCCCTTGCTGGCAGGAGCAACCAGGAGCCAAGACTTGAAGAACAAACTGCAAAACGTAACCCGCAACCTGCACGACCTGTTGAAGACACTGCCAACGGTCAAGGCAAACTGCAGCGCCGAAGTGATCGATCGGCACCTGCAACTTATCGCCTATTTCCAGCGGCAGTATGATCAGTTGATACTGATTGAGCAGCCGTCTCCCACCGCTGGCTGAATGCTAATGATAATGGTTATCAGTTACAATAAGTAATTGATTTTTATCAGTTAATCATTGATAAAAATCACGGGCTAGCGTCCAAGTCATCAAGCTGGTCGTATAGTATGTCGCTGTAGGACAAAGCTAAGATTTCGCCCAAGGTAAATAATCTGATGACTGATATCAAACGTCGTAAATTCGTATCCATGCTGGGTGCAAGCGCTGCGGTAATCCCTGTCAGTGCTCTGGTGGCCAGCCTGCCCAGCCGCGCTGACGATGCGCCGGTTGTAGATCCTGAATCCGCACAGGCTCAAGCCCTGCAGTACGTGTCGGAAACCGAGATACCGGAGCAGATGTGCTCGAACTGCACGCTCTACACCGGTGCTGAAGGTGAAGATAAAGGTCCCTGCCCATTGTTCCCTGGCAGTTCTGTCATGGCAGCCGGCTGGTGTAGCGCTTACGTCCCCAAGGCGTAAGCTTCCGTCCGTCGAGTTTCCCGCGCCTGCCTCTCACGAGGCAGGCGTTGTCGTCTTGATTGCCGGAATATCAGTGATCGAGACCATTCGGTGGCCATGAATGTCAGGCCATGAATTCCCCTCAGGCTGAATACCATCCCATTCCGATCGCCAAAGCGTCAGAAGCGGTTCATCACCGACGCAAGAGCGATCTGATGAACGCGACCTGAACTCGCGGTGAATGGCGCAAATCGTCTCTGCCTGGCGGCACTGCCGGTCCATTTTCATGCCCGGAGTGACAACGCTGCAGATTAACGTCGGTACGCCGCTATAATCCTGTTGCAATGCAGCCAGGACAGCCGCCTGGCCCACGAATTCGGCTGTCTGCAGCCTGCCCGAACAACAGACCACTCCCGAGACCTGCCTATGGCTACCAGCTTGCTTGCCCTGTTTGATGATGTTGCATCGATTCTGGACGATGTGGCCGCCATGACCAAGATCGCGACGAGGAAGACAGCAGGCGTTCTGGGGGATGATCTGGCCCTGAATGCCCAGCAGGTTACCGGTGTCAAAGCAGACCGAGAGCTACCGGTGGTATGGGCCGTGGCCAAGGGATCGGCCTTCAACAAGGTGATTCTGGTACCGGTGGCACTGGCCATCAGCGCATTTGCCCCCTGGTTGATTACCCCGCTGTTGATGCTCGGTGGGCTCTATCTATGCTTCGAAGGCGTTGAAAAGCTGTCGCACAAATTCCTGCATCCGGCGGAAGCCGAAGCAGAGAAGAAAGAGCTGCTGGCCGCGGTGACCGACGAACAGGTCGACATGGTCGAATTCGAGAAGAACAAGATAAAGGGTGCTATCCGGACCGATTTCATCTTGTCGGCCGAAATCATCGTGATAGCTCTGGGTACTGTCGCGGCGGCGTCATTCAGTGTACGGGTTGCCACCCTCATTGCCATTTCATGCATCATGACCATTGGTGTCTATGGTCTTGTTGCCGCCATCGTCAAGCTTGATGACCTGGGGTTGCACTTGACGGCTCCGGCGGATGGCAGCAAACCAGGCGCAGTCGCTCAGTCGGTGGGCAAGGGCATTCTCTGGTTTGCACCGCTTCTGATGAAATTTCTGTCCGTTGTCGGTACGGCTGCCATGTTCCTGGTCGGCGGAGGCATTCTGACCCACGGTTTCCACTGGTTGTCGGTACAGGTCGAATCGGCAGCCAGCGGCGTGTCCGGACTGCCGGTCTTCAATGACATCAAGGGCATCGGCACGGTCGCCGAACAGTTGACCGCCAGTCTGCTCAACGGTGTCGTTGGTATCGTGGCCGGTATCATCGCACTGATGCTGTTCATGACCTTCCAGAAATTACGTGGAGCTCCGGCGGGCCACGAGTAGTCCCCGCCCCGTCTCTCTTGACCCGTCAGGTCTGACCAGGACGGTCGACCAGCGGGTCCAGCTCGCTTTCTAGATCGGTTTCGGATTCCAGTAGCCCGACATTGCGGGCTCGCTCCTCCCACTGCTTGCGGGCCATCTCCTGCATGTCCGAGGAGTTATCGGTTTCGTCGACAATTTCCAGACCGAGGAGAGTCTCGATGACGTCTTCCATGGTCACCAGACCGGCAGTACCACCGAAATCATCGACCACGATGGCAATGTGCTCGCGCTTTGCCGTGAAGTGATTGAACAGGTCCGGAATGGGGAACGACTCTTTCACGGCCAGCACATCACGACGAATGGAAGACAGCGGCTCATCACCCTGCCCGTCGATCAGCTTCTTGAGTATCTGATGCTTGAGCACATAGCCGGTTATCTTGTCCTGGCTACCTTCGTAGATGGGTATGCGCGACACACGCAGGTGCGGGTGGGTTTCGTGAAATTCGCTGATGCTGGTGTCCTGATCCGATGCCACCATGACCGTTCGTGGCGTCATCACGTTCTTGGCAAAGACTGTGTTGAAGCGCAGCAGATTACGCAGGATATTCGACTCCCCTTCATCGAAGACACCCTGCTGAGAACCGAGCTCGGCCATGGCACCAAAATCGGCACGACTGAATACCGACGCATCCTTGTCCTTCTTCAGGGCCTTGGTAATGATCTGACTGAGAAAGACCAGCGGAGCCAACACCCAAAGGACGATATTCAGACTTCGGACAGTGAATCCGGCCAGCTCTTTCCAGTAATTGGCACCAATGGTTTTCGGAATGATTTCCGACAACAGCAGAATCGCCAGCGTCATCAGCACGGGAACGATGGCCGTAGCCATGATCGACGCCCCCCAGATACTGGTGGCCTGAGCGCCGACGCCAATGGCCCCTACTGTATGAGCAATGGTATTGAGCGTGAGGATGGCCGCCAACGGGCGATCGACATTTTCCTTGAACTCCTGCAGGGACTTGCCCAGATCATTGCCTTCCTGTACCTGCATCTGAGTAAAGGAAGGGGTAATGCTGAGCAATACCGCCTCCCAGATGGAACACAGGAACGAGAACACGATCGACAGCAGTAGAAAGACTATCAACAAGGTATACATGTGGGCTTTACGAACCTATTCTTGTGCATTGGCGCATGGGCACTGATAGTACCTGAAGTCATGCGCGACTACCGCGAGCAACCGAGTAACACATGACACCTGACACCCGAGATTTCTGGTTTCTACCCCTGGGCGGCTGCGGAGAGATCGGCATGAACATGAGCCTGTACGGTCATGATGATCAATGGCTGATGGTTGATTGCGGCGTTACCTTCCGTGATGCCGACGGCGGAACCAGCAGTGGCTATCACGTGCAGATGCCCGATCCCGAGTTCATTGCCGAGCGACGAAAGAACCTGCAGGCCATCCTGCTGACACATGCCCATGAAGACCATATCGGTGCAGTGGCTCATCTCTGGCCTCGATTGCGGTGCCCCATCCATGCCACTGTCTTCACCGCCGAAATGCTGCGACGCAAACTGGCCGAACACGGTCTGCTGAACAAGGCGGAAATTACCATCGTGGAACCCGGTGATCGCCAGCAGGTAGGTGTCTTCGATGTCGAGTGGATACCCAATACGCACTCGATACCCAACCCCTGCGGTCTGGTCATCCGTACAAGCGCCGGCAGTGTCTTTCATACTGCGGACTGGAAGCTCGACCCTCAGCCGGTCGTCGGGCATCACTACAGCCCGTCTGTCTATCAACGCGTGGGAGATTCAGGCGTGCAAGCGATGGTATGCGACTCGACCTGTGCCGACCAGGCCGGCCATTCATTGTCCGAGGGTGAGCTGTACGATGGGCTGTTTCACCATGTCAGCCAGGCGCCGGGACGAGTCGTCGTCGCCTGCTTTGGCAGCAATATCGCACGTCTGCACACCTTGTCGCGCGTGGCGGAAGCGACCGGGAGACACCTTGGTCTGCTGGGCCGCTCGCTGATCAACACGGCTGCGGCTGCCAGAGCCTGCGGTTTGTGGCCGAACTCTCCTGCACTGGTGGAATCGGACCATCTGGGCTATCTGCCGCGAGAAACCGTCCTCCTGGTGGCCACAGGCAGTCAGGGTGAGCCTCGTACCGCCTTGAACAGGTTGAGCCATGACAGCTTCCGCGATATGGCGCTCGAGGCCGGCGACATGGTGATCTTCAGCGCTCGAACCATTCCCGGCAACGAGCGCGCGATCGAGAGCATGACTGAGCGCCTGCGGGCGCGCGGCATCGAGGTCATCACACCCGATCTGTCACCTCTTCCCATCCATGCATCCGGGCATCCGGGAGCGCAGGAACTGACTCAACTGTATGAATGGATTCGTCCCAAGCTGCTGATTCCGGTACACGGTGAACCGCAGCACCTGGAGGCACAGATAGAAGTTGCCCGCTCGGCAGGCATCGATTACCAGTTGAACGGTCGCAATGGAGATCTGTTCATGATCGGTCCGACCACCAGCATCCGTCGCCGCGCCGTTCCGGTAGGCCGTCTGGGTCTGGGCCAGCGATCACTGGAAAAGATAGCCAGCTGAGCAACGGACACGCCACAGCCTCGGATCGGTTCCGCATCCGGGTTTGTGTCCTCTCATTCTGCATCGGCGTTGATCAGACGGTAGCCGACACAGCGCAAGCGCCTCAATTGCCAACCATGGTCTCCGGCAAGCCGCAGCTTCTTGCGCACGCGACAGGCTGCGGTATCGATGCGGCGGGTATCCATGCCGGGAGGCAGTGACCAGATGGATGTCATGAGCTCACCGTTCTCCACCACCCGGCCGAAATTGGAGAAAAGATAATAGGCCAACTCGAATTCCTTGGGCGACAGGTCCACCTGCTTCCCTGCCCTCGTGACTCGTCGCTTCTCCAGATCGAAGCGGATATCGCCCCGCGTCAGTTGCTTCCTCATCAGTCTGCCGTGGCGACGCAAGGCCGCTTCCAGGCGAACCTGCAGAATGCGAGGTGGCTCATGCAGGTCGAAACACTGATGCGCTCCTTCCTGCAACAGAGACACCACGGTATCTTCGGCCATGCAGTCCGATACCGCGATGATTCGCTTGCCATGCAGCTGATCAGGCAGATGACCGGGACGGTTGACCCAGCTGACACCGGTCTTCTCCTGTGTCAGGCGGGTTCGATGGCATATCACCGTCGCCAGCAAGTCATCCGCAGAAACCTGCTGTTGCAGCGCCATCTCCAGAGACTCGAAATTCTGGCATCCCTGTGGACTGTAACCGGCTTCGCTCAGCAGGCGGCAGACGGTATCGGAGTCCGATTGCAAACCGGCAACAACCAGCACTCTGTCGTTGACGGCAATCGTCTGATCCTGTTTTGCAACCACCATCGTCTGACGAGCTACTGTATCTACCATGCACCAACCCCGGCAAGCCATCCATGCACGCGCCGCGCGATCGGCAAAGCTCTCGCTTGTCCAGAAACGGGCACTCGGATCATTCAGGAAAAGGCACAACACACCGGATACAGCACGGTTCCATGCTTGCAGTCTGCCATTGGTCAGCGACTGCGCATGCATGCCCTGACAGAAGTATACACCTTTGGGAGCCTTTGTAGACAAACAGGTATGTTTTCCTACCTGCCCGAATCTGACATATCAGGCGTCCTGTTTGTCATCCTTGCGGGGTGTTGCCGCCTTTCGCCGGGCTTCAACCATTTCATCGAAACGGGCCAGTTGCAGCTCCGTCAGACGCCCCGGCAGAGTCATGGACAGAATGAACGCCATGCAGGCACACGACAGATAGGCACACTCGATATATCGCAGAAACCCGACATTGCTGTACTCGCCCTTGAACAGATTGGAGACGAACACGAGGGCCAGTGTCACCAGATAGAGAATGAACAGAATCTTCTGCCGAACCAGACGACGATAGACATTGCTACGCCGGACTGCGTCCGCTCGCCAGCTTCTTCCACGGTACAGGCTGGGCTCCCCCAGCAACGTCATGATGGTGATGAGCACCCCGGCCATGATGGAGAACACATTGACGATGATGCGTGACGCCTCGGCGTTGCCGTGAACCAGCGGCTGGCCATACCAGCCGGCGATGCAGGACACCACGGCAGCCAGCACGAATCCGAGAACCCGTGGCCAGTCAATCGTGATGTCGGAAATGCTCATGTCTCTAGCAACTTGCCCTCTTGCAGTTCACCATAATAGACCGTCAGGGAGTTCCAGGCAGAACCATGCTCCATCGAATTGTTGGATGATGCCACTTTGACCCGCTTGTGCAATCGCACGGACAGGTCGGACAGGCGATTGCCATCACGAGTGATGATGGTGAAGCCCTGATTATCATGATCCTCTGCCAGCAAGGCAACGGCCATCTGGTCTATCGAGCGCTGGGCCTCGATGTCGGCAAAGGAATTACCCTGCAGCTTGAGTTCCACATTGACGATCAGGTCTTCCATCACTCGTTGTTCGAGCACGGTATCGTCCCGGGCCACCAGCGCCGATACCTGATCGGAAACCGACTTCAGCATGCGACGACTCATACTCTGGTTTTTCGGCAACAGTTTACGGCTGGCTTCATAGGCAACGCTACCCAACTGGATGGACGACACGCCCCGCTCCCGAATGATGGCCAATCGATCGAGGTCGGCTGCCGGTCGCAGATCGAACCGGCAGAGATCCGGCTCCACCCCACAATCGGCAAACAGCCTGGCGAGATAGTTTCTGGCGGCCGCCTGGGTGATTCCATTGCCGCAGAACAGCACATCGGCATCCTTGACCAGCAGAAAACATTCGCCCGCCTTGAACTCCTTGCCCTTGGGCGGACGCTCGGAGTCTCCATTATCCTCCGGTCCTTCCGGGTCCGGATCGATGGTGGCTGCCTTTTCGCCCGGCACATAACTGACCAGATGCAACAGGACCGGCTTTCTGGAGGTCGACGCCTGCCGGTGTTGAACACGCATGATCGACAAGTCGCCCGGATCCAGCTCGGTGTCCTTGCAGACTCGCCGACGTCGCAGCATCAGGCGAATGGAAGCTTCGATATTCTGCGGTTGGCCATCATGCACAGAGCGCAGATAATGCAGCGTTTTCGACTTGGTAGGGTCAGACACCTGCGTCATTTCCGGGTTGCCCAGGGAGCAGACACTATACTATAAATATATACGGCATTCTGCCTGCCAGATTGTGGAGGCGTTACCAGCCCGGCTGCCACCGCCAACTGCATCGGGCCGGGAAACGGCTGACCCGACAGTCCGCTTCACCCTGCTGCCAGGCCTCGATCAGGCTGTGAGAATCGCCTTGATACAGGTCGGCAATCTTCAGCCTTTCTTCCCAGAGTGGCATGATGCGCCGCTGCCCGCGCCGTGCACCGACAAGGCGAAAACAGAACACACACCAGAGCAACTTCCCCCAGGATTGAACATGTCAGCTTCATCGCATACCGGCCTCGAAAGCGGCCGGACAGGACCGTTCGGCTCACTCTACAGGGTCTTGCAACATCATCGATCCGGACCGTCAACCATCTGCTGACGATCCGGTATCGACGAGCTGCGAACTGGCCCTGTCAGGCCGTTTGAAGCCTACTCGTGTGACTTGGGAATTTCGATTGCCACATAGCGGGAATGCTCGCCGCGTTGAATCAACACCGCTACCCGCTTGCCTGCTTCAAACTGGTCGATCTGTTCGATGAACTGCTCAGGACTGTCGATGGACTTGCCGTTGAGAGTCAGTATCACATCGTCAGCCAGAATGGCTGCCTTGGCCGCGGGCCCAGTCGGATCCACTTCGATGACGCGAACGCCGTGAGCGATACCGCGCTCTTCGCGCATGGCGCTATCCAGTTTGCCTACCACGAGACCCAGTCGACTGGCGTTCGTATCAGCCGCGCTGTTCATGGCAACCGTCTGTGTCTCGAACTTGCCGATGGTCACATTGAGGTTGCGCTCCTTGCCATCACGCAACAGGGTCACGGCCACGACCTCTCCAGCGGGAACCACACCCACCAGACCGGGGAGCTCACCTGACTGATGAACCGTGGAACCGTTGAACTCGGTGATGATATCGCCTGGTTGCAGACCTGCGGCTGCGGCCGGACTGTCCTCGGACAGGCTGGAGACCAAGGCTCCTGTGGGAGCATCCAGACCGAAGGCGTCAGCCAGCCCCTGGTCCACATCCTGGATGGCCACACCCAACCAGCCACGGCTTGCGTGTCCCGTTGCCTTCAGCTGCTCGGCAACATGTCTGGCCACATTGATGGGTATAGCGAAAGACAACCCCTGATATCCGCCGGAGCTTGAGTAGATCTGCGAGTTGACGCCAATGACGACACCGTCGGTATTGAACAGCGGCCCACCGGAGTTACCCGGGTTGACGGCAACATCCGTCTGAATGAACGGCGCGTATCCACCTGAAGGCAGGTTGCGCGACACGGCCGATACGATACCCTGGGTTGCAGTATGATCAAGTCCGAAAGGCGAACCGATGGCCAGCACCCACTCACCCACCACGACTTCATCCGAATCGCCCAGCTCGGCCGATGGCAAGTCGGAGGCATCGACTTTCAACAAGGCAATGTCTGTCGATTCATCGATGCCGACAACCGTTGCTGGCAACTGGCGCCGATCATCAAGAGTCACCATGACCTCGGAGGCACCATTGACCACATGTGCATTGGTCATGACATAGCCATCTTCCGAAATGATGAACCCCGAACCGATGCCTCGTCCGGATCCGCCTGGAGGCTGCTGGCGAGGATCCTGTTGGAAGAAGCGCCGCAGTTCTTCGGGCATCTGCTGGAGCGACGGCGATTCTGCAGCGGTCGGCTGCAGGGATTCTCGCATCACCGCGATACTCACGACTGTATCAGCCTGTTCTTCCACCAGGGTTTCGAAATCGGGCAAACCGTCGGCATTGGCAACTGATGTACCTGCAACCGCACCAGCCAGAGCGACAGTGGCCAGCGCTTGCCTGAACACATGTCGAGGTTGTCTGAACATTCTTACTGTATTGACCATGGTTTTTCCTGTATTGGAGAGATTCCACACAGAAGACGAGACCATCAGGCATTCATGCCAGTTTCATTGCAAATCCGAAAGGTATCAAGCCATTGTTGATCTGACGAGCAGTCGCAAAGCCAGCAGCGTCAGTATCACCTTGAATATCTTCTTGAAAGAGTCTTCGGAAAAGCGCCGCAACAACGTTCCACCGAAATGTGTTCCCAGCAAGCCGCTGATGATCATCGCGACAACCAGAGGCAGCCACTCGGCAAGAACAAACCCCAGGAATCCGAATGCAAGGAGTTTGAGCAGGTGTTGCAGCGTCATGCAAGCGGCATGAGTGGCTACTGTCCTATCCCGTCCATACAGTGATGGCGACAGGAACGCGGCCAGCAATGGGCCGGTAGCGCCGAGAAACATGGTGGCAAAACTGGTCACAGCGCCAACGGCAATGAAAGCAGGATCACTCAGCTCCCGTTTTCCCATGCCCGGTGCCCAGACACTCCAGAGGATGAATATCGCCAGTGCCACTTGCAGGACGGTCGTGGGCAAACTCACGATCAACTGACTGGCGATCAGAATACCGAGAATGCTTCCGGGCAGGAACCACAGAAAAACCGTGCGCATGATGTGAGGACGCAACATCCAGGCGCGGCCGGCGTTCGAACCGACCTGCACCAGCGCGTGCACCGGCAAGGCCACGATAGGTGGCACCAACGACAACAGGGCAATCAGCATGGCGACACCGCCTCCCAGGCCGAATGTCGCACTGATGGCCGAGGTCACGAAACTGATGACGACAAGCACCAGCGCAGTGCCTGCCTCAAGCTCAGGGGGAAGCCACTGCAGGTTGATCATGTGGGTACACTACATGAAATATATCTTGATAGGCAGGGCTTCCTGATGCCCTCCCCCATGCAACCATTGAACCCACTGCCTACCAATCCATTTCATGGTGTGTCGGAACCAGTCAGGCCTGCCGAGGTGTCGAGAATCAGGCGTGGATCACCTGTTCCAGAAAACCGCGGGTCCTCTCGTGCTGCGGATTGGAGAAGAAGGCTTCCGGTGCGTTCTCTTCCACGATCTCTCCAGCGTCCATGAAGATCACCCGATCGGAGACTTTTCTGGCAAATCCCATTTCATGAGTCACGCAGATCATCGTCATGCCCTCCTGTGCCAGGGTGATCATGACCTCCAGAACCTCACCGATCATTTCCGGATCGAGTGCTGATGTGGGTTCATCGAACAACATGATTTCCGGTCGCATGCACAAGGCACGGGCGATAGCCACACGCTGTTGCTGACCTCCCGATAATTGCCCGGGATACTTGTTGGCCTGATTACCGATATGCACCTTGTCCAGATAGTGCATGGCCTGGGCTTCCGCATCAGCCTGGGACATCTTGCGTGCCTTGATTGGCGCCAGCGTGCAATTTTCCAGAATGCTCATGTGCGGAAACAGATTGAAGTGCTGGAACACCATGCCGACATCACGTCGCATCACCTCGATATTCGGCAGATCGGCACTCATGGGTTTGCCATTGATCCTGATCTCCCCTGACTGGTGCTCCTCCAGCTGGTTCATGGTACGAATCATCGTCGACTTGCCGGATCCCGAAGGTCCACAGACGACGATCTTCTCACCTCGAGCAACGTCGAGATTGATGTGCTTCAGTGCATGGAAATCACCATAGTACTTGTTGACGTCACGCAGCTGTACGGCAGGTCTGTCACTCATTTCCTACTCCCGAATCAGAATACCTTCTCTTACCAGAGCCTCTGTGATTTCAGTCAGACTCTCCGGATCATCGATTGCCGCAGGCAGCTTCCAGTCGGCACCATCACCGATCTTCTGCATCGTGCCCCGCAGCACCTTTCCCGAGCGCGTCTTTGGCAGACGGGCAACCTCGATAACTGTCTTGAAGGCTGCGACAGGTCCGATCGCCTCGCGCACGCCTAGTATCAGTTCAGCCTGCAGTTCACAGGGATCTCTGTTGACACCATCGTTGGTGACGTAGAATCCGATGGGTATCTGCCCTTTCAAGGCGTCAGCCAGTCCGACAACAGCGGACTCGGCAATATCCGGGTGTTTGCCCATGACCTCTTCCATGGCGCCGGTCGAGAGTCGATGGCCCGCCACGTTGATGATGTCATCGGTTCTGGCCATGATGAACACATAGCCGTCTTCGTCGATGATTCCAGCGTCGGCCGTCGCGTAGTAACCCGGAAACTCTCTCAGATAGGCACTGTGAAACCGTTCTTCGGCGTTCCACAGTGTCGGAAACCCCGACGGTGGCAGTGGCAGCTTGCAGACGATATTGCCCAACTCGCCACGCGCTACCGGATGTCCGTCATCATCGAGCACCTGAACGTCGTAACCGGGCATGGGCACACCGGGCGAACCAGGCTTGACCGGTAACAATCCCAGCCCGACAGGGTTACCTGACATAGGCCACCCCGTTTCGGTTTGCCACCAGTGATCAACCACCGGACGCTGCAACTTCTCCTGTGCCCATTCGATGGTGGCAGGGTCGGAACGCTCACCGGCAAGGAACAGGGTCCGAAACGCATCGAGGTTGTATTCGGAGATCAATCTGCCCTGCGGATCGACCTTCTTGATGGCACGAAACGCGGTGGGAGCTGCAAACAGGGCAGCAACCTTGTGGTCCTGGATGACTCGCCAGTAGGCACCCGCATCGGGTGTGCCAACGGGCTTTCCCTCGTAGAGAACGGTGGTACTGCCATTCAACAGTGGGCCATAGCAGATGAACGAGTGGCCAACGACCCAGCCAACATCGGACGCCGCCCAGAATACCTCTCCCGGTTGCACACCGTAGTGGTTCTCCATCGCCCAGCGAAGCGCGACCATATGCCCTCCATTGTCACGAACGACGCCCTTCGGCTGACCCGTGGTGCCGGAGGTGTACAGAATATAGAGTGGATCGGTTGCCGCTACCGGTACGCACTCACTGATGCGCCCTGCCGCTTTGGCAGCCCCTATCAGTTCAGCATAATCACCGTCGCGTCCCGGGATCAGCTCGCAGCGCAACTGCTCACGTTGCAGTATCAGGCAACCATCGGGTTGATGCGCCGAGAGTTCGATCGCTTCGTCCAGCAATGGCTTGTACTCGACAATTCGACCCGGTTCGATTCCGCACGAGGCAGAAATGATGTATTTCGCCTTTGCATCCTCGGTGCGTGTGGCCAGTTCCGGCGCTGCAAAGCCACCAAAGACAACGGAATGTATTGCACCGATTCGCGCACAAGCCAGCATCGCAATGACGGCCTCTGCCACCATGGGCATGTATATGACAACTCTGTCTCCCTTGGCAACACCGTAGTCCTGCATGACAGAGGCCAGGGCGCCGACCTCGATCAGCAGTTCATCATAGGTGTAACGTCGGACCTGACCGGTCACCGGACTATCATGAATCAATGCCAGACGTTCACCATTACCGGCCTCGACATGACGGTCGACACAGTTTTCACAGGTATTGCACAAGGCCCCGTCGAACCATCGCCCATAGGCACCTGCTTCGGCATTGAAGACATGAGTGGCCGGGCGTATCCAGTCGATTTTTTCGCCTGCCGCTTGCCAGAAGGCAACAGGGTCCTGCCGCCATTGCGCATAGACTTCCGGGTAGTGACTTTTCATGTGTTTGCTCAACAGGTGTAGTTCATGCCCAGACGGCCACCATCGACATAGATGGTCTCGCCCGTCACATAGCTGGCCTTGCTGCTCGCCAGGAAAGCCACGACATCACCGATTTCCCGGGCGCGCCCGACCCGCTTCAGTGGCGTACGCGACATCACCATGTTCATTGCTTCCGGGTTGGCGTTGACGCCTGCCATCATGGCGGTATCGATCGACCCCGGTCCGACAGCGTTGACACGAATATTGTGCGGTGCCAGCGCCAGCGCCGAGGCCTTGGTCAGCTGCATGACTCCCCCCTTGGATGAACAATAGGCGGCGATCGACGGAATGGCGACAACGGCATTGATGGACGACATGTTCACTATCGAACCCTCGACCTTGTTGGCAACCATGCTGCGTGCTGCACGTTGAAGTGCTGCAAAGGTACCGATGAGATTGACATCGATCACCTTGCGAAACTGTTCCAGCGAGGTGTCCAGAAAATCACCCGGCAAGGCGATACCGGCGTTGTTGACCAGAATCTCCACCACACCGTGCTCAGCTTCGATGGAATCGAACATGGCTTCTATCTGATCGGTATCACCCATGTCGCAGGTGAAGGCTACAGCCCCTCCTCCCAGTTGATCTGCCGCTGTCTGCACACCGTGCTCGTCAATGTCACACAGGATAAGCCGAGCACCCTGCTCGGCCAGCGCCTCAGCGCAGGCATAACCGATGCCCTGAGCAGCCCCCGTTACCAATGCCAATGGTTTGTCTGTCATGTCCTTGTTCCGAAAGTGTTGAGTGCAATAGTGAGGTTCACGTGATGCGACAACCGGTGTCAGCCTTCAAAGCCATAATCGGCTCTGGCCTTGTTCACCGAGATCAGTCCGGCATCCATGTCTGCCTTGAGAAGGTCAGGATCTCGCGCCTTCGGATCACCGTAACCGCCGCCCCCCGGCAAGCTCAGCTTGAGTCGTTGACCATTGCCGATCTGTTGCTTGCCCTTGCTTTTCAGCGGCGTTCCATCTGCCAGTTCAACCATGCCTGCGGCACCGTCGTGCCCACCATCACGACCGCGCGCCGGGTTGGACACACGATCAAACATGGCATTGAAGGAAAAGTCGAAGCCTTCACGCGCTTCTATCTCGATGGTTTGACCAAAGCCGCCTCGAAAGCACCCCGAGCCCGCTGAATCCGCCCGCAGATCCTTGCGCCAGACAGTAATGGGCCCGACGTGTTCAGTGGCCTCGACGCTCATGGTGGAAACACCCGAAGGGAAGGCTGTTGCCGACAGACCATCCAGTTGTGGTCGCGCACCCGTCCCACCCGAATTGAACATCAGCACTTCCGAGTTCGCGATGGAGGAATCCCCACTACTGGCCCGCACGGAGATCTGGATATTCCACAATGCACTGGCACCCTCGGCCGGTACTGTATCGGGCATGGCCTGGTGAAGTGCGCCGAGTACCACATCGGGCACCAGGTGACCCAGAACATGCCTGACGGACACCGGAGCGGGTCGACGCGCCGCCAGAATACAACCCTCGGGAGCCGTGATTCGAAACGGCTCGAGGGAGCCGGTATTGTTGGGAACCTGAGGCGCAATCGCGCACTTCAGGCCATAACAGGCATAGGCACGCGTATAGACTTCAGGCACATTGACCCCATGGGGGCTCATCCCCGAGGTGCCGTCAAAATCAGCAAGCAGCGACTCACCATCAACCGTCAGGCTGACTGCCATCATTACCGGCTCGTCGTAACCATCCACCTGCATGGTGTTGTGAAACACGCCATCAGGAACAGCAGCAATTGCCTTCAGAGTCGCATTGCGGCTGTTGTCGATGATGAAATCGGCAAGACCTTGCAACTCATCGAGTGAGAATTCATCCAGCATGGCCTGCAGGCGACGATCCCCTGCCTCGTTGCAGGCCGCCAGAGAATACAAGTCCCCCACCACCTGGTCTGGCACCCGCACATTGGCTCGCACCAGTCGCACAAGGTCATCGGAAACGACGCCCTGGTTGGCGAACTTCATGATCGGAATCTGCAGGCCTTCCTCGAAGACCTCGTTGGCATCAGGCCCGAATCCGCGCCCGCCGATGTCCACCACATGCGCCGTACAGGCGAAGAATCCGATATGTTCCGACGCCCGGAATACCGGCGATACCATGGTGATGTCATGCAGATGTCCGGTACCGAACCACGGGTCGTTGGTGACGAAGACATCGCGTTCACGAATGTTGTCGGCACCAATCTCACGCACGAAGTGAGTGACGCTTTCGGCCATCGCATTGACGTGTCCCGGGGTTCCGGTAACGGCCTGAGCCATCATTCGGCCCCGCTTGTCGAACAGCCCTGCCGAGAGATCACCTGCCTCCCGCACCGAGGTGGAAAAGGCGGTTCGGATCAACGTCGTTGCCTGCTCTTCGACCACCGCGATCAAGCGGTTCCACATGATCTGAAAATCGATATTCTGCCGGTTCATGCGCTGGCTCCCTTTCGCAGTATCAGCAGGCTCCCGTCAGCCTGACCGATGGCGTTGTAAGCTGAAGTGACAATGGTGCTCGTTTCACGCTCGACGATGACGGCCGGCCCCTCGACCATGACTCCGCCACGCATCTGCTCGCGCGTCACTTCTCGCGCGGACACTCGGGCACGCTGGGCGGCATCGAAGAATTCACGCGTGGCGAATGAATTCACGGCCGAACCTTGCGTTACTTGCGCAACCGGTTCAGCGGCTGCCAATTCGGTACTGATCGTCAAGGACCAATTGGTGATCTCGATACCCAGGCCATCAATGGTGCGACCGAACAAGGTACGATAAGCCCGTTCGAATGCCTGTCGTATCGTCTGCTCGTTCAACGAAGCCTCTGCACCGTCTTGCAGCGGCACCGGAATTTCCCAGCCCTGTCCGGAGTAGCGCATGAAAGCCGTCAGGCTGCGCGTTGTCTTCTCCCCCGCGGCGCCCTGGTTCACGAACGACAGAGCCTCTTCTTCAAGGTTTCCGATCGTGTCACGTACTGCCGACACATCGAAATCGACCAGCCGTTGAAACAGTCCTCGCGTGGCTTCATAGCTGAAGGGCGCCTTGAGGAAGCCGATGGCCGAGCCAACGCCAGCACCCGGAGGAATGATCAGACTGCCGATATTGAGCTTTTCGCACAAGCGGCAGGCATGCAAGGGCGCACCGCCGCCAAAGGCGATCATGGTGAAATGCTCGATATCTCGGCCATTTTCGACGGTATGAACACGTGCCGCATTTGCCATGTTCTCATCAACCATCTCGGTAACACCGAACGCTGCATCTTCCACGGAGAAACCGGTAGCTTCGCAAAGTCTTTGCTGCACAACGCCATCGGATGCCGCTGCGGACAGCAGCAGAGCGCCACCTGCAAAGTTATCGGGGTCAAGGCGACCGAGCAACAGATTGGCATCGGTGACAGTAGGTTCCTGCCCTCCCCGCTGGTAGCAGGCAGGTCCCGGTTCGGAGGCTGCCGAGCGTGGTCCGACCTGTATGCGGCCCATGGCATCGATGGAGGCGATGGATCCCCCGCCAGCACCGATCTCGACCATCTCCACCACTGGCGTGCTCAGGGTCATGCCAGAGCCCTTCTTGAACCGATAGGTACGTGCCACTTCAAAGGAATTGGCAGTTTTTGGATAACCGTCTTCGATCAGACAGATCTTGGCAGTGGTCCCGCCCATGTCGAATGACAGGACGCTATCCAGCGAATAGGCGCGAGCGAAATCAGCCGCATAGATGGCGCCACCGGCTGGCCCTGATTCCAGCAGACGTACCGGTTGCTCACTGGCTGTCTGCACGGTGATCAGGCCGCCGCCAGAATGCAGCATGAATACCGGTGCCGCCACACCGCGTGACTTCAGGCATTTCACCAGGCGACCCAGATAGTCGGCCACCTGTGGCTGAACATAGGCATTGGCAATCACGGTATTGAAACGCGGCAACTCACGCATCTGCGGCGAGACCACGGAGGAGAGTGACACGGGTAGTTCAGGCTTCAGCGCCTTGATGGCATCGGCCATCTGTCGCTCATGGGTGTCATTGGCATAGGAATGCATGAAGCCAATGGCAACCGCCTCATAGCCGGCATCGACGATGCGTCTGGCCAGCTCGTCCATCTCTGATCGAGCGGGTGCCAGCAGGACACTGCCATCGGCTGCCAACCGTTCAGAGACGGTAAATCGATGCTGCCGTGCAACCAGAGGGCTTGGCAACTGCAGGTTCAGATCATATTGCTCGAAGCGATTTTCCGCACGCATTTCAATCACATCGCGGAAACCTTCTGTGGTGATGAAGGCCAGATCGGCTCCGCGCCGTTCGATCAATGAATTGGTGACCAGCGTCGTACCGTGAATGACCTGGCCGATATCCTTCAAGGCCACTCCAGCCTGGCTTGCCGCCTGCTCGATACCGATGACAATGGCCAGCTCGGGGTTGCTGTAATCGGTCAGCACCTTGGCGGTGGACAGCTCGATCCGTCCCTCGTCATTGATGACTTGCAGTGCAACGTCGGTGAACGTTCCCCCGACATCGGCGCCAACACGAATCGACTTGTTCATGAGTGTTCTCCCTTGCTCACTAGACGATGCTCCTGATGACTTGGTTGGCCGTGAATGCCGACTGGTAAAGACGAGAATGAATGGGCGCGCTGGGTACTGTGGTCAGAGTGCTTATCGGTAACGGCAGATCAACAGCGGGCATGCCTGTCAACAGGTCGGCCATTGACTTGCCGAACAATGTTCCGGTGGTGATACCCCGACCGTTGTAGCCGATGGACGTAAACAGGTTTGTGTCCAGCTCGTGTATACGCGGCAGATGATCGGGGGTCATGGCAATCTGTCCGTGCCAGGCTGCCTCGAACTCGACCGGTCCGAGCTGCGGAAAGATCTTGCGAATCTGATGACTGGCCCAACGTTGTGACAGTCCACTTTCCAGGGTTCCCATGAACTTGCCCATGCTGCCAACCAGCAACCGGTCGAAGGCATCGCGGCGAATATTGAACATGATGGGAGCGGTATCCCACAAGCCTTGCTTGCCCGGCAATATCGAAGACGCCCTGCCATCCAGTGGGCGTGTAGCCAGCTGAAAGTAATGGATCATGGTAAAGACACGCTTCAATCCCGGCCACAGCTCATCGGTATAGGCGTTGGTACCCAGTATCACGTTCCTTGCGTGAATCTCGCCCTGATCGGTCTCCACCATCCAGGCCCTACCTTCCTTTCGCAAGCCTGTCACTCGAATGCCTGTCGAGATCACGGCACCGGCACCATCCGCAGCACGTGCCAGTCCGCGGCAGTAGCCCATAGGGTTGATCGTGCCGGCTCGGTGATCGAGTAGCCCACCATGGAATCGGGTGGTACCGATCATGTCGGATACTTCTGCACGGTCAAGCAATTCGACAGGTTCACCCAGGCGCTTCCATTCTGCCATGCGCCCCTGCAGATCCTTCATGCCTCCGGGAGAATGCGCAGCGTGAATGGTTCCGGTGCGAGTCGTCTCACAACGCATCTGATGCTTCTCTATCAGGGAGAAGACATATTCCGGCCCCTTTCCGAATTCCCTGATGAACCTTGGCCCATAGGTATTGCCAAGTTGCTCGCGAACCTTGGCGGGGGGCAACCACAATGCTGCATTCACCAGACCACAATTGCGACCTGAACCTCCGTAGCCAATCTGTTCCGCTTCCAGCAACTGCACCGACAAGCCTTTTTCAGCGCAATGCAAGGCGGTGGACAGACCGGTGAAACCGCCGCCGACGATAGCGACATCCACTGTCGATGCCGCCTGAAACGGCCGTGATATTTCCTCTTCCTCAGCTGAAGCGTCCCACAGGGAAACGGGATTTGATTTCATGTTCGACAACCGTTGGCAGTCCTGTTGAAAGGATGCATCCATGTTGCACATAAAATCCTATCGTGTCAATATATAGAATCCTTGTTTCATATATCAGCACAGGAAAACAGTAATGAAATCCCTGACTACAACATCCG
Source organism: uncultured Granulosicoccus sp. (assembly GCA_947495035.1). Taxonomy (GTDB): domain Bacteria; phylum Pseudomonadota; class Gammaproteobacteria; order Granulosicoccales; family Granulosicoccaceae; genus Granulosicoccus. Next base: position 47,237 of record CANLXI010000010.1, read on the forward strand.
CGCAGCTGGTTGCCGCAGCAAGAAGCCGTATAGAGGAGATCGAGACCGTGGATCTGATTGCCATGGTGGGCAATCCAGACGTCGTTATCGTCGATATTCGCGATGTACGAGAGCGCCAGCGCAGTGGCTACATCCCGGGCAGTTTTCATGCACCACGCGGCATGATCGAATTCTGGGTTGATCCGGACAGTCCCTATTTCAAGGACATCTTTGCGGCCGACAAGAAATTCGTCTTTCACTGCGCATCCGGCTGGCGTTCGGCACTGACGGTGGCAACGCTACAGGATATGGGCTTCGAGGCGGCTCACCTGAAGGAAGGTTTCTCTACCTGGGCGAGCCAGAACGGACCGGTGGAACGATCAACGGAAAGCTGAACGATTCAGAAGCGCTGCAGCCTGGCTGAGACTCTGGCTGCAGCTTCCACCACCAATGCTCCCAACTTGTCCTGACCGACATCCTTCAGGTTCACTTCCGGCAACGAGATACCTACCGCTGCTATCGTTTCCCTGTCAGGCAGACTGATGGCAGCACCCACACTGACGATCCCTTCCCGGAATTCACCGGCATCGTAGGAATAGCCTCGCTTCAGGGACTGTTCGACATCCGCATCCAGATCGGTGATACGGGTCAGCGTCTTGTCGGTATAACGCGTCAGGCTACCTTTGACCGCGTCTCGCAATGTCGAGTAGTTGGCAGCCAGTATGGCCTTGCCCGTACCCACACAATGCAGTGGCGCACTGCCGCCTATCGGATTCCAGGAACGAATGGGCTTGAGACTATCGATCTTGCTGACATAGACCACGGACAGGTTCTCCTGTACCGCCAGATACACGGTCTCCCCGGTCTCCCTGGACAAGTGCTGCATCTCGTCATTGGCGAGATCTCGCAGATTGAGATTTTCAATGGTATGGCGACCAATCTGCCATGTTTTCAAGGTCGCTGTGTAGCTCTTGTCCTCGCGATGCCGAACATAGCCGAGGTGCTTGAGTGTCTGCAACAGACGAAACACATTGGACTTGGTATAGCCCAACTCACGCGATATGTCAGTAACCCCCTTGCTTTCATCAGCGGTGGCCAGCAACTCGAGTATTGCCAGACCCTTCGACAAGGTCGAGTCGACCTTTGTCTCATTCTTCTCGTCAGCCATGCCACATCAAATGCTATTGCAAAGAGCATCGAATATACAGAAATCGACAGCCTGGCGACACAGTTCAGGTCAAGCTTGAGAATATCGGCGGCTCATGCACGGTGACAACCGGCAACGTCTCGTCGAATCGTCGCATCTGTACTTGTGTGGAATGTGCCGCAGGCCCCTGCGCCAGTGAGGAGGTACGCTCATCGTGGGTCAGTACGTTGGGATTACCGTGCCGATCACGGCTGTCCGGGGCATCATAGTCGGGATCGTGCCAAGCCCCTGTCCATAGAAAGATGCAGCCCTGCCGCACTTCATCGGTGACTCTGACGCCGGCCAGACAACGGCCACGGTCATTGTACAACTCCACCACATCGCCATCCTGCAACTGACGGCTTGCGGCATCCAACGGATGTACCAACACCGGCTCCCGTTGTCTGATCTTGTGCTGCTTGCTGTACGCTCCATTATCGAGCTGACTGTGCAAGCGAGTCGCGGGTTGACCGGACAGTAGAAACAAGGGAAATCGCTCATGCCCCGAACGTTGCTGATCTCTGGTTTCAAACCACGAGGCATGGCCGCGACAGTCAGACAATGCAAAACCCTCGATGGCATCGGAGTACAGCTCGATCTTGCCGCTGGGTGTTGGCAAGGGATTGAGCTCCGGATCAGCACGATAATCTGCCAGAAACACCTGATCGGGAGAGGGATCCGGAATGCGCAACATATCTCCTGCAATGAAAGTGTCCCAATCAGGCAGGGAAACACGCGCCTTTTGCGCCGTATCACGCGTCTGCTCCCATAGCAGCCGAAGCCACTGATCGGCATCACGGCCTTCGGAAAATGCAGTCAGACTGTCCAGACGTTCGGCCAGATCGCAATAGATGTCGTATTCGATCCGCGCCTGACCCGCAGGATCTGCATGCGCCGGCATGGGAATCAGCGCGTCGTCGGATTTGCCTGCGCCGAAATCACAGCGCTCCTGAGCAGCTGCCACAGGAAGCACGATATCAGCATGACGCGCCGTGGCGGTCCAGTTGAATTCATTGACGATAACCGTTTCCGGTTGCTGAAATGCCCGGTGCAGGCGATTCAAGTCCTGGTGATGATGAAACGGATTGCCGCCGGCCCACCAGACCATCTTGATGTTCGGAAAGGTTCGCAGTTGACCATCATAGGGGTATTGCTCACCGGGCTTGAGCAGCATCTCGCTGATCATCGCCACCGGAATGAACGCATCAACAGGGTTACGACCCTGCGGTAGAGTGGACCAGCGAAACAGCCTTTCTGTGTTACCGATATTGGCGTTGACGCCGTAGCCGATGGTGTAACCACCTCCGGGCAAACCGATCTGCCCCAGCATGGCAGCGAGTGTGACCGTCATCCACAACACCTGTTCGCCATGGTCGGTTCGCTGCACGCCGGCTGCCGTGCTGATCATGGTGCGCTTGCTGGCCATTTCGCGGGCCAGTTCCCGGATCTGTACTGCCTCCAGACCACTGATCCGCGCCGCCCATTCCGCTGACTTGACCTCGCCATCATCGTCGCCATTCAGGTAGCGCAGGAATTTCCCGAAACCGACCGTATAGCGCTCGATGAAGTCTGCATCGTGCAAGCCTTCCGAATACAGGGTGTGGGCCAGGCCCAGCATGATCGCTGTATCCGAACCCGGCCTGGGTGGCAGCCATTGTGCATCGAGCTCCTGCATGCAGTCGGTGCGCAAGGGACTGAGATTGACAAATCGGACCCCGGCCCTGGCACAGGCGATCAGATTTTCGGCCGCCCTGTGCCGGGATACTCCACCATCGCTGACCTGAGTATTACGCTCGGCCAGACCGCCAAACAGTACAACCAGACGGGAATGTGCCGCGATGACGGTCCAGCGCGTGGACTGTGCCACATGCTGCCGATAGGGACCGACGATGTACGGCATCATGACCAGAGCTGCATTATAGCTGTAGTTTCCCTCAGAACGTACAAAGCCACCCTGAGTATTCAGGAAACGTTTCAACTGACTCTGGGCATGATGAAACCGACCGGCACTGGACCACCCATAGGAGCCTGCAAAGATGGCTTCATTGCCGTGCTCACGCCGTACTCGCGTCAATTCACTCGCAATCAGGTCAAGAGCCTGATCCCAGCCCACTTCGACGAAACGATCCCTGCCGCGTTCCACTGTGGTATCACCAGGCCCATTCTCCAGCCAGCCTTGCCTGACGGCAGGACGCAACACCCGTGCTCGCCCATTGAGACTACCGGCAATGTTGTCGTTGATCCGCGACCCCTTCGGATCCTCTGGATGTGACTCCACGGAGCGTACTCGTCCGTTCTCGACCGTAACGATGCCGGCCCCCCAGTGGCTGGCGGTCAGCCTTCCTGTTATTGGCTTCATCTGTTTATGTTCTGATATATGAAACGCATATTCCAAATATTGACACAATATACGAACAATGTCATCCTCGACATGAACCCAGACAACGGAAATTCCCGTGCCGGAAAACACATCATGCATTGCCAACACACTGGTGCAGGCTGGTCGGCCCGAGCATCGTCAAGGCCGTCAGGTGAACCTGCCCATCGAGCTGGGTTCAACCGTGGTCTTCGATACCATCGAAGCCTTCGAACAGGCCCGCGACCACCGCTACGAAACCGGCGTGAACTACTACGGACGCTATGGCAATACGGCCAGCTTCGAACTCGAACGGATGCTGGCAACACTGGAGCACGCTGCCGGTGTGACTCTCACCTCCTCCGGCGTGGCAGCCATTTCCCTCTCCTTGCTGGCCTTGCTCAAACCCGGTGATCATTTACTGGTTGCCGATCATGTCTATGGCAATACCCGAGCATTCTGCGATTCGGTATTGGCGAGAATGAACGTGAGCGTCGAGTATTTCGATCCGATGACCGGTGCCGGTATCAGGAAACTGCTTCGTCCCGAGACTGCCGTCATCATGTTTGAAGCGCCAGGCTCAGGCACCTTCGAATTTCCGGACATTGCGGGCATTGCCAGGGTGGCACGTCAGGCTGGGGTATCCACGGTGCTCGATGGCACCTGGGCTGGCCCGGTCTTCTGCCAGCCACTGGATCTGGGCGTGGACGTCCTGGTGTATTCCGCATCGAAATACATCAGCGGACATTCCGATTGCATGATGGGCGTCATCGCTTCAGCGGATGCAGACATGCACGGAACACTGCGACGTACCGTCATGGCCATCGGTGACAAGACGGGATCGCAAGAGGTCTTCCTGGCGTCAAGAGGTTTGCGGACATTGAAGATGCGTATGCTGGTTGCCCAGCAAGCCGGGCTCGAGATGGCTCGGTGGCTGAACCAGCAGGATCAGGTCAAACGCGTACTCCACCCGGCCTTGCCAGACTCTCCGGGTCACAGATTCTGGAAACGCGATTGCACTGGCGCAGCCGGCCTGTTCGGCGTGATATTCCACCCTTGCAGCGACACCCAGGTCAACAATTTCGTCAACGCTCTGGAGCACTTTGCCATCGGCGTCAGCTGGGGCGGATTCGAAAGCCTTGTCTTGCCAGTCAAGCCGGTGAGATCAGCCAGAGCCTGGGATGAAGCCGGACAGCTGGTTCGTTTCAACATCGGCTTTGAAGATACCGAAAGCCTGAAGGCGGATCTGCAGAGCGCGTTACCACTATTGAACTCTCAAACTGACACTGCAACACAGGAAGTCGACACATATGTTGAACAGGATTGACCACTTTGCCGTTGGCACCGATTCACTGGAAAACGGCATGCTCGCCATGAAAGAGGCACTGGGTGTACAACTCAGCCCGGGGGGCAAGCATGACCTGATGGGCACACACAATTGCGTCATGCAGTCGGGTGATGAGAGCTTCTTCGAGTTGATAGCCGTTGATCCGCAAGCGTCATCTCCCGACAGACCACGCTGGTTTACTCTGGACGACCCGGCGACCACCGCTCGCCTGGCACAGCGCCCGCGTGCCCTGTGCTGGGTGGTCAACACGAACAACCTGGACGGGATCGTCGCAGCCTCTCCGATTGACCTGGGAGACATCATCACGTTCACACGAGGCGATCGCTCCTGGCGACTCACCGTGCCGCCGGATGGGCACTTGCCGGAACAGGGCGTATTTCCCGCTTTCATCGAGTGGTCACCCGGTCCGCACCCGAGCACAGGACAAGCCGATCTGGGTGTTCGACTTCTCGAGGTAAGCCTGAGTCACCCGGACTTCGAGAACATCAACAAGGTACTTGATACACTGCAGGTGTCTCATCTGGCCCGGGCGACCGAGGGCGATATCGGATTGGCTTTCAAACTGCAGACTCCCACCGGTGTCGTCATCATCGACTAGACAGTAATCAGTGCGGTGGCGTCGCCATGCCAACGCGACGTTCCGCACTGACCGGGATGTAGGTTCAACGCTGCGCAACCGCCATTCGCTTGCTCAGATACTCTCCATACTGGCCGAGAGAGAAGATGAACAGCCAGTAGATGGTCGCAACGAAAGCATACACTTCCATGTAATACGGCGACCACTCACCCGTTCCGAATGCCGCATTGGCCGAAGCCAGCACATCGAAAAATCCGATGATTATCACGATGGCGGTTTCCTTGAAGGTGATCACGACCATGTTGATGGTTGATGGCAGCGCTTGTCGGAAGACTTGAGGCAGCATGATGCTGAAAAGTATTGTCCAGTAGCCCAGACCCAGGGCCTTGCCCGCTTCAAACTGACCCTTCGGTATCGCCTGAAACCCTCCCCGAAACACTTCCGCCTGGTAGCAGGCAAAGAACAGGGCGAAGGCGAATATCACTCTCCAAATCTTGTCGCCCTGCAGCCAGTCGGGAAGCAGCAGCGGAAAGACCACCGCTGCGGTGAACAATGTGGTCAACAGCGGCAGGGAACGAATGAAATCGATGAGCAGGGATGACAACAGGCGCACCATCGGCATGTCGGATCGTCGCATCAGCGCCAGTCCGAGACCCATCGGCATTCCCAGTAATACAACACTGGAAAACAGGAACAAGGTCAGTGCCAGCCCACCCCACTGGTCAGTCGTGACCGTTGGTAAACCGAGCAGGCTGCCGTGCATCAGGAGATAGTAGGCAGCGAAGCCGGAAATCCACAGAGTGACCAGCCGAGTGGTTTTCCAGGACCAGGGGATGCATGACAAGACAACGGTTGCGATGATGACAAGGCAGGCGAGCGCAGACCGCCAGTGTTCCTCGTAGGGGTACAGGCCGAAGAATATGAGCCTGTGTCGCGCATCGATGACCGACCAGCAGGCTCCCGCAGTCTCGCCGCAGGCCTCGACACTCTCCTTTTTCCATACCGCGTTGAAGACAGCCCAATCCAGGCTCAACCAGAGCACATGAGCAAGAGCGCCGAAGACCAGTAGCGACAGGAGCGCATCGCCTGGAGTGGCAAATGCCCGTTTCTTCAAACTCGCAACATGCCTTTGCATCCGATATCACCTCCGCTTGATGATGTGATGGGTTATCAGTGGGATTTCAGCGCTATATGCTGATTCAGCCAATTGACGAACTGCGCCAGACTGAAGTTGACCAATAGAAACCCTCCCATGAGGATCGCGATCAGTTCCAGGGTTTGCCCTGACTGAGTGATGGAGGTGGACACCAGCATGAACAGGTCACTGAACCCGATAGCCACACCGATGGTGGTCGCCTTCATGATGAAGATCCACTGATTGCCCAGAGGCGGAACAATGCTTCGCAAGGCAATCGGCATCTTGATGTCCGACAGGATGACCCTCTGACTGAGTCCCAAAGCCTTGCCCGCTTCAACCAGAGACCCCGGCACTCGCTCCAGACCACCGCGAACCACCTCGGCGATGTAGGCCGAGCCGTACAACACTATGGCCACGATCATCGCGACCAGCTCCACCGAAATGGTCAGTCCCCCACGAAATCGCAGCCCCTTGAGCTCGGGTAACGATATGAAGGTGTCGCCTTCCGGGGTTGTGAGAATACTGGCGATAACGAACAAGAATATCGTGCTCGACACCCAGATCATGATGCCACGTAATATCGCCATCTTTCTGTTCAACAACACAAAGCCCAATGCCAGGGACACCCCCGCGAGGCTGATTGTCAACCAGACCGGAATATTGAGTGTCGGCAGCAGCAAGCCGCGATTGGACAGAAACACAGCATCCATGACCGTATAGGCCCCTCGAGGCCCCGGAAGATGAATCAGAACCGAGTACCAGAAAACCAGTTGCAGTATGAGCGGGATATTGCGGAAAACCTGTACATACAGGGTAGCCAGCACCTGAAATCCCAATCGACGGGAGCTGCGCAAACTGCCTATGGCGAATCCAATGACAGTGGAAAGAAGAATACTGATGAACCCGACAAACAGCGTGTTCATGAATCCGATTGAAAGAGTTCGCGCATAGCTGTCATCGATGGAACGAGGAATCAGCGAGAACGAATACGCCCAACCCGTTGCCCGATCCAGAAAGGCGAAGCCGCTGGTAATTCCCAGAGCTTCAAGATTGCCTCGGGCATTGCCCAGTGCCGACCAGACGAGAACCAGAGTGCCGACAAGCAACAGTCCCTGAATCAGGAGACTACGCTGCCGAACACGCGAAAACATTGATTTTTTCATGGCAATCAAAGCCTCCTGTGGGTCGGGCTACCCGAATCGGTAGCCCTGCCGAATCGACGTCTCTAGTCCAGTACCGGTGCGTAAAGCACACCGCCATGACTCCAAAGATTGTTCAGACCACGATCAAGTTTGTAGGGAGAGCCTTCACCCAGGTTTCGATCGTAGATCTCGGCAAAGTTGCCAACCGCTGCAATCATCTCCTTCGCCCAGGTCTCCCGGAGTCCGAGTCGTTCACCGATGCCCGGCGTACTGCCCAGCAAACGGCCAACCGTGGGGCTTGGCGGTGCCGCAGCCATTTCCTCGACGTTGGCCTGTGTGACCCCATACTCCTCCGCCAGCAGCAGCGCTGCAAGGGTCCAGTTGGTCATGTCCACGAAAGCTTCATCGCCCTGTCGCATCGCCGCAGCAATGGGCTCACTCGACAGTTGATCACTGAGAATGATGTGCGCATCGGGATCATCGATCTCGGTTGCACGAAGCACTGCGAGGTTCGGGCCCCAACCGGCGAACGCATCGCAGCGATTGGCCAGGTAGGCGGCGCGCAACTCGGCCGCCTTTTCATAAGACACCATCTCATGTTCAACCCCGAGCGTCTGCAGATAGTCAGCGGTAATACGCTCGATGGTGGTTCCAGCCTCGACACAGATGGTGCCACCGTCCAGACCGCTGGCATCGGTGACACCCAGATCCCCGTGCGCCATCAGCTGAGTGCCACCAAAGAAATACGGCAGACTGAATTGCAGGCCCAGCTCGGTGTCACGCCCCATTGTCCAGCCAGTTGCCTTGATGATGATATCCACATCACCCGACTGCAAGGCCGGAAAACGTTGCGCCCAGCTCAAGGGGACAATCTGCGCCTTGTCAGGGTCTCCCAGTATGGCTGTGGTCATCGCACGACAGATGTCGATATCAAGACCCTTCCATTCGTTCTTGTCGTTGACCTCGACAAAGCCGAAATAGCTCCCGTTGTGACCAGAGCACAACATGGTTCCTCGATCCTGAATCTTCTGCACGGTTGGACCTGGTTCGGCAGCGTTCGCAAACAGGGGGAGCGCCAGAGCAAGCGCGGTAAGGCCGGTCAGTTTCATAAACATAGTGTCCTCATCAGTTGTTCCGTTATATGGCACGCAAGTGCTGACATATAGAATGACAGTTTTTCCAAACGGATGTCAACACTGATTCACGGATCACGCAGATGCGCGCGCGCCGGTATACATCCGGCGAACTGCAATGCACGCCAGACATGCACTATTTTTATGCATACGAAGAAAAGTCAGTGCCATGCGAAAACACGACCGCAAACGGTCCGAGCACGGTTGGATGTCTATTGGTGCAGTACGCACCGGATTCGACGCATGGCGCTTGATGCCTGACCTGTCGACAGGATTCCCGAGGTGGGTAATCGGTAGCTACCGAAATATCGTGCGCACCATGAAAGGGCACTCCGATCATCACCACGGTCCAGTCACGTGGTGGTACAGTCCTTCGGCCATGGAATCATGCTGCCTACGACGCGTGGAGCCGCCACGAGCATCGGGTTGTCTGCTCAAGAGAACCAGAACCGTACTATCCGTTGATTGCTCTGCCGGCAGCGCCATTGCCGGGAAGCTTCGTTACTCGTTGTAAAGAATGCCGGGATTCGTGGCAAGCGATGAAACGAGGTCTTTCACTATTACTTACTGCCTACTTCAATTTGTACTACTGCCTGTTGCCTGTCCTTTGTTGCTTGTAGAGAAAGACCCTGCCACCCCCAAACAGAACAGCTACTGCCAGAAGGCAGTAGCTGTCGATGAAGTCTCAGTCGCTCGGTTGCAGTTTCGCCTTGCCGAAGACAGAGGGATTCTGCCAAGCCTCATCCGTGCCGATCGGAGCCCACCATCCCCACTTCACATCACGATCACCACCATCGTTATCGGTATTGACCGCAACCTCCAGGCCGAAGGTGTCGCCCGGTACAAGACCGATGGACGAGAGCTTGACTCGAATCTCATAGAGTTGCTGATAGACCGAGCTTGCATTGTTCTCGTGACGATAACTGGTCACGTGTTCCGTCTCCATGCCAGCTGCCGAATAGTAGCCATCGATGGTTGGATCTGCCACATCGTCGCGGAACCGGAACAATCGCTGGAAGTCGTCATCGCCGAAGGCTTCTGCCTGGTCGTAACCGACGTCGAAATACAATTCCACGGAGTCATCATCCCACATGTCGACGGAATCGTTGAACCAGTCATCCAGCTCTTCGTCACCAATGGTGATCTTCACGTACAGATACTCACCATCATGCATCATCTCGAAGTAGTTGCTGGAGTAGCTGTATTGTCCATAGCGCCCCGTATTGTCAACCTGCAGATTTCCCAGTCTCAGGCTGTAACCGTAAGTATCATTGTCTACGGCCTTGCCCCATTCGTCGTAGTACTGATTGTTCTGGTAGCCGGTTTCCCAACGACCATCGACGTTGATGCTGGCATTGTCGACATAGGGCACGATGATCTGCGAGCCCTCTCTGTAGTCATGGATACCGTCGTTGTTGTCGTCGGGGTCGGCGTTATCACCAATTCCGTCGCCATCAGCGTCCGCTGATTCGTAGTAGTCGTTCGGGAACAGATCTATCGGATCCGGCACCCCGTCGTAATCCGAGTCTTCCTGATCGTCTTCTATGCCATTTCCATCGGCATCCGTGTCCATGTTGTCACCGATGCCGTCTGCATCCGTATCCCGCGTTTCGCTGGCGTCAGTCGGAAAGGCATCGTTTTCATCCGGCACACCATCATTGTCGTCGTCACGATCCGAGCGATTGCCAATGCCATCGTTATCCGTATCCTCGAACTCCTGGCCGTTGAACGGAAACGCATCGAACTCATCGGCAACACCATCGTTGTCATCATCACGATCACTGTCGTCCGGCAGGCCATCGGCGTCGAAATCCAGACTGAGACTGGTGGGCGACGTGCCACGCTCGATCTCCACGATATTGTCTACGCCATCACCGTCCTGATCGAAGGCATAGCTGAACAACTGTTCGGGCAAACTGATCGTGCTGCCTTCGTCCCCCAACCACGCAGTGGTGTCGGCTGCCGCCAGCAACAGATCGTCCTCTGCACGGCGAACCCCGACATACACCTGCAACTGCTGATCTCCGGGCAGACCGAGGGTCGACTCGAAGGTGCCGTCAAGTTCTTCCATGTTCTGCCCCGTTCCACCGGCCGTCACGGTTGCAGTGAGTGCGACACCGATCTGCTTCAGCCGCTCGGGAATCGAGAAAGACACATCGAGCGGCCGCAGATTCGAATCGTCATCCAGTGGCAGAAACCCCGGATCAGCGCCATTGCCGCCAGAATCCGATGATCCGCCACAGGCCACCAGTGAGGCCACCGAGAGCGAAATGGCGGTTGCCAGAAGAGTCCTGGAAAAAGGCTTGCCTTGATACCGATATGATGTCGCTGATGCGTTCATTGAATTTCCATGGCGGATTGCCGCCTGATGACTGTTGTCACAGTATGCGGTGAACGCTTGCTTGCATTCTGGCAACAATCACCTCGCCGAGTGCGTAATATTCACACTTGCGGCATCAGTCCAGTGTCTGTTAGCCAATACCCTGCAATAGCATCATTGACGACGGCACACAGCGATACTCAACGACGCTTCTTGATGGCCATGTGCTGCTTGACCATCTTGCCGAAGGCCTTGTCCTGCTGTCGCTGTTCTGCCAGAGTTGCCGAGTTCCTGGCGTCTTCCCGAGCCAGCTTCTCGTAATTTCTCAGTCGTCGTTCATCCAGCTGACCACTGCTGATTGCCAGCCGAACCGCACAGCCGGGCTCGTCGTGATGCCGGCAATTGGAAAACCGACATTGCAGCGACAAGGCTTCGATATCCTCGAAGACGTCCCTTACCGCATCGCCGACCTCAGCAAGCCTGACTTCACGGATACCCGGTAAATCCAGCATCAATCCGCCTGACGGCAGAATATGCAGTTCTCGGTAAGTGGTTGTGTGCCGGCCTTTGGCATCCTGTTCGCGGATTGCCGCAGTTTGTGCCAGCGTCCGCCCGGCCAACGAGTTGAGCAGTGTGGACTTGCCGACGCCAGAGGAACCGGCCAGCGCGATCGTCGAGCCTCTGCTTGTCCATGATTTCAGGTTTTCCAGAGAATCACCATCCAGTGCGTTGACCCGTTCGATGGGCACACACTCGCTGACACGCAGCGCTCGATCGACATAATCCCTGGAATCTTGCGTCAGGTCCGCCTTGGTGAGGACGATAACGGGATCGACGTCGGCCTCACGCGCCAGTGCCAGATAACGCTCCAGTCTGGATTCCTTGAATTCCTCATTGCAGGAAGTCACTACAAACAACGTGTCGATATTGGCCGCCAGCAGTTGTACTTCGACTTTCGTTCCCGGAGCCATGCGTTTGAAAACGCTTTTACGATCCAGTAGTCGCAGCAGCCTGTTGCCCGATTCATCGAGCACGAGCCAGTCACCGACAGTTACACGCTGTTCCGCTGGCCGGTCGTACCAATCCTGCCCCGGCGACAGTGCCCATGTGGTGGAACCGTTTCCGAGAACCAGTCCGGAGCGTTGCACCTGAAACACTCGCGCCAGTTGGCCATGCTCCATCTCTTCCAGCGTCAATTGCCGGGTAAAAAACGGTGACAGGCCCAGATCAGAGAGTTCTGCGTTCATGCCTGACTATATCAGTCCGGACCCACATGCTCCAAACAGTCTTGTGCCACTTCAGAGACGTCCAGCGCACACACTCGAGAACGATCATTCTGCAGACAACATATTCATGATCAAGCGGATCAGAAGGTCCTTCTGACTCGGGTCGGACTCCGCCACCAGCAAGGTGATGGCGGCCAGACCGGTGTCGTTGATCACGGCTTCACCCCGATCATCGCGCAAGCGTTGGTTGCGATACAGGAAGTCGACAAACAGAAATGCGCCACTGCGCTTGTTGCCGTCGGAGAACGGATGATTCTTGACAACGAAATACAAGAGGTGCGCCGCCTTGCTCTCGATCGTCGGATACGCGGGCTCACCGAACACGGTCTGATTCAGATTGCCAAGGATTCCCTGCAAGCCGTCCGCACGTGGCTGGGCAAACAATTCGCTTGCCTCGCCCCGCGCCATCAATTGATGCTTGAGCTCCCCCAGGGCAAGCATTGCAATCTCCGGCGTGGGCAGCAGACCACCGGACAGCCCCTCCGGTTCTTCCAGCAAGCCTTCGTCATAACGCTGCAGCCAGGTAAAGGCGCGGGAATAGCAGGTAATGATGCCGGTCGGACCATGAAGTTCGGCAGATTGGCTCGAATCATCGTCGGTCTGCATGCTGCGTCTCCCTGTAGATAGTCTCGATCAATCTACCATCTCCCCCGTTCGCCCCGTTCGCCTACTCTCCAACCCGAGAGCCACCCGAGCAACAACAACCAATGCCCGTCGTCAGTCGGATGCAGCCAGGCCGGCGTGTACGAAGGCTGTCAGCCACGACCGATTCCAGGAACACGCTGACAGACAAAAAAGTGTGTCTCGGGCAAGCATCCGGACGCATGCCGTGCGAAACTCCCTGTTCACAGACGTAAAGAGGGTGCCGTGTCCAACAATTTTCAATATGAGTTCAACGACGTTGCTATCGTATCGATAGAGGCCTGTGATGCACCCATCGTGGTCAGTTCTACGGCCATAGACGAGGCTCTTGCACCGTTTCTGCAACGTGTAGGTGCCGAATCCGGCCTGTTGCAGAAACTCGCGGGTATCGAAGAGCGCCGTCAATGGCCTGAGGACATATCCTTCATAGAAGCGTCGGCGCTGGCTGGTGAAAAGGCCATCGCCGCCGCCGGTATCGACCCTGCCCGTATCGGCATGATCACCAATACCAGTGTCTGCCGGGATCGCCTGGAGCCCTCCAGCGCGGTGTCCGTACACGATCGGTTAGGTCTGTCACCGCACTGCATCAACTTCGACATGTCAAACGCCTGTCTGGGCTTTGTCAATGCCATGCATATGGCGGGCACCCTGATCGAGGCTGGACAGATAGAGTACGCACTCATCGTCGATGGCGAAGGCACGCGGGAAATCCAGCAGAACACGATCAATCGCCTGCTGGATGAAAATTCCACAATGGCGGATCTTTTCTCGAATTTTGCCAGTCTGACGCTCGGTTCCGGCTCCGCTGCCATGGTTCTGGGCCGTCACTCGGATAACCCCGGCAGTCATCGGCTGGGACGAGGTGAATTTCGCGCCGCCACGGAACACCACGATCTGTGCGTCGGCTCGCTGGAGAGCATGCGCACCGACACCAAGGCCCTGCTGGCAGCCGGCACACAATTGGGCAAAGTCTGCTGGGACAAGGCCGACAGTGACGACTGGGGCGATATGGATCGCTACATCATCCACCAGGTGTCGCGAGTCCATACAGCGGCCATGGTCGAGATACTCGGCATTGATCACACCCGTGTGCCCCTGACCTTCCCGACCTACGGCAACATCGGTCCAGCGGCCGTGCCATTCACTCTGGCAAAGGAGACCGCCTCGCTCAACGCAGGCGATCGCGTGCTCTGTGTCGGCGTGGGTTCCGGCCTCAACGCTGCCTTCCTCGAAATCAGCTGGTGAACACCCGGCCCACTGCTCCGGCAAGTCTGCCTCCCGCAGGCATCATCGGTCTTGACCCCGCGTGGTCACGTCTGGTGCATGTTCCGGCAATCGATGCAGTGGGCCGCACATGGCACATCCTTGATAGCTGGATGGGCAGAGAGCACTCACCAGCGCTGACGCTGCTCTGTGTACATGGCAACCCATCCTGGTCGTTTCTGTGGAGAAAGTTGCTGGCTCGCATGGCCGACTCGCACCAGAATCAGGTGCGCGTGATTGCGGTCGACCAGCTGGACATGGGCTTCTCTGAGCGTACCGGCCTGAAACGTCCGCTCGCAACGAGAATCGACGACCTGTGCCAGCTGACCGACGCGCTGGATATCCGTGGACCGGTGGTGACAGTTGCCCACGATTGGGGAGGGCCGATTTCGCTGGGTTGGGCGCTGCGTCACCTGCCCCATGGCGGTGCAAACACACCGACTCACACTGATTCTGCGCAGCTCGCCGGTGTGGTGCTGACCAATACAGCCGTGCATCAGCCCCCGGGATCGCCGGCTCCTGCCGTGATCCGCCTGACGCGTTCTTGGCCGTTTCTGAGAAATGCCACGGTGAATTCACGCGCCTTCATTCAGGGTGCTATCGAGATGTCCCGGCCGAAACTCTCGCCGGGGGTGCGCGCCGCATTCCATGCCCCTTACCGCAAACGCTCACAACGCTTTGCCATTGCAGATTTCGTCGCCGATATTCCACTTGATGCCCATCACGAGAGCGCAGCCGCGCTCGATGCCGTGGCCAACGGCCTGACGCAGCTGGAACACGTGCCTGCCCTGCTGTTGTGGGGGCCACGCGACAAGGTATTCAGTGACCTCTATCTGCACGATCTTGAACAGCGCCTGCCTCACGCCGATGTTCACCGCTTTCCGGGAGCGGCACACTTCGTCGCAGAAGATGCCGATGTCGCCGGCGCCATCATCGTCTGGCTGGAGCAGTATCGACTGACCACCGATGAATCGAACAGCCCTGCTTCACCATTGACGGAGCAAGCTCCCGCACGGGCAGAAGAAACAACAACCATGGTTCGGCGCGCTCTTGCGGATTTCTCTGACGTATCGAAGACCAAGGAGGCGGTTGTCGAAATTGCCCCCGAAAACCGCTCCATCACCTTTGGCGAATTGACCGAGTGCGTCGAACATCTCGCGGCAGGCATGCAGGCCTTCGGTATTCGTGCAGGTGAACGTGTTGCCGTCATGATCACTCCCGGTATCGATCTGTGTCTGGCTGTTTATGCGTGCTGGCGGCTCGGTGCAACGCTGGTTCTGGTCGATTCCGGACTTGGCAGATCCGGCATGCAGGGCGCACTGCACAGTGCCAATCCTGCGTGGTTGATCGGTATCGACAAGGCCTTGCTTGCCGCCAGACTTCTGCGCTGGCCGGGCAAACGTATTGCTGTTGGCAAACGCTCCGCTTTCATGAACCGCTCCCTGGGAATCGTTACCGATATGGAAACCCTGGGCGAACAGGGTCATGTGGCACCCACGCCGTCGTTTCCAGCACCCGAGGCGGTAGCCGCCGTGGCCTTCACATCAGGCTCCACCGGGCCTTCCAAGGGCATCATCTATCGCCACCATCAGATCCAGGCTCAGCGGGATGCACTGATGTCCCTGTATCGGATCACGGAGAACGACCGTCTGGTGGCGGCCTTCGCCCCCTTCGCCCTGTACGGGCCGACCATGGGTATCACCTCCATCGTTCCGGATATGGACGTGACCGCTCCCGCGACACTGACCGCCCGATCACTGGCGAATGCAGTGGAACGAGTCAATGCAAGCCTGGTGTTCGCCTCTCCTGCGGCACTGACCAATGTAGCGGCCGGCAAGTCGACAATGAGCGATAACCAGCTGGCAGCCTGCTCCGGGGTGCGATTGCTGCTCTCGGCAGGCGCACCGGTTCGTGCAAGCCTGTTGACGCAGGCGACATCGATATTTCCTGCGGCAGAAGTACACACACCCTATGGTATGACTGAAGCACTCCCCGTTGCCGACATCGCGCTGTCCGATCTGCAACAGATCGACACGGAGACCTCGGTGACTGACTCTCATGCAAAAGGCGTCTGCGTCGGTCATCCGGTTGCTGGAGTCAATGTACAGATCGACCCACTCGACTCCCTCGGCGATCCGACAGGCTCCTTGCGCAGCGATCCCGACTTGCTGGGCGAAATCGTGATTCAGGCGGCTCATGCACGCGATAGCCATGACCGGCTGTGGCTGACCGATTATCGTGCTTCACAGCCAGCGGGCTGGCACCGTACCGGCGACATCGGCCAGCTGGACGACTGCGGCAGACTGTGGGTCGGTGGACGACTGGGTCATGTCATCACGACACCTCGGGGCATACTGGCACCAGTGGCCAGTGAGCAACGCATAGAGACCCTGCAGGATGTCAATATGGCTGCCGTGGTGGGTGTAGGACCAAGCGGTACTCAGGTGGTCGTGGCCGTTGTACAACTGCAGGTGACACCCACGGCAACCGGTGGCGCCTCGATGGAGCTGACAGACAGGGTCAGACAGGTCGTGGGCAATGATGTCGATATTGCGGCGGTTCTCGTGGTGAAGAAGTTGCCGGTGGATCGTCGTCACAACTCCAAGATCGATCGTGCAGCCATTGCCATCTGGGCATCTCGAACCCTGGCAGGAGACTCGGTCGCATCGCTGTAAGGGTGGTGAGCGAGTCGATGAACCAGTACTCTTGTACACTGAAAATTGATCGAGTGAGGCTGCGATGATCGGATCAAGTCAGGTGTTTGCATGAAAGTGCTGGTCACAGGCGCAACAAGCCTGATCGGTCGCCACGTGGTCTCTCGTCTTGTCGAACGTGGTGACCAGGTGACCGTACTGCAACGCCGTCCGTCCGGGTTGAACGGCGTTGACGAGGTGTGCTGCGACATCGCCGGTTCCGGCAATGCCCTGCCCGCAGGGTCGGACCATGAAAAGACAGCCGATAAAGGTAGCGATGAATTGCTGGCTGCGGCCATGGAAGGCCGGGACGCCGTCATACATCTGGCTGCCAAAGTCAGCATTGCGGGTCGTTGGGAAGCCTTTGAAGCCATCAATATCCGGGGCACTGAACGACTCATCAGGATGGCCGGACACTGTGGTGTGGAGAGGTTTGTCCACGTATCGACGCCTTCTGTCGCTCATGCGGGCCAGTCACTGACGGGGGCTCCCGCAGGCCCGGCAGACCCCGAGCATGTTCGCGGGCACTATGCCCGATCAAAGGCCATTGGCGAACAGATTGCGCTGGCTGCCAATACACAGGACATGAAGGTGATTGCCTTGCGCCCTCACCTGGTCTGGGGCCCTGGCGATACGCAGCTGATTCAGCGCATTGTCGACAGAGCCCGAGCCGGACGCCTGCTTCTCGTGGGCAGTGCTCTGGCGCTGATTGATACCACCTATATCGACAATGCAGCCGATGCCATTGTTGCCGGAGTAGACAACGCTGATCGCGCTGCGGGCCATGCGCTGGTCATCTCCAATGGGCAGCCGCGTACAGTGAGCGAGATCATGCAACGCATACTGCACGCCGCTGGCATGGATATCCCGCTACGGCATGTGCCTGCCGGGATCGCGATTACTGCAGGTACGGTGATCGAGAATCTGTGGCAACTACTGGACAAACAGGATGACCCACCCATGACCCGATTCCTGGCGGAGCAACTGGCCACGGCTCACTGGTTTGATCAGCGTGAGACCCAACGCTTGCTGAACTGGCAGCCCACCATTGGTATCGAAGAAGGTTTCCGGCAACTCGCAGCCTCCTGACCTCCATGAGACAAGAATCCTGCTGAATTCGGGTCATCTCATCGGCGTGGATCGACGAGGATCTTCCAGAGGGCTGACAGAACGGTTCACGGTTCAGTGAAGAATGAGCTGATGAGCCGTTGCACCAGTGACTCGAAGTGTGCCAGCAGCAAGCACAGAATGGGCTATCCTCCACAGCCGGTCTGACGGAGCAATCACATGTCTGACAATCAAATCTGGGTAGACGCCGACGCCTGTCCACGCACGGTGAAGGACATCCTGTTTCGGGCAGCAAAACGATTGGAGCTGACTGTCACACTGGTGGCCAACCAGTCGATTCCGATACCCAAATCCAGATTCATCAAGGCCGTCAGGGTCGGCAGTGGTTTTGATGTGGCGGACAACTACATTGTGCAACACGCCACGGCTGGTGATCTTGTGATCACGGCAGACATTCCGCTGGCGGCAGAGCTGGTGGAGATGGACTGTGCCGTCATCAACCCCAGAGGCGAACTGTACACCGCTGACAATATCCGAGAGCGACTGAACATGCGCGACTTCATGGACGACTTGCGAAGCAGCGGTGTGGATACGGGTGGACCACCGGCATTGAATCAGACCGATCGGCGTAATTTTGCCAATCAGCTGGATCGCTTGCTGATGAAGCTGGTTGCCGGCAAGCGACCATAGAGAATCACCAGCGAACATCTGTATGGTGAGCGCTGATCTGTTGACACACGACTGCAAGACACCCACCTTCACTCATACCCGTCATTTCACTCATGAACACCCTGCGGGGTGACGATGTGGCCACCGGTGGATCATCGAACCGGCATCAGCAGACCAGAAAATCACGGGGAATCCTGGATGCCAACTGCTTTTCGCAGTAATCCAGCAAGGCATCAGTGGTATGTCTTCTGTCTGCAAACTGCGTGCTGATATACAGGTGACGCGCCAGCGACAAGGATTCGAGCAGACAGATCCGACGTTCATCGACCAGCGCCCCTGCGGCCGCATAGCCTTGCACAAATGCCTGCTCGAGAGGCTGTAATGCCGATACGCAGCCATATCGACGCAGGGCAAATTCCTTGATGTGCGCAAGGAAGTTGCCGACATCGATTGCAGGGTCACCTTGCGACACCAGATCCAGATCGAGGAGCCAGATACGATCGCCATCGATCAGTAATTGATCCTGGTAGAAATCACGGTGAATCAGGCGGTCACGGGTTTCCGGCAAGGATCCAAATGCATGCATGGCTACGTCCCGCAAGGTCATGAGCCTGTCGGTCAGGTCTGGCCGCCCTGAAATCGCCTTGTCCAACGCCCCGGCAAGGACTTCCGCCTCGCTCTGCAGGGACCAGCGACGAGAACTGCTCACCGGCGTCGAATGAAGTACGGATAACGCTCGTCCGGCCTTCTCGAATGGCGTGGAGTCGGCACCGGGTTCGAGAGACAGACTCAACTCCTTCCCCGGCACCATGGCCTGGAACCAGATGTTCAGCAGGGTGTGAACCCCCAGGTTTTCCGGTACACACACACCCTGAGGATTGCTCTCATTCAGTCCGGCGTCACGTAGCAGATCATGCAGAGCCGGCGTTTGCACATCCGGTTTGCGGAACCTGAGCTTGCCCAGCACGACGAGCGGCTTGCTTACCAGCGAACGGCTTGTCTGTCGCAAGTCATACCGTATCAATGCCCGTCGCCCTGGCTTGTGACGCAACAAGCGGGCGGATGCCAGCGTCAAGGCACCGGACGTTGGCGCCAGAAGCTGCATCATGGGCTTTCGCATTGCATCGATATCCAGCGCCGACGTCAGCATCGCCGTGGCCTCGCTCTTCGATTCATGATGAGGCCGGACTCTGGCTCTCTTGAGCAGTGACTCCACTCTGCCGAGCAGCACCTCGGCCATATCATACCAGTTGGCATGCCGCTGACGAAAACCGTCAAAAATCAGCAACAACAAGGCCCTGGCATGAAACGCCTGAATCAAGCGCATATCGGTATCCGGCAACACCTCCTGATACCCATCGATGAAAGCCTGTTGGGCGCATCGCGCAACAGGCAGATCGAGACTGCCATCCAGCGATTGATGCTCCAGCCGCGCAAGAAAGCAACCTACATCCCGCAGTGGATTGCCGATCATGGCACGGTCCCAATCAATGACCACCGGATGAATTCCCGTGCTTTCGATTCCGGCCGCATTTTCATCGGCAAGGATTACCTGATCGGCACTGAAGTCTCCATGAATCAGTGTCAGGCGCGAAGCTGAACCAGAACAGACCTCATTGGCCAGACTGGCAAGCCGATTCAATCTCGGAGACAGTCGGGGTGCCAAACGTGTGTAATCCTCCGAGATATCGAGCAAGGGCCTCATCAGCGAGTCGTGAGTCTCTCTGGTGAACGGCAATCGAACCTCGGGCTGTGACTCATGGAACTGTGCAAGCCAACTACCGGTCGTGAATAGCGCCTCACGATGCAATTCTCCAGACAGGACCGGACACAGCGAAGGTCCCGGGGTCCAGGCACTGGCAATCGAGTGGCGCCTGTCATTGATGCCCAGAATCTGCACCCCTGACAGCAGTGAGCATAGTCTCGCTCCCACCAGAGCCTTGCCGAAACCTCGAGGGTCAACACACTTCACCAGAGCTCGAGGGTATCCGTTTACATGCAGTCGCGACACGATGCGACGATTCGGCTTGTAGCGCAACATTACAGTCTCCAGTCGACCGATTGACCCGGATTTCGGCAGCAACTTTTGCAAGAACCGACCCCGCTGTTCAGCCAGGGTCAACTTGCGGGCGGCTCTGAGATGTCGATCAAGTGCCATCGGCACCAGCGCTACACAGGCATCATCCAGCAAGATGGCCTGCGACTCCCCCCCGTTCAATTCACTGCGAGCCTTCACCTTTGCAAAGCGCTCAGGCGGGTATGCCATCACTGCATGGGCATTGCCGATACCATCCACGACACCAGCTGTACAAGAAGTACCGGGCTTGTAGTTGAAGTAGCTTGTCTTCTCCAGATTGATACCCAGGCGTTGCGACAACAGCTCATTGTCCAGCATCAAAGCCAGGCCGGGGAGCCTGCTTTCCCGTTTGATGATTTCCAGGTCAGCGTGTGACGGCATGCATCTTTCCCTGTCGTTGCTCGGAGCTCTCTGAAGAAGCCCATAAACGGGCATACTGCCCACCTCGTAGCACCAGCTCCTGATGCCCTCCATCTTCCGGTATACCTTCGCGCGAGAGGCACACGATGCGCTCGCAACACGACGCCAGTTTCAGATCATGTGTGATCAGGAAGCTGGTTCGTCCGGTGCAGATGCGTTCGATGGCATCGATCACCACCGCCTCACTGTTGCGATCAAGTCCCACAGTCGGCTCGTCAAGCAACACGATCGGGCAGTCACGCAACGCAGCTCTGGCAATGCCGATGCGCTGCCGCTGCCCGGCACTCAAGGATGTGCCACGTTCCGAAACCACGGTAGCGTAGCCATCCGGCATCGCCATGATGAATTCATGCGCATTGGCCAGGCGTGCAGCCGCCTCGATCTGCTCATCGGTCACTTCCCCTTCTGCCCCCAGTGCAATATTCTCTCGCACACTGGTCTGGAACAGCAGGTTCTCTTGCGGCACCAATGCGATTCGCTTTCTCAGGCTGGTCAGTTCGAAATCCCTGATATTCAGACCATCGAGCAGAACACGTCCTTGCTCCGGATCGTAGAAGCGCAGTACCAGACTGATGAAGGTAGACTTGCCGACTCCGGACGCACCGGTAATGGCAACACGGGTACCGGGATCGATCGACAGAGAAAAATCGTCGAGAACAGGCAGAGCATTGCGCCCGTACCGAAAAGAGACGTGATCGAACTGCACTCTGCCGCTGAAGGAGGGGGCACGCTCGGCCGCCCGCCCATTCCTCACCTCCGGCACTTCATCCAGTAGCTCGATGACACGCTCGCCCGCAGCGGTCGCCTTGGCCAGGCGACTGCTGTACTTGGCATAATGGCGTACTGGTCGAAACGTGTTTTTCAGGTAGGTGATGAACACCAGCAGATCGCCCGGGCTCAGTCGCCCGGCCTGAATCTGCAGGGTACCGAACCACAACACAATGGCCATGCCAATGGCGAGCAGCAGATCGACGCTGCGCTCCATGGCTGCGGCCAGCTTCTTTGCCTGGACCCCCTCTTTCAGACTCTTCCGGTTCTTTCCCTGAAAACCTTCGGCCACACGCTCTTCCAGCGTGAATGCCTGTACGGTACGAATGCCGGCGAGCGATTCGGCTGCTATGGATGCCATATCGCCTTCTCGCTTGCGTTGCTTCCGACTGATCATCTGAATCTTCCTGCCGATTCGCCGGGTGTTCAGGCACAACAGAGGCAGCGGCAGAAGTGCCAGTAGTGTCAGCTGCCAATTGAGCATCAGCATGACCGTGATCATCCCCACCAGCATCAGCAGGCTGACAGCTAACGGAAGAGCCGCGGTGACCATCGTCTCCTTCAGCATGCCAACATCGCTGATGAGGCGCATGGTCAGATCTCCGGTCCGCACACGCGTATGGAACGACAGAGACAATCGCTGCAGATGGTCGAACAGATCCCGGCGGATATCAGTCAGCACCCGATTGCCGATCAGCGCAAATCCGACGGTCGCCATATATTCGAAAGCGGCCTTGAGGGCAACGATGACAACAACGGCGATGCAGCACCAGGCCAACAATTCGCCAGCCCCCAAACCGGAAAACCAGGCCTGCCCGTTCATGACAGGAATACCAAGCATGCTCGGCACTACCTGATCGATGATGTATTTCAGTGGCCAGGGTTCCAGCAATCTGACCAGCGTGGCAAGTACCAGCGCCAGCGTCGATCCGGCGAGCAACACTCGATGCTCGCGTAGATAGGGGGAGAAACGCACCAGCACCCGCCGCAGTCCGGGAACCGTCTGGCGAACAGAGGTTGGACGGTGACCCTTCCTGTCACTCACGATGCAACCGTCAACCGCCGATCGGGATTCGCCAGTCTCAGCACGTGGCTGGCTACCTGATTCCAGTCATGATGGGTGATAACATGCTCGCGTGCTGTAACACCGAGACGCCTGGCCAGTTCCGTATCACTCGCCAGATGTTCCAGCTTCGAGGCCAGAGCCAGCGGATCACCGGGGGGACACAACAGTCCATTGTGCTCGTCCCGTATCACGGATTCCAGGTGACCGACGCGACTGGCCACCACAGGCAAACCGGCTGCCATGTATTCATGGATTTTCAACGGAGAGAAGTAGAACGGCTGATCACCTCGATAAGGGGCGACAGCCACATGCATGCGAGCCAGTTGTCGCGGCACCTCTGAGGGAGTCTGCTTGCCGGTGAATTCCACACAATCTGCCAACTGCAAACGTCCGACCTGTGCTTCCAGGGAGCTTCTCTCAGGACCATCACCGACAATGAGCAAACTCGCATCAAGACCGCGCTGACGTAGCAACAGAAACGCCTGTACAAGCGTTGTAACGTCGTGCCAGGGTTTCAGAGTGCCCAGAAACCCGATGGTGAAAGGGCCAGCCGGCTTGCGAGTCTCTGGAAAGCGACGAGGATTGACGCCATTTTCCACGACATGAATGCGATCCGGCTGCGCCCCGAGTGACCTGGCATATTCGCTGACCGCCGGTGAAACCGCTGTGACGACCTTTGCGCAGCGCATGGCCCGGCTGGCCATGGAGCGCGCTTCAAGCGCCAGAGGCAATTGTCGGTGGCGTGACTGTTCTTCGATCAATGGCGCATTGACTTCGAGTACACCCGGAATGCCTTTGCGCAAGGCCACGCTCATGGGAGCGTGTGTGAACAGTGAATGACGTTCGTAAACGAGGTCACAGGGTGCGGGTCCGGACAGTGCACGGGAAATCAGTTCATTGCTCTCCATCGTCAGTCGCGCTCGCCGCGTGGCGTTCCTGTTCTCATGTCGTGGCAGAGGAATACAGGCCAGATGTGCAAGATCGCGTGGCGGAGTTCCTTCCAATCGCGGTGACATGATCGTGACACGAATACCCTGCGCCAGAAAGGCTCGAACCATTTCCTGAACATGAACCGAGGCGCCCTTGCAGCCGAATACCGGGATACCCTGATCGGCACAGACATATAGCAAATGCATCACGCGGCTCCCTGCTCTACCCTGGCATGGGCACCGATGGCAGTGTCGAAGACGGATCTGAGGACGGCCGAGTTTCGTTTCTGATCGAAGTTCCTTTCGACTCTCCTGCGCCCGGCCCTCGCCAGCCGCTGCCGGAGCGCCTTGTCATCGAGTATTCTGAGCATCGCGGACGCCAGTGCCTCGGCGTCTCCCTGCGGCACGCACAAGCCGGTTTCATTGTCGAGGACAAGCTCCGGAATACCCGTCACATCGGTGCTGATGCACGGTACCCCGAGAGCCATGGCCTCGATCAGAACAGTCGGCAGGCCATCCCGATTACCATCATCTCCGACGATACAGGGGCAAGCCAGCAAGGCAGAGCTGCGCATGGCAACGAACACCTCGCTCTGTGGTCTTGCTCCCAACAGGCGCACACTGTCGCCGAGCTTGCCGGAATCAATCTGCGCCTGAAGATTGCGCATTTCATCGCCGGTACCCACAATCTCGCAGTTCACTTGCCTGCCGGCATGCACCAGAATCCGAATGGCTTCCACCAGGATGTGAAATCCCTTCTTTTCCACCAGACGCCCCACAGCCAGCAAACGAGTGGCCGTCGGTTCCGGATCCTGATAGGCAAATCGCGTCAGATCCAGACCGTTGTAGATGCGTACGATACGATCGGAGTGACATTGGTATCGCTGCCGCAGGAAATCGACGTTGAACTCTGAGACTGTTACCACGTGAGACGCATCGTCAATTTTCGACTGCAGCTGTTGGGGGACATCGTAGTGGTAATAGATGTCCTTGGCATGGGCGGTGAAACTGTAGGTAATACCGGCCAGTCTGGCCGCCAGTCTGGCAACACTGGTTGACACCGTACCGAAATGAGCATGAAGATGAGTGACTCCCCGCTTCTGGCACTCCATGGCCAGCATCATCGACTGCGCTACATTGCGTGCATTCTCACCCTTGAAGGACGCGAGTATTTCCCACGCCTTCGGCAGTGCTCGCAGCGTCTGTACCATGAGCTCCCACAAGGAATCGGCACTACGCAGTTTGTCCGGTAGCCGTGTCACCGGCGCCCTGACCTGACCCAGCGTATCCTGGAAATGGGTCTCTTCCACAGGGCGAAGCGCGAAGATCTCGACAGGCAGCCCAGCGGCCTCGTGCGCCAGAATCTCATTGACGATGAACGTCTCTGAAAAGCGTGGATAGCGCTTCACGACGTATCCGACTTTCACCCCGCGCGACGGTGATTCTCCCTCGGTGTTCCGAGTCATATCCAGCGTCAGGTCATGACCGTGCGAATGATCGTTGGTCTCGGAAGACAAGTGGTATGTATCCATTGGTATCAGCCTGCCTCACTCAGGGGAGCAACAAGGTCGCTCAGAAATCGCTCTGCCAATGCAGTCACTCGATCCAGTCCATTCAAGTCCACGATCGAGCGGGCTATCGTATTCGGTTTGCCATGAAGTGAAGTCATCCATCGAGACAGGCTCTCCGCATCCAGTCGCTCGGGATGAAGCAAGTCGACCAGGGAATGGGCTTGCAGTAACCCTGCTCTCAGCCATTGTTCCTGGCGAGGTGCGACGCGCGGCACTATCAGAGCAGGCCGACCCAGCGACAGCACCTCACACACCGTGTTGTAGCCCCCCATCGACACGATGCCGGCAGCGCCCTGCATCAGCGCGATCGGCTCTCGGATGAAATCCACCAGGGTGAGATCAGGGTTTGCATCCACCATTTTCTGTATCGAGTAGCGCCTGTCCTTCGCCATCTGCGAACCCGTGATCAGTATTCCGCGATATCCGGCAGGGAGCGAGGCAGCGGAGAAGGCTTCACACAAGGCCCCACCATCCTTTCCACCACCGACGGCGCAGAGCACATAGGGACGACAATCATCTCCCAGTATCGAGTCACGACAATGCCAGGCAGCCGGATTGTTCAGCCTGGCTGATTGATCGAGAAACCCGGTATGACTGGCCTTGCGGCGAATATCCTCTCCAAACTGGCAGTCATCGATCAGGTCATAGATGCCTGGATCGCCATAGACCCAGACCTCATCGTAGAAATCCCTGATGGCCTCGAAATTTCGTTGCCGGAGCCACTGCTTGCGAACCGTGGAAGGGGAATCGATGACATCGCGCAACCCCAGCACGACGCTGGTTCGCGGATTGCTGCCACGTAAATGCTGGAGCGTGCTGTTCAATTCCGATTGCGCTCCTCTGGGAACATTGTCCACGATCAGCAACTCCGGTTCGAAACTCATGATCGCCGCCTTGATGATGCTGGCTCTCAGTTCCGTCAGTTCGCCAAGATTGCTGCCAAGGTCTCGCGGCTGATATTGCCCATCACTGCCCTTGCTGTAGGCTGGCAAGGTCAGGCAATCAACGCCCGCGGGGATCTCGAATGCACCGGCTTCACGCATGCCTGCAATCAACAGAATCTCCGCTCGACTTGCGCTACGCCGCAATGCATCAGCCAGCAACAGATTGCGACGAAGATGCCCGAAACCCAGCGTATCGTGCGAATACAATACAATGCGTGGATGCCGTACGGTGCTGGCTCTGTTGCCTTGTCCAACCTCTGTCGGTAGAGATCTTTCCTTTACGCTGATTGCAGGAGTTTCCATGAGCTGCACTTGTCCCTGGTCTACGAATCGAGTGACGACAATTACAGTGCCGCATCTGCACGCGCTGCGGAATTAGAATTCGATAAGAACGCTTACTTTCCCGTTTCAGATCGGCAATGATTACAAAGTCAAAATGCGCTACAACAGTGCAACAGAGAGAACTCTTACTCGCTCGTTCAACGGGTTCTTCGCAGAAACGATCCTTCATGAACGGCGTCCGGGAACCTGACAGGCATGCGTGCAAGATCCAAGATCATCCTGAGTAATGCCGCGTTGTTTCTGGGCGTTTCGAGCACTTGCCTGATCATCATTCACGCGGTCATTCTGTCTAATGCGAATCGACTACACCTGCAGGAGTCGTACGATCAGTTGCAGAATGTTCACGTCATGGCCAGCGCGGCCAATCAGTTGTCTGAACAACTGGCTGAGCTCACGGTCCTGGGGCTTGAAGAAATCGCGGCGGTCGATGAAGCAGATCGTGAGTTATCCGAGGCGATCGATCAGCAACTCGACTTCGTCAACGCAGAAATACAAGGTATCGAGGACGACCCCGAAGAATTGCAACAGGAACAAGGCGAAATAGCCAAGATCCACCTGTTGCAGGATATTCAGACAGATCTCATGACGAATTCCCGGCGAATCATCGACAAGCTGACGGTCAACGATCAGGTGGCGGCAACACGAATCTATCGTGACGATATCGAACGTTCCCTGGACAATGAGATGGACGAGCTCATCGCACTGCTGCTCGAGGAAGAGAGCAGGGAAATCCAGCAAGCGCTGGTCGATTCCGACGAACTGGCCTGGCGCTCACTGGTTCTGCTGATGGCGGTCATCGCCATCGTTGCCTTGATGACGATGACCAATGCCTACCTGATCAACAGAACCATTGCCAGACCTCTCGTTTCGCTGACGCGAGCCACAGAGGCCGTCACACGAGGAGAGCTCACTCACGCAATCCGTATTCCATCAACCGACGAGTTCGGCGAGCTCGGCAATCGATTCAACCACATGCTGAATCAATTGGCGGCGGAACGGGAACGAGTCAAACAGGCCCAATCCGTACTGGAACAACAGGTCATGGAGCGCACCAACGAGCTGGCAACGGCCAATCTCAAACTCCGGGATATCGATGCGAGCCGCTCGAACTTCCTCGCCGACATCAGTCATGAACTGCGCACACCCTTGACAGTGCTACGCGGTCAGGCCGAGATCGCATTGCGTGACCCCGAGCGAGAGGTTGACGACATGCGTCATACCCTGCAGCGCATCGTCACCAAGTCAGCACAGATCGGGCGTCTGGTAGACGACCTGTTGCTGTTGTCTCGCTCTGAAAGCGGCTCCATCGGCATTGAGGATGGTGATGTGAAATTACAGGACGTCATCGCCGATGTCCTTCTGGATAGCGAACAGCTTTCCCGTCGTGGCAGAATATTCATTTCTGCCAGGCAACCCGAAGAGCCTGTCCTGATCCGTGGCGATGCGCAGCGACTTCGCCAGGCGATCCTGATCGGCCTGGACAATGCCGTCAAGTATGCGCCTGATCAATCCACGGTCAGCATCGAACTGCTTTGCGACGATCAGCATGCCCACATATTCCTTCGTGATCAGGGACCCGGCTTTGGCGAACAGGAACTGCTGTGTGCCTTTGATCGCTTCTATCGCGGCACTGATCCCAGCGGACGTTCCAGTCGCGGACTCGGGCTGGGCCTGTCAATTGCAAAATGGATCACGGAACAGCACCAGGGCAGCATTGGCATTGAAAACGACGAAAACGGAGCCGTCATCCACCTCCGCTTGCCTCTGACAGAGAACATGACATGAGCGAGAAGACAGGTATTCTCATCGTTGAAGACGACGAAGAAATTGCCGAGTTTCTTCAGATAGGATTGAGTGCGGAAGGCTATCAGGTGAGCGTCACCCACAATGGCCACAACCTTCTCGAACGTGTCGCTCGCGATAGCCCCGCCCTGCTGATTCTCGATCGCATGCTGCCAGATGACGACGGAGTCGATCTGTGCAAGCAACTGCGCGGTGCCGGGCTCGATACCATGGTATTGATGCTCACAGCCAAGGACACAATGGATGACAAGATCGATGGTCTGCGAGCAGGCGCCGATGACTACCTGACCAAACCGTTCGGTTTCGGTGAGTTGCTCGCACGGCTGGAAGCCCTGTTGAGGCGCACCAGCCATGCGGGTGATGCGCAGAGCATCAACATCGATGACCTGCGGATAGACTTGTCAATCAAGGCTGCGTTCCGTGCCGAGATGCCACTGTCCCTCACCGCAACTGAATTTTCCTTGCTGCGTTTCCTGGCCGAAAACGCGGACATGGTCATGAGTCGGGAAGAGATACTCAAGGCTGTGTGGGGCTATGATTTCGATCCGACCACCAATGTCGTGGAGGTCTACATCAGCTATCTGCGCAAGAAAGTCGACAGCCGACACGAAACCAAACTGATCGCGAATGTACGTGGTTTCGGGTATGTACTGCGGTCGCCGAAGGAAGCTTGAACTACAGCGAGTGGTCAGAACCTTTCTGATCGTCGAGTCTCTCGGTTGCCGCCGGAACGTCGATGGTACCGATCGTCGGCAGCACCGCTCCGAAAATGATGGTAGCGTGCGCCCATGCTCGATATCCTCCATCAAGACGATCACCTGGTCGCAATCAACAAGCCCAGTGGCCTGCTCGTTCATCGCAGTCTCATTGATACAGGAGAGCAGGAATTCGCCCTGCAATTGACTCGCGATCAGATCGGGCAACGTGTCTATCCGGTACACCGCCTCGACCGTCCCACCTCGGGTGTTCTTCTGTTTGCCCTGAACGGCGAGATCGCCAGACAGTTGTCCGCACAATTTGTTGAGCGGCAGGTTCACAAGCAATACCTTGCTCTGGTTCGCGGCCATATTCAGGACACTGGCCGGATCGATTATCCACTCAAGGAGGAGCAGGATAAGATGACGGACAAACTGGCCGACAAGCACAAGGATGCGCAGAGTGCCGTCACCGACTACCAGGTCATCGAAAAACGCGAACTGCCCCATGCCGTGGGTCGCTATGCCAGCGCTCGCTTCACACTGGCAAGCCTGGTACCACACACCGGTAGAAAGCACCAGCTCAGACGCCACATGAAACATGTGTTTCACCCGATCGTCGGCGATACCACGCATGGCGACGGGAAGCAGAATACCTTCGTGCGCCAGCAGTATCACTGTCAACGGCTCATGCTGCACGCAGCCAGTCTGCGTTTCTCACACCCGGTCAGTGAGAAAACCATCGATCTTCAGGCACCGGTGCAGCAGGACATGCGCGAGGTTCTGACGGCGATGGGCTTCGCCTGGCGTCACAAGACTTGTCCGGCACTCCTGTGACCTGAACGGTGGACTTCATCGCCAGTCTTGACGCATCCTGAGCTCGCGACGTTCATCTGCAGGATCGCCAGGTTACATTGAACCCATGCCCACACCCATCGTCCTGAATCAGCCGCAACCGAAACACAGCCCGCTCGAAGACGTGCAAGGCTTTGCGATCTCTCTGGTCACCACCGCCATCGGTCTGTCCATCATCGCGCAACTGGGGTTCATCACGGGGCAGACGGCAGGTCTGGCACTTGTCATCTCCTACCTGACAGGCTGGTCGTTCTCCTGGGTGTTCTGGTTGATCAATCTGCCCTTCTATGCACTCGCCTGGACGCGAATGGGTCGGGAATTCACGCTGAAGTCGATTGCCTGCGTGACGATACTCAGCCTGCTGATGGCGCTGATTCCGAACTGGCTGAGCTTTGACCACATCAACCCGCTCTTCGGCATCATCACATTCGGAATCCTGACAGGATACGGACTGCTCGGCACCTTCAGGCACAAGGGCAGCCTCGGCGGTCTGGGGGTCGTTGCACTCTATGCTCAGGAGCATCTCGGGGTGCGCGCCGGCCTTGTACAACTGGCATTCGACGCCGTCCTGTTTGCCGTTGCCTTCACCCTGTTCGAACCTTCGCGCGTGCTGTACTCACTGCTGGGTGCACTGATCCTGAGCGCCGTCATCACCTTCAACCATCGACACGACCGCTATATTGCCGACTGACACCGGCGTGGCTGATTCCGCAACGCCTGTCCGCTGTTGCCATCGCGCCACACTGTTACAGCTGGCTTCGTGACCCTGTCACTGGTAGGCTGGAGTCTGCCGCGTTCATTGGTCTGGATCGCACTCTGCGGCCGTGCATGGATCTGACGCAATGTCGGGAGGCTCTGCATCATGGACACTGTCGAATTCACTCGCATGCAGGACGGCACAGCCGAGGAGTATGCCTTTCTGGAAGGCCTCGAACAGGAATACGCTGCGCAGCTGCCGAGACGCATCGAGGCACAGCTGCAGAATCTGGCGAACTCATTGAGCGGTTATCGGGTGAACCGCCTGGAGCATTCGCTGCAGTCAGCTACCCGTGCCTGGCGCGATGGTCGATCAAGGGATTACATCGTGGCGGCACTGGTGCACGATATCGGCGATGAGCTGGCTCCATACAGCCACAGTGAGCTGGCTGCGGCCGTACTGCGTCCGTTTGTCAGTGAGCGCCTGTACTGGATTGTCAGAACACACGGCGTCTTCCAGATGTACTACTACGGCGAACAGACCGGGCAGGACAAGCATGCGCGTGATCGTTACCAGGGACATGTCTGGTTCGATGATGCCGTCGAATTCTGTGAACTCTACGATCAGAACTGCTTCGATCCGGCATACAAGAGCCAGCCGCTGTCATTCTTCCGACCGATGCTCGAGGAAGTATTCACCCGTGAACCCTGGACCGTCGAGGGCAACCGTTCCTGACAGGTGAGAGCTGCGCCTGACTGTCCGGTGTCATTGGCATGGGTTATGATCAACCATCATGATTCACTGTTGCCACTACGAGACCACCACTGGCCAACGGCTGCAGATTGTCGTTGGTGACAAATTCATTGACCTGACCTGGACCACCGATCACTGGTGGAAGGGTGAAGTCGAAATCAGCGGCGCCTACCGTTATCGGCTTGTGGAAGGCGACACGATAGTTCGACAGGAGTCAGGCCCGGATCACGAGCCACCACCGGGGCTGGCTCACGGCGCACAGGTAGTCGATCGCTGGCAAGACCAGGACGCGCTTCGTACCTCACGCCGTTC
This sequence comes from uncultured Granulosicoccus sp., assembly GCA_947495035.1. Taxonomy (GTDB): domain Bacteria; phylum Pseudomonadota; class Gammaproteobacteria; order Granulosicoccales; family Granulosicoccaceae; genus Granulosicoccus. The sequence goes on from CANLXI010000010.1 coordinate 79,269, forward strand.
CAGCCTGTTCTCCCGTGCACGTGCGGTTCATCATCGAGCTGAACCCTGCACAGTTGCGGAGAATTCTGACCGGGTATGCTTCCGCCTGCTGGAACCGGACGTACCTTCCGGCTGGCACCCCGTGGTGCTGGTAGCGGGCGACACGAATGGCAACACGATCCCGATGCGCCCCGCGCGCGACGGCTACCCCTGGTGGGAGGCCGTACACGATACGGCACCAGCGGCTGGTTATCGCTATGCCCTGCGACGACCTGACGGAGGCCTGGAGCCTGAAACCGGACAACAGCGAATCGTGCCGCCAGACGCCACCCGGATGGTGGTGGTCGACGAAGCCATTCGAGGACGCCGCGGTTGGCGCGGCGCTGGCCTTGCTTTGCCGGTGTTCGCGCTGCGCGGCGAGCACTCCCTTGGTGTTGGACAATTCAGCGACCTTCCCGCTTTCATCGACTGGGCTGCCGACGCCGGCATGAGCCTTGTCCAGCTACTGCCCATCAATGACACGACGGTCACGCACGATTGGCACGACTCCTACCCTTATGACCCGGTATCGGTTCACGCCCTGCACCCCTTGTATATCGATGTGCTCGACCTGCCGGGTGCCGGCGCCGTGGTTGACGAGGTGACACGGCTTCGGGGCGAACTCGACGGCCTTCCCCAGATCGACTATCTGCGGGTCATGAGCGCCAAATGGGGCCTGTTGCGCAAGCTCTACGCCGCCGACAGGAAGTATCAGGGCCTGCAGGCCTTCATGGAAGCCGAGTGGGACTGGCTTGGCCCCTACGCCCTGTGGTGCCTGCTTCGTGACCGTCACGGCACGGCTGATCGCAGTGCATGGGGCGTCGATGCAGGCTTCGACTCTGCTCGTGTTCTGGCTGTACGGCAACCGGATCATCCAGATCATGACGAATTCCGGTTTCACGTCTGGTTGCAGTTCCACCTGCACCGCCAGCTAGAGGCTGCCGCCGAACACGCCTGGAGCCGCGGTGTTGCCCTGAAGGGTGACCTTCCCATCGGCGTCTCTCCGCACAGCGTCGAGACCTGGGTGCACCCCGAGTGGTTCAACATCGGCACCCAGACAGGCGCCCCGCCGGATGACTTTGCTGTCGATGGGCAGAACTGGGGCTTTCCGACCTACGATTGGGAGGCGATGGCAGATGATGGTTACCAGTGGTGGCGGCACCGATTCGCAGCGCTTGCGCGAACCTTCGATGCCTATCGCATCGATCATGTGCTCGGCTTCTTTCGAATCTGGGAAATTCCCGAAGGCCAGCCCTCCGGGCTGCGTGGTCGCTTTCTACCCTGCCTGCCGCTGACCGAGCCCGAGCTGCGCGGCTGGCTGGATGACATCGACCTCGCCCCTCTGATCACGCCTCTCGGTGACGATCCTCGCAACCAGACATTGCTGGCGGTTCCGGGTGGCTGGCACCCACGAATCCAGTGGTGGAAGACAAGCGGCTACGAACAATTGTCCGCCGCGAATCGCTCGGCGTTTGACGACATGGCCAATGCCTTCTTCTACTCCCGTCATGATGCGCTGTGGCGAGGCCGAGGCCGGATGGCGCTGCGCGGGGTGGTCGAGGCAACCGACATGCTCGCCTGTGGCGAAGATCTGGGCATGGTTCCACCGCAGGTCCCGGAAGTGATGCGCGAACTGGGCATGCTGTCACTCGAGATCGAGAGAATGCCCAAGCAGCTGGGACACTGGCGAACCGATCCAGCCACGGTCCCGTATCTGTCCGTCACCAGTACAGGAACACACGACATGGCCGTGCTGCGTGGCTGGTGGAGAGAATCGCCCGCAACAGCCGCTCTCCTCTGGAATGAAGTGCTCGAGCACGGTGGCCAGGCACCCCTCGAGCTCCCCCCTGCTGCCGCCGAGCATCTGGTGGCCGCGCAATTCGCCTCGCCGGCAATGCTGGCAATCCTGCCTCTGCAGGATCTTCTGGCAATCGATGCGGAGCTTGCGCATGAAAACCCCGATGCCGAGTGCATCAATGTGCCCGCGGATCGCCATCATCGATGGTGCTACCGCTTGCATCTGACTACCTCGGAGTTGCATTGTGCAAGCACCCTCACCTCGCGACTGCGACTGCTGGTGGAACGTGCCGGTCGGGCCACATCCTGAATTCAAGACTTGCAGCAGCAATCTGAAGGCTTCTACTGGTAAAGGAAAATCGCCAATCGGAAAGCTGTTCTGTCAAACAACACCCGCCATCCTCTGCCGGAACAACTCAGACGACAATTGGTTAAGTCAGCCGGAGGAATCGTACCTCCGGCTTCTCGCAGAATCTGGCATGAACGCCTCCGCTCACCAGGCCTCCATCGATCCGCCTCTATATCTGCCATCTGAAACCCAATGTGGGAACAGACCAGGATGACTCCGTTCTTGTGCCCGAAGCCACCGATGGGCGCGTAACCAGTGTCCCTCCATTTATTTGAATTTCCTCATAACCCATTGGATCACGACTTGTATTTCACTCGGCTTTGTGAGCATCCTCTGGAACGATGACGGCGTTCTGAGGTGTCTTGTGAGAAAGTCGACAGGCAGGAAACACGGTGCTACTTCACCGTCAAGTGCTAACAGAATATAGTGGGTCTGGTGGCGCGTGGGGAAAGAACAGGAGCCCCGCGCTCTTAAGCAAACATAATTTGCAACATCGCCGCGGTGTCGCCCATCCGCTGGATTGATGACAGCGAAGGACTTTCTCTATCGGGATTCGGTCCACTCCCAAACTGCAACACCGAGCGAGCACTACGAGTTCGAGTCACCGAGCGAGCATCCCATGTAAACGTCTACAGCAAATCCCCGCCAAATTGTTCGTCTATCCAGATATTGACCCGCGGCCGTTCAGACCATCGAATCGCGTACGAAGTCCATGACTGAAATAGCGTGTCAATGGCGATCCTCGTGGGGGGATCCTCGGTGGAGTATTTCTTCAGTCATCGTCACCCCTCTAACACGAAGGATATCGACTGATTTTCTGGTGCCACAAGCAGACTGAATATAAATGAGATATTGACAAATTCATATGCATGTTTGTCCCTGTTGATCTCTACATCAAGACACCTTGCAACAGCCTGCACAAGGCGTCTCTATCAAACAATTAACGCAAGACAGGCTCTAGTTGAAAATGAGGGCTTTCATCTCTCCAGAACAAGATGACATAGGTGATAACAACGACTCATTAGTCATCGGGATACCAGGTTAGACAGACAACAGATCTAACCACCTGGAAAGTCTGTCTGACAAAGCAGAAGAATACTGCCGGAGTGTGAATCTGCAGTTCATGTTTCCACCCGCTCTGACGAACATCACAAATTCCACTTAGCGGAATTGTTTGACTAATCAGACCAAATCTATTGACTCCACTCCATCAATTACGGAATAATTTCTACTCAGCAGAACATGATTCCACTCAGCGGAATTTATAGAAAGGTATTTAAAACAAAATGACGGCGATTTTGAAAAATTATGCTGCAGACGGAACACAGGCTCTTCCCCTGTACCACTGGCCTGCAACCGAATCTGCAGTGAAGCCTCCTGTCGTCCTTCTGCACTCTCTTTTCTTTGACGGAACAATGTTCGAGAACTGTGTCCGTTTCCTGAGCAAGCAACGCGACTGCTATGCGCCAACCTTTCGCGGTCAATGCAACGTTGACACCGGTAACGTGACCCCGACTATCGAGAGACTTGCTCTTGATATCGCCTATCTGGTTGACCAGCTGGAATTGGACAAATTCCATCTGGTCGGCAGCTCAATGGGTGCATACGTCGCAATGGAAATGATACGACGACACAATCAACAAATTGCTTCGCTGACCTTGTCTTGTTGCACAGCTGAAGTCGAGAAAAATCCGGAGCGCTTTGCCCAACTGAGCCAGTACCTTTCGGACGGCCCACAGAATGACAGCAAAGAAAGAATTTCCCGATTGATGATGGGCCAAAGCTCGTTGCGAAACCCGACATCAATCATCAATCACTGGGTTAACAAGTTTGCGAACATCAGTAGAAACATGTCCGTCGTCGTTGATTGTGTGTTCGCCCACCCTGGTTATGAAGATGTTCTTGCGACCTATACAAGCCCAGCCTTGCTCATTGCCGGACGGGAAGACAGAGCGAAGTCGGTTGAAGATATGACGCGCATCGCGAACCAGTTAACTCAAGCACAAACACTGGTGTTCGAAACATCAGGTCACACACCCGCGGTCGAGGCGCCCGAGTTGTTTGGTAGCGAAATAGGCCGATTCTTGAACTCTGTCGATTCGACACAACCCACAACTACGAAAAGGAATTAATCCATGCGTGCCCACGATAGTGAAGCCGTCATACTCGGAGAAACCTGCGACGCAAGCACCTCGCCGCTTCCGGACCTGATTGTTGAATCTCGCCAAGATTACATAGAAGAGGCTGGCAACGTCCTGCTTGTAGGTTGCCAATCTGAGTCATCTGGCAGCATGGCATTTCCAGCACGTGAGTTCTGCCCTGTATCAGGTGCACGTGATATGAAGCCGATGACGTTCGGTCCGGAGGGAATACTGTATTCCTACTCGAAAATTCATGTTTCCTCATCTCGTCCGACGCCTTACACGATTGGCTATGTGGATTTCAGGAATGGTCTGCGAGTTCTTGCGCACATCAGAAATGTAAACGATCAGGATCTGACTTGTAATATCCCCGTTGAGTTGAAGTCCGATGATCAAGGGTGGTTTGTAAGTCCTATATCCCACCAAGGGAGCAAACAATGAATAACACAGTGGTCATTGGTGCTTCCATGATTCCGATGGGCAAACACAAGACGTCAAGTTACACCGGCCTTGGAGCCCCAGCGGCCATGAACGCGATCAAGGTGTCCGGCATTGAACTTGATGAAATCGACAGCGTAATCTGCGGACACGCCTTTGGAGGAATGCTCACGGCCCAGCGGATCGCCAAGGAAATCGGAATCGGATCTATCCCGATGATCAACGTTGATAACGCATGTTCTAGCGGAGCTACCGCCATGAACATTGCGGTCTCCGACATAGCCAGCGGAAAATCCGACGTCGTTCTTGTGATCGGTGTGGACAAACTTACTCAGTTTGGCGGTGGGACCCTGCCCCTGGTCGTGGAAGATCCAGAGGTCCAAGCCGGCATGGTAATGCCCGCATTATATGCAATGCGAGCAAAGAGATTTCTCTATGAGCGAAGCGAAACTGCCGATCTGCTGGCCGCAGTCAGCGTCAAAGCTCGCAATCACGGAGTACAGAACCCATTCGCACAGTTTCGCAAGCCTGTTACTGTCGAAGAGGTATTGGCCTCACGCTCCATCTCTGACCCTCTGACACTCCTGCAGTGTTGTCCGACGGGAGATGGTGCGGCAGCACTGATCATGGTATCCGATAGAAAAATGAGAAAAATGGGGATTTCTGGCATCAGGGTTTCTGCGTCCGTACTCCATTCAGGAAAAGCAACTTCAGGTTTTCGCAATATGTTGCATCCGGAGATCACTTATCAATCTGCAAGGGATGCCTATGAACAAGCCGGCCTGGGCCCTGATGATATCGATATGGTGGAACTTCACGACGCTTTCACCATTGCGGAATTGATCTATTACGAAGCTCTTGGCTTGTGTCCTGAAGGAGATGCCGCCGGCTTCCTCAGAGATGGAAACAGCACCTATGGCGGCAAGGTCGTGGTCAACCCCAGTGGCGGACTGTTGGCAAAGGGCCACCCCGTTGGCGCATCGGGCGTTGCTCAAGTTGTTGAAGCCTACTGGCAATTGACTGGACGAGCGGGGAAACGGCAAATTGAAGGTGCAAGGACAGCAATGACTCATGTGACTGGAGGTGGTATTGCAAACATGGACCATGGTGCCTGTACGGTTCATATCTTCGAGACTACATCATGAGCAACTCGAGCGGAGGCAAGGATTCGACGGAAAACCCGGTAAGCACCGGGACTGTAAGTCGAGCCCTCAGACTTCTTTCCATACTTGCCGATGCCGACAAACCAGTGACTATCAAGTACGCGTCCGAGAAGATGCAGCTGGCACCTTCAACTGTACACAGGCTGCTTGGCCTGCTCAAGGAAGAAGGCTTCGCCGTGGATGTCATTGACACACGCTGCTATGCGGTGGGGCCTCAATTCTACAGAGTCAGTGCGCGGGTCATTGAGAACTCTAGTCAAATGGAATTCATACGACGAGTCCTTCAGGATACAGTTGCGACCTATGACGAAACAGTTCTGTTCGGACAGTACCTTCCCTCTGAAGGCAAGCTGAGCTTTGCGCTTCGCTGCGATGGTCATCAGAAACTTCTTTACCAGATTGAGATGCACAGACCGCTCTCACTTGTCTGGGGCTCCTCGGGAAAAGCTGTGCTGGCACACCTGCCACCACACAGGGTTGCAGACATCCTGAGCAGAGAGGGGAATTCGCCGGGCGATTCCTCTCCACCGCCCGACTATGACGACTTGATGCAACAACTGAGTGTCATGCAAACCAAGGGTTATTGCATCAGTCACGGAGAGAAACTCCCCGGGTCTCGCGGTATCGCAGCTGCCGTTTTCGATCGCTCTGGCGTAATAGGATCCATATGTCTGACTTCGCCCGAAACTCGAATGCCGGATGCGGATCTCGATGAAATAGGCAGAGACCTGGCAAGACGCGCTGAATTGTTATCGCATGAATTAGGGGCAAAATCGTGAACGATCATCCAGCAGATTCAGATCCGCTGTCGAGTTACAGGGTTCTCGACATGACCACTTTCCTGTCAGGTCCGTTCTGTACACAAGTACTGGCAGATCTGGGTGCGGATGTGGTCAAGATCGAACCCCCCACTGGGGACTCCAGTCGCCACATACCACCTCACTTTGTCGAGTCGGACAGCGCATACTTTCTTGCGAACAATCGGAACAAGCGTTCGGTTTCAGTGGATCTGAAGTCACCGGACGGGCGCAATCTGGTCAGCAGACTCATCACGCAAGCAGATGTTGTGATAGACAACTACCGCCCTGGTGTACTGGCTCGCTTGCAGCTGAACCCTCTGGATTTTTGCAAAAAAGACTCTCGACTCATATGGGCCTCAATCAGCGGCTTCGGGCAGACTGGACCGGCCAGGGACCGACCGGCATACGACATGATTGTGCAAGCGGAATCCGGCGTCATGAGCCTGACCGGCGAACTCGATAGACCCTCAGTACGACTTGGCATTCCGGCGGGAGATACAGTAGCTGGTCTTTACGCAACGATTGCGGTAAACGCCGCTCTTGCTGATAGAGAAAGAACAGGACGAGGCCGGATGATCGATGTCTCCATGCTCGATTGTCAACTAGCCATGTTGTCCTATCAAAGCGCCTATGCACTTATCGGTGGTGTTACACCAGGACATCAAGGAGCGAGGCACGACTCGATTCCGACTTACCGCTCCTTTAGTGCCGGTGATGGACGAGAAGTCGTCATTACAGCCAATACCGAGCGAATGTGGCAGGGCTTGTGTCGCGCGGTAGAACGAACGGAGCTCTGTAGTGATCCGCGCTTTTCGTCCGGCGAGCTCCGATTGGAGAATCGCGATGCCTTGTGGGAAATCCTGGAAGCAGCCTTCCTCCAACGAGCTGCTGAAGACTGGATTTCCATACTGGAGAAAGAAGACGTTCCTGTTGCCCTGATAAAATCGGTGCCCGAAGCCTTGAAAGACGCTCAACATTCCGATCGTGGCATGATCACCTCGATGAAGAGCCGACACGGCTCGGCAATCGACGTAGTCGGCAACCCCATCAAGATGTCCGGAATAACTTGCAAAACGCCCAGCTACCCCCCTGCGCTTGGTGGTGATGCTGCAAGTGTGATGAAGGATTGGTTGAATATCAGTGAAAGTGAAATTCAACAGATGTCGGCAAATGGCGCGTTCCTGAGTCCTTCGGCGCGCACATGAATACCAATAGCCATTATTCCGAGACAATTCGAACCGAGGATACGGTGGATCGTTCAATCTCCAAAGTTGCGACGAAGGACGTCTTCGCTCTGCATTCACTGGGTCTTGACCGTAACTGCTGGAAAGGGTTGGCCGATGCGGTAGGGACGGATTGGAAGATTCACGGCCATGATCAGCGAGGACACGGAAAGGCTGCTGAATATCCCCCAGAGGATTTCTCCGACTTCATTGCGGATGCTCGTGCTGGAATGCAGAGGTTGAATACTCATGAGGTGCATTTGATGGGTCACTCACTTGGTGGAGCCGTTGCAGCCAGCCTGGCAGCCACGACACACTATCCCAATATTGCATCTCTGACTCTATTGGCAACCCCATTTGAAGGATCACCGAAATTTTCAGAACGCGCTCGAGCCTCGCTGGTCGGCAGCATGCAAATTGCTTCCGGAGAAACGCTGGCGAGGTGGTTCGGCAATGATACCCACTCGCCTGCATATCAACTTGCCGCTGACTGCTTGTCTCGAATGAATCCTGCCAGCTATGACGCGAGCTGGGTCGCGCTCGGTCAGTTTCCCGGTTACAACAGACTTCATGGCTTGCTACCCAATACTTTGATCATTTCATTCGGCGATGACCAGTCCACACCGCCAGATGTTGGTGAAAAGATTCATACGACATTGCAGAACCGCGGCATCAAATCAAGGCACTTGGTGCTGGAAGGTCACGGGCATATGGGTTTGCTCACGGCAACAGATGAGTTGAGTTCGCATCTGACCACTCACTGGGATTTCTGTTGTCCAGAGCCAACATCGAGAAAATCGAAATCATGAACACTACAATGAGAGTTGCACTTGTAACAGGTGCTGCATCCGGAATAGGGCGATCCATTACCGAATCTCTACTGGAAAACGGGTATATAGTCGGCGCGCTTGATCGGAACCGAGATGGAATTCCAGAAGGGGCGATTCCACTGATTGCAGATGTTCGCGAAACTGCGTCCATCACACTTGCGGTAGATAAATTCTCACAGGGGCAAGGACGACTGGATCTTCTGGTCAACAATGCAGGTATCAGTTTTGTCGGAGGTATTGAGGCTGGCAGCGAAAATGACTGGCACAACGTGCTTGACATAAATGTTCTGGGCCAAATGCGCGTTCTGCGAGCCGCCCTTCCCTGGCTACGCAAGTCCGATTCCGCGTCGATAGTTGCACTCTCCTCATGCACGGCTACCAACGGGATTCCCGAGCGGGCATTGTATTCGGCGAGCAAAGCCGCAGTGCAGGCCATGATGCTCTCCATGGCCACTGACATGCTGCACGAGAACATTCGTGTCAACTGTATCGCACCTGCAACGGTGGACACTCCTTTCATGACCGAACTCGCCAATAGATCAGACGATCCGATAGCAAAGAGAAGAGAGTTCGAGGTACGTCAACCGACTGGTCGCATGATTCATCCTGATGAAGTTGCCAGTGCCGTTCTGTACCTGGCAAACCCTGTCAATCGATCTGTTACCGGTACGACCTTGATACTGGACGGAGGCATGGGAAGCCTTCGACCTACAATTCCACTTGAAGCAACAAAAAAATGAAAGAGAAATCCATGCACTTCGAAGACAAAGTCATCATTATTACTGGTGCGGCTCAGGGAATTGGCCGCCAGTACGCCATTGCCTTTTCCAAGGCCGGAGGCAAGGTTGTCGTTGCCGACCGAAATCAGGAAGCGGCGAACAGAGTAGCCTCCGAGATAATCGATATGGGTTACCAGGGCCTGGCCATTGCAACGGATGTCTCCGAAAAAACATCCGTCAATCGAATGGTTGGCGAGGTACTGACTCGCTACGGGAGAATCGACGTTCTCGTAAACAATGCAGCAATCTTTTCCACATTGAAGATGAAGCCATTCGAGGAGATCGAACCTGAAGAGTGGGATCAGGTCATGGATGTAAACGCACGAGGTGTTTTCTTCTGCGCACAGGCTGTCGCAGACACAATGCGAACACAAGGTAAAGGGAAAATCATCAATATCTCTTCTTCTGTCGTGGTGACCGGGCGCGCCAACTACGCACACTACATTGCTTCCAAGGGAGCTGTCATAGGCCTGACCAGAGCATTGGCCACTGAACTCGGGCCAGACAATATAAATGTCAATGCCATCAGCCCACATGGCATTGTCACCGAAATCCCTCGAGAGACCATTCGCCCGGAACAATGGAACGACATCATCGCCGGACAGGCTCTGAAAAGAAAAGGCTCCTCCGAAGACATGATCGGCAGTGTGATGTTCCTCGCGTCCGATCAAAGCGACTACATGACAGGTCAAACGCTGAACCTGGATGCAGGCCTGAGATACAACTGAGAGAGAAGAACAACATGTCAAATGATTTTGAATACACTATTTCACGCCGTGGAAATCATAACCACCGCATAGCCGTCATCGACGGTCCCAACATGTCGAGCCTCGGTAACCGTTCCAGGAAAGTATATGGAGCTATCGCTTCGCTGGACAATCTGAAACAGTACGTCAAGGATTACGGCATCGAACTCGGTGTAACAGTAGAGAGTTTTTCATCGAATTACCAAGGTGCGATTCTGGAATTCATCCATGAAAGTGCGTCACGCGTAGACGGCTATCTGATTAACCCGGCTGGATTGACCACCGTTGGTGAAGGTGTTCGTCATGCCTTGGAAGATACCGAACGCCCAGTAGTCGAAGTCCATTTCGCCAATATCGCAGCCAGCGCCGGCAGTGCCCGAGGATTGGGCGGTGGAAGTATCAACTCCAGCTTCACGCACACAGCCACTGGAGTGGCTATGGGGCTGCGCCACTACAGCTATGTAGCCGCCCTGACAGGGCTTGTATTCGCCCTGGACGACCCGGACTTCCTGGGAAAATCCTGATCTACCACACTGGTGGTCTGTGTCCGAATTACGTGCAGATCATCTCGATTCAATAACTGGAGGAACAATCATGTTCAGAAAAATACTGAGTGTCGTAACAATAGTCGCTGCTGGCTGGGGTTCACCTGTCACTGCCATCGAACCGATAACGTTGCAGTTTGCGCACATCTACAACACAGAGGATCACTGGGGACAAGTAGCGGAAGAATTCAAAGCAGCTGTCGAAGAACGCTCGGCTGGCGCCATCACTATCAAGATATCTCCGAGCGGAACAACAGGCGACTGGCCACAATCAATCGAAGGCCTCCGTATCGGCACCAACCATATCGTTCTTCAGAGTATTGGAGCTCTTGATCGCTATGGCTCGATTGCAGGTATAGAGGCCTTTCCATACCTCATTCGTGATATCGACCACTTCAACAAGGTCTATTACGGGTCGGTTGGCAAAGACCTGTTCGAAGCCATCGAAGAGCAAAGTGGCTTTTACATCACCGGGGCTGCCTATCGAGGTGCGCGACACCTGTCTGCCAACAGGTCTACGCCAACGCTCGATGAACTGGCGGGTCTGAAGTTGCGCGTCCCTCCGCTGAAAATGTATCGCCAGACTTGGGAAAACCTTGGTGCAAGCCCGGTACCCATGGGATTCGCAGAAGTATTCACTTCTCTGCAACACGGGCTGATTGATGGGCAGGAAAACCCGTTGGAGGTTGTCAGAAATGCCAGTCTTTACGAAGTTCAGGATTATCTCATGGAAACCAGCCACGTCATTGGCGCCATGACTCTCATCTTCTCCTCCAACTACTTCAACAAGCTTCCAGAGGAAACCAGAACCATACTGACGGAAGAAGGCGCCAGAGTCATGCAGGCTGCCAGCGCCAGAATGATCGACACTGAGGCAGAACTCAAGGCAGATCTCATCAGCAAGGGCATGGAGTTCGTCGACGTTGATCTGACGGAATTCAGATCAGCATTGTCAGACTATGCAGCCAAGGAATTCCCGGACTTGCAACCTTGGGTCAGTAGCATCCAGTCTGTGAAATAGCCTCAACGAGACTGGCAGTTCTACTGCCAGTCTCTCTCACATTCACAAGCAGGAGCTAGCCATCAAAACCATACTCGGAACCAAGGAATCACTGTCAATGAATATTGCTGACAGACTGTCATCGGCAATTGCTGCATGTCTAAATGTGTTGATTGGGTTGATGCTTCTCGTCATGTGCTCAGTCACCGTATGGCAGGTGTTCGCGCGATATGTACTTAATGATGCATCTTCCTGGTCTGAGGAAGTCGCTCGCATCATGATGATCTGGATAGCCATGTTGGGGTCTGCAGTGCTCATCAAGTCTGGAGGCCATATCACTGTCACCGTTCTACTCGACCGAGTGTCAGACACGACAAGGCAGATATTGCTCATGACACGAGACCTTTTCATGCTGTTCACGCTAAGCGTCATGACATGGAGTGGCTTCGGCTTTGCCCGCATGAACGCAGTGCAGTTGTCAGCTGCCATGGATATTCCCTTGTCCTGGGTCTATGCAGCTCTCTGGATTGGCTCAGGCTTGATGATCGTCATGCTTGTCCTCGTGAGGCAGTCCTCCCGTACAAGCGATTGGACTTCTGACGCCGACGGTTTTGAATAAGCGGGATAACTACAGTGATTACAGTTTCAATTCTTCTGATTACAACTTTCGGCTTGATGTTGATCGGACTTCCGATAGCATTCGCCATCATTTGCGGCTCCATCATCACATTGTTAAGTATTGGTGACATACCACTTCTCGTGATTCCACAAACCATATTCACTGGTTTGGATAGCTTCTCGCTTCTCGCCATACCGTTTTTCGTATTGGCAGGCAGCCTCATGACGACAGGAGGTATTACGGAGAAACTGCTGGAATTGGCCAACTCACTGATGGGGCGGTTCCGAGGAGGCCTGGCAATGAGTGCCGTACTATCGTCGGCGATGTTTGCCGGTATCTCAGGATCAGCAGTCGCTGATACGTCAGCTCTGGGCAGGATCATGATCCCCTCCATGATAAAGGCCGGCTACCCCGCTAACTTCTCTGCAGGTGTGCTGGCGGCTGCCAATGTGATGGCACCAATCATTCCACCTTCAATCCCCTTTATTGTCGTTGCGACACTAACCGGTCAATCGGTAACCACTCTTTTTCTGGCCGCGATCGTTCCCGGCCTGTTCTATATGACAACGATGCTGGGAATGTGCAGCTGGATCAGTCGTCGACACAACTATCCACTGCATGGCAAGTCTTCTGGCAGGGATATATTAAAAGCATTCAAGGGTGCCGTTTTCGCACTCGCTCTTCCCGTATTTGTGCTGCTGGGAATTCGCTCGGGAATTTTCAATATCACGGAATGTGCAGTAGTCGCAGCCGTCTACGCTTTGCTCGTTGGTGTATTCGTCTATCGAAAGATCACATTGCGTGTATTTTTACAGAGTTTGAGCTCTGCGGCGAGAACAACAGCTGTCATCATGATCATCGTCGCGGCGGCAAAGACTTTCAGCTGGGTGATGGCCTATGTGGGAATCCCTGCTGTCATTGCAGAATTCGTCATGACCAATATCAGCGACCCCCTGGCCTTTCTTGTCTTCATCAATGTCCTGCTGCTGATCGTAGGAATGTTCATAGAAACCAATGCGGCCATCGTGATGTTGATTCCCGTGTTCTTTCCGATTGCAAATGCATTGGGTGTTGATCCCACTCATTTCTCGGTTCTGGTTGTCATCAATCTTTGCATCGGCCTCATAACTCCTCCTGCCGGTCTTTGCTTGAACATTGCCACGATACTGGCAAAGACCTCACTGGAAGACGGCTTCAAAGGCGTATTGCCGTTTCTCGGCATGGCACTGTTCGTTATTACCGTTCTGACTCTGTTTCCACCTGTCATTCTATGGCTGAGCTGAAGCAAGAAACCGAGGTTGCGGGAATAAGGGAATGGCATGCATCGTCATGCCCGGAAGGTGCCAACCTCTAATTCATGATTTGTGAAACGATCAATTTGCATTTGCCTGATTTCCGGCAGCATGAAGCATGGGAAGGTTTCCTCCCCTGATTCGTGACTGCCCTGTTTTTGAAATGAGATCAGCCGGGATTCGCACCTGTCGGAATCAACTGTCAGACGCTGGATCTAGTTGGCTGAGTAAAGTGACAGGGGCAGCCGGTGACGCACCAAGCCGAGAACCTTGTGCTGAAACAGGAGCGCGAAATCCAGTTATGGTGGTCTTCTGTGACAGCGCCCCTGTTATGACGTAAATGACCCTTCAAAACCAGAATGCTCCTATACAAGACAGGATGCCGCTGAAAGATGTGCATTCAGTGCAACAAGAGAAAATCAGGGGATTGTCGGCTCTTCAATGCTCGCAATTACGCCGACAGTGGAATGGGCAATCTCTTCGATCACTCACCTGCCTGTCGGGGAGGCCCAGTCTCGCCTACCCGCAGACGACCCCCCTCTGAAACTGTCCAGCCCTGACTGATGTTGACCGTCATGATGACCGAAGACAACGAGAGTGAGGCTATATTCCTGAATTTCAGTCACTTGCGTTTCACACAGGCACAAAAAAAGCCGCCTGTAGCGACTTTTCGGGAATGCACCGGACTGAAGAAATATGGTGGCTACACCTAGATTCGAACTAGGGACCCCAACATTATGAGTGTTGTGCTCTAACCAACTGAGCTATGTAGCCGCCGCACTTCAGCCAACTATTTTGATGACTTTGGATCACTCTGTCAAGGCCAAATGAAAATAAATGAGGGTGTATCGACAGTCTTGCCCTGCAGCCCGCATTCGGGACTACAGTAGGGCGACCATACCTGCTCACAGGTCTGACCTTCGAACACGCAATCGCATCCCGCCTGACCTGGCTCACACCATCACAGGATCACGGTGCATGGACATCGCCAGACCGAAAGCCAGCACGCTGCACAGCGCAATGATCACCACCATGGGCAAGGCAGTGCCATCAAAGAATGGACCTCCGGCCAGAATCATCAGACCGCCCATCACCATCTGAATGGTGCCACCGAGCGATGAAGCCAGTCCGGCAATGTCGCCATGGTCTTCCAGCGCCATGACCATGGTGGTAGGCACAACCAGCCCCAGGCCGGCATTGCCAATGAACAGGAAACCGACCAGTACAGGCAGCGTGACATCTGTCAGTAGCGTGATCACCAGCAGGATCAGCGATGAACCGGCGAAGATGGCCGTTCCCAGGCGGATGACGGGAGACAGACCCATACGGGCTGCCAGTGGTCCGGCCAGCTGCGAAGCGCTGAAGAAGCCCACGGCATTGATGGCGAAGGCCAGGGAAAATCCCATCGGACTGAGTCCGAACTGCCCCGTGTAGACGAAGGCGGCGGACGCGAGAAACACGAAGAAGCTGGCCAGGCTGAAGGCTCCGATAAGCGTCAGCCCCATGAATCGACTGTCTCGAAGTAGCACCAGTGAACCGCTCATCAGAGTCTTCACATTGATGGGCGTACGCTGAGCAGGCGGCAAGGTCTCGGGTAGCATGAAGGCGCACATCCCCATTCCCGAAAGCGCCAGCACGAACAGAAAGACGAAGATCACGCGCCATTCGGAAAATGCCATGAGGATACTCCCTGCCAGCGGTGCCAACATGGGTGATACCGAGATGACGAGCATGATCAGAGCCATCAGGCGCGTTGCCTCCGCCCCCGTGTGCAAATCCCGCACCACCGCTCTGGGCACCACCATGAGAACGGCACCGCCAAGCCCCTGCAGAAACCGCCAGAACGTCAGACTGCTGGCTGTGTCTGCCAGCGCTGCCCCCGCGGATCCGATGAGAAAGATGCACAGGCCCGCCATGACCGGCAGCTTGCGTCCGGACTGATCGGCCCAGGGTCCATACACCATCTGTGCAATACCGAAGGCCAGAAAATACGCCGTGACGGTGGTCTGTATCTCCGTCTCCCCCACGCCAAGATCCCGTGCGATGTCGGGCATGGCGGGCAGGTACATATCGATGGCGAAGGGCCCCACCATGGACAGGGTGCCCAGCACCAGCGCCGAGCGCCAGAGGCTCATGGATCTTGTCATCATTGCTTTGCTGTCAGTGAACCGGAGTGCGCTCAGCGGGCTTGACTGGCGATGAACGCGTCTGAATCTGGCATCACGAGACAACCATGATGCGAATCGGCAGCTGGAACAAGCTACCGGTCCGACATTCTAACCTGAAGAGCAGGCATGGCGAGCCTATCGCAACCTTGCCGGCTCCACTGACTCAGTGTGCCACGTCACTCAATACAACTGGAGTACCGGATGCCTGCTGTCTCTGCCTGTACACGAACAATGCCGAACTGATTGCGGCAAAGAACAACAGGTGCAATAGGAATTTGGCATCCAGCAGAAAATTCAAGCCTGGCAGCGCTTGCGGCCTGATCTCCTGAAAGGAGACCAGCTGCACGATCAAGGCATTCGCAGGTGGCGCAATCAGGGTCGTGACCCACGAGAAGATCACCGTGAACAGTACAATGACACTCGATGGCCGATACCTGATCATGACGATTCCGCTTATCAGACCGTAGAATACCGACACGGCCAGATGCGCAACCCATGCAATGATCACGGCAGGCAAGACACTCCAGTCACCCAGTTGCTGGTAGGCAGCGGCGTGCCGACTGGTCAGGGTATCCATGCCGAACAGCGGCTGAACGATGATGAACAGCACTCCGACGACAGCGCCCAGCAGGCATGAAATGAGAAGCAATTGTCGTGATGACACATCCATGCCGCTATTCAATGAAGGGCAAGAGTCTGGAGCGCTATCGGTTGTCATGGTATTGGTCCGGTTCTGATGAAGAAAACGGCCACTGCCAGAAAGAAGCCACTGCCCGCTGGCTGCTACGACTGATGACGACACGATTGGTTGCAGGACCAGCGCTCGAATCAGCGGACCATGTCTTGTGCTTGCTCTTCCAGTCGAGCCAGACCTTCCATGATGAAGCTGGCAAAACGAGCAGCGGCCACTGACAGATGCCGCCCGCGTTGTTGCGACAGCTGCAACATGCCGGGAGGCAGATCATTGGCGTGAACGGGAACGGCGCAGATCCCCTCACCCGGCCCATCCGATGCAAAGGCAACCGGAATCTGAAAGGCAAGCATCGGCTCGACTCGCAGGCACTTGAGCAGAAAGTCGGCGCTGTCCGACTCAACGGTTGCGTGCAACGTCAGTGAACGTTGAGCGGCGGCAACATTCAGGCAGTGACGAATGCCTGCTCTCTGACTGGGCAAGGCCAATGGAAATTCTGCGCATTCACTCAACCGCAGCTGAGACATTCCGGCCAGAGGATGGTCACTGGCCATCAACACATGCAGCCTCTGAGGTATCTCATACAAGACCTGCACGGCGGTTGACGGTTCCATCTCGTAGACGAAGGCAAGGTCAGCCGAGAAATCCACCAGGGCGCTGACCGCCTGTTGTCGTCCACCAATGAATGCCGTGAAGGAAACACCGGGATGATCAGCACGATAGCGTGATACCAGCCCGGGCAGGAACTGCGCCATCAGGGCCTGACCGCATACGATCGATACATGGCCGCGCCGCTCACCCGACAGATCGGCAATCTGGGATTGAACTCGTTCCATATCCGACATCTGCTGCCGGGCATACTGGATGAACAGTTCACCAGCCACGCTCAAACGCACCCCATTGGGCAGGCGTTCGAATATGGGAGTCCCCAGGTCCTCTTCCACCGCCAGAATGCGTCGATTCAGCGCCGTCGATGTGATTGCCAGTGATTCGGCGGCTCGTCGAATCGATCCCGTTCGAGCCACCGCATCGATGTAACGTAATTGTTGAAGATGTCTCATCTGTCAGCTCTCTGCCCTGCCAGCCCTGTGTTCTTAGTGTACTGGTATGGCAATGCGTTCGTTGCACATGCCTGCTGCAAATTGAACAGAGGGCAGCCACCAGTCTAGTCGATACTATCGTTCCCACCAGAACTGCAGTGGGCCCAGGCCATATGTCGATTCATCCTGTCAACGCTGTTTTCGCCAAACCCGCATCACGCTGGTGCGCTGCACCCCGTGATGCATCATTGCCGTGCGGCACCACACCTGCATTGTCTGCAGAGTGGGAGGCTGACGGTTCTTGACGGACAGCGCCGTGACATCGCCTGCGCCTGGTCGCTCACGCCTTGACGCTGAGCCGGACCCATGAAAACCAGGACAAGCTGCCCCTACTGCGGTACAGGTTGCGGTGTAACAGTCGAGCGAACGGCCGACGGCAGATATACCGTCAGTGGCGACAAAGCGCGTCCTGCCAACCGGGGGAGACTGTGTTCCAAGGGTATTGCTCTGGCAGAAACCCTGAGCGAGGACCGGCGACTGCTCTACCCCGAAATAGCAGGCCAACGCGTCAGCTGGTATCAGGCCATCGACCACGTATCACGCGTACTGCAAGAAACGATCGACGAACACGGATACGATTCCGTTGCCTTCTACGTGAGCGGTCAATTGCTGACCGAAGACTACTACGTCATCAACAAGCTGGTGAAGGGCTGGTTCGGCACCGCCAATATCGACGCCAGTTCACACATGGGCATGGCCTCCAGTATCGTAGCTCACCATCGCGCCTGGGGTTCGGATGTAGTACCTGGCTGTTACCAGGATCTGGAATCTGCCGATCTGGTCGTGATGGTGGGAAGCAATCTCGCCCGGTGTCACCCGGTCATCCATCAGAGAATACTGGCGGAAAAGCAACGTCGACCCGAGCTGTTTCTCGTCGTCATCGACCCGCGCTGCACTGCTACCGCCGATCAGGCCGATTTGCACCTGAGCATCCAATCTGATGGCGACAGCCTGCTGTTCAATGGCCTGCTCGCCTACCTGGCCGATCATGACAAGCTCGACAAGGCATATATAGAACATCATGTCAGCGGTCTTGGCGATACCCTGCAGGCCATCGCTGACATGTCTCTGCAGCAACTGGCTGAACGACTCGGCATCGGGCAACAGCAACTCGAAACCTTCTACAGGCGCTTTGCCAATACACCGGCAACCGTCACCCTCTACGCACAGGGGGTCAACCAGTCCGAATCCGGCAGCGACAAGGTCAGCGCCATCATCAATTGCCACCTGGCCACCGGACGCATCGGCAAACCGGGCATGGGCCCCTTTTCGCTCAGTGGTCAGGCGAATTCAATGGGCGAACGCGAGGTCGGCGGCCTGACGACAATGCTGGCAGCGCACATGGAGTTCTCCGATCCCCGGCATCGCGATAGGGCCCAGCGATTCTGGGACTCTCCGCGAATTGCCAGCGATCCCGACTCATGCGCCCTGGGCCTGTTCAAGGCCATCACGGATGGCCGTATCAAGGCTGTCTGGATCCTGGGCGCCAATCCGGTTGACAGCCTGCCGGACGCCGACAGTATCAGGACTGCATTGCAATCATGTCCCCATGTGATTGTATCCGAAGTAGCCGAATCCACCGACACACTGGCGTGCGCAACGGTTCGCTTGCCAGCTCTGCCCTGGGGTGAAAAGGATGGCACCGTGACCAACTCGGAACGCTGCATCTCTCGACAAAGAGCGCTCAGAAGACCGCATGGCGAAGCCAGGGCCGACTGGTGGGCAGTGAGCCAGGTTGCCTGTCGTATGGGATTTCGATCCGGTTTCAATTACGCATCTGCAGCTGACATCTTCCGGGAACATGCGCGATTGTCTGGCAGCTGTCACGGCACCAGCCGCAGCTTCGATATCAGCGCCTGCGCCAGCCTGAGTGACGAGGACTACCAGAACCTGGCTCCTTTCTACTGGCCATGGCGTGATGGCCCCGCC
Source organism: uncultured Granulosicoccus sp. (assembly GCA_947495035.1). Classification (GTDB taxonomy): domain Bacteria; phylum Pseudomonadota; class Gammaproteobacteria; order Granulosicoccales; family Granulosicoccaceae; genus Granulosicoccus. The sequence continues at coordinate 98,897 of CANLXI010000010.1, forward strand.
CCAGAACAAGCTGTGCGCTTCTTCGCCAATGGCCACTATTTCACCCCGGACCGGAAGGCGCGCATGATTCCCGTCAACGCAGCGCGGCCGGGCAATCGTGACTTGACGAAGCACTACCCCCTGAGACTCAACAGCGGCAGAACCCGGGATCAATGGCAGACCATGACCCGAACCGGCTACAGCGCCAGGCTGAGCGGATACCCCGCAGAACCCTTCTTGGCGATGCATCCGCATGACGCAATGAGTCACGGCATCAGGGATGCCGACATCGTAACGATGAGATCGCCGCATGGGGCCGTTCTACTGCGCGCATTGCTCAGTGAGCAACAGAGACCGGGACAGGTTTTCTCCTCCATGCACTGGACCGATGAATTTGCCTCTCAGGCCAGAATCAACAGCCTGATCGGCAGCAGCGTCGACCCCTCTTCCTGTCAACCAGCCTACAAGAGCCAGGCCGTGTCCCTGCAACGCCTCGATGCAGCCAGCCACGGTTACGCCATGCTGCGCCACAAGCCTGATACCAGTCTGTTCGCTGATATCGAATACTGGGCAATGACACCGGTTACCGGCGGTTGGCAGATCGAATTTGCCAGCCTGCAGGATAGCCGGGAGCTGGATACCAATCTGGCGATGCGTCTGACGAAGTCAATGCAACCTTGCTGCATTGAACCCCTGTCCTGCCTGGATCATGCCATCGGCATGCGCCGGATGGCCGTTTTCGAACAGGATCGCCTGCAATTCCTGCTGTTTACCAGCGAATCGCCGGTACCAGTGTCGCGTTCCTGGTCAGCCGCCCAGTTCGAGGCGCTTTGGAACGAGCGATCCACCCGTTGGCGACTGCTGGCTGGCAGACCCGGTATGGATCAATCCGATACGGGTACTGATGCCTGCAGTTGATCAGACGTTGAAGCGGAAATGCACCACATCCCCTTCACGCATGATGTATTCCTTGCCTTCGAGTCGCCATTTACCCGCATCCTTCGCACCGGCTTCGCCCCTGAACTGCACGAAATCCTCGTAGCCAACCACTTCGGCGCGGATGAAGCCTTTCTCGAAATCGGTATGGATGCGTCCTGCACCGTTGGGAGCCGTGGCACCGGCACGCACAGTCCAGGCCCGTACTTCCTTCTCCCCGGCGGTGAAGAAAGTCTGCAGCCCCAATAGTTCGTAGCCGGCACGAATGACCCGATTCAGACCCGGCTCATCCAGATTCATCTCGGCGAGAAAATCCTGCTTGTCGGCATCATCCAGCTGCACGATCTCGGCTTCGATGGCGGCACACACCGGCACCACATCAGCACCTTCTGCCGCAGCATACTCACGCAAGGCGTCCAGCATGGGATTGTTTTCGAAACCGCCTTCGTCGACATTGGCGATATACATGGTGGGTTTGACCGTCAGCAGATGGTAGTGCCGCAGCCATTTGCGCTCGGTATCATTCAACTCAAGCGTACGTACCGCCGTACCGTTGGCCAGCGCATCGGCGACCTTCTGCAGAAATGCCTGTTCGGCAATGGCCTCCTTGTTGGCCGATTTGGCTGTCTTTTTTATCTTCAACAATGCCTTGTCAATGGCCTCCATATCCGCCAGCAACAGCTCGGTATTGATGGTCTCGATATCGTCCAGCGGGTCTACCTTGCCGGCGACATGGATGACATCATCGTCCTGAAAGCAACGCACCACATGCGCAATGGCATCGGTTTCACGAATATTGGCCAGAAACTGGTTGCCCAGCCCCTCGCCCTTGGACGCACCTGCGACCAGACCGGCAATGTCCACGAACTCCATGGTGGTCGGCAGAATCCGCTGCGGCTTCACGATATCGGCCAGGGCATCCAGTCGCAGATCGGGAACCGGAACGATACCCACGTTCGGTTCGATGGTGCAGAAGGGATAATTCTCTGCCGCAATTTCAGCCTTGGTCAGGGCATTGAACAACGTGGACTTGCCAACGTTGGGCAATCCCACGATCGCGCATTTGAAACCCATGTCAGTTGCTACCGGTTTGTCAGGTGGTGGGAGGCTTGTGGCTGTGCAAAGCCTTGGTGGCGACATTGATATCGCCATCGATGATGGTGGCAGATTCCCGCAGGGCAAGTTCGATTGCCTCATCCATCAGTTGCTGCTGTTCCGCTGTTGCTCGCTTCAGGACGTAACCCGATACGGCACTCTTGTGACCCGGATGGCCGATGCCGATGCGCAGGCGCCAGAAGTCGCCGCTGCCCAGCTTGGCCAGGGAATCCCTCAATCCATTGTGTCCACCGTGCCCACCGGCCTTCTTCAGGCGAATATGGCCCGGCGGCAGATCCAGCTCATCATGAGCAACCAGGATTCTGCTCGGGTCGATCTTGTAGAAGCGAGCGACGGCCGCCAGACCCTGCCCGCTGTTGTTCATGTAATTCATGGGCTTGACAAGAAAGATCTTGCGGCCCTCGACACGAATATCCGCCACAGCCGCGAAGAAGCGCTTGTCGGTATTGAACGTGCCCCCGTACTGCCGGGCCAGTTCGTCGACGAACCAGAAACCCGCGTTGTGCCGGGTGGCAGCGTAATCACTACCCGGATTGCCAAAACCGGCAATCAGTTCGAATTTGACGTGTTCACCTGGCATGAGCGGTCTCTGAACGGCCAATCGCTCCGGTGCCGTACTCGAGACTGGAGTACGACAACCGGAGCGATCGGTGGATCAGCAAGTCCCGAGATACTTACTCGGCGCTGTCGGCGTCACCGGCAGTCGGTACATCGGCTGCAGGTGTTTCCTCGTCTTCAGGCTCGGCTTCAACACGCGGGGCGTTGACAGCAGCAACCTGACGGTCGGAATCGTCGCCGGCTTCATGCAGGTCAACCAGTCGCACGCCTTCAGGCATGTTCAGGTTGGACAGATGCACGGAATCACCAATTTCCAGAGCGGCCATGTCCACTTCGATGGCTTCAGGAATGTCACGAGGACGACAGGCAACCAGTACTTCGTTGTCGTTGTGACTGATGACACCACCGCTCTTCGCACCGACACAGACATCTTCATTGATGTAGTGCAATGGTACGTTGACCTGCAGTTCCGCACCGGCCACGACGCGAACGAAATCCATGTGCAGGATCTGTTGCTTGTACGGGTGACGCTGTACGTCCTTGAGCAGGGATCGTACGGGCTCGCCACCATCTACGCTGACGGCTAACAGTTGTGAGTAGAAAGCTTCAGTATCGAGGTGCTTGATGACCTCGTTGTGCTTCAGCTGAATGGCTTGTGGTTCTTTGTCGGCACCGTAAAGGATTGCGGGTACCAGGTTGTCACGACGCAGGCGGCGGCTCGCACCTTTCCCAAAAACGCTGCGCGACGTGGCATTGACGTGGATGTTATCGTCAGACATGTCGGATTCTCCGTAAGGCGATGTCACCGGAATTGGTGCATCGTTTCACTGCCCGCGACCAGGCAGAGCCGGCGAATTATATCAGAAAGCTAGTCCATGTAGACAGAGCTGACTGATTCATCCTCATGTATTCTGCGAATGGTCTCACCCAACAGGTCAGCAACCGACAACTGGCGAATGCGATCGCAAGCTCGGGCGGCCTCGGACAGCGGGATGGTGTCTGTAACGACCAATTCGTCCAGAACTGAATCGTTGACGTTGGAAATTGCCTTGCCGGACAGTACCGGATGTGTGGCCAGAGCCACAACTTTGGTAGCGCCATGCTCCTTGAGGGCTTCGGCAGCCTTGCACAGGGTGCCTGCCGTATCGACCATGTCATCGATGATGACACAGGTACGATCGGCAACTTCACCGATGATGTGCATGACCTGCGCCTGATTGGCCTGCGGACGGCGCTTGTCGATGATGGCCAGATCGGCATCGTCGAGCTGTTTGGCAACGGCTCGTGCTCGGACAACACCGCCGACATCGGGAGAAACCACCACCAGGTTGTCGTACTTGCTGCGCCAGATGTCCAGCAGCAGCAGAGGTGATGCGTAGACGTTGTCTACCGGGATGTCGAAAAAGCCCTGGATCTGTTCGGCATGCACATCGACCGTGAGCACCCGATCGACCCCGGCAACACTCATCATGTTGGCGACCAGCTTGGCCGTGATGGGTACCCGTGCCGATCGCACGCGGCGATCCTGACGAGCATAACCGTAATAAGGCACAACAGCCGTGATGCGATCAGCCGATGAACGCCGCATGGCGTCGACCATGACCAGCAGATCCATCAGATTGTCATTGGTGGGAGCGCAAACTGGCTGAACGATGAAGACATCGCCGCCGCGCACATTTTCCAGGATTTCGACGGCGGTTTCGCCATCACTGAATCGCGTCAATTGCAACTTGCCAATGGGCTGTTGCAGGTAGGCAGCGATATTCTGAGTCAAACGAGGATTGGCGTTGCCGCCAAAGATCATCAGTTTGCGCTCATGCATGGGATCAGGATCAGCAGTGTGTTGCGGTTTGAGAGGTCTGATCTGGAAATGCTTGAATAATGGCTGGGCCGGGAGGATTCGAACCTCCGAATGCCGGGATCAAAACCCGGTGCCTTAACCGCTTGGCGACGGCCCAATCAAGACTGCGCAGAGTATACGCTACATTTATCCAGAAAAGTCATAAAGTGGCGAAGCATTTCTGCCTTTTACTACATAACCGGTCATACCCTTGGGCAGACGGTCACACAACTTCCTGGCTTCTTCCTCGGAATCGAACGCTGTAAAGACACAGCTACCGGTTCCACTCATTTTAGCGCGAAAACCACGGTAATTGCTACGCAACCAATCAAGAGCTGCGCCAACTTCCGGGTACCGTGCTACCACGACCGATTCGAACACGTTAGTGCTTCGTCCGTCCATGAAGTCGCGTATTGTGATCGGACTTGTGTTCCGTGTCAATTCCGGGGCGTTGAATAATGCGGCTGTTGATACCTGCACCATCGGATTGACAATCAGATACCAGGGCTCGAGCGGTGCAACGGGGGTCAGCTTGTCACCAATGCCCTCTGCCCAGCTGGCCTGACCATAGACAAAGACCGGTACGTCGGCACTGACGGTGACGCCGATTTCTGCCAGTTCCTTGATGCTCAGTCCCAGACGCCAGAATTCATTCAGCGCCACCAGCGTGGTTGCCGCATCCGAACTGCCGCCTCCCAGACCGCCACCGGTGGGTATGACCTTCTCGAGGGTGATGTCCGTTCCGGCACGCGTACCCGAGTGTGCCTGCAGGGCCCTGGCGGCGCGCACCACGAGATTGCTCTCTGGAGGCACTTCCTTGAAGTCCGACTTGAGGTGAACTTCACTGTCTTCACGCACGGCGAATTTCAGAACATCGCAGAGGTTGACGAACTGATACACGGTTTGAAGCGTGTGGTATCCGTCACTGCGTCTTCCAGTTACGTGCAGGAAAAGGTTTATCTTGGCCGGAGCCAGCCATCTGGTAGTCAACGTAGTCCTTTGAATAGCTATGGGTTGGAAACTCAGGCGTAGTGTACCGCTACCGACCCGGGATCGGAAGCCTGTTGTTTGATTCGGGCGTTTCAGGCACAACAGTTGTAGTTACATGCGCCCAGTTTTTCAAGAGCACACGGACCGAATATGGCCCGCCAGAGGCCGTGATCAGCGATGGTACCGCCACCCCATCCCAATCGGCATAGCGACGAAAACGAGCCTGCCAATGAGTTCCCTGTTCATCAGTGAATCGCAGCGAAGACAGTTTTCCTTCCTCGTCACGCATCACCTGACTTGCGTTCCCGGGTAGCCCTCTTATCCAGAAAGCCAGTTCCTGCAAGGGAACCGGCGCTGCCAGCCCCAACCCTTGTTGCAATACCGTGTCGGCACTGGCGCCTCTGGCGAGCAATCGCTCACCACGACTGAGAGTTGCCGAGCCGGCGCTGTCCTCCAGTTGCATTGTGCCAACGCCCAGCGGCCCTTCCAGTGTCAGGTGCAGGGCTTGAGGTGTCTGTAACCAGTTGATACGTGCCGACAGGGTTTCCTCATCAGTCCAGATGCCGAGGCCACCGCTGACCTTGAAGTTATCGCGTGACTCGAGAAGCGCTTCGTGACGACGCGTCAACAGCTTCAGCGTGGACTCATCCAGCTCCGAACCTTGTTGTTGCGGCGGCGCCACACTCTGGCAGGCGCCGAGCATGAAGGGCAGAATCAGCACTGCCAGCCGCAGGCTGCGCGACATGGGCATACCTGTCATTCGATGTACTTCTTCCTGACTTGCAACAGACGGTCATCTCCCGGACTGCTGGCCAGTGCCTTGTCCACAAAACTGCGGGCCTCCTGCTCATTGCCATTGAGCCACAGCACTTCGCCCAGATGCGCTGCAATCTCCGGATCGGGGAACAGCTGATAGGCAGATTCAAGCAGTTCGATGGCTTCGGAGAACCTGCCCTGGCGATAACGCAACCAGCCCAGGCTGTCCATGATGGCCGGGTCATCGGGTAGCAGACGATTGGCCTTGACCAGCAGTTCCTCAGCGCGTTCGAGCTCGATGTTGGCATCGGCAAAGTGGTAACCCAGTGCGTTCAGTGCGTGGGCATTGTCCGGCTCGGCCGCAATCAGGGCTTCAAGATCGGACTCCAGCAGACTCTTGTCCCCAGCGGCGTCTGCCGCCAAGGCGCGCGAATACAGCAAGTCCGCGTCGTCCGGATACCGTTCCAGGCCCGTTGTCAGCACACTGACAGCTTCGGCAGCCTGACCGGCATTTTGCAACATGCGGCTTTCTGCACTGAGAAACTGGATCTGCTGATCCTCATCGGGCACCTCGATGGCCAGAGCCCGCAATCGCGCCCGTCCCGCTTCCACGTCCCCGGACAAGCCGAGCAGTTCGGCAACCCGCATCTGCGCAGGCACCAGCAGTTCACCGGCGCCAACGGCATCATAGAAGGCGATCGCGGCCTCATGGTCCTGCTGCTGATCGCTGATACGGGCCAGGTAGAAATTGGCCTCGTCGGGGTATTCACCGGTCTCCAGCAGGCTCGTCAGATAGGTTTTCGCGCGCTCCATGCGACGCGCATCGAGCGCCATCATACTGATGGTGAACAAGGTATCGGGACTGTCGCCGGAGCTCTCATACAAGGCATCCAGCTGATCACCCACTGCATCGAAATGTCCCGCCTCAAGCAGCAGACGCGCGTATCCCAGGCGCAGCATCAATCTGTTCGGATTGTCGGTCAGCGCACTCTCTATGGCAGCAAAGGCCTCGTCCGGTTCTCCGGCAGACAACATCAGCTGCGCATTGAGCAACAGCGACTCATTGCTGCCGCCGTCCAGTCGCAGCGCTTCCTGCGCCGCCGTTCGGGCGCCGTCGAGATCGTTGCCGGCCAGCCTGATCCGAGCCAGTGCGAGAGACACGCTGGCATTGTCAGGCAGGACCTCCTGCATGGCTTCCATGACCACCAGCGCCTGCTCCTCGTCACCGGCGTTCTGCAGAACGCCATGCAACTGGCGTATCTGCTGATCGGGGTCATCGGCCGCGGCGATCAGCTCACGATAGAGCGACACGGCCTCATCGGTCTTGCCCTGCTGCAACAGCGATTGCGCCAGCATGTCACTGGCCTGCTGCGACTGCGGTTCCAGAGTTTGCCAGCGCCGGCTGGCCTTTTCTGCCTCGGCCCACTGCTGACCATAGAGTGCCAGCGCAGTGGCACGCTCGGATACTCGCGGGTCATCGGTGTGTTGAGCGGCACGCAGATAACCTGCCATGGCCACGTCAAGCTGACCCCGGCGCCCCGCCAGTTCGGCAATCATCAGCTCGAACATCAGCTGAGAATCCATCAACGACTGCCCTGCTCTGCCAGTCGCTTCTGCCGGTGACACCGTGGAGCCGGCGGCCGGCTCCGGATCGCTCGAGCCGTCGCCCCCCTGTGCCAGCACGGTTCCCGGACTCATCGGTACCGCACTGCACCCCAGCAGCAGGCAGGAAACAGCCCCTGAACACAGCCGCTGGAAAAACCTGTCTTTGACGTTACATTCGTTGCTCATTGTCGATCCCGTGCGCTTGATCACGCAAGACTGCCATCATTTAGTGAGTGTAGCGGCACTTGACGACTAATCAGATGCCAATCTGGACGGATTTGTCCCTGTTTTTGCTAGAATTATGCAATGTCAATCCTCGCTCTCGGAATCAATCACCACACGGCACCCGTCGATATCCGGGAACGCGCAGCCATCGCCGAGGGCAAGCTCGGAGATGCACTTGCAACGCTGCGAAGCGTCGGTGCGGTCAATGAGGCCGCCATCATCTCCACCTGCAATCGTACCGAGATCTATTGTGGCATGGAGCACGAGGATACCGGGGCGGTCGTCGAATGGATGCACCACTATTTCGAGTTACGCGACCAGGGGTTCGAACCCTATCTGTTCCATCATTCCGACCGGGAAGCCGTCAGACACCTGATGCGCGTCTGCAGCGGGCTGGATTCCATGGTCCTGGGCGAACCGCAGATTCTGGGTCAGATCAAACGGGCCTATCGCGATGCCGACGAGAACGGCACACTGGGCATGGAGCTGAGCACCCTGTTTCAGACCGCCTTCTCGGTTGCCAAGCAGGTGCGCACGGATACCGCCATTGGAAACAGTCCCGTATCAGTGGCCTTTGCGGCAGTCAGCCTGGCCAGACAGATCTTCACCGACCTGAGCAAGCAATCGGCCCTGCTGATCGGGGCAGGCGAAACCATTCAGCTGGCTGCCAGACATCTGAAGGCTGCCGGCATCGGTACGATTCGAATCGCCAATCGCACGCTCGAACGCGCCACGGTACTGGCCGAGGAAGTCGGCGGCAGCGCCATCGAACTCAAGGACATCCCCGATTGCCTGCCGCAATCGGACATCATCATCAGCTCCACCGCTTCCACCCTGCCCATTCTCGGCAAGGGTGCTGTCCAGCGTGCCCTCAAGCAGCGCAAGTTCCGTTCACAACTGATCGTGGACATTGCCGTGCCACGCGATGTGGAAACCGAAGTCAACGATCTGGATGGCGTCTTCCTGTATACGGTCGATGACCTGCAGCAGGTGATAGACGAGAATCGCCAGTCTCGTCAGGAAGCGGCCTACGAGGCGGAACAGATCGTCTCCGCCCAGGTAGACCTCTTCATGCGCAAGATGCAGTCGCTGAGCGCAAAGGACTCGATTCTGGCCTACCGCGCGCAAGTCGATGACATTCGCAGCCAGGCACTGGAAAAATCACTGAAGCAGTTGCGATCCGGCCAGGATCCGGAGATGATCCTCAAACAGCTGGCCCACTCCCTGAGCAACAAGATCATGCACAAACCCACGGCGCGCATGCGCCAGGCCGCTGAAAACGGCAACGATTCCCTGCTCGAAGCAGCACGCACGCTACTGGACCTGCCAACGACAAGAAAATGAAAGCCTCCATCCAGTCCAAGCTCGAAAGCATCAGTGAACGGCACGAGGAAATCGCGGCACTGCTTGGCGAAGCCGACGTCATCAGCGACCAGGAACAGTTCCGGGCTCTGTCCAAGGAGTATGCGCAACTGGAGCCGGTGGTCAGCGCCTTCGCGGCCTACCGACAGACCGAGGACGACCTGAGCAGCGCCAGAGAGATGGCCTCTGACAGCGACGCCGAGATGCGCGCCATGGCCAATGAGGAACTGCCGGGTCTCGAGGAGCAACTGGCCAGCCAGGAACGAGAGCTGCAGACCCTGTTGCTGCCACGAGATCCGCGGGACGAGAACAATGCCTTCCTGGAAATACGGGCGGGCACCGGTGGTGATGAAGCAGCAATCTTCGCAGGCGACCTGCTGCGCATGTATCTGCGCTATGCCGAACTGAACAAGTGGCGAGCGGAAATCATCAACGAACGCCCCGGTGACCACGGTGGCTACAAGGAAGTGGTGTGCCGGCTGGTGGGTGACCGGGTTTTCTCACGCCTGAAGTTCGAATCCGGTGCCCATCGAGTCCAGCGTGTCCCGGAAACGGAATCGCAGGGCCGGGTTCACACCTCTGCGGCGACCGTTGCCATCCTGCCCGAAGTCGACCAGGTCGAAGAGATCAACATCAACGCCGCCGATATCCGGGTGGACACCTTTCGTGCGTCCGGTGCCGGTGGTCAGCACGTCAACAAGACCGATTCAGCCATCCGCCTGACGCATATCCCGACCGGCGTGGTCGTGGAATGTCAGGACGAGCGCTCACAGCACAAGAACCGGGCAAAGGCCATGGCCCTGCTGCAGGCGCGGCTGCTCAATGCCGAGCAATCCAGACAGCAGAGTGCCGAGTCCGAGTCACGACGCCTGCAGGTGGGCTCCGGCGACCGCTCCGAGCGTATCCGTACCTACAATTTTCCACAAGGCCGTCTGACCGATCACCGTATCAACCTCACCCTGTACAAACTCGATGAAGTCATGACCGGTGGTCTTGGCGAAGTGATCGAGCCTCTCATTGCAGAACACCAGGCAGACCTGCTGGCCGAGTTCGGGGACTGAACACCGTCGGAGAATGGCTTGCTCACTCCAGCAGACTGCTGGCCGAGGCCGCCAGAACAGAGCACGACCGGGAATCGGCAGAGCTGGAATCCTCCCTGCTGACCGCCCATGTCACCGGCCGCTCGCGTGCCTCCCAGTTCGCCTTTCCCGAGACCGAACTCAGCCGTGATCAATTGCACAGCCTGCAACAGCTGGTGCAGCGGCGCTGCGACGGCGAACCCCTGGCCTATCTCACCGGCGAGCGTGAATTCTGGTCTCTGCCCCTGTCTCTGGCAGCCGGTGCGCTGATTCCACGGCCGGACACGGAATTGCTGGTCGAGCTGGCACTGGAAAGACTGCCCAAGCTGCCAGCGGGAGACATCATCGAACTGGGTACCGGCTCCGGAGCCATTGCACTGGCGCTGGCACAGGAAGTCAGCGACCGGCCGATCACCGCCATCGAACGTCACGATGCCGCTCTGCAGATCGCCCAACACAATATCCGGCAATTCGGACAGGGGCGGGTGCAGCTGATCCAGGCCAGCTGGCTTGACTGCATCGCCGCGGAGTCCGCAGCACTGATCCTCAGCAACCCGCCCTACCTCGCCAGTGACGACCCTCACTTGCCGACGCTGCATTTCGAGCCACAGACGGCGCTGGTCAGCGGCAGCAGCGGCCTGGAGGATATCGAACAGATCATCGAAGCCAGCTGTCGGGCCGGCAAACCGGGCTGTCTGCTGCTGCTGGAGCATGGTCAGGAGCAAGGAGCTTCTGTCAGATCCCTGCTGGACGACTACAATTTCGAGCAGGTTCAGACCTGTCGGGATCTGTCCGGACATGAACGGGTCAGCCTGGGTTACCGACAGGAGCGGGTCCGGTGATTTCCAGCGAACTGATGCAACCTGCCTGATAGCCACAGCCGAACGACAATCCGGAGTAGAGATCGTGAGCATTGAACAACCCGCACTCAATGAAGCCTATGCGGCCATTGACCTGGGTTCCAACAGCTTCCACATGATAGTGGCGGAAGCAGAAGGCAATTCGATCCGCAAGATCGACAGCCTGCGCATGCCCGTCAGACTCGGTGCCGGACTGGACAAGAACATCCGACTGACGCCCGAGACCGAAGCGGCGGCACTGGATGCTCTGGCCAAATACGCCGAACGTCTTCGCGAAGTCCCTCTCAAGCATATCCGTATCGTCGGTACCAATACCCTGCGCCGCGCCAGAAACAAGGATCATTTCATGCGAGAGGCCAGGCGCTTGCTGGGCAAACCGATCGAGATCATCGCCGGTCGGGAGGAAGCCCGCCTGATCTACTCGGCCGTGGCCCACACCTTTCCCGACAACAATCAGCGACGCCTGGTCATTGATATCGGTGGCGGCAGCACCGAACTGATCATTGGCCAGGGGCTGAACCCGACGCTGATGGAAAGCGTGAACATGGGTTGTGTCAGCTATACCAGCCGGTTTCTCGACAGCAGCGGCAAGCTGAGCAACGGCAGCCTGAAGAAGGCCATGGTGGAAGCCGAACTGGAACTGCAACCCCTGATCGTTGCCTATCGCGACAGTGGCTGGGATGAGGTCATCGGCTGCTCCGGGACCATCAAGGCCGCCTCCCGCATGCTCTCGGAACTGGGCATCAGCGATGGCACCATCACCCAGGAAGGTTTGCGCAAACTGATGCGGATGGCCGTCAAGGCTGGCAGTGTCGAGGCGATGAACCTGAACAGTATCAGTCAGAGCCGCATGCAGGTTGTCGCCGGAGGCCTGACCGTGCTGTGCGCCATCATGCGAACACTGGGTATCGAGGCCATGCGCTCCAGTCAGGTCGCCCTGCGTGAAGGACTGATCTTCGACATGCTGGGGCGTGCCGAACACGTCGACATCCAGAGTCAGACCCTGGCCAATCTCACCAGTCGCTATTCGATCGATATTCGTCAGGCAGCGCGGGTTGAAAGTACTGCGGCCATGCTGTTCGGCCATGTCGCCGAACCCTGGAAGCTGGATCCGGAGACAGATCTGGAACTGCTCGTCTGGGCAGCACGCCTGCACGAACTGGGAATGGGTGTTGCCCACACTCAGTACCACAAGCATGGCGCCTACATCCTGGAAAACTCCGACCTGCTCGGCTTCACCCTGGCAGAACAGAAGGCATTGTCACTGCTGGTACGTTATCACCGCCGCAAGATCGAGAACGAAGCCTTTGACAGCCTGCCCGAAGAAGAACGCCAACGCCTGCTGCGCCTGCTGAGCATCCTCAGGCTGGCTGCCTTGCTGCATCGCGGCCGCCACGACGAACCACTGGACCAGATAAACCTGCGAATCAAGGATGGACAGATCACCGTCATCGCCCCCCAGGCATGGCTGGATGAGCATCCGCTCACCAGTGCGGAACTGGCAGCGGAAGCTGAACGGCTGACCCACATCAGCATCAAGCTCAAGGCAGAAAAGTCTGCCTGAGCCTGACTCTGCTCAGTGATCGATGTGATTGTCGCCGTATAGATCGATCAGATACTGCTGTGCACTGAAGGCTTCCGGTTCTTCGTTTTCATCCGTGCTGCTGTCCGCAGGGACCAGTCTCCGATAGTTGCCATCAGGCTCCAGCTGCCAGGCATAGAGGTTGTCCTTCAGGTAGACATCCAGACATTCCGTCTTGACGCGCTCCAGTGCTTCGCCTTCCAGTGGTACCGCAATCTCGACCCGATTGAAGAAGTTTCGTGGCATCCAGTCGGCACTGCTCATGTACAGCTGCTCTGCGCCTTCGTTCAGAAACCAGAAGATTCGCGAGTGTTCCAGAAAACGGCCCAGTACCGAGACCACCCGGATGTTCTCCGACAGACCGGGAACTCCAGCCTTGAGCATGCAGATGCCTCTGACCACCAGCTCGACCGTGACACCCGCCTGCGACGCTTCGTACAGGGCGTGGATGATGCCCGGATCTACCAGTGAATTCATGCGCGCAATGACATGTCCGCGACCGCCCTGGCTGGCGATCTCGGTCTCGTGCATGATCCGCCCCACGAAGTAGGAATGCAGATTGAAGGGAGCTTCGATCAGCTGGTTCAGATACAGCGTCTGGCCGAGTCCGGTCAACTGGGTGAATACCCTGTGCACGTCTTCCGTGATGGCAGGGTCGTTGGTGAGCATACTGATGTCCGTGTAGGCACGGGCGGTTGTGGCATGATAGTTTCCAGTGCCCACGTGCGCATACTTCACCAGTTTCTTCTTTTCGCGACGCACCACCAGCAGCATCTTGGCGTGTGTCTTGAAACCGACGACACCGTACACGACTTGTATTCCGGCTTCCTGCAGCTGGGTGGCCAGTTCGATGTTGGCAGCCTCGTCGAAGCGGGCCCGCAATTCGATGACCACGGTGACGTCCTTGCCTCGACGCGACGCCTCCATCAACGAGCTGACAAAGGCGGATTCGTGACCGGTGCGATAGAGGGTCTGCTTGATGGCCAGTACATCAGGGTCGGCAGCCGCCTGGCGCACCAGATCGATGACCGGCACATAGGACTCGTAGGGGTGGTGGAATACCACAGGGGAACGCAAGGTGATGTTGTCGAAGATACTGCTGCGCGTCTCGTAGGCAGGCGCCATATGCGGGCTGAACGAGGGATACTTCAAGTCCGGTCGGTCGATCTGATCGGGAATGCCGAACAGGCGATTCAGGTTGACCGGCCCATCAACCCGATAGACATCATCCTGCTCGAGATGAAACTGACGTTGCAGATAGCGAATGATGCGATTGGGACAATTGGCGGCGACTTCCAGACGCACCGCCTGGCCGAAATTGCGCTGTACCAGTTCGCTCTCCAGGGCACGCCGCAGATTGTTCACCTCCTCTTCGGAGACATACAGATCACTGTTACGCGTCACCTTGAACTGATAGACACCCACGGGGTTCATGCCATGAAACAGCGAGCCGATCTGTGAGTGCACGATGGATGACAGGAACACGAACCCATCGCGCACGCCACAGATCTCCGAAGGCACCCGTACCACTCGCGGCAAGGATCGGGGAGCCCGTACCAGGGCAAAGCCCGAGTCCCGACCGAAGGCGTCCAGGCCCCTGAGATCGATGATGAAGTTCAGGCTCTTGTTGGTCAGGCGCGGAAACGGATGTGCAGGATCCAGACCCAGCGGGCTCAGTACCGGGGCAATCTCGTTGTTGAAGAATTCCTTGACCCAGGCACTGACTTCCGGCGTCCAGCCCAGCCTGTTGAAGAAGCGAATCTCCTCGCCAGCCAATTCGGGAATCAGAACATCATTGAGCAACTGATACTGCCTTTCCACCAGCGAATGCGCCGCATGATTGATGCAGGCCATCTCCTGCAACGGCGACAGGCCGTCAATGCCGGCCCCTTCGATGCCACCCAGAATCTTCTGCTTCAGGCCTGCAACCCGGATTTCGAAGAATTCATCCAGGTTGCTGCTGGAGATGCACAGAAACCGCAGCCGTTCCAGCAAGGGAACCTTGGTATCGCTGGCCAGCTCCAGGACCCGTTCATCGAATTTCAGAAAACTCAGTTCACGGTTGGCCAGTGGCAAGGAACGATAACTGCTGCGCGACCATTGCTCCGGCAATACGGCAGCAGGATGGGCGTTGTTGTCACTCTCCACTATGTCTCCTTTGTATCGGAATATTGTTTTCGGATGCCGAACGGAACAGTCACCCCAGATAGCTCCTGGCAGCATCGAGCAGATCAGGATAGAACGATTCGAAGGGCTTCTGCAATTGGTCGCGAAGCGGCTCCAGCTCTGCCTCGGCCATGGCTAGCGATGCAAATCGGGGCGATCGCTGCGACAATCGGGCCAGGGTCAGTTCGATGGATGCAAGTTCGACATTACTCTCCAGTATGCGCTCACTGAGTAACACCTGTGTGAAACGCTGCAATCTTTCTGGCAGATGGGCGTGATTGTCAGCCAGAGCAGCGTGTACGATATCGGCATGAGCTGCCAGCGTGTGCGCACTGTATCGAGACCACTGACAGGCCAGGAAATGATCGAACATCACGTCGATGACGATACCGGAAAAGCGGTAGGACACGCTGTCGATCCCGGCGCGGGCCTGTTGCAGGGCTGGATGGGTATCGGTGAAACGATCCAGATAGCGATGCAGGCGAATGCCGGTTTCCACGCGACCGGGAAATCGGGACAGCTCATTGCCGCGCACGAAATCACCACAGATCTGACCGGCAATCAGCTCCGCTTCATCAAACCCCATCAGACTGTGAGCAAGGAAGTTCATGAGCACTAATGTACTGTATTCTTTGCATCATGGACCTGACACCAGATAATCGTTACAGCCGCCATACCAGCCTTCCGCAGATCGGTGAGGCGGGACAAGCACGCATTCGCGCCAGTCATGTACTGATCGTCGGGCTCGGAGGACTGGGTTCCCCGGCATCTCTGTACCTGGCAGCAGCGGGTGTCGGGCGCCTGACCCTGGCCGACTTCGATACCGTCGAGGTATCCAATCTGCAGCGGCAGGTTGCCCATACCACGGATCGCGTCGGACAGCTGAAAACCACATCCGCTCGACAGGCCTGTCTGGACATCAACCCCGATTGCCGGATCGAGACGCTGGACTATGCACTGGATGAGGATGACCTGGACTCTCTGGTCGCTCAGTGCACGGCCGTGCTCGACTGCACGGACAACTTTCCGACCCGATTTGCCTTGAATGCCGCGTGCGTCAGGGCAAGGGTTCCTCTGGTCAGCGGTGCCGCAATCCGATTCGACGGACAGATCAGCGTCTACGACTCACGACAGAGCGATGCACCCTGTTACCGCTGTCTCTACAGCGACTCCGACAACGCGGTCGACAATTGCGCCCAGGCAGGCATCCTGGGCCCTGTGGTTGGCATGGTGGGATGCATCCAGGCTATCGAAGCCCTGAAACTGATCAGCGACATCGGCGACAGCCTGGCGGGCAGACTGGTACTGTTCGATGGTCTGACCATGGAATGGAACGAGATACGTCTGGGCAAGAACCCGGAATGTCCGGTCTGCGGCTCCGACGCAGCGGCCTGAGTTCTCGTCGACCGAGCAGTGCCTGCCGAGCCACGCCCGCCTGGCTGTTCTTTCCTGGCTGTTCTTTCCTGGCTGTTCTTTCCTGGCTGAGCGTTCCCGCCTGAGCGTTCCTGCCTGTCGGGCCCGGACCCGACACCCTGCCAACCGGCAAGATGTCGGAACCTGTATTTTTCTCAGCGCCCGAAGTAGGCGGTACCCTTGAACGCCTCGCGCTGATAGACGCGAATGTAGTCGGCCTCCAGCTGGATCGGAAAGAGAGTCTCATCGCTGAGATCAGGCGTGGGTGCCCAGCCACTGCCTGCCACCAGATAGTTCACGATATTCATCGGCTGCCGCGAGACCTGAGGGCCGAACAGGCGCTTGACCTCGATTCCATCGATATACCACACGACCAGTTGCGGCTCCCACAGCACCCCGAAGGTGTGCCACTCACCATCATCCGCGTAGGTGCCGCCACCAGGTTTGGCATGGGACATGGTGGGCGCCGAGCGCGTGATACCGGTATTGGGATCCCCGAAATGGTAGGTCTGGAAGGCATCCGGCGCGCCGAAGGGGTTCTCGCCCAGATATTCGACGATATCGATTTCCGGCGCATGGTAGTTCACGCCGGTTCCCGCATACCGGTGATACAGATAGAAACTGGACAGTGCACCCGGCGTGCCGCTGACCTTGAATCGACCTTCGGTATACCCGTAGACGAACTGGAAACGATCATGCGAGGACAAGGCGCCGGACAGGAACTGGCAAGGCGCCGGATCAGCAGGATCCCCTTCCTCACACACCGACGGCAGTTTTTCTTCCAGTTCCTCGGGCACCGGAATGGCATTGATGATGATCGATTCACCGGTAAAGGTGAACGGGTCATAACCGAAGTCCGGATAGGCCTGTATATCCACCAGATACTGCTGCTCGCGATTGACGATGCGATTGTCGCCCCAGACCAGCCGCGTCTGCCACTTGTCCGCGTCCAGAGAGTCCTCGTTGAACTCGTCGGAGAAGACCAGATCGAATTCATCCAGCCAGTAAGGCACGGCCGACAGATCGTGATTCTGCACGAAACGATCATCGGCTCCCTTGTACAGATCGTCGTACAGCGGCACCGGGGCATTGCGATTCTTCAGATAGGTGATGGTCAACGGCTCCGAGGCCACCGATTCCTGACCCTCATCATCCGTCGCGGTGATTTCATAGGTATAGGTTTCACCGGGTACCGGCGTGTTCACACCACAGCGGTGCAGACGGTCGTCGAAGCGGGTGTAATTGCAGTCGATGAAGGAAGTGGTCAGCCAGTACTTGTCGATCTCGTTCTGCGAGCCGGAGGCCGGGTCGGTCTGATCACCCCGAATCTCGTAGGTCACACCATCACTGCGATAAAGGGTGTACTGCACCACTTCCCCGTCGTCATTGGCCGGTGCCCAGCTGATTTCTGCCCAGTTGTTGGATACCAGATCGAGGCGCAGATGCTTGGGTTGCGTGGGTGGACCACCCGCTACCGGTTGCTCGTCATCGACTTCCAACAATGAACCGAAGGGGTCGGCGGGATTGGGCAAGGGCAGTGGCAAGGCGAAGGGGTCATCCAGTTCTGGTACCTGTGGCGGTGGCAACTCATTGTCCCCCGGGCCATCGCCACCGCCGTTGGAAGCGGACTCCACCACAATGTTCTCGAAGCGTTCACCCGTGGTGTGGTTGACGACCAGGTACTTGCCGGCACTGACCTGACAGGAGCGTCCGCCCTCGCACAAGGACTCGAACGTTGTTGCATCCTGTACCTGATACCAACCGTCGTCCGGCCAGCGGATGAGCAGCCCATCGACAGTGACACCCTCGGTGTTGCCTGCCGTGACAATCACGTTCTCGAACCGCTGTCCGGTGCCATGGTTGATGACAATGTAGCGGCCGGGTGCAACATCGCAACTGCTTCCCCCCTGACACAGCGATGTGAAAGTCTGCGCATCCTGCACCTGATACCAGCCATCGTCCGGCCAGGAAATGGTACCGCCATTCACCGTCGGGGCCGCCATTGCACTTGCACCGCCGAGGCCCAGACCCATGATGGCGCAACAGACCAGCGCACGGCCTGTTTTCACTGTGCCTGCCGATAGCGGCAAGCCCCGTGCTGCTGTGGCAGCCATGTCTACAGCATTCTGGATTTTCATGCCTCGGTTCCCGATCACGTGGATACAGCTGGAACCTTGAAGTATACCGAGTCGGGGGCTGTGGACCGGGTCGAGCAAGGGTCAGGCAGTGGTACTTTTACCTTGCCTGCCCACCAGTTCACAAAGTATTACAGCTGACCGTCTCGCCCCTCATCCGGACAAGACGGGCCAAACGCGCCGTCAATGACGAGTGATGTCACCATCCTCTTCACTCACGGCGGCGCTGGCAACCGCCGTCGGCACTCCCTTGAACAGCGCGGCGATATCGACCTTGTCGTAGTTGTACACGCTGTCACAGAATTCGCAGCTGATTTCCACCTTGCCTTGCTCCTCGAGGATGCTGCTGACCTCCGCCTTGCCGAGCCCCAACAGCATGCCGTCGGTTCGCTCTCGCGAACAACTGCAGTGAAAGCGCACTGTTTCCGGCTCGAAGACCCGTACCTGCTCTTCATGAAACAGTCGATACAGCAGGGTCTGACTGTCCTCAGTGCACAGTTCCTCGTCACCCAGGGTATCGCACAGGGCAGTCGCCCGGCTCCAGCCGTCAGCATCATTGGCGACACGCTCCTCGCTGGGCAGTTTCTGCACCAGAACGCCAGCGGCCGTATTCTCGCTCACCGACAGATAGAGCTGCGTCTGCAGCTGTTCACTGGTGCGGAAATACCCCTGCAATGCCTCGGCCAGCGTGTCCCCTTCCAGCGGCACGATGCCCTGATAGGGCTCGGACTGACGATTGGCTTCCACCGTGATGATCATGCGCGCCTCGGCGCCGAACATGGCCTGCAGAGAGGGTTCTTCCGGCACCTCGTTCCAGCGGGCCAGACCTCGCAGGCTGCCGTCATTGGTCACTTGCACCACCAGCAGATGCACGGCCCCTTCGCCTCGCACTTGCAGTGTCAGTTTGCCATCGAACTTGATGGTACTGGCCAGCAGGGCGGCGGCGGCAAAGGCCTCGCCCAGTACCTGGCGTACCTGCGGCGGATACTCGACGCGTGCCACGGCCTCACGCCAGGTATCATCCAGCTGCACGAGATGACCACGAACATCGCAGGACTCGACGAGAAATTTCTGCTGGGTATCTCTGTCTCTCACGGGATATCACTCCAGGCGAGCATAGAAGGCCTCGCCGATTAACGGGGTCAGGTACATCGGCACCTGATAACAAGCTATGAACAACAACAAGGGTTCCATCTGAGCCGCCGGCAATGCCGCCAGAAACAGCGCGATATTGCGATTGCCGCAAACGACGCCCGTACCGATACTGCGAGCCGAGCCCTGATGCGTGAACCGCGAACCCAGCACGCCCAGTGCCTGGTAGCCCACGTTCACCAGCAGAGCCAGCAGCAGCATCTGTCCGAGCTCGGCCCAACCGTTGGACGGCTCGTGTATTGCAGACATCAAGCCGATCACCATCAGGGCCAGCGCCAGGGCACTCACACCATCCAGCGCCGCTGCGTTCAGTTGCACTTTCCCTCTGTGCAAGCGCTGCGACACCAGCAAGGCTGCCGACACGGAGCCGCCAATCAGCAGCAGCAGCTGCACTGCGGGAGCCAACATGGTGGTGACAGTTTGCTGCGGTTGCAACAGGTAGAGCACCGGCAGACAGCTCAGGGGCAGCAGAATCGTGCCCAGCATCAGCCAGCGCATGGCCAGTGCCGCATCACCGCGCAGCAGCAGAACCAGGTTCGGACTGCCGGACACCGGTGGTGCGGCGGCAACCAGCGTGGCAGACATCACCACCACCCACGGAGCCTGCAACAGGCTCGACAATGCGAATACGCTGATCGGCAACAGCAACTGGGCGAGTCCGACACGTAGCAGCGTCGACGTCCAGGCTGCCCGGCTGCGCATGGATGCCGCCGCACCGGCATCCGGCAGGATGCGCAGTACAGCCAGAAACAGCAGCAGTGCGATGAACAGCGGTATCCCCTGTCGCAAGGGGCCCGCTGCCCAGGGCAGCAACACGCCAGCCACCAGACCGGCGGGCAGCACCCACCGCCCGTGACGGCCCAGAAAAGCGAGGGCGCGGATCAATCAGGCCTTCAGCTTGTCGCGCAGAATCTGGTTCAGCTGGGCAGGATTGGCCTTGCCCTTCGAGGCCTTCATCACGGCGCCAACAAAGAACGACAGCAACTTCTCCTTGCCGGCACGGTATTCCGCCAGCTGTGATGGATTGGCAGCAATGACTTCATCGATCATCGCTTCAATGGCACCCGTGTCGGTAATCTGCTTCAGGCCGCGCGCCTCGATCACGGCATCGACATCGCTTTCGCCGCTCCACAGCGCCTCGAACACCTGCTTGCCCAGCTTGCCGGACAGGGTTCCGTCATCCACTCGCGCAATCAGATCACCCAGCAGACGGGCGCTGACAGGGGCGTCGGCCAGCGCCACATCTTCCTTGTTCAGCCGTGCGAACAGTTCGCCCAGCACCCAGTTGGCGGCCAGCTTCGGCGCAAACTTGCGATCGGCGAAAACCGCTTCGAAATAATCCGCTGTCTGTCGGTCGGCGCACAGGGCCTGCGCATCGGCAGCCGGAATCTCCAGCTCTTCCACGAAGCGCGTTCGACGCGCCACCGGAAGCTCCGGCATGGTGGCTCGGACAGATTCGATGAAGGCTTCGTCGATGACCAGTGGCGGCAAGTCCGGATCGGGGAAATAACGATAGTCGTTCGCCTCTTCCTTGCTGCGCATGGACCGTGTTTCATCCCTGTCGGCGTCGTACAACCGTGTCTCCTGCACCACCTGGCCACCATCTTCGAGGATATCGATCTGGCGTTCGACTTCGAAGTCGATGGCACGTTCGAGAAAGCGGAAGGAGTTCAGGTTCTTGATTTCGGTACGGGTACCCAGGGTGTCACTGCCGGCCGGGCGCACCGACACGTTGGCGTCACAGCGAAATGAGCCTTCCTGCATGTTGCCATCGCAGATATCGATGTAACGCACCAGGGAATGCATGTAGCGGGCATAGGCGACCGCTTCGGTGGCCGAACGCATGTCAGGCTCCGAGACGATTTCCAGCAAGGGTGTTCCTGCGCGATTGAGATCAATGGCGGTCATGCCTTCGAACAGATCATGCACCGATTTGCCCGCATCCTCTTCCAGATGCGCGCGGGTCAGGCCGATGCTCTTATCCTGCCCGTCCGGCAAGGTAATGCTGATACGCCCTTCACCGACAATCGGAAATGCCATCTGCGAGATCTGATACCCCTTGGGCAGGTCCGGGTAGAAGTAGTTCTTGCGGGCAAAGACCGAACGCCGCGTGATGCTGGCCTCGGTTGCCAGAGCGAAGCGCACCGCCATGCGCACCACTTCGCGATTGACCACCGGCAGGACGCCGGGCAGACCCAGATCGACCGCTGAGGCCTGTGTGTTGGGCGCGGCTCCGAAATCGGTGGAGGCGGCCGAGAATATCTTGGATCGAGTGGCGAGCTGTGCGTGAATCTCCAGCCCGATTACGGTTTCCCATGTCATGTTTTGCAAGCCTGTATCAGTCGTTTACCTGCGCCATTCAGGCGAAAGAGGCGGGAATCTGGCGATGCCAGTCAGTCACGCCCTGGTAGCGGTGCGCCACGTTCAGCAAACGCGCTTCCTGATTCGCCGGTGCGCACAGTTGCAATCCGACGGGCAGACCATCGGCAAAGCCACACGGCGCAGACAAGGCTGGCAGCCCGGACAGATTGGCCGACACGGTGAACAGATCGTTCAGGTACATCGCCACCGGATCATCGCTCTTGGCCCCCCGGGCAAAGGCCGTGGTGGGTGTCGTGGGTCCGGCAATTACATCGACATCGGCAAAGGCATTGCTGAAGTCATCACTGACCAGCTGCCGGACCTGCTGCGCTTTCTTGTAGTAGGCATCGTAATAGCCGGCAGACAGGGCATAGGCGCCGATGAGAATACGGCGTTTGACTTCCGCCCCGAAACCTTCACCACGCGAACGGGTGTACAGGTCATCGATATCCTGCGGATTTTCACAGCGATGACCGAAGCGCACACCGTCGAAACGAGACAGGTTGCTGGAGGCTTCTGCTGGCGCGATGACGTAGTAGGCAGGAATGCACAAGCCCTGATTGGGCAGCGAGATGGGCTTCAGAATGGCACCCTCGCCTTCCAGCACGGCCAGAGCCGCGTTGACACAGGCGGCCACGTCATCGTCCAGGCCCTCGGCGAAGTATTCCTGTGGCACTCCGATGCGCAGCCCTTTCAGGTCGGCATTCAGATCGGCACTGAAATCGGGCACGGACGCTGGCGAACAGGTGGAATCGCGAGCATCATGGCCTGCCATGGCCTGCAGCAACAGTGCGCAGTCTTCGGCGGTCTGAGCCATGGGACCGCCCTGATCCAGACTCGAGGCAAAGGCGATCATGCCGTAGCGAGACACGCGCCCATAGGTCGGCTTGATTCCGGTGATACCGCAATAGGCCGCGGGCTGGCGAATCGAACCTCCGGTGTCAGTCCCGGTGGCTGCCGAGGCCAGACGAGCGGCAACTATGGCGGCGCTGCCGCCGGAGGAACCGCCGGGTACCCGGTCTTCCTGCCAGGGGTTGGCCACCGGGCCGTAGAAACTGTTCTCGTTGGAGGAGCCCATGGCAAATTCGTCCATATTGGCCTTGCCCAGCGTTACCAGACCGGCCGTGCGCAGTTTTTCCACCACGGTCGCCTCATAGGGCGAGACAAAGTCCTGCAGCATGCGTGAGCCGCAAGTGGTTGGCATCCGTGTGGTGCAGAAAATATCCTTGTGGGCAATCGGCAAACCGGTCAGAGGACCGGCCTTACCGGCCTTGCGCTGCTCGTCGGCAGCAGCAGCTGCCTGCCGTGCGCCGTCGGCATCCACGGCCAGGAAGGCATTCAACGCTCCACCGAGCTGTTCGATACGCTGCAGGTAGTGCTCGACCAGGTCGCTGCTGCTCAGATCGCCACTGGCGAGAAGTGCGGCCTGTTCGGCCAGAGTCTTGTCATGCATGGTCAGCACCTGTCATTCGATAACGCGGGGCACCAGGAAGTAACCGTCCTGGGTTGCGGGGGCGGGCGCCTGCAGAGTGTCGCGCTGATCGGTTTCAGTCACCTCATCATCGCGCAGCAGCAGCGCGGCATTGGCCGGATGGGCCATGGGTTCCACACCGTCGGTATCCACGGCCTGCAGCTGTTCCACCAGATCGAGCATGGTGGACAGGTCGGCGGCCAGCGGTTCCAGAGCGTCTTTATCGATGCCCAGGCGTGCCAGATGGGCAATCTTTTCGATATCGTCAGGAGTCAGGGACACAAGCGTCAGTCCAGTCTTGGTTTCGAGCGCGGCAATCTATCATACTGTAGCCCTCTATCGCCCGTTACTCCCGATTCCGATACACGATGAACGACCAATCTGCCCTGCAGGATCCGGCTTTCGACGCCAGGATCGAGAACCTGGAACTGAAGCTCATGGACCTGGAAAACACGGTACACGAGCTCAATGAAGTCATCCTGCAGCAGTACCGCGACATCGAACGCATGCAGCTGCAGCAAGTGGAACTGATGAACCGCATGCACGGCAGTACTGACTCGGCAGCCACACCCTCGATCACCGATGAACTGCCCCCTCACTACTGAGCGTTCAGCGACCGAGTATCAGCGTATCGCCTTCCAGTACGTAGCGCGGCACCACCAGGTTCCTGTCGGCGTATTGCGAGCGGTACACTCTTCCCGCCAGGTCATAGCGGGACTTGCGGCAGCTATCGATGAAACCCCCGGTCCAGGGTCCTCCCTGAAACTGCGCCCGCTCCGCCGGCAGGAAACTCACGGGACAGCCCAGATCGGTGCCCAGGGCGATGGCAACGTACAGTTCCGGACTGGCCGAGCGAAGATCATCGCGGTACTCGTCCGGCTGCTTCGACTGGCGCGAGCTGGCATCCCGCAGACGATCGTCGGGACTGCGCAGCTGTGCAATGTCCTCGACCCGGCGCCGGTAGAGCAGCACCGGACGATCTTCCCAGGAGATGACACGCGATTCTCCCGGCAGCAGATCCGCGGTTGCCACCCGCAGAGTGGGCATGGCTGGCGTTGCACCACCACCGGTGAATACCTGTGCGGCCAGCACATACAGCAGGCACAGGATGGCGAAGCCGACCATCAGCTTGGCTGCCACTCGCAGTCGCAATCGACGCCGTTGTTCCTCGGCACTCAGGGGTCTGTCCATCATGGGCAATTCTGGTGAATTCTTGCGTGAAAGCCATGCAGAAGTGTACGTCAACCGTGTCTGACTGGACGCCTCCACTGATCCTGGGCCACGACCTCTGCCCGCCCGCAGGCATGCCCTCCGGGCAGCAGGACAAGGATATCTTCGATCGTCTCGATCTGCCCCGGGCCCTGACGCCACCGGATGACGCCTGGGTACTGGTGCGTCAACCCGGCAATGACAACCTGCCGCCGGTGCTTGAACTGGTGCGCCCGGATGGCGTGAAACTGTCCATCGACTTCAGTTCCGGCAAGGCGCGGCATCGCGCGAATGAAGCCGGCAAGGGTATTCAACCCCTGGCACGCGCACTCGGCCTGAGCGCCTACCGCAAGCGCCAGGGAGGCTTCCCGGGCGTGATCGATGCCACCGGCGGACTGGGTCAGGATGCCTGGGCCCTGGCCACGCTGGGGGTCGGCATCACCGTCATCGAACGCCACCCCATCGTGCATGCGCTACTGCACAATGCCCTGAGCAGGGCCGCTGCCGAGCCCGCCACGCGTGCAACGGCTGCGCGGGTCAGACTGCTGCACGGCCAGGCCGAGCAGCTGTTGCCGACTCTGCAGAGCGAGGTCATCTATCTTGACCCGATGTATCCGGAACGCCGTCGCAAGAAGGCAGGCTCTCGCAAGGGCATGCAGTTTCTGCACGCCCTGCTGGGCCCGCCGGCGGACGACGGCAATGAGACGCTGCTGTCCACCGCCCTGCACAGTGGCGCTCTGCGAGTCGCGGTGAAACGTCCACGCGGAGCGCCGCTGTTGAACGGAAGTGAACTCTGGACAGGACAGCGTACCTGCGTGGAATCACCCAATACGCGCTACGACGTGTATCACCTGCGCAGTGCCTGAGTATCGCCCGAGCTCCATCCGAGTACCGTCTGAATATCGCTGAGTACCGGTCAGTCCCGGAAATTCTGGAACTGCATGGGCAAGCCGAGTTCGGCCCCCTTGAGCAGTGCCATGACGGCCTGCAGATCGTCACGCTTCTTGCCGGTGACTCGCAATTGTTCGCCTTGCACCTGCGCCTGCACCTTGAGTTTCGATTCCTTGATCTTCGCCACCGCCTTCTTGGCAATTTCCCGGTCGATGCCCTGACGCACGGTAATGGCCTGCTTGACACCCTTGCCGCTGTTCTCCACCTTGCCGGCCTCCAGACAGGCAATGTCTATCTGGCGGGCAGTGAGTTTCTGATACAGCACCGGGTGAATCTGCTGTATCTGGAAATCGCTGTCGGCAAACAGCATGATCTTTCCGTCTGCCAGTTCCACCTTGGCTGAGGTACCCTTGAAGTCGAAGCGGTTTCCGATCTCTCGCTGGGTATGATCGACGGCATTGACAAGCTCGTGCTGATCCACTTCAGAGACAACATCGAATGTTGGCATGGCGCTCTCCGTTGTAACTCGTTCAGAATAAACCGCTGATAGTAGCAGCCTTCACTCACTCGGACAGCCTGCCTGGACAGGCAATCCACACCTCGACACGGATCATCACGTACATGAGACAACTGACGGACAGTCGCTGGATGCTGATACTGGCCAGCCTGCTGGGCGCGATCGCAGTCATGAGCGGCGCTTTTGGCGCTCATGCACTGCAAGGTGTTCTGGATGAACGCGCCACTGGCTGGTACGACACTGCCGTCACGTATCACGCCCGTCATGCCCTGGCTCTGCTCGCCTGCGGAGTCATGAGCCTGGTCATCGGCAAGGCTCCCGGCAGCCGATTCATCAGATTTGCAGCCATCGGCTTTACCCTGGGGACACTGGTATTCTCGGGAAGTCTGTACATGATGGCTTTCACCGGCATCACGAAGCTGGGCATGGTGACACCTGTCGGAGGTCTGCTGCTGATCATTGCCTGGCTTTGTCTTGCAATGGCCGCTTTTCGGCTATCCTCGGAGAAGGCATAGAGTCCGACCACATTCTCGTCTGCGATGAGCCCCTTATGACCCAAGAAGACAAAAAAGACGTTGCCAGCCTGATCGAGGCCCGTCGGGATTACACGGCTGACACACTGCGTCGCGCCGATCTGGCGGACGGCCCGGTCATGCAGTTCACCCGCTGGCTGCAGGAAGCGCGCGATGCCGATATTCTCGACGCCACCGCCATGCACCTGGCCACGGTGGACGCACAGGGACAGCCTCATTCGCGTATCGTGCTGCTCAAGCACTTCGATGACGAAGGCTTCTGCTGGTACACCTATCAATTGAGTGACAAGGCGCGACAACTGGCCGAGAATCCCAGAGCATCCCTGCTGTTCTACTGGTGCGGTCTTGAGCGGCAGGTGCGCATCGAAGGCAAGGTGGAAATGCTGGATGCCGAAAACGCCGAAACCTACTTCCAGTCACGCCCTGAAGGCAGCCGCTTCAGCGCCGCCGCTTCGGTCCAGTCAGCCCCGGTGGACAATCGCGCCGTTCTGGAGCGACGCGTCGCCGAACTGCACAAGGAACACCCCAATGGCAATGTGCCGAGACCGGAACACTGGGGAGGCTATCGCCTGCAACCTCACCGCTTCGAGTTCTGGCAAGGCCGCGCCGACCGCCTGCATGATCGCTTTGTCTTCGAACGTGGCGAAGCGGCGGACGACTGGTCCGTGCAACGCATCTCACCCTGATACGTGAAATCCATGGTCGCCGTAGTCGTACTGATCCTGCTGGGCCTTGGCCTGCGCCTGAGCATTCCGCACCTGGGTTCGAGTGTTGCCGGCGGTATTGCCACCGACAACGGCCAGCAGACGCTGGCAGACTGTCCGGCTACGCCGAACTGTCATCGGGACACCCTGGCCATCGAGGCGGACCCTTCATCCGCCATCGAGACCATGGCAACACTGATCAGCGAGCAGCCAGGGGCCCGCATCGTGTCCCGCAACGATCACTACCTGCACGCCACCTGGTCCACACGACTGATGGGCTTCGTCGATGACGTCGAGTGCCTGCTGATACCGGCATCGGGCAACGATCAAGCGGTGCTGCAGATTCGCAGCGCCTCGCGGCTTGGCAAGAGTGATCTGGGAGCCAATGAAAAGCGCATCGCCGCCTTACGCAGCATCGGCCACGGGCGTCTCTAGACTGCGTTCATCCAGCCATTTGTCGAGCATGCTCTTCAGGTCATCATCGGCGAATGGCTTGGAGACGTAATCGTTCATTCCCGCAGCCAGACAACGCTCTCGATCGCCAGCCACGGCATTGGCAGTCACGGCAACGATCGGCAACTCGAATCCCGCGGCGCGAGCTCGACGAGTCGCCTCGAAACCGTCCAGCTCCGGCATCTGGCAGTCCATGAAAACGATGTCGAAGACCTCGGACTGCAAGGCTGTCAGCGCTTCCAGACCATTCTCCACCAGCGTGATGTCACAGCCCAGATCGTCCAGCGATGCTTCAATGACCAGCTGATTGACCGGATTGTCTTCGGCCACCAGCACTCTGACCGGCAACATCTGCGACCGTGGCTGCCCCTGCCCACCCATACCGACAGCATCAAGCGACGCTTCCGGTGTCTCGACCGTATTCATCGACCTCGCCTCGATGATCCTGGTCTCATCCGGCAACGACGGCAACGTCGTGGCAGTCACCGGCATGCTGACGGTGACACAGGTCCCCTTGCCCGGCTGGCTGTCGATCACCAGAGTGCCGTTCATCAGATCCACCAGGGCTTGCGCGATGGGCAGACCGATGCCGATACCACCGACACGTCGGCGTACATCGGATCGGACCTGATGAAACACCTTGCGCACTGCCTCGAGCTCGGATGCGTCGATACCGCAGCCGGTGTCACGTACCATCAGAACAAGGTAACCATCGATGTACTTCAACTGCACATCGATGCGCCCCTGCTCGGTGAAATTCACGGCATTGTCCAGCAGTTTGCGGCAGATCTGGCTCCAGCGAGCCGGATCGAGTGCCATGCTGGCAGGCATGCCGGGATCGAACCCCAGATTCAGTGTCAGTCCCTTTGACGACAGTGCGGTTTGAAGCTCATCCACCACGCCTCGTGTCAGCGCACAGGGATCACAG
Organism: uncultured Granulosicoccus sp.; assembly: GCA_947495035.1. Classification (GTDB taxonomy): domain Bacteria; phylum Pseudomonadota; class Gammaproteobacteria; order Granulosicoccales; family Granulosicoccaceae; genus Granulosicoccus. The sequence continues at coordinate 127,718 of CANLXI010000010.1, forward strand.
GGCTCCAGTGAAAGCCGGACATCCTGACTGGCCAGACTGGCGGCATCCAGCAGGTCACTGACCAGTTCCAGCATGTCATTGCCCGAGCGGTTCAGGGTGGCAACCAGGGACTGCTGCTCGTGGTTCAAGGGCGTCTTGCCGAGCATTCTGACCATGCCCAGCACACCGTTCATCGGCGTACGCAGCTCATGACTCATGCGGGCCAGGAATTCATCCTTGCTGCGCAGCGCCATCTGATTGCGCAAGCGCAACAGCAGCATCTCCCGCTTCTGCAGGTAGAGCCGATAGGAACAGTAGAGGCAGCCCGTGGCGATCAACGCCAGCGGAACGAGCAGACGAGCAAATCCGTCATCGGCCAGGGCTTCCATGCTGAAGATCATGGCAACCAGCATGGCACCGATGAAGCCCAGGTAAGTCGGCGGCCAGTGACCCAGCGACAGCAAGCCGCCCAGTGCGGCCAGTACCGGCAGCAAGGCGATGACCAGCTGGTCCACCAGTGTCAGTTCGGCAGACCAGAGCAGTATCACCGTCCCCCAGAGAGCGCCGGAGACCACCATGATGCCGGTATAGAGATGGATGGGCATCTGCCGGGATCTGCGGCTTCGGACCCAAGTGACCAACGCCAGACGCAGGGCGGACACCAGAACGACCGCGCTACCCCACAGAATCAGGTGATTTGCAGAGACCTTGCCATGCAGCATCGTGGCACTGACCAGCACCATGATGAGCCCGAGGCACACGGAGGGGACCGCTTCATCGAACAGCGCGCGTTGCAACGCGCCATTGACTTCCCGGGTTTCACGATCCCGATGCATGCCCTTAACCTGTTCAACGTCATTGCCTCAGGTAACGGCATGTCGGTCGCGAAGTATTAGATCTGAACCTGTCGCGAAAACTATTGTGTGACGACGTTGGCAGCTTGTCGATCAGCGTGGTAGGACGAGCGCACCATCGGTCCACTGGCAACATGCGAGAATCCCATCTCGTCACCCAGGCGGGCCAGTTCATCGAATTCTGTCGGATGCCAGAATCTGGACACCGGCAGATGCGAACGGCTCGGCTGCAGATACTGGCCCAGCGTGAGCATGTCCACCTGGTGATCGCGCAGATCCTGCATGACCGCCAGCACCTCTTCCATGGTTTCTCCCAATCCCAGCATCAGACCGGATTTGGTTGGCACATGCGGAAAGCGCTTCTTGTGATTCTCCAACAGGTCGAGAGACCACTCGTAATCCGACCCCGGACGACACTGCCGATAGAGCCGTGGCACCGTCTCCAGGTTGTGATTGAAGACATCGGGTGGATTGGAAGACATGCCCTCCAGGGCCTTTTCCATGCGTCCCCGGTAATCCGGTACCAGCACTTCGATCTGGATGCCGGGGCAGGCTTCGCGCACAGCCCGGATGCAGGCATCGAAATGGCTGGCGCCACCATCGCGCAGATCGTCGCGATCGACCGAGGTGATGACAATGTACTTCAGACCCAGTTGCGCAACGGCCTTGGCCAGATTGGCCGGTTCATCGGTATCCAGTGGATTCGGCTTGCCGTGAGCTACATCACAGAATGGGCAGCGTCGGGTGCAGATGTCACCCATGATCATGAAGGTGGCGGTGCCATGGCTGAAGCATTCGCCCAGATTCGGACAACTGGCCTCCTCGCACACCGAGGACAGTTTCAGCTCACGCATCATCTGCTTGATTTCCTGAACCCGAGGATTGGTGGATACCCGGGTTCTGATCCAATCGGGCTTGCGCACAAGCTCGGTGGTCGGAGCAACCTTGACAGGGATACGAGCCAGCTTGGCGGCACCGCGCTGGTGGCCTTCTGGATCGGAACGGGAGGGGGCTGTATGGTCCATTTGCTCAGTCTACCAGTTCGGTGTGATGTTGCTGCGTTCTTACCTGACTAGCAGGCGGACAATTGCTCGTGAACCTGTGACACGAGCTGCTCGATCAGTTGCTCTCTGGGTACCAGGATACCCAGCTTCTGTGTGGACGTTACTGCCATCCCACGGTATCCGCAAGGGTCGATTCCATCGAAAGGCGTCAGATCCGCATCGATATTCATTGCCAGACCATGATAGGTGCAGCCTCGACGAACCCTGAGGCCCAATGCGGCTATCTTGGCCTCCTCGACATAGACCCCCGGCGCATCCCGCCTGCCGGCCGCCTCGATACCATGAGCTGCCAGCATGCCGATGACACTGTTCTCCAGTCGTACCACCATGTCCCGCACGCCCAGATTGCTGCGCCGCAGATTGATCAGGGTATAGACAACCACCTGACCCGGGCCGTGATAAGTCACCTGGCCACCACGGTCGCTCTGCACCACGGGAATATCGGCCGTATTGAGGATGTGCTCCTGGCGACCGGCCTGACCCAGCGTGTAGACGGGCGTGTGTTCACAGATCCAGACTTCGTCGGCGTCTTCGTCCGTGCGCGCATCGGTGAACTCGCGCATCGCCGTCCACGTATCGTGATAATCGGTCTGTCCCAGATAACGGGTTATCACAACGTGTACAGCACCCGCTCCTCGGCTTTCAGAGCAGCGTATATGCCCAGCAGGTGCTCGTGACTGGTTGCCGTGAAATGCGCTCGTACCGACAGGTACTTGCCCTCCTTGCTGGGCACTGCCGTGAAACTGACAGCCTCAGGCTCGACATGCGGCCGCACCAGTTCGCTGACCAGCGCCTCGAAATCGCCCTCATTGAGACCCATCGCCTTGACGACGATGTCCGCAGGAAACTCGATCAGTGTCTCGCTACTCATGCCACTACTGGAAATAACGCTGGATGGAATGCTTCATGCGCGTGAAGATGCCGCCCTCTTCCACCTTTTGCAAGGCCAGCAACGGCACTTCGCTGACAATTTCGTCGTTGACCAGCAGTACACTGCGACCCACTTCCTGACCGATTCGAATCGGCGCGCGAATGTAATCGTTAACCTCCACCCTTGATTGCAGGGTATCGAAGGCATCACGTGGCAATGTCAGATACTTGTCCTCGGCCACACCCAGACCCAGGTTCTCCTGCTCGCCCATCCAGACTCGCGCCTGGCTGATCTGCTCACCGGCGGCATAGACCTGGCGTGTCTGGAAGAAGCGGTAACCATAGTTCAGCAGTTTCTGGCTCTCGGCGATGCGAGCCTTGTCGCTCGACGTTCCCAGCACGACACTGATCAGCCGCATGTTATCGCGCACCGCCGACGCCACCAGGCAGTAGCCCGCTGCGTTGGTATGACCGGTTTTCATGCCATCCACCGACTCATCACGCCACAGCAGGGTATTGCGATTCTTCTGGGTGATGTCGTTGTAGGTGAATTCGCGCTCCGAATACAGCTCGTAGGTCTCCGGATGTTCACGAATGATGGCACTGGCGATCAGGGCCAGATCATTGGCAGTGGTGTAGTGTTCCGGATCCGGCAGCCCGGAGGCATTGGCGAAATGCGTGCCGGTCATGCCCAGGGTCTCGGCCGTCCGGTTCATCATGTCGACAAATCCGCGCTCGCTGGCGGCGATGTGCTCGGCCAGCGCCACACTGGCGTCGTTGCCTGACTGGATGATCAGGCCTCGCAACAGGTCTTCCAGTGTCACCAGGGTGCCGGCTTCGATGAACATGCGCGATCCCGGCATGGCCTGCGCCTCGGCAGACACCATGACAGGCTCATCCAGTGACACGCTGCCACGCTTGAGCTCTTCCGACACGATATAGGCTGTCATGAGCTTGGTGAGGCTGGCTGGCTCGATCTGCTTGTCCGGCTCCTTCGAGGCCAGCACCTTGCCGCTGACAAAGTCGATCAGCAGATAGCTGTTGGCCGAAAGCAGTGGGGCAGCAGGTAACGGTGCCGCAGCGAGGCTGGCCCTGACCGGCACCAGCAGAAACATGAGCAGACTCAGCACGCCCATGCAGAAAAGACGTCGAGAGCTTGAAACGCGGGGGAACATCATAGTGAAACCTGGGTTATGACAAACCATGAACATGCACAACAGTGTAAGGGATTTGACGGTCGAGTTTGACGATTGACAGGTGTCAGTCCGTCACCCGGTAACTGTCAATGCCGGCCTGCGCCAGCGTTTCCCGGGCGTGTCGCATCCTGTCCTGATCGGCCAGGGGACCTACCCGGACACGATACAACTGCCCGCTGTCATCCACACTGATGGACGCCGGCACGTCCAGAAACTCGCGCAGACTCACCAGCATGGCCTTGGCATTGAGCTCATCGGAGTACGCGCCAACCTGCAGAAAGCGGCTCGCTTCAGCCGATCCACCGACAAGCGCTGCCTCGACCGACGGCGTCACCTCGGTGGTCACGACCGCATCGACCGGTGCCGCCGGCACCAGCGGTTGCGCCGAGGCATCGACAACCGGTTCGTGGCTGCTGAGCGCTTCGATGAAGACATCGGCCTTGCCTTGCTCGATCATGCCCAGACGCGCGGCCGCCGCATAGGACAGATCGATGATGCGATCCCCGACGAAGGGACCCCGATCGTTGACCTTGACCACGACAGATTCGCCATTGTCGACACGTGTGACTCGAACATAGGTTGGCAACGGCAGATTCTTGTGGGCAGCCGTCAGCTGATGCATGTCATAGGGTTCACCACTGGAGGTGGGACGTCCATGAAATTTCTTGCCATACCAGGAGGCAACACCCTGTTGCTTGAAGCCATCGGCGCTGTCGAGCACGGTGTATTCCTGTCCAAACACCGTGTATTGCGCCGGATTGCCGTAGCGTGACTTGGGCAGATTGGCGACGACCAGCTCCCTGATATCGATGCGGTGCAGCTCGCCCGGACCATCACCGGCGACAGCCAGTTTCCAGGCGGGTTGCGGGGTCAGCATGGAACAGCCGGCCAGCAGTCCTGCAGGCAGCAGACTGGCAAGAAGCCGAATCGTCGGTGTCATCATCGGGTAGAACTACTCCGGGTTCGAGTGAAAGCCTTGCGCGAGCTGCAATACGGCCATGGCGTACAGGCGACTGTGGTTGTAACGGGTTATGACGTAGAAATTGCGGTAAGCCACCCAGGCTTCATCTCCGTCGCCCCCTTCCAGCACCATGACGCTGAGATGCTCGTTGTCACGGGTTCCGGTGCCAAGACCCGAACCGGTGAACCCCAGAGCCGCAACCGTGTCGCCGGCCACTGTCGGGGTCAGTGAGCTGCGCACCAGTGAACGGACCTGCGCCGGAATATCGTCATCGGGAAACGACCAGCGTTCCGCGACCGGTGCATCCTTCTCCCAGCCATGAACCGCAAAGTAATTGGCTACCGAACCGATCACATCCGCCATGGAATCGAACAGGTCGCGCTTGCCGTCGCCATCGAAATCGACCGCGTACTGGCGGTAGCTCGACGAAATGAACTGCGGTACCCCCATGGCTCCGGCGTAACTGCCCTGCCGCTGATGGGGATCCCAGCCTTCAGCAGCGCTCAAGCTCAGGAATTCAGCCAGTTCGCTGCGAAAGAACGTGGCCCGCGGGGGGTAGTCGAAGGCCAGCGTCGCCAGGGAGTCCAGCACATCATGCGAACCGGTTATGCGACCGTAGAAGGTCTCCACGCCGATGATCGCGGTGATGATATCGGCCGGTACGCCGTAAGTCTCTGTCGCCCTTTCGAGCAGCTCGGCGTGTTCGCGCATGAATTCGCGTCCCTGGTCGATCCGTTTCTGCGTCAGAAAGATCGGTCGGTACCGCGCCCAGTTCAGCGTACGTTCCGCCGGTTTCGAGATGGCATCGAGAACGGACTGCTGGCGTTTGGCACGCGCCATGATCCCCGCCAGACGATTGCGGTCCAGGTCGCTGTCACGGCTGAGCTGATCCAGAAACTCCCGCACATCGGCGCGGTGCAGATAGTTTTCCGCAGGCACGAGCTCCTCTGCCGCCGAACGGGTCTCGCCCGATTCGGGTGAATTGTCGGCGCGCAGCGGATGGCCGGCTGTCGCACCCAGCAAGAGGGTCGCCGTCGCGACCAGATAGTGAAGCTTCATCATTGCTCAGAGTCTAGTAGACACATTCCGACAATTCTCGGCAAAGGGTTTGTCGGACCCTGAAATCTTCATTACACGACCCCTGGCAGGTCAGCTGACGCGGAACCAGTCGATCGGCGTCTGGCCGTGCGCTTCCAGCCAGTCATTGGTTCTGGAGAAATGCCTGCAGCCCAGAAAACCCCGATGGGCCGACAACGGTGAGGGATGGGGGGCTGTCAGTACATGGTGGCGCTTGGCATTGATGACCTGCCCCTTCTTCTGGGCATAGCTGCCCCACAGCAAAAAGACCAGGTCCTCGCGCTCATCACTGAGCTGGCGAATGATGTTGTCGGTGAAGGTCTCCCAGCCCCGCCCCTGATGGGATGCCGCCTGACCACTCTCCACGGTCAGCACACTGTTGAGCAGAAACACGCCCTGTTCGGCCCAGGGAATCAGGCAGCCCTTGCGCAAGCGGGCCAGTGTCGGCTCGCCGTCGGCCAGATCACTGTCGATCTCCTTGTACATGTTGAGCAGCGAGGGCGGTACCGGCACACCTTCCGGCACTGAAAAACTCAAGCCATGGGCCTGTCCCGGCCCGTGATACGGGTCCTGGCCCAGAATGACGACCTTGACCTTGTCAAAGGGCGTGAGTGAAAACGCCTTGAACCAGTTGCTGGAATGCGGAAAGACGACCGCCGATTGCGCCTTGCGCCGCGCCAGGTACTCACGCAGTTCACGCATGTAGGGTGCAGCAAATTCAGTATCCAGACGGGCCTGCCAGCTGGGATCGATTGCGGATTGTTGAGCCATGCCCGAAGTCTACCTGCTTGTCGTGCCCAGGTGACCACCGGAACCGCTTGTACGTCAGGGACATCATCCCGACGACGGACGAATCCTGAATTATCGTCTCGATGAATCACCCGCATCATTGAGGCGCGCTACAAAGCCGTCTATCATCAGCGTATCGATCACTGTTCTGGAATTTCGTCATCAGGCGCGTGCACCTCATTTCCACCGGCTTGCTCGGCGCCCTGCCTGTCGCGACCCTGTCTCTGCTGGGTGGCAGTCTGGCCGTGTCTCCGGTTCAGGCAGCCCAGTGCCCGGCCACCCGCTTCGTCTACGAACCCGGCGACTTCGATCCCGTGCCCGGTCAGAAGGTGGAAGCTCGGGCAGACAAGTTCACGGCTGACGGTGATCTGGTCACGCTGGAAGGCAACACGACCATTCGCTATCAGGGACGCCAGCTGGCAGCCGAGAATGCCAGCTACAATCCCGGAACCGGCGAAGTATCGGTCAATGGCGCACTGAGCTTCCTCGGCGAAGGCTTCCGTCTGGAAAGCAATGAAGCCTATATCGACATCGATGACGACCAGTTCAGTACCGGCGAAAGCGACTACGAACTGGACATCAATGGCAAGCGTGCCAGCGGTACCGCAGCCGCGATGGCGCGCGAGCCCGATGGTCACTTCACCATGCAGGACGCCACCTACTCCACCTGCCCGCCCGGCGACGAGAGCTGGTTCGTCAAGGCCGACAGCATCGATCTGGACACCGAGCAAGGCGTCGGTTTTGCCAGGGATCTGCGACTGGTCTTCAAGGGGGTCCCCTTGCTGGCGCTGCCCGCCTTCAGCTTTCCCATCAGTGACAAGCGCAAATCAGGCTTTCTGGCTCCGGTACTGGCCCGCGGCGACTCCACCGGACTGGAACTGCACCTGCCCTGGTACTGGAACATCCGCCCTGACCTGGATGCCACCTTCACGCCTCGATTCATGACCAAGCGCGGCACCCAGTTGCAAAGTGAACTGCGTTACATGAACCGCCAGGGGTTGTGGACGCTGGATCACGAGTACCTGAACGATCGCGAGCTGGATGGCGATTCGCGGTATTTCACCCAGCTACTGCATAATGGCAGTTTCACGCCCGACCTCACCTCCACCATTGTTGCCCGACGCGTGTCCGACAAGGACTATCTGGAAGATCTCGGTGACAGCCTGCAAGTGGCCAGCATCACCCATCTGGAACAGCGCGCGGACTTGAACTACGAACACGATGGCTCCAGGGTGCTGACTCGTCTGCAGAGTTTTCAGACGGTTGACGAGGACATCGAGCCCGAAGACAGGCCGCACCGGCGGCTGCCGCAGGTCAAGGCCTATGCAAAATCGGGCCGACTGCCACTGGGGTTTCGCAGTGATGTCGACGGTGAGTTCGTGTACTTCGACAAGGACGATGCGGTCACCGGAACGCGCATCGATATCCGTCCTCGACTGTCTCTGCCCATCGTGCGTGACGCCTGGTTCTTCAAACCGAGCGTCTCCCACCGTTTCACCTATTACAGCCTGAACAACACCAGTCTGAACAACACCACGGAGCAGCTCGAGCGTACCAACAGCCGTAATCTGGACTCCTTCAGCGTCGACAGCGGGCTGTTCTTCGACCGTGTACTTGACGAACGAGGCTCGGTACAGACGCTCGAACCGCGATTGTTCTACCTGAAAGTACCGTACCGGGACCAGTCGGACATCCCCGTGTTCGACTCGAGCGAGTTCGATTTCAATATCAGCCAGCTGTTTCGTGAAAACCGGTTCAGTGGCGCCGACCGGATCGCTGATGCCAACCAGTTTTCCATGGCCCTGACCACTCGCATGATCGACGGGGTCAACGGCCAGGAGCGCTTCCGCGCCAGTATCGGGCAGGTTCGCTATTTCGATGACCGTCTGGTTACCCTGTCGTCCACCGATACCGTGGATACCCGAGACTACTCCGACTTTGTCGGTGAGGTGGAGACAGCACTGACCAAGGACTGGAATGGCAAGGGCAGCATCCAGTGGAATCCGGACGAGGAGCGCACCGTGCGTAGCTCCCTGTCGCTGAGTTATCGCCCGCAGAAGGATCGCATTCTCAACTTCACGCACCGCGTGGTGAACAGTGACAGCGACGAGGACAAGACCGAGCAGATCGATCTGTCCGGATTGTGGGCCCTCGGCAGCAGCTGGCGCGTGGCCAGCCGCTGGAACTACTCGCTGGATGCAGATCGAAGTATCGAGTCCTTGCTCGGCCTCGAATACGACAGTTGCTGCTGGGCGGTAAGATTTGCGGCCCGGCGTTATATCGCCGATGACGGTGAGGATCATGACACCAGCATCTACTTTCAGCTGGTGTTGAAGGGCCTGGCCCCGCTTGGACAGAACTACGGGGCCTTATTGGAAAATGCCATCTTGGGCTATAGAGACGACGTGCAATGATTGACAGATTCAGGCTTCCCGGAAGGCCGGCAACCGCAGCCATTGCGGCCCTGCTGCTGTGCCTGTACGGGGGATCTCCAACCCTGGCGCAAAGCGCTGACGCGAACGAACAGGCGGCGTCAGATGCCGATGATGTGGTGCTAGACCGGATTCGGGCCGTGGTCAACGACGGTGTCGTGCTCGACAGCGATCTGCGCTCGGCCATCAATTTCTTCAGGCAGGAGGCCAGGAGCAACCGCCAGAACCTGCCACCCGACGATGTACTGGCCGATCGCGTGCTGGAAGAGCTGATCAACCAGGAAATCCGTCGCCAGCACGCTCGCAACAACGGCATCTCCATTGATGCGGCCAGCACCAATCGCGCCATCGAGCAGATCGCCCGCAACAACAACATGGACACGCTGCAGTTTCGGGAAACCCTGACGGGTCAGGGCTTCGACTACGACCTGTTCCGACAGAACATCGAGCGCGAACTGCTGCTGCAGCGACTGATCGAGCGCGACGTACAACCCCGTGTTCGCGTATCGCAGCAGGAGATCGACGATTACGTCGACGCCATCAGAAACGATGTGGAAGAACAACAGCGCTATCGCATCCAGCATATCCTGATTGCAGTTCCCCCTTCGGCTGACAATGCGACAACCGCCGCGGCCGAACAACGCGCTCTGGATGTTCTGCAACGCCTGCGCAATGGCGATGACTTTGCCGAAGTGGCTGCCACCTCCTCCGATGGCGCCCGCGCCCTGCAAGGCGGCGACCTGGGATGGCGTCGCCTGCAGGAATTGCCGGATTTCCTTGCCGATGCCCTGGGCAGCATGTCGGCGGGGGATCTCAGTGAACCGCTGCGTTCGGCCAATGGCTTTCATGTCATCCGGCTGGCCGACACCCAGAGTGGTGACCAGTCACAGCTGGCCGAGGTTCTGGCACGCCATATCTTCATCGCAGGCGATGCGGCAGACACCGAACAACGCCTGCGTCAGGTTCGCCAGCAACTGATCGAAGGTGCCTCCTTCGAAGCACTGGCCGCAGAGATCAGCGAAGACCCCAACAGTGCGGACAAGGGGGGTGAACTGCCCTGGTTCAGCGAAGGTCAGCTGCCAGCGGAAATGGAAGACATGGCCAACACACTGGATCAGGGAGAAATCAGCCCGCCATTTCGTACTCAGTTCGGTTGGCATCTGATGCAGCTGCTGGATCGCCGCACACGAGAGATCGATGAGACGACCCTGCGCAACCAGGCTGCCGACGCCCTGCGTCAGGGAAAGGTGGAACAGGAAATAGAACGCTGGTCGCGACAGCTGCGAGATGAATCGTTCGTGGAAATTCGTCCTTGAACCATCTGATCGCCCTGACTCCGGGAGAGCCGGCCGGTATCGGTCCGGATCTGACCGTCATGCTGGCACAACAGCCGCGTCGCTCAAGGATCGTGGCTATTGCCGATCGTGATGTACTGCAACACAGGGCCGCTTCGCTGGGGCTGCCGCTGCAGGTACACGATTTCACCCCGGGTGAACAGCCGGCGCCGCTGTTGGCTGATCGCGACGGCCATGTCGACCAGGTCGGGGAACTGCATGTCCTGCATATCCCCACCCATGCGCCTGTCCGCTGTGGTCAGCTGGACGCCCGCAATGGAACTCATGTACTGGCAACGCTTGACGCTGCCGTCGATGGTTGTCTGGCGGGCACCTTTGCCGCCATGGTCACGGCACCCTTGCACAAGGGTGTCATCAACGACGCCGGGATAGCCTTTACCGGACACACCGAATACCTGGCGGAACGTACCCATGGCGAGCCGGTCATGATGCTGGCTGCCGAGACCGCCCACGGCCCGCTGCGGGTGGCCCTGGCCACCACCCACCTGCCGCTGGCGGCCGTGGCCCGAGCCCTGACGAGCGATGTGCTGCTGCGAGCCCTGCGCATCCTGCATCACGACCTGATCGAACAGTTCGGCATTGCAGATCCACGCATTCTGGTGGCCGGCCTCAATCCGCATGCCGGTGAAAGTGGACATATGGGACGGGAAGAGATCGACGTCATCGAACCGGTGTTGGTACAGCTGCGCGCCCAGGGCATGCAACTGATCGGCCCCCTGCCGGCTGACACTCTGTTCACGCCGCAGCATCTGGATCAGGCCGATGCAGTCATGGCCATGTTTCACGATCAGGGCCTGCCTGTCCTGAAATACGCCGGCTTCGGCAAGGCCATCAACATTACCCTCGGCCTGCCGATCATCCGCACCTCGGTCGATCATGGTACGGCTCTGGACAAGGCCGGTACCGGCAATATCAGCAGTGGCAGCCTGGATGCCGCCATCGCTCTCGCCGAGCAACTGGCGAGCTCACGACAGAGCAAGAGTACCCCCACACCGTGAACCACAAGGCCCGCAAGCGCTTCGGCCAGAATTTCCTGCAGGACATGAGCATCATCGAACGCATGCTCGCGGCCCTGCGCCCCGAGACCGGTGATCCGGTCGTGGAAGTGGGTCCGGGCCTCGGCGCCCTGACACTGCCCCTGCTGGCACGACTGGACAGGCTGGCCGTCGTGGAAATCGACCGTGATCTGATCGCACGCCTCGAGTCACAGCAGCTGAACGGACTGACCATTCATCCCGGCGATGTCATGCAGTTCGATTTCGACGCACTGGCACGTGAATTGACAGCCGATACCGAGGGAAACGGTCAGGCGGTTCACTCATTGCGAGTCGTGGGCAACCTGCCCTACAATATCGGCACCCCACTGCTTGTCCGGCTGATGGACTGCCAGCGCATGATCAGAGACATACATGTCATGTTGCAGAAGGAAGTGGTCGATCGCCTGCACGCCGAACCGGGAACCCGGGCATTCGGGCGTTTGAGCGTGCTGATGCAGAGCGTTTTCGAGGTGACTCCCCTGTTCACGGTTCCCCCTTCGGCCTTTGACCCACCACCCAAGGTGCAGTCGTCCGTGGTACGGATGAAACCGCGCAGCGATGCACCGGATGCCGAGACGCTGGATGCATTGCAAGCCTGCACCCGACTGGCATTTGCCAACAAGCGCAAGACCCTGCGCAACAATTTCAAGGGCCACCTGGACGACAAGGCGCTCATCGACCTGCAGATAGATCCGCAGGCACGCGCCGAAACCCTGGACTTGCCAGCGTTTCATCGTCTTGCAAAACAACTGAGACACACGTGAGCAGTGATAACATGATGCCAACTTCCGTCAGGGACCTGTTCACCATGGATGTCGATATCAGCGAAGGTATCCAGGTCGATGTGGATACGCTGTACGTGGAATCCGAATCAGACCCGGACAACAACCGTTTCGTCTTTGCCTATACCATCACCATTCGCAATGTGGGTGATGTCGCCGCGCGCCTGTTGACTCGTCACTGGGTCATTCGTGACGCCAACGGCAAGGTGCAGGAGGTACAGGGTGAAGGCGTGGTGGGTGAGCAACCCCATCTGAAGCCCGGCGAAGGCTTCCAGTACACCAGTGGTACCATGCTGGAGACATCCATGGGCACCATGGGCGGCAGTTACAGCCTGGTGACCGACGATGGCGAGGAATTCAAGGCACCCATTGCCGACTTTCTGCTCTCGACGCCACGCACCCTGCACTGAGAACACGCCGGAATGCTCCTCACCGGCACGGCTGACTGAACAGGAACCATCGAGTGTCCTGAACGACGCTTGCCATTCACCGCCGCAACAGCCATGGTTTTCGCATGACCACCTATGCCATCGGTGACCTGCATGGTTGCCTGACTCCCTTGCAATATCTGCTGGACAAGCTGGCCTTCGACCCCGGCAGGGATCGGCTCTGGTTTGTCGGCGACATCATCAATCGCGGTCCGGAATCCCTGGAGACCCTGCGTTTCGTCCGGAACCTGGGAGACAGTGCCATTACGGTCCTGGGCAACCATGATCTACACCTGCTGGCCGTGGTTCATGGTTACAGAAAACCGTCGGCCAGGGATACGCTGGAGGAGATACTGCAAGCCCCCGATCGCGACGAACTGTGCCATTGGCTGGCAGCGCGACCGCTGCTGCACGTGGACACGAGACTCGATCATGTACTCGTGCATGCGGGCATCCATCCCCGCTGGTCGCTCAAGCGTGCCGGGAAGCTCAACCGGGAACTGCAGCAGGAACTGACCGAAAATCTGCCCGATTTTCTTTCTCGCATGTACGGCAACACACCCGCTCGATGGAGCAAGGATCTGGGCAGGGAAGATCGCCAGCGCTTTGCCATCAACGCCTTTACCCGCATGCGCTATTGCCACCCTGACGGCTCACTGGACTTCGACTTCAACGGTCCACCGGCGCAGGCACCTGCCACCCTGCAGCCCTGGCATCGGATTGCCAATCGCAAGCCACTGGACAAGACCATCATCTTCGGTCACTGGTCCAGTCACCCTGCCATCTGCCGTGCCGGAGTCATCCCCACCGACCGTGGCTGTGTCTGGGGAGGCGACCTCGTGGCCTACGCCATCGAGACCGGCAGCAGCCACTGGGTGACAGGACAGTAAGGCAGCCAGGCTGCGCCCTGGCCCGCACTGGTCGTTCAGTTCGAAACGGCGTACGGAATTCCGGGGTCGGACAGCCCGGTCAGCAAGCGAGCCGTATCCGAATCACGCAGCATGCGTTGACCAAACAGCGCTGCGCCTTCCATGGTCCAGTGACCATAATCGGTATACAGCACCTTGCCTTGATCATCGACGGCATCACAGCGACTGGAGTCGGTGCTGCACAGGTAGGGCAATTTGTCGACATAATCCAGACCCAGCGCCAGTGACTGCTGCTGCAACTCGGCATTCAGCTCATCCAGCTCGCTGGAACGTGCCGCAGCCAGTTGCTGCTGCAGGTCGTCTGTCAAACCGTTCTTGATGACCAGCGACGGTACGTTCCTGAACTCTGCCGTCCGACCCATGAGCACGATATGGGTGGCTGGCTCCTGCTTACTGCGGCGACGCAGAAAATCTGTAAAGGCTTCCAGATTAGGCAGTGAACTGCGCTCCCAACGCGTCGATAGCACCACATGGTCAACCGAGGCCAGCAGTTCTGATTGCTGGACGGCATCGAATTGCTTGCCGCAACGATCCACCTCGGCGGCACTGAGATGGTCATGGTTCTGCCTGTCGGCATCGATAAACAGATAGAGACAGACGTCGTCTATCTCCAGACGTCGCACCGACAGACGAGGATCTCCCTCGACATTCAGATACAGGGCGTTGAACATGTCCGTGGCATGTGAATCGCCCATGACCAGAACGCGCTTCTGCGCAGCCTCATCGAACGGCAGATTGGACAGGGCCTCTCCACTGTCGATATACACGCGACGCAGTTGCTGCTTCTCCTCGATATTGCCGATGGCATTGACCACCGCCGCATCGAAACGACCGGGCCAACCGTCGTTCAGATAGGCATGGGCCGAGCCCAATGACAACAGCAGAGGAATGATGAGAAAGCGGTATTGAAGAATCCAGACATCCGATGACCTTGCTTCAGGCGCGAGACGGAACCGTTTTTCCACCCCGTAGTAGAGCGCCACGGCTGCCAGCAGGGTCAATACCAGCAGGGCGATGCGTGTCTTGCCGACCACCACATCCTCGAAGGTGATGTGCTTGTACAACACCACGATCGGCCAGTGCACCAGATACAGTGAGTACGATATCCTGCCGATCCAGACACTGACGGGATTGCGCAGCAACAGCCCCATGTACCGCGCGCTGCCACCGGCAATCAGCAAGGCGGCGCCCATGCAAGGCAGCAATGCATAGATATCGGGGAATGGTGTGAACTTGTCGAATACCAGAGCGCTGTAAGCGATCATCATCACCCCCAGAAGCACCAGCACTTCACGAACCGCATTGAGCCTGACCAGTCCCGGCAACATGGCCAGCCCGGCACCCAGGCCGAATTCATACACTCGAAACGGCATCAGGAAAAAACTGGCAGATGGCTCATATCGAGTGAACACCAGCGCAGCGTAGAGACTGGCCAGGGACAGCAGCGATATCATCAGCGGCAGAAGCCAGCGGCCCCGCCCTGCCAGCAGCACGATCAACGCTGGCCAGACCAGGTAGAACTGCTCTTCGACACTCAGCGACCAGGTATGCAGCAAAGGCTTGAGCTCGGCAGTGGCATCGAAATAGCCGGATTCGGCCCAGAAGAACAGGTTGGACACCGAGAAGACCGATGAGATCAGGGCGCCCGAGAATCGCTGATAGTGATCCGGCGTGAGATAGAACACGGCTACCGCCCAGGTGGCCAGCAAGGTGACGATCAGCGCGGGACCCAATCGCCTGAGCCGGCGCAGGTAGAAACGCCCGAAGCGAAAATCCCCCGCTCGCACTTCCTTCAGGATCAGGCGCGTGATCAGAAAGCCACTGATGACGAAAAAAACGTCGACACCGACGAAACCGCCCGGAATCCACTTGTATTCCAGGTGAAACAGCACGACAGCGAGAACCGCGATGGCGCGCAGTCCGTCTATCTCTGGCTGATATCGAGACGTTGCCGAGTGGCCCGCCCGACTCTGTGGGCTGGCTGTTCTGTTTCCATTATCCATGCTCAGGCCTTTTCGAGCACCCAATAGGTCACGGCCAGGCCACCGGTGGTCGCCGGATCTCGGACATCCTCCGTCACTACGCGCCAGTCTTCCCAATGAAAGCTGTCCAGCCAGGTATCGCCGTCAAACGCATGATCGATCGTGGTCAGGTAGAGTCGTTGCGTCTGTGGCATGGCATCGGCACACAGGGCTGCACCACCGATGATCATCAATTCAGGCTCCGGGGATGCCTGATCGGCTTCGGCCGCCAGTGACAGAGCCTGCTCCAGCGTGTGAGCACGCAGGACACCCTCGGCAGACCAGTCGAGATTGCGCGTGACGACGACATTCGTGCGCCCCGGCAGCGGCTTGCCGATGGACTCGAAGGTCTTGCGCCCCATGATGATCGGCTTGCCCATGGTCACGGACTTGAAATAGGCCAGTTCCCCGGGAATGTGCCACGGCATCTGACCTTCACTGCCGATCAGACGATTGCGATCCATGGCCATCATCATGGCTACCACGGGCTTGTTGATTGTCACCGGAGTTCAGTCCTCTTTCACCAGGGTGCCGCGCACTGATCAGCTCGAACATCATGAGCGACTGGGCGTCATGTGCAGTCCAAGCCGACCATTATACGTCAGACATTGAACGACATCCGCTGGCAGCCCACAGACAGATTCAGCAGCCTACAGCCGCCAGCGCCTGCAAGGGGCCAACCTGACGCAGGGTTTCCATCTGTTCACGATTGCGCGTGTACAACGTGCCACCAAAGCCCACAGCGCTGATCGAAATCTCATCGAAACATTCCTGACTCCGCGGCACCAGCAACAGCCAGCCGTTGCCCGCCAACAGGTTGAACGGCGGCAGCAACCCATCGGTACCTGGCGTCAGATTCAGCTGCTGGCAGGCACGCTCGAAGCCCGCAAGCAGGCTCTGCGCAGCTGCCTCAAGCGGCACATCACGTCCACAGTGCACACGAACAAAGCAGTGTTTCATTGTCAGGGCGGCATGAGTAGCCTGCCCCAGTTCCGGCAGGTCGGAGGGCAATCCCTCCGCGTGGAAATCCAGACAGGCATTGCCCGGTGTGTCAGGAATCCATTGCAGATGCTTGTGCCGCTGGCTGGCCCCTGCGGCCGTACCACCATTGTACAGCCCGGTCCCACCCGCTTCGCCCATGATGGTTGCCAGCGCGGTGAAGTCGCTGCGGGTCAGCGGCAGCAGCTGCTCTTCGAAACTGCGTCGAGCCAATACCAGATGGCGCTCGCACAGCGGGAACTTGTTCAGGATGACGACATGCTCGTCGCCCAGTGGTCCCACCGTGAGTTCGGGATCAGGGTTCAGAAACGGATTGAAATCGGGATCGCGCGGTCCACCCGGAATCGCAACCTCCTCGCCTGAATCCTCGCCTGAATCCCTGGCGGCATCCTTGGCCGCCAGTGACGAGACCCAGCGCACAATGAATCGCAGGCCAGCCTCCTCCAGGACAAGCTGCTCCGACTGCACCGGCTGCAGATCTCCGGATGCCAGGGCACTCCTGCTGCACTCATCAACTGCCTTCATCCAGGTGTTCGTCATGGCGTCCCTCTCGTGACTTGACTATCGTCGCTGGTCAGAGCTCCATTCTAAGCCAGTCACCTGCCGATATTCCAGATAACGACTCAGCCGACTCTTTTCAGGAATTCGCGGGTTCGCGGGTCCTGCGGAGCATCGAACAGCTGCTGTGGCGTTCCCTGCTCGACAATGCGTCCGCCATCCATGAAGATCACGCGATCGGCTATTTCACGGGCAAACTGCATTTCGTGAGTCACGATCAGCATGGTCTGCCGACGCTCGGCGACGCGACGCATCAGATCAAGCACCTCCCCCACCCACTCCGGGTCCAGAGCAGAAGTGGGTTCATCAAACAGCATCAGCTCGGCATCCAGCGCCATGGCTCTGCCGATACCGACTCGCTGCTGCTGCCCACCCGACAGGGCCGCCGGATAGG
Organism: uncultured Granulosicoccus sp.; assembly: GCA_947495035.1. GTDB lineage: Bacteria > Pseudomonadota > Gammaproteobacteria > Granulosicoccales > Granulosicoccaceae > Granulosicoccus. Next base: position 145,443 of record CANLXI010000010.1, read on the forward strand.
CATCGGCCTTGTCTGCCAGACCGGTTTCCCGAAGGATCTCCTCAGCGCGCTGCTCGGCACTATCGCGGGATTGCTTCTGCACGACGATGAGCGCCTCGGTAATGTTCTCGCGTGCGGTCTTGTTGGCGAACAGGGCATAGTTCTGAAAGACGAAGGCCGTACGGCGCCGCAGTTGGAGAATCTCGGCCTTGCCGGCTGTCGCCACATCCAGCTGCAGATCACCAATATGAATGCGACCGGCCTCCGGCCTGTCCAGAAAGTTCAGACAGCGCAGCAAGGTCGACTTTCCCGTTCCGGATGGACCGATCACGACGATCCGTTCGCCATCATCGATCTTCAGATCGATGCCATCGAGAACCGCATTGTTACCGAATCGTTTGCTCAGGCCTTGTATTTCGATCATCGCGCAAATGCCCTGTTGAGACGGGTTTCCAGCAGCTTCTGTACTTGCGAGAGCGCTTCCACGATGATCCAGTAGAGAATGGCAACCACGAGAAAGGCCTCGAAATACAGAAAACTGCCAGCGGCCTCTTTCTGTGTTGCACCCATCATCTCTGTGACCCCCAGCGTGAACGCCAGAGAGGTGCTCTTGATCATGTCAATGAAATAATTGACCAAGGTCGGTGCAGCCACCCGGGCAGCCTGCGGCAGCACGATACGGCGCATCATCTGCGCCTGCGTCATGCCGATGGACTGCGCCGCCTCCCACTGACTGCGGTCGACACCCACGATTGCCGCTCGGATACTCTCCGCCATATAGGCCGAGAAATGCAGGGTCAGCCCCATGACGGCAGCCGTCACGCCGTTGATCTGCGTCAGAAAGGACAGTACCTGAGGCAATCCGTAGTAGAACAGGAACAACTGCACCAGCAACGGGGTTCCGCGAAAGAAGCTGATGAACAACATGACCAGGGGATCGAGCACCGGCAACCGAATCACGCGCTCGACCGCCAACAGCGATCCCAGGACCAGCGCCAACACCATGGCGGCGCTTGCCATGCCCAGCGTCAACGGGATATAGCCCAGCAGTACCGGCACGAGGCCGACCATGTAGTCGAAATCAAGGCCCTGCATCGTGGCTTACTCCGCTACGGTGATATCACTGCCGAACCATTTGCTCGAGATCTCTGCCAGGGTGCCATTTTCCCGAAGTGCGTTCAGAGCCGTATCGACCCTGTCACGCATCGCACGACCGGCTTCGTCGTTGCGGAACGGCAGGGCATTACGAATCTCGTCGAAGGGCTTGCCGGCAAGCGCCAGTGGCAGCGGACTCTCGGCGATCAATTGTACCGAGGAGACTCGATCCATCACGAAGGCATCGACCCGACCCAGAGACGTGTCCAGGGCAATATTGCTTTCATAGGTCTTGACGTCGATCTCGTCTGCATAGGGCAGCTCGTTCAGCAACTGTTCGAAGTTCGAGCCGAGGTTCACGGCAACCGTTCGCCCCTTCAGACCCTCGGGCCCCTGGATCGCTTCTTCCTCACCGGCTTTCACGACAACCTGCGCACCATCGAACACATAGGGCTGAGTGAAGGCGAACTTCGTTTCACGTTCCGGCGTGATGGTGATCTGATTGGCGATCGTATCGATACGGCCGGATTCCAGTGCGCCGACAAGACCGGAAAACGACATCGTCTCGAAAGTGATATCCAGTCCCGCCTCATCGCCTACGGCGTTCATCACATCCACTTCGAAGCCTTGCAGCTTGTCCTGACGAACAAAGGTGAAGGGGAAGTAGCCACCTGACATGCCAACCCGAACCTGCTCTGCGGTTTGAGCGAAGACAGTGGCAGGCAGGGCAGCCGACAGCGCGGCAATCAGAGCAATGAGCTTGAGCATCGGGAATCTCCTTGAACGAGTGCGGAACCTATAGTGCGTTTTCACCGGAAACACCCGCGGTGTCGGATAAGGTTCCTCGCCTGCCTTTCATGAATGGCTCTCCCCTGTCGTATTTACACAGCGCCATCCGGGGCTGTCGCACACGGTATCTTCCGGGCCTGTCTTGTCCGTACACGTCAGCTGACGCGGACGGTACGGACAACATGCCAAAGAGAATACCCAGCGGAGAATACGATGTCTGAAGTCAAGGAACTGAAAGTCAATGCAGAACAGGCGCTGTGGGATCAACTCGCCGATGTGCGAGATGTTCTGCTGGGCGCGGAGGGTGGCGGTTCTCATCTGCAACCCATGGCACCGCAGGCTGACCCCCTGCGCAAGACGATCTGGTTCTATACCAGCAAATCCACAGATCTGGCAATGGCGGCACTGAACTCCCCTGCAGCCAAACTGTGCATGGTGTCGAATGACAGAGACTTCCACGCCAGCGTGGATGGCGTGTTGAGTGTTCATCACGACTCGGACACCATCGAGCAGTTCTGGTCCCCGATCGTCGCCGCCTGGTATCCGGCGGGCAAGGAAGATCCGGATTTGACAATGCTGGCCTTCCGGCCGATCAGTGCTGGCCTCTGGGCATCCACCGACAGTGCGGTGAAGTTCGGATGGGAAATTGCCAAGGCCAACATGACGGGACAACGACCCGATCTGGGCCTGCACACGACCATCGAATGGTAGTGATTCCGGATCAGGCCCGCGGCATGGTCACACGGGAAAGTCCTCTTCCAGTCTGGTGGAGTAACTGCTGATGATGAGCACCATGCCGACGACGCACATCGCTGTCATCAACCAGTATCCCTGTATCCCTGCGCGAGAGTAGAGTATTCCTGACACCAGCACTGCGGTCGCCAGCGCCGCGGTGGCAAACGTGGCATACAGAGACTGTGCACGGGCCGCCATGGAATCATCCACGCGGCGAGAGATGAAGGTCACGGTGGCGATGAAGAGCAAGCCGAAACTCAGGGCATGCATGCCCTGCAGCAGAACCAGCAGCGGCACGGAAGGGTTCATGGTTGACAGGCTCCAGCGCAGGATACCCACGGCTCCGGCTGCCAGCATGCAATGTCGCGAGGACAAGCGCCTGGCAACGTCGGTGAACCTCCACATGAGCGCTATTTCCATGACCACGGCGAAGCACCACAGCAGCGAGCTGATGATGGTACTGATGCCGGACTCTATCCAGTGCAGCATGGCAAACGCGCCGAAAAAGGCATGCGATCCGTTGATCAGCGCTGAACCGGCGATGACCATCAGGAAGCCGGGGTGCTTGAGACCACCCGGCAAGGCAGGCGCGGTGATGCTTGCTGACGCCATCGCCATGTTGCCGGCTGGCGCACCCAGATTGTCAGCCGGTGCGGCCAGCCGCTCGTCGACCCGCTTGCCGGTCAAGGTTGCCGCTTCGCGAAACGCCGGCAGTACGCTTGCACAGAGAGCCCTGATCAAGGCTCCTGCAATCAGTGCCGGTACAAACCAGTCCAACCCTGCCGCGTTGAAAATGACGCCCCCAGACATCAATGCGATGACGAACCCGACAGAGCCCAGCGCCCGAATTCTGGCGTAGTCAGAACCACGCCTGCGCGTCAGACTGAGGGTGGCGCCGTCCAGCACGGGCACTTTCACCGCAATGAGAAGCCCCGCCAGCGTCCAGACCACGATGATATCGATGACATTCTGTCTGAACAGCATCCAGCAGAACAGCAGCAGTATCATCCAGTCGAATCCGATGATCGCGGTTCGCCAATCGGACAAGCGATCAGATATGCTTCCCAGGTGGACTGCTGCCACCACCATGGCGACCGAGGGCATTGCCACAATCAACCCGGTGAGCTGCGCACTGACTCCCAGATGGTGCAGCCATGGGGACAGGAACGGCCCCGTCAGACCGACAGAGCCGTACATCATCATGAAATACAGCGTAAGGCGCTGTTCCGGCGTCCAGGTAGAAGTACGAGGCATAGTGGGTGTCAGGGCTGCAGCTCAGGCTACGTTCCGGTGAGAAGAGTTGAGGGAATGACGCAGTGGCCATGGGCAATGCCACGGCCGCTTCGTCAGGATTCTCCGGTTCAGGTTGGACTTGATGCGGACAGTGGCAGACACCCGGCCGCATTTTCTTGCTCGAAACACATGCAGGATAGTCCATCCTGACAGTGAGCAACAGAGCCAGGTTTCGAGCACGGCGCTTTGCCCATGCATGACTGCCATGCGCTCTTTCGCCACAGCGCTGACATCAGCTGTCACCAGGACTTTCGGCGAATGTCCGTTACAGCGCAAAGGCCATTATTACCTACTATATCGGGACAAATAGCCGTAATGGCACCTTGTTCAAACCTTGCATTATCGTCATGCTGAAGACTCCTTGAAAGCTGCCTGCCGAGGCACCCCTCATGTTCATACCAATCATCCGATCAGCCGGGCTCGCACTGCTGACCTGCGGCACGCTTCAGGCTGCCACCTTCCCTTCCACCTTCGAACCCATGCGCATGAGCGCCGATGAAGGGTGGGTGTTCAGCGGTGAATCGAACACCTTCAATTTCGCCAGCCAGGCGGTGTCGCTGGGTGACATCAACGGTGACGGACTTGCGGATATCGCTCTCGGGACAGATATCTATTCCGACACTGGCGGGATCTACATCATTCCGGGCGGGCCCCAGCTCCAGTCCATGCAGATGACGCCGGATTCGATTGCCAGTGCCGGAGGTACTTACATACCCGGGGTCAACGAGATCAGCGCGCTGGGTGACTTCAATGGCGATGGCCTGGACGACTGGCTGTTGTCATCCAGAGATTACAACGACGGTGCACCATCCGGTGCCGTCATCGTACTCGGCAGGCGCACACCCTACCCCACACCACTGGATATCTCGACACTCGACAGCGGCTCCAGCATGAGCCTGACATTCAATGGAGCGCCACTCACCCCCTACTACACCGATGAGTCCTCGGTGCTTTCCGACCTGTCGCTCGTTGGCGACATCAACGGTGATGGACGCAATGACCTGGCCGTCTTCTCACGTGTCGCGGCCATCGAAGGTCAGTCAATCCTGACGATGGTGCTGGGCACCGAAGAACCTCTGCCTGCCACACTCGATCTGACAACCGTACCGGAATCCTGGCAATCCACCATTCGTTTCGCCGGCTATATGGACGGCTCCGATATCATCTGGTCAGCATTCTTCGGCATGCAGAATGTCATCGTCGACGCCAATGCCGATGGGCTCGATGACCTGCTGTTCGGTGACAACGGAACGAAATACCTGATCTTCGGCTCCGCCGATGGCCTGCCGGAGATGATCGACTTCCAATCTCTCGATGGCAGCAATGGGACGACCTTGCTTGCCTACGACACGTCTGGCTTGCCGGATCCGATCTTTCGCTACAGCCAATCCATACTCTACGGAGATCCGGTCGATATCTCATCGGACTGCAATGCCGATGGCCGCCTGGACCTGGTGTTCAACAGCTACGACACCGTGACCTACGATCCTTTCAGCATCGTGCTCTACGGCCGCAGTGATGCGTGGCCTGCCGAACTGAATCTGCAGGAGTTGCCAGAAGCCTACGGTCGCTTCACGGAGGAAACCATCTGGACGTTCAATGGTATCGGTGACATCAATGGCGACGGTCTGGAAGAGAGGTCCCAGAACAACTACGTCGGTGTTGAAGTGATCTACGGCGGTGTCGACGCAGGGTTCGGTTCGGTTGCCCTGAACGGGATCAACGGTTTCACGATCTCCGGTACGGTTGACTCTGTCTATATCGATAGCGTGACCGGTCTCGAAGGCGACTTCAATGGTGACGGCCTGAATGATCTCCTGATCGGCAGTCCTGGCGGCTATGACCCCGGCGTGGACATCGATGCGCTGATCGACTCCCCCTACGCCGATGAGTTTTACCAGCTGAGAACAGGCGTTGCCTACATCATCTTCGGACGAGAAGACAGCGGAGCACCGGCATCGCCATGGCAGGCCTATCCTGCCCTGGCACCCGACTCCATCGAATTGCGCTGGGAGCAGTCTGCTGCTGCGGATATTGCCGGATTCGAGATAATCCGCGATGAGCTTGTCATCGGAACGCCCGGTCCCGAGGAGCGCTCTTTCGAAGTGCCCGATGCCACACGATACAATCGCCAGACCTACCAGCTGATCACGATCGACGCGGCAGGAGAACGTTCGTCTCCACTGTTCCTGAGCGTCAACAACAACATCGACAATTTCCCGGAGCTGGGTGGCGAGGTCTATTCAGACACACTGGCCGAGATTTTCTGGGTATTTTACAACCGCGAATATGACATCTATCGAGACGGTGTGAAGGTTGATCGCCTGCAGGCCCAGAGCTGGCTTGACACGCTGTACGATGCTCAGGAGCATACCTACCGCATCGAGACCATCAGGCAGTACTTCGAAGACCACGTGCTGCGCTCAACCCTCTTCACGCTTCCGGCACAAACGGGCACCCGCCCGCCAGCAGCGGTCACAGGGCTCAGCTTTGCCCTGTATTCCGAACACACCCTGGAACTGTTCTGGGAGCCTGCTGCCTGGGGTACACCGCCGCTGAGCTACGAAATCAGGGAGTCTGGCAGACCACTTGCCACTACCTCGGGAACCAGCCTGATGGACTACGACATCTATTACTACGGCGGTTATGACTACGAGATAGTCACCGTCGATGGAAACGGCCGTCGCTCGGCGCCTGCCAACCTGTTTGTATCGGTGTACTCGGCGCTGGCGGAAATCCGGCCAGCCATGCCGGTAAACCTGTCATCCATCGCCTTGTCCGAGACGTCGATACAGCTGGAATGGGAACCGTCTGATATTGGCACACCAGCTACTGGCTATGACATCTACAGCTACGAGACTCATATCGGTCGAACCAGCGATACACGCTTCAACATCGACGGACTTGCGCCTGACACGATCCATCATGCCTACCAGGTTGTCGCCTTCAATGATGATGGTCAGCAGTCGGAGTGGAATTACTTCCCCGAGGTATCAACTGCGGGCGGACCGACAGCTCCCGCCTCGGCCGAGGCGATCGCCTATGGGCCGCACACGGCCGAGCTTTTCTGGTCACGCGTCGAGTTCAATGCCACGCCCGTCAGCGGCTATGACATATATCGCGACGATGTGCTGATCGACACCGTATCCTCGATCAGTTACATGGACTACGCGCTCGACGCGGACACCGCGTATCGCTATACCGTGTACTCGGTATCCGATACCGGCGTGCGCTCACAGGCCTTTGCAACTGCCCTGGTGCAGACCCCGGCAAACTAGCCTAGATGGACTGAAACGCCAATCGATCGCCCGCAGCTACGCGGGCGATCGCCCGGCCTGATTGACACTCTGACCTTCGCCCCTTGCTGCCGAACAAGACCGGGCTGCGTCGCGCCATTGCCCTGGTAGTCACATTGACCGCTTTCACCGTTGATTACAAACAACCGCCATCCCCATCCTGACAGGCTATAAAGAGACCAAGTAAACTGCCGCACGAACCGTATGTGTCAGTTGCACGGATGATCACCTCCTGGCGACGCACACTCCACCGAACACAACAACAGAGCGCACACGATGTTTGACTGGTTGGCAAGCCCCGAAGCCTGGATTGCACTGGGCACGTTGACGGCACTGGAAATAGTGCTGGGTATAGACAACATCATATTCATCTCGATTCTCGTCAGCCGCCTGCCGCTCGAGCAGCGGGATCGGGCAAGAAAGCTGGGGATCGGACTGGCCATGTTTGCCCGCCTGGCTCTGCTTTTCTCGATCACCTGGGTCATGGGGCTGGTGGATCCGTGGTTTACCGTATTCGATCAGCAGATTTCCGGACGCGACATCATCCTCATCGGTGGCGGCCTGTTTCTGCTGGCCAAGTCCACTCATGAGATCCATGCCAGTTTCGAGGTCGAGGAGGAATCCGAGAAATCAGCCGCATCGGCTGCCTTCTACAGCGTTCTCATCCAGATCGCCATACTGGACATCGTCTTTTCCCTGGACTCGGTCATTACTGCCGTCGGTCTGGTGGATGAGCTGCCGATCATGGTCGCTGCCATCGTCATCGCGGTCGCTGTCATGCTGCTGGCCTCGAAGGCCATCAGCGATTTCGTCGACAACAACCCCACCATCAAGATACTGGCGCTCTCCTTTCTGATCATGGTGGGCATGACGCTGATCGTCGAAGGCTTCGATGTCCATGTGCCCAAGGGATACATCTACTTTGCCATGGCCTTTTCGGTCGCTGTCGAGATGATCAATATCAGGATGCGCAAGCGGCATACCCATACCTTGAAGCTGAAGTAGGCTCGAAGGAACTCGGAGCTCTGCGACTCCGGCGCCCGAGTGTTTGCTGACCGATACAGGAACCTCATGAAATGGACCGGCGTATTGATACTCCATACTGCCGGCACCAGAGGAACAATGAGGGAGCGATTCAAATGAAAGTCCTGATTCTCGGAACCGGCTTTGCCGGAGAAGGTCACGCCGATGCCTTTCGTGGCGCTGGCGTCGACGTGGTGGGTATTGTCGGACGTACCCCGCATGTCGTCAGCAAGGTTGCTGAAAAGCTGGGTGTCCCCTACCACGGAAGCGATTGGCAGAGCGCGTTGCAAGAGTGTCGGCCGGACATCGTCTCCATCGCCACACCCGGGGGCGCGCATTACGAACCCATCAGGCAAGCCATCGACTTCGGCTGCCATGTGTTCTGCGACAAGCCCATGACAGACAACGCGGAGACCGCTGTCGAGCTCTATGAGCTTGCACGGCAGAAAGGCGTGAAGACAGCCTATGCCGCCAGCTTCCGCTTCACCTCCGGTGTATTACACGCGAAGCGACTGGTTGCCGAGGGTGCAATCGGCGAGCCTGTCGAAGTCGAGTGCATGTCTCACTTCAACCTCGAGAAAACCATTCCCTTTGGGTGGTCGCATCGCAAGGAGGAAGGCGGCGGTCGTCTCAACAACAACTTCACTCATACGCTGTCAATCGTGACATCGGTCATCGGTGAGCGCATTCTGTCGATCATGGGTGAGGTGCGCGATGACATGAGGAAAGCGCCGATCGTGGATGGCGTGCACAACTTCATGCAGAGACGAGAGTTCATTCCCTCGGACCTGAATGACCCATCGCTGAAGTGGGGAGAGAGTAACGTCGAGTGGTCCTATACCGTCATGGCCAGACTGGCCAGTCCATGGGCGACGAAGCCCGTCTCGGTTCTCTTCAAGCACGGCGGACTGGTACCACGGTTCCACGAAGACCATATCGTTTTCTATGGCAAGGAAGGCGCAATCTATCTCAAGGGGCATTACGGCAGTGGCCAGCTGTACCTGTGGGGCAGGAACCAGGCCTGGGAGGAAATCGCACGCCCTGCCGACCTCATGGCATCGATACCGGATGTCGAGGGTGAGACGGAACAGTGCTGGCACTATCTCGCCCGCGAGTTCGTCAAGGACATCCGCGGCAAGGATGTCGAGCCCTACCCGACCTTCCGGGAAGGCAGCCAATACCAGCAGATCATCGACTTGATTCGCAGGAACGATGACTGGAAAGACGTCACCGACTTGCAATGAACCGGCATCGTCAAAGGAGAACTCACGCATGAAGATTACCGACGCCAGGGTATTTGTGGGTGGCCCGGCCAAGAACTATGTGACGCTCAAGATCATGACCGATCAGGGTGTTCACGGCCTCGGGGATGCCACTCTCAACAACCGCGAAACCCTGCCGGCAGCCTATCTGCAGGACTACCTGATCCCGAACCTCATCGGCATGGATCCGCGCAACAGCGAAGACATCTGGCAACTCCTGTATCGAGGCGCCTACTTTCGTCGTGGCCCCATCGCCATGGCCGCCTATGGCGCCATTGACATGGCCTTGTGGGACATCAAGGGCAAACTGGCCGACATGCCGCTCTATCAACTGTTTGGCGGCAAGAGCCGCGAATCTGCCATGGTCTATGCACATGCAACCGGTGCCGACCTGGAAGACCTCGTCGATTCCATTGCCTACTATGTCGAGCAGGGCTACAAGGCCGTGCGTGTGCAATGCGGCATTCCCGGCATGCCAACAGCCAGTTATGCCGTGCCCGAGAAAAAGGGTGATGTGAAGAACTACATTTCCGACTTCAGCGGCATCCGCCCCAAGGTAGAGATCTGGGATAGTGATCGCTACCTGCGCTTCATGCCTGAGGCTCTGGCGAAGATTCGCGAGCGTTTTGGTCCAGAGTTGCATATTCTGCACGATGTCCACCACCGACTCACGCCACGTGAAGCCGCCGAATTTGCCAAGGCAGTGGAGCCAATACGCCTGTTCTGGCTCGAAGATCCGACACCTGCCGAAGATCAGAATGCGCTCCGATTGATCCGGCAGCATTCCACCACACCCATAGCGATTGGTGAGGTGTTCAACTCGGTGTGGGAGTGCAACAGGCTGATTGAAGAGGAATTGATCGACTTCATACGAATCGCCGTGACCTATGGCGGAGGCATCACACCGGTCAAGCGCATTGTCGATCTTGCCTCCTTTCACCACGTGCGCACCGGCTTTCACGGAGCCCCCAGCCACTCACCCATTTCCATGGCCGCTCAGGCACATCTGAATGCCTGGGCGCCCAATTTCGGCATCCAGGAATATCTGGTCCTGGGCACCCCGGAATGCGATGCCCTGTTCCCATCGGAACATCGCATGGAAAACGGCATGTTCCATGTCAGTGACGCGCCCGGTCTGGGCGTGGAGTTCGATGAATCCGAAGCTCGGCGCTACAGCTACCAGCCAGGCAGTCACCCGATCGTCAGACTGCAGGACGGAACAATGTGGAATTACTGACCGCCCCCTGATGACGGCCTCGGGAAGGTCCTTTCACTCACTGACATCGCCAGCAGTACCGCCAGAGCCGTGTGGCGACTGATCACAATCCTCCTCCTGCCATTGACGCAATACCTCGGCACCTGGCTGACAGCCTGCCGGTGGAGGACCTTGAATACGGCCCGGCGTTCGACTGAATCGTGGCGCCGGTGCCGGCTGAACGCAGCCATCATGAGTTTCGAACACGACTCGGGACGCGTTGTGAGGGTGTTCAGCGGCGGCGCGCAATCCCAGTACCGGCGCAACGCAGCAATCGGTCCCTTCCAGCAGGGCACGCCAATGTGTCGAATCTCGCTGTGCAAAAAGGGTGGCCAGGCGTTTCTTCAGTCGTGGCCAGCACTCGGGGTTCTGGTAATCCTGAAAATCTTCGTCGTCCTGCAACCGCAGACATCGCAGGAACTCGCCATGGAACTTCGGCTCCAGAGGCCCGATCGATATCCACTCTCCGTCAGCACACTGATAGGTATTGTAATGGGGAGCGGCGCCATCCAGCAGATTCTCGCCTCGCCTGTCCTGCCAGCGATCATTGTGCATCAGACCATGCAGCATGGTACTCAGGTGCGCAGTACCATCGCAGATGGCCGCATCGACCACCTGTCCCTTACCACTGGTCCGGCACTCGTACAAGGCCGCCATGATGCCAAAGGCCAGGTACATTGCACCACCACCAAAGTCGCCCAGCAGGTTCACCGGTATGGCAGGCCTGCCGTCCCGCTCGCCCATGGCACTCAAGACCCCGCTGATCGCAATGTAGTTGATGTCATGGCCAGCCGATCGAGCCAAAGGACCGTCCTGTCCCCAGCCTGTCATACGCCCGTACACCAGAGCAGGGTTCACCTGCCAGCACACCTCGGGGCCCAGACCCAGCCGCTCCATGACGCCAGGCCTGAAACCTTCAATCAGCACATCGGCCCTCGATAACAATTCAAGCGCAGTCGCAATACCGTCAGGGGTCTTCAGGTCTACAGCGACAGCACGCTTGCCACGATTGAGCACATCGTAGTCAATGCCCAGCAGATTGTCGCTCTGCTGGCGTTCCAGCCGGACAACATCGGCCCCCATGTCTGCCAGCAGCATGGCTGCAAACGGTGCCGGACCCAGCCCTGCAAATTCGATGACGCGCAATCCTGTCAAGGGCCCCAATGGTCTCTCCTGTTCAGCGTCGTTAGCGTAATACCAGAGAATGCACCAGCATCGGCAGAACAGCCGATTTACAGGAAAAACCGCAGTGCCAGAAACAGGGCCATTCCCGAGACGATGGTCCACAACAGATGCCGCGTGACAGCCACGAACACGATACTGGCAATGCCGGCCACCAGATACTCGTTGTGCAAGCTCAATTGCATCTCGCCCTGTGGTGCCAGCATCATCGGTACCGTGATGGCACTCAGAACAGCTACTGGCACATAGCGCAGGGCCTTGATCAACCAGGCCGGCATGGGCAAGCGGCCACTGAGCGCAAGTACCGGATATCGAACACCGAAGGTGACGATCATCATGCCCAGAATCAGGAGTGCTTCCTGCCAGTGAGTCATGATGGCAATTCTCGAGATTTCGACATGGTCGTGCGCCTGCCACCGACCTCCACCAGCATGGCAATGGCAATCCCCGTCAGAGAACCCAGCATCAGACCCAGTTGATTGGGCCACTCACGCAACAGCAGTGAGACGGCACCTGCCACAACCGCACACAGGATCATCGGAACGTTCTGCAATAGAGGTACCACGATACCGATGAAGGTCACGACCATCGCAAATTCCAGCCCCCAATTGGCCATCCCCTGAAGTTGCGTGCCGGCTACCATGCCGATAACCGTACACAGCAACCAGTTGGAATACATCGCCATCGACGAGCCCAGGTGATACCAGTGCGTGAAGGGGGAGTCATCGCCTCGGGCATAACGTTGCACCACCACGGCAAAGGTCTCGTCGGTAAGCCAGAAACCCAGCGGAATCAGCCAGCGCTGCGGCAGTCTCGACAGATAGGGTCCGAGAGAGGCCGAATACAGGGCATGGCGCAGATTCACGACAAACGTGGTGAGAACAATCACGAGGATACCGGCCCCTTGCGCCACCAGCCCCGCTGCCACGAATTGCGATGAACCTGCAAACACGAACAGACTCATGCCCAGGGTTGCGGCTATCGACAATCCGGCATTGATGGCCAGTGCGCCGAACAGTATGCCGAACGGGATGGCGCCTACCACCACAGGTATCGTGTCACGTGCGCCGGACCAGAATTCCGAGGATGCGTTTGACATGCTGATCGAGATACAAGCTGTTAGGGGACGCAAACAGTTGATTTGCCAGCTTATACTATCTGATGCCAACGCGTTTTGGTTGCCCCTGCGACAAGTGACACTAGTACTGGTGCAGTTGCTCTGGCAAATGCACCCTCCCGCAGCGCGGAAGATCAGCCATCAGTCTCGATCCCGATAACCTGCTCCACCAGTGGATGCACCTGGAAGATCATCGTCGCCAGTGGTGGCAAGGTCAGATTTACCGAGTCGGGTCGGCCATGTGACGGAATGCTCGCCGCCATCACCTCCCCCAGATTACCCACACCACTGCCACCGTAGGCGGTACTGTCGCTGTTGAGTCGCTCGATATATCGACCGGGTACAGGTACGCCGATTCGGTAGTTGTAATGCACCACAGGCGTGAAATTGCAGACAACAACGACAAGGTCTTCAGCGGCCTTTCCGTGCCGAATGAATGCAACGACACCGTTGTCATTGTCCGTGCAATCGATCCACTCGAACCCTGATGAATCGCAGTCCCTTTCGTAGAGCCCCGGTGTGTTCCTGTACAGCCGATTCAGGTCCCGCACCAGCCTCTGCACGCCTGCATGTTGAGGATCATCCAGCAGATTCCAATCCAGCTCACCATCGTAGGCCCATTCGCGACCTTGCGCGAACTCCCCTCCCATGAACAGGAGCTTCTTGCCGGGATGCGCGTACATGAACGCGTAATACAACCGCAAATTGGCGAATTGCTGCCAGGCATCCCCTGGCATTCGTGCCAGCAGCGAGCCTTTGCCGTGCACCACCTCGTCGTGGGACAAGGGCAGAACGAAATTTTCAGTGAAGGCGTACAGCAGGCTGAAGGTGATCTTGTCCTGATGAAATCGTCGATGAATCGGATCTTCCTTGAAGAAGCTCAGCGTATCGTGCATCCAGCCCATGTTCCACTTGTAGGTGAAACCCAGGCCGCCCAGATAGACAGGCCGAGACACCATTGGCCAGGCAGTGGATTCCTCAGCCATGGTCATCCCGCCGTGAGCATGCACCACCGTGTTCATCTGTTGAAGAAAGGCCACGACTGCCAGATTTTCGTTGCCTCCATGTTCGTTGGGTATCCACTCGCCATCTTCACGTGAATAATCCAGATAAAGCATTGATGCCACCGCGTCAACCCGCAATACATCGATGTGATATTCCTCTATCCAGAACAAGGCATTGGCAAGCAGGTAGTTCACTACCTCATTGCGCCCATAGTTGAAAATCAGAGTGCCCCAATCGCTATGCGCCCCCTGACGCGGATCGGCATGCTCGTACAGATGAGTGCCATCGAACTCACCAAGCCCATGGGTATCGCGAGGAAAGTGCGCAGGTACCCAGTCCAGAATCACACCAATGCCTTCGCGGTGACAGCGATCGATGAACATCTTGAACTCGTGTGGTGTACCAGAACGCCAGGTTGGCGCATACATTCCGATGGGCTGATAACCCCATGAGCCATCGAACGGGTGTTCGGTAACCGGCAACAACTCGATATGGGTATAGCCCATCTCCTTTACATATGGCACCAGTTCATCGGAGAGTTCCTGGTAGCTCATCCATTGCGAGTACTCACCAGCCTTGCGTTTCCATGAGCCCAGATGCACCTCGTAGATGGACACCGGTGCATCCAGTGCGGTCGCGCTGGCCCGGTTTGCCAGGTAATCGCTATCGCCCCATTGCATCTCGATATCATCCGGGACAATGGAGGCGTTCCCCGGGGGCGGTTCGAAGTAGCGTCCAAAGGGATCAGCCTTGAGTGGCAACAAGGTGCCGTCGCGCCCCTTGATTTCGAATTTATACAACTCACCGGGCATCAGACCGGGAACGAACAGATCCCAGGCCCCGCTATCAGGGTGTGCCCGCATGACATGTCGGCGACCATCCCAGTCGTTGAAAGGTCCGACGACACTCACACGCCGGGCATTGGGTGCCCAGACGGCAAAGTGTACGCCGGTGACACCATCGCATTCCATGACTTTGGCACCCAGCTTGTCGTAGAGCTTCAGATGGGTACCCTCACCCATCAGATATCGGTCCATGTCACCCAGCAGTGATGGAAATCGATAGGGGTCATCGATCGTGCAGTACTCCTGACCTGTATGCACACGTAGACGGTAACCGTTGGTGGCAGGAAGCAAAGTGGCTTCGAACAATCCGGGATGCCTCATCGACATGTCGGCCAATACCGAGCCCCGATGATCTACCACCTCGACCGCGTCAGCCTGTGGTTGCAGCGTACGCACCACGACGTGCCTGTTCTCGGAATGCGGCCCCAACACCGCAAACGGATCATGATGATCTCCACGGGAAACAGCCTCCACGGTCTCTCTGTCGACAACGGTCATGGCAATGTCCTTTTATCGTACGCTGTGCAGGCTTTGTCCCAACATATCCGGCGTCACCAGCACCACGCCCTTGTCTGTCACGCGAAAGCCGCGTGCTCTGTCCTGCTCATGGTCCTCACCAATGACCGTATTCTCAGGCAAGTGACAACCTCGATCGATGATGGCCTTTTGAATGCGGCAATGACGCCCGACCTCGACATCTGGCAACAGCACCGAATCGGTCACTGTCGAATACGAATGCACCGTGACATTGGAGAACAACAGCGAGCGGTTGATTCTTGCACCTGATATGACGCACCCCCCCGACACCATGGAATCGTGCGCTTCTCCGCGCCTGTCATCGTCATTGAATACGAATTTTGCCGGTGGCAGTTGCGTCTGATGCGTCAGGATCGGCCATTCCTGATCGTACAGGTTCAATTGAGGTTCCACAGATACCAGTTCCATATGCGCCTCCCAGTACGCGTCCAGCGTTCCGACATCCCTCCAGAAAGCCTGTTTACCGGTGTCCGCATCACGGAATGGGTAGGCAAACACATTGTTGTTTTCGATCATCGACGGAATGATGTCGTTACCGAAATCGTGCTGTGAGTCCTCGCTGTCCGCATCCGCAATCAATTGGTCGAAAAGAAACTGCGTATTGAAGATATAGTTACCCATCGAGGCAAGGGTCAGTGCGTCATTGCCGGGAATGGGCGTCGGGTGATCCGGCTTTTCATCAAAACGCAGCACACGACTATCCTCGTTCACCGTCATGACGCCAAACGAACCGGCTGCTTCGGCAATGGGGACTTCCAGGCAAGAGACGGTCATATCCGCCTCGTTGGCCACGTGAAAAGCCAACATGGGTCCATAGTCCATCTTGTAGATATGATCGCCGGAGAGCACCAGCACGTAATCGGGTTTATGCGTTCGGATGATATCCAGATTCTGATAGATGGCATCAGCGGTGCCGGAATACCACTCGTCCCCCGTGCGTTGTGATGCAGGAAGCACCTCCACGAACTCACCCAGTTCGCTCTGGAAGTTGCTCCACCCTCGCACCAGATGGCGTACGAGAGAGTGCGACTTGTATTGAGTGAGCACTCCAATACGACGTATTCCCGAATTGACACAGTTCGACAACGGAAAATCGATGATGCGACATTTTCCGCCAAAGGGCACCCCCGGCTTGGCTCGCCAGTCCGTCAACTCATACAGCCGCGAACCACGCCCGCCTGCCAACACCAATGCCAGCGTCTTTTTTGTCAGACGACTAACGTAGCGAGAATCCTGATCAATTGCCATACATGAATCCTTCTGTTTCCAGTCAGTGGTTATCGAACATTTGCCAACGGATGTCGAGTGAGTTTGCCAGCCCTGTTTGCATGTCACATGACCCACCGCTGATGGTTCACGGTGGTTTCTTGAGGGAGTGGCTACTACTCTGGCATGACATACAAAGTCCCTTCCAGATAGCGACGCAGCGTACTCTCGGTACCGTCTGCCCACAGAGCCTTCAAGGCACGCGTGAACGGTTGGCTGAAGAGCCTGACGTGAGCCAGATCCCCGTAAATTTCACGCATGCCAAGCCAGGCCCCCGGATCAGAGCGAGCTGCACGAGCGCGCTCGACAAGGTGACCCCAGGAAGGGTCGTTGGCTTCGATAACGGCGCCACTTTCCGTCTCGCCAAAGCAGTAGCGGCACCACAGAGCTGAAGCGAGTGCCAGCCCCTCTACGCTATCGCCCTCGGTCGTGCGATCGATGATGCTGGGTACGATGAACTTTGGCTGCCTGTTCGATCCGTCCAGACACAGGCGCCGCACGGTATCCACCACGTGCGGATTGCGGAAGCGCGATACGATCGCCGCATAGTAGGCTTCAAGGTCAGTATCGGGTACAGGCGGTACGATGGGTAGAATCTCCTCGCGTTCCACCCTGTCCAGAAAGCCGCTAATCAGTGGATGTGCCATGGCGTCCCCCGAGCCTTCGATGTCGAGCAACCCGGCCGGGTAGGCAATCAGGGCGTGTCCGCCATTGAGGATGCGAATTTTCATGGTCTCGAATGGCGTCACATCTTCCACGAATTGAACGCCAACGGCCTCCCACCGAGGGCGACCGTCCACGAACTTGTCTTCAAGTACCCACTGCAGGTAGTCCTCACAGAATACCGGCGCTGCATCGGCTATACCCAACTTGTCGGCGACAAGACGTCGCTCCCTGTCGCCGGTGGCGGGGGCAATCCGGTCAACCATCCCGTTGGGAAAACTCGAATGCGCATCGATCCACAGCGCCAGCGCGGGTTCAACCAGGCTCGCCATGCCGACCACGGCACGCCGAGTCACCATACCGTTATGTGGCAGATTGTCGCAGGACATCACGGTGAAGGCCTGCTGACCTCTGTTCCGCCGTGTTCTCAGCGCTCGTGTAATCAGTCCGAATACCGTGGAGGGTGAATCGAAATTCGTGGCATCCGCCTTGATCGCCGGGTGTTGCGCATCAAACAGGCCACTCTCAGCGTCTACAAAGTAACCCCCTTCGGTTACCGTCAGTGACACGATACGAATCGCCGGATTCTCCAGTGCCGCCAGAATGGCCGCGCTGTCAGCCGGTGGCAGGTAATCGATCATGACTCCGGTGACGCGGGAATCACTTGTGGTTGCAGATTGCGCAGTCACCGTGCCCAACCAATCCTGGCTCATCAGCTGATCGCGCGCCTGCGCATCACCAGGCATGACGCTCGCGCCAATGACGGCCCAGTCAAGGTCACGTCCCTCGTTCATCAGAGCGTCCAGATAGATACCTTGATGGGCCCGATGAAAGTTGCCCACGCCAAAATGCACGATTCCGGCGGACAATGAATCTCGCCCATAGCAAGGTCGAGCAACCGCTTCGGGCAGGTCGTCAAGCGTCTCCAATGAGAGCGATACCCCCCTGGCCCGCACAGTTGTCTCGTCCGTTGTCATGGAGATGCCTCACGTCAAGTGTCAGAATCGTTGACAAGTGATGCGGTATGGCTACCGCATCACTCGGTTCACTGCTCTTTCGTGCAATCTGCCTGATTACGTCGCTGGGGCAGCCTGCATCGGACCGGTAGAGGCGTGATCACCCTTCTGCATTGCCTTGGATCGTTGTAGATCCCACCAGGCAAAGACAAAATAGATCAGCGTGCACCAGATGGTTACGCTATAGAACATCTCCCTGTTGACATAGTAGGCGTAAAGATCCGGGCTGTTGAACAGCACGCGCCAGGCTAACACCGCCGGCACGACCAGACCGACCAGGATCCACACCGCTCGAATTCCCTTTGTCAGCGTGGATGTGTCCTTGACATCGACATGGGTTTCCGTCGCCGCCAATCTGGCATGGTATTCCTCGACCTTCCTGTTGAACTCCTGCTCCCGCTGCTCCGCTTCCGGGTAGCTCTCGCCGGCGCCCGCTGCCTTCGCCAACAGGGTGTAGCAGACAATCGCGACCATCCAGGTCGGCAGGAACAGGTATACGAAATACAGGATACCGGTGGCATTCAGCCCGAAGCCGAACACCAGACAGATCGCCCAGGTTATCAGCGCCGGTTTGTTGTCCCTGAGCCCCTTCAGGCGGTGCCAATTGCTCTTGAGGCCGAGCCGAGGAAAGACATGCTGTTCGGCGAATACGATACCGCCAATTGGTACGAGTACGAGTCCTGCGTAGGCCAGAATAGGCAGGATCTGGCGGTAGATGAACGGGAAGCAGCTGCCGACGACGACCACAGCCCCGACGGCAAGCGTCACTTTCTGGCGCGGAACCTTGGGGAATACCGCTTGAGCTGCAAGACCTGCGCGATAGAGATTCGGATTGGCCGTTGTCCATCCCGCGATGATGACGATGACAAAACCGGTGGCACCCAGCGCGTAGTAGGCAACATCCCCCGGTGACACCACTGCAATGCTCAGCTTCATCATGGACGCCGTCGCGGCCCCCATCAGTGCGGCAGAAATCCAGGCAACGTAATGACCGAACATCATGCCGGTTGCAGTGCAAAGACCGTAAACCGACTTCTTCGCATAACGCAGCATCGCCATATCAACCAGACCGAAATGCGCGAAGGTGTTCGCCGCCCAGGCGAAACCAATCACTTCCACCAAACCGATCCCGGGCTGCCCTTCAGCATTGATGCCGGTAAAGACAGTCGCGCCCGCGAGGTTCACGAATTCGGAGAAACTGGCCAGCGTTGTATATCCGGTCAGAGTTTCATTCAACGCCGGTATCAGTACCATGCCACCAGCCGTGAACATCACCATCAGCCAGGGTGTGCAAATGGTGGCAAACTCGGCCACCACGTTGAAACCGTAGTAAGCCACTACCACCGCTATCACGCTTGCCGAGGCGGCAATGGCGGCGAAGGCAAGATTGCTGGGATACGGATAGATCTGCGGTGGGATATCGAACAGTACCCGAACCGCGGTCGCCGACACCGTGATCATGGCTGCCGAAATGGCCGCGAATATCAATACATTCGCGCCATTGTAAATCCGCGAGGTCATATCCCCAAGGTGATATTCGATATAGGTGTACAGGCTGAGCCGGGTCTTGACCGCGATCGGCGCGGTGATCAGCCAGAAGCTCATGGCGGCAAGTGTGTTGCCGATGAGGAGCCCGAGCAGGATATCCTGGATGCTGGCGCCCATCGCCACGAAGGCAGCACCGATGACAAACTCGGTTGCGGCGACGTGTTCTGCGCCATAAAGTCCAAGGAAATGTTTGGGCCCGTGTAGCCGGTGTTTTGGCACGGGTAGCAATTCGTCGTCCATCTCCGATATGGAGTGACCTTGATCGGTTGCTGTATCTACCATCGGTTTACCCTCTCCTGATTGATGATTGTTCGACACACAGCCATCCGGCAGCGTGTCGATCCCTGTTACCGGTTAAGCATCTCGACTCGGACCATCTGTTTCTCGGTTACCCACTGAGAGTTCTTGAGCGCATCTTCAATGGTGGCAGCGTCCTCCAGAACGTCGGCGAACTGTTGGCCGACCGCAGTTGCAATTCCCGTGAACTCGGGAAAGGCCACGAATTGCACTCCGGTGTAAGGCACCTCTTCTACCGTTGGTGCCGTCGGGTCCGCCGATTCGATGCTGGCGAGCGTCATGGCGGCAAATGGAACCTTCTGATACTCAGGGTTTTCATACAAGGACTTGCGAGTTCCCGGTGGCACGCTGGCCCACCCGTCAATCTCTGCAACCAGGGCAAGGTAGTCTTTCGATGTTGCCCAGGCCACGAATTTCTTCGCAGATTCCTGTCTGTCGGTGCTTGTGGGAATGGCCAGCGCCCAGGCCCACAGCCAATTGGCTCTCTTACCCAAACCGTTGTCGGGTGCCATGGCGAAACCCACGGAGTCGGCAACAGTAGAATCCTCGTTCATCACGAACTGACCGGCGGCTGTAGCATCTATCCAGATGGCGCACTGGCCCTGTTGAAACAACGCCAGATTTTCCTGGTAGCCCTTGGAATGGGCATCCACCGGACCGTACTTCGATAGCAATTCTGCATAGGTGGTCAGAGCGCTGTTCCAGGCTTCACTATCGAGCTGGGGTTGCCAGTCCATGTCAAACCATCTGGCACCAAATGAATTCGCCATGGATGTCACTAGCGCCATGTTTTCTCCCCAGCCAGCCTTGCCTCGCAGACAGATCCCGGAAACACCCTGTTCCCGATCCGTCAACGCACTGGCAGCCTCTATGATGAAATCCCAGGTAGGCTCCTCCGGCATTTCCAGGTCCGATGCCTCGAACAAGTCAGTGCGATACATCGTGAAGGAAGACTCTCCATAGAATGGCGCTCCGTACAGCACCCCGTCGTACGACAAACCGGCTCGAATTGGCGGTAGAAGGTCGCCAATATCATAGCCACCCGGTAGATCATCCAACGGCACCAACCAGTCCCGCTCCGCCCAGATGGATGCTTCATAGGTACCTATCGTGACCACATCGAACTGGCCGCCGCCGGTGGCTATGTCTGTTGTCGCACGTTGACGCAAGGTGTTTTCATCAAGCGTCACCCATTCCACGGTAATGTCAGGGTTGGCTTTTGTAAAATGTTCCGTCAAGCCCTGCATACGAACCATGTCGCCATTATCGACGGTTGCAATGGTAATCGTTTCAGCCATCGCAGCTGAAAAGGTTGTGCTGAGAGCAAGACACGCGATCGGCATTGATGTGATACGTGTGGTTTTCATCTTCGGTCCTCCTGGAGATGTGAAAGCACTTTGATCGTTACGAGAGGCAATGAGAGCGCTCGGCCGGCGACGGGACAGGCCTACTCGGCAGGTCTCCGCCTGCGGAATCGGACGAGAAATGTAGTGTTCTCGGTAAGCCCTGCACATCGATGATCGTTCCTCACAGAAACTGTTATCACCGGGCACAACCTGAACATACGCTCGTCAAAACAGTCAAACCAGTACATAACTGCTCGATATCGGTACAACCCTGCAAGTTGCCGGTTCGCAATGAAGTCAGTTGGTACGCTTGACGAGGACACACCAACGGCCTCGAGGACACGCTTGGCTGCGTATCGGAAACTGCTGCGCAAGAGACAAGACTACCGTACCCTTTCACGTAGTCGCTACGGGTAGTCACTCATTGACACCCGCTCGGAAACGCATCGCGTTGTCGCTCTTGCGCGAAACAGATCCATTCACAGGTGAGCGGTACGATGAAAAACTCTCGCCATACGAGTAATTCATCGAAAATTTTCCAACGATCACGTGGTGCATCAATCTTCGATATGACGGCGACCACATCCTGCGGACCTGGCATACCGAAATGCAGATATGGAAAAACCCACGTTAGGCCTATTCTGGCAGGAGGCGTTACGGAATGATGCATAGTCAGGGATGACCTTGCTAGCTGCCCACAAAGGCACTCAGGTCATCCACCACAAGAGCCGCAGCAGACCTGGCGATGTGATCGCGGGCCTTCCGCCGATCGATCAGCTCGCTCTAGCACGCGCAGAAAGCGCAAGCCACAGGATTTGACAACCCGCTCGGGGGAGTATGACGTCTCCAGAATGAACTCGAGAAGTCCAAATGCGGCTACGTCACCGGACAGGGGAATTGAAGTAGATCGGATTCGATCCCCTGTTCTCGATCAATCACACCCTGGCCATGCACCGTGCCAATGTCAATCGCCTGGTTCATTGCCTCTGCTGCACCACCAGGAAACCCGAGGCACTGGTGCAACATCAGCGGATCCATCTAGCCAACCACAATCGGATTATTCGGCAGAAGCAGAGAGCAAGGGGTCCGGTGATGTGACAGATCAAGCAACAATACAATTCAAGTACTTCTTGACGAACCATCGAACACATCGAACACATCGATCGAAGTCAGTTTTCAGTTGCTCCGGTGTAAAAAATACACCGGAGCAAATTTCACTACATGAAGGATTTTTCGACAGGATTATGGTTGAGGAGTAATGGTGACTCGCAGCACACTGCCGTTCAGACTGACGCTCTGGCCGCGACCACTCAGGCTGCTGACTCGTGTGTCCGGGTCTATATCACCGGTATTGGCTTCGCTTTGCCTCTGAACCTGATTCGCACCGGTACCAGGCTCCTCATCCAGCTCCGTCCCTGCATCCCAGATGGCAATATCCGATTCCAGCACTGCTCCGGATACCGGTTGACCATCGACGAAAAGATCCAGACTGTTATCCGCATCGGTCGCTGTGTAGAACCAGTCGTTTGACGGGATAAACATCGTGACGAAATCCAGCTTGTCACCATCGACTGCCTGCAGGGTGAATTCGTAGGAACCACCCGGACCAATTGGCCCAGGAGCTTCAGCACCGACAGGAATACTGAATGCCACCGAGCCAGGTACGGCTTCAGCATACGGCGCGACATTTCCATCTTCGGCGACCGCTTCCAAACCGGCGTTGGCAGCATCACGAGGCAGCAGCAATGGACTATCGTCTTCATTTCGATGCACGATGAAGACGCCCGGTGACAATGGAACAGCCTGAGTAGTATTATCGGACAACACGTTCAATGTGTCTGCTGTGGAAATGTTTTCCAGCAAGACCGAGAACGTTGTTGCATTGCCTGCATCGATCTGCCCACGGATCTCGCCCGCAGCGTTAGCGTCGGTATGAACGTTGAAATACAGTTCACCGCGATTGAATGCACCTATTTCATCATCAGTCAAGGCCCTGGCATCCGCCGGTACAGTCCAGGTCGATCCGCCGTCGGCGCTCGTCAGACCAATCAGCACCGGACCAGTGGAGCCTGCGAAGCCGCGATGGATATGAGCCATGGTTGCATCACCCGACAGGTTGCTGACACCCACCGTGGCGGTCACCATACCATCGGCGTCAACGGAAACCTCTGCCGAACCACTGGCGCCATCCGGCACAGCTACAGGCACTGGTATTTCCTGTGCAGCGCTGAGAGTCACCGAGATACTCTGAGACTCATCAATGCCCGACTGGTCGACGTCGTCATCATCGTCACTACTGCTGCAAGCACCGAGCGCAAGCAGGACTGACAAGGTCAACACGCTCTTCAATGGCGCATTCATTGGTGATTTACGTTTTTTCATCACGAATCCAAATAGTAGAGAGAGGGCGGATCACTCCCGCAGACAGTCAGAAGAGCTATCCATGAGCAAGACAGATATCTGTCCGAGACAATGACGGGATCGAGCAGCAAGGATCGCCGACCATGAACATATGCCATGGCCGGCATTCCATTCGTTCCCGATTCGCGTCTAAGGTTCCCGGCTCGAAGGTTGATTCGGACTACAAGTATGCCAACCGGCAGTTTTCTTCAGGAAAGGCCAAAATGCCATCCGCTCATTGCACACCAACAGTGAGGCACACACTGCACTCACGCCAGCTGCACGCTGGCAAGGCGCCATTTCGACCCTGTCTATACTGCAACATCCGCCTTGATTGCAGGATGTGGGTCATACCCCTCGACCTCGAAATCCTCGATTCGATAATCATCGATATTCGCGGCCTGGCGTGTCAGGCGCATCCGAGGTAATGCGCGAGGTTCACGCGAGAGCTGCTCACGTGCCTGCTCGAGGTGGTTGAGGTACAAATGCACATCGCCACCTGCCCAGACGAACTCGCCGGGGCGCAGACCGGCTTGCTGCGCCAGCATCAGCTGCAGAGCAACGGCCCCAACATAATTGAACGGTGCGCCGAGCAGCAGGTCAACCGAGCGCTGATACATAAGACAATTGAGCCGGCCATCCGAAGTCACGTGATACTGATAGATCATGTGGCAAGGTGGCAGCGCCATCGAACCCAGCTCGGGAACATTCCAGGCGTGGAAGATCATGCGCCGGCTCGCCGGTGTTTCCTTCAGCATACGGACAAGGTCGGCAATCTGATCATATTCACGACCATCATTACCCAACCAGCGACGCCACTGCTTGCCATACACCGGTCCAAGCTCGCCCCACTGAGCCGCGAAGGTATCGTCATCCATGATACGTTGCTCGAATTCCTCTTGCGAAATCTCATCGCCCGTTTCGCGACGATAGCTGGCCAGGGGCCAATCGCTCCAGATCCGCACATTCTCGCGCAGTAACGGCTGAATGTTAGTTCCACCAGTGAGAAACCAGATCATCTCCTTGACCGCGGTTTTCCAGTAAACACGCTTGGTGGTCAGGATGGGAACTGTACCGCCTGAGAGATCAAAGCGAATCATGGCTCCGAAAATGGAGCGAGTACCAACCCCGGTACGATCCACTCGTTCGTCGCCACGTTCCAGAACCTGGGTGAGCAAGTCGAGATATTGGTATTCCGGGTGTCTCATGCAGATCAGGCCGTTCGCTTGTCATAGGCGCTGTACAACAACCACGCCCCTAGCAGAATCATCGGGAAGGACAGCAGCTGTCCCATGGTCAACCAGTTGAAGGCGATGAATCCCAGATCAGCATCCGGCTGTCGAACGAACTCGATGAAAAATCGGTAGATGCCGTAGCACAGGACGAACATGCCGGACACCGCCCGACGTGGTCGCTCAGTGGATGAGAACCACCAGACGATGAGAAACAGCACGATGCCTTCAAAGAAGAACTGGTAGAGCTGATTGGGGTGACGCGGCAAGTCGCCGGCATGGGGAAACACCATACCCCAGGGCACATCGGTCACCCGGCCATACAACTCGCCGTTGATGAAGTTGCCGATGCGCCCGGCGCCCAGGCCGATCGGGAAGGCCGGCGCAAAGAAGTCGGCCACCTGGAAGAAGGTGCGTTGGGTTTGCCGCGCATACAGCCAGAACGCCACGATGACGCCCAGAAAGCCTCCGTGAAACGACATGCCGCGCCAGCCGTATTCACTGAACGGATTGATGGCGTCCAGCGGCCGCGTCAGCAGAATGTCGGTCTGGTAGAACACCAGCGAACCGATCTTGCCACCGAGCACCACACCCAGCACGATGTAGAACACCGCATCACCGATCTCGTCAGGATTCCAGCCGGAACCGGGTTTTCTGGCCCGATGGGTGGACAACCACCAGCCGGCCAGGAACGCCACCAGGTAGGTGATGCCGTACCAGTGCACGGTCAGCGGTCCGAGCGAAAACGCTACGGGATCGATATCAGGATATTGCAGCATTCGGGACGTTGATCCGGAGAGGGTTCGGAAGGCAAACAAGCCGATAATTATACCCGCAGAGCGCCGCTTGGTTCCGTGAATTGCCGAATCAGACTGATCGGCAACCCTTCCACCCAACGATCAGTCACACGGCATGGCATGACGGGCAGTGACAGGAAAAAAAACGATCATGAGCCGGCAATGGACCGGCTCACCTTGGCCTGTTCCTACAGCAGGCGGGCGATGCAACCGGTCAGGTACAGCGTCTCCGGCATGGCAATATTGACCGGGTGATCCGGCCCCTGCTGCAAGGGAGCCAGTACCTGCAGACCCAGACTGCCCCGCGGTGTGTTCTGTCGCATCTGCTGGAGCAGATCATCATGACTCAGAGCCTGTGAACAGGAGGCACTGACGATGATGCCACCGGGGTTCAACAGACGCATGGCCAGACGATTGTTCAGCGCATAGTGCCGCAAGCCCTGCTCCCGGTCCTTGCGACGTTTGATGAAGGCAGGCGGATCCAGCACGACCACGTCGAATCGTTCACCGTCTTCGAACAGTGATCGCATGGCTTCGACCGCATCGTCACAACGAAAGCTGACGCGATCCTGCAGGCCGTTCGATACGGCGTTGGCTGTTGCCCCGTTGACAGCCTGCTGCGATCCATCAACGCCGATGACCTCTCGTGCTCCGCAGGCGGCAGCGTTCAGTGCAAAGCCCCCCAGGTAGGTATACAGATCCAGCACGCGCCGCTCCCTGACCCAGGGCGCCAGCGCTGCTCGGCTGCTGCGATGATCGTAGAACCAGCCGGTCTTCTGCCCCAGCTCCGCCGGCACATCGAACTGCAGACCGTTTTCCCGCACAGACAGCACCTCGACCGCCTCGCCAACCACCCACTCGCGATATTCGGGCAGATGCTCAAGCTTGCGCACTGGTGCATCGTTACGCAGGTAGATGGCCGTGGCGCCAGTAACCGATTGCAAGGCATCGACGATCTCGTCACGGTACCTCTCCATGCCCGCTGTCGTGATCTGCACGACCAGTACATCGTTGTAGCGGTCGACGGTCAGCCCGGGCAGAAAATCACCTTCACTGTGAACCAGCCTGTAGCAGGGATCATCGTACAGATATTCACGCAGCTCCAGCGCACGCTGCAGTCGCGCCCGCAATACCGTGGCATTGAACGGTTCGCGCGCGTCACGACTGGTAACCCGGGCGGCAATCAGGGAGTGAGGGTTGACGTAGGCGTGAGCCAGGAATTTGCCGTTGGCAGATTCGAGCGTGACAGAGGAACCCGGCTCCAACCCCTTCAGAGGAGTCTGCTCGGTATCGATCTCGTTGGAAAACACCCAGCCGTGCCCGGCCAGTACGCGACGTTCTTCACGCTTCTTGAGTTTGAGTGCAGTCACGCGGACGGCGAGCCTCCGCGGTTGGAGCACTGCATCAAGGCAGTGCGGAAAATGGAAGCCGTTGAAACGGCCGGGGAATTACTGTTCGAGCGCAGCCAGAATCTGGTCTTCCAGTTCGCCGCGTACGGCAATGATCTCACCCAGTCGAGACAGATCACCCGCGAGCATGTCGACATCTTCAGCAGTGCCCTCAAAGGCGTCATATTTGTCATTGAAATCCACCAGGTAATCAGTGGTTTCGGCGATGGCAGGATAGACATCGGCAGCGACCTCCTTGACGGCTCGCCGGCGTTCCTTGCCCTCAATGATACGCTGATAAACCTCGAAGTGCCCCATTGCCGTGTAGTCCACCATGATCTGGCAGAAACGTCGTAACTGATCGGCTTCGACCGAGTGGGATTCCTCGTTGCGATTGTCGAACGAACTGACGCCCGAAAGTTGACAGTAACTGACGACCACTTCCTGACGCAGCTTCACCAGTGCAGCAATGGTGTTATGCAGGCGCTCACGACGCTCCACACCCGTAGGGGGAACAGGGTTGGAAGCTTCAGCATTGACTGTCGACATGTGCATCTCCGGCGGGTACTGGTGAGTATGACAATACTGTATTGATACAGCGCCATCTGCATGAAGCAAGGATGTTGCCATCTGGAGTATCAATTCAACCACAACTGTTGTCTGTTTACTACAGAAAATCGTAAAAAAGCGTTTCCTTGCTGGCTTTCAAGCAATTGATTTTAAAGGATATTTTCAAAGATACCCTGACAGCACATGTTAGTCGTCACCCGCATTGTCCCAATAAATCAGATAATGGAAATAATCCTCGGCGGCCACGTCCGCCTCCGAGACGCAGCGACCCGCCACCGAGATGCCTGCAGAGATGACGCTCTGCCGATTACCACTCACCAGAGGATGCCAGCTCTCCAGTGATTCTCCCTGTGCCAGCTTGCGGTAGGCACAGGTCTCGGGCAGCCAGCTGATCTTCTGTTCGGTCAGGGGGCGAACCGCCAGACAATCCGGCACCTTGCTGAAGCGATTGCAGTAATCCTTGCAGCGGCCGCTGTCACCATCGAGTTGAATGCAGGAAACCCGGGTGAACCAGACTTCGCCGGTGTCTTCATCTTCCAGCTTCTGCAGACAACAACGACCGCAGCCATCACACAGGGATTCCCATTGCTGGTCGTTCATTTCGTCCAGCGACAGGGTCTCCCAGAATGGACGATCGTCTGTCACCTCAGGCAGACGCCTCCTCGTGATACCGAATCAGACGCTCGACTTCGTCGGCCGACCCCATGATCACCGGTACGCGCTGGTGCAGGGAATCCGGCTGAATCTCCAGAATGCGTTCGGTCCCCGTATGAGCCAGACCACCGGCCTGTTCGATCAGCATGCCCATCGGGTTGGCTTCGTACAGCAGCCGTAATTTGCCTTGCTTGCCTGCCGCCTGCAACTTGGCATCCATCGGATACAGGAAGACGCCACCGCGGCACAGGATACGGTGAATGTCACCCACCATGGAGCCGGCCCAGCGCATGTTGAAGTTTCGTTCGCGAGGCCCCTCCGTACCGGCATTGCACTCCTCGATATAGCGCTTCTCGGGTGCCAGCCAATGTCTCGCATAGGACGCATTGATGGCATATTCGCTGGTTTCTCGTGGCACGTTGATATCCGGGTGCGTGAGGATGAACTCCCCGACGCTGTTGTCCAGCGTGAAGCCCGCCACCCCGTGTCCGGTGGTCAGAACCAGCATGCTGGCCGAACTGTAGAGGCAATAGCCGGCGCAGACCTGCTCGGTGCCGGCTTTGAGAAAATCGCTGTCGCCGGGTGCGGACGAGTCCACGTGACGGGTAATCGAGAAGATGGTGCCGGTTGCACCATTGACATCGATATTGCTGGATCCGTCCAGTGGATCGAACGCCAGCAGGTAGTCTCCGCGAGGAAAACGATTCGGGATCGGATAATGCTCATCCATCTCCTCGGAGGCGATACCCGCCAGCAGGCCGGACCGTTGCATGGCATCAATGAAAACCTCATTGGCGATGATATCCAGCTTCTTCTGGTCTTCGCCCTGCACATTCTCCTGTCCGGCAGCGCCAAGAACGCCTGCCAGCTCGCCCAGCCGCACCAGGTTCGACAGGCGCTTGCAGGCCGTCGCGACATCGTTGAGCAGCGCCGTGAAGGCTCCCCGCGACTCGTTCTGGGCGCGGCCCTGCTCGATGATGTATTGGGTAAGTGTCGTGCCAAGCTCGCTCATCAGATTTCCACCATGTCAAAGTCATCCTTCACTGCGCCACAATCCGGGCAGCTCCAATTCAGAGGGACATCATCCCACAACGTGCCGGGGGCGATACCATCATCGGGCCAGCCCTGTTCCTCGTCATAGATGAGGCCGCACACGCTGCAAAGATATTTCCTGTATTTCACCACGAATAGTCTCGTATCGATCCACTGCGTCGCATTGTCTCATTTACACGGCTGACATGCCGTAATATGCACGTACCGATTCATGCATCAACCGCCATCCGGAGCCCACCGTGTCCAGCAGCCGTTCGTCCACAGAATCCAATGCCGCTCAGCAATTGTTTGATCGTGCCCGGAAAGTCATTCCCGGTGGGGTCAATTCACCGGTTCGTGCCTTCGGCAGTGTCGGTGGCACACCACGTTTCATCGCCAGCGCCAGTGGTGCCTACATCACCGACACCGAAGGCAAGCGCTACATCGATTACGTGGGCTCCTGGGGACCCATGCTGCTCGGCCACGCTCACCCCGAGGTGATCGAAGCGGTACAGCAGGCAGCGGTCAACGGTCTGAGCTTTGGCGCTCCCACCGAGCTGGAGGTGCAGATGGCCGAGCTGATCTGCGACATCGTACCCTCGATGGACATGGTCAGAATGTGCAGTTCGGGAACCGAAGCCACCATGAGCGCCATTCGCCTGGCCAGAGGCTTCACCGGACGCGACGATATCCTGAAGTTCGAAGGCTGCTATCACGGACATTCGGATTCGCTGCTGGTGAAAGCCGGTTCCGGTGCACTGACTCTCGGCGTACCCAGCTCACCCGGTATCCCTGCCGACTTCGCCAGACACACGCTCACCCTGCCCTTCAATGACAAGGAAGCGGTACGAGCCCTGTTTGCCGAACGGGGTGACAGCATCGCCTGCATCATCGTCGAACCCATTGCCGGCAACATGAACTTCATCGAACCAGCCCCCGGCTACCTGCAGACGCTGCGCGAGCTCTGCACACAGCACGGAACGGTACTGATATTCGACGAAGTCATGACCGGTTTCCGGGTCTCGCTCGGCGGTGCCCAGGAACTGTACGGGGTCACTCCTGATCTGACCACGCTGGGCAAGGTCATTGGCGGAGGCATGCCGGTGGGTGCCTTCGGCGGGCGTCGCGACATCATGGAACACATCTCTCCGGTGGGCCCTGTCTACCAGGCTGGCACCCTGTCGGGCAACCCGATTGCCATGGTGGCGGGCATCAAGACGCTGGAACTGCTCAAGGCCCCTGACTTTCATCGGCAGTTGCACGAAAGGACAGGCCGCCTGCTGCACGGCTTGAAAGAGGCTGCCGACCAGCACGGTATCGACTTTCATACGGCGCATGCCGGCGGCATGTTCGGTTTCTTCTTTACCGATGCCGCCGAAGTCACCGGTTTCGACGGCGTCATGAAATGCAATCTCGAACAATTCAAGCAGTTCTTTCACGGCATGCTCGACGCCGGCGTGTACCTGGCGCCATCGGCCTATGAAGCGGGTTTTTCCAGCTCGGCGCACAGTGATGCCGATATCAATGACACCATTACCGCCGCCGAGCAGGTGTTTGCCAGCATGGCTGCCAGTCGATAGTACGCGTTGAACAATCAGGGAGCCAGCAGCATGTCAGGACGTTGTATCGCCATGTGGTCGGGACCACGCAATATTTCCACGGCCATGATGCGTGCCTGGGAGAATCGTGACGACACGGTGGTGGTGGATGAGCCTTTCTATGCACATTATCTGCAAAGCACCGGCCTCGACCATCCGATGCGCGAAGAGGTCATTGCCAGCGGCGAAACCGACTGGCAGGCCGTGGTGCAATCCTTGATCGAACCACCTGCCAGCGGCATCTACTACCAGAAGCACATAGCCACACACTGGCTCCCGCATTTCACTACCGAGTGGCTGGACTCGCTGGATCATGTCTTCCTGATCCGCGAGCCCGAGCCAGTGGTGGCGTCCTACTCGATCAAGCGAGAAGGCCTGACGGCCACCGACCTGGGTTACGAACAACAGGATTTTCTGTTCGATCTGTTGCTCGAACGTACCGGTGCTCGACCGGCAGTCATTGACAGCAAACGCTTTCTGGCAGACCCGGAAGCACAACTACGCTCTCTGTGCACCCACCTGGATATTGCCTTCGATACAGGGATGCTGTGCTGGCCCGCCGGTGCACGCGACTCCGATGGTGTGTGGGGCGCACACTGGTACGACGCGGTCAACGCCAGCACCGGCTTCGCACCGGCACGCAACAAGGAGCTGGCACTCACAGAGGATCAACTGATCGTTGCCAGAGCCTGCCGCCCTTATTATGAACGCCTGCGTGAACACGCCATCTGAGCGCCAGGCTACACAACCGTGTCTTCGTCATAGTGGCGCATGGCCTCTACATCCAGCAGCTCGATTTCGTATTCTCTGACGCCCAGCAGGCCTTCACGAGACAGCTTCGCCAGGGTTCGCGAAAACGTGGCTGGCACGATCGACAAACGGGAAGCGATGACGTTCTTGGGGGCCTGTAATCGAACCACTGCACTGTCGCCGTCATACCCCTCTGGCAGCTGCCCGAGCAGATAGGTAATGAGCCGGGACGAGGCCGTGTGCAGACTCAGGCGCTCGATATCGGCAACCTGTTCGTGCAAGCGTTCGGTCAACCTCTTGAGCACTGAAAAACAGGCGGACGTGGACTGCTGCAGTTCGCTGCAATAATGCTCCCCGTTGACGGCCCAGACGGTACTGGCCCCAATGGCTGCGGCATCCACCGGATAGACTCGGCCTCTGGCAAAAATGACCGCTTCGGCAAACGTACTACCGGGTGTGACCAGGCTGATGATCTTCTCGGCGCCATTCGGGTGGCGTCTGGCCAGCTTGATCTGACCCGTGGAAAGCAGAAACACGGAAGGCGCCGCATCGCCCTGACTGAACAGGACTTCACCGTCCTGCAGCAGAACCAGGCTCATGCGATCGACAATGGCTTGCAGACTATGCCCTTCCAGACCCGCGAACAGGTCTGCCGCCTTGAGTTGTGACAAGGCTCGTTCTCGCTGAATTCCGGACAGACGCGTGATGACTTGAGGCACGAGTTCTCGACAGTTTCTGATTCAGCCCGTGTACAGGCGGTCAGTCATTATGGCTCAGAACCGTAATTCATTCCTTGAACCCTTGCTCGCGAACCACCCGTTCAATCTCGACGTGGTGGTATGGGCTTCCTGCCAGCATGCTCCGCGAATCTCGCCGCTCCATTCGCTGAATGGGTACCCGGCGACTGGCAGTTCTGAAGAACGCAGCGCCGTGCTTGGTCGACCGGTGAATGCCTCGCAACACCATCAGTGAGTCAAGGCATAAACCACATAATTGATTCCCAAGCGGTACGCCTGCGTGGTCAATCGTGCCGGATACCTGACATCGTCGGCATGTTCCCACGCGTCGCCAAGATCCTGATTGAAGTTGACCGCCACCATGACGCGCCCCTGATCATCCACGATGCCTCGCCAGTGAGGATGACGACCGCCCTTCTCCCAGGTCTGGTTGTTCAGCCAGGCACGAATGCCGGGAATCTGCTCGCGTTCCGCCAGATCGTACACGACGTGGAATATCTCGCTGTCATTGCTCAGCTCTTCGATGGCTCGATCCGGGAAGACCAGACTCATGATGTACTCGAATTGCTGCCACTCGGCCTGACCATGAAAATCGTCAACCATCAGAAAACCGCCACGCAGCAGATATTCTCTCAACTGGGCGATCTCGTCCGGCGCCAGACTCAGGAAACCGACCTCGACCACGTAGATCCATGGATAGTCGAACACATCGGTGCCTGCCATGCGCAACACCACACCCTCTGCTGCCACATCGATCGAGGTCAGTCTGTCCAGGCCGGTGGAGAAATGCGTTTCCGCCTCTGGCCAGTCTGCCTGCCACCGGGGCCAGCCATCATAGCCACCACCATACATCAGCCGGGCAAATACGAACTCGTTTGCACGTGATGTCGCAGGAATCAACCACACCAACGCCAGGGTGATGATCAGGGCTGTGGAAACACGCATAAAGGCACCAGGATGCAATCTGCCTGATTCGATAATCGTGCATTCAGCCGGCAAGTGCAATGATTTGCCTGAGCCGTGTGTCGGGAGAGCCTGATATTGCGAAAGTCTGTGTCGTCACAAATCAATTCGAGCGACACCTTGTAAGATCATCGATTGGCAGAGCGTCAAGCTGGCATTTCAGCGTTGCAGGGACGACGTTTCGCGTCGGCCTGCAAGAGAGAGCGCCGAGACTCCGCTGCCGGCAGTCAGTTACAGGAGAGTTCTACGCTCGATGGAAATCGTCAACACACTCGCATTGGTGTTCGCACTCGTGGCCATCGGCTACACCCTTGCGTGGCGTGGCATCCTGCGCGACGGAGCTGGAGAAGCCCTGGGGGATTTCGTCACCACCGTGGCCATCCCGACCTTGCTGTTCCGCACCCTGTCTCAGGCAGACTTCGGCAGTGTCACGCCGGTCACTCTCTGGATGACCTACTTCACCTCGATCATGCTCACCTGGGTGGTCGCGACGATGCTCATTCGACGCGGCTTCGGCCGCGACGCGCGTTCCGGTGTGGTGGCAGGTCTGTCCGCCAGTTTCTCCAATCTGCTGCTACTGGGATTACCGGTGACATTCGCGCTGTTCGGACAGGCCGGAACCGAAACGCTGTCACTGATCCTGGCAATACACCTGCCGATCATGATGGCAACTTCGGTGATACTCAACGAGCGAGCCGAAATCATCGACGGCTTGCGTGATCAGCAGACGGATCCGTGGACCACCCTGCGGCGAATACTGGTGTCGCTGGCATCGAATCCTCTGGTACTGGGTATCGTGGCTGGTGTGATCTGGCGTTTTCTGCCGGCCGAACTACCCGGTTTTCTCAGCGAGCTGATCGACCGACTGGCAGCTCTGGCAGGTACCCTGGCGCTGATATCACTC
Source organism: uncultured Granulosicoccus sp. (assembly GCA_947495035.1). Lineage (GTDB taxonomy): Bacteria > Pseudomonadota > Gammaproteobacteria > Granulosicoccales > Granulosicoccaceae > Granulosicoccus. Next base: position 180,017 of record CANLXI010000010.1, read on the forward strand.
GGACTCAGCCTGCGCCGTTTCGGCATTGCACGCAATGTGCCGCAAGCGGCGACGATGACCGCCCTGAAACTCCTGCTGATGCCCTGTATTGCGACACTGATGTCACTGGTCTTCGGCCTTTCTCCATTGCAGGCGGAGATCGTGATAGTCGCTGCCGCCATGCCGACCGGTGTCAACCCCTACCTGCTGGCCACACGCTTCGGGACCGGCGAGGCCATTGCCTCCAACGCGCTGTTGCTATCCACTCTGATGGCACCAATAACCTTGTTGTTCTGGTCTTTCGTGGCACGAACAATCTTCTGATGCTGCAATCGCATCAGCGCCCTTGCGGGTAGAACCGAAAAAGCATGTTCCCCATGCTTCGAGCCTGCGGCAAGCGGAACACGCCGTCGGCTTCATCGAATGGCGTATCGCCTTGCTGAAGATGATGACGCAACGCATCTGCATTGGCATAACGCAGGTCCATGCCGACGATGCCGGGTTGTCCATCGGCCAGTATTTCCTGCGGCAGCGCTCCAGACTCCGTCTCGATAGCCTGGCTGGACAACAAACTGATTTTGCCATTGGCGCTCTGCAGACGATAACCACCCTCGACTTTGTCCGCCGCTCCGTACAAGGCACTGAATTTCCCTACCAGTGCCTCCTGACTGTCCGGTTCGGCCAGAATGGTAATGCCACAGATACCATGCACGGTATTCGGATGTGCCAGCCACTCCGGCACATAGATCAGTTCTGGCCGATGTTGCTGACACAGAAAAAACGACAAGCGTGGCCAGCGTGCATCGGGCAACAATGCAAGTGTTGTCTTCGTCCTGTCTTCGCTGCCATCTGGCAGAGTGACGTCACGGCCGAATTCCAGATGACCGGCAAGCTCGAACCCCGCCGCCTGTGCCTTGCGGGCATCGGCTTGCGAGTCCGTGCTGTGCAAGGCGGTCAGTGCCACGCCTTCACGTTGCATCAGGTGCTCATGAACATGACGCCCGAAATGAAAGTCACCGGCGGGCACTTCATCGATCAGGGAGTCGTCAAAGATCCCCATGATCTCGATCAGACAACCATTGAACATGGCCAGCGACGTGCTGGTACCCCAGGGGTGCTTGCCAATGGGGGTCATGTTGAAGCCCATGGACATCAATCGATCACGCAACTGCTCGATATCGTGTACGGCGATCAGTGGGTGGTCAATGCCGAAGGGTGCATTCATGTCTGGATGGCTACTCGATGAAGGAGACTTTGGCCGCACCGATGGCACGAGCCTTGGTACCGACCACGGCCGTATTGTCAGGCACGTCCTGCAACACGATGGAGCCGGCGGCGACATTGGCGCCGGCACCAACGCGGATATTGCCCAGTATGACAGCGCCGGCGCCGATGACCGCGCCCCGCCCAATGGCAGGATGACGGGTTGCCCCACTGTCATTGAGAGTACTGCCCAGGGTCACACCGTGCCAGATCGACACCTCCTCCTCGATGACCACCGTCTCGCCAGCCACGAAGCCCAGGCCATGGTCCAGCCAGAAGCCCGCACCTATTCGGGCACCGGGATGGATATCGGTGGCCAGCGCCCTGCCGCAGACAGCTTTCAAGGCCAATGACAGATCCGCATCACCCTCATTCCACAGCTGATGGCAGACACGGTGCGCCATGACCGCCTGCGCTCCGCGTGCATACAGCATTGTGGCGGCAACACCACCGGGTTCGAAGTTGCGGCGTGCCGTCTCGGCGATGTCATGTTCGCACAAGGCAACCAGAGACGGGTTCTCACGGAACACTCTCGCCACCTGTTCCCTGACCTGCCGATTACCCTGACACAGGCCTGCCAGAACGGCTGCAGCCAGGTCGGCAAAGCTGGCCATGGTATCCGTGTCCACACCCAGCATGGCAGCGATATCCGGCCGGCTGTCCAGCAAGCGCAGCACGTCAGACATCACCCCTTTTCCGGAAACGTCGTTCATTTTCTCTCCCGACAAGTAAACGCTGCGCCATCTGCACGCATTGCCCTGACCCTCCGCGGCCTCTTGATCCTGATCACACACTGTAACCGGCCCTTCGGCTGCCCCACCTGCACCGAACACAGGCTCTCACGCTATGCTGACAACCGGGCATCCACCGCTGTCGAAACCGGTATCAATACAATCATTCATGTCACATATCGAACACAAGCAGGCGCTGGCCTTCATGACCATCTGTGCCGAAGGCTCGATACGGGCCGCTGCAGAATACCTCGGCATCGAGCCATCCACCATCAGCCGCCAGATTCAGGCGCTCGAGAAGTCGATGTGCATCACCCTGATAGAACGTGGCCGCAAGGGTATCAGAACGACGGAAGCCGGCGCATTGTTGTTGCAACACCTGAAACGTCAGCAGCATGAGCTGGAAGACATCCAATCCGAATTCGATGCCTTGCGTGGCATGCGCCGCGGTCGCATCATCATTGCTCTGGGAGAGGGTTTTGTCAGCGATTTCATCACGCACACCCTGCCTGAATTCAGTGCCAATTACCCGGGTTTCACCTTCTCGCTGCAAACCGGTTCCACCGACACCGTACTGCATGCCCTGCGCAATGATCAGGCACATATCGGCATCGCCTTCAATGCACCCGGGGACAATGCCATTCGCGTCATCGGAGAGACCACTCGACCGCTGGACCTGATGGTCGGTGCAACATCGGCCCTGGCCGATCTGCCTGAAACACTCGACATTCGGCAACTGGCAGATCTGCCATTCGCCCTGCTCAATCCGGGTTTCGGTGTTGGAGCCATGGTGCGTGACGCCGAAATCCGCTACGGCATTCATTTCCAGTCGCTGGTTGAAACCAATTCACTGACTGTACTTCGCAACTTTGTGCGCGAGGGTCTTGGCTTGACGATATTGCCCTCCTTTGTCGTCACCCGCGAGATCAGCGATGGTGTTGTCATCAGCAAATCGCTGAACAATCCGGAGTTGCATGCCGGCGAGGTATCGGTGTTGTGCCGCAGTGGTCGACGATTGCCGGAAGGCGCCTTGCGTCTGGCGCAACATGTCTTGCGCTCCATGACCGCATTTTCCACCCAGAACATCTCACCGCCGACGGATTGAGCCGAACCGGTGGACTCGGATCGTCCAGACTGCCCAGCCCGGCATCAGCGTTGCACCACACGCAACGATAAACTCCAGACATTGCACTTCTCGTCATGGATCGATAAGGCTATATTGTCAGTCGTGACCTTGCTGTTGTCCGGCAAGTCTCGGACCGGGTCGCCGTCATGCGCAACAGCCGTTTTGTCGAGTGTGGCCCCTCGGAGACTGTGTTCGACTCCCCCACCAGTGAATACACCCGACTTCTGCTCGACACGGCTCCGCGACTGGATCCGCACACTCGATCAATCACTCAACCTTAACCGGAAACTCAGACCATGATAGGAATCGTAGGCTGTGGCGCCATGGGTGGCGCCATGGTGCAAAGACTGTTGGAACAGGGACAATCCGTCATCTGCCATGATGCGATGCCCGACGCGCGCGCGCGCATGGCAGCGTCCGGTGCTTCCGTCGCCGATGATCTGGGTACCCTAGCCAGTCAGTGCACTACCATCATTCTCTCCCTGCCCAGGGCTGATGTCGTCAAGGCCGTCATGCAGGAACTCGGACCCTTGCTGCAGGCTGGCAGCATCATACTCGACACATCCACCTCCGAGCCCGATGTGACGCGAGAGCTCGCTGCACAGGCTCAGGATGCCGGCCATGTGTTCATCGATGGTCCGGTCAGTGGTGGACCCAATGGCGCACGCAAGGGCACCATGACGATGGTACTGGGCGGCCCCGCAGAGTCCATCAGCAGCATTCAACCCCTGTTGGCACATCTCACGGCGAAGACCGTCCACATCGGCCCGTCCGGTTCCGGGCATGCCACCAAGATTGCCAACAATCTTCTGTGTGCCGCCAATCTTGCGCTGATGAGCGAAATGGCAAGGTTGGCTGCAACACAGGGCGTGAGCCTGGAGAACCTGCTGGAAGGCGTCAATGCAGGCTCAGGACGCAGTGCTGTCAGCGAAGTCAATTTCCCCCTGTGGATTCAGAACAGGCAATACAACTCTGGGTTTACCATGGGATTGATGCGCAAGGATGTCGGCCTCGCTGTCTCCCTGGCTGAACGAAGCGAGCTGGCCCTGCCCGCCACCCGAGCCATCGCCGCCATCTGGGAAGCCAGTCGCGAGCAATTGTCCGATGATGCCGATTTCAACGAAATCTACAAGTATGGAAATTCTTCCGATGTCTGATCGCAGGGAACTGTTTGCAACACTCATGGCCGAGCTGGGTCTCGGCACCCGACCACAGAGTCTGATTGGCGGAACACTACGCGAAGGTGGTGGTGCCGAGATCACTCTGGAGGACCCCTACACACGCCAGACACTGGCCATATACGCCGACTGCGAGGCCGAGCTGGCCCGCAGTGCCTGTGATTGCGCTGCGGCTGCACAGCGAGTCTGGGTACAGCAGTTCAGCGGCGCTGCACGCGGCAATGTGATGCAGGCCATAGCCGCGTCGGTTGAAAACCATCTGGAGACCATCGCCAGACTCGAAGCACTGGTCGCCGGCAAGCCACTGCGCGATTGCCGCGTGGAAGCATCGAAGGTTGTGGAAATGTTCCGCTACTACGCCGGCTGGGCCGACAAGTTGCACGGTGAAGTCATTCCGGTACCATCGGGTCACCTGAACTATACCCAGCGTGAACCATTGGGAGTCGTGTTCCAGATCACCCCGTGGAACGCCCCCGTATTCACCGCCGGCTGGCAGATTGCACCGGCCATTGCCACCGGCAATGGTGTGGTCATCAAACCCAGTGAGCTCACGCCGGTAACCAGCGTCGCTCTGGTGCTGCTGGCCGAGCAGGCCGGCCTGCCCAAGGGCCTGGTCAATGTCTTGGCGGGGCTGGGCCCGACCGCCGGCGATGCTGCCATTGCCCACAAAGCCGTACGCAAGGTGATCTTTGTGGGGTCTCCTCAAACCGGCCGTGCGGTGGCCACTGCCGCCGGCCAGGCCCTGAAGCCCGTTGTTCTGGAACTGGGTGGAAAATCTGCCAACATCGTCTTTCCCGATGCAAACCTGGAGGCCGCCTGTCGCGGTGCCCAGGCGGCCATCTTTTCCGCCTCGGGCCAGAGCTGCGTTGCCGGTTCACGTCTGTTGATACACCGGGATGTGCAGGAGCAGTTTCTCGGCATGCTCGAATCGGGCATGAAGAAACTGACCCTGGGAGACCCCCTGGATGAATCCACGGAGATTGGTCCGATCAGCAACGCTCGGCAATTCCGGCACGTCAGCGACATGCTTCGTCAGGCAGGCGAACAGGATGGTGGGCGTATCATTGCAGGTGATACGCCTGATGGTCAGGGCCTGTTTGTCTCTCCGACCATTCTGGCCGATCTGCCTGCCGATGCCGCTGCCGCACACCAGGAAATCTTCGGCCCGGTTGTCACCAGTCTTGCATTTTCTGATGAAGACGATGCCATCGATATCGCCAACAGCACTGACTTCGGCCTGGCGGGTGCTGTCTGGACGGCCGATGTCGGACGAGCCCACCGGGTTGCCGCTGCCGTGCGCGCCGGTACCTTCTGGATCAACAGTTACAAGGCCATTCATGTATCGTCCCCGTTTGGCGGTTCTCTCTCCTCCGGCTTTGGCCGCTCCAGTGGTACCGATGCCCTGATGGAATACACCAGCCCCAAGAGCGTCTGGATAGACACCGCCAGCACACCTCGCATTGCCTTCGGCTATGCGCCTGACGCCTGAGGATGTATCGATGAATTCCACAATCAATGACTATTTCAACGAATTGCGACCGGAAATGGAATCCTGGCGCCATGAGTTGCATCGTCACCCGGAGCTGGCCTACCGGGAATATCGTACGGCCGATTTCCTCGCCGAGCACCTGCAGGCCTTTGGCTATCAGCCGGCGCGTGGTATCGGCGGTACAGGCATCGTGGCCACACTGGACCGGGGTGATGGCCCTTGCATCGCTCTGCGCACCGATATGGATGCCCTGCCCATACAGGAAGAAGCCGACGTCCCCTATGCCTCCACGAAAGACGGCATCATGCATGCCTGTGGTCATGATGGACACATGACCATGTTGCTCGCCGCTGCACGCTATCTGCAGGAACACGGTGGCCCGACCGGCAAGATCCATTTTGTCTTTCAGCCCGCCGAGGAAGGTGAAGCCGGCGCACGCGCCATGATCGAGGACGGCCTGTTCCGGGATTTTGACATCGACGAAGTCTACGGCCTGCACAACTGGCCTGGCCTGCAGACCGGGAGTTTTGCCGCACGGGTCGGTCCCCAGATGGCTGCCTTTGACGTCTTCGAGATCACATTACGCGGCCAGGGAGCTCATGCCGCCATGCCGCACAGAGGACAGGATGTGCTCTCGGCCGCCGCCAACCTGCAGATGCAGCTGCAGACCATCGTGTCCAGATCACTGGACCCACTCGATGCCGGCGTTGTCTCGGTGACCGAAATGCACGGAGGTGATACCTGGAATGTATTGCCCTCGCATGCCGTGCTGCGCGGTTGTACGCGCCATCTGAGTGCGGCCACCCAGGATCTGATCGAACAACGGATACTGGAGATCTGCAATGGTATCGCCCGCAGCTTCGCGCTGGACGTCAGGCTGCATTACGATCGCCGATATCCGGCTACCGTCAACACATCGCAGGAAACGGCGACAGCCTTGCTGGCTGCCAGAGATACCACGGGAACCGAGGCACTGGCCGAGGAACCGCCGTCGATGGCGTCCGAGGATTTCTCTTTCATGCTGGGGGAAAAACCCGGATGCTTCATCTGGCTGGGTACAGGTCTGCCTGACCCCGGCTGCGTGCTGCACAGCCCGACCTACCGCTTCAACGACGATGTACTGGCGACGGGTGCCGCCTACTGGGTCAACCTGGTGAAGCGTCGATTGGCGTCGAGCAGTGCCTGAACGAGGCCCTCCGACTCGGCCCTGTCATGACCGTAACCTTCCGCCGATGGCAAGGTCTGTCTACCCGCTCACCTTTCAACAACCTTCCTGACAACCTCGCGACACAGAAAGCTACACTTCCGCATCGGTGTGAGTCTATTCTCCATGCCTGTATCGACCTACATGGCCCCGCAGGGAAGTTCCTCAATGCAATCACGACAAATCATCCTGCTCGTCACTCTCGGGCTGATCACACTGATGGCTGCCTTTCGAGTCGCCCATGCGCAAGGCTACGACCCGATCATCGAGAATTTTCGCCTGGGGGCAGATGACCAGCTCACCATTGACCGCGGCGGGCCGGTTGATCGAGCAGGCGATGTCAACGGCGACAATCTCGAAGACATACTGGTCGGTGCTGGGGTAGGCGGCATTCGCGTGATCTTCGGTCCTACGCGAGGCAACAATGGCGTCCTCAATGGACAGCAACTGGACGGCACCAGTGGCTTTGTCATTCTCAATGACGAAGAATTCGACTCGGTACTGGCCGGAATCGGCGATATCAACGGTGACGGCCTGGATGACATCGCGGTCGGTTCACTGACAGGCACACGCGTCATCTACGGTTCTGATGAGGGATTCTCACGTACTTTCGACGTTGCCAGTCTGGATGGCAGCAATGGATTCGTATTCGGGTCCGCCGCCACCGATCTGAAGCGAGCCGGTGACGTCAATGGCGACGGCCTCGACGACTTCATTGTCGGCAACGCCAATGCCTCGCCCAATGGACTGAACGGTGCCGGAGTCAGCTACGTCATATTCGGTAGTCGTAACGGCCTGCCTGCCACCTTGTCGCCTGCAGCACTCGATGGCAGCAACGGTTTTGCCATCATCGGCGTCAGTGCCGAGGATCGCAGCGGCCTTCATGTTGCCGGAGCCGGAGATTTCAATCACGATGGCTTCGATGATGTCCTTATCGGTGCCCCCTATCAGACCACCGATGGCAAGGCCGAAGCCGGGGCCGCCTATCTGGTTCTGGGTGGCGACGATTTTCCGGCAGCATTGAGTCTGGCCGATCTCGACGGTGGCAATGGCATGCTGTTCAAGGGCAGCAACATTCAGGACGTGGCTGGTGCCGCCGTTGGTGGTATTGGTGATATCAATCACGATGGCATCGATGATATTGCCATTGGTGCTCCCGGCAAGGGGCCCTTCGGCGTACCCAGCGATTACCCGGGAGAAACCCATGTGCTGTTCGGAGGTCATTTCGAGGGTGTCGCGACCGTGGTCGAAGACGATCTGAACGGCATCAATGGTCTCGTCATACGAGGCATTCGTGGCGGTGTCATTCCCATCGAGGAAGGTCAGGCCATCTGGGGCGACATGGCTGGCGCCGATCTGGACGCTGCCGGAGACATCAACGGTGATGGCATCGATGACCTGCTCATCGGCGCCCCACACACCATCATCAACCCTCGTCGCAAAGGGGTGGGCCAGGCCTATTTCGTGTTCGGTTCCGAAGCGGCGTTTCCGGCTCGCCTGAATCTGTCTGACCTGGACGGCAGCAACGGCTTTCGGATCAATGGCACAGGGACCGTGGACTACTACGCCGTGTCCGTAGCCTCTGCCGGTGACTTCAATGCAGACGGTCGGGACGATGTGATGATGGGAGCATCCGGTCAGGGAGAGACTTATGTCTTCTATGGCAAGGACACCGGCAATGCCATGGCGGCAGCCGCCTCGCCGGCCTCACCCGGCACGCCTTCGACGGGATTTCCTGCTGCTGCACTGAGCCTGGGCAGCGAAGCGGAACCCCTGGCCTTCAACGAGCGCGCCGACCCGACCGGCCCGGAGCCCCTGCCTCCCGGCACACCCACCGACCCGACCAACCCACTGACACCTGGCTACCAGGCACCGCATCCATTCAATGATGCGCCACCCGCCAGACCCGATGCAGACAGCGGCGATACCGGCGGCACCACGGGTGGGTCGACCGGTACAGACGGTGGCAACGACGGCGATGATGCAACGGGGGGCGGCAGCGATACGGATTCACCACCGACCAGCACTACCGGCGGTGATACCGACAACAACGGCGCTGTCGTCACTGGCGGCGGCGCTGCATTCGGCCTGCCCTTGTTGCTGTTGCTGATGACCACGATGCGCAGAAACAGGGGTAGCTACAAGCAGGCTCGGTGAGCATCCGACCCTGCCTCAAGAATGAAGTCTGACCCCCAGCTTGCATCAGAAACGAAGTCTGCCCCCAAGCCTGCATCAGAAATAAAGCTTGACCCCCAGACTGACACTGGACAACTCGGAGAACGGTCCATCGTCACTGACGTAGCGCACATAGTCCGCTGACAGATCCAGACGTCGCGATAACTCGGTCTCGAGGCCGAAGCCGTAGGAAAACCCGGAACGTTCATCGGAGAAATCTCGACGATCGATCGTCTGCGTGTAATCCACGGCGGACAAGCCGCCCAGAACGTAGAAGGCACTGTGCCGACCGACAGGCAGATACCCTTTGACAAAGGCTCCCATGTACACCGCCGTGAGCCGATCCGCTGCCGTGGTTTGCGATTCACTACCACCGCCCAGATGCAGTTCGACATCGAGCATGGGAGCCACCGGCATGCCCAGTCGCAGCCGGATTCCGCCCGGATTCAGTTCATCATCCAGATCACTCTCGATGTTCAGTGATGAACCGTCCAGCCCGATATAGCCGCCTGCCTGAGCCACTCCGCTCACCGCCAGACCTGCCAGCAAGGTCAGCATGGCCGCCCGGCCCCTTGTATTTCGTGAGTTCTTGTCAAATCGCGCCATTGCGATGATCCCGGTTTCTAGGAATCAGCAGACTAGCCCGGTTGCGCTGAACCGATTCTGAATGAATACGGCTCAGTGCAACAAAGCGTTGACCCGCAAAGGCCTATCGGTGCGCCAGTGACAGTGTGCTCCTGCGACGCTTGTTCGAAGGGGCAGGATCGACGTCATGCATCGCGTCGATCAACGACTGAACCTTGCTCAGGCGGCACCCACAGCCGCTTCGCCTTCCTCGGCCTCGTAGCTGCTCAGCGGTGGACAGGAGCAGATCAGGTGCTTGTCCCCATAGACGTTGTCGATGCGCTGTACCGGTGGCCAATACTTGCTCTGCTGTTGCTCGACGCCTCCCGGATAGACCGCTTCCGCGCGCGTATAGGGATGTGTCCAGTCATCCGCCACCAGTTCACTGGCAGTATGCGGTGCGTTCAGCAGTGGATTGTCTTCAGCTGGCCAGGTACCGTCCTTCACCTTCATGGCTTCGGAATGAATCTTCAGCATCGCATCGCAGAACCGATCGATCTCTGCCAGAGACTCGCTTTCGGTCGGTTCGACCATCAGAGTGCCGGCTACCGGGAATGACATGGTGGGCGCATGGAATCCGTAGTCCATGAGACGCTTGGCGATATCATCCACCGTGATACCCGCTTCGGATTTCAGGGCCCGGGTATCCAGAATGCACTCATGCGCCACATACCCTCCTTCACCGCGGTACAGAATCGGATAGACACCGGAGAGTCGGGCTGCAATGTAATTGGCATTCAGAATGGCGATTTCCGTGGCCTGCCGCAATCCCTCCGGTCCCATCATGCGAATGTACATCCAGGTGATGGGCAGGATCATGGCACTGCCGTAGGGCGCCGCACTGACGGCCCCACGGGTGTTGTCCAGCTCCCCGTGCCCCGGTAGCCAGGGTTTCAGGTGCTCACCCACACCGATGGGACCGACACCCGGTCCACCGCCACCGTGCGGAATGCAGAAGGTCTTATGCAGGTTGAGATGCGACACATCGCCACCGAACTTGCCTGGTTGTGCCGTTCCCACCATCGCATTCAGGTTGGCACCATCGATGTAGACCTGCCCACCAGCAGCATGTACACGTTCACACACATCGATGACACCGGATTCGAAGACACCGTGAGTCGACGGGTAGGTGATCATGATCGCTGCGACCTTGTCCCCGTGCTTGTCGAGTTTCACCTGCAGATCGTCGACATCGATATTGCCGGCGCTATCGCATTTGACCACCACGACCTGCATACCGGCCATCTGTGCACTGGCCGGATTGGTGCCGTGCGCAGAGCTTGGAATCAGGCAGACCGTTCTCTGTGTGTCGCCGCGACTGTCGTGGTAACCGCGAATGGCCAGCAGACCCGCATACTCACCCTGACTGCCGGCATTGGGCTGCAGGGACATGGCATCGTAGCCAGTGCAGGCGCACAACATGGCCTCCAGCTGCCTGATCATCTCGCGATAACCCTCGCTCTGACTGGCAGGTGCAAACGGATGCATGCGAGAGAATTCAGGCCAGGACAGGGGCATCATCTCGGCAGCGGCGTTGAGTTTCATGGTGCAGGACCCCAACGGGATCATCGCCTGATCGAGCGCAATATCCCTGGATGCCAGGCGCCGCAGATAGCGCATCATTTCGGTCTCGGAACGAAAGTCGTTGAAACAGGCCTGCGTCAGATAATCTGCAGGACGGTCCTTGCTCTCGTCACGTTCAGCTACCGTGGCACTGGACAAGGGCACCGCGTTCTGCGCCTTGCCGACAATGGCGGCCACGATCTGAGGCAATTGCTCCTCCGTGGTGGTCTCATCCAGCGCCAGGCAGAGACTGGAACTGTTCAGGACTCGCGCGTTGTAACCGGCCTCTTCCAGTCGCTGGCGACATGACTCCGCATTATCAGTGCGCACGCACAGCGTGTCGAACCAGCTGTCGTGCGACAGTGCCAGCCCCTGCTGTTTGAGCATTGCGGCCAGTGTGTCGGCATGTTGGCGTACCTGAGTGGCGATGCGTCTGAGACCTTTCGGTCCGTGATAACAGGCGTACAGGGTGGCCATGATGGCCAGCAATGCCTGTGCGGTACAGATGTTGGAGGTCGCCTTTTCCCGCCGAATATGCTGTTCCCGGGTCTGCAGAGCCAGACGATACGCCGGTTGCCCGTCGACGGTCAGAGATTGCCCGACAAGCCGTCCGGGCAGATTTCGCTTGTAGGCATCCGTGGTCGACATGAAGGCGGCGTGCGGACCACCAAAGCCCATGGGCACGCCAAAGCGTTGTGCGCTGCCAACGACGATATCGGCACCCCACTCTCCGGGCGGCGACAACAGAGTCAGGGCCAGCAGATCTGCAGCGACAATGACCAGAGCACCGGCCTGCTTTGCCGCAGCCACTGCCGCCTCCGGCACGGATGCTTCCCCCGAGGTTCCCGGGTATTGCACGAGAATCGCAAAGGTATCATCGGGCTCGGCCGCCAGTGCATCGCTGATGTCGGCCACGGGCAACACCTTGACCTGTATGCCCAGTGGTTCGGCACGGGTGCGCATCACATCCAGCGTCTGCGGATGGCAATCCGCAGACGCCACGATGGTATTGCGTTTGCCACGCAGTCCCCGGTGGGCCATGCTCATCGCTTCGGCCGCCGCCGTGCCCTCATCCAGCAAAGAGGCATTGGCGATCGGCATGGCAGTCAGTTCGGCAATCAGGGTCTGGAAGTTGAACAGCACTTCCAGTCGACCCTGAGCAATCTCCGGCTGATACGGTGTGTAGGCGGTGTACCACGCCGGATTCTCGAACACATTGCGAGCGATCACGGCAGGTGTATGACAGTCGCTGTAGCCCTGCCCGATCAGACTGGTCAGCAGCCGGTTCCTGCCGGCCAGTTCCGCCAATTCGGCCAGAGCGGCCGGCTCATCGATTCCCTCATCCAGCGTCAGTGGCTGCAGGTGCCGGATGGATTCCGGGATGACCCTGGCAACCAGAGCATCCAGAGAGTGTTCGCCAATGGTGTCCAGCATGCGGGCGACATCGTCTCGGCGGGGGCCGATGTGCCGGTTCGCAAACTGTCTGGAAACAAACTCTGTGTGCTCGCTCATGCTGTCATTTCTGAATGCGTTTGAAGGGTATCGGGGGGTATTACGCTGGCACGGCGGTCGAGGTTTACTCCTCGGACTCGATGTAGGCCGCGTAGGAATCCGGATCCATCAGATTATCGACATCGGCAACCTCTTCCGGTTGCAGCTTGAACAACCAGCCTGCGCCATAGGGGTCGGAGTTCACCAGCTCCGGATTATCGGCAAGCTCGGGGTTGGTATCCACCACCTTGCCGGCCACGGGGGCATAGATATCGGACGCCGCCTTGACGGATTCGACCACGGCAATGCCTTCTTCCGCGTCGCAGACCAGGTCGATTTCCGGAGTTTCCACGAACACCAGATCGCCCAGTTGCTCTTGCGCATGACCACTGATGCCGACCGTCAGGGTGCCATCATCTTCGACCCGGACCCATTCGTGGGACGGTGCAAATTTCAGATCGCCGGGAATTTCCATACGATTGTTCTCTTGGAGTTGGTTGGACAGGTTTATTCTACTCGCGGGCTTGCCCGTGAGGCACGAATGGTACGGAAGTGATATGTGCGCCGATGAGCCGGTCACGGATCCTGACGTCACAACCGCCCAGAAAAGTCTTGTCGACCCGGGCCAGAGCAATCGACACTTCCCGAGTCGGGCTGAAGGTTCCCGACGTGACCGAGCCGATGGGGCGACCGACACGTTCGACCACCTGCCCGTGGCGCAATACTCCACGCCCATCCAGGATGATGCCGATCTGCACGAAACGGCCGCCGAACAGGCGATGATCTTCCAGCACTTCGCGGCCGATGAACTCACGGTCGTCATCCTTGATGTCGATGGTGAATCCGACACCGGACTCGGCCGGGGTATGGTCTTCATCGAGATCCTGGCCATACAGGCACAGGCCGGCTTCCAGTCGCAGGGTATCGCGTGCGCCCAGTCCCGCAGGCTGAACTTCCTGAGCCAGCAGGGCCTTCCACAATTCCGTCGCCTTGTCCGCCGGCAGGGCAATCTCGACACCGTCTTCACCGGTGTAACCGGTACGACCGACAAACCAGTCGCCCGGCACAAGCGCGCTGTGCCGATCCATGGAGATCAGATCGACAGACTGCCCCAGTTCGGCAAAGGCAGCGTTTGCCTTGCACACTGCATCCGGACCCTGTACCGCGATGAGCGCCGTATCCTGCACTTCGACCAGTTCCACATCGGCAGGCTTGTGTCCTTCCATCCAGGCAAGATCCTTTTCCCGAGTAGCCGCATTGACGATGAGACGGAAGCGGTTCTCGGTGAGCCGATAGACGATCAGGTCATCGATGACACCGCCCTTCTCGTTGCACATGCAGGTGTAGAGTGCGCGCCCGTCCGACAGCTTGGCAACATCGTTGGTGAGCAGAGTTCGCAGCCAGGGAATCACCTCACCCTGCAGATCGATGATGGTCATGTGAGACACATCGAACATGCCAGCCGACTCACGCACAGCCTTGTGCTCGACAATCTGCGAGCCATAATGGATCGGCAGAGAATACCCGGCAAAGTCGACCATCTTGGCCAGATTGTCCAGATGTGCCTGATATAAGGGTGTTTGCTTGCTCATGAGTGTCTGGCTTACCTCGGCTTGAAAAGTATGGGGCATTGGCTGCAAACGTCGGCCGGGTTTCCGGACAGCTCTGCAACACGCCGCCATCCCCGTGTCATCAACAACACGGCGAATCGTGAGTGATCGCAATTGTACTGCATCGGGGCAGACGCTTTCTCACCAGACTGGCCGGTTTTGGCCATCCGCCACGCGATCGAATCGGATTCGCAGGCACCCTGCCCGAGACTCGGCGTACCTGGGACACCGAGGTTGTCGTGCCCTGAGCATCAATGGCAACGATCAGCGGTTCTGTCGATGCGCCGCTCGCCGAGCCTGCCATACCCCCAGACACAGCAGCAGACAGATGACGAAGACCGGCCAGTTGCCAGTACGCGCGTAGGGGGTCAAACCACTTCGAGGCTGCACCTGTACATCCAGAATACCCTGCACATCGTGCTGGATCCGGCCCTGGATATTCCCCTGATGATCAATCGCCGAAGATACCCCGGTATTGGTCACACGAACCAGCGGCCTGGCAAATTCCCGGGCACGCATGCGCGCCTTCTGCTCATGCTGGTGCGGCGCTGCCGAATCGCCGAACCAGGCATCGTTGGACACATTGACCAGTATCTGCGAGGCGGGCAGCAAGGCGCGCATTTCTTCGCCATAGACATCCTCGTAACAGATCGACACACCCACGGCCGTGCCCTGCAGGTACAGCGGCTCATGCGGACCACTACCTGCCGACAGATCCGACATGGGAATATCAATGAACCTGGCGGCAAAATCCAGCACGAAACGCAAGGGCATGTACTCGCCGAACGGTACCAGATGACGCTTCTCGTAAAGCGCTCTGTCACCGCCGAGCTGCCGTACAGCGTTGTAGACCTTGTCGCCGTCGCGCTGAAAGCCTCCGCTGAGCACATCGATGCCACGGGCGTCCAGGGACTGGATGAAAGGTCGCATGCCGGCGTCGACCCGGTCGAAATATGTTGGAATGGCGGTTTCCGGCCACACCACCAGATCGATGTCCTGCCACCCTGGCTGTTTGGTCATACCGGTGTACTGGCTGATGGCCGTTCGAAGGCGCTCCGGAGAGAACTTCATTTCCTGCGGAATATTGGCCTGAACCATCCGCACTGCCAGCGGTTCGCCCACCGGCGAGGAAAAGCTCAGACCCGCAGACAGTGTCGCAGTCAGCGCAACGGCAATCATGGTGACGGCAGATGCGGCGCGCTGTCGCCAGCTACCCAGTGCCAGCACCACCAGCATGGTAGCCAGCAACACCACCAGAAAACCGATGCCATAGACCCCCATGACGGGAGCCAGACTGCCCATCGGACCCGAGGTCTGACTGTAACCCACCAGAATCCATGGAAATCCATCCAGGACCTTGCCGCGCAGCAGTTCTGACAGGGCCCACATTGCCGCGAACAGCACGGCATTGGTGACAGGGGAATCCGGCAGGCGCCAACGCGCCCACAACCAGCAGCACAACGCCGGGAACACGGTCATCACCAGAACGAAGGCCAGCGTCAGGGCGGCGGCCATAGGCGCGATGGCAGCACCGAACAGATGCAGACTGAAATAGACCCAGTGGACACCAATCCCGAAATAGCCCAGTCCGAACAACCAGCCCAGCCACAGAGCCTGGCGTGTACTCACCCCTTGCAACAGCGCATACAACAGGGCCAGCGTCACGATGGCAACAGGCCACCAGTGTGTCGGAGCGAATGCCAGCGGCAACAGCAAGCCACTGCAGACTGCCAGCGTGGCGGCGATCCAGCGAGGAAGTGCGGACATGATCAGTGCTTGTTCATTCTTCCGTTACTGGCGGCGTGACCTGCAGCAGTTCCAGACGTCGTGAGTCTGCCGAGAGTACCCGGAACTTGCATCCCTCGATGACGGCGGTTTCACCAACCTTGGGGACATGCCCGATGTGCTGCATCAGCAGGCCACCGATGGTGTCGAAATCCTCGTCACCAAAACTGGTGCCCAGTGTCTCATTGAACTCGTCGATTGGCGTCAAGGCACGTACCGAGAAGCGTCCGTCGCCGTGATCGCGAATATCCATATCCTCTTCGGTGTCATGCTCATCGTCGATCTCGCCAACGATCTCCTCCAGCACATCCTCGATGGTGACCAGTCCGCCCACACCACCGTATTCATCCAGCACGATGGCCATGTGATTGCGAGCCGTGCGAAATTCCTTCAACAGTACGTTCAGGCGCTTGGTTTCAGGCGTGAAGGTGGGTGTGCGCATGATGTCGTCGATACGAAACCGCTGGCTGGAGTCCACACCGGAGAATCGCAGCAGATCCTTGGCCAGCAATACCCCGACCACGTTGTCCTTGTCCTCGTTGATGACCGGAAAGCGTGAGTGTCCCGACTCGATGACCACCGCATGGATCTCCTCCAGCGTGGCATCGTATTCCACCACTTCCATCTGGCCGCGCGGAATCATGATGTCCCGCACGCGCATCTCGACTACCTGAAATACCCCTTCGACCATCTGCAGGGTATCGGCATCGAAAATTTCACGTGCCTGAGCATTGCGCAACAGCTCCAGCAATTCATCGCGATCGCGCGGCTCGCCGCCGATGGCATGCACCAGCCGATCCATCAGGGATCGTCCTGAATTACCATCCTGGGTATCGTCACTCATTGTCCGTTCACTGCGTTTTCAACTGCGTAGGGGTCCGGAATGCCGAGTTCCGATAGTATCCGAATTTCCGCGGCCTCCATCAACTGCGCCTCCGCCTCCACCTCATGGTCATGACCGCACAGGTGCAGGCAACCATGGACCAGCATGTGCGCCCAGTGATGCAACAGAGGTTTGTCCTGTTCCCGTGCTTCTTCCGCGATCACGGCAGCGCACAGCACCAAATCGCCCAGCACCAGCAAGCCGCCAGCAGGCATTTGCGGACCAGGATCGGGCTCATCCAGCATGAGTGGCAGTTCTGATGCAAAGCTCAGAACGTTGGTCGGACGATCCTTGTGACGGTATTGCCGGTTGAGCTCGCGCATGGCCTGCGTATCCAGCAACTGCACCGACAACTCCAGAACGGCAACATCCTTCAGGGACAGCAGGGACTGTTCACCAAATGCAGTCCGACAGCATTCCTGCATGAACGTCTCCGTCAGGCCTTCAGGCACTGACTCATCACCGGGTTCGAACAGCACCTGCAACCGAGTCTCGGACCCCGGCAGGCCGTCCTCACCGTCCATCGTGGTGAAGGTCAGTGCATGGGTCGACGGAGGCTCGGCGTCTGACTGGGAATCAGGCATCGTCATCCTTCTCCACGGCTTCGTAGGCGGCCACGATACGCTGCACCAGCGGGTGTCTCACCACGTCCGAGGCGTTGAATTCGCAAAATCCCAGACCATCGACGCCCTTGAGCACTTGCTGTACATGCTTGAGACCCGACAATTGGTGCTTCGGCAGATCCACCTGTGATATGTCGCCGGTCACGATGGCCTTCGAGCCGAAGCCGATGCGAGTCAGGAACATCTTCATCTGCTCGACCGTCGTGTTCTGAGCCTCATCCATGATGATGCAGGAGTGATTCAGCGTGCGGCCACGCATATAGGCCAGCGGTGCAATCTCGATGACGTTGCGTTCCACCAGCTTGCCGACCCGCTCGATTCCCATGAATTCGTACAAAGCATCGTAGATCGGACGCAAGTAAGGGTCGACCTTCTGCATCATGTCACCCGGCAGAAAACCCAGCCTTTCACCCGCTTCCACCGCCGGTCGCACCAGCACCAGGCGTTGTACCTGATCGGACTCCAGCGCCTCCACGGCACAAGCGACCGCCAGAAACGTCTTGCCGGTTCCCGCAGGCCCGATACCGAAGGTCAGGTCGCGCTCCTTGATGCTCTGCACATAGTCGATCTGCCGGGGTCCGCGGCACTGGATGGTTGAGCGACGCGTCTTGATGATGGTGTTGTTGCGCGGGGCCGCCGATGCCTCCTTCATGGAAGCCAGACCGGACTCCTGCAGGGACAGATGCACCTCTTCGGGCGCCAGCGATTCGTTTTCAGTCATGTCGTAGAGGTGATCGATAAGCGCTCTGGCGCTGTCAGCAGAAGTTGGATCGCCTTCGACCGAAAACTGGTCACCGCGATTACTGATCGAGACATTGAGTCTGTTCTCGATCTGTTTCAAGTGTTCATCGAACTGCCCGCACAAACGCGCAAGTCGCTCGTTGTCGGGCGGTTCGACGCGAAACTCTAATTTTGACATGCAGCAATCGCAGGCTCGGCCACGTCCACAAACTCACCACGCAGCGAATTGGGCAGCGCCTCGGTAATGCGCACATCCACGAACTTGCCGATCAGACCCGCATCACCGGCAAAGTTCACCACCCGATTGTTTTCGGTGCGACCACTGATCTCGCGCGGATCCTTCCTGGCCGGACGATCCACCAGAACACGCTGAACGCTACCAACCATGCTCTGGCTGATGGCTGCTGCCTGGCGGGTGATCTGCGCCTGCAGACGTGCCAGACGCTCCTTTTTCACCGCCATGGGCGTGTCATCCTGCAGCGAAGCAGCCGGCGTACCGGGCCTGGCACTGTAGATGAAGCTGTAGGAATGATCGAAGCCGATGGTCTCGATCAGCTTCATGGTGTCCTCGAAGTCCTTGTCGGTCTCTCCCGGGAAGCCGACGATGAAGTCCGATGACAGGGTCAGATCGGGACGCGCCTGCATCAACTTGCGAATTCTGGACTTGTATTCGATGGCCGTGTGACCGCGCTTCATGGCGGCCAGGATGCGATCGGAACCGCTCTGCACCGGCAGATGCAGAAAACTGACCAGTTCGGGCACCGTGGCATAGGCCTCGATCAGGGAGTCACTGAACTCGACCGGATGGGAAGTCGTGAAACGAATGCGCTCCACACCTTCGACAGCGGCAACGTAACGAATCAGCAGGGCCAGATCGGCAGTACCACCTTCATGCATCGGCCCCCGATACGCGTTGACGTTCTGACCCAGCAGGTGGATCTCGCGAACACCCTGCTCGGCCAGCGACATCACCTCATCGATGACATCATCCAGTGGTCGACTGATTTCCTCACCGCGTGTATAAGGCACCACGCAGAAGCTGCAATACTTGCTGCAACCCTCGATGATGGAGACGAACGCAGTCGGTCCATCGGCGCGCGGCTCTGGCAGACGATCGAATTTCTCGATTTCCGGGAAACTGATATCCACCACGGAGTGTCTGTCGTTACGGCTCTTTTCCAGCAGTTCGGGCAAACGATGCAGTGTCTGTGGACCGAAGACCACATCGACATAGGGAGCACGTTGATTGATGGCATCCCCTTCCTGACTGGCAACACAGCCACCGACACCAATGACCACACCGTCACGAGCCTCTTTCAGGGGGCGCCAGCGACCGAGCTCGGAAAAGACCTTCTCCTGCGCCTTTTCGCGAATGGAACAAGTGTTGAGCAACAGAATGTCGGCTTCGGCAGGATCTGAAGTGGCCTCGACAGGCCCATCCTGAGCCAGCACATCGAGCATCTTCGCCGAGTCGTATTCGTTCATCTGACAGCCGTGTGTCTTGATGAATACCTTTCGAGTCATGAAATGTACGGAAAACGCCAAAAGAAGCAAGTATACGCTCCTGGGCCACCTGCCGTTGGCTCCGTATATGGACTGTTGACGGAACAGTCGCCTGCCTCACGTGAAATATCGGCAATATCCGGCATTCAGGGGTAACACTCGCGCAACCATAAAAGTTTTAAAAAACACAATTAACGGCATGAAGGGTGCAAACTTGCCGATAACTTGAAACATAAACTTTTATAGCTAGAACAACGTGCCATCCCGGGAATCAAGCCGCCAATCCGTTACGACTCTGAATGCCCTCCGGCGTCAGGCCGTGACGTTGCGTCTTGCCGGCAGCACTCTGGCCGAGACGCGTGATTCCGTCGGCCTCAGCGTTCCGACCATCATTGCCGCCGTCAAGGCCTATCATCAGGGCGGCTGGGACGCAGTGGACGTCGGACCACGCGGGCGGCCCCGAGCCGACAGCGCCGTGGCCGAACTGTCAAGATTGCAGCAGCAGTTGCTCGATGCTGCAACTTCGAGACCGGAAACCGGCCATCACCCCATAGCACCCTGGAGCAGCGAACGCGTTGCGCAGTGGCTGGAATCCCGATCACTCAAGGTAAGCCGTTCGACCGTCCTGAGCTGGCTCAACAAGTGGTCCCTGCAGCCTGCCAGCCGCTATCGGCGACTGATGCAGGACAAGCAGAACACCGACTGGCGCCCGGCCCATGAACGTTTCTGCCGGCGGGCTCGTCGTCGCGGCACGCCCGTTTTCTGGATAGGCAGCCGCAATCTGGACGAGGCGCGCTGCCAACTGTTTGCCCACGACCTGCGCGGCCACGCCTACTGGTGCCTGACAGACGGAACACCGCGAGCGCCCCATTACCTGCACTTCCTGCAGTCCCTGTGTGCCGCACTGAACCAGGAACACCCGGACGGCATCGCTCTGGTATTGCCAGGCGAACACCTGCGTCGTGACAGTCTGCTGGCGCCCTGGCTGCAGACAAGCAACACGGAGGTTCTGATCGTGACGGCCCCCAGTGACCGACCCGTGAATGCCGGCGGTGTCTCGCTCGGCAGCAAACCCTCAGTCAAGACACCGGTGACCAGCACATCGGGCAATAGCCACTCAAGCGGAAGCGCCGAACACTCGCCGCCCCGACCCCAGGCGCATTCAATCAGACCTCTCCCCCTGACTCTACAGGTGAACCAAACCATGACAACACCCAGCGACCAGCAAGCAGCTGCATCGCCTGCCCCGTCCGGTGGCAAGGCGAGTTCGACCCGCACCCTCACCCACTTGCAGAGACTGGAGGCCGAAAGCATCCACATCATGCGCGAAGTGGTTGCCGAGGCCGACAATCCGGTCATGCTCTACTCGATCGGCAAGGACAGCGCCGTCATGCTGCATCTGGCCCGCAAGGCCTTTTTCCCGGCCGTGCCGCCATTCCCGCTGCTGCATGTGGATACCGGCTGGAAGTTCAAGGCGATGTACGAGTTCCGGGACTCCATTGTCAAGGAATACGGGATGGAGCTGCTGACTCACATCAATCCGGAAGGTCTGGCACAGAAAGTCAACCCGTTTACGCACGGCTCGGCACTGCACACGGACATCATGAAGACACAGGGTCTGAAGCAGGCGCTGGATGAGCACCGCTTCGATATCGCCTTCGGCGGTGCGCGACGCGACGAGGAGAAGTCCCGCGCCAAGGAACGTGTGTTCTCGTTCCGCAGCGCGCAGCACCGCTGGGATGCCAAGAACCAGCGCCCTGAACTGTGGAGCCTGTACAACGCGCGCAAGAAGCCTGACGAATCAATTCGTGTGTTCCCGATTTCCAACTGGACCGAACTCGACATCTGGCAGTACATCCACCGCGAGAACATTCCCATCGTGCCACTGTATCTGGCGGCCGAACGTCCGGTCGTGAAACGCGATGGCACCTTGATCATGGTCGATGACGATCGCATGCCCATGCAGCCGGGCGAAGTACCCGAAATGCGCAATGTACGATTTCGTACTCTGGGCTGCTACCCACTGACCGGCGCCGTTGAATCGACCGCCACCACGCTCGAGGAAATCATTCAGGAGATGCTGCTCACGCGCACCTCCGAACGTCAGGGCCGCATGATCGATCACGATTCAGCCGCCTCCATGGAAAAGAAAAAGCAAGAGGGTTACTTCTGATGCAAGCTGAATCCGATGCGCTGATCGCCAATGACATCAGTGCCTACCTCGACCGACACGAACACAAGAGCCTGCTGCGCTTCATCACCTGCGGCAGCGTGGACGACGGCAAGAGCACACTGATCGGCCGCCTGCTGTATGAATCCAAGACCCTGTTCGAAGATCAGCTCGACACGGTGACCAGCGACTCGAAGAAATGGGGTACCCAGGGCAAGAACATCGACTTTGCCCTGCTGGTTGATGGCCTGGCTGCCGAACGTGAGCAGGGCATTACCATCGATGTGGCCTACCGCTTCTTTTCGACAGACAGCCGCAAGTTCATCGTGGCCGATACACCGGGACACGAGCAATACACGCGCAACATGGTGACCGGCGCTTCCACCGCTGATGTGGCTGTGATTCTGTGCGACGCGCGCGCCGGACTGTTGACCCAGACCCGTCGCCACAGCTACCTGGTGTCGTTGCTGGGCATCCGCAATGTGGTGCTGGCAGTCAACAAGATGGATCTGATGGACTACGACGAATCGGTTTTCGACTCGATCACCGAAGAGTATGCCGAGTTCGCCAAGGCACTGGATATCGAGAACATCACGGCCATTCCCATGTCGGCGCTGGCCGGTGACAACATCACCGAACCCAGCAACAACATGCCCTGGTATCACGGCACCACTCTGCTGTCATGGCTCGAAACCGTGAAGATCGACAACGAGCGCCGTCAGCAAGGTGCCTTCCGCATGCCGGTGCAATGGGTCAACCGTCCATCACTGGATTTTCGCGGCTACGCCGGCACCATCGTCGGTGGGCGCGTAGCGCCAGGAGACCCGATTCGCATCCAGCCTTCAGGCCGCATGAGCCAGATCGCACGCATCGTCTCGATGGACGGCGATCTGGAAGAGGCGGTTTCAGGGCAGTCGGTCACCTTGACGCTGACCGATGAAGTGGATGCTTCACGCGGTGATGTCATCTCGGCCGGCGATGAGCCAGCCAGTATTGCCGACCAGTTCGAAACCACCATCGTGTGGATGCATGACGAACCTCTGTTGCCTGGTCGCCCCTACCTGCTGAAGATGGGCACCAAGACTGTCAATGCGACGATCACGACCATCAAGCATCAGGTCAACGTCAATACACTGGAAGAAAGTGCGGCAACACAGTTGCAGCTCAACGCCATAGGTGTCTGCAACATCAGCACTGACCAGCCCATGGCCTTCGATGCCTACAAGACCAACCGGGAAATGGGCAGCTTCATCCTGATAGACCGGATGAACAATACAACTGTGGGCGCCGGCATGCTGCATTTCTCGCTGCGTCGTGCCGACAACATCCACCTGCAGGCAACCGATGTCGACAAGAACGTGCGGGCCAGCCTGAAGGGTCAGAAACCGGCGGTCGTCTGGTTCACCGGCCTGTCCGGCGCCGGCAAATCCACTGTCGCCAACCTGGTCGAAAAGCAACTCACGGCCAAGGGACATCACACTTATCTGCTGGACGGTGACAATGTGCGCCATGGTCTCAATCGCGACCTGGGCTTTACCGATGCAGACCGGGTCGAGAACATTCGCCGTATCGGTGAAGTGGCCGGACTGATGGTGGATTCGGGCCTGATTGTCCTGACTGCCTTCATCTCACCGTTCAGGTCGGAGCGCGCCCTGGCTCGCTCGCTGGTCAAGGAAGACGAATTCATCGAGGTTCATGTCGATACTCCGCTGAAAATCGCCGAGGACCGTGACCCGAAAGGACTCTACAAGAAGGCGCGTCGTGGTGAACTGAGCAACTTCACCGGCATCGATTCACCGTATGAAGCACCCGAGAATCCGGAGATCATGATCGACACCTCGACCCTGAGTGCCGAGCAGGCGGCCGAGCGAGTCATCGCCGAACTGCGACGTCGTGGTATCTTGAGCGCCCCGGAATAGAGTAAAGACTGGAGTGACATGCGGCGACTGATCATCGACACGGATACAGCATCGGACGATGCAGTAGCGATCATGATGGCAGTCGCCGCAGATGATGTTCAGGTAGAGGCCCTGACCATCGTGGCAGGCAATGTCACGTTGGCTCAGGGTAGCCGCAATGCACGCTACACCTTGCAGTTATGCCAGGCAGACGTGCCTGTTCACGAAGGTTGTGATCGCCCCCTGCAGCGAGAACCAAGCACTGCCGAATGGTTTCACGGACAGGACGGCATGAGTGACCAGAACTACCCCGCGCCCCATGCCCAGCCACTGCAAGGACATGCCGTGACTGCCCTGCTGGAGCGATTCGGCGCTGCGCCCGGAGAAATCGATCTCGTCACGCTCGGCCCACTCACGAATATTGCAACAGCGCTGGCCATCAATCCGCAACTGGCACAATGGGTCAGGCACTGCTATGTCATGGGTGGCGCTGCTGCCACGCTGGGAAATGTCACCCCGGCAGCAGAATACAACTTCTGGTGCGACCCGGAGGCGGCACGTCGCGTGATGCACTCAGGCATGAACCTGACGCTTGTGGGCTGGGAATTGAGCTGTGGTGATGCCACACTCGATGATCAGGAGATACAGGACATACTTGCGCTCGATAACGACCGAGCCCGGTTGGCCATCGACAGCAATCGCACCGCACTACAAGCTGTTCGCTCACTGCAAGGCCAGACAGGCCTGGCACTGGCCGATCCGGTTGCCATGGCGGTGGCTCTGTATCCGGAAATCGTCACGAAGGCTGAAAGCCTTTATGTGGATATCGAAACTCATGGCGAAATGACGAGAGGCATGAGCGTGGTCGATGTCAACAAGGTCATGGGCAAGGCGGCCAACGCAACGGTCTGCTTCGCTATCGACAACGCCCGCTGGAAACAGGAACTGCTTCGAGCCTTACGGTAAAGCGCAACAAGCGCCGGAACAGACTGTCGCTTTGCTGCTTACCCTGAATGACGGGCCGGGACTGGCACCGTGAATCCATCCCTGGAACTGCACAGGCATGAGGCGACACCCAGGTCGCCTCATGCAATACCACAAATCACGCTGCGTGCTTGCTGGAATCGAACACGCCTTCCACGGCAGGACGACCGTAACGAACCGCTTCTTCGATACTGTGACGAGTCACGCCGAGCTCAGCCAGTTCTCGATCAGAGTAGGAACTCAGTTCGTTGATCGCCTGCTTGATCTCCTGACGGGCATGCGACGGCCTGACAGCGCTACCATTGACAGATGACTGGACAGCTACCTGCTCATCGCTTTCTGCACGCCATGGCCATGCAGAGACACCGTCGAGCAGCAATTCGCGGGAAAAACCGAAATCGGCCAGTTGTCGATCACTCATTCGCAGCAATTCCTGGCGAGCCCTTACCTTGCCGTTGTGCTCCGAGGCCATGACAAATGCGTTCTTGATCTTGTTGAAAATACTCATGCTTGCTTACTCTCCAAACGTAGTTACCGACAAGCACATGCTTGTCGGTGGGATGCGGTATAGGGGTTACGTGATTCATCAATAACCGCTTCTGGTGCTTATTATGTCGTCAAAGAGCATCAATGCAACAGCAAACTTCGGGCATTACTTCTGTTGCGCTGCGTCATAAGCAAACTTACCGTTACGCTGGAGAGCGCGTCATATCAGGGCTGAGTGTATTTTTTTCGCCTCTTTTCAGTGCATTCCGAATTAAAACAACTACCTTTCTGTCTTATTGACAAACACAGCAAATAATTGTTGCATCGCAACAACATTCGATGACCTGTCATATGATTCCTGTGACCCCAAGGAACAGGCTGTGAGTGACTTGGAGAAACCCGACCGGTATCTCAGATCCCACCACAACGGCACCACTACGGCACCACTACGGCACCACTACGGCACCCTTTACCCGGCACCCTCTACTCGGCACCACCAGATGACCTCATCCCCGACTCTTCGAGGCACCAATGGCAACCAGGAAGAGTCGGAGGAAATCCATCATTCGACGCTGGACAGCTGACTCGACAGGTCCACAGCGAAGAATTGCGACTCTCCACTGCTGTCGTCGACACCATCGTTATCCGTCACGGCAAAGGCCTGCCCGGCAACGTCTATGGCGAAACCTTCGACCTTGTCGAGTACGTAGCCACCGCTTGCCTGCAGATCCGGCAGAAAGTCATGGGCCAGTGTCTTTTCCACCAGTGGCAGATCATCGCCCAGCTGAGCCGGTTGCAGATCACTGAGGGCAACCTGGTACAGGCGCTTGATTCTCGCATTGTCAGCTATCTGGTTGTCTCGCTCCACGATAAAGACACGGTCCTTGTGAAACGTGATCTCCGAAAGCCCTACCCAACCACGGTCCGTGCTGTCCAGAGGGTAGCGTACCGCGCCCCAGCTCTCCTCATCCAGGTCATAGGCCAGCAATTTGACCGTACCATCGGGGTCATCCGACCAACTCCGCTGAATGGCGACCCACAAGGTTCGGTCAATCAGTGTGATGCCTTCGCTGGCAAAACGCTTTTCGCTGGCCAGCAACTCCGCAGGAAACGGTATCTGCTGCTGAATTTCCCCATCGGCATTGATGTGGTAGAGCGCATGCGGAATCAGGCGATCACTGCGACCTTCGGACGCCAGCCAGAACCCACCCTCGCCATCGCTGCTCACTCCTTCCAGATCCAGCAGCTGGGCCGCACGACCACCACGCGTGATGGTCGTCGCATCCGTGATTCGTGCGGGTTGTGACGTCGCGTCAATGGTCAGCAACTGCGGTTGCATGGCATAGAAGCTGTCCGTGACTGCATACAGGATACCGGGCATGACCGGATCGGCGGCCAGACCTGACAACGCTCCCCATCCCATCGGCTTGCCATCCTTCAAGGAAGACACCAGTGTCGGATAGCTTGCTGCGGTCTCATTGCGTTCGTACAGCATCACATGAGAACGTGGCCCGCCATCGGCGATCAGATCAGC
Source organism: uncultured Granulosicoccus sp. (assembly GCA_947495035.1). Lineage (GTDB taxonomy): Bacteria > Pseudomonadota > Gammaproteobacteria > Granulosicoccales > Granulosicoccaceae > Granulosicoccus. The sequence continues at coordinate 207,057 of CANLXI010000010.1, forward strand.
CTCGTTGGCCACCACCAGCAGACCCCGTGATGGAATGGCGACAGCCCCCTCCGGCGCAATTCCGGTAGGCAGGAGCTGGACAAACTCCGGCGCCGCTCCAGTGTCGCGGTAGACACCTACAAGGCCGGCACGTTCGGCCAGCACGAACAGATAGCGCTCTCCATCGAAGGTGGCCACTTCCAGGCCTTCGGGTTCGATCCCCTTGTTGGCGCTACGCTTCTCCGGGTAATGTCCGGCCTGGATGGCACGGTACTCCAGATCCAGGCCACTGTCGTACAGCACTGCGCCATGTTTGTCGAAAATCGTGAACCCGCGGGATCCACCCTTGTAGTCCCCTTCATTGGCTGTGACAAAGCGCTCGCTATCCAGCCATTTCACCGCATCCGGCTCTCTGGCCCTCTCTACCTGCTGCCCGGTGAAGTCGAAGGCAAACTCCTCCTCGACATCAACACCGTTCAGGTCTACATGACCTGCGGAGAAGTCGCTCAGGATGCTGCCACTCGATGCGTCGATCACGACCAGATGATTGTTTTCCTGCAGCGTGACAACCAGCTCGCTCTGCTCATTGAAATCGACGAACTCGGGTTCCGGATCATCGGCCCCTTCCATCTCCAGCCCGGTCAGTGTCACCTGTCGCGACGCACTGCAATCGATGGCATTCTCGAGCAAGGGTAAGATACTGACGTATCCGGCAGGCAACTGAGGCAATGCACCTTCGTTCAGGTCCTCGTCACGCTCGTTCTCGATGGCAACAGCCAGCAGAGAGCCGTCATGCGACAAGGCAACCGAATCAGGCTGCCCGCCCAGATCACACTCACTGACGATGGCTCTGGACGCCACGTCAATCATGACCAGTTTGCCGGACGGCTCCACATAGCTGACTGAGGTGTTCACGCCAACCAGCGCATGACGACCTGCCATGACAACCGATGTCGGCTCACCCTGCAAGGGCAGGAAACCACCGGGTTCAGGCGAAGTCGCATCGGATACATCGATGAAACCGATACCACCCAGCGGGCTGTCGGTATAGACAAGCGTCAGGCCATCGTCGGACGCACTGATGATTTCGGCGGAGGTTTCCTGATCCGCAGCAGCATCCACCGGCAGGTTGGCAGCGACCGGGAAACTGGCCACTCGTCCGAAATCATCAGCAGCGGCATGGGTATTCGTGAGACCGAGCAACAGGCTGCTGATCATGAAAGTCAGCGGCTTTCTGTAACAGTGGGACATTGAAACGGGTTCCTTTTACGGGTGTCTGGAATCGATCAACTCTCGATTACAACGCTCTGAAGTGACATCAGCGTGAATAAGTCCGTTGAATTCAACGCGTATATGTAAACGGTGTCTTTCTCGAATAAGGCCTCTCCTTTCTGGTGCTCGGACAGTCTCCCCTTTCTCCCCTTTCTCCCCTTTGCCCCGGTGACTCCGTGACTCCGTGACTCCGTGACTCCGTGACTCCGTGACTCCGTGACTCCGTGACTCCGTGACTCCGTGACTCCGTGAC
>CANLXI010000011.1 GCA_947495035.1 uncultured Granulosicoccus sp.
GCTTCGGCAGCTTCGGCAGCTTCGGCAGCTTCGGCAGCTTCGGCAGCTTCGGCAGCTTCGGCAGCTTCGGCAGCTTCGGCAGCTTCCGACGCCTCATCAAGGCTCGTGGAGTCGACAGCATTGCCGATGGAGCCGGTGGCATCGACCAGGCAGTTCCTGTAGGCAATGGCGCCAGCGTTGCGAGACGAGCACTCCAGCTGCAATTCGTTGCGCGCGATCAAGCTCAACGAGGTAAGGTCAGGCAGTGGCAGAGCTAGCAACTGCGCGACAGCGTTGTTGAGACACTGTCGATAGGCCTTCACGCCTTCGAGGGTCTGCGCATTGAAGCAATCCTGTTGAACGGCGTATTTTTCATCTTCAGTCAGATTGTCGAGTGGCGTTGCAGGGACTCCCGCGAGGCTGGCGAGTTGCTGTTCCGTGCAAGTGCGATAAGAGTCGGTCTCCAGTCCACCAGAACTCTGACAGGCCTGTTGAACGGCGTACTGCTCATCGAATGACAGTTCAGTCGAGCTGACAGTCGGGCTGTCGGAGTCAGCATCCGACAGCAGCGCCAGTTGCTCGCTGACGCATTCCCGATAAGCCGTTGCACCAGACCGATACTGAATCGGCAGGCAAAGCCTTTCCAACTCGGCTCTGGCGGATTCCGCCAAGCCATCCAGGGCGCTGCCGACCGGTTTGAAGTTTGTATCCGAGGCGTCAAAGGAGGTCTCGCCGGCCGATGGGGTGCCCTGCGAATCTCCCGATACTGTGGTCTGACCGACATTTTGTGCAAACGCTGGCAGTAGTGTCAGCGACAGACTCGTAGCCAGGCACCATCCGGCCATACGGCTTGCCTTGCAGAGTCTGCGTTGATCGCGGTCATTCGGATTGATTTCGGGTCCTTCACGTCCTTCGTGAAGGCTCGATTCGAGCATTTTTTTCATGGAGTGAGTTTAGCGCCGAATGCACTCGGTTCGCCAGAATCCAAGTCTGCAGGGTTTCGCAGAAAGTGAAGTCGATCGTGTGCTTCCTCGTTCATGGGTGTCTGGTCTGGTGAGAATTCCGGCGAGGTATTCATGGGTGTCTGATATGGAGCTGCATGAGACTTGTGGTGATAGGAAAGCTGCTGTCACTTCGAGTGTTCATGGGTGTCTGCTCTTGTCGTGACGCGAAGAGATGCTGCCGCCCTGGATGTGATTATGGGTGTCTGTTTCTGGCGGGTATGTCGGCTGGTTCATGGGTGTCTGATTGTGGTGGGGTGTGTATCGGGGCGTGTGCGCGTGTAACATGCCCCGCTTGTGTGACGGGGAGCAGGCGGATGAGGTCGGGAATGCGGGGGCGGTTTTCAGGGGTGGGCCGGATCGAAGAGCGGTATTCACGGGCCTGGTGGATCTTCACGGAGCAGTTGCCCTCATGATGCTCTCCTTGCTGATGCAGGGGCAGACGCTGACCTTTGTGCTGCTGCTGGTCACCATCATCGTTTCGCTTTCCTGTCACGAGTTCGGTCATGCCTGGTCGGCGAAGCTGTATGGTGATGACACGGCGCAGCGGCAGGGGCGACTGACACTGAATCCGATAGCGCACATCGATCCCATGGGCCTGCTGATGATCGTGATCGTCGGCTTCGGGTGGGCACGTCCGGTACCGACCGATCCACGCAATTTCACGTCCTTCTGGGCCAGTCTCGTGGTCGCGGCGGCCGGGCCTCTGGCCAATCTGATACTGGCCTTTCTGGCGGTCAATCTGTTCACGTTTGCGGCTGCGAACGGATTCGCGTTCGTGGAGTCACAGTCGGGGCAGACGTTCTTCTATCTGTTCACGTACATCAATCTGTTGCTGATGCTGTTCAATCTGATTCCGCTGGGCCCACTGGATGGACATTACATCCTGCCCTATTTCCTGCCACGCGCAGCGTCCAGACTCTATCGTGATCTGAACCAGCGCTACGGTGCCTATGCGGTTCTCGGTTTGCTGCTGCTCAGCTATGCAGGCTTGCCCATCTTCACCTGGCTGCGCGCTGCGGCGCAGTGGCTGATGGGCGCGCTGGTCATTCTCTAGAATCATTCCCAGCGCGAGTGAGCCCCGCCTGATTTCCCGACCTTGTTACCTACTGCCAATTCGACTGATCTACCGACATGCTGATTCTCTTATCGCCCGCCAAGACGCTGGATATGGAGTCGCCTTCGCGCGTCGCCGCCCCTACCATGCCAGCCTTCATGGAAGACTCCGTGAAACTGGTCAATACGTTGCGTGGCTATTCGCAGAAACGGCTGAGCGAGCTGATGCACATCAGTGATTCGCTGGCCGAACTCAATGCCCGGCGCTTCGGCGAATGGCAGCCTGAATTCGACAGTGACAACGCGCGGCCCTGCATTCAGGCTTTCCGGGGTGATGTGTATGTCGGTCTGGATGCCGATACCCTGAATGAGAAGGATCTCGAATTTGCACAGCAGCACTTGCGCATCCTGTCGGGTCTGTATGGTGTCATGCGACCGCTGGATCTGATGCAGGCTTACCGGTTGGAGATGGGCACCTCACTGAAAACGCGTCGCGGCAAGAGTCTGTACGATTTCTGGGGAGAGCGACTGACCTCGCATCTGAACGAGGAGTTGGCCACCATGGAGCCGGGCTGCGTCGTCAATCTGGCCTCCAATGAATACTTCAAGTCGGTGCAACCGGACAAGCTGGCCGCGCCCTTGATATCTCCGGTATTCAGGGACGAGAAGAATGGCAACTACAAGATCATCAGTTTCTTTGCAAAGAAGGCCAGAGGGGCGATGGCCCGCAGCCTGCTCAAGACAAGAGCCAGTGGGATCGACGATGTTCTGGCTTTCAATGATCTGGGCTATCGTTATGACGAAGCGTCGTCCTCAGAAGGGCAGCCGGTATTCCTGCGCTCTGAGGAGTCGGCGCAGCCGTACCTGGCTTAGCCGATAACGGATTTCGGCGGCGATGATCAGACAGCCCAGCAGCGCGATTAGAGTCATGCTGTTCATGGCGGCAAGCCGGGTGCCAGAATGAAGGATTGAAGACATGTTCCCGTTACATGACGATAATCCCGCGTCCCTGGTTCCGTATGTTACCTGGACAATCCTGATTGCCTGCATACTGACCTTTCTCTGGCAGCTGAGTCACGATTCCCAGGCAGAGCAGATCATCGTCCATACCCTGGGTGTCATTCCGGCGGTCCTGTTCGGTCATGCCATTCTGCCGCCCGAGCTGGTATCGGTGTCAGCGTATGCGACGGTGTTCACGTCGATGTTCCTGCACGGAGGCTGGATGCATCTGATCGGGAATGTGCTGTATCTGTGGGTATTCGGTAACAACATCGAAGCGGCCATGGGGCACGTTCGCTATGCGTTGTTCTACCTGATCTGTGGCGTGGTCGCCGTGTTGTCGCAGAGCCTGCCGGATACGGCTTCCCAGGTGCCGATGATCGGTGCCAGTGGGGCAATCTCCGGCGTGTTGGGTGCCTACCTGCTCCTGTATCCGCAAGCCCGCGTGCTGGTACTGATACCCGTGTTCTTCCTGGTCTGGACGGTACGGATTCCGGCCCTGTATGTTCTGGGTGTCTGGTTCCTGATGCAGCTGTTGAATTCGGTCATGTCATCGGGGCAGGAAGGCGGTGTGGCCTTTGGCGCGCATATTGGCGGTTTCGTGGCCGGCATGCTGCTGGTTCCGTTGTTCAGGCAAGCCGGCAATCGCCTGTACATTCCCTTTGTTCATTGCCAGCCTTTCCGCCGGTGGCGAGGGAAATAGATCCGGGTGTGGAATGTGACTGCAAACAGAATGAAAAAAGGGCGTCAGTCCTGAAAGACTGACGCCCTTGTCCGTACGTCGTGGTGGAGGCGGGCAACCGTGGGTTGCCCGTACCACCAGTCCGATTTCTAGTTGCGTGAAGCGAACTCCGGATAAGCCTCGATACCACATTCGGAGATATCGACACCTTCGTACTCTTCCTCTTCGGTGACACGGATACCGAAGACCATCTTGATGATTCCCCAGACAATCAGACTGGTGATGAAGGTCCAGGCGAAGATTGCGCCGACACCCAGTGCCTGGGTGGCGAAGGTCGCATCACCGTTGCTCAAGGGCACAACCATGAGGCCCAGGACGCCGACAACACCGTGAACCGAGATGGCACCGACAGGATCATCGATCTTCAGGCGATCCAGAGACGTGATGGAGAAGACAACCAGTACACCACCGACAGCACCGATGCAGGTTGCCAGCAATGGGGAAGGAGCCAGTGGTTCAGCCGTGATGGCAACCAGGCCTGCCAGAGCACCGTTCAGCGCCATGGTCAGATCAGCCTTGCCCCAGATCAGGCGAACGGTCAGCAGCGCGGCGACCACGCCACCGGCAGCAGCCATGTTGGTGTTGACGAAGATGGCGGCAACCGCATTGGCATCGTCGAAGTTCGCGACTGCGAGCTGTGAACCACCGTTGAAGCCGAACCAACCCATCCACAGGATGAATGTTCCGAGTGTTGCCAGAGGCATGTTGGCACCTGGAATGGGGATGACGGATCCGTTGGCGCCGTACTTGCCCTTGCGAGCACCCAGCAGAATCACGCCGGCCAACGCTGCACTGGCACCACACATGTGGACAACACCAGAGCCTGCGAAATCCTGGAAGCCTGCAGCATTCAACCAGCCGCCGCCCCATTTCCAGAAGCCCTGGATGGGATAGATGAGTGAGGTGAATACCGCAGCGAACAGCAGGAATGCCCACAGTTTCATGCGCTCGGCAACTGCTCCGGAAACGATGGACATGCCGGCAGCAACGAATACCACCTGGAAGAAGAAGTCGGAGCGTGCGGAGTAGTACGGGGCGTCATCTCCACCGGCAGCGAAGGTCGCAGCATCATTCTCTGCGCCCAGCAGGAAACTGATGACCGGCATGAAGCCGCCTTCATAGTCGCCGCCCGGGTACATGATGTTGTAACCGACGAACATGAACATGATGCAGGCCAGTGCATACAGTGCAACGTTCTTGGTCAGGATTTCTGCGGTGTTCTTGGCGCGTACCAGTCCAGCTTCCAGCATGGCGAAGCCCGCGGCCATCCACATGACCAGGGCGCCTGCCATCAGAAAGTAAAAGGTATCGAGCGCGTAGCTCAGTTCAGCTAATTGTTCCATTATCAGTGTTTCTCTCTCGGATTCTCTTTTTGCGTCGTGGGATCTCTAGAGGGCCGTGGGGCCGTTTTCGTTGGTGCGGATGCGCACTGCGCGCTCCAGTTCAGTGACGAAGATCTTGCCGTCGCCGATCTTTCCTGAGCCGGCGGCACCGGTGATGGCTTCGATCACGGCATCAAGTTGCGCGTCATCGATACCGATTTCGATCTTGGTTTTCGGGATGAAATCCACCACGTATTCAGCGCCGCGATACAACTCGGTGTGACCCTTCTGCCGACCGAATCCTTTCACCTCGCTGACAGTCATGCCCTGTACGCCGATGGTCGACAAGGCTTCACGTACCTCCTCGAGCTTGAAAGGTTTGATAATTGCCGTTACTAACTTCATCGAATTTTTCCTTCGTTTAGGTCAATGATGGTTAAGGCGTTACATCATGCGTGCCACATGGAATAATTCATTGGAAACAATGACTTGGGAATACGTTGTAGACGTGCAAGCCAAGGCGATGCGCTTGTTTGGTGCATGGCAGATTGCAAGTTGCACTATAATGGTGCGCCAATGAAAACTCTCCCGGAGCAGGGCAAGTCGTTGTCAATACCGTAAGCTGTGCCGTAATCAGGCGATCCGGCAGCCGTGTTGCCGCCGCCTCCCATCAACCGAATCGATAGAGGAATCGACCATGCTGGATGCACGAGTGTTTGACGATATTTCCAAGTCTCTGGGCAAGCTCTTGCCCCCGGGCGTGTCTGACATGAAGGAGGATTTCGAACGCAATGCCAAATCGGCCGTGCAGGGTGCACTGGGCAATCTGGACATGGTGACGCGCGAGGAATTCGATGTGCAGACCGAAGTACTGCGCAAGACACGGCAGCAACTCAAGGAGCTCGAGGCGCGCATTCGCGAACTCGAACCCGAACCGGTGGCCGGCGGGAATCCCGTCGACTCTGACTGACACTGCCGCACGCGCCATGCAGCGACGGTTGTTACGCACGCTGCTGCTTGCTGTCGGGCTGGCGCTGCTGTGGCAGGCCTGCCTGAGCTATACGCGTTCCCAGGCCGGTCAATCACAGCAGAGACTGCAGGGCGTACAACTGGTTGAGCTGGATCGACAGCTCAACCAGTTCTCCTTCATACCCAAGCTGCTGGCCAGCGACGTCGAGATTCGTCAGGCGCTGCTGGCGGGCGATGATGCCTCATTGCTGGCGGCCAACCGACGGCTGAGTCGCACTCAGCAGGACAGTGGACTCGACTTTGCCTTTCTGCTGGACCGACAGGGCGTGACACTTGCGTCGAGCAACTGGGCCGATCCGGTCAGCTTCGTGGGCATCGATTACTCCTTCAGACCCTATTTCCAAAATGCCATCAGCGGACGGGGCGCTACCTTCTTTGCGGTCGGTGTGACCACGGGGGTGCCCGGTTACTTCATTGCAGAACCCGTGACTGACAACAGCGGCCTGGTGGGGGTCGTGGTGGCCAAGGTTGCGCTGGGCGTGCTCGTGGATGGCTGGGCCCAGCTACCTTACGAGTCGGTTGTCAGCGATGACTTCGGTACCATCATTCTCTCGACGCGAGAAGACCTGCTGTATTCGCCCACCGAGCCGGTCAGCGCCGCTCAGGTCGTGCAGTTGCTCAGAGAACGACGTTACGAACTGCAGGCGCCATTGCTGGAGCCGGTCGACGGTGAGCCCGACAAGCGGCTGCTGAGCCATGCCGGACAGTCTACGGTCTACCTGAGTTATGCCAGTTCCCTGTCGACCGAGCCCTGGCAGCTGATCAGCCTGATACCCCAGCGCAGTGTGCAGAAGCGGGCACTGCAGTTGTTTGCCGCCTTGCTCGCAGCCCTGCTGATCGCCTATCTCTTTCTGCGCCTGTTTCAGCAGCAACAACAGCTGGTGGCTGCGGAAAAGCGCAATTCTCAGGAGCTCGAAGAGCAGGTATTGCATCGTACGCGGGAACTCGAGGCGGCCCAGAAGCGCCTGATCTCGGAAGCCAACTTCGCGATGCTCGGTCGCATGTCGGCGGCCATCAATCACGAGATCAACCAGCCGCTGGCCAGTTTGCGGCTGAACCTGGCCTCCTTGCGAACCATGATGGAAACCCCGGATGCCGATCGTGGCGAGATCGAACAGATCGTGGTGGACAGTGATCGCACGACCAAGCGCATAGGTCGTGTGATCAGCAGTCTGCGCAGTATCGCCAGAAACAGCAATGCCCATTTCGAGACTGTGGACATGCAGAAGCTGCTGGAGGAGGTCAGGCAGACGATCCTTCGCGAACGTCCGACGCTGTCCGCTCATGTCGTGTTCGAACAGGGAACGGTGCCCGTGCCGGTATCGGGAGACGAGGTGTTGATACAACAGACCCTGCTAAATCTGCTGTACAACGCCTTCGACGCCGTGCTCAAACAGGAAAGCCCGAGAATTCAGGTAGTCTTGCAGATACAGGCGGGCAGTGCGCAGACGCCATCGGACTCTCGTGCTGCAAACGGCTGGGCCGTGGTGTCGGTCAGTGACAATGGCAGTGGTGTCAAACCGACCTTGCAGGAGTCTCTGTTCGAACCCTTTTCCACCTCCCGTCAGCACAGCGATGGTCTGGGGCTGGGTCTGACCATTGCCCGGCAGATCGCTGAGGACCACGGGGGCGAGTTGCAGTATCAGGCACTCGCCGAAGGCAGTTGTTTCACGCTGAGGCTGCCACTCCAGCAACCGGTGCCGAGCACGGACAGTAGCGCAGCATAGGATGATCTCATGAGCAACGATGGTATGGAGTCAGACGGCGGTTTTACCCTCCTGCTGGTCGATGACGATCATGATGTGCTGGCAGCCAACGCCCGTTTTCTGCGGCTGCAGGGCATTCAGGTTGTGCTGGCAGACTCCGCTGACACCGCATTGCTGCGTCTGGAAAGCGAACGGGTCGACGCCATCATCACCGATCTGTGCATGCCGGAACGCAGTGGCCTGGAGTTTGCCGCAGATGCCCGTATCCGGCGGCCGCTGGTGCCCATCGTGTTCTTCTCGGGTCTGGCCAGTGTGGCCGATGTGGTCGCCGCCATGCGCCTGGGAGCGGTGGACTTTCTCGAAAAGCCGGTGGAACCGCAGGACATGCTGGCCACGGTACTGACCTTGCGTGATCGCTACGAAGGCGTCATCAACAATCAGCGACTGTCGTTCGACCTGGCCGATGAAACCGTACCCTTTCGTTATCGGGTGCTGGCCTATGAAAAGCTGCTGATCGAGCAGAGTCTGAGCATGCATGATGGCCAGGTTGGTGCGGTCATCGATCAACTGCAAATCAACCGTCGCACGCTGAATGACAAGATGCGGCGACTGGGGATAGTCAGACCGATCCACGATTGAGCCATGGCTCGGCGGCAGTATTCTCTCACCATTTGCAGCAAGTTCTCCATGGCTGGGCAGTGGCATTCCTGCACCACATTCTGCGGGCTTTGCATGGTTCGGCAGCTGCATTCTTTCGTCACTTGCTGCGGGCTTTTCATGGCTCGGCAGATGCATTCTTTCACCACTTGCTGCGTGCTTTTCATGGCTCGACAGCTGCATTCTTTCACCACTTGCTGCGTGCTTTTCATGGTTCAGCAGCTGCATTCTTTTACCACTTGCTGCGTGCTCGCCTTGGCTGACAATACTCCGGCTCGGTGCGGGATCACCGCGGACGTTCGCTCTCCTGCGGGTTCAGATGAATGCCCTGAAGGACGCCAACACTGAGTGCACCATCGGCAGATTTTCGCCCATTGATGGGGCGAATGACGTCGGAGTGTTCCGATGGATTTCCATAATATTAGTAAAAACAACGGTTTAATTGAGGTTGCAGCCAGGGCGACTTCTCCGCAACACTATGCACACGAGCCAAGTCAGTGCTCGAACACCTATTTGGAGACATCATGAAACGATTCCTGACGACTACCGTGGCAGGTGTTGCCGCGGCGTTGACCCTGTCATTGACACCCGTCCATGCACAGGACAACGACTACGTACTGAATACGGCCTCCACGGGCGGTACCTACCATCCGGTGGGCACGGCCATCGCCACCTTGTCGAAGGTCAAGCTGCTGCCGACCGAGAATTTCAGTCTCACGGCGGTCAATTCAGCCGGTTCCGCGGCCAATATCCAGGCCATGTCAGCCGGCAATGCACAGTTCGCGATTCTGCAGGGACTGTATGGCTCCTACGCGCTCACCGGCAGTGGTCCGGTATCCGAACCGCAGGCGAACATGCGTTCGATCACCATGTTGTGGCAGAACGTCGAGCAGTTCGTTCTGTCGAATGAATACGTCAAGAGCGGCACGGTCAGCGACATGATGAATGTCAAGGGCATGACTGTTGCGATGGGCGGGGAGACTTCCGGCACTATCGGTTCCAACCGTGTCCTGCTCAATGGACTTGGCCTGAACTTCGATGAGGATTTCAAGTTCGTCTATGCCGGCTATGGCCCTTCGGTGGATGCCATGGCCAACGGTCAGGCCGTGGCTGCCGGTATTCCGTCCGGAACTCCAACCAGCGCCATCACCAAGTTGATGTCAACCAACGAAGGCAAGTTCACCGTTCTGAACGTCACCGAAGAAGAAGCGGCAAAGATGGATGGTGGACGTGAACTGTGGACGCCATTCACAATTCCGGCAGGTACCTATCCAGGTCAGGAAGCCGATATCAACACCGTTGCCCAGCCCAACTTTCTGGCGGTCAATGCCGATGTGGATGAAGACAATGTCTACATGCTGACCAAGACCATCTACGAAAACCTGCCCTTCCTGCAGGCCATCCATCCGGCCACCAAGGCGATGAACATCGATGCGGCGCTGTCCGGTTTGCCGGTACCTCTGCATCCGGGTGCTGCCCGTTACTATCAGGAAGTCGGTATCGAGATTCCCGAGCGTTTGATCGCCAAGTAAGACCTCTTCAGCAGCTGCGAGCAACGTCATGAATACCGTTCCCCCCGTGCCGAATACTCCGACCGACCCCATTTTGGCGGTGTCTGCCGGTGAACGACTCATGGCCAAACGCAAGGAGCAGCTGTTTTCGCTCGATCACGCCATGCAGAACCCCTGGCCCTGGGCCGGGGGACTTGCCCTGATCACACTGTTCTCCCTGTGGCATATCGCCACCAATGTGTACCTCACCGAACCCGGCCTGTGGCAGAACGCCATACACTTTGCCGGCTTCGCGCTGATTGCAGCAATCACGACCCGCACGTTCAACAGTGACACCCAGCCGCGCTGGTCGCTGTGGCTGAACATCCTGTTCGGTGTGGCCATGGCCTTGTCAGCGCTGTGGATTGCCCATGCCGAGACCGGGTTGTATGAACGCACCCTGGCGCAGTCCGGACAATCCTGGCAGTTCGGTCCACTGGAGTGGGTGGCCGGCATCATCGTGGTGGTCGGTGTGGTGGAACTGACTCGCAGGCTGACCGGCTGGATCATTCCGATACTGGTCATCCTGTCCCTGAGTTACATCCTGTTCCTGGGAAAATACATGCCGGGAGCCTTTCGCTCGGCCAGTCTGCCGCTGGATGATGTGCTGTTTCGTTCCCTGTACAACGACGAAGGCATGTTCGGCATCATCACCACCATCTCGTCGTCCAACATCACCCTGTTCATGATCTTCGGTGCCTTTCTGGTGGTTTCGGGCGCTTCCGATTTCGTGATAGAGATTTCAAAAGTGGTCGCCGGACGCTTTCGTGGCGGGGCTGCCTTCGTGGCGGTGATCTCCTCGGCCCTGACCGGCACCATTTCCGGTTCGGCCATTGCCAACACGGCATCCACCGGTGTCATCACCATTCCGTTGATGAAGTCGAACGGTTTCCGGCCGCAGTTCGCTGCCGGGGTCGAAGCCGCCTCGTCCACCGGCGGACAGCTGATGCCGCCCATCATGGGGGCCGGTGCTTTCATCATGGCCAGTTACACCGGTATACCCTACGGTACCATCGTTGCCGTCTCCGTGGTGCCAGCCTTGTTGTATTTCCTGTCAGTGGCGTTCATCGTGCGCATCGAGGCAATGAAGCATCATATCGGCACGGAGCAGGTGGAGGCCATCGACCGGCAGAAGATGATGGCCGGTCTGCTCAATTTCGTACTACCCCTGACCATCATGACCTACATGCTGGTGAGTGGCAGGACTCCCAGCTATGCAGCAGCAATCTCCATAGCCACATTGATCGCGGTCAGCTGGTTTACCCCCAACAAGATGGGTCCGAAGAACCTGGTCCGCGCCCTGTCTCTGGGAGTCAGTACCTCGGTCATGACAGCTATCCTGCTGGTCGCAGTCGGTCTGATCAACAACGCAGTGACCACCTCCGGACTTGCCAATACCTTTGCACTGATGATTGCGCAGTGGTCACAGGGCTCCCTGCTGATTGCGCTGGCACTGGTAACACTGGCATCTCTGGTATTGGGCATGGGCCTGCCGGTCACGGCTGCCTACATCGTTCTGTCGATACTTTCGGCACCGGCGCTGGCCGGCATGCTGGCCGACGGACTCATTCTTGAACAGTTGGTTGCCGGTATTTCCGATCCGGGGGTATCGGCCATGTTCATGCTGGTGGATCCGGAATTGCCGGCAAGGCTTGCCGCGGGTCTGAGTCCCGGGGACGCTCGTGACCTGATCAACAATATGCCATTCGATCTGGCGGTGGCCATTCGTCCATTGCTGGTTGATCCGGCACTGATGACAACCTATCTGCTGACGGCGCATCTGATCGTGTTCTGGCTGAGCCAGGACAGCAATGTGACGCCGCCGGTCTGTCTGGCGGCATTCACGGCAGCGGGTATCGCCGGCTCCAAACCGATGGCCACGGGAGTGGAGGCCTGGAAGGTGGCGAAGGGACTGTATATCGTACCGCTGATGTTTGCCTATACCCCGATGATCGGCGCACCGCTACCGGATCTGCTGCGTATCGGTGGCTTTGCCCTGTTCGGCATTTACGCCTTCAATGTGTTGTTGCAACGCCATGCCGAAGGGCCGTTACGTCTCTGGCATTACCCCTTGCTGCTGATTGCCATGGCGGGTGCTTTCTATCCACTGCACTGGGTTGCCAATATCGTGGGGGCCGTTGCTGTACTACTGATCATCTGGAACAGCAAGCGGAACGCACTCAAGGCCTGACCGCTGGCTGGCCTTGGCCGACGTCTGGTTCGTGCAGACGTGGGTCGAGAGCTGCCGGCCTCCGGCATTGAGGTCCGCGTACGCCGAGGCATCATGTCTGGCCAGCAGTCGATTGTTGCTGTCTGCGCTTTTTGGCCGGGTGTGGCCCTATGCTGAACAGACTGGCGAAAGAGGCTGTGCCGTGGGCGAATGACCATTTGTAGGTCTGCAGTTCCTCCTGTCCCGACGTCAATCTGTCCTGTCTTGCGAGTTTGGCGATGCGGGTAACCATCGCCGTGACATCCTGCTGCAATAGTCTGGCGGTCTCGGGGCGCATTCTGCGAGACAGGGTGATATAGGCCTCAGGGCTGTCGACCGAGTCGGCAATGGTGCGTGTCAGGAAATCGATATTCAGCTGAGCATGCAACGATTGCAGAGGGCCATCGACAGCAAGACGAAGGGGATTGTTCGAACTGGGCGTGACATGGCCGGTCGGACCGATGGTTGCCAGACCGAGGCGTTCGAGGTCGCGTGCGTACAGGTGCAGATCCGCCTCGTCGAGATCATGGATGGCGGCAATCTCACCAGGCGACATCTCGTCTCTCAGCAACAGATAGAAATGAAACAGGGCGGGTGAGTCAGCCAGTGCCTGTTCCACTTCGCGTGAAAACACAAGTGCCGGGTCTTCTGCACGCTCGGCAATCTCCAGTACGTCGGCAACCGACAGATCCAGCAACTGGCAGATCGATTCCAGGCGACTGAACTTGCAATCCCGTTCGACGAACAGTCGCTTGATCGTGGGCTCGGAGACCCCCAGTCGATCGGCCAGGTCGGCGTAGGTCATCCCTCGGGCCTTGAGCACCCGCTTCAGGACATCGAAAGCATGACTGCGAGAATGTCTGTTCACGATTCGTTTCAAGAATTCGAGTATCAAAATATGATGCCGTATTCTCCATTGATTGACTACAAGAATCATATTTTGCAACTTGTCGGCTGTGCGAGCACTGGCAGAGATCTGTGCCAGCCGCATGCCCCTTCCACATGCAGGAATCGTCATGAACAACAGATTCGATCAGCAGGTAATTGTCATAACCGGTGGGTCCACCGGCATCGGGTTCGCCATCGCCAGAGCTGCCATTGCCGAAGGCGCAAAGCGTGTCTACATCACCGGTCGTTCCGCGCAGACGCTTGCCAGTGCGGCCGCTGAACTCGGAGAGAAGGCCATCGCGGTGGTATCGGATGTCTCGCGGTCCAGTGATCTGGCAACGCTCGACGCGGAGATCGGCAAACGTGACGATTCCCTCGACGTCGTGTTTGCCAATGCCGGTATAGCCGCAACCAATCAACTGGGTGATACCTGTGAAGCGCAGTATGACGAGATATTCGATATCAATGTCAAGGGCGTTCTGTTGACTGTGCAGACACTGCTGCCGAGGATGGTGGATGGGGCAGCCGTGGTACTGACTTCATCCATCGTCTCTGGAAAAGGTATGGAAAACCTCAGTCTCTACAGTGCCAGCAAGGCTGCGGTGCGCTCCTTTGCCAGAACATGGGCCAATGATCTGAAGTCACGTCAGATTCGTGTGAATGCCTTGAGCCCGGGTTTCACCCGAACACCCATCATGAAGAATGGTCTCAAGTGGGATGAGGAGCAGATTGCCGCGTTCGATGAGCAGGCAAGAACGCTGGTTCCCCTCGGGCATGTTGCAACGCCGGAGTCCATTGCCTCTGCCGCGTTGTTTCTCGCATCTCGTGACGCGGAGTATGTCAATGGTATCGAGCTTGCCGTGGATGGTGGGTTTTCCCAGGTTTGAGATTACGGCGAGTTGCTGTTGATGCAGGCATGGCACTTTTGATGGCGGATGATCCGGGTGCTGTTGTTGGTGCTGTTGTTGGTGCTGTTGTTGGTGCTGTTGTTGGTGCTGTTGTTGGTGCTGTTGGTGCTGTTGGTGCTGTTGTTGGTGCTGTTGGTGCTATTGGTGCTATTGGTGCTATTGGTGCTATTGGTGCTATTGGTGCTATTGGTGCTATTGGTGCTGCGGGTGCTGGTGCTGGTGCTGGTGCTGTTGCTGGTGCTGCGGGTAAGTCGGGTGATACACCGGTGTAACGGGTATCACCCGGGTAAAGCGCCGACGGGATTGGAGTTCTGATTCTTGGAGTGGTATCAGTTCCGATGACCCGCCGGCCAGATCCCTGAACCTATTCGGCAGCCAGTGCAGCCAGTTCCTCTGCGGAGATTTCACTGTTGCCATCGGCATCCAGGGTGTCCCATTTGCCCATGATCATCTCATTGGCGGAAGCCTCGGCTTCCGAGAGTGATCCATTGCCATCGGTATCCAGCATTTCCAGCAACTGGGCGGGATCGTCCTGGGCGCTGGCGACACTGGCAGCAACGGCCATGGGGATGGAAAGAACGATAGCGATTGTGCTTGTAGAGAATTTCATGGTCTGTCTCCGAAAACTGCATTCAACTGAAAAGTGAGTTCACTTCATGGAAGCGAACGGATGACTTCTAACGTCAGCATGCTGTCTGCGTGTTACAGCTGACCGCCAGATCCCGTCGGATCATGCTGGTCGATGAGCTGTGTCCACGCCCATAGAATGGGCCTTCTTTCGTGAAGAAACGATGACAGTATCCGGGTGCTGGACATTACCGAAAGGCAGGGTGTGGAGATGACGTATTGGCAAGGCAGCCGAGAGTCTGCCTGTTGCACGATCGCAGGGAGATTCGGGGTGAGGGCAAGCCCATCTCATGATGACGTGGCGCAGAGGCTTGCATTGTCTTGTGCGACTATTTAATGCAAGCATGGATAGTTTGTGGCCTGGCCCCTGTGGTCTGAAGTTCGACCTTCGCGGCCAGGTGGTGTGATTCGACAGCAGTTGCAAGTTGGACGGGGCCGCCCCTGGCGCTCAGCGTGTGAAACCCGGGGCGGCTCAGGCGTCAGTTCCGGTCTTGCTGGCAAGCATGGAGGGCAGCTCGTCGGGCAGACGCCCTGTCGCTTCCCGGTAGGCTTCCAGATCGGCATGTTCGAGTATGTAGGCCATGTTCTCGGCATCCAGTTCCCGGCTCTTCGTCTTGACCTTCTGGTGGTGATGCGATTGCGCCTGAATGTAGGTGTCACGCATCGATTCATCCATGGTGATGTCCAGGAAGTCACACAGTCTGACAAGCTCGGCAACATCTCCTTCCACAGCGTCGAAAAACCGGTGGTAGTCCACGAGGTAGAAATCGTCCGGATGCTCTCGCTTCAGATCGAGATAGGAGTGGATCGTTTCGTTCCAGGGATAGACGGCAAAGTTGGCATCCTTGTGTTCGGCCCAGGCATCACCGGGTTTCTTGGCCCTGGTATGCCAGGAGCAGGCCGTCTGGAAAATGTCGCGAACGATGAACACGTGTTTTGTTCGCGGGAAGTTCTGGTGTACATGTGACACCGTGCGGAACGAGTTCGGAACCTTGTCGCCTATATAGGAAAGCCCTGACCATTTGGCATGCAGGGTGTCGTAGTAGTATTGCATCGCATCGGATTTCGACGGAGTCATATTGGTATGAGCGTCGGTGAAATCGAAGAATCTCTCTTCGTCGAACAATTCGGGGGTAAGCAGATGTCTGGTGTGTCCTCGTGTGATCTGCTTGAATCGCTCCATGCCGATGCCGATGTGTTCATGCGCATTGAGCACCCGAGTCAGCGCAGTCGTGCCGGAGCGGGCTGTGCCACAGATGAAGAGGAATTGCCTGTCGGGTTGGTGAGTCTGCATGGGTGGAATGGTCTGCAGTTCGTCCGAGGAAGTCGGGTGTCGCGGCACCTGATCAGAAGTGAGCCCTTACTGCGGCTCAGGATTGCTGATCCCTTGCCTGGCTTGCCGGGAGGGCGCAGACATTCAAGCCCGCATACTCATGGATGATATTCGGCCCGGGAACGAACCCTTGTCAAGCGGTGGCTGATTGAGGTTGAAATTGCTTGCTTCGTGTTGTCGAACAGAACATGCAGGCTGCATGCCAGAGATGGACGGCCGTGGTCCGACCCCGAGTGGGCCGCAGAGATGGACGGCCGTGGTTCGACCCCGAGTGTTCGGGTGTGCACAGAGATGGACGGCCGAGGTCCGACCCCGGGCGTGCGCGACGGCTGCTGGAATGATGACTGCAACTGTACATATTTTCAGCTTCTCCGTAGTCAGCGGGGCCACTGGCTCGAGTTCGCTGCTATCGTCGTGTGACGCCACTACAGGAACACGGAGGTTCCATGTCCTACGCCACGGTTCATTCGTGCACGCTGGCCGGTGTTCGGGCCTTGCCGGTGACGGTGGAGGTGCACATCTCTGGAGGGCTGCCCGGCATGTCCATTGTCGGTTTGCCGCAGTCGGCGGTACGCGAGAGCAAGGACAGGGTAAAGGCTGCCATTCAGCATATGGGGTTGAAATTCCCGCAGGTGAAGATCATCGTGAACCTTGCACCTGCCGATCTGCCCAAGCGCGGTGGACGATTCGATCTGCCGATTGCACTCGGTATCCTGCAGGCCGATGGGCAGTTGCCGGAAGGGGCGCTGCAAGGTCTGGTGGTGCTGGGTGAGCTCGGATTGACCGGAGAGCTGCGCTCGGTGACCGGAATATTGCCAACTGCATATGCCTTTGCCGATTCTGCCCGTTCCTTGTTCATCCCGACAGTCAATGTCGATGAAGCCCTGCGTTGCAGCCGTACCCGGGTATTTGCGGCAGACAGTCTCCAGCAGGCCTATTCTCAGCTCAAGCAGCGTCGTCAGGAGCCACTTGTCCTGCAGCGGTTGCACGAGGCCAGAGAGCCGGATGGTGCGCTGGCACTGGATGCCCGCACCGCAGGTGCTGACATGTGCGATGTCATCGGGCAACACAAGGCGCGGCGCGCTCTGGAAATCGCTGCAGCGGGCGGACACAATCTGTTGATGGCCGGCCCACCCGGGACCGGTAAGTCCATGCTGGCCAGTCGGCTGCCCGGCATTCAGCCACCGATGAGCGAATCCGAAGCGATGGAGACAGCGTCCATTGCCTCTATCAGTTACACCGGCTTTGATGCCGGTCTTTGGGGGGTAAGGCCCTTTCGGGCCCCGCATCATACGGCTTCCGGGGTTGCGCTGGTTGGTGGTGGCTCGAACCCCATGCCCGGCGAAGTCTCGCTGGCCCATCACGGCGTGCTTTTCCTTGACGAGCTGACGGAATTCTCACGCTCGGTTCTGGATGTGCTTCGCGAACCCCTGGAGACCGGGCACATCACCGTCTCCCGGGCCGCCAGGCAGGCCGAGTTTCCGGCAAGGTTCCAGCTTGTGGGGGCCATGAACCCCTGTCCCTGCGGTTACCACACGGATACCTCCGTGCGCTGCCAGTGCACACCCGATCTCATCATGCGTTATCAATCACGTCTGTCGGGTCCGTTCCTGGACAGGATCGATCTGCATGTGGACATGCAGCGGGAGCTGAACCAGGCAGTCAGCATCCAGCACGACAAGGGCGGCGAAGGCAGTGACACCATCCGGCAACGGGTGGTGCTGGCTCGGGAGCGGCAGCTGGCGAGACAGGCCGTGATCAATTCGGCGCTGACGCCGCTTGCCCTGCATCGTCACGCCTGTCTTGATCGACAGGCACGAGCACTGATCTGCGAGGCCAGCAAGCGGTTGAACCTGTCCTTGCGCTCGCAGCATCGGCTGCTGCGAGTGGCTCGAACGATAGCCGATCTGGACGGTCACAGTTCGGTAGGCTGCGAGCATCTTGGCGAAAGTCTGTCGTTTCGACGAACGCCACTACTCTGAGATGATACCGGGCTGCCTATCGTGACAGAACGCTCAGCCTGCGCCGAACACATGAGATGTCCGTCTCGTTGAGCTTCTGCAGGGGCAAGCAGTCACGCAGCGCAGAGGCTATCATTGCGTCATGAAAAAGTCGGTTGGTCCAGGCATGTTGAAGCAACGCAGAGGTGCGGTATGCGTGTAGCAACGTATACCCAGCGCAGTGCGCCCTCGCGCGGGTCCGTTTTCGCCCTGTGCGTGCTGGTCATGACCATTCTGCTGGGTACCGGTGTGGTGCCGTCTCTGGCAGCCTTTGCCGGCGGTCCGTTCGAGAGGGTGCTGACCCCCTTGTGGATGCTGCTGTATCTCTCGGCACTCGGCGGTCTGATGTTCACCCAGGGGATCAACTGGATTTCCTGGCTGGTGCGTTATCGCATTCTGCTGGTCATACTGATGCTGGGCACGATCCTGTCGGTCTCATGGTCCATCGATGCCCGAGTGTCAGCCGAACGGACGGTTCATCTGCTGGGCAGTACGCTGATAGCCGTTTTCATCGGTTTTTCGGTGCCTTTGCTGACCACCCTGCGGGTGTTCGCCGTCATTCTGGCGCTGGCCATCGTGGGCAGTGTCGGTGCCGCCGTCGCCCTGCCGGATCTGGGCATCCAGAGCTATGAGGGAACTCAGGTCTGGCGTGGTCTTTTCAATTCGAAGAACGACCTGGGATTCTGGGCCGCTGTGGGTGTGCTGCTCTACATCACACTCAGTGATTCCACACAGGCCGCTTACCGGAAACTGCTGTGTTTTCTGATGGCAGGGCTGTGCCTGGGCGTTCTCGCATTCAGTCAGTCCGCCACATCATTACTGGCGCTGCTCATTGCCGGTGCCTTGTCCCTGTACTTCTTCATTGCCGGGCGTTTTCAGCTGGGTTTCATCCGCATGGCCATTCTGGCCATTCTGTTCACCGGTGTCATCGGCATGGCAATTGCCAACATCGACACGGCCGAGCTCGTGGGGCGTACCGGTGACCTTACCGGGCGGGGGGAGGTCTGGAAACAGGTCTGGGCTCTGATTCTCGAGCGTCCGCTCACGGGCGTCGGGTATGGCTCTCTGTGGTTTCCAACGGATGACACCATCTGGATCCAGCAGAGTCTGACCGATTTCACCTGGGTGGTCTTTCATGCGCACAATGGATTGCTGCAGGTGGCCTCGGAAGTGGGTATGCCGCTGGCGGTCATCGCCCTTTTGATGGTGGCACAGCAGATGATCGAGATCTTCTACTGTCAGTATGAACGACAGCAGGTGGGCGTGCTGTTCGTGCTGGGTTTCGTTACGGCCTATCTGGTCAGCAATTATTCCGAAGCCCGTTTTCTGGTGACCCGAGAACTGTTCTGGATCTTCTTCCTCGCTCTGCCCATCAGCATGCTGCGACAGATCAATCTGGTGTCGCTCGATGCGCAGCCCATGGAGCCTGATGACGTCGGTGCGCGACCCTATGGCAACGTACCCGGCAAGCCCTGGCTCGGACCCCTGCCGCAGGAGCGGGTCAGAGCCCGTCGATCGCTGGCTGCCGGTGCCGCGGGCGGCGCTGCTCTGATGACTCACTATGGTGCGTCACACTCATCGGATTCGGTGGTCAGCTCGAATTCGGATGACGTCGATGAATTCGCTGGCACGGAAGAATTTGACGGTTCGCAAGTGGACACCCTGTCTCTGGACGAAACCGATATCGATCTGGGGCAGCTGGACGATGAAGAGCTGCATGCCGCGGCCTCGATGAGTGCAGATATCGATCTTGGCGAGGTTCAGGAGGAAGAGTCGCAGGGTGCTGCCAGCGTGGACGCTGATCGTGATGAGCCATTTGACGGGTTTGCCACCGATCATGACGACATGCTGGACATTGATCGTTACGACAAGAAGTTCGATCTGTCCGGAGAGTGGCAGGATTACGACCCAGACGATGACAAGAGGTAGTCCTTGTACCAGCCTGATGTCGAAGGGCCATCTCGGTGCAAGGTCACGACCCGGCGGGGGTATTCATTCACCATGAGGCAGAGGCCATGAAAGACAACGCCTATTTCGACAATGCGGCGACTACCTGGCCCAAGCCGGAACCGGTCTATCGGTTCATGGACAGTTTCTTTCGTTCACACGGGGTGAATCCGGGGCGTAGTGGCAGTCTGCTGGCAGTTGAAGCCGAGCAGATGATCACGGCGACGCGTCGAATGCTGGCCGAATTCTTCGGATTCGGTGGGTCTGCCGATCGCGTCATCTTTACACTCAATGGAACCGATGCGCTCAATCTGAGTATCGGTGGTCTGGTCTCGACTGGCGATCATCTGGTAACCACGCGGCTTGAACACAATGCCGTGCTGCGAACGGCCAATCATCTGGAGCGCGATGCCGGGCTGTCAGTAACCCGCGTTGCGGCGCAGGCCGATGGCTACATCGACCCTGATGACATCAGGACCGCCTTGCGACCCGAGACGCGTGCCATCGTACTCAATCATGCATCCAACGTCATGGGAACCGTTCAACCCCTGGCAGAGGTGGCCGGCATTGCCCGGGAAGCCGGTGTGCCACTCATCGTGGATGCTGCGCAGACTGCTGGAGTCCTGCCTCTGGATATGGACGAACTGGGTATCAGCGTACTGACCTTCCCGGGGCACAAGGGCCTGTTCGGTCCGATGGGGGTCGGCGGCATGATTGTCGCGGAATCGGTGGAGCTGACGCCGCAGCGGTTCGGTGGCACCGGGGTGGATTCCCTGTCGCACTATCAGCCCGATGCCTACCCCTATCGACTGGAAGCCGGTACGGTCTCGCTGCCGGGTATTGCCGGTTTGCATGCAGCGCAACGCTGGTTCAGAGAGCTTGGCCGCCAACGACTTGAGCTCGACGTCGAGGCACTGGCCTCCGCTCAGTCCGTACCGATCAGTGACTCGGGTCACGTCGACGCTGCTGCGGATCACGGAGCGCTATGCCGCCTTGCCATGCAGCATGTGCATCAGGTGGAGATGGCTCATCTGCAACGCATCGAGGCAAAACTTCGCGAATACGGGTCGGTGAACATTCTGGCGAATGCGCGTGCCGATGCGCGAGTAGCCACCATCAGCTTTACGGTCGATGGTCTGTCCACCGAACGCATCGCCGATCAGCTGGATGCCGATCATCAGATCTGTGCACGTGCAGGCTTGCAGTGTGCTCCATTGGTACATGTCGATGCTGGTACCGTGGATGCAGGTGGCACGATCCGTCTGTCACCGGGTTATTTCACGGATGAGGAGGACATGCAGCAGCTGCTGACAGCGCTTGACGACATTCTTGCCTGATTCGTCAGACAATCAGCTGCCCGTTGTCGAGCAGTATCCGTACTTTCAGTAATGAGGCCAGCGCCAGGCTGTCCGTGATTTTTCCGTCCATGGCCAGATCGATGGCCTCTTGCAGTGGTAGCCGTTTCACTTGCAGCACCTCGGTATCGTCCGGGTCTGTCTCACCGAAGCTCAGATCCTGGGCGACGAAGGTATGGGCAAGTTCATCGGTCACCGAATTGGACGTATGCAGTTTCAGCAGACTGGTCCAGCGAGCGGCCCGGATGCCGGTTTCCTCCCGCAGTTCTCGTTGCGCCGCCGCCAGCGCAGACTCGCCAAGCGGAGCGCCGCCTTCCGGGATCTCCCAGTGATACTGGTCCAGGGTATAGCGGTACTGTCCCACCAGCCAGGTGTAGCCATCAGCGTCTATCGGCACCACGCCAATGGCGCGGGTCTTGAAATGCACCTTGCCATAGATGCCGGGTTTGCCGGTCGGGGCGATGACATTTCGATGTGTGAGCTTGATCCACGGATTGTCGTAGACCTCTTCCACCGACAGGGTCTGCCAGTCACCAGAGTTGCAAATTGTCACGTCGAATCAGATCTCCGCTTGGCTGCTTGATTGCCTGCACAGCACGAAATGCTAGCTCATGGTGATGGCCAGACCCACCACGATCAGCAGTGAAACTGCCATCAGGATATTGATGATGCGGTGCCAGTGGGCGGGCAGATCAAGCCGTTGCAGTGTGATCCCGGCACTCAGCCAGAGCAGATGTATGGGTACCCAGACCAGGTTGATCAGCACGAATTTCCAGACGATCTCCTGCCAGATGGCCATGCCCGCAAAGGGAAAGCTGGTAAACAGCGCCGTGTTGACCACATAGGCCTTGGGGTTGATGGCCTGCAGCAGCAGAGCATCGCGAATGCCTGGCGCACGAGCGCTTTCGATGAAGCGGATCGTCGAACCGGCCAGGGCGATTCGCAAGGCGAGGTAGCACAGGTAGGCAACCGAGGCATACATCAGAACCGTTCGCAGGAGGGGCTGCGCCAGTATCAGTCCGGCCAGGCCCGTGACCACGGCCAGGGCAACCAGGTTGGTGCCGATGAACAAACCGCTCACATAGCGGTAACCTGCAGTCGCGCCAAATGAAGAGCCGACTCCTGCCGTGGACAGCACGCCGGGACCCGGTGTGATGAGCATGAAGAAAACGGCGGTCAGAAATACGCCCATGATGTCAGTTGCTGTCGTTTTTCCGGATAAGGGCGTGGCAATGCTCGAGGGCGCACGTCGGTCATGACGGGAGCACTATAGACCCTGTCGTGAAATTGTAGCGGATAGCGACAGGTGTGGACAGGCGTTCAGTAGAATGGCGTGGGGGCGTGCAGCAATGGCTGCGCAAGGCGGGGCGTGCAAGGTGAGTCACGTGCGAAGAGAGGCGCGTGCAAGTGGGATCAGGTGTGGAGTGTGGTACCTGCGAAACAAAATACGTTTCATGCGACAACAATTGATTGCATAATGCTTGATTGCTCAAGTATCATGCAAGCATGAACAATGAACAGAATGCTCCGCACACCGAACCGACCGTAACTCAGTTGCTGGATACGGCCGCTCGCATCGAACGTCGGCTTGATCGCATGCTCTCGTGCACCCGAGGTGTCAGCTACAGCGAATATCGCCTGCTGACAACACTTGCAGAAGCGTCCAGCGAGGGGCTTCCACGGGTGGTCCTGGCCGAGGCGGTGGGCTTGTCGGCATCTGCTGTTACGCGTGCTCTGAAGCCCCTGGAGAAAATCGGCTGTCTCATCACGGAGAAGGGCGAGCGGGATGCCCGTCAGAGTCGAGCCATCATCACCCCCGTCGGGCTGGAACTGCTCAGTGATGCCAAGGGCATCATGCGTGATGCATTGAGAGAGCTGCCACTGAACTCCCTGAGCTCGCAGCAAGTGGCGGATTTTCGCAACCGTCTGGAAGAGTTGCGCTGAGGCGGCCTGCACACAGGCTCCGATCATTGCGGACTCTGCCTGTTGTCACCATGAGACGAGGCCTCTGACAGGCGCAAACGTGTTTGCGATTCATTGCGTTGTTCGTGGTTATACACAGAGATGCTGAGCTAGAATCGCGATTGCAATCGCCCGCAAGGCTTTCAAGTCACTGGAGATCAATGAGTACATTGTCAGTCATGGCAAACCGCTTGCTGCGCGCAGGACATGGATCCACTTCGACATTCATGTTGCGCACGAGCTCCATCGCTGTGCTTGCCTTTCTCGGTGCCTGTGCAAGCAGGCCGTACTACGATTATCCGCCGCCGATGCCGCAATCGCTGGAACCTGTGGCCGGGGCTGAACTGAGAGCAGGGGAACCTGTCGAGTTTTCCTGGCGAAGAGCCGACGACACGGAAAGCTATGACTTTCATGTGTTCAATGCCGAGAACAGTGATATCAGCCGTTACATGAAAACCGGATTGCTGGCGGCTGATATCTGTACCGCGGACCGCTGCAGCCTCCATCTGTATCTGTCACTACCGGATTCCAGTCGACATGCCTGGCGTGTTCGCTCTTCCAACAATGCGGGAAAATCTGCCTGGACACGTACGCTGTTTACGTTCACCGGCGGCACGGCACGCTAGCGTCGGCGTTACGGCGTGTTGGCGTGTCGGTATCGCAGCGTCTTGAAAATACTGAGTCTCGGGAGTCTCGGGAGTCTCGGGAGTCTCGGGAGTCTCGGGAGTCTCGGGAGTCTCGGGAGTCTCGGGAGTCCTGGCGTTTCGGAGACTCTGTCCACTATCTGCGCCCGAGCGTCTCGCTAGAGCTCTCGCACGATCATGCTGCTGGCCGCACCTGCCATGGCCAGGGCCGCACTTCGGTGCAGATGCCGCTGTGCAGTGGCGCCGGCCAGGATACGCCGCACGGCCATGGCCCCCAGGATATAGACCGAGCCCACCGCCAGCAGCACGGCCACGGTCACCGGTACCAGTACCGCTGCCCAGTTGAATACCGTGATGCTGTTCAGGTCCAGTACCAGTGGCAGCAGTGCCAGATAGAAGGCGATGGTCTTGGGGTTGCCCAGTGTAATGGCAAGGCCCGACATCATGGCAGCCCGCAGGTCCTTGCCGCGAATGTCGGCGGTATTCATGTCATGCCGATCGGCATGCCAGAACTGCCAGGCCAGATACAGCAGATAGGCTATCGACAACCAGCGGATGACCAGAAACAGGGCGTTGAAGCTTTGCGCTATCAGTGCCAGTCCGAAGACTGCGAAAGACAGATACAGCAGATCGCCGATGGTGATGCCCGCCAGCATGGCGAATCCCGCCCGTGTTCCACTGCCGACACTGCGTGCCACCAGTGCAGTAATACCGGGGCCGGGGATGAAGGCTGCAATGCCCAGCGCCAGAGCGTAGGCGCTGATGTCGGTCAGGGCTATCATGGTCTCACGACGCGATTTCGTGGTGGCGGGGCAACGACTATATCAAGCCTGCTCCGCGAAGCAAGGCAATTCCCGCGGTGTAGCTGATCACGCCCAGGGCCGTGGTCACGGCGACGATTTCTGCGGCCAGTGCACCATGGCTGGTCATCTGCCGGGCCATGATATAGCTGGCCGTGGCTGTCGGTGACGCTGCCAGGAAAAACAGTATGCCCAGTTGCAGGTTGTCCAGATCAAAGGCGATACCCATGCCCACCAGCAACAGGGGGGAGATGATCAGTTTGAAGAATACGGCCAGCAGGATGGCACGGCTGTGCCCGAACAGGCTGCCGAACTCCAGCGTTGCCCCGATGCACAGCAGGGCCAGAGGCAGGGTCATGCTCGATAGATAGTCGCCGGTGCCGATGACAAGATCCGGGATCGGCAGGTTCACCGCAGAGGCCACGGCGCCTGCCGTGATGCCGATCAGTATCGGATTCTTCAGGATCTGACGCAGGACCCCGCTGGAGTTGAGCACCCATACGGCAATGATGTTGTAGGCGGTCGTGACCACTGCGATATACAGAGCGACCACAGGCAATACCTCTTCACCATAGGTGGCCACGGCCAGCGCGACACCGAGTATGGCGAGATTGCCGCGGTAGGAGCCCTGCACGAAGACACCCCGTTGATCCTGCGGCAGCAGCCGTCCGGCGATCAACAGGATGCCGATCAGGATCAGGGTGCCGATCAATCCGATCAGGGTCATGCGCAGATCCAGGGCCTGGTCGAAGGAGCGCCCCGAAATCGCCAGAAACAGCATGGCCGGCAAGGCGATATTGAACACGACGGCGTTGGCCTGTGAGACGAAATGGCCATCGACCATGCCCAGCTGGCGAATGGCCCAGCCAAGCAGTAGCAGCAACAGAATGGGGCCGGTGATGCCAAAGGCAAAGTGGAACTGTTCGATCATGGATCAGCTTCGGGATGCGTCGGCAGTCGTGCCGGCAGAGGGTGACTCGTCAAGTCTGCTTGCGTCTCTGTCCAGCCTGGCAGAAGCGGTCTGCTGCTCATGCTGAAAGCGCGCCTTGAGCCCGGCACTGAGCACCTGTGTGCCGAGAATCGACAACAGGCAATAGGCCAGGAAATACCAGAATCCGACGCCCAGACTGGCCTGGAAATCGACCAGAGCGCGGCTCTCCTGCATGCCGTTGGCGGCAAGAAAGGCAATGAAGATGGCGATCACGAAGACATCGGCCATCGACCACTTGCTGATGGCGTTGCTGAAGCTCAGCAGACCGCTGCGCACCGACACGCTTACCGGCAACAGCATGGCCAGCAGCAACAGGGCCTTGATCAGCGGTACGATGACGCTGAAGACGACGATCAGTATCGCCACTGGCAGATGACCCCCGGCATACAGTTCCTGCGCGGTTTCCAGAATGCTGCGGGTCTTGTCGAAGGCATCTACCGTGCCGCGCACGTCCAACCCTTCCACCACCATGTCCACCAGGTTGTTGACCAGTGACGGTGTATTGGGGCTGTCCTTGATCAGATCCTTGCCGACCTCGACCAGTCTGGTTTTCTCGACGGTGCCGGAAACGCTCAGCATGGGCTGAGTCAATCCGGGGAGCAGCAGGAAGTAGGCAGCAATCAGCAGCAGAATGCCGAAGGATATTTTCATGAAACGTGCCGTGTGAGGACCGGGTATCCTGTGTTCAGGATGTGGTTGCCGTCTGCGGGGTGATGGAATCATCCACCTTGCGCAGGAACCACATGCCCAGCAGGAAGAGCAGCAGTATAGACAACAAGCCGATACGAGAGTTGCCTGTGGTGGCGGCAACCACGCCCACCATGAGCGGTCCGAGTACGGCAGCGGCCTTGCCAAGCATGTTCAGGAAACCGAAGTATTCGCCGGCCCGTTCTGCCGGAATCAGCTGACCGAACAGCGAGCGACTGAGCGACTGCACGCCCCCCTGGACCAGACCCAGTGCCACCGCCAGCAGGTAGAACTCCAGCGCACTGCTCATGAAGGTGGCACAGAACGTGGCAATGACATAGGCCCACAAACCGATCCACAAGCCCCGCTTCGCGCCGTAGCGCTGGCCGATTCGGCCAAACAGCAGAGTGGCGGGAAAACCGATGAACTGCACCAGCAGCAGTGCCACGATCAGACTGTTGGCGGGCAGGCCGATGGCGATGCCGTAGTCCACCGCCATGCGAATGATGGTTGCGACGCCATCGATGTACAGCCAGTAGGCCCACAGGAACAGCCACAGATTGCGATGTCGACGCATGCTGCGCAGGGTGTCGAGCAGTTTGCGGATCTCGTCACGCAGTGTCACGCGGGTGGTGGAGATCGGCGTCTGCTCGCGTACCCCCAGCAACAATGGCAGGGAGAATACCAACCACCACAGAGCGACACTCAGAAAGGAGAAGCGCACGGCCGCTGCGGCATCGGGCAAGCCGAACCAGGCAGGTTTCAGGGTCATCGTGACATTGACCAGAAACAGCAGGCCTCCGCCCAGATAGCCCAGCGAGTAACCCAGTGCCGAGAGCCGGTGAAAGTCACTGCTGTCGGTCAGCCGGGGCAGCATTGCATCGTAGAAGACATTGGCACCCGAAAAGCCGATGATGGCAATCACGTAGATGCTGATGGCCCAGGGCCAGGCGCCTTCACCCACCAGGAAAAAGGCGGCCGTGGCGATAATGCCCAGTCCGGCAAACAGGGCCAGCAGTCGCTTGTGTCGGCCGGAGGAGTCGGCCATGGCGCCCAGCAGTGGCGCCATCAGCAGTATCAGAAAGCTGGCCCCGGAGTTGCCCAGGCCAAGCCAGAAGGTACTGATGGTGGGGTCTGTACCGGCACTCCAGTACTGTTTGAAGAACAGCGGGAAGAAGCCCGCCATGACCGTGGTGGCGAAGGCCGAATTCGCCCAGTCATAGAATGCCCAGGAGAGCTGTGAACGTTGATTATCCTGCGGCATGGCATCTGGCACGGGTGGGCACGATGCCTGATGGTAGCGCCGATCGTTGTTTCGTGGCGGGTGAAAGGTCTGTGAATGGGGTGTTACGTGTCAGCGGATGACGTTCCAGAGTCGTGACAGGACCGGGGCGGTTCGACTGCGTCCGGCGAAGTTCGTGTCGATGGTCTCCGGGCGGGCAGCAAACGGCATTTGTTGCGCGGCTTCCATGTTCAGCACGGCAGAGCGGATCATGTCTTCGGTGATCGGCTGCTGGGCTTCATGCAGGTCGAACAGGGTGGCATAGGTCAGAGGGCCATCCAGCTGGCCAGCGGCATCTTCATTTACGGGGTAGTCGACCGGGGTTTGCATGGCTGCGTACTCTTTACGAATGTCGATGGATAAGCCTGACAACAGTTTTACCCTATCGACATGACATAGTCGTTGCACACGACGCGAAGTCTGGGCCTGGTTGTACGAAAGCGCGGGACGCGTCGCATTGTGTCTGTGAGATAGCTATCACTCGCACGGCACGTGCCATTTCTCTGACTCGTTGCTACCTATCCGATCCGTACCGACTGTCGTGCGCTGCTCGACGGCTAGTCGTCACGCAGTTGCGCGGCGACGTTGGCACGCGACAGGCGCCACGCCGGATAGACGCCGGCCAGCAGCGCCGAGAGGCAGGCCAGCAGCAGTGTCTCCGGGATGGCGCCAGCCGGCAACAGACTCTGCATGCTCCAGCCGAAGGAGCGCACATTGATGACCTTTATCAGGATCTCGGACATGAACCAGCCCAGGGGCAGGGCCAGCGCTCCTGCAAACAGTCCCATGATGACGGTCTGCAGCAGGACCACACGCATGATCTGCAGTCGTGTGGCGCCACTGGCGCGGATGATGGCAAACTCCCGTGCTCGCTCCAGATGCAAGGCCAGTAACGCGCTGAAGATACCGATGAAGGCCACCCCCACGGTCAGCCAGCGCAGCACTCGGGTGACTTCGAAGGTCCGGTCGAAGACCGCCAGTGACTGGGCATGGATGGCGGTGT
Organism: uncultured Granulosicoccus sp.; assembly: GCA_947495035.1. Taxonomy (GTDB): domain Bacteria; phylum Pseudomonadota; class Gammaproteobacteria; order Granulosicoccales; family Granulosicoccaceae; genus Granulosicoccus. The sequence continues at coordinate 28,678 of CANLXI010000011.1, forward strand.
TGGAGCGGATGAGCAGAGGGTGTTCGCTGCTCGACAGTGTCGTGCGCAAGGTATCCAGCATCGGCTGATCGGCAGAGGGGTCGGTGAGAATGATGCCCAGAGTGCCGATCCGGCTGTCCTGCCAATGGCGCGAGTAGACCGAGCGTGCCATGAGCAGCTTGCCGTGGCTGGAACCGAAATCCCTGAACACGGCCGCGATGGCAAAGGGCTGCATGCCCTGTCGCTGGGTGAACAGCTGCAGCTGATCGCCGGCCGACAACCGGTGCCGGGTCGCCAGCGGTTCGCTGATCATGACAGTGTCTTGCTGCGCCCATTGTCGCCACGCAGAGTCAGTCCGTCGCTCGCTGTTGTCGATCAGCTCGAAACCGGCACCGCTGGCATCGTGCGGCTCGACCACCAGCATGTTGATGGTGCCGACATCGGTTGATACCGACAGCGTTCGACCGGTGCTGATCGTGGCAATGCCATCGATGGCACGTGCTCGGGCGACCATGTCGTCAGGCAGCATCGGCGCGCTGTCGCCGGAGACCGCCGTCGGTGCGCTGATGTAGATGTCGCTCTGCAAGGTACTGCCGAGCCACTGATCGACCGTCGAGCGAAAGCTGCCTATCATGATCTCAACCCCGAACGTTGCCGAAACGGCGATGCTGAGGGCGGCGATGGCCAGTCCCGTTCGGCTGATATTGCGCTCGATACCGCCGATGGCCAGCGACACGCTGACACCCAGCCTCGACCAGAGTCGTCGACAGATGCCTGCCAGCAGTCTGACCATCCAGGGCAGCGCCAGTCCATAACCCAGTATCAGCAGCATCAGTGCGAGAAAACCCAGTATCAGCGATTGCAGCGGTAGCACCGCCAGGACCAGACCTGCGCTCATCATGAGGCTGCCGATCACGGCGAACCGTGGCAGGATCCGCCCCGTACGCTGTTCGATCAGTGAACGCTGGCGAGCCTGAATCGGACTGGTGCCGGCGGCATCGAGAGCGCTCAGGCTGGCCGCCAGCACACTACTGCCAACGCCCAGCAGCAGACCGCCTGCGATCAGCCAGGGGCTGAAACTGATCTGCTGCACATGCAGCACGAAATACAGGTCGTTGATGGTTTGCGTGGTCAGGCCGATCAGTACATGAGCCAGGGCATAACCCAGCAGGATGCCAAGGACCGATCCGATCAGGCTGATGACCAGTGCTTCGGCAAGAATGCTCAGCAGCAGGGTCGTGGCCGTGATCCCGGTTATGCGCTTGATGGCGAAGATCTCGCGACGCTGTACCACGGCAAAGGTCATCGTGTTGTGGATCAGGAAGACACCCACAACCAGCGCCAGCAGACTCATGGCAGTCAGGTTGATGTGAAATCCACGGGTCATGGCCTGCATGGTCTGTTGCCGGCTGATGGCAGGAGTGAGCTCCAGTGTGGCTGGCAGGGCGTCGAGCAGGGCGGCGCGCTGTGTCTCGTCGAGGATCAGGTCAACGCGATCGATGCGATCGCCACGTTGCAGCAGGTTCTGTACGAAGCCGATGTCGCCGACCAGCAGGCCGGTTGCAGCAGCCGGGTTGGAAGTGTTGAAGGTACCGGCCAGCGTTGCATCGATCTGGCGACCGCCGACGTCCAGTGGCAGGCGCTGACCGGGTACCCAGCCGCGTTCTGCCGCGCCGACATCGCTGATCAGCAAGGCCTCGGGCTGCAGCAGCGCACGCACGGTGGATTCTGATGTCTCTGCCGGGCTTGTCGTGTCGGCCGTGGTGTCCACGGACGGAGACATCCGCTGGAATCCGGCCTCGCTGAATGGATCCAGACCCAGAATGGAAAAAACCTCGTCGCCCATGGCGACATGCGCCTGGATCACCGGGGCCATGGACAGGTTCGGCCAGTCCTTGCGCAGCTGCACATACACCGCCTGATCCATGCCCAGGGCACCGGTCAACTGGTGTGTAGTGCGACCGTACAGGGCTTCGCTGGACAGGGCGAAGGCCCGCTGCGAGCTGTCGTTGGTGATCAGTACCGCCGTCACGATGGCAACGCCCAGCATGATGCCGAGCAGGGACAGCAACAGCTGTGCCGGGTGGCGTCGATAAAAATGCCAGCTGGATCGTGCCAGCAACCGGGCAGGCATCACCAGGCGCTGCTGTGATTCAGTTCGTCCCGACGGATGGGACGAATCCCGGCCTGTTCGAGTACGACCACACGATCGGCAACGGCTGCCACTTCCAGGCTGTGGGTGACCAACAGCAGCGCCGAGCCTTCCTGTTCAACCAGATCGGTCAGCAATGCCAACACCTTCCGTCCGCTCTGAGCATCCAGATTGCCGGTTGGCTCGTCGGCCAGAATCAGGGCCGGCCGATGAATCAATGCCCGGGCAATGGCGACACGTTGCTGTTCACCACCGGAGAGTTGATCAGGGTAGTCATTGTCCCGGCCACCGAGTCCGATGACGTCCAGCAGCTGGTGCAGGCGATCCTGTCGTTCATGGGTGTCTGTTCCTGCCAGAGCCAGGGGCAGGCAGATGTTGTCGCCAACTGACAGGGTGGGGATGAGATTGAAGGCCTGATGGATGAAACCGATGTCGCGACCCCGTCTGCGGGTTCGCTGACTGTCGCCAAGATGGCTGATCGCTTCGCCATCGAGCCAGACCTCTCCGCTGCGAATCGGCTCCAGCCCGCTGATCAGGTTCAGCAGCGTCGATTTGCCCGACCCACTGCGACCGATCAACGCAACGCTCTGGCCGTGCCCGACTTCGAGCTCCAGCTCATGCAGGATGCGGGTTTCCCGGGTTCCGGTACGAACACTGTGTGACAGACCTCTGACGGCAATGGCAGGATGGCCCACTGCCGTCATGAAGCCTGGCTGGCGAATCGCTTCAGACTTTCCCACAGAGAGGCGGCTTCCGCCTTGCCGAGCATTTTCTCGAAATGCTTGGGATGAACATAGGCGAGATCATGCAGGGTTTGTGCGTGGAATCGTTCCCGCAGCGGGGCAAGACCGGTGTCTGGTACGCAGGTCTCCAGGGGAGCCTCCAGAAAGGCCGTCGACCAGCCGACACGGTTGTAGAAGGCCAGCACACCTTCGGTGCGGGCAATCGCGATACCCTGAAGTGGCGGAGACAATTGTTCGAAGAACGCGCCGGACATGACATCGACATCGAAGTCGGCATTGGCGGCAATCTCCGGCTTGATCCGGGAAATGCTGGCGAATATGTCGTGTTTGATGCGCTTTTCCAGCGCCTCCGGTGTCTCGGGGCTGACCAGTATGGCGGCCTGACGTATCGGGTCGGGTATCGAAGTGTTCATGTTTCACGGCCTGTCGCAGTTGTGAGTAGTATACGAACTCCGGACGCGGAACTATCATCGCGCCGCTGACATCGCCTCCGCACGGGCAGGAACCGACGTTTTTTCTACGCATGAGTGGCAACTCCGACAACGTGATCTTCTACACTCCGTTGCAGAGACGTCTGCACTGGCTGGTGTTGCTGCTGCTGATTGTCCAGTATTCCCTGCAGATTCCGATGGAAAGAGCCATGCAGGCCATCGAACGCGAGGAAGCGCTGGGTTTTCTGTCTTTTCTGGTCACGACACTGCATACCTGGGGCGGGATCGCCATTGGCGCCATCATGATCTGGCGCTGGCAGTTGCGCAGGCGTGTGGTGCCGCTGGCCGGTGGAACACTGTCAGGACGACAGGAAAGGTTCGTACGGTGGCATCATGTCGCCCTGTATGCCGTTCTGCTACTGATGGTAGTGACGGGCGTGGTGCATTATTACTTCGGTTTTCAGCCAGCTGGTCGATGGCATGAATGGGGAAAATGGCTGTTGGCGGGATTGATCGCGATTCATGTGGCAGGTGCTCTGTCGCATGGACGTCAGGGGCTCAAGGTTTTACATCGCATGATGGGGCGCGACGGCTTGCGCTGATACAATGCTGAATTTCGGTCGTATGAGATAATCGGCCGGCCGGCGAATACTTGTCAGAACAGGTGCAGATGCATCAACGGAGAAGAGTGTCATGAGTGGTGCCACAGATAGCGGCATGGTCAAAACAATGGGGGTGGTTGCCGGTGCGCTGGTCGTGCTGGGGATCATCATCACTTTCGCAGCCCGTATGCTGAGCGCCGGCTCCGAAGATGCTGATGATCCTGTCCTGCGCGAAGCCCTGATCAATCGAATCGGGCCTGTGGCGACCGTTCGCACCTCGGCTGATGACCTGCCGGCTGCCGGCGCTGCGGCGGTGGTGGTGGCGTCCGCCCCTCGTTCGACCGAAGAACTGGTGAACGGTGTCTGTGCCGCCTGTCATGCCACCGGGCTGGCCGGCGCACCGATGGTCGGTGACGCAGCTGCCTGGGCCCCTCGTGTCGAGGCCGGTCTCGACACCATGGTCTCGCACGCGATCAATGGCATCGGTACCATGCCTGCTCGTGGCGGCAGCAGTTACAGCGATGAGGAGATGAGGCGCGCCGTCCAGTTCATGGCGGGTCTCGAGGTGGACGAGATCGAATCCGCCGGTGACGCACCGGCTGCCGATGAAGCGGTCGAAGCGCCCGCCGAAGAAGCCGCTGGCGATGCTCCGGCTGCCGAAGCCGGTGAAGAGGCAGAAGAGGAAGCACCTGCGGAAGAGGCGCCCGAGGAGAGCGAAGACGCTGCGTCTCAGGACGAAGCCAGCGCCGAAGAAGCTGCGGTCGAGGAAGAGTCGAGTGTTGCCACCGGGGAAGCGGTTGTCGGTCAGGCGCCTGAAGGCCTGACAGACAACGTCAAGACCACTGTCGATACTCTGTGTTCAACCTGCCATCTGGCCGGTGTAGGCGGCGCTCCGAAGACGGGTGACCATGCTGCCTGGCAGGAACGGGCGGACAAGGGCATGGATGTTCTGACGGCCTCGGTCATCAATGGCATGGGCGTCATGCCTCCACGCGGTGCCACTACCTTGACCGACGAGGAAATCCCTGCTGCCATCCAGTACCTGATGAGCAAGTAGTTACCAACCCCGACGGAGGATGTCCGGACACCGGGTGTCCAGCGTCCTCCGGTTGCATTGCCCATCGACGCTGGTCAGCTCGCTCTATCGACATCCGGCCAGCCGTCACCAGGCCGCCGGCCCGATTTCGGGGCTGGCCGCCTTGCTTCAATCCCGTCGCAGGGACTGGTCCATCGAAATGGGCGTCGGATAACGCCGTACGATCCAGAACGAACTGGCGACGAAGCTCAGAATCGTGGCGCTCTGCATCAGCAGTGAGGCCTTTTCCGACATGACGGCCAGGTTGCTGGCCACCACGACGATCAGCAGCGAGAATTCACTGATCTGCCCCAGTCGCGCGCCGGTTTCCGCGGCCATGCGGGATTTTTCCTGCTCGCGTTGCAGCAATGCACGGAACACCACCGGTTTCAGTGCAACCGAAATGGCAGCCAGCACCAGTGCCGGCAACAGCACGTCGGGCAGGGCACCGATATTGAAGCCGGCTCCCAGCGCAAAGAAGAACAGCACCAGAAAGAAATCCCGCAATGGCTTCAGGCTTTCGGCGATGAATCGTGCCACCGGACTGGTGGCCAGCGTGACGCCCGCCACAAAGGCGCCAACCTCATGCGACAGGCCGATGAGTGTTGCCAGTTCGGCAATCCCCATGCACCAGCCAATGGCCAGCAGAAACAGATATTCGTGAATCTGGTCAAAGCGCATGAACAGGCGGGTGAGTACCCGCGAGGCAATCCACCAGGACATCAGTGCCAGCGCGGGCAGACCCAGCACCAGAATCAGGGTTTCCGACAGCAGGCTTTCCTGGTTGCCCAGGCCCTCCAGCGCCAGCAGAACGACGATGGCCAGCATGTCCTGCAGCAGCAGGATACTGACTATCAGCTCACCCATGCGCTGATGGTGCAGCGCACTGGTCGGTAACAGTTTCAAGGCGATGATGGTGCTCGAGAACATCATGCCGGCGGCGATCAGCAGGCTGTCCAGCAGATTGAAGCCGAACGCCATGCCGATCAGAAAGCCCATGAGGGCAAAGGCGAAGGAACTGACGGCGGTGACCACGATGGCCTCGCGAAACAGTTTTCTCAGATCACCCGGTTCCAGGTTCAGTCCCAGCAGGAACAGCAGGAAGAGTATGCCGACATTGGCGATGTCGGCTATCAATGCCGGGTTGGACACGACATCCAGCGCCCAGGGGCCGAGCAGGGCCCCCAGCATGATGTAGGCAATCAGCAGGGCCTGACGCGCGAACAGGGCCAGTGTCGCAATGACCGCAGCACCACTGAAGACCAGGAACAGGGAGAAGATGATGGAGGTGTCGTGCAAGGTCCGTGTTCCTGATAATGTGAGGATGAGCTCACGTTAACACTGCAGTGGCATCCCGATGTAGCGCTGAATCGGCAGGTGGTGCAATTTATTTGCTGCCATGACGTTTATATTTGTATCGCTGCGGGTTATTCTTGTGGGTTGAATTGCCTCTGCCTGCTCGCCACACTCCAGTCATGTCACAGATAATCGAATTCATTGGTAACCACACACTGCTGTTTGTTGCATTCGTTGCGACACTGGGCATGCTGGTATATACCGAATACATGCGGATCTCCTCCGCCAACACGGCGCTCTCGCCGTTCGAGGCCACCCAGAAGATGAATGCCGGTGAGGCCATCATCATCGATGTCCGGGACGATGCGGAGTACAAATCAGGCCATCTGCTCAATGCCCGCAACTTCCCCGTCGGCAAATTCGATGAGCGAATGCACGAGCTCGAGAAATTCAAGGACAAGGAAGTGCTGGTGTACTGCGATAGCGGCATGCGGGCCACCCGGGCCCTGGCCAAGCTCAAGAAAAACGGCTTCACCAGTCTGTTTTCCCTGAATGGTGGCCTGGCCGCCTGGGAAAAAGCCAACCTGCCCACTGTAACGCGTTGATCATGAGTGATTCGGAAACTGTAGACAGCAAATCAGGCCCATCCATCGTCATGTACGAGTCGGACTGGTGCGGATTCTGTCGGGCCGCCCGCAGGCTGCTCGATGCCAAGGGCTGGAGCTACGAGAGCCGCAATGTCGATGGCAATGCAGAGTTGCGTGCCGAGATGCAGAAGCTCAGTGGCAGAACCTCGGTGCCGCAGATCTTCTTCGGCGATCGGCACATTGGCGGATTCGACGACATGGCCGCACTGGAAAGTGACGGCGAACTTGACGACGCTTACGCGTCCATTCGATAAATTTCAGGTAGACAGGCACAGTAATGGCAGACGAGAACCAGAAAGACAGCGAAGCGGCAGCAGCCAGCGAGGCTCCTCAGCAGCTTTTCAAGATTCAGCGGGTATATCTGAAGGATGTCTCCTACGAATCTCCGCAGACACCTGCGGTATTCGTCGGCAACACTTCCTGGCAACCGAATGTGTCATTGCACCTGAATACCGAGAGCACCAAGCTCGAAAACGACATGTACGAGTGCGTGCTGACGGTCACCGCGACCGTCAAGCTGGGTGAAGACGTCGCCTATCTGTGCGAAATCAAGCAGGCCGGACTGTTTCTGGTCCGTGGGTTCGACCAGCAGCGACTGGGGCCCATGCTGGGCAGTTTCTGCCCCAACCTGCTGTTTCCCTTCGCTCGTGAAGAGATTGCATCGCTGGTGCAGAAGGGTGGTTTTCCGCAACTGCTGCTCGACCCCGTCAATTTCGATGCGCTCTACGCACAGCATGTTCAGGCAGCGGCTGCCAAGCAGAACGCCCCTGCACCTGAAACGGAGCAGTAGACCCATTGCCGGCCTGCGCTGCACCGGGTGGCAAGACGCCGCCCGGTTCAGAGCAGAGCCGGGAAGTCCAGCTGCCGTAGAACCTCATAGGTGATGATGGCAACCGCGTTGGACAGATTCAGGCTGCGACTGTCGGCCTGCATCGGAATTCTCACCCTGGCCGTGACCTCCGGCCCCTCCAGCACCGCCTCCGGTAGCCCGCGACTCTCCGGGCCGAACAACAGCACATCACCCGGCTGATAATCCGGCTGATGATAGGCAACCGAGCCTCTGGTGCTGACCGCAAACACCCGCAACGACTCCCTGCCTTTGCCCAGGACAGCCAGACAATCGCTCAGCGTGGCGTGAACCTGCACGCGGGCAGTCTCGTGGTAATCCAGTCCTGCCCGTCGCAAGGCCTTCTCCTCGAGTGAGAATCCCAGAGGTTCCACCAGATGCAATCCGGCGCCGGTATTGGCACACAGGCGGATCAGATTGCCGGTATTGGGCGGAATCTCGGGCTCGTAGAGCACGATATGCAGTGGTTGTGAATGGACTGTCATGCAGGGCTTCGCGTTGGAAAAAGGCATTATCGGTGGCGATAATGTGTCTTCATGTTACTTACGGATCGCTGATGGGCGATAACTGATGACACAGGTAAACAATTGCTTGCCCGCTATCGGCTTCCGCACTATGGTTGAGTCTGGCAAAGCCGGTAACTGGCACCTTCATTGCTGGGTATTTTACCAACGGGTGGGTGGCTATCGCTGAATGACAAGTGTCTGCAATGAACCATTATGATCTGAGTGTCGAAACCGGGAGACGGCATTACTACTCGTCTTCCCAGGGACCGTTCTACAACGCGAACAACATCTTCATGTTCTATGGCGGTGGTGAGCGTGGTCAGACGGTGGAAAACGTCATCCGCGCCCTGCGTCGGGGCGAGGGCATCCAGCACGTGCACGGTGAACGTGGCAGCGGCAAGACCATGCTGTCTCTGGTCATCAGCGATCGCCTCAAGCACCGCTTCAACACCATCCGTTACGACATCCCGGAAATCTCGGCCTCACTGTTGCTGCGCCATCTGCTGATCGAACTGCTACCGCAGAAGGCAGACCTCATATCGGCTCAACAGGCTCAGGAGGGTGCCGAGCAGGGCGCCATCGATACCGCACTGGATGGCATCCTGCAGCAACTGGAACAACCACAGCCAGCCACCTTCAAGCCGTTTGTCCTGATCATCGATTCGCAGGCAGAGGCCGATCCGGAAACCGTCCGCATTCTGGAGGCTCTGTGCCGTGTGCGGGTCAATGATCGAGCGGTGCTGCATTGCGTGATGTTTCATCGCGTCAGTGAACAGGCAGCACGATCGGTCAATGCACATGCGGCTTCCGCTCAGCAGGACAATCATCACTGGTTGCGTCGACTGACGCTGGCCGAGATCAATGAATACCTGAAGCATCACATGATGCTGTTCGATTTCAATCGACGCGATCTGTTTACTCGGGAGATGGCCTATTTCATTGCCGATCGTTCGGAGGGCGTGTTTCGCTCCATCAATACCCTGGCCAGAAACGCCTTTACCATCGCCAATCTGGAAGACGCCGACAAGCTATCCATGTCACATTTGCTGATGGCCGGGTTGCCGCCGCGTCCGGAACCCTCGACCAGAGCCGGTTTTCTGTCACGACATCGTGGTCAGCTGGTTGCACTGCTGGGGACCTGCGTTGTAGGATGGGCCACGTTGGCGGTCATTCTGCTCAAGTAGCAATCGAGCCAAACACCGTAGTCATGAAGGTTCAAACCGGGCACAGGTAGTCAGCCCGGACCCGAGTTGCCAGGAAGGCGACGCTGCCAGATGCCATCAGGTATCCGGCAAGACAAATGGAGTTGTCTGTGTATCGTGCACATCTCATCGTGATTGCAGCCGCACTGGTGTTGTCCGGCTGCGAAGCATCACTGGCGCGCCTTCCCGGCGAGCGCTTTGAATCACACACCCCTTTTCTGTTGCCGGACGACCCACTGTCACTGGGCCAGTTTGTGCAGCCGCCCCTGTCGACGACGGATGAGCCGGCAGACGCTGCCGATACAAGCCCGGTTGCGGCGAGTACGGCGGCACGCGATCTGTTCGATGTCAATGCGGTCAATGCCCCACTGGGGGCTCTGCTGCATGCGCTGGCCACCGAAGCAGGGATCGAGCTGCAGTTGCAGGGCAAGCTGGATGAACGCGTCACCCTGAGGCTGGAGCAACGCAGTCTGCCGGTATTGATCGATGCTCTCGCGCAGCAGACTGAATTTGCCTGGACCCTGCAGGACAAGCGTCTGCAGGTGCATAACGGCAGGGCCTATGCCTTTACCTATCCGGTGGATTACCTGAACATGGACCGGCGTACCGAGAGCAGCGTCGGGCTGGCGACGCAGGTGGGAACCATCAATGCCTCGGACTCCAGCGCCCATTCCATCGCCAACAGCTCGCAGACCCGCCTGGAGAACAGCAGTGAACATCGATTCTGGGATTCACTGCACAGTGATATCGAACGACTGGTCTCGCAGCAGACGGGCGATGCGGCTCCGGCTCGATACACGATCAATCGAGAAGCCGGCTTGCTCAATCTGCACGCCGTCCCGCCCGTGCATCGCATCATTCAGCGCTATCTCGAACAATTGCACGACAGTGCCGGACGACAGGTACTGATCGAGGCCACGGTGGTAGAGGTCACTCTGTCGGACAGTTTCGACGCGGGGGTGGACTGGCAGCTGCTGGCAAACAGCGTCAATGGCGTCAGCGCCGTCCAGGCCCTGACTGGTGCACCGCTGGTGAATGCCGAGTCTCTGGGCAGAGTGGTACCACCGGCCGGCATGATCAGTCTGGTCCAGCAGGGCAGGCACGCTGATGTCGGTGCAACCCTGTCACTGCTGGAGCAGTTCGGCGATGTCAGGATTCTGTCCAGACCGCGCATCATTGCCCTGAACAACCAGTCCTCGGTATTGAAGGTGGTGGATAACCGGGTGTACTTCACGGTCAACATCGAAAGACGGCAAAGCGAGACACGCGACGAAATCGTCACTGAAACGGAGATTCACACGGTGCCGGTAGGGCTGGTGATGAATGTCACGCCGCAGATCAGCAGCAACGGGGCGGTGATGCTCAATGTACGCCCCACCCTGTCGCGCATTCTAGGATTCGTCAATGACCCCAATCCGGAGCTGGCAGAGGCCAATGTCCGCAATGGCGTGCCGGAAATACAGGTCCGAGAGATGGAATCCATGCTGAAGGTGCAAAGCGGCAATATGGCGATCATCGGCGGTCTGATGCAGGAGACCAGTGAGAACAGCAACTCTGGCCTGCCTGCCCTGGGGCGCGTGCCGCTGGTCAGGCAGTTGTTTTCGCAGCGCTCGCGCAACCGACGTCAGACAGAGTTGCTCATTGTCCTGCGCCCCACCGTCATAGCAACCGACTCTCGAGTGCTGGCAAGGCGATGAAGCCGGATAGCCAGATATTCGTGCAGTCGCTGCAACAGCTGATACCCAGCCCGGAGGCCACGGCCTGTCTGACCGAGGCCGCTGCGAGGAGATTGCAACTGGTGCCCTTGGCCAGAAACCGGGTCGAGCAACGGGATTCTCTGCTGGTTGCCTGTGCCGATCCGTCGGATCAGGCCGTACTGGAAAGGCTCGAACGCCAGGTACCTGTGGGCATCAATCCTGTCCTGATAGCGGCGGACGCTGCGGAGATTCCCGGTGCCATCGACAAATGCTATTCCAGCACTGCAACTCTGGACGAGCTGTTGGAGCTCTGCAGACAGCCGGCAACAGCAATGCAACTGTTGCAGAATCAGCCCGATGCCATTGTCAGGCTGCTGGAATATCTGCTCCTGGCCGCACGGCGACAACGTGCGTCCGACATGCACCTGTCTCCGGAAGGGCGACACTTGCACGTCAGGTTTCGCGTCGATGGCGTGCTGCGACATTTCTCGACACTGAGCAAATCGGTGCACAACGGCCTGCTGGTCAGAATCAAGATCCTGTCATCCGTGGATATTGCCGAAACGCGTCGACCACAGGATGGGCAGTTCAGTCAGTTCATGGATGGTAGCGTCATCGACTTTCGGGTGTCGTGTTTTCCGACGGTCAATGGACAGAATACCGTCATTCGACTGCTGGATTCACACTGCAGGTATGACTCTCTGCAGCGCCTGAATCTGCCTCAGGACCTGTATCAGGCACTGGCAGGGCTTGCGCACCGACCGGAAGGCCTGCTGGTGATCTGCGGTCCAACCGGTTCCGGCAAGAGCAATACGCTACATGCCCTGATCAACGAACGTGACGCCGAATCCCTGAACATCATGACTCTGGAAGATCCGGTGGAGATCGCCATGGCAGGTATCCGGCAGTCGAGCATCGATGCCGAACACGCCATGGACTTCGCGCAAGGGGTACGTGGCCTGCTCAGACAGGATCCGGATGTGCTGCTTATCGGGGAAGTGCGCGATATCCCCAGTTGTGCCATGGCCTTGCGAGCGGTGATGTCCGGTCATCAGCTGTTGACGACGGTGCATGCCAGCTCGGCAATGGCAGGTCTTGCCCGGTTGAAGGAGCTGGGGGCGCTGGCCGGGCAATTGGCCGAGAACCTGATGGCGATCGCATCTCAACGCTTGGTACGCAGGTTCTGTCAGGAATGTGAAGGTCGCCGGGACCGATGCCAGGCCTGTCAGGGGAGCGGGTATCAGGGACGGCAGTTGATCATGGAGTTACTGCTGATCACTCCACCTCTGGCAGCCCTGATCGCGAAGGATGAGCCTGCACAGGTATTGCTCGAATGCGCCAGAACACAGGGGTTCAGAACCCTCAGAGAGCAGGGTGAAGGATTGGTCAGACAGGGATTGACCAGTCGCAAGGAGATCGAACGCGTACTGGGCCGAGAGGATCGGCCGGGTTCTCGGAGCACAGGACAAGGAGAGTTGAGTAATGCAATCGAACATTCATGAGCATGTCGGTTTAGTTGGAGAATGGTCCGCCAGGCTGAGACTGCCCGTTTCGCCGGAGGCAGTGGCGCTGTCGCTGTTTCACCTGTCTCATCTGCTGCGCGCCGGGGTTGGCCTGAACGAGGCACTGCACGAGGTCCAGCTGCTGGAGCAAGGCCGGCGCATGCGATCGCTGTGGGGCGGCATTGCGGAGGGGGTGCGTTGCGGCGACTCGCTGTCACAGGTCATGGCTGTCTGGCCGGGTGCCTTCGATGAATCGATCATTGCGCTGATCAAGGCCGGCGAGGCGAACGGGGAACTGGAACAGGCCTGTGCGTCCTGTTGCGAAGTGCTGGAGTGGAGGGTGTCTACGCGCAGCAGACTGTTCACCGCCTTGCTTTATCCAGCCTTCGCCCTGCTGGTGCTGACGGCGGTTCTGATCTTTCTGTTCGTGTCGGTAGTGCCGTCACTGGAGGCGTTTTTGAGCGCCTCTCAAGGTACGCTGGCCTGGCATTCGCGTGCGCTTCTGCACGTGTCCGACTGGTTGACAAAGGCCTGGCTACCCACGTCGGCGGGCCTGGTCCTGCTGGTCTTGCTCATCGTTGCTCTGCGGCAATCACTGTCGGCATTCAGATTGCTCAGTGATCGCTGTGTGCTGCGGTTGCCTGTCATCGGGACTCTGCTCGTCCAGTTGTCCCTGAGCCGCTATGCCAGCATCTGTGGCCGCCTCTACCGTAGTGGGGTAGAGCTGAGTCACGCGCTGCAACTCAGTGAAGGGGTCTTGCGCAATAGCGCACTGAAGCAGTCGTTTTCCCGCATTCGTACCGCGCTGATCGCAGGTTCGACCTTGTCGGAATCGATGGATGGCAGCCCGCATCTGCCCGCCTCATTCCGTCGGATCCTGGCAGCCGGTGAGTCCGCCGGGGCGTTGGATCAGGCCTTGTCACAGGCAGGAGATCAGCACTATCGGCTTGCAAGGCTGCAGCTTGATCGCCTCGAGCGTCTGGTGGGTCCTCTGACCCTGACAGTGGTGGGAGGCAATCTGTTGTGGGTCATCATCTCGGTCATGGGCCCTGTCTACGAATCAGCCATTGAAGCGGTGCTACTGTCATGAGCCGCTGGAAGCTGATGGGTGGCACCGGGACCGATCGACGGATCGTGCTGGTACTGCACGGAGACCAGGCGTTCTGGTTCCGCGAAGGAGGTCCGAACGGAATCGAGAGCTTTACCGAAACCATCGAGAATGGCGGGCCTGAACTGCATTCCTGCTGCCCCTGGATCAGGCCTGCGTCCGGTAGTGCCATGCCTTGTGTTCATCTGGTGCTGGATAGTCACCTGGACGAAGTGGACCGAGTCAGAGTGCCGGGTCTGTCCGGTGGCTGGCTCCGTCACCTGCAATGCTGGCGCATGCGGCGACAGCTACGTGCCGACTACCCGACAGCCGGTATGCACACGCTGGCTGCCAATGCCGCCCCGGATGCCTTGAGTATCGTGCACAACCTGATTCCCGAGCACTGGCAGAGTTGGCTTGCCCTGTTGCAGAAAGAGCACGTTACCGTGTCGCATGTCGTTACCAGCCTCGAACTGCTTTGCCGGTTGTCCGGCGGGCACAGTGACCTCAAGGGCGGGCCGGTGTTGTTCGCAAGTCGTGTCGGTGAGTACACACGACATCTGCTGCTTGATGATGGCGTGCCGGTCTTCATGCGTCTGGTGCCCACCGAGGGGACTGCGCAGACTCTCGCGGGGAATGCCGCCATCGACGAAACTCTGGAACACGTTCGCAGGCAGATCATCAGATCCGCTGAAATTCCTGTGATCGCATTCATGGAGACCGCCGATGACAAGCCTGTGGCGGCGGCCTGCATGGCTCTGGCAACTCTGTGCCTGACCGGAGAGGCGCACTGGCGACGAGTCTCCCCTGAGGCAGACGCGCTGGCCGATACATCGACAGACACTCGTCCCGGCGACTCGACCAACGTCAGCGACCGTAAAGGCAGCATTGTGGCGTGGCTCAGACGTCTTGCCGGACGAGGTCGCCGAAGGCACGGGCAGCGATGGCGATTGACGGCCGCGCATCGATTTGCCGACGATCTGTTGCAGGTATCCGTGACCCGAAATGCAATGCAGGCACGTATCCGACAACTGCAGAAAGCGACCTTGATCTGTGTCTGGGTGGCAGCGGCGACGGTCGTTGTTGCCTCGGTGCATGGGGTTGCCAGTGCGCGGGACAGAGCGCGTCTTGGTCGGCAGCAGCAACAGGTGACGGGTCAGATCGAACATCTGTCGTCGCAAGCAAGTGCATTGCATCGCCATCCGGCTTTCGTGGTCAGTGCCATGGAGAGAATCGCCGCTTACCAGAGCATGGGGACGGTGAACGCCGCAGAGGTGCTGGCAACAGTCGCAGAGGCGCTTGAGCAGTTCCCGGCGCTGCTGCTCGATGACATCGCCTGGTCGGTCGTTCACGATGAGGCGGGAGACACCGTGCTTGCCACGATGAGTCAGGCACCTTCCCGCGACCGGCTGTGGCAGGAGGGGACATCGCAGGCAGGGGTGCAGGTCGAACTGGGTGGTCTGGTCGTCAGTGAGCAAGGGTTGAGAGAACAGCAGCGAACCCTGCAGGGCTTCGCCGATTACCTGCAAGCCATGCCGGGCGTGTCCGCGGTGACACTGATCGAATCGCCCCTGAGTGTGGCCCGTTCCAGCAAGCATCTGTCCGGCGGCGAATCCGCTTATCGACTGTCGCTGCTGATGGGAGTTTCCTGATGACAATGCGATCGGGAAAACTGCTACTCGCTCTGTGCCTTGGCCTGATCTCCCTGCTTGCCATTGCCTGGTTCGATCGAATGACGGCTCATCGGACAGAGACACTTCGTCTGGCGCGCTCCGAACTACAGACGCTGCAGCTGCAGATGAATCTGTTGCAGACGCCAGACATGGGGCTGACGCTGGCCCATCTTGAAGAGGATCTGGATGCGCTCAGAATTCGGCTGGTGGAATTACTGACACAGCACCCCAGGCCTGAGGGCGTGCTTGCCGTCGAGTTTGAACAGAGCATCCTGCCACGCGCGCTGCAGGACGCGGGTGCGGAGACGGTCAGGGTATTGCGGCTGGAGCTGGAGATGGTGGTGCAGCACGCCGTCGCCTTTCTGGAGATGTTGGCACGAGTCGATGAAGCAGTGCCTGTCTGGCCACACGAAGTACAGGCCTGCATGATTCATCGGAAGACACCGGAAGGGCTGCAGCTTGCCTGCGTGCTCGATTTCTATCATTGGCAGGCCAGTGAGCGGCAGGCATCGATGCCGATCAGTAGCGAGCTTGAGGCCATGGTGGAGAGAGCGCCATGACGATCCGGTGGGCGTACCCGGGGCGGGAAGCCGTGCTTGCGACATTACTGTGCTCTTTGTTCACACCTCTGTGCACCATGGCTGATGCCAGTGAGGCGCTGCCTCGCCTGACGGAAGCGGGGCCCGGTGAAGCGTCGGTGCGCTCTGCCCTGGATGGTCGCCGCTTGTTCTTCACCGCCGAGCAACGACTTGCTGCAAGAGGGGCACCTGAGCTGAACCCGCAGACTTCTGCGAACGCTGCGAACGATGCGAACGATGCGAACGATGCGAACGATGCGAACGATGCGAACGATGCCAGCACTGCCAGCACTACCGAGTCGGCTACGCAGGGCATGAGGCAAGGGGACACCGCTCTGCCGATGCAGGCCGCCGAGTCCAGGCGCTTCGCAGATCATTCGTCAGCGCCGGATGACACTGTCGGCCTGGTCTTCGATGCACTGGTGTCCGGCCCCAGAGGTACTCGACTCCTGGTCAATGGTCTTCCCTGTGAGCCTCTGTCATCTTCGTCAGGCAGCGCGGAAGAGACCGGGATTCGATTGGATTGTCCATTCCTGAGCGGGTCCCGACCATCGCTGAGCCTGGTGCTGCTGGCGGATCGCTTGAGGGTCTTGGAGAACCGATCTCTACTGGGGGTGATCGATCCGGGTCAGGGTTTGTGAGTGGTCGGAGCAGGCCGACCGGTGATGCGGTGAAGTTGCCTCGCCGGGACCGGGCAGCCGGGAACCCCGGTTCTGTGACCTGGCGGGGCAGACAGTCCGGCTTCGCTATGCTGTTGATGTTCCTTGTATTGGCTTCAGGCGGTCTTGCTCTGCTCGGCTCTGTCCTGCCAGTGCAAAGGGGTGGGCAGACTGCGGAATCCGTGATGGGCAGTCAGTCCTTGCAGTCAGCGCGTCAGTCTCTGTTGGTCTATTCCACACTGTACCCCTATCTGTATGGACCACGAGGCGCAGGTCCCGCGCATCTGCCTTGCCCTGATAACGGTGGAACGGAGGGGCCGGATCCGCCGTGTGGGAATTCGACGGTCGCATCGGGAGCGCTGCCTCGGCATGTCAGCTTGCCAGGTCAGCGCTACCCCTTCACTGCGGATGTCTCGGCCGACTATCGCTATCGCGTTGCATCGGAGCTGATCAACAATCCGGTGAACAGAACAGTCAACGATGAAATACTGGAAGAACTCACCCTGTCCAACCCTTATCCGGTCTGGGTGGATTCGGGAGCTGCGCATGAGCGGTCGGTGCGGGTTCCGTTATCCAGTCGAGCCATGATCCCGGGACTGAGGGCTGTGGTGAGGGCATGGCTTGTGGCGCGCCTGAAACGCAAGCATGACGCCGAGTGCCTCGAACCGTCGGCGCTTGCACCGTCGTCATCGCAGGCCACGTCGCACTGGCTTGTCATGATTGCCGATGAGCCGTTGCATCCCCTTGATGAACAGGCTGACTGTACCGGTGCCATCGCTACCGAGTCCCTGTTGCAGAATCTGCAGATAGAAGGTGTGCCGGCGCTGTCACACTGGTTCATTCGCAATCGCTGGCATGAACGAGTGGCGTTCTCTGGTCAGGACTTCTCGCTGTCCGATCCGCAGGTGATCTTCAGATGATGGGCATGCCCGCCAGGATGCGCGGTGTCACGCTGGTGGAGATGGCCATCGTGCTGCTGATTCTGGGGGTATTGGCTAGAGCGGTAGTGGCTCCCTTGTCTGCCGTGCAGGCTCATCGGCAACACCGTGATGCCGTGTCGCAGCTGGAGACCATTCGCAATGCGATGTGGGCGCATGTCGTCAGCCGTGGCGTGTTGCCTTGCCCGATCATCATGGATGGGATGATGACAACAGGCAGTCGTACAGCCTGCAATCACTACGCGGGGGGTGTCCCGGCGGCTGCATTGGGTCTGCCGGGGCCTGTTGATGGAGAAGGCGCATTGCTGGATCCATGGAACAGGCCCTATCGGCTTGCAATCAGCAGACCGGGCGTTGATCGGCAGGACTCCGGAGAGCCGTTTGACTGGACCGTCGAAGGTGAGGCATCACGCGTCGGTATACGCCAACTGACCGCGGATATCGTGGTCTGCAAGCAGTCCGTCTCCGGTCACTGTCCGAGCAAGAGTGTCAGAGCCGATGCCTTGAGCTTTGTCGTCTTCTCGCTGGGGGCCGATGATTCTTCCGCTGGCGAACAGGCCGAGAATCTGGATGCCGATCAGGTGTTCGTTGTGGAGGAGCACTCGGTCCGCGCCGAGGCTCCATTTGATGACCTGCTGCTGTGGGGCACGGCTGCCGAGACGATCTACTGGATGCTGCGGGCGGGCTGGCTGCCCTGACCCGGTACATGTTCCTCGACCGTTATACATCGGGTGGGTAGCGTCAGAATCCGTAAGCCCCGCCATCCTTGCGAGGATCCGATCCGCCGGCATAGCCACCACCGGGCAGGCGATGAATCAGCTGAGCCCCGCCAAAGCCGAAAGCCAGGTCGCCTTCCATCGCATCAACCTCGTGTCCCATGCCGCGCAATGCTTCGAGCAAGGCGGGTGCAAAACCAGGTTCACAAGCAACGCCGAGCCCTTCCGTGACTCGCCATCGCGGCGCATCGGCCGCTGTTTGCACATCTTGCCCCCATAATTGCGTCCTCAAGACCATCTGTACATGCCCTTGTGCCTGCATCATGCCTCCCATCACGCCAAATGACATCAGTGGTTGACCTTGGGCAGTCAGAAAGCCTGGAATTATCGTATGAAATGGTCGTTTTCGTGGTCCGACCTCATTGGGGTGTCCTTTGTCGAGGGTGAAGCCGCAGCCGCGGTTCTGCAGGTGGATGCCGGTATCGGGGACGGCGACACCGGATCCGAAACCGTCGAAGTTGGACTGGATGAAGGACACCATCATGCCATTGCTGTCGGCAGCGGACAGGCAGACCGTGCCGCCCTGGCGAGGGGAGCCGCTCTGAAAGTCCTGCGCCCTTAGCGGATCGATCAGCCGGGCACGCTCGGCCAGATAAGCCGGGTCAAGCAGGTGCTTCGCCGAGACATCCTGCATGTATGCCGGATCGGCCACATAGGCAGCTGAATCGCGAAAGGCCAGTTTCATGGCTTCCCACATCAGGTGCAGCGATTGCACATCATTGGGACCATGGTCGCGAATGTCGGTATGGGCCAGCATGCCCAGTGCCATGCAGGCTGCGATACCCTGGCCGTTGGGAGGAATCTCGTGCAACTCGACGTCATCGAATGCCTGAGAAACAGTACCGCACCAGTCCGGTTGATTCTCTGCCAGATCCGTCTCGTACAGGGTCGAACCATTGGCCCGGGCCGCAGCGGCAATCTGTTCGGCCAGGCGGCCCCGGTAGAAGGACTCACCGCGGGTTTCAGCGATGTCCCTGAGTGTTTGCGCCGCATACGGGTTGATAAAGCGCTCCCCGGCCAGTGGTGCATGACCACCAGGCATGAACAGATCGGCAAAACCCGGCTGGTTCCTGAGAATGTCGCTGCCCACGCCCCAGGCCTTGCCGATGATGGGGGACACCACGAAGCCCTGCTCGGCATAGTGAATCGCCGGTTCGAAGAGAGTCTCGAAAGGCAGTTTGCCGAACCGTCGATGCAACTCTACCCAGGCGCCAACCGCTCCCGGTACCGTGACCGTATCCCAGCCACGCTCGGGAATGCCGCCGGATCGGGCAAAGCGTTCCGGTGTCCAGGCAGCCGGCGAACGCCCCGAGGCATTCAGGCCATGCAGAGCCTTGCCATCCCAGAGAATGGCAAAACCATCCGAGCCCAGACCGCAGCCGGTGGGCTCTACCTGCGTCAGTGTGATGGCAGCCGCCAGCACGGCGTCCACCGCGTTGCCCCCCTTATGAAGCATGGCGACGCCGGCCTGCCCGGCCAGCGGTTGGGAGGCGACCACCATGTTGTCGGCCAGAACCGCTGAACGGTGGGAAGAGTAGGCTGTGGGATAGGGAAATTGCATGGTATTCGGATGGCCGGGTGTAAGGCGTGGTTTCCTGTTCCGCAGCTCTGCGGACACATGACTGGTTGTTCTGCAGTATTGCAAGCAGCTGATGCTGCCAGATTACCTCAATGACGAGATGGGGTAATCAAACCGCCGGGGAATGTGCGCTCGATATCACGGCCACTTGTCAGGCTGTCGCGATGAACCTGTGTCGCTGGGTGGCGTGTCTTGCGAGCCACTGTATTCGCCTTGCGCACTCGTGGAATCTGGTGCAGATTGTTCCTGAGTGCCATTGACCAGAAGGTGACGGGCTGCAATGCAGATGAAATTCGACGATGCCGCGGTTGAACGTGCCTATCTGGCAATGCCTGCGCCGTTTCAGGAGCCGGCACTCGCGCTGCGTGAACTGATTCTGCTGACTGCCCGGCAGCTGCACGCAACAGGGGGTGTGGGAGAAACACTGAAGTGGGGCCAGCCGAGCTACCTGCCATTGAAGGCCGGCGTGGGCACGACGGTCAGAGTGGCTGTGCATGACGAACAGCAGCTGGGCTTGTATGTCAATTGCAATACGACGCTGGTTGAGACCTTTCGTACCGTGTTCGCGGATGATCTTCAGTATTCGAAGAACCGGGCCGTGCTCTTCGCTATCGTCAGGCCGTTGCCGACAGAGGCGATTGCCCAGTGCGTGCGCATGACCTTGTATTATCATCTCGACCGACGATCATCCGCATGACAGGGTGTGTGATGTAGTTGTGATGCGGATGTGATGCGGATGTGATGCGGATGTGATGCGGATGTGATGCGGATGTGATGCGCGAGTGATGTGTGAGTGATGTGTGAGTGATGCGCGAGTGATGTGTGAGTGATTCGCGAGTGATTCGCGAGTGATTCGAGTGCGCTTCGAGTGCGCTTCGAGTGCGCTTCGAGTGCGCTTCGAGTGCGATGCGCACTGGATACCTGCGCTGGACACGCGCGCATGAGCCTTTCCTGCTCCCATGAGCCCGTTCCAGATCCGCAACCGTTCAGGCCTCTTCCAGCCTTTCCATGCCGACATTCCTGTGTGGATTGCGGTACAGCTCCAGCAGTTGCGGGTGGTCCTCGAGTACCGGTTCGATACCCGGCAGTCTTTCGGGTTGCAGCCAGCCCTTGTCCCAGATGGGCACGTCGTCGATCCGGATGGTCGGGTCGAGGATGTTCCAGGAGATTTCCCCCGGCGCATAGTTGCCGCAGGTGTGGAAATGCAGGATTCTCGGGTTGCCGAAGGCGGTGCCGGACCAGCGCAGGATGTCGGATTCTGCCTTCGACGGGAAATGGCAGCCCGGGTGGATACCGGCATGCCAGGAATGCACATAGTCGGGATCGATGTCATACAGCTGACTGACGTGGGCGTAATGTCCTCTCACGCGTTTCACTTCGCTATCGGGGCCGGTGAAATCGAGAATGCGGTTGTTTTCGATATGCGCAAAGACCGTATCGTGCAATGGCAGGTGGTAGGGCTGGTAGAACTGCGAGCCAGTACCGACCAGGAATCGATCCAGCACAATCTTTCCGTGAAAGCCTTCGGCCGGTATCGGTCGAGGCACGAGCATGGGAAAGCGCTTGATCCGCACGTCGCCGGCGCTGCAGGAGGGCCATTGCGGATAGCCCTCGTAGTCAGTACCGAGAGGGCAGCTGACGCGGATGTGCTGGGCGGCGAGCAGGGCGTTCTCGATGACTTCCTTGATGGCGCACATGCCGCGATAACAGGCAGTGCCGAATGCGGAATTGAGCGATTCCAGATCGAGGGTATAGCACATCGTGGACGAAGGCATGTCCTTGTCGGCACTGAAACGTATCTGATCGCCCACGCGTGAAAAGAACACGATGTGGTCGAAGCCGCGCAGCAGATCCAGCAGCAATTCTCTGTCCTCGGCGGTCGCCAGAAAGCATTCCGACTGCGTCTGGTAGACCCGCATGCCGATGAATCGACCAGCGGCGGCAGTCACCTTCGGCGCTGCATCATCATAGAAGCCGCTACCTTCCGGCTCGCTGACGATGAGCAGTCTCTGACCGGGCTCGCCTCTGACACAATCGCGCAGCAGTGTCATGGCACCCGAAAATCGCGCTCCTTCGCCGCCCGACATCATGAGTAGTAGCCGACGATATCGCCATCGGTGCTGACACCGAGTCCGTTGAGCAGACGGTTGACGTAGTTGAAATAGCCGATGATCTGGTTGGCTTCCAGAATCTCGCCGTCGGTAAGCCCATAGTTCTGCAGCTGTTGCACATCTTCCTGCACCATTTCCCCGGGGCTGAGGGTCAGCTTGCGGGCATACTGCATCAGACACAGTTGTGCGCCTTCGAAGGCCGCTTCGGGCTGATCGGCCTGCAGCGCCTTTTCGATCGCATTCGCGCGTTCGTCATCGGCAATCAGATGACGGGCATTGGCCCAGTGATTTGCCAGTGAATAGGGACAGTCATTGAGTATCGAGACATAGGAAGAGAGGGTTTCCTGCAACCAGGTGGGAAGGGTGTTGGACTCATCGTGCAAGGCCGCCCGATAGAGCGTGACATGTCCGCGCATGGTGCTCGGTCGCAGGGAGTGAACACGCATGACGTTGTCCACCGTGCCATGCGGTGTGCGCGCCAATTGGAGTGTTTCCAGCAACTCGTCGTCAGCGTCCTCGTCGCTGATCATGTCTATCCATGCACTCATTGTCGGCACTCCGCCTGGACTGAAAGAAAGATGAATTCATCACTGAGCAGTTCGTTGACGCCATGAGAGAGTTCAGCGTCGATACTGAGGCTGTCACCCTCGTTCAGTGTCATGACCTGCCGGCCGTACTGGTAGTGCGCCGAGCCGCTCAACACATGCAGGAAGATCACGCCATGAGCGACATAGTGCGGTGGCGGAGCATCCTGCTTCTGCAGTGTGATCAGATGTGACTCGAACATCAGGTCGCGGCGCCGGTGAGAGGCCAGGTTGATGAAGTGATGAATGTGATCGCCGTGCAGTCGGGTCGATATCACGCCTTCGCCTCGTCGAGTCAGGGTGTAGTCGGCCAGTTCCACCGAGGTATTGCGAAACAGTGTCACCAGCGGCACATTCAGTGCCCGGGTCAGCGCTGTCATGGTGGCGATGGAGGGGGACACCTGTGCATTTTCGATCCGGCTGATCATGGCAGCGGAAATGCCGGAGATCTCGGCAAGCTGCCTGGCATTGAGCGCCTGATTCTCTCGCAGATTGCGCAGGGTTGCGCCGATTGCGGTATCGACGTCCCGATTCTCGGTGCCGTCATCGGGCGCTGCCATCTTGTCCATGAACAGTGTGCTCCTTCAGGCCGTTGTCGTCGGATTGTCGCGATAGGCAAAAGCCCGAGCGAAGCGCTGCAGCAGGTAGTCGCCACAGCTGATGGCTGGCTGCGAGGCAATATGCTCGGGACCGAAGACGTCGCGGGCATCGATGAGTGTTTCGGGGTCCGGGTCGAAGGCAAGTACCAACGACAGGCGCTCACGCCCGGAACTGTTGATGACGCGATGAGGCGTGGACTTGTAAGCGCCCTCGGTCCAGCGCGACAGCAGATCTCCCACGTTGACAACCAGTGTGCCTTCCATGGGAGGCGCTTCGATCCAGTCACCCTTGACATCCTGCACCTGCAAGCCACCGACATCGTCCTGGCACAGCACGGTCAGGACGCCGAAATCCGTATGTGGTCCGACCCCGAACTGTTCGCCGGCACGGGTTTCCTGAGGGGGGTAGTAGACGAAGGAGCCACGACTGATGGGGCGTTCGCATCGTTGCAGGAAGAAGTTCGCTGGCAAGTCGAGCCCAAGGGCAAACCCTTGCATCAGACGATAGGCCACTTCATGAGCTTCACGAAAATAGTGCATGGCACTGGTTTGCAACTGTGGTTGATTACCTGGCCACTGGTTGGGACCGCGCAAGGGGTGATCGGATTCAGTGCGTCCGTTCCTGTCTTCATGCCCCCAGATGAAGCTTTCCTTCAAGTCCACCGGTGCATCGTCCTGCATCCTCGCCCCACCCGGACGTAACCAGCCGCGATGTTGCGCAGAGACCGATACGGCTGCCTTGTGCTCATCGTCGGCGCGAAAGAAGTCATAGGCACAACGCCTCGCATCATCGATGCAGTGTTGTGGTATGCCGTGACCCTTTATGTAGATGAAGCCGAGTCCCTGACTGGCGGCATGCAGCGCCGCGGCAACTTCTCGGGCGGCAACGCCGGCTGCGCTGTCATTACCGGTATCGGCAGCGTGGATGGCGGCGCTCGTCAGTGGAGACAGATCGATGACCGGTATGTGCTCTGCGAGGGTCTGTCTTGCCTGGACGCTCATCGTCAATCTCCGAATCAGGAACCGATCATTGCACTATAAGCAATTTATTGACTGAAGATCAACACAATCTGCGATAAAGCGCCTGTGACCCCATTGATCGCAGCTTGCGGATAAACTGCTACCATCGACCGATCGATATCTGTACCGACCGTGGGCCGACATTCACCCGTATGGGACTGGCCCGGCGGATTAATCCAGATGGCTATTGCTGGAGTACATGGCCTATCAACCAGTGTGCTGAAACGAGTTCATGACAGTCGGCAATCCCATCATCCAGGCAGAGTCTCTGGACAAGTACTACGGATCCTTCCAGGCGCTGGACAGCATCAACATGTCGGTTCATCGCGGTGAACGAGTGGTGATCTGCGGCCCTTCAGGCTCTGGAAAATCCACGCTGATTCGTTGCTTCAATGCGCTGGAACATCACAGTGCCGGCAAACTGGTGGTCGATGGCATCGAAGTATTCGAAGGCTCCAGACAGATTCGCAAGCTGCGCCAGGAAGTGGGCATGGTGTTTCAGCAGTTCAATCTGTTTCCGCATCTGACGGTGCTGGAGAATCTCACCATCGGTCCCATGAGAGTTCGCAAGGTACCGCGAGCCGAAGCCGAAGCCAACGCCCATCGCTACCTGGAGCGGGTGCATATTCCCGAGCAGGCCGACAAGTACCCGAGCCAGTTGTCCGGTGGTCAGCAGCAACGGGTCGCCATTGCACGATCCTTGTGCATGGAGTCACGCATCATGCTGTTCGATGAACCCACCTCGGCGCTGGATCCGGAAATGATCAACGAAGTACTGGATGTCATGGTGGGTCTTGCGGACACCGGCATGACGATGGTCTGCGTCACCCACGAGATGGGTTTTGCACGAAAGGTGGCCGACACCATGATCTTCATGGATGGCGGGCAGATCATCGAAACCGCCCCTCCGGAGAAATTCTTCACGCAGCCGGAAAGCGAACGCTGCCGGGCATTTCTGGAACAGATTCTGGAGCACTGACTTGCCACAGTCTCCTTCGACAGCGTATGAGATTCCGAAGCCGCCGCTGCCCGGCCGCATCCTGGCCTCGACACCGGTGTCGATCACCATCTATCTGCTGGTCATCGGTTTCATTGCCTACACTGCCTATGATGGCTCACGGGCCATGGGATACAACTGGCAGTGGTACCGCATGCCACAATATCTGTGGACCATCACCGACGAGGGTTTCCAGTGGGGTGAAATCGCCCTTGGCCTGGTGAAGACCCTGCAGCTGTCTCTACTGGCGTTTGCATTGGCTCTGGGGCTGGGCCTGATCGTGGCGCTGCTGAGGCTGTCCGGACTGCTGGTAGGCTCGGCGGTTGCCCGGGTCTTCCTGGAGATCGTGCGCAACACACCCCTGCTGGTTCTGTTGTACCTGTTCTACTACGTGATGGGGCCCATCTTCGATCTGGACCGTTACACCGCCAGCATTCTGTGTCTGGGGGTCTATCACGCTGCACTGGTTTCCGAGATATTTCGCGCTGCCATCAATGCGGTGCCAATCGGGCAGTGGGAGGGCGCCTCATCCATTGGCATGTCCAGGGCGCAAGCCTATCGCTATATCGTGCTGCCACAGTCGGTGCGCTTCATGCTGCCGCCGATGACCGGCGAGATGGTCAACATGGTGAAAAGCTCGGCCATTGTCAGCGTGATCGCCGTGGCGGAACTGACCACCATGGGACGCAATATCATCTCGGATACCTACATGAGCTTTGAAGTCTGGTTCACGATCGCTGCGGTGTATCTGGTTGTGACCCTGACGCTGTCCTTTGGCGTATCGTTGGTCGAGCGGCACTATGCGCTCAAGTAGTTTGCGCCCCTGTCAGAGTCGCTGGCAGGGATTACCATTTCACTCGGGAGAATGATCCGGAACATGAAAAGAGCAATGTCGAGAATCACCAGAACCATGACCGTGCTGCTGGCCGCTGCGCTGTTCAGTACTGCAGCCATGGCACAGCAGGCACGACAGGCCCTGTCCAGTGACAGCGTCATCGAGACCATCAAGGAACGCGGTGCCATCAAGATAGGTCTGTCCATCTTCACGCCCTGGTCGATGCGTGACAAGAACGGTGAGTTGATCGGCTTCGAGCTGGATGTCGGTCGACAGCTGGCCGAGGATATGGGTGTGGAGGCGGAATTCGTTCCCACCTCCTGGGATGGCATCATCCCGGCGCTGGTGTCCGGCAAGTTCGACGTCATCATCAGCGGCATGACGACAACCCCGGAGCGCAACCTGACCATCAACTTCACCGATCCCTATGCCTATTCCGGTCTGACCATGCTGGTCAACAACGAGATGACCGACGGCATGGCCCTGGAAGACTACAACAGCGAGGACATCACGTTTGCCGCTCGTCGCGGTGCGACGCCGGCGGCCCTGATAGCCGAACTGTTTCCCGAGGCTGAGCTGCTGCTGTTCGATGAAGACGGTGCAGCCACTCAGGAGGTACTCAACGGCAAGGCGCACGCCACCATGGCATCCGAACCGTCGCCCTCGACCGAGGCGCGTCGTTACCCTGATGTCCTGTCCGTACCTTTCGATCGTACCTTTTCCGCCACCGGTGAAGCCTTCGGTCTGCGCAAGGGGGACCCGGATGCACTGAACTATTTCAACAACTGGATCAACTTCAAGACTCGCAATGGCTGGCTGAAATCACGTCACGACTACTGGTTCAAGTCCGATGACTGGGCCGATCAGGTCAGCGACAACTAGGCCATCCCGGGCACAGGCGGCGAAGCCTTCCAGCTTCGTCGCTGCCTGATGGACGAATCATGATATCTCGCATGTTCAAGCGCCTTCACTGGCTGGATATACTGATCCTCTTCGTGTTGGTGATCCTCGTTGCCGTGGTCTGGTACCGGATCGAAGGCGCTCTGAACTACCGTTGGCGCTGGGAGATCATCCCCAACTATATCCTGCGCTGGAACGAGGACTCGCAAAGCTGGGTCGCCAATGTTCTGTTGCAGGGGGTCATCACCACGGTGCGCGTCAGTCTGTACGCGAGTGTGCTGGCGCTGATACTCGGAACCATTCTCGGTATGGCCCGTTGTGCCTCGAACCTGGCGGTACGCATGCTGGCGCGCACCTATCTGGAGTTCCTGCGCAACATTCCACCGGTTGTCGTCATCTTCATCTTCTATTTCTTTCTGTCCGAACAACTGGTTGTCGCGTTCAATATCGAGTCCTGGGCGCGTGGCATTGCCCGCTCGGAAGACAAGGCCGTCTGGGAATTCCTGTTTGGCGACATGCGTCGTTTTCCGTCACTGATCTCCGGGGTGATCGTGCTGGCTCTGTTCGAAAGTGCCTTCGTGGGCGAGATCGTGAGAGCCGGTATCCAGTCGGTGAGTCAGGGCCAGCATGAAGCGGCACAGTCCATCGGCATGTCCCGGCTGCAGCAGATGCGATTCATCATCCTGCCACAGGCGTTCAAGCGGGTTGTCCCTCCCATGGCCAATCAGTTCATTTCCCTGATCAAGGACAGCTCCATCATTTCCCTGATTTCGGTGCAGGAGCTGACGTTCAAGACCGTGGAACTGGTCGCCTCTACCCGCGCCATTTTCGAGGCCTGGCTGACCACAGCGCTGTTCTATTTCATGATCTGCTTTGCCCTGTCGATGCTGTTCAAGCGCCTGGAGCGTCAGCCGGATACACGCTGAGTTTTCCTCACCAGACGTCTGCAGTGTTGCATGCGAAAGACTCCGTGCCAGACGACTGCGGCGTTGCACGGGAAGATTCCTCACCAGACGCCTGCAGTGCTGCATGCGAAAGATTTCTCACCAGACGTCTGCGGTGTTGTACGGGAAGATACCGTTCATCGACATGCCGGCATGGCGAACCTGCGTGAGGCTTGAACTGGCGGTGATGCACTCGGTGCCCCGTTCCCATGTCAGGGCCTTGCCGATGAGGCCGTGCCCATCACCGGGTAATCACTCACGGCGGTTCATGAGGCCGCCGGGACAGGTCGTCGGGATGTAACAGGGAAGTCCGGTCGTGTGGGTGAAGCCGGATGTACCGCTCATTACCACCATTCAATCTGCGCGTTGTGTTTGAAAAGGTCCTTTCAGCAATAAATTGCAAGCTGCTGTTTCCGCTACTGCTTTCATAGGCGGCAATCACCGTTGGTGCACGCTGTGGTCGTCCGTAAGACGACCGATGAATGCTCATCAACCAGCGAATTCGAAGACATTCGAATGAAATACATGAACATCTCGATGCAGAATTACATTGACCGGTTGAATCGCGGAGTATCATCGCTACTGGGCTGTGCCGTGCTTGTCATCACTCTGGCAGGCTGCTCGGAAAACACTGATTCCAGACCTTCGCTCAGTGCGGCAAACCCCGAACTCTCGGAGGCTGCATCCGGCGGGGAAACGTCGCAAGATCTGTTGTCGGATGCATCGTCATCCAGTACGCAGGCGACCGCCGGCTTCGAGGGTGAAGTCATTGGCGAGAACATCCGAATCCGCTGGAAAAAGGACTCCGATGCGACCGGATACAACGTCTACCGACAGGGTGAATACCACGCTACCGTATTCACGAACAGCTTCCTGGACAAGGATATTCATGCTCGTGATTATTCCTATCACATCACCGCGTTTGAAAAGAATGGCCAGGACACACGCTATTACACGATCGCCAGAGGCCTGGTTGTCTCGGTCAAGCCGTCTTCCGCCAGCTCTGGCTACTTTCGATCAGCGGTGACATCGGGATTCGTGGGCGAGGTACTCGATACCGGTGTTCTTGTAAGCTGGACAGCGGATGTCGGCGCTACCGGCTATAACGTCTACCGCCAGGGCAAATACCATGCAACGGTGTTCGAGACCGAGTTTCATGATGCCGGTGTCAGTGATGGCAATTACACGTATGAGATCATCGCCTTCGACAAGAGTCGTCGACCGACGCGCTATTACCCGATCGCGGAAGAACTGCACGTTTCCGTCTCGGCGCAGGGAGGGCAGAGCCTGAATGCCGGATCGACGGCTACCGAGCAGTTCGTGGGAACGCGGCAGGGGGACAATATTGTCATATCCTGGAAGAAGGATTCAGGTGCGACCGGGTACAACGTCTACCGGGACGGCGAGTACCACGCCACGGTGTTCGAAACCGAGTTCAAGGACAGCAATGTTGCTGCCAGGGACTATGCCTACGAGATCACCGCCTTCGACAAGAGCGGCAGGGAAACGCGATTCTACAAGATTGCCGAGGGGTTGACGGTGTCAGCCGGTGCGGCTGTCGAGGCTGACAGTGGAGGCACGAGCAACAAGAGCGTCGTGGCGGAAAACGACAATGGGCAGCATTTCAAGTCTCTGACCACACCAGGTTTTGTCGGTGAAGTACTCGATGACTCCATTCGAATCAGTTGGAAGAAGGATCCGGATGCCAGGGGCTACAACGTGTACCGGCAGGCCGAGTATTACACCACGGTGTTCTCGACAGAGTTCCACGATACCGATGTCTATGACCAGGACTACTACTACGAGATTCAGGCCTTCGATCATGGCATGAATGGCGCGGATGTCCGTTACTACTACATTGCCACCGGTCTGACGGTGTCTGCCCGTACATTGGGCAGGACGGATCCGAACCGGCCAAAAGCCAATGATGAGTTGCTCAAGGACTATGAGCTCGTCTTTGCCGATGAATTCAATGGCAGCAGCCTGGATACCAGCAAATGGAATACGTCATTTCTGTGGGGCACGGATCTGATCATCAACAATGAAGAGCAGTACTACGTCGACATAGCCAATGAGCCGGACTTCGGGTTCAACCCCTTTAGCTTCGACGGCAACAATCTGATCATCAACACCATCAAGACGCCACCTGCACTAGCGGGCAAGAGCCTCGGGCAACCTTATCTGTCCGGCATCATCACCAGCTATGACGCGTTCAAGTTCACCTATGGCTATGCCGAGGCGCGGGTGAAGATGACGCATGGTCGCGGCTATTGGCCGGCATTCTGGTTGCTCAATGCCTACTACGGTGGCGCAGACCCGGAAATCGATATCATGGAGTTCATCGGCGACAACCAGGATGTGGTCTATCACACCTTTCATTATCACGATGAGAACGGAAAGTTGCGTTCCACTCAATCGCAGCCGACTCCGGGTATCGATTACACCGCGGATTTCCATACCTTTGCGGCCGAGTGGAAGCCGGGCTCGATCATTTTTTTCGTGGATGGCATAGAAGTTCACCGGATCACCGACCCGGAGGTACCGACGCAGCAAATGTATCTGCTGGCCAATACGGCGGTGGGCGGGTGGTGGGCCGGTTCGCCGGACGATACCACGACCTTTCCCGGCAAGTACATGATCGATTACATCCGGGTCTATCAGAAAGCCTCACTGTTCAGCGATGCGATGCTCGATGATGGCATGTCATCCGGTTTGTCCGGCGGAGAGTCTGCGATTCCGTATGCCGACGACATTCCGGGTCAGGCCTCCCCGAATCACCGACCGACCCGCGAGCAATGGCCCGAAGGCTATCCCTACGACTGATTTGAAGAAAATGATACTCATTTGCATTTGAAATCCCGGTACTGTGCCTCCAGTATGCGAACACATTCCGACAGGCCCGGCTTGTCGTCGCATCCGATTCAATGAGGGAATTCCATGGCACAGAAACGCAAAGCGCGAGAGTTGACAGTAACGGCTGCGACTCAGTTGACCCCTAACATGCGACGTCTGACGCTGCGAGGCGAGGATCTGGCCAGCTTTCCCGAGGACGCAGAAGGCGCGTATTTCAAGCTGACGTTCCCGGGTGATGATGCCGATCGACCGGTCCTGAGAACCTATACGGTTGCCCGTTACCGGCCAGAGGAGCATGAAATCGACGTGGACTTCATGCTGCATGCCAACCCGGATGGTAGTGCCGGTGGCGTGGCAGCGCCCTGGTCCCTGCAGGCGCAGCCTGGCGACAGCATGTCCATTTTCGGCCCCGGCCCGGCCACCTTCATCAATACCGAGGCAGACTGGTATCTGCTGGCGGCCGACATGACCGCCTTGCCGGCTCTGACAGCCAATCTCGGACGTCTGCCCGCCAATTCCAGAGGCTATGTGGTCATTGAAATCCTGGCGGACGAGGATCGTCAGACCTTGCCGGTACCCGAGGGCATGGAACTGGTCTGGGTCGTCAATCCACACCCGGGTTCCGATGAGTCACCGCTGTTTCATGCCATTCGTGAATTGCGCTGGCTGGAAGGTCAGGCCGCTGTCTGGTGCGCCTGCGAATTCAAGACCATGAAAAAGAGCCGAGCCTACTTTCGCGAGGACAGAGGCGTCGAGAAATCCCATCTGTACATTTCCAGTTACTGGAAAAAAGGGCTGCAGGAAGAAGAACACAAGGTAGTCAAGAGTGAGGACGCCGGCTGAGTCTCGGAGAAGCAGAGCAGCCCACGAGTGGACAGGCAGCAGCGCTGAAGGAGCCAGCGAACAGCAGGAAAGCAATGTAGAAGCGCCAGCCAGTGGTAAGTGGCTAAGTCGGTAAGTCGGTAAGTCGGTAAGTCGGTAAGTCGGTAAGTCGAGAAGTCGAGAAGTCGAGAAGTCGAGAAGTCGAGAAGTCGAGAAGTCGAGAAGTCGAGAAGTCGAGAAGTCTTCAAGCCCTCAAGCCTTCACACCTTCACACCTTCAAGCCTTCAAGCCTTCAAGCCGGACTGACCGGACTGGCCTGACTGGCGGCCAGAGGCACCGCCGATAAGTGGTGCCTCTGGAGCCGCGACAGAGCGTCTGTCGGTGTCAATAAGCCCCTTCGCTATAGATCAGTTCATAGCTGTGACTGTAGATCTCCAGGATGTTTCCGAAGGGGTCTTCCATGTAGATCATGCGATAGGGCTTTTCACCAGGGTAGTAGTATCGCGGTTCCTTCATGCGTCGTTTGCCACCGGCGACGACGATCTTCTCGGCCAGGCCTTCCACGTCGGGATCCTGCACGCTGAAGTGGAAAATACCCGTTTTCCAGTATTCGAAGTTGTCTTCGGGGTTGGTCTG
The DNA here is from genome assembly GCA_947495035.1 of uncultured Granulosicoccus sp. Classification (GTDB taxonomy): domain Bacteria; phylum Pseudomonadota; class Gammaproteobacteria; order Granulosicoccales; family Granulosicoccaceae; genus Granulosicoccus. The sequence continues at coordinate 60,948 of CANLXI010000011.1, forward strand.
ACCCTTGAACTCGAACAGCTCGATGCCGACGCGATCACCGGTAGACAGGTGAGCGATGCGGAAATGTTCCCAGTTGCTACCGAAGACATCGCTGCACATCTCGCCGATCGCACTGTCGTCTTCGACGATCTCGGTCGGTTTCATGATCAGATACCAGCCCAGGGTCTGTGTATAGAATTCGACGGCCTTGTCCAGGTCCGGTACCGAAATACCGATGTGAGAGAAACTGCGGGGATAGTTGGTGGGCATGAGTGCCTCCTGTGTTGATTCGTTCTGTAGTGTATGGAGCACCATGCATGATGTAAAATTATCATTTGAAATGCAGATGAGTACATTTCGTGATGATAAATCCGGTCTGGCTACGGACCTTCTGTACCCTTGTCGAGGTGTCGCATTTCACGCGAACGGCCGAGCAGCTGAACATGACGCAGTCCGGTGTCAGTCAGCATGTGCGCAAGCTGGAAGAACAACTCGGCCAGGCACTGTTGCTCAGACAGGGCAAACGTTTCGCGCTGACCGATTCCGGTGAGCGTGTCTATCAGGAGGGGCGCGACATCATCAGCTCACTGTCGGAGCTGGGAAATCGTCTGCAGGCAGATCCCGAGTACGAAGGCAGTGTGCGCCTGGCCTCTCCGGGCAGTGTCGGGCTCAAGCTCTATCGCCATCTGCTGCAGTTGCAGGTGCAGCATTCGGCGTTGCTGATCGACTATCGCTTTGCACCGAACCGGGAAGTGCAGGACATGATCGCCGAACGCCGGGTGGATATCGGTTTCATGACCAGTCCGGCGACGCTGGATGATGTCAGCTGTCAGCCGATGGCGGAAGAGGAGTTGTTACTGGTGACGCCAGAAGGAGTCAGTGAGCCGGCCTGGGAGCAGTTGCTGGCACTGGGTTTCATCGACCATCCCGATGGGGCGCACCATGCCGGTCTGCTGCTGGCAGCCAACTATCCGGAGTTTCGGCACAGCAAGCAGTTCAGACAAGCCGGTTTCTCCAATCAGATCACGCTGATACTCGAGCCGGTGAGTCTGGGCCTGGGCTTTACCGTGCTGCCACGTCACGCGGTCGAGGCCTCTGACAAGGCCGATTGCGTGGCGCTGCACCGACTGCCCGGAAAAGTCAGCGAAACCCTGTATCTGGCCTATCACACTCGCCAGCCGCTACCGGCCAGAGTGCGAACCGTCATTGCCGAGGCACGATCCTGCCTCGCCTAACAGGCCGCGTCAGACCGCAGCTGATACCCACGACAGTTCCGCTGTTGAAGAGCGAGGCGCAGCCTTGCACGCCTGCCAGTCAAGCCAACTCAGGACGTTCAGGGCAATTCATGTCAAGTCCAGCTTCATCCACCGATCAGGTATCGGCCGGCAGCGGCACCTCGATACGGTCGCCGTGACTGGGCGGCGTGGAGGTCACGAGGAATTCCAGATCTTCCGTCCCCTCATTGCCCAGTTGATGAGGCACACCGGCTGCCACGTGCAGGCCCTGTCCGGGGCCCAGGTGGTATTCGATGCCATCGACTTCCAGCGTGGCCGTTCCTGACAGCACATGAAAAAACTGTTCGGCGTGACGGTGTGAATGTCGAACTTCGCGACAACCGGGCGGCACGCGCTCCTGGATGACGCTCAGCCTGGCCGTCCTGGCCAGGTGGTAACCATCACAGTGATCACCCCAGGTGTAATGCTCTGCATTGTCGATCGAGACCACGGTTCTGTCGTTCACGAATAACCCCGCTGCCGGTCAGGTGCCGCTTGTCTGCCTTCAGGCACTCTGACGCTTTGCCAACTCCGCGGCATCAGAGAACAGCGTGAAGAAATTGCTGGTCGTCGCCTCGGCCAGCTCTTCGAGCGGGATGTCGCGCAGCTCGGCAACGTATTCGGCCGTGTGGCGCACGAATGCCGGTTCGTTGGTCTTGCCGCGGTGCGGTACCGGCGCCAGATAGGGGGCATCGGTCTCTACCAGGATGCGATCCAGGGGGGCCTTGCGAGCCACTTCCTGAATGGCCTTGGCGCTCTTGAAGGTCACGATGCCGGAGAACGAGATGTAGAAACCGATGTCCAGCGCCTGCTTCGCCACTTCCCAGTCCTCGGCAAAGCAGTGCATGACGCCGCCGGCGTCGCGAGCCTGATGGTCGCGCAGGGTGTTCATGGTGTCCTCCGCAGCGGCCCGGGTGTGAATGATCAGCGGCTTGTTGCAACGTTTTGCCACCTCGATATGCCGGTGAAAGCGCTCATGCTGCCAGGTCAGATCACCTGTGCTGCGAAAGTAGTCAAGGCCGGTCTCGCCAATGGCGACAACTTCCTTTTCCGCCGCGGCACTCAGCAGTTCGTCAACCGTGGGCTCGTGGCCGCCTTCGGTGGTCGGGTGCACACCTACCGAGGCACTGATGGGGGCATGATCGCGGGCCAGCGTCAGGACATCGGGGAAGTTTTCCCAGCTGGTGGCGATACACAGCATATGATTGATCTGGTTATCCGCAGCGTTCTGTAGAATGTCGGGCATCCGGTCCTGAAAATCCGGAAAATTGATATGGCAGTGCGAATCGACGAGTTGCATGCAGAGTCGTGTCGTGGTGTTGTCGGATAATTGCGGGAATTGTACGTGGCATGGCCACGATTGAGTAGGAGTGACAAGTGGTGGCGTTGGACGATAACGACAAGGGCGCGCAGGTGATCGAGCAGGTGCAGTTGATGGGCAAGGCTGCGCGAGCTGCCGCCGCTGCGCTGTCGGTTGCCGATACGGCTCAGAAGAATCAGGCTCTGCTGGCGATGGCGGATGCCATCGATGCCGCTGCACCGACGCTGCTGGCGGCCAATGCACAGGATCTCGAGGCGGCAACAGCCAAGGGCATTGACGCCGCTCTGCTGGACCGACTGGAATTGACACCGGCACGTATCGAGTCCATGGCAGACGGCCTGCGTAACGTGGCAGCCCAGGCCGATCCGGTCGGTGCCCTGTCCGCAACCGACCGTCGCCCATCCGGGCTGGAAATTTCCCGCATGCGAGTGCCCCTGGGCGTGATCGGTGTCATTTACGAATCGCGTCCCAATGTGACAGCCGATGCCGCCGGTCTGTGCATCAAGTCCGGTAATGTCGTCATCCTGCGAGGTGGCTCGGAGGCCTTCCATTCCAATCAGGCCATTGCTGCCTGTGTCCGGCAGGGCCTGCAGCAGGCCGGTCTGCCGGAGGCTGCCGTACAGTTGATCAATACCACCGACCGGGCCGCAGTCGGGGCACTGCTGGCCATGGACGATCATGTCGATGTCATCATTCCACGCGGCGGCAAAGGGCTGGTCAAGCGCATCAGCGAAGAGGCCAGAGTGCCCGTGATCAAGCATCTGGACGGTATCTGCCATGTCTTCATCGATACCGGAGCCGACGCTGCAAGGGCGGTGGAAGTGGCTCTGAACGCCAAGACCTATCGCTATGGCATCTGCGGTTCCATGGAAACCCTGTTACTGCATGCCGACGAAGCCGCGCAGCTGCTGCCCATGCTGGTGGATGTCTTCGACGAAAAAGGCGTGGAACTCAGAGGCTGCGAGCGTACGCGAGCCATCATTCCATCGATGAATGCCGCCACCGAGGCCGACTGGGATACCGAATATCTCGGCCCGATCCTCTCCATCCGGGTGGTCGATGGCATCGAGCAGGCCATGGCCCATATCGCGCGTCACGGATCCGGGCATACCGATGCCATCGTCACCAACGATATCGCCCGCTCGCGACAGTTTGTGCGACAGGTGGATTCCAGTTCCGTCATGGTCAATGCAGCAACCTGTTTTGCCGACGGTGCCGAATACGGTCTGGGAGCGGAAATCGGCATCAGTACCAATCGCATGCATGTGCGCGGTCCGGTAGGCGTGCTGGGCTTGACCACCGAGAAGTATGTGGTCAACGGGGATTACACAACGCGTGGCTGAGATGCGCATCGGTCTGTTTGGCGGCACCTTCGATCCCGTTCATTACGGGCATTTGCGACCCGCGGTGGAAATGGCCGAACGTTACGCCTTGTCCACGCTGTACATGCTGCCCAATCACCGGCCGGCGCATCGAGGTCCGGCCGCTGCCAGTACCGACAGTCGTATCGACATGCTGGAGATGGCCCTCGGCGATGCGCCGCATCTGGCGGTCGACGGGCGCGAAGCCTTGCGAGATCGGCCCAGCTATACCGTCGATACGCTGCGTGAAGTCCATGCCGAGCAGCCCGAGGCTACCCTGCTGTTCTTCATGGGGATGGACGCCTTTGCCGCGTTTGATACCTGGCATGACTGGGAGGGTGTACTGGCCCTGGCCAATCTGGTGATCGTCAATCGCCCGGAGGCAGAGCACTCCGACTTTTCAGCAGGCCTGCTGGCGCGTCAGCAGGCGAATTGCGGCCCTGATATCGTCACCGGCAACAGTGGGGTCATCGAAATCTGCGATGTGACGCAGCTGGCGATCTCGGCCACCGACATACGACGTCGCATTGCACGCAATCTGTCTGTGCGTTTTTTGCTCCCGGAGCCGGTACTGGAGTATATTGGGCAGAATAGTCTGTATCGTGAAAGTCAATAGTCGCTGCCTGCGCCCTGACGGGCAAGAACCAGCATCGACGGGAGCAGTAAACGTTCTGAGCATGAATAGTGAAGCCGTCATCGAGATGGCCGTCAAGGCCCTCGAAGACATGAAAGGTGTCGATCTGACCGTGATCGACATCGTCGGAAAGTCCAGTATTGCCGATGCCATGATCGTGGTAACCGGCACCTCTCAACGACATGTACGTTCCATGGCCGAAACCGTGAGACTGGCTGCCAAGGAAGCCGGACATCCGCCACTGGGCGTCGAAGGTGGCGATTCCAGCGACTGGGTGCTGGTGGATCTGGGCGATGTCATCGTGCATGTCATGACCGAAGAGAAACGCGAATTCTATTCGCTGGAAAAACTCTGGTCGGTCGGACCGGCAGAATCCGGCGAGGCGGCCGATGACGGCGGTTCCGCGACCGCTGCCAGAACGCGCTAGTTCCGGTTTTCTCGTCGTCGGAATTCGTCAAGCCCGTGCAGATCAGTGTCTATGCAGTCGGTCGCAAGATGCCGGCATGGGTGAGTCAGGCGTCCGAGGACTACATCAAGCGCATGCCGCGACGCTGGCAGTTTCAGGTGCGCGAATTTGCCCAGGCTCAAGGTGACAGCAAGGATGTCATCATGGCGCGTGAGGCCGAAGTGCTGCTGGCGGCCATTCCGGACAAGGCACACGTCATCGCCCTGGATAATCGGGGCCGCAGCTGGTCTACCGAGCAGGTGGCCGAGCAGCTGGAACGATGGCAGGAACTGGGAAAGTCCCTGATTCTGCTGATCGGTGGCGCCGATGGCCTGCATCCGAGTGTGCGCCAGCGGGCCGATCAGATGTGGAGCCTGTCGGATCTGACCTTTCCACATCCTCTGGTCCGGGTAGTGCTGGCCGAACAGCTCTATCGGGCACAATCACTGCTGGATAATCACCCCTACCACCGCGCGGGTTGATCGACCCGGCAATCCGGGATGGCTGTTCCGAGAAACCCTTTCATGAGCCCTGCATCGCGCATCAGACTGATTCTGGCGTCGGCCTCGCCACGTCGCCAGCAATTGCTTCAACAGATCGGCCATGACCCCGTGTGTGTGCCTGTGGACGTGGATGAAACGCCTCGGCCGGGAGAAGATCCGCAATCCCTGGTGCGACGGCTGGCCGTCAGCAAGGCAGAACGTTATCTGCAACATCATGCGCGATCCGACGATTTTGCCGATACCGACAGACTGCTGGTGCTGGGGGCCGACACCGTCATCGATCTGGATGGCGCCGTGCTGGGCAAACCGCGAGATCGTGATGAGGCGCTGCAGATGCTGACAAGCCTGTCGGATCGTGAGCATGCGGTGCACAGCGGTGTGTGCCTGTTGCAGGCTACCGGACCGGGGCTGGACGGGCTGCAGGTACGCGACGAGCTCGGCGTTCGTACCGTACTGCGCTTCGGGCGATTGACGCAGGAGCAGGCCGCAGCCTACTGGGAAACGGGGGAACCTGCAGGCAAGGCAGGGGCCTATGCCATCCAGGGTGTCGGTGCGCAATTTGTAGCATGGCTATCCGGCAGCTACAGTAATGTAGTAGGGCTTCCGCTGTACGAGACGCAGGCTCTGTTGCAACGGGCCGGTCTGGGCGCAGGTTCAATGCAGTAACGGCTTTGACCATGCTGGTCGAACCATACAGATACCTTCCGAAATGACTGAAGAATTACTGATCAATGTGACCCCGCAGGAGACACGTGTCGCAACGGTCGAGAACGGCATGCTCACTGAAATCTGGATAGAGCGCGCGCAGAAGATCGGCCGTGTCGGCACCATCTTTCAGGGCAAGGTCAAGCGCGTGTTGCCCGGCATGGAGGCGGCCTTCGTGGATATCGGCCTGGAAAAGGCGGCCTTTCTGCATGTGTCCGATGTGCAGGCGCCAGCCCCCCGAGAAGGCGAGATGGCCGAGACGTCCATATCACGCCTGCTCAACGAGGGGCAGACGCTGGCCGTGCAGGTCACCAAGGACCCGCTGGGCACCAAGGGGGCCAGAGTGACCAGCAAGTTGACCGTGCCCAGTCGCTATCTGGTGATGATGCCCTACGAGGACAACATCGGTGTGTCGGTGCGCATCGACAACGAGGACGAGCGCGACCGGCTGCGTGGTCTGATCGAGACCTTGCGCGGCGATGAAACCTCCCGTGGCTATATCGTTCGCACCGCTGCAGAAGGCGTGGAAGCACCAGCGTTACAGGCCGATATGGAGTATCTGGACAAGGCCTGGAAGGGCGTGATCGAACGCCGCAAATCGAAAAAACCGGGAGAGGTGATTTTCCGCGATCTACCGCTGGTACAGCGCATGATGCGCGACCTGAGCCGCGGCAACATCGAGCGCATCCGCATCGATTCACGCGAAACCTATGCCCAGTGTGTGACTTTTTGCAACGAATACGTGCCGGAGCTGTCCCGCTGCCTGGAACATTATCCGGGAGAACGACCGATATTCGACCTGCATGGCGTGGAAGACGAGATCGACAAGGCACTGAACAAGCGCGTCGATCTCAAATCCGGTGGTCATCTGGTCATCGATCAGACGGAATCAATGACGACGATTGATGTCAATACGGGAGGTTTCGTAGGTAAGCACAACCTTGAAGAAACCATCTTCAAGACTAATCTGGAAGCAGCGCAGGCCATTGCACGACAGCTGCGTCTGCGAAATCTGGGCGGCATCATCATCATCGACTTCATCGACATGTCGATTCTGGAGCATCGTCGTCAGGTATTGCGAGCGCTGGAAAAGGCTCTGGAGAGAGACCATGCACGTACACAGGTCAATGAAGTGTCACCGCTGGGTCTGGTGGAAATGACCCGCAAGCGTACTCGCGAGTCGCTGGAGCAGGTGTTGTGTTCGGAATGCACCGTGTGTGATGGACGAGGCATGCAGAAAACGCTCGAGACCGTGGGATTCGAGATCAGCCGAGAGATCATTCGACAGGTCAGGCAGTTCGATATCGACTCGGTCACCGTGCTGGCGTCCAGCGAAATCGTGGAGTGGTTCAGTGAGGAGCGATCCGACGATCTGGCGGAACTTCAGGATTTTGTCGAGGTGCCCATTCGCCTTCAGGCAGAACAGTTCTACACCCGTGAACACTACGACGTCGTTCTACAGTAAGCCGGGCCACTCGCTGTGATGTTGAGGGGGCTCACTCAGCCATGATGATTCATGTGGCCAGGCATACCCTGCGCGTCTGCATGACGACGGCAGGAATCCTGCTGATCCTGTTGGCCCTGTTCACGGCCACGGCTCGGCTGGGTCTGCCGTTTCTGGCCAACTACAAGGGCACGGTCGAGTCCCGCGTCAGTGAATACCTGAAGAGCCCGGTGGACATCGGCGATCTGTCGGTCAAGTGGGAAGGGGTGGGCCCACTGCTGCGCGCTCGTCAGGTAACCGTACTGGAATCGGATCAACGCAAGGTCACTCTGGATGAATTGCTGATCGACCTGAACCTGCCCAAGTCTCTGCTGCGCGGTGTGCCGGTCATCAATGAGCTGACATTGATGGGGGCGGACCTTGCCATCGAATCCGATGAACAGGGTCAGTGGCATCTGCACGGCGTGGAGTCGGTTGGCGGCAAGGCCATCAGTCCGGCCCCGGCCAGAGGCAAGGGGGTGGATGTCATTGCCTGGTTGCTCACTGCCAGCAAGGTAGGTTTGCTGGATACGCGCGTCAGCATCACCGATCAGCGCAGCGATCGTACACTGCTTGTCGAGCACCTGAACATTCGTGCCGAGAACGCGGGCAGATCACACAAGTTGCGGGTGGAAATGGATCTGCCCGGCGAGGGCGAGCGGTCTCTGGAGGCCGGTATCGACCTGGTTGGCGAGGCCGGCTCACTGGCACAGTCCGATGGTGATCTGTACCTGCGCACCGACGATCTGCAACTGGCGACGATTGCCGAGCTGCTGACCATGCTGCGAGCCCCTGAAAGCTCTCGCAAGTTGCTGTCGCAGCTGGATTCGGATATTTCCATGGAAATGTGGGGTCGCTGGGAGGATGGGCAACTGATCTCGGCGCACGGGCCGGTGAGCAGTGCGGCCATCGTGGATACTTCCAGTGGCGAAGCGCTGTTGCAGGGGGTCAGTGGCATCCTCGATCTGTTTGTCTCGAGCGAATCCTTCGCTCTGGAAACGGATGAGTTGCTGCTGCGCGGTGAATCGGAAGAGGCTCGTATCGAGGACCTGGCGGTACTGCTGGAAAGAGAAACGGTTGAGGGCCGCGGTAGCTGGAAAGTGGATGCACGTGGCGAACAGTTGTCGCTGTCCGCGTTCGCCGGATTGCCATCAGCCATTCTGTCATCCCTGCGTCCCGAGTTGGCTCGGCAGCTTCGTCAGGCAGACGTGCAGGGCTGGTTGCGCAACTGGGATCTGCGCATCGGACAACGTTCATCGGGGGCAAGGCTGATCGCCCATGCCGATCTGGATCAGTTGCAATGGCAGCCGGTGGGTTCTCTGCCGGGTGTGGGACCGATCAACGGACGGGTCGATATCGATGATCTGCAGGGAGAAATCACGCTCTCAGCCGATGACATGAGCCTGCCCTGGCCCGCGTATTCCGACACTCCCCTGCATCTGGATTCCCTGAAGTCGGTAGTGACTCTGGATGCTCGTGACACCGGTCGCGTGAAGATCGGTGCCGATATTGCCATGGTGGATGCCGGCATCGATACATCCACCCGGCTCAAGGCCACGCTGATGCCCGGGCAATCGCCGCATCTGGACGTGCAGAGCCAGTACGAGGTGGCTGACCTGACCGCCTTGAAGAGCTGGTTGCCGCGTCGGAAAATGGGGTCAGGATTGCAGAAATGGTTTGATCGGGCGATCGAAGGCGGGACGGCCAGGAACGGTAATCTGCTGTTTTTCGGTCAAGTTGCGGACTTCCCGTTTCGTGAAGGCGAAGGCGTATTCCGTTCCAGTGTGGAGCTTGCCGATGGGCAGCTTGCCTTTCTGCCCGACTGGCCGGCGGCTCGGGACATCAATGGCACGATCGAGCTCAACGGCCTGACGTTGCAAGGGCGCGCCACGGACTCGCGGCTGGACGATTTCGACATCACGCAGTTGCGTGTGAGCATCGATGACCTGACGGCCGCAGTGCTGGAGCTGGAGGGTACCGGGCGAGGCACGCTGACGAGCGTGGTGGACTTCGGCAACACCGGCCCCTTGAAAGGCATTCTGGAGCCGGTACTCAATGATGTCAGCGGTACCGGCAACGCCGAACTGGATCTGCAGTTGTCTGCGCGACTCCATCGTCTGCCCCAGTCTGCTGCGAGCACTGCCGATATGCCCCCCCCACTGCGCGTGGATGGTTCCATCTTCCTGAAGGACAACACGATCGCTTTCGGTCGGGCCGACATGACCTTGAAGCAGGTCAATGGTGCCATCGGTTTCGATGAGAATGGCATTCGGATCAACAATCTGCGCGCCACGGCACTGGATCACCCGGTGATCGTCAGCGGCAATACCGAGGGTCAGGGAGAACAGGCTACAACCCGGATCAGCATCAGTGGGGCCTTGCAGGGCAGTGAAGGGCTCGCTCACTACGGCAGTCAGCTGGATCAGTTCCTGCGTGGCACCTCCAGTTGGGACATCGAACTCAGTGCGCCGCATTCGGCCCGTCGCGTGGCCACGGAAGGGGTGAGCCTGCGTCTGAGCAGCGATCTGGTGGGTACGGAGTTGCTGCTGCCCAAGCCGTTCTACAAGAGTACCGGCAAGGCGGCCGCTATCGAATTGCAGACGGCCTTTCGGGAAGGTCAGGCGGTGCAGACGTGGCAGATCAATTATGCCGATCGTCTCGCGGTCAATGCCAGTGTTCGGGATGAAGCGCTGGAATCGTTGCTGATTCATGTCGGCAGTGGCCAGATCCCCTCGTCCTTGCTGGAGAGCGCCGGTCCGGGCATTCAGCTCGAGGGGCGCGCCGCCACGGTGGCGGTGGACGGCTGGATAGAGAGCATCTCGCAGTTCATCGATTCCTTGCCGGATGAGGGGGAAGCACCGACACCCATACTGCCGATAGTGGCCGATCTGGAAATCGACTCCATGCAGATCGGTCAGCGCCTGCTCGGGCCTGCGAGCCTGCACCTGGATTCCGACGAAACCTATCTCAATGCCAGACTGGATAGTCGCTCGGTCAGCGGTACGGCACGCTACCCTCGAGAACACTGGTCGAAGGAGACAGCCATGGAGGTGCGCCTGAAACGACTGGACAGTACCCTGTTCACGGCCCTGGCCTCTCGCAGTGAGAATGACACGCTCGATGCCGCCGAAGACGATCTGGATCCGCGCCTCTGGCCACCGGTGGATGCGAAGATCAGTCGATTGACCCACGGCGACTACACCTTGCGGGATCTGGCGCTGCGGGCACAGCCGGACGTCAGTGGTCTGACGATCACGACATTGGGATTCGCCTACCAGACGGCAACGCTGGTGGGGCAGGGCTACTGGCGACTGCGCGATCCGCAGAACACCAATCCGGCGCTGACAGGACAGCAGATGAGCCACCTGAATCTGGTCATGCAGAGCAGCGATTTCGGTGAGGCGCTGCAATCGGTGGGCCTGACGGAGGTACTGTCCGAGGGACAGGGCAGTATCGAGGCCGAATTGAGCTGGCCGGGTCCACTGTACGGTCCGGAGCTGGCCGAGATCGATGGCAGCATCAGGATGCTGATCGAGCGTGGCAACATCATTCCACTGGAGCCGGGCGCCGGACGCATGGTAGGGCTGTTTGCCCTGCAGGCCTTGCCGCGCAGACTGGAGTTCGATTTCAAGGATGTCACCGCCGATGGCCTGGCCTTCGAGAGCATCACGGGCGATGTCGACATACACGATGGCATCGCGGACGCGTCACTGGTACAGCTGACAGGTCCGATCGGGGTTGTCGATATCACCGGACAGTCCGACATCGTCAACCGGGAGTTCAATCAGCGGGTCACCATCCTGCCGCGAGTCAGTGCTGCCTTGCCCTTGATCGGGGTGATCTCCGGCGGTGCGACTGCCGGGGTGGGCGCACTGGTCGCCACCGGTTTTCTGAAGGCCGTCGGTATTGATCTGGACCGCCTGGGCCTGAGAGACTACAGCCTCACAGGCAAATGGGACGATCCCTTGTTCGAGGCCGTAGACGCCGATTACCGGCACAGACAATGACAGCCATGGTTGACGTCGAGCACCGCCGAAGCTTTACCCGGCGCAGACAGGTGGGTCTGCTGTTGCTGCTTGTCCAGTTTCTGGCGGCCTGCAGCGGTTACAGCAAGCGGCCCCAGCCAGCGGAAACGGTGCCGCCACGGCCGGTTGTCGCTGCCGGCGAGGCGACAGATGAGATCACGGAACAGCCTGCCGAGCCGTTGACTGCTGCCTCCGACAGGCCGGTCTCGTCATTGCCGGAGGCTCGCCGGATGGATGAAGCATCATCGCCGGGCATGGTTCTGAAGACCTTCAACAGCCAGGATCGCTATCTGCCGTCGCAGGTGGAGTTCATCAATGGACTGCTTCGCTTTGCGCAAACCGTCACCGTGCTCAGCGAGGTGGAAGATGGGCCCTTGTTCGATCCCGGCACCCAGGAGATCTGGATGCCGGGGAGTTTTGCCGACGTCATCGAGTCGCATTTCGGCGAAGCCGAAGCGCCCGTGGCAGATGTCTATCTGCATACGCTGGTACACGAAGTCGGTCATGTGTTGTACGACCAGTATGATCTGCCCTTGCTGGCACGTGAGGAAGATGCCGCCGATGCCCTGGCCAGCGTGCTGTTGCTTGAATATGCGCAGGATGGAGCCCGCGTCGTGCTGAACGCCGCACGCATGTTCGGGCTGGAAAGCGAGACCTCCGGCCAGGTGGCGGAGGCCGATTTCTGGAGCGAGCACAGTCTGGACATCCAGCGCTACTACACCACGCTGTGCCATGTCTACGGCAGTGACCCGGAAGGCCAGGCTCGACTGGTCAACGACGATTATGGTCTGTCGCCGGAACGGGCAGAGAACTGCGAGTACGAGTATCAGCGCATCCGGCGTGCGTGGCTGACCGTGCTGGCACCTTATCTCAAGCGCTGAAGCTGGCGCCTGCGGTGCGATGGTCTTCCTGTTACTGCAAGCATGGTAAATACCGGCGGGTGTGGACTGCAGGCCTTCGCCGCTCGCTGGTGCAGGCCGGCCGGAAGGCCTGCACCAGCGATTGATCAATCAGCGCCGGTCACCCGCCAGACGACATTGCCGACATCATCGGCCACCAGCAGGCAGTTGCCACCCGGTCCGATGGTGACACCGACCGGTCGGCCATAGGAATACTTCTCGTCGGGTGCGAGAAAGCCGCTGAGAATGTCTCGCGGACGATCCGAGGGGCGGCCCTTCTCGAAGGGCACGAAGATGACTCGATAGCCGCTGAGGTTACTGCGGTTCCAGGAGCCGTGCTGACCGATGACCATGCCATCCTCGTCAAATCCGGGCAGCGTGCCAGCCGGCATCCAGCACAGACCCAGCGAGGCGGTATGACCACCGAGGGCATAGTCGGGCTGCAGGGCCTGTGCAACCATGGAAGGGTCCTGAGGGACACGATCATCCACGGTCTTTCCCCAATAACAGTAGGGCCATCCATAGAAACCACCGTCCCTGACGGAGGTCAGGTAATCAGGTGGCACTTCATCACCCAGCCCGTCCCGTTCGTTGACGACCGTCCACAGTGTCTGAGTCGTCGGTTCCCAGGCCATGCCCACCGGATTGCGCAGGCCCGAGGCGAATACGCGAGATTCACCGGACTCGATATCCAGTACATGAATGGCCGCTCGGCCCTCTTCCACCTGCATGCCGTTGTCGGCAATGTTGCTCAGTGAACCGACGCCAGCGTACAGCTGTTTGCCATCGGGGCTGGCCAACAGACTGCGGGTCCAGTGCCCGCCGGGTTTGAAGTCCACCAGCTTCTCGCCTGCGGCGCTGATCTCGGTTGCCCCTTCCTCATAGGGAAACCTGACGATCCCGTCGGTATTGCCTACGTAGAAGTCATTGCCGATCAGTGCCATGCCGAATGGTTGACGTTGCTTGTCCAGAAAGACCGTACGCTGTTCGCCGACGCCATCGTTGTCGTTATCGCGAAACAGGCTGATGCGATTGGCAGAGACTCCCACGGCAGCGGCACGTTTCATGGTGCTGATCATGGCGTAGTCGAAGGCCGTCTTCACGGGGCCGGCTTCCTGCAGGGCTTCGGCCACCAGGACATCGTTGTTCGGCAGTACGTGAATCCAGCGCGGGTGCAGCAGATCGCTGGCAAAGGCGTTGACACTCAGGCCCGGTGCCGTCGTTGGCAGGTGACCCGGCTCCCAGCCCTTGGCGGTGGGCATCTTCAAGGTCGGGATGCTCTGCGGTCGGGCTTCGGGAATGTTCGGCGTGAGTCCCATGGCCGGTGGCTCGTCGCTCTTGCCCCAGCGTCGGACCAGAATGGCGCCGGCACCAATCATGGCAACGACGCGAGAAAACAGGTTGGCGTTTCCGATGACAATTCTCCAGGTGGCAGTGGGGGGGGCGGACAAGAGGTGGTGATGTCCGGTATTGGCTGTGAAGTATAAGCCACCTGTTGCGGATTGAGCGAGTGGTGGCTTTTGCCAGCCGGCTCAACAGGATCAATCCGGTCGCCTGCTGGTGCGCGGAACGTCGTTGCTGCAAAGGTTTCGAGGGCTGCCGATGGCACACGTGGAGGAAAGTTGCACGCTGCGCAGGCATCGACAGGGTGCGGTGCTCCGTGCTGGTGCGGCAAATAGGCTGACACCTGCGATGGCCATGTCTGCCGTATACATTCGGCAAGCGATGCAGTATGTTCATGTCATCTACACGTCACGGATCGGAGGCAGAGATATCATGAGCAGCGCAGGAAAGAAAAGCCTGACGACCAAGGTACTGGTCGGGATGGGGCTGGGTATCGCGGTTGGACTGGCGATCAATCTGATGGGCCTGAATGCACCGGGTACCTTCGTCAACGACTACATTGTCAACGGCATCTTTCTCGCTGTCGGCTCGATGTTCATCAATGCCCTGAAGATGCTGGTAGTGCCACTGGTCATCTTTTCACTGGTCTGCGGGGTGTGCGGAATCGGTGACATTCGCGCACTGGGACGTGTCGGGGGCAAGTCCTTTGCGCTCTACATGATGACCACAGCCATTGCGATTGCCACGGCCATCGTCATCGCCGGTGCCTTCGGAATCGGCAAGGGCATGAATCAGGTCTCGGATGCCGAGTTCTCGGCCAGGGAGGCGCCACCGCTGGTGCAGGTACTGATCGATATCATTCCGAGCAATCCGATTCGTTCGATGGCCAACGGCGACATGCTGCCGGTGATCTTCTTCTCCATTCTCTTCGGTATCAGCATGCTGCTGGTCGGCAAGCGCGCACGCAGCTTTGTTGAAGGTGCCGAAGTGGCCAACGAGATCATGATGAAGATGGTCAATCTGGTCATGGCCGTGGCTCCCTACGCGGTATTCGTCCTGATTGCCAAGGCGGTAGCCGAGCTGGGCATCGACCTGCTGGCCTCTCTGGCAGGTTACGTCGGTGTGCTGGTGGCGGCCCTGATGATCCATCTGTTCGTGACCCTGATGGTCGTTCTGAAAGTCTTCTCCGGTCTGAGTCCGGCAATGTTCCTGAAGAAGATCCGTAACGTTCAGGTGTTTGCCTTCAGTACGGCCAGTTCCAATGCAACGATCCCTGTCACCATGCGTACGGTTACCGAACGCTTCGGTGTCAACAACTCGGTTGCCTCGTTCACTGTGCCCTTCGGTGCCACCATCAACATGGATGGTACGGCCATCATGCAAGGGGTTGCCACGGTGTTCATTGCCAATGTCTACGGTGTCGAGCTGGGGCTGACCGGCTATCTCACCGTCATTCTGATGTCCGTACTGGCCTCCATCGGTACGGCCGGTGTGCCGGGCGTCGGACTGATCATGCTGTCCATGGTCTTCACGCAAGTCGGACTGCCGGTCGAAGGCATCGGCCTGGTACTGGGTGTTGATCGCCTGATGGACATGATTCGTACGGCGGTGAATGTGTCAGGTGATGCAACGGTGTCATGCATCGTGGCCAAGGGCGAGGGCAAGCTGGATCAGACGATCTTCGACGATCCGGAGGCCGGTCTGGTCGACAGCGGCGATTCCTTTCACATCGACGAAGGTGTGCAGGAAGAGATGGCCAGGGTGGTCGAAGCACCTCCCGGCAAGCTGTATCCTGAAGCCAGACGCGATACCGAGATTTCCTGAGGGACTTGACCGTCCCGGTCTCAGGAAGGTGGTCTTGCCGGCAGCGCCCAGAGGGGCGCTGCCGCGTTTTCGGAGGTCAGCCAGATGGTCTGATCGGGGGACGCAGCCAGCGCCTCGGCCTGCCACAATGTGTGTGAATGAAAGCGTTCGGCTCTCGATGTCAGCGCGTCGACCCAGGATTCACCGGTACGCCGTCTGATGCGAATCACGTGTCGATAGGTCAGCAGATAGGCGGTGTTGCCGGCCTCATCGAAGTCCAGTGAAGTCGGGTGGTTCAGGTCGACACCTGCCACGGCCGCCGCCAGGCGCGCTTCCAGGTTGGCCGGCTGCAGGGGCAATTCTCCGGCAAATTGCGCAACCAGCAGCTCATCCGTTGCCGCGCCAGGCAAGGTCAGTGTGTACAGACGGCTGGCCCGGGCGCCGCTGGGTCCAATGGGTTCCTTGCTGATCAGATACACGATATTGTCGCTGATCGCCATGGCCTCGACATTACGGGGTCCGTCTTCGTAGTGAAAACGCAAGGTTCGGACGGGTTCGAGCACCGTGGTAGCCGGTGTGTCCAGTGACGGCTCCTCGATCAGGTAGAGAGCACTCTGCTGACGCGTCTGTCGGTTGTCTCCAGTATCAGCCAGGACCAGGTAGTCCCTGCCATCGAGATGCAGAGTGGCCATATCCTCCCAGTCGCGATTGCGGGCATTGACCTTCCAATGCGCCAGATCGGCTCCGGTCTCGCTCATGGCGTACAGCTCTGCGGCATTGCCACTGTCATTCACCGCAAACAGTACGCCGGGCACCTGTCGGGACACGGCCAGTCCGCTGATTTCATCGAGGGCGGGATTCTCGATCTGGCCGGTCTGTCCGGCCTTTTCGATGAGCAGTGGCGGTGGTGCCTTCACGGCAGCGGAAGTAACGGGCCGGGTGGTGGTGGCAGCAGTCGGTGTGGTGACGCTGCCTGGTTCGTCGGCAGCAGCTTCTGCCGGTGAGATGGTTGCAGCAACAATCGGTGCCTGTGCTAGTGCCTGCCGGGGCGTGGAGGAGAGGTCCGCAGCGACAGCGTGATCGGTCGTCGACGGCGAATCAAAGCTGGCGCAACTGCTGAGTACGCCGTAAACCAGCCAGCAGAGCAGCAAGCGGCGTCTAGTCATTGCCCGGTGTCGGGATGACGACATCGCGAATGGCCTTGAATAACTGGCGTGAGGCCGCCGGTGGACGTTGTGACTTGCGTTCGGCGAGCGCCTGGCGCTGCAAGTGCCGGAATTGTTGCCTGTCGGCGTGGACGTATTCGCCCAGAAAGGCCGTCAGCGCATCCTTTTCGCTTTCGTTCTCGACCTCGCCCAGCAGGCGGTCGCGCCACTGCTCCACGCGGTGCAGATTGATGGTGTTGGCTCGAGCGGCCTGTCGCAATTTTTCCAGGGCGGCATCGACTGGCTCGATATCGATCTGCCGCAGTCGTTTGGCGAGAAACCCCAGTTGGCGCTTGCGCGCTCCGTGAGCCTTGATGCGCTGCAACTCGTGGATGGCCGACAGCACATCATCCGGTAACGGAATCGTGGCCAGTTCCGTGGCTCCCAGATCCGCCAGATGCGCCCCCAGTTCGCGGATGGCGTCTGCATCGCGCTTGCGCTGGCTCTTGCTGATTTCGTCCACGGCGTCGTCCGACGGGCCAGGATCGACATCATTGCTGTCGGATTTGTCGTCAATCATTGCTTACGAATTGTGCTTTGCAAGATGTTTTTCATGAAGATTTCACGTTTGAATACATATGTGCCAGAAATTCCGTTGTTTTTTTACGACATACGGAGTCTAATGACCCTTCGATACTAGCGAGGAGGTGTCCGTTCTCGGACCAGAGGCACAGGATGGCATGTTCACTTGTTCAAATGGTGATCATAGCGCCTTTGTTGGTGGCGGGCTCGTGCGTCCAGGCATCAGAGCTGAGCCGGCATGCCGATGGTGGTTACGATCCCTTCGGATTCAATCCAGCCGAGCTCGATTCCATCCGCTTCACACGCTCCAAATCAGAACCTGTCGGCATTAGGGCGACAGCGGCTGAAGAGCGTGACTACCTGGAACGCCGGCACAGCTTTCTGCCACGGCAAACCGAATTCTCGTTCAAGTTGAAGCCCAAATTGCCGAATTTCTCGCGAGAAGGTGCTTACGGATTCGACCTCTTCGAGGAGCCTCGACTGGATATCCACAGCCGTCTGTTGGGTCCCTATCGTCACAATGACACCATATCCGAGCTCAATGACGGCCTGGTGTATTCCGCCGGCGTCCGGATCGAGCATGAGGACGAGGACATCGACGGTACTGCCTATGTGAGTTCGAGCATGCTGGGATTGTCCTATGGTCGGCTCGGTCGATTGTGGTACGGCGGTATCGATGTGAATCTCGAGCAGTTCGCCGATGATTATTTCGGTGTCGAGCAGCCGGATATCCTGTCGCTGGACGTGACCACCGGCCGCCGGCTCGGATTCACCGGTCTGTCCACCAATTCGCCGCTCTGGTTGCTTTCGGTGCAGGGCAATTTCGACATCATCGACGAGGCTGGCGGTGACACGATGGATGCAAGAGCCGATTGGTACCTGAACCCGAGCCTGTTCTGGCAGCAACCGGGTTTCACCTTTTCGGCGCAAATGCAGTTGCCGGTGGAATTCGAGACGCTGGATGATTCGGGTGAGCCCGATTACAGACTGCGCGCCGTCTTCGAAAAGCAGTTCAAGTAGCTGTTCTCGAGCAACTCTTCTCGCGCTGACTGCCGGTCATGCGGACGCCAACCGGCCGGAGCCGTGCTGTCTGCCTGGTAGCCGGATCAACCGTTTGCTGAGGCGGACCGGCTGGCAGCCGCTGTAGAATCGTGTGCCGCTATTCCTCGGGCAGGTCCAGTTCTTCCTGCAACAGCCGTTCGGCCTCTTCCCTGACGAGTTCGCTGTCTTCATCCACCGGCATGGCGCCGCCGAGTTCCAGCGAGGTCACTCTGTTATCGAGGCTCAGCAGGCTCAGGCGTGCCACCAGTTCTCCGCGCTTGAGATGTTCTATCTTGATCGGCAGATAATCGAGTGAGGGGGCAAACCAGGTGCTGGTCTCGCGACTGCCGCCACTGGCATTCTGGTTCACGACCCGGATGGTTTCGATATTACCCAGCGGGGTGGATAGCATTTCCTCGCCCATGTTCGCGAATGCAACCTGTTTTATCTTGCCGCTGTCGAAAATCGACATTTCCGCTTCCTGGAAATCGTTGCGCAGCGCATTCATGATGAACACGGTGGCGGTCAGGCGATCCAGAACCGGTTCGTTGAAGGTTTCGGTCAGTTCGTTGCCACGGTAGACGTGGGTGATCATCTGATCGTCCCAGTCGAACTCCGCATCCACCTGACGACGGCGCTCGTTGTCCTGACGATACCGGTAGCTTTGCGGTTGCAACTGGATGTCATCACCACTGCCAGCCAGGACAAAGGTGCTCTGTTCATCGATACGTCCCTTGCCGGCCAGTTTGAAGACGCCTCTGGGCTTGGTGCTGAGGCTGTAGTGCCACAGATCCCCCTCTCTGGACAGCGTCAGACGGGCCGTTCCCGCACTGATCAGATTGTTGCCGACTTCATAGACGACCTCGAATGGCGCGATATCGCCTGCCTTGATCGATTGGGCGGAAGCCGTGCCGAGCAGGGAAAAGCAGCAAAGCAGTATGGCGGCGATGGCAGGTTGCACGGTCCGGTTCAGGGCGCCGTGTAATGGCAAGCGTGTCATGACAGTAGTCCTGTGGGCGTTGTTAGCAGAATAGATCAATCGACATGACTTGCAGACGATTCAAGGTAAGTCGTTCGAGTTCGAGGCTGGTGACACCCTACTTGAAATTCATTGGTCCATCTTGCCAACGCAAAGTTGCAAGGCTTTGATGTACAGCCCGTGCTCTTCCTGCAACACTCTTTGTGCCAGAGTGTCCGCCGTGTCGTCGGATTCGATCGGAACCCGGACTTGCGCCACTACCGGACCTGCATCGAGTTCGGGAGATACGATATGCACACTGGCCCCGGCATGCCGATCACCGGCGGCGATGGCGCGTGCGTGGGTATCCAGACCCGGGTACTTCGGCAGCAGTGATGGGTGGATGTTGAGCATGCGCCCCTGCCAGCGATTGACGAAGTCTTCCGTCAGGATGCGCATGAACCCCGCCAGCACGATCCAGTCCGGTTTCACGCTCATCAGCCGCTCATGCAAGGCATCGTCAAACGCCTGACGACTGGCAAACGCCTTGTGATCGATGACGGCGGTGTCGATGCCCATCTCGCGGGCAGCCTCGATACCCGGCGCATCGGGCCGGTTGCTGATGACCAGGGTCACCCTGGCATTCAGTGCGCCGCTCAGGCAGGTCCGGGCAATGGCCACCATATTGGATCCACGACCGGAAATCAGAATGGCCAGAGTCGGGCGCGAGTCGGAATTCGTCATTGCGATGTCGGACAGTTGTGCAAACGGAACGCGCTGAGCGCCGCTATCAGTCTTGAACGTAGCTGACGCAGGGTTCGCCGGCTTCATCCTCGATTCGGCCGATGACCCAGGCCTGCTCACCGGCATCGCGCAGGCTGTTCACCACCGCATCGGCGTCATCGGCTGCCACCACAACGGCCATGCCGATGCCGCAATTGAAGGTCTTCAGCATCTCTGCGTCGCTGATGCTGCCGGCGGTTTGCAGCCAGCCGAAAACCGGAGGCAGGCTCCAGCTGCGACGATCGATCAGAGCGGTCGTGTTCTCCGGCAGAACTCGCGGGATGTTTTCCGTCAGGCCACCGCCAGTGATGTGTGCGACCGCATGGACTTCGTGCCTGGAAAGCACCTGTGCCAGAGACCTGGCGTAGATGCGGGTGGGAGCCAGCAGTGTCTTGCCCAGGGTGGATTCTCCCATGGGACTGCCGAGGTCATGACCTTCGATGAGCTTGCGTATCAGCGAGTAACCATTGGAGTGCGGGCCCGACGAAGCCACGCCGACGATCAGATCGCCCGCGGCAACGGCGGAACCGTCGATGATCTCGCTCTTCTCGACCACACCCACGGCAAAACCTGCCAGGTCGTAGTCACCGCCGGCATAGATGCCGGGCATTTCGGCGGTTTCACCCCCCAGCAGGGCAGCCCCCGATTGCACACAACCCTCGGCAATGCCGCTGATGACATCCCTGGCCTGAGAGACATCGAGCTTGCCGGTGGCGTAGTAATCGAGAAACCACAGCGGTTCGGCACCACAGACGATGATGTCATTGACGCACATGGCGACCAGGTCGATACCGATGGTGTCATGAATGCCCAGTTCGATGGCCAGACGCAGCTTGGTACCGACACCGTCAGCACCGGAAACCATGACGGGTTGTCGGTAGCGGTCGACCGGCAGCTCGAACAGACCACCGAATCCGCCGATACCTCCGAGGACGCCGGCGCGCTGCGTGCGTGCGACCAGCGGCTTGATCTGCTGAACCAGGTCGTTACCTGCTGCGATGTCCACGCCAGCGTCAGCGTAGGTCATTCCGGATTTGGCTTGAGTTTTTTGAGTCATGTTCGGGTACAGCGAAACGGCCATCTAGGGCAATGCGGGGTAGGTTCAATGATACGCTTAATGCCCTGGCGGTGTTCGTGGTATACGCGCACTACCTTTTCACGATGTATACACAGATGGCAGTCAGGCAGACATGGCGATCCCAGGCAGCAGCATGAATCCAGGCAGGTTGACACACATGATCAAGGGGACGCCGCCTGTCGTGGCGATGCGTATCGCCGGATCCGGCACCGGTCTCTGTTCCTTGCGCTCGCGCCTCGGCCTGCCGGGCACGGCGATGCTGCTGATGCTGCTCGCTGTTTGCCTGCTGACACAGAGCGGCATCGCCAGCGCGCAGGCAGACGCTTTTTCGGTAGAGGTGGCTGTGGCTGATCGAGGGGTTGCCGAGCAGCAGGACGCCTACGTCTCCGCCTTTCGTCGAGTGCTGCTGAACAACAGTGGTGACAAGACGCTGCTGAATCGGGACGATGTGCGCGAAGGGCTCAAGCAGGCAGAGCAATATGTGTCAGGTTTCTCGTACCGAACGCCGCCACCGGGTACGGTCATCAGCTCGGACACCCCGATCACCGAGGCTGTACGGGAATCGGGCCAGGCGACGCAACTGATGCTGGTCACCTTCGACCGTCAGTCGGTATTGCAGCTGATCGAAGGACAGCCGGCGGCCGGTCGTGACGAGGAGCCGGTTGCCGCACCGCTGCGTACCGATAGTGCCCTGGTCTGGCTGCTGGTGCAGGATGATGGCAGGGACATCATGATCAGCGATCCGGCAGCCGCCAATGTGCAGGCAAGGGCACGCGAGATTGCCGGCGCAGCCGGGGTCTCCCTGGTCTTTCCGGCGGGCGACGAAGAGGATCAGCTGGCATTGGGTCTGGAGGACCTGCTGGTCAAGGATGTCACACGAATCGCAGCCGCCTCCGAGCGCTATGCGCAGGACACGGTGCTGTTCGGTACCCTGGCGCGCAACGGTGCGCAGGGATGGCGCAGTACCTGGGTCAGGATGCTTGGTGAAAATCAGCAGGAACAGAACTTCGACACGGCCAGTCTGGATGAGGCGCTCAAGCGGGGTCTGTCCCTGTTGTCCGACACCGGGCGAATCGATGAGAGCTACCGCTATGGCGGGCAAGCCGTTTCCGATACCGAGGCACTGGTTTGGGTCGGGTCCTTGAATTCCACCAGCGACTACGCCACCATGATGAGATTCCTGGAAGAACTCCCTTCGGTCAGCACCGTGTATCCGAAAGAGATCAGTGATACGTCGATGGTCTTCGCCGTGCTGCCACGCAGTGCGCTGACCGATGTCGAGTCCGCTCTGGTGACACAGAACTGGCTGCGACGTACAGCGCCTCCAGTGAGCGATCGCCCTGACTCGCTGAGTCAGAATGCCGACCTGGCCCTGGAATTCGGGCGCTAGTACCTGTCGCGGACGTAGCAGAACCAACCATGCATTCTCATCCTCAATTGACGCTGGCACTGGATACGGCACCGGCTGTCTCCTTCGACAGCTTTCATGTGGACAGCTCCACGGCACTGGTCCGGGACAGCCTGCGCGCCTTCGTCAATGGTCAACTGAAAGAGCAGCAGATTTTCCTGTGGGGCGAGTCGGGTACCGGCAAGACGCACCTGCTCAGTGCTGCCTGTCAGGCGCTGGCACAACGTGGCTATCGTGTGGCCTACATTCCCGGAGAGATGGTCAACGAACCCGGTGCCCTGGATGGCATGGAGCAGGTCGAACTGCTGTGCTTCGACGATCTGCAGCGTCTCGATCATGCCTCCGAAGTGGACCTCTTTCATTGCATCAACCGCTGCCGCGAGGCGGAGACACGCCTGATTCTGGCAGCTGATCGGGCACCGGACCAATTGGGCCTGAAATTGGCGGATCTGCAGACCCGGCTCGGTTGGGGACTGGTCTGCCACACCCAGTTCATGGACGAAGACGGTTTGCGTGAAGCGTTTCGCAAGGAGATCCAGGCGCGATCGCTGGAAGCCAGTGACGAAGTGCTCGGTTATGTCATGCGCCGGTTTCCGCGACGCATGGCTGCGCTGAAGAGCATCGTCAAGACGCTTGATGAGGTGTCGCTGAGCGAACAGCGGCGCATCACCGTGCCCTTCGTGAAGAGCATCTTCGGTGAAGCCGAACGCGCGGCCTTGCAGGGGCGATTGCGCTAGCGCGTCCCTTGCCGAGCGGCCCGGTGGGCACAATACCCGGCAGTGAGGCGCTCGCCATGCCTGTCGAGCGACGCGGCCGCTAGTCGACGGGCTTGCGCTGTTCCGGCGGCGTTGGCGTGTAACGGGCATACAGGCTGCTGCCGAGCAGCAGCAGCAGGCTGAACACCACCATGCTCATGCCCAGCCACCGCTCCAGAGCCTGCTGGTTGTACCAGACATCGACACCGATGACAAAGTAGAGCAGGCTCAGAAAACCTACCCACTGATGGGTGTAGCGCCGCGCGTGGAGGATGCCGCGCAGGGGGAACAGCAATGGAACGGCCAGGGCCACGAGTACCAGCGAACGCGGCACCTGCTCGGTCGGAGCCAGCCAGGTGAACCAGTTGATGATCAGCAGGAGCAGGCCGAAGTAGCCGGTCAGGGTCAGCACCCTGCCGACAGCTGCGTGTCGTGGTGATTCGTAACGTGGCTTGCGAGCTTTCTTCGGGTGGCTCATGAGGCCTCCCTGCGCCGTTCGACAGCCAGTTGCCCGGCCAGGGTGGCGACCCGGGAGCCCAGTGCCCGGCACAGTCGGGTTTCCGCCTCGTTCAGCGCGGCCTTGCCGTCTTCTCCCGATACATGACTGGCACCATAGGGTGTACCGCCGCGCGTGGTCTGCATCAGTTCGGGGTTGGAATAGGGCAGACCGCAGATCAGCATGCCATGGTGCAGCAGGGGCACCATCATGCTCAGCAGAGTGGCCTCCTGACCACCGTGCATGCTGCCGGTGGAGGTGAAGGCGGCGGCAGGCTTGCCGCTCAGAGTGCCGGCAAACCAGTGTTCGGTGGTCTGATCCAGAAAGTGCTTGAGCGAGGCAGACATGTTGCCGAAATGTGTGGGACTGCCGATGATCAGACCATCGCAGCCGGGCAGGTCGGCGAGCTCGACATGTGGAGCACCGCTGTCGGGCACGGGCGGCAGGCGCTCCGCACTGCGATCGCCCACCTTGGGCGCGGCGCGAAGTACCGCAGTACAGCCCGCTTGCGATTCCACACCACGGCCAATCTGCTGTGCCATCCGGTAAGTGTTGCCGCCATTGCTGTCATACACGATCAGAATGCGGATCTTGTTGTCGCGCGTCATGCGTACTGGTACTCATTCTTGCTGCCTCTGGTTCAACGAGTGTGTCACATCCGCGCCGGACTTCGTGACCTGGACGATACCTTGCACCTCGATCCTTCACGGTCCGAGCCCTTCAGTCGATAAAGAGCAGTAACTCTCACCCGCAGAACCGCCCTGTGCTAACTGAAGATGCAAAACGATTTGCTGACCCCGTCACCGGCAAGCTGGAGCTGGAAGCGGTGCTCGACGGCCTGCTGATCGATGGCCTGATCGAGGAGTCCAACAGCTCGCTACTGCGCTCCATCGCCCGGCCCGCCGCAGGCAAGCCGCAAGTCGGCCCCCTGGAACGCATTGCTGCCGGTGGCTGGAGCAATGCCCATGATCCGGCGCAGAAGATCGACCTGGAATTCCTGACGCGCTGGCTGGCACGCAAGACGAATCTGCCGTGGAAGCGAATCGACCCCCTGCAGATCGATGTACCCGCCGTGACCGCCGTCATGTCCCATGCCTATGCCAGTCGCTTCAATGTGATCTGCGTCGAGGTTGCGCCCGATCATGTGGTGTTCGGCACGGCAGAACCGTTCTACAACGAGTGGCAGCACGAGCTGCAACGCGTCCTGCAGAAGGAAATCCGGCTGGTCATCTGCAACCCGGCGGATATCCGGCGCTACCTGCAGGAGCTGTATTCGGTGTCCCGTTCGGTGCTCGGCGCCAAGAAGGACCAGGGCTATCAGTCCAGTGCCGTGCAGAACCTGGAACAGCTCATGGAACTGGGGCGCGGCGGCAAGCTGGAAGCCAATGACAGTCATGTGGTGAGCATCGTCGACTGGTTGCTGCAATACGCCTACGAACAGCGCGCCAGTGACATCCATCTGGAGCCGCGGCGGGAGACCGGTGCGGTGCGTTTTCGTATCGATGGCGTGATGCAGCAGGTGTACGACATGCCCGGAGCGGTCATGGCGGCGGTGACCAGTCGCCTGAAAATTCTGGGCAGACTCGATGTGGCGGAGAAGCGGCGACCCCAGGATGGTCGTCTGAAGACCCGCAATGGCGAAGGCAAGGAGGTGGAGCTGAGGATATCCACCATGCCGACCGCGTTCGGGGAAAAGATGGTCATGCGAATCTTCGACCCGGAAGTGCTGGTCAAGGATCAGAGCCAGCTGGGATTCGATTCGCGCGAGGCGGATATCTGGAATGGCATGATTCGCCAACCCAACGGCATTCTGCTGGTGACCGGGCCGACCGGTTCGGGCAAGACGACCACTCTGTACAGCTCGCTGCAACTGCTGGCCACACCCGATGTCAACGTCTGCACCATCGAAGACCCCATCGAACTGGTCGTGCCGGCCTTCAATCAGATGCAGGTGCAGCACAATATCGAGCTGGACTTTGCCGCCGGTGTGCGAACCCTGCTCAGACAGGATCCGGACATCATCATGGTGGGTGAAATCCGCGATCTGGAAACGGCGCAGATGGCGGTGCAGGCCGCCTTGACCGGTCATCTGGTGCTCTCGACACTGCATACCAATGATGCGGCATCGGCGGTGACGCGACTGCTGGAACTCGGCATTCCCTACTATCTGATCCGCTCGACCCTGATCGGGGTGGTTGCGCAGCGCCTGATCCGTACCTTCTGTCCGCATTGTGTCAGCCAGCAGCCCATGGACGAGCAGCAGTGGCAATCGCTGATGGCGCCCTGGAAAGCGCAGACACCTGCGCATATGCACGTGCCGAATGGGTGTCTGGAATGTCGCAACACCGGCTTTCTGGGGCGTGCCGGTATCTACGAGCTGTTGCAGATGTCGCCGGGGGTGAAGAATCTGGTGACCCCGGATGTGCATCTGGAAGACCTGCGCAAGCAGGCCTACAAGGACGGCATGCGTCCCATGCGCATCAGTGGGCTCGGCAAGGTCGCGCAGGGCAAGACCAGTTTCGAAGAAGTGCTCAAGGTGACGCCGGCGCCATTGCTCGATTGAGATTGCGGCGAGGCTGCAGGATAATCCGGACATCTGATTGACGGACTATCCTTGCCGGTGACGACTGCGCCTCCTCTGCTGCTGCGAGCAGCCACCCCTGACGACGTTCAGGCCATGACGGACATCTACGCCCGACACGTGTTGCACGGGACGGGCAGTTTCGAGGAGGTGCCGCCCGATCACCGGGAAATGCTGCAACGCTTCAGTCAGCGGGAAGCGGCATCCTATCCGACCCTGATTGCCGAACGCGGCGGTCAGGTGGCCGGTTTTGCCTATGCCGGCAACTACAAGCCGCGATCGGCCTATCGCTTCACCGTGGAGGACTCCGTCTACATTGCGCCTGAATGCATCGGTCAGGGAGTAGGTCGTCAGCTGCTCGAGGAACTGATCTCGATCTGCATCCGTGCGGGGTACCGTCAGATGATCTCGGTGATCGGTGACAGCGCCAACCACGCCTCCATCAGCCTGCACGAACGCTGCGGCTTCGTATACATCGGTACCGCCAGGGGACTGGGGTTCAAGCATGGCAAGTGGCTGGACATCGTCTACATGCAGCGTGAACTGCATCGCCCCGGATCTGTCTGAACTGACATCTGTGCGGTGCATGACTATCCGCTTGATGACAGACATACTGTTTCGCAAGTAACATCGGGATCGGAATGGTCCGATCGCCTCACCTTTGAATCAAGAGATCAGCATGTCAGATCAGCAGACTTCGAGCCCCATCGACTGGAGCGATGAGCAGTATCGGCAATTCGGCCTGGTACCGCAGATCACCCCGCACGGCTACCATGAGCTGTCGCTGTTCCGCACCGAAACCCTGATTGCGCTGCTCGACGAGTACCCCCGTCGGCATCTGCAGGCCTATTCGATGGGGACCGACCCGGAGAACAACAGCGACTGGCGACAGGTCGATATTGCCGAAGGTACATCGGGCGCCGATCTGTGGCGGGCCGTGGAGACGGGTCGTATCTGGTTGAACCTGGTGCATATCGAAGAGAATCGCGCCGAGTATCGGGAACTGATCGATGCCATGTATGCACATCTTGGCGAGCACTGCCCGCATCTGCAGAACCCGAAGGGTACCCACAGTGCCTTGTTGATCAGCTCCCCCGGCGCGCAGGTCTACTACCACCTGGATGCCGAGCCCAACATGTTGTGGCATCTGCGCGGGCAGAAGGATGTCTGGCTGTATCCGGCCATGGATCTGGAACTGGTTCCACAGGACTATCTCGAGGATATCTACGCCGGTGAAATCGGCGAGAACCTGCCCTACAAGGCGGCGTTCGATCAACAGGCCATGCACTGTCGCCTGCAGCCAGGCGATGCCGCCTCCTGGCCGCACAACGGCCCGCACCGTATCGTCAATGTGGACATGAATGTCTCATTGGCCACCAGCTATTACACACCGGTGGTCTATCGGCGACAGTATGTGCAACTGGCCAATCGTTTCATCCTGCGAAATCTGGGAATACGCAATCGCAGCATGGCCGAAGAGGGCGTGGTACCGGCTGTCAAACGCATGAGCTACCGCATTCTGAACAGGATCCGTCCGTTCAGGCGACGTGAACGCTCGGCCAGCTACATCACCGATCTGCAACTGGACCCGGATGCCCCGTTGAGTCTGCGCAAGTTGTCCGAGCCGCGTCTGGCCTCCTTTGCCCGCAAGAGCGCAGCTGATGGCGGGCAGGCAGTGTGATCGAGCCGGACACCGACTCGCTGAGTATTCAGTGTCTGCAGTCGGCGGAAGCCTTCGAGCAACTGCGGCTCATCTGGCAAGGCCTGGAGCGACTGGACACGCGCTGTACCCCCTTCAATACCTGGACCTGGAACAGTCTGTGGTGGCAGCACTACGCCAGCCCCCGTGACACCCTGGCATTGCTGGTAGTGCGCGAAGGACGCCGGGTGGTTGCCATTGCACCTCTGTATCTGCAAACAGCGCGCATGTGCCGAGTGATTCCAGTCAGGGTTCTGCGTTTCCTGGGCAGTGGCGGTGATACCTCTCCGGACTACCTTGATATCATTGCCATTCCGGCCAGACGCGATGCTGCAGAGCGGATGATATTGCAATACCTGCCCCGGATCCCGGGCTGGCAGAAGCTGCTGCTGAGCGATATGGCCGAGAGCTCCTCGCTGGCCAGGCGGGCCGGCGCTCTGGCGGCACAGCTGCCCGGAGTGGCACTGACGCCGCGATACCATGTGATCCAGAAATCGGCACTGCCGGGAAGCTTCGACGACTATCGAGCACAACTGAGTCGCAAGCGCCGCAAGCAGATCAACCATCGGCAGAATCGTCTGGATGCAGCAGGGCGATGGGAACTGTCGCTGTGCGCGTCGAAGGAGGATCTGGCCGAAGCCTGCGATGCGCTGGTTGCACTGCATCGTCTGCGCTGGGAGAGCAAGCAGGAGGCCGGCGGTTTTCGCAGCGCTGCCTACGAGCAGTTTCACCGAGCGATCATTCGTCAGTTCTTCGCGGACGACGCCCTGTGGCTGGCCACCCTGAAGCTTGATGGAAAGATCATCGGCGTGCAGTACATCTTCGTCTGGCGCGGTGAATTGCTGTTCATGCAGAGTGGCTATTCGCCCGAGCATGAAAACCTGAGCCCCGGTCATGTGTTGTTCACCTATGTGATTCAGCGGGGTATCGAGCAGGGCATGACAGGACTCGACATGCTCAAGGGGCACTATGCCTACAAGTCGGTCTACGCCCGCGACGAGACACGCACGGTGGATGTCGCCTATCTGCGGCCCGGTGTGCGCGCGCTGATGGGGGGAGCCAGGGATCAACTGCGCCGTCGCCAGGGACTGACAGCTGTTGGCGCCTGATCGCCTGCCAGCGATTGACCTCGTCGAGAATTCTGGTAACCATACGAATCATCCGGCGAGAGTCTTCGCATTCGGTCCGCCACTTTCAGGGAACAAACCCATGCTCGAGCGATTTCAGACCCGCGACCGATCCGGTAACCATCCCTGGCTGGCCATGATGGTCCTGTTGCCCTGTTTCGTGCTGAGCGCCTGCGGAGACAGTAGCAGCTCGAGCAGTCCGGTCGAGGACGGCGATGAGCAGGAACAGGAAGACACCGACAATGAAGAAGAGCAGGGGCTCGGGCAGGATGAGATACCGGATGCCGGTGAGATTGGCGAAGTCGGTGAGTTGAGTGGCCCGACCCGGGATGTGCCGGCTGATCTGGTTGATCAGGAACGTATCGGCCTGACCATCGACTCGTCCGCACGATGTTCGCTGGTCGGCCAGAGTTTCGACATGGCGGTGACCCGATCCCTGACGGTTGAGGAACAGGCAGCCGGCGACCTCGACAGCCCTCAGGACGTATCCGCCTATGTCACGTTGACGCAGAGCCTCGGCAATTCACTGGAACTGCTCTCACGTGGCGATGGTGCCATCCAGCTGCAGCATCGCCAACAGGATGTGGTCGGTCTGACCGCTGAACTGGGCACCGGTTCGGTGACAGCCTATCTGGCGGGCTTTGCCCCCGATGCACCGACCAGTGTGGTGCTGCGAAAACCGGTCCCCGGCGGCTGTCTGTATGCCTTGCGCCTGCCGGACTATTGTGCAACCGGCATTGCCAAGGCCGGAAACTTCACCATTGGTGTGGGTGACCAGGCGATCAGCGCTCAGGGCTGTGAGTTGAGCAACCCGGCCGCTCATCCGGTCATCGAGCTGGCAGCACCCGAGCAGTAAGCAAGAGTGCACACGTCGGACGTGTCGAGCGAGTGGTACCCGGGCAGCAAGTAATATTGGAGCCGGCAGACGTGTCGAGAGGGCGATAGTGGCTATCGGTTCAAAGAACCGTGTGCCGGTTGCAACTCTGGCACATATGTGTGATCTGCGCAGCATTTGAAAAAAAACCGGATGGATAAACTGGCCACCGATTAAAGACATGTACACGGTGGAAGTTTCCGGATGCCAGATTCAAGCACGGACAAGACATACATTGACCTCGAGGCGTTGTTCAAGCGCGCTGACGACGTGGTTGCCACATCGGTCATCGGCCGCCCACGACGAGGCTCCGGATACATTCCCAAGGTGGATGCCAAGATACGTCTCAATGCCGAGGTGATGGCATGGCTGAAGGACATGGGACCTCGTCATTACAGTCGCATCAATGGTCTGCTGACAGCCTTGATGGAAATCGACAAGGGCAGCAGAGTCGAGGCAACCACAGGCAGCAGTACTGCCGAGACCACCGGCATCAAGCAGGATGATCCGGCAGTCGACGCCGTGGACGATGCTGACACGGGGTCGAGTCCCGAGGCAGCGACTGACGGCGAGGGCGACGGGGCATCCGGGCCGGAGACGAGAATCGAGCTTGCCGGTACGGGTCAGGGCTGAGGCAGGTCGATTTTTCTGGCGCTGTGTGGCCCTGTATGCGGCCTTTGCAACGGTGGCAGCGGTAGACAGAGCACAGTGGTAGTATCCGGCCAGGCTGGACACGATTCTGCACGGGTGCCTGACGACTGCGGGTGCGTGGCAGGAAAACGGTCAGCCTCTGCCTGTCGCTTTTCGTCTGTCAATGCCTGCTCACTGTTGAACTCCCCGCATGATCGATACCTGGTACAGCCGTAGCCTGCCGGAACAGTCCGTTCATGTCATGGCTGAAGACACGGGTACGGATGTCTGCATCATTGGCGCAGGGCTGGCCGGACTGAGCACGGCACTGGAACTGTTGCGTGCCGGAAGGCAGGTCGTCGTGCTGGAAGCCGAACGTATCGCCTGGGGAGCATCCGGGCGCAACGGCGGTTTTGTATCCCCTGGATATGCACAGGGTTACCAGGCCATTGAAGCTCGAGTCGGTGCCGCCGAAGCGCGGATTCTGCACGGTTTGTCGATCGAGGGCATGCGGCTGGTTGCCGCCAACATTCGACAGCTGGGCATCGAGTCGGCAGCGCCGGTCAATGGCATCATCAGCGCCTGTCGTTATCCAGCCGCTGCACAGCTCCGCGCAAGGCGTGACTGGTATGCCGAGCAATTCGACTATGCGGTCGATTATCTGGATCGCGACGCATTGAGCGAATGCCTGCAATCAGGGCGCTATCACGATGCGCTGCATGATCGCAATGCCTTTCATTTCAATCCGCTGGCCTATGCGCGTGGCCTGGTCGATGCCGCGCGTCAGCTGGGCGGCCATGTCTACGAAGAAACCATCGTGGAGTCCATCAAGGGCGTGCGCGGCAACTGGCAGATCGTCACGCCTCGTGGAACAGTCAATGCACACGATGTGGTGGTTGCCACGGGCGGCTATACCGGCAGGTTGCTGCCGGTGCTGCATCGCAGTTTTCTGCCCATTGCCACGTACGTCATGCTCACCGAGGCCAATCCGGAGCTGCTGGCCAGTGCCCTGCAGACTCGCTCTGCCATTCTGGATGACCGGCGTGCCTCGGACTATTATCGCCTTGTGGACGATGGCAGGCGCTTGCTATGGGGAGGCAGGATCACGACGCGCACCAGCGAACCGCGTGCCCTGTCGCGACTGCTGCACCAGAGCATGGTTGCCACCTACCCGCAACTGAGGGAACTCCAGGTGGATATGGCCTGGTCGGGTCTCATGAGCTATGCGCGGCATCGCATGCCGCAGATCGGTCAGCTGTTGTCAGGCTTGTGGTATTGCACCGCCTTTGGAGGGCATGGCATGGCCACGACGGCAATCGGTGGCAAGGTCGTGGCTGAAGCCATTTTGCAAGAGAGTGACCGTTACCGACATTTTGCGCCGTTCGGACTCGAATACACCGGTGGTGTGGTGGGGCGGGCGGCAGTACAGGCGACCTACTGGCAATACCAGCTCATGGACGCCTGGCGCGAGCGCCGATGAACGGCGATCCGGCGGTGCTCTTCAGGTAATTGTGGCGTTGTCACAGCAGGCAGTCCCGGTGTAGATTCGAACGAATATCATCACGCTGACAGGATTTCAGATGAGTATTCCCTTCATGCGCTCTGCAGCTTGTGAGTGGCACAAATACCCTTGCAGCCTCACCGGCGTATTGGTGGGCCTGTCACTGTCATGCACCAGCGGTATTGCCCAGGTCGCACCGACGATGGAAGGCCAGACCATCATGATGCCCGGCGATGGCTGGTATCAGGTACAGAGCCGCTCGGACTACCGAGAGATCTGTGCGGGAGTCAGTTCCTGCGAGGTGCCGATGGGGCGATATATCGTCATCAACCACACCACGGGTGAGCGATTCGAGGATATCCGAGTCGAGCTGGGTCCGGTCGAGGAAGAACAGATCGTCATCACTGCCAATGGCGTCAGCTGGCCGGACGATGGCTGGTACCAGGTGCAACGGGCCGGCACCTATGAATCGCTTTGCCAGGGTGGGCGCAGCTGTTCGCTGGCTCCCGGCGAATACATTGTCATCAACCACACGAGTGGTCGGCGCTGGGAAAACATCGTTGTTCCCGGCGATGACGGATCCAGCCTGCAGGCCATCGATCTGCGCCATGCGCGCTACTCATCCTCCGCCATCGAACTCTTCTGGGCACGCCAGGCCGGTGCGCAGTCGCCCATCGAATACACGGTGTTTCAGGATGGTGTGGTGATAGGCAGCACCCGAGGCACCAGTTTCTTCATCGAGGGGTTGGCCGCTGATCAGGCCTACGAATTCGACATCAGACCATTTGACCTGTCCGAGGGAGTCTCGATCACCGTGCCGGCATCCACGGATGCTTCCGCTTCGGAACGCCAGCTCAGGCTGGACAATGCTCAGGAACTGCTGGCCAGCCTGGTTGATGTCATCAATGAAGAGGCCATCGACGGCATGTACGACAGCGCGGCGGAGGATCTGAACTTTCAGAACAAGGCCTTCTTCATCAGCAATACCATCGACGACATCGTCCTGCTGGAAGGTGGCGAACAGAACCCTCCCTGGCCGGTGGAAAACGTGTATGGCGAAGAGGACTACCATGACGGAATTCGCTATGCGACCTATACCTGTGCTGCCGGTGGCAGCGTCACGGTGTACCAGGCCTATTCCATCAATTCTTCCGATGCAGTGTTCGACCGCTGCGTGGCAGGCAACAACACCTACAGCGGTACCAGCGGCATTCGCAATCTGGTGCGCGGCAGCATTGTCCGTTACCCGGCCTATGATTTCTCGGTGACCGACAGCAACGGCAATACACAGACGCTCAGTGGTGGCTATGCCTATGGCAATACCTCCTTCGTGGCAACCAATATCGAATCCGGCTGGGACTCGGCAGAGTATGCAGGCCCGGTGGAGGGAGGGCAGTTGCAGGTCCGTGATTACTCCATGACTCGCAGGCAGATCGACAACAATTCGGGCATTGGCAGTGTGACCTTGCCCGGTGACGATGGTCAGCCGATTCGGGTACTGGAGTACCGTGTCGAGAACACGGTGCAGGGTTCCTTTGCGGTCAGCGCTCCCTGGACGGGGGGCAAGACCTTGCAAGTCGTTGTCGATCTCGGCTTCGAGGACGATGTCCTGATCGCCAGCGATCCTGAAACCGGAGAATCCGTGCCCTATTCAAGGGCAGACCCCGAGGAGAGTTTTTTCTGGCAACAGGGCACTATCGAGATTCGGGCCGATGATGGCAGTCGGCTGTATGTCACCCCTGTGGAAGGCGAACGCGATACCTTCATGATCGAGTCCGATGATGGTGGCACACTGGGGCCACTGTTGTGGAATGAGGGGTACGCGGTTCAACCCTGAACGCCAGGGCGGGGTTGCACCAGCTCCCGGGAAGAAGCCGCCATGTCCCGCCCGGGCTGCGTACCGGGCAGGGCATGACGGCCACTTGTCAGCAAGCGCGCACAGCACCGACGAGACGTGCCGAGATGTCTCGAGACGTGCCGAGACTTTCTAGCGGTACACCAGGCCGCCATCGATGATCACACACTGACCAGTCATGTAATCGCTGTCCGGTCCCGCCAGATAGGACACGAGCTGTGCAACATCCACGGGAGTCTGGGCTCTCCCCAAAGCAATCGAACCGACAAACTGATCGAAGGTTTCGCCCTTCCTTGCGCCGGTGATTTCGGCAAAGCGTTCATCGATTTCCACCCACATGTCGGTGCCCACCACGCCGGGGCAATAGGCATTGACGGTAATGCCGTCGTTGGCAAATTCCTTGGCCGCAACCTGTGTCAGAGCGCGGAGGGCGAACTTGCTCGAACAGTAAGCGCCCAGCATGGCATAGCCTTCATGTGCTGCAATCGAGGCGGCGGAGATGATCTTGCCCCGGGTACCGTTGGCCTTGAAGCGGGCGGCCGCCAGCTGGATGCCCCACAACACGCCCTTGACGTTGATCGCATGAATCCTGTCCATGTCGGCTTCGGTAATTTCCGCAATGGGCTTGACTTGCGCGATGCCGGCATTGTTGATCATGATATCGAAGCCACCAAGCTCCGACTCGGTGTGATCGATGGCAGCCGATTGGGCCTCTCGATTGGCCACATCAGCCACGAACGTCGTGACCCTGGTGCCGGCTTCGGCAACCTCGGCAGCGGCCTTGTCCAGCTTCCCCTGATCAAGGTCGACCAGTGCAATTGCAGCTCCATCGGCCGCCAGTCTCTTTGCGATTCCCAGACCGATGCCTTGCGCCCCACCGGTGACCAGTGCAACTTTCCCTTCTATTCCCATGACGTCTGTGTTCCTCTCGTTCCGTGGTTTGTCAGTCAACTGTCGAGCTCTGCAACAGCGCTCTGGTGTCAAGCTGACCGAAGCTGCAGTTGAGCATGTTGACGAGGGAGAATGAACGATGGGGTCAGCCCATGCGAGGCAGGCAAAAGTGACGGTGTCGGTGCAGGTGTTGCATTTGCCACACATTGCAACGCCTTGCAGGGTATTGCAACGGTTGGAGCGGGCCGGAGACAAGTCGGTGTCCGAGCCAGATGTCCGGCATCAGGTCGAAGGCAGCCGAAACGCCGGTCGCATGGCATCGATCATGCGCGTTGCCAATGCCAGCTTGTGCTGTCTGGACTGACCACGACCAACCGGCCCATCGACGAACAGGTTCGCCAGCCCATGAACGGATGACCAGGCCAGCAGCTCTTCGTCGCTGAGCTGCTCGGGGTCAGTGTCGTGAATCGAATCGGCAAAGCCGCCTTTCAGGTTGGCGCTGAGCTGCTCGGCGGCTGCCACATAGGCATCATCACTCGAGTAGATGGTTTCCTCGTTCCACATGGCACGGAAAAAGGCCGGCTTGTCGATGGCAAAGGCGATATAGGCAAGCCCGACGGCGAGCAGAGCGTCCTTTTCTTCCCGGTGCGCGTCTGCATTCGCTGCAGAGAGCGTATCGGAGAGCTGCAACAAGGCACGGGTGGCAAAGGCGGTCAGCAGATCCCGCTTGTCGCTGTAATGACGGAAGGCTGAGGAAGGCGATACCCCCAGGCGCTTGGCGCAGGCTCGCAGGCTGACCGCCTCCAGCCCGAATTGCGTGGCGAGCTCATCCACGGCATCCAGCAGCGATTCGGCCAGGTTGCCGTGATGGTAGCTCCCCTTGTCTTTTTTCATCGGAAGTTTCATGGAATCGATTCTACTCGCCAATGTGATCAGTGTTAACTTTTTTTTCGAAAACGCTTGAAATTCGGATTCATCTTCCGCTACTATATGTGAACAGTGTTTACATGCAGCGGCTGAGGAAGCGGGTCGTTGTCGAAGTTGATGAGATAAAATGCATTGATTTCGAAGAGTGCTGTTGCATTACCCACGCTTCTCGACATCGACAAGCCAAGAGGTATCAATCATGTGTTCATCAAGAAGAAGTACAGTCGAATCGCGCAGTCATCGTTCATGGTCACGCAGCGCGGACGAGGCAGGCCGCAGTGGTCGCTGGACGGGCGTCAATATCGTCGCCATGGTCGCCGGATTCGTGCTGTTCTGGCCCGTGGGCCTGGTCATCCTGTTCTGGATCTATTCGGGTCGAGATGTGCAGGATCTGCCGGGAGCCGTGCGGGAACAGTGGGGCCGGCTGTTCAATGGCAGTAAATCGGTGCAGGGCGAGTCTGACAACGTCGTGTTCAATGACTACCAGCAGACGCAGTACGATCGCATCCGTGAAATCAAGGAAGAAATCAAATCACGTGCGCAGCGTTTCAGCGACTTTCGAATGGATGCCAGGCGTCGTGCCGATCAGGAAGAATTCGATCGTTTCATGGCCAGTGGCAGCAAGGCCGGTGCTTCCGAACAATAGTTCGGGGCAGTGCATCATGAGTGTTGAAGGGGCGTCTGTGCCGGCTGGCACAGACGCAATCACGAACAAGGCCCGGTCGACCCGGGGCAGTCGATACACTGCCGCAGGTCGCCGGGCCTTTTCTCTGCCAGAGCCTGTTACAGGGTCCTGGCAACCAGCATCGATCGGTAATCCGTGTCAGACGATGCGTGCCAGCACATCGGTGCGAGCAATGACCTCGGATTCCGGCTGGCGTCGATCACGATACTCGATTTCGTCGTTCGCCAGCAGCTTGTCGCTGACCACAAAGCGATGCGGGATGCCGATCAGCTCCATATCGGTGAACATGGCGCCGGGACGCAAGGGGCGATCATCGAACAGCACATCGACGCCTGCAGCCTGCAGCTCGGCATAGAGGGCTTCGGCAGCTGCCTTGACGGCCTCTGACTTGACCATGTTGATCGGGCAGATCACGGCCTCGAAAGGGGCAATGGCCATGGGCCAGATGATGCCCCGCTCATCATGGTTCTGTTCGATGGCAGCGGCGGCGATGCGGGTGATGCCCACGCCGTAACATCCCATCATCATGGTCTGTGGTTTGCCGTTTTCATCCAGGACAGTGGCACCCATGGATTGACTGTAGGTATCGCCGAGCTGGAAGATGTGTCCGACTTCGATGCCGCGTACGATCTTCAGTGTTCCACCACCGACCGGGTTCGGGTCACCTTCGACCACATTGCGCAGATCGCGTACTTCGGGCTCCGGCAGGTCACGTCCCCAATTGACTCCGGTCAGATGCTTGCCGTTTTCATTGGCACCACAGACGAAATCACTGAGACTCGCCGCGTCGGCATCGGCGATGATCGGCAGATTCAGGCCAACCGGACCAATGGAGCCTGCATCGCAGTTGGCCGCTGCCTTGATGGCCTCGGCATCGGCCATGACCAGCGGTGTGGCCACTTCGGGCAGATGTTCTGCCTTGATCTCGTTGAGCTGATGATCGCCACGCAGAACCAGCGCCACCACCGGGTCTTCGGTGCCCTGAACCAGCAAGGTCTTGAGACACCGCGATTCCTCCACCTGCAGCTGCGCTGCGAGCTCGGCAATGGTATGCACACCGGGGGTGTCGATGCTGGCCATGCTCTCGCTGGGCGCGGCTCGCGTCCCCTGGCTGACCACGGCTGCCTTTTCCATGTTGGCGGCGTAGTCACCTTCGGTGGAGTAGACCACGGCATCTTCGCCGCTGTCTGCCAGCACATGGAATTCACGCGACATGGCACCACCGATGCTGCCGCTGTCGGCCTCGACTGCCCGATATTCCAGACCCATTCGATCGAACATGTTGCAATACGCCACATGCATCTGGTCGAAACTCTGTTGCAGGGAGGCCTCGCCCAGATTGAATGAATAAC
Source organism: uncultured Granulosicoccus sp. (assembly GCA_947495035.1). GTDB lineage: Bacteria > Pseudomonadota > Gammaproteobacteria > Granulosicoccales > Granulosicoccaceae > Granulosicoccus. The sequence goes on from CANLXI010000011.1 coordinate 99,092, forward strand.
CATCCTTCATGATGAACTCGCGCGCCCGCATCACACCGAAACGAGGCCGGACCTCGTCGCGGAACTTGGTCTGTATCTGGTAGAAGTTGACCGGCAGCTGGCGATAGCTCTTGATCTCGCGGCGTGCGATGTCGGTGATCACTTCCTCGTGGGTGGGGCCGACACAGTATTCGCGGTCGTGACGATCATGCAGTCGCAGCAGCTCGGGACCGAATTTTTCCCAACGGCCAGACTCCTGCCACAGCTCGGCGGGCTGCACGGACGGCATCAGCACTTCCAGTGCGCCGGCCCGGTTCATTTCCTCGCGTACGATGGCTTCGATCTTTCGCACCACACGCAGCCCCATCGGCATCCAGGAATAGAGTCCTGAGCCCAGTCGACGTATGAAGCCGGCGCGCAGCATCAGCTGGTGGCTGGCGATTTCCGCATCATTGGGGGTTTCCTTGGCGGTACTGATATGGAACTGACTGGCGCGCATACCCTTGATCTCGTTGGTTAGAGGGGGAGTATAACGAGCCATGGGCACTGCATGTCGTCCTCTGGAGACGACAGACAAGTATCATGTCAGGATGGACGAATCCTGTTACCACTCAATGCTGCCCCATGTCTGATCGTCGACTGCAGGTGTTTCACACGGTTGCCGGCGTGCTCAATTTCACGCGCGCTGCCGAATTGCTGCACATGACACAGCCAGCCGTGACACACCAGATCCGGCAGCTGGAGGAGGAGTTCAACGCGCGTCTGTTCGATCGCAGCAACAATCGGATAAGTCTCACCGCCGCCGGCGAGCAGGTCATGGAATATGCCGACCGGATTCTGGGGCTGTACGACGAGATGCAGGAATCGGTCAAGACGCTCACCGGAGATCGTACGGGGCTGGTGACTCTCGGCGCCAGCACCACCATTGCCGAGTACATGCTGCCGGGCCTGCTGGGCGGGTTTCGACAAGGCTTTCCCGAAGTCCAGATTCGCTTGCGGGTGGCCAATACCGACACGATTGTCGGCATGGTGGCCGACAATTCCATCGAACTGGGCGTGGTGGAAAGCGAGGTCGACAATCAGTTGCTGCGTGTCGAACAGTGTCAGCAGGATGAGCTGTTCGTGATCGTGCCGCCGGGACATGCATTGAGTGGCTCATCGGTGCTGGCAGCACGCGACCTGCTGGGCAATCCTTTCATCCACCGCGAAGATGGTTCGGGGACCCGCAGCGTGATAGAACGATATTTCATTGCGCAGGGTATCACCGAGGGCGATCTGAACTGCCCCTTCGAGCTGGGTAGCACCGAAGCCATCAAGGGCGCCGTGCAGGCAGGTGTCGGAATCTCCATCGTGTCCGGCTCGACGCTGAAAAAGGAGCTGGATCTGGGAAAACTGGTGGCACTGCCGTTGAATCCGCCACTGTTGCGCTCATTCTATCTGGTGAGACAGAAGCAGAAGTTCAGAACACAGCTGATGTACGAGCTGTTCCAGTTTGCGCGTCGGTATTTCGAGGAAACCTTGCCATCAGACAGGGACGCACTGAAAAAGAGCTGATTCAGGGCGAATTCGCCGTGCCCGGATGCGTCAGAAATACGGCTTGACGATCCAGCATCGAACTTGCAATCTGGCTCGCTGTCCATCCGATGCGCCATGCGGTCTTGTCGGGTGTCATACTGTTGTGGTATCCGGAGCCTTAGGCTTCGACCTTTGCTCAACTTGTCATTCAAGGAGTCGTCCAGACGATGTACGACATTTTCCGAGACTGGTACGCCCGGAACTTTTCGGATCCGCAGGCGGTCATTCTCGCATTCCTGCTGCTGATGCTGTTCGGCCTGCTGTGGTTGGTGGGCGATATCATGGCGCCGGTCCTGGTGGCGCTGGTACTGGCCTATCTGCTGGAGAGCGTGGTGGTCACCATGCAGCGCTGGCATGTACCGCGCACCCTGGCCTCGGTGTTCATCCTGCTGATCATTCTGGCCCTGTCGCTGATCGTCATCTTCGGTCTGGTACCGGTACTGTCGCAGCAGCTCACCGGCATCGTCAGGGAATTGCCGGGCATGGTGGGCAATATCCAGGAGCAGATGCTGCGGCTACCGGAAAAATACCCCGATATCTTTACCGTGGATCAGGTGAACGATCTGATCGACAATCTGCGACGTGAACTGACGTCATTCACGCAGAGCGTGCTGTCATTTTCCCTGGCGCAACTGGGGAGCCTGGTGATGATCGCGGTGTACGTCGTACTGGTGCCGATCATGGTGTTCTTCGCACTCAAGGACAAGGACAAGCTGCTGACCTTTGCCGCCAAGTTCGTCCCTCATCGCAGCGAGTTGAGCTTTCAGGTATGGCGCGAGGTGGACGAGAAGATCGCCAACTACATCCGTGGCAAGTTCGTCGAAGTCATCATCATCTGGGTGGTGACCTATATCCTGTTCGCCGTGATGGGCCTGAACTATTCCCTGCTGCTCAGCTTCCTGGTGGGACTATCGGTCATCATCCCCTATGTCGGGGCCATTGCGGTAACCGTGCCGATCGCGCTTATCGGATTTTTCCAGTGGGGGCTGACTGCCAAGCTGGGTTATCTGCTGATTGCCTATCAGATCATCCAGATTCTGGATGGCAATGTGCTGGTGCCCTTGCTGTTCTCGGAGGTTGTCAATCTGCACCCTCTGGCCATCATCGCGGCGGTATTGTTCTTCGGTGGCCTGTTCGGTCTGTGGGGCGTGTTCTTCGCCATTCCGCTGGCAACGCTGGTTCAGGCGGTCATGAACGCCTGGCCCAAGGCGCGAGACCATCAGAGCATGCTGATTGACGGTCCCCGACAAGGCTGATTCCGGGGGTGTCGTCGCAGAGCCTGTCTCGGCAGGGCTGCGCGGTCGTCCGCCGCGCAGCCGGTCTGTTCGGGCCGAGGGTACCGGCGTTGGCTCAGTCGAGTGCCTGCACGGCTGCCAGAACCTCGTCCACATGCCCGGGAACCTTGACCTTGCGCCATTCCTGGCGCAGCACACCCTTTTCATCGATCAAAAAGGTGCTGCGTTCGATGCCCTCGAACTCCTTGCCGTACATCTTCTTCAGCTTGATGACAGCATAGTCACGACACATTCTGTCCTCCGAGTCGGATAGCAGGTCGAACGGCATCTCGTGCTTGGCCTTGAACTTTTCATGGCTCTTGATGTTGTCCTGAGACACACCCAGGATCACGGCCCCGGCTGCCGTGAAGGCGTCGATGGCGTCGCGGAAGTTCTGGCTTTCGGTAGTACACCCCGGCGTAGCATCACGGGGGTAGAAATACAGCACCACCTTGCTACCTTTGAGGCTGGACAGGGAAATGTTTCGCTCGCCAGTGGCGGGCAGATCGAAGGCCGGGGCGGGTTTGTTCAGTTCTGGAGTGCTCATGGGATTTCAGGGCCGGTGTAAACGTTCGGATAGCGGTTGAGAAAGCGGCTGGTCAACAGTACCATTGCGGGATAACTCAGGAGTGAAGCATGTTTCAGGGCAGTATGGTGGCGTTGGTCACCCCGATGCTTGACGATGGTACGGTCGATGATGCGGCGCTGGCCGAACTGATCGAATTCCATGTCGAGGCTGGTACCGATGCTATCGTGGCGGTAGGCACCACGGGAGAGTCCGCTACCTTGACGGTACCGGAGCATGCCCGGGTGATCAAGCAGACCATCGAACTGGTCAACAAGCGCATTCCGGTGATTGCCGGTACCGGCGCAAACTCGACCTTCGAGGCCATCGAACTGACCAGCCGCGCGCGTGAAGCCGGTGCCGATGCCTGCCTGCTGGTAACCCCGTATTACAACAAGCCGACGCAGGAAGGTCTGTTCCAGCATTTCAAGGCGATTGCCGAGGCCGTGGACATTCCGCAGATTCTGTACAACGTACCCGGCCGCACGGCGGTGGACATGCAGCCGGCCACTACCGCACGCCTGTCAGCGCTGAGCAACATCATCGGTATCAAGGAAGCGCACGGTACGGTCGAGCGAATCCGACAGCTGATCGATGCCTGTGTCGACGATTTCATGGTGGTCACCGGTGATGATGCAACGGCCATGGAAAGCATGCTGGCCGGTGCCCATGGCGATATTTCCGTAACGGCCAATGTCGTGCCTCGGGAGATGCATCTGATGTGCAAGGCGGCCATTGCAGGCGATCGCGCGACGGCCGAATCCATCGAAGCTCGCATCGGCGATCTGCACCGCGATCTGTTTCACGAATCCAACCCCATCCCGGTCAAGTGGGCTCTGCACGCCATGGGTCGCATTGGCAGTGGTATTCGCTTGCCGCTGACACCGTTGGCCAGTGAGTATCATGAAGTGCTTACCCTTGCGCTGAAGAAGGCTGGAGCCCTGTCATGAGAACGCCTGGTTCATTGCTTGCGGCCTCCGTTGTCGCCTTCGTGCTGGCCGGCTGCAGCAGTCTGCAGTCTGCCAACAGTCCGGATGTGCTGTATGACAAGGATGCCGAGGCGGCGCGTACCCTGCAGGTTCCGCCGGATCTGACGGACGTCAGCAATACGGAGCAATTCGTGTTGCCCGGCACCAGTGGAGGGCCGGTCACTCGCAATACCCTGCTACCGCAGTTTTCCTCGGCACGCTTCGAGCGGGCAGGGCAGCAGAGCTGGCTGGCCTTCGATGCTTCCGCCGAGGAAATCTGGCCACAGTTGCTGGCCTTTGCAAAGAAGGAAAAGTATCTGATCGCGAAGACAGAACCTGCCGCCGGGCTGATCTTCTCGCAGTGGCGTCCGGCCAGTGCCGTTACCAGGGGTAGTCTGCTGCAGAGCCTGATCGGCGGCGATGAGGAATTCTCGCGGGTAGCGTTTCGACTGGAACGCAATGGTACTGGCAGTCGCCTGTTTGCACGTTCTCAGGCGGCTTCCGAGGCCGTGGCCACGGCTGCCGACAGCGATGCACTGGCCTGGCCGGCAGAGTCGCATGATCCGGAAGCGACCAGCGCCACTCTCGGTCGACTGCTGGTCTTTCTGGGGGTCAACGAGCAGAAGGCACGTGGCATCATCGATGCCGAACAGGCACGACTGGTAACGGACGATGTGCTGATAGTGACCACGGGTTCCGGCCGTCAGCTGGTGATGCAGCGCGGTTTCAGGCCATCATTCAACGCGGTACTGGGGGCGCTGGAAACGCTTGACTACGCGGTCACCAGCAGTGATGACGGCGTGGGACGTATCGAGTTTCTCAATGGCGAGACACCGCTGGTCATCGAGCTGGCCCCGCAGCATGTGAGTGAGGTACGGGTTGCGCTGACAGACACCGGTGGCCGACGTCTGCCGGATGCAGACGAGAAGGCGGTACTGGATGCCTTGCTGGCGCAGATAGCCTGACAATGATCCAGGTTGCGGCACTGGGCAGTGGCAGCTCCGGTAATTCGCTGCTGGTGAAGTCGGAACGTACTACCCTGCTCATCGATTGTGGTTTCACGATGAAGGAAACCATTGCTCGCCTGCATCACCTGGGACTGTCACCGTCCGAGCTGGACGCCATCCTCATTTCGCACGAGCACGGCGATCACATGAAGGGGGTGGGGCCGCTGTCGCGCAAGTTCGGTCTGCCGGTCTGGTGCACTTATGGCACCTATCACCGGGCACGTGACAACCGGTTTTCCTCGGTACGCCTGTTTCACGCACATGAGCCCTTTGTCATCGGCGATATGGAAGTCGATCCATTTCCGACGCCGCACGACGCTGCAGAACCCTGTCAATTCGTCTTCTCCGCCGGTGACGTGCGATTTGCCAATGTCACGGATCTTGGCGCCTGCACACCGCATGTGCGCGAGAAACTCGAAGGGGTTCATGGGCTGGTGGTCGAGTGCAACTACGACAACGACATGTTGCGTAACGGCCCCTATCCACCGAGTCTGCAGGCTCGCATTCGCTCCGACTATGGTCATCTCGGCAACGAGCAGGCCGGCCTGTTGCTCAGGGAGCTGGATCACCCGGAGCTGCAATACATTCTGCTGGGCCATTTGTCCGAGCAGAACAATTCGGATGCACTGGCTCTGGCCACCATGCAGCAACATGTCGAGGATCGACACCATCGCATTTCGGTGCTGGCGCAGCACTGTTGCAGTCAGTGGTTCCGCGTGGTGGCAGAGACCGTGGACGCGGCCCTGTCAGAGGACATGGCCAGCGCGGTCTGATACCGTGGTCGCCGTGTCCATGCTGGCGGTGGCTGGCTTCTAGCCGCCCGCCGCCTGGCGCCGGTTGTCCGCAGCGACCAGTATCGAGATCTGCTCACGCAGGCCATGCACGTCCAGCCTGCAGTATTCCAGCAATTCTTCGCGCGAGCCGTGTTCCACGAATTCATCGGGCAGACCGATCAGTTTGACCGGCGTGGTAACGCCCACAGACGACAGGTGTTCGAGAATGCCAGCACCGGCACCACCGGGTATGGCATTTTCTTCCAGTGTGATGATCAGCTCATGCGATTCGGCCAGGGATTCGATCATGGCGGTATCCAGTGGCTTGACGAAGCGCATGTTGACCACGGTGAAACCGAGTTCCTCGGCCAGTTGCTCGGCAGGTTCCACCATCGTGCCGAAGGCCAGCAGTGCAACTTGCTTGCCCTGACGGCGCAACTCGGCCTTGCCAACAGGCAGGGCTTCCATGTTCTCGTCGACATCGACACCAGGGCCGTTGCCACGCGGATAACGTACCGAGCTGGGCCCGTCGATCTGCATGGCGGTATAGAGCATCTGGCGGCACTCGTTCTCGTCGGCCGGCGCCATGATGACGATATTGGGCAGGCAACGCATGAAGGAGAAGTCGAAGCTGCCGGCATGGGTGGGGCCATCAGGTCCGACCACGCCAGCGCGGTCGATGGCGAAGACCACGGGCAGGTTCTGCAGCACCACATCGTGTACCAGCTGGTCATAGGAGCGCTGGAAGAAGGTGGAGTAGATGGCGACGACGGGTTTCATGCCACCACAGGCGAGTCCGGCGGCCAGTGTCACCGCGTGCTGCTCGGCTATGCCGACATCGAAATAGCGATCGGGGAACTGTTTCTCGAACTCCACCATGCCCGAGCCTTCGCGCATGGCTGGCGTGATGCCGACCATGCGCTCGTCCAGCGCGGCCATGTCGCACAGCCACTGGCCGAACACCTGGGTGTAGGTGGGCTGATTGGACTTGCTCGATTTGTGGGCCTTGCCGGTTGCCGGATCGAACGGGCCGATGGCGTGCAGAGCCAGCGGATCCTGCTCGGCAAACTTGTAACCCTGGCCCTTGCGAGTGACCACATGCAGAAAGACCGGTCCTTTCAGGTCGCGCACGTTGCGCAACACGGCCACCAGGCTTTCGACATCGTGTCCGTCAACCGGACCGAAATAGTTGAAACCGAGTTCCTCGAACAAGGAACTGGGTACCACCATGCCCTTGACGTGTTCTTCGGTGCGGCGTGCCAGCTCCAGCATGGAAGGCACCTTGCTGAGTACCCGTTTGCTGCCTTCGCGCGCGCCGGAGACGAATTTTCCGGACAGCATGCGAGCCAGGTATTTGTTCATGGCACCGACATTGGGGGAAATGGACATGTCGTTGTCATTCAGAATCACCAGCATGTCGGCTTTCACGCCGCCTGCATGGTTCAGTGCCTCATAGGCAAGTCCGGCGGTCAGGGCGCCATCGCCGATGACCGCAACGACCTTCTCGGGCTCCTGCTTCTGTGTGGACAGGGCCGTGTTGCTGCTGTGCGGGCCCTCGGCTGCGCTGCCGACGCGCGAGTGGGTGGCCCGTTGGCGGGCAGCCAGAGACATGCCCAGGGCCGCACTGATGGACGTGCTGGAATGGCCCACGCCGAAGGTGTCGTACTCGCTTTCCTCACGGTTGGGGAAGCCCGCCAGGCCACCCTGCTTGCGGATGGTGGACATCTGCTCGCGCCGACCGGTCAGGATCTTGTGACCATAGGTCTGGTGGCCGACATCCCATACCAGCTTGTCACGCGGGGTGTTGTAGGCGTAGTGGATGGCTACGGTCAGTTCGATGGTGCCAAGACTGGCGCCCAGGTGTCCACCGGTACGCGAGACGGATTCCACCACGAAATCACGCAACTCCCTGGAGAGGGCCGGTAGCTGATGGAGTTCGAGTTTACGCAGGTCTGACGGTGCGTGAATGCGGTCCAGCAGGGGATATTCCGTCGTTGTAGTCATGATGCAACAAAAATGGGTTAACGCGGATTATCCCTGTTGTACGGGGGTATTTACAAGTCGGGCAACGGAATCGGGTGAAATTCCCGAGCTCAGCTAGTAAGTGCGTTGCATGATGTAGGCCGAAAGTGTTCGCAGTTCGTCAAATTCCGGGCCAAGACCGTCCAGGTGGGACAGGGCGGTCTGATGCATGCGCTCGGCATGTTCGCGAGCACCATCGAGCCCCAGCAGGGCGGGGTAGGTGGGCTTGTTGAGAGCGATATCGGCCCCCTGCTTCTTGCCCAGAGTCTCGGTGTCACTGACCACGTCCAGAATGTCATCGACGATCTGGAAACACAGGCCGACAGCGCCGGCATAGCCTTCCAGCCGAGGCAGCAGCTCCGGATCGGCAGTTTCGGACAGAACGGCCGGCAGCAGAACGCTGGCCTTGATCAGCGCCCCGGTCTTGTGGTTGTGCATGTTTTCCAGTTCGTCGAGGGTCAGCGTGCGCCCCACGGACTCCAGGTCGATCGCCTGACCGGCTGCCATGCCCTTGGCACCGCTGGCCTCGCCCAGCACTTCCACCATGCGAAGTTTTGCGGTGTCGGAAACGAGCGGATCACGGTTGAGTGCCAGAATGGTGAAGGCCAGCGCCTGCAGGGCATCACCCGCCAGAATGGCCAGCGCTTCGTCAAAGGCCTTGTGACAGGTCGGTTTGCCGCGACGCAGATCGTCATCGTCCATGGCGGGCAGATCGTCATGCACCAACGAGTAGGCGTGCATCATTTCCAGTGCGCAGGCGGCAACATCGACCCTGTCAAGTGACAGATCCAGCGCCTTGCCGGTGGCGTAGCAGAGCACAGGCCGTACCCGCTTGCCACCATTGGTCACCGCATAGTGCATCACCGTGGGCAGTTGCGTGCCACTGCTTGCTCGCGGCGGCAAGTGCGTCAACAGGGCATTGTCTACGCGCTGACGGTAGTATGTCAGGGTCTCGTGAAACGATTCGTCAACCATGATCGAATTCCGGGAAGCAGTCTTGGTCATCAGTGCTGGGTGTCGGTGTCGAAGTCGTCGAGACTGTCTTCGTCGGCATCGGCATCGGCCGAATCATTCATCAGGATCCTGACTTTCTGCTCCGCCTCACTCAGGCTCTGCTGGCAGAAGCGAGACAGCGATACACCACGTTCGAACTGCTCCAGAGAGGCATCCAGTGACTGTTCACCGGTCTCCAGCGACTCCACGATGGCTTCCAGTTCGCCCAGGGCGTCTTCGAATTTTGTGGATTTCGGGATTTTCTTCGATTTCTGCGCCACTGGCCTGCTCATTGATCCAAACGGCCATAGTTTACGGGATCGTCAGTCGAGCAGGTCAAGTGCTTCGTGTAAACGATGTATACCATCCACGTGCAGTCCCTTGATGGCTTTCTTGGGCGTGTTGCCAGCGGGCACGATGGCGCGTTTGAAACCGTGCTTGACCGATTCCTGCAACCGTTCCTCGCCATTGGCCACGGGGCGGACCTCACCGGCCAGGCCGATCTCGCCGAAGACCACCAGATCGCTGGGCAGGGGACGCGTACGGAACGATGACAGGGCCGCCAGCAGCACGGGCAGGTCGGCGGCGGTCTCCGAGATGCGTACACCGCCGACCACATTGACGTAGACATCCTGATCGAACATGGCAATGCCGGCATGTCGGTGCATGACCGCGAGCAGCATGGACAGCCGATTCTGTTCCAGGCCAAGAGATACGCGGCGCGGGCTGCCGGAGTGGCTGGTGTCCACCAGTGCCTGAGCCTCGACCAGCATGGGGCGTGTGCCCTCCCGGGTGACCATGATGACGCTGCCACTGACGGGCTCGGGATGTCGGGACAGGAAGATGGCAGACGGGTTCTTGACGGCCTTCAGGCCGGATTCATCCATGGCGAAGACGCCAAGCTCGTTGACCGCACCAAAGCGGTTCTTGACGGCACGGATGACCCGGTAGCGACTGCCGGGGTCGCCCTCGAAGTACAATACCGTATCGACCATGTGTTCCAGCACGCGTGGCCCCGCCAGGGCGCCTTCCTTGGTGACGTGACCGACCAGGAAGATGGACGTGCCGGTCTGCTTGGCATGACGCACCAGTCGTGCGGCGCTCTCGCGTACCTGAGCCACGGCACCGGGTGCCGAGCTGAGCAGCTCGGTGTACATGGTCTGAATGGAATCGATGACCATGACATCCGGCTTCTCCTGGCTGGCGTGTGACAGGATGGCTTCCACCTGGGTCTCGGCCAGCAGACGCAGATTCTGCTCCGGCAGACCGAGCCGGCGTGCCCGGAGAGTCACCTGCTGCAGGGATTCCTCACCGGTGATGTACAGCACCCGGTGCTGCTGGCTCAGGTGAGCCAGACTCTGGATCAGCAGGGTGGACTTGCCGATGCCGGGGTCGCCACCCAGCAAGGTGACAGATCCGGAGACCAGGCCGCCACCGAGGACGCGATCCAGTTCGGTCAGGCCGGTGCCGATCCGCGCCTGTTCGACCATCGTGACATCGGCGGCATTGGTGATTCCGCTGCCGCCGGCGTAGCCGCCATAGCGTGCATTGGTGGCCGCAGCCGTGGCGGAGTTTGTCGTGCTGGCAGGCGCAAGCGACTCTTCCAGGGTATTCCATTCACCACAGTCGGCGCACTGACCACTCCATTTGGAGGAGATCGCGCCGCAGGCGGTGCACTGGTAGCGTTGTTTGACTTTGGACATGCGACAAGTGTGGCATGTTTGACGCGCCGGCTGCCAGCTGTCGAATGTCTTCGCGGGGGCCGATCCCTATACAGTTACATCGCCTGGTAACACCTGCCTCAAGTGCATTGGCCTATACTGCGCGGATGCACACTTCCCGTTCCATTCATCTGCTGATAGCGGCTGCGATTCTGTTCAGTCAGATCGTGTCGTCTGTCCACATGGCCGGGCATGTGCACGTTGTGCACCCCGGGGTGGCCATGACATCGGCACACGCGTCTGCGTGGCCAGCCCATCCGGCTGGTATGACGGAGGCTGAACACCGGGCTCTGCATGAGCATGGCAAACGGAGTTCATCCTCGCCTGATGCCAGCCAGAGTCAGGCGTCGCTGGATCGCTCCTGTGTCATCTATCATGTCTATGCAGGTTCACATTGCGCCGCCATCGGTTCTGCCGTATCCAGTGGCGTGACACCCATCGCATTCCGGCAGCAGGAGTTGCCGCCTCCGGCACGACTGCTGCAGCTTCCCGAGCACAATGCCATTCGTGGACCACCCGCTTTTTCCTGACCCCGACAGTCGTTACCACACGATACCGGCCGGTGTCGTGTCAATCTTGTCTACAGGAAAATTCTCAATGAAAATCATCGCCTTGCCGGCAGCGGCACTGTATCTGAGTTCATCACTATCTGCGGTTTACGCGGCCACGGAGCGTGACCTCGACAGCCATGTCCATGGCGGCGCGAAGCTCAACATCGCGCTGGACGGTCAACAGCTGTTCATCGAACTGGAGTCACCCTGGAACAATCTGGTGGGCTTCGAACACCAGCCCTCAACCGACGCGCAGCATTCGGCTGTCGATGAGGCCCTGCATCAACTGGAGCGGGCGGATGAACTATTTGTCTTCAGCGGTGCCGAATGTGTTCTTGCCGCGGCCGATATAGAGTCATCGATGGCAGCTGATGGCGAGCACCATGAAGAGCACGAAGAGCACGAAGAGCACGAAGAGCACGAAGAGCACGACGAGCACGACGAGCACGACGAGCACGAAGAGCACGAAGAGCACGAAGAGCACGATCACGATGAAGCCGAGTCGCATTCCGCGGTGCTCGTCAATTACGTGTTCGACTGCGCGCAGATGGCCGAACTGGAAACGGTGACCGTCAAGCTGTTCGACATCTGGTCGGGTATGGAGGAAATCGATGTGCAGCTGATCGGGCCAGCCGGTCAGGGCGCTGTCGAGTTGACTGCTGGTAGTGCAAGCCTGGATGTAGGTTCGCTTTTGTAGGCCTGGTCCGGTATCAGTGCCCGTACTGAGTATTCGACATGAATGAATCTCGAGCCAGCCGCTCGGCGATTCTGGAAATGGGCCAGGTGAGTTTCACCTGGCCTCGCCAGAAGCAGCCGGTCATTGCCATTGATCACTTTGCCATCGCGGCGGGTGAGCGTGTGTTCCTGCGCGGACCTTCGGGCTCGGGAAAAACGACGCTGCTGAGCCTGGTGTCGGCGGTCATCCTGCCCCAGCAAGGGCATATTCGTGTGGATGGTGTCGATCTGCGCTCGCTGCAGGGGCGTCACCGGGACCGCTTTCGGGCCGATCATCTGGGCCTGGTCTTCCAGCAGTTCAACCTGTTGCCGTTTCTGAGTGTGGCGGAAAACGTTCAGCTGCCGTGCCGGTTTTCCCGGCGCCGGCGAACGCAGGCCTTGCAGGCCGGCGCATCCTTGCGGCTGGAGACCGAGCGACTGCTGCAGCGCATGCATTTGCCGGGCGACATTCTCGAGCGTCCGGTCATGCAACTCAGTGTCGGGCAACAGCAACGGGTAGCGGTTGCACGGGCACTGATCGGACGTCCATCACTGATCATTGCCGATGAGCCGACTTCGGCGCTGGATCGTGATGCCCAGCAGGCCTTCATCCGTCTGCTGTTCGATGAAGTGGCGGCGGCAGGCTCCAGTCTGCTGTTCGTCAGTCATGACGAGACCCTGGCCAGTGGCTTTGATCGGCAGATCGATCTGGCGCAGATCAATTCGGCCGGGTCGGCAATCGAGTCAGAGTATCTGCAGGAGGCCGGCTGACATGTTTGCCATCGCCTGGAAGAGTCTGCGAAATCGCTGGCCGACAGCCTTGCTGGCAATACTGGCCATCGTCATGAGCGTGGCGCTGATCCTCACGGTCGAGAAGATACGCCGGGACGCACGTTCGAGTTTCACCCAGACGGTATCCGGTACCGATCTGATCGTGGGAGCTCGCAGCGGTGCCGTGCAGCTGCTGCTGTACTCGGTTTTCCGCATCGGCAATGCCACCAACAACATCAGCTGGGAGAGTGTTCAGGATATTGCACAGCGTCCTGCCGTTGACTGGATGGTGCCCCTGTCACTGGGCGATTCGCACATGGGCTTTCGGGTGGTCGGCACCGACAACGGCTTCTTCGAGCATTTTCGTTATGGCAATGATCGCTCGCTGGTTCTGGCAGAAGGCCGGCAGTTCGAGGATGTCTTCGATACCGTCATCGGCAGCGAAGTCGCCGAGCAACTCGGTTATACCCTGGGACAATCGATCGTCGTGGCGCACGGCACCGGCAACGTGGGCCTGGTGGAACATGATCAACAGCCCTTCACGGTCAGCGGTATACTGGCACGTACCGGAACACCGGTAGATCGAGCCGTGCATGTCAGCCTGGAAGGTATCGAGGCCATGCATGTGGACTGGCAAAGCGGTGCCAAGGTGCGCGGGGAAGGGACCAGTGCCGAGACCATTCGCGGCATGGACCTCGAACCCACCGCCGTAACCGCGTTGCTGATCGGGTTGAAGTCGCGTGGTACCGTATTCCGTGAACAGCGAGCCATCAATACCTATGCCGAAGAACCCTTGCTGGCCATTCTTCCCGGTGTTGCCCTGCAGGAATTGTGGGGACTGGTCGGTGTGGCAGAAAGCGCCCTTTTCATCGTCTCGGTCAGCGTCGTGGTCTGCGGCCTGATCAATCTGGTCAGTGTGCTGCTGGCCGGTCTCAACGAGCGTCGCCGGGAGATGGCCATCCTGCGCTCGGCAGGCGCCAGACCCCTGCATGTGTTTCTGCTGTTGTGCATCGAGTCCACCCTGCTGACGATTGTCGGCGTGGTGCTGGGCCTGGCACTGCATTATCTGCTGACGCTGATCGGCGGACAGTGGTTGCAGCACCATTACGGCATCAGTGTGGCGCTGGCGCTACCGGGAAAGAGCGATTGGCTGATCCTGGTGTCGATCGTCGCCGCCGGATTGCTGGCCGGCTTGTTGCCGGCACTCAGTGCCTATCGCAAATCTCTGGCCGACGGTATGGCGCAACGGCTCTGACCGATGCGCATGACAGAACTTCCTCGACTCTGACAAGGAAACGAATCCCATGAAACTACTGAAAATTGCCTTGCTCTCCGCTACCGTCAGCGTCTCGATCTACGCCGCTGCCGTGCAATCGGGCTGGTGGTCATCTTCCAGCGAGCAGGAGGACGTCGAACTCGTCGAGCTGAACTGGGATGACCTGATACCGGCTGATTTCCAGCAGCCGGAGAACCCGTTCAACACGATGACTCAGGAAGAAATCGACAAACTGCTCGATGGCAGTGATGAATCGAACGCTCGCCTGGCACAGCTGCAGGCCGAGTTCGAATACGCGCCGGTGGTCGAATCGCTCGACGGCAAGCGCGTCAAGTTGCCAGCCTATGTCACGCCGCTGGACTTCGATGGGCAGTTGAAAATGAGCGAGTTCCTGCTGGTGCCCTACATGGGAGCCTGCATTCATACGCCTCCACCACCGGCCAATCAGGTCGTCTATGCCGATTCGGGGACACCGATCGAGCTGAACAGTCCCTACGACCCGATCTGGGCCGTAGGGGTTCTGCGTGCCGTGACCGTCAACAGCGATCTGGCTGAAGCCGGCTACAAGCTGGAAGTGGAAGAAGTGATGCCGTACAGCCGCTGATACCAGCGGCTGGCGAAAGCGCGGCTGTCTGTCAGCGTCTACTCGCTGGCGCGGATTCGCACATAACTACCGGGTGCACTTTCAATCGGCTTGAGCTTGCCGTCACCCGGTGTCCGGGCGGCCACCTTGGCGCCGCTCTTGCGAGACAGCCAGCGGTACCAGTCTGTCCACCAGGAACCTTCATGCCAATCGGCGTTCTCCAGCCATTGGTTCGGGTCATCGGGCAGGCTGGTATTGGTCCAGTGGCCGTACTTCCTGGCAGCCGGGGGATTGACCACCCCGGCGATGTGCCCTGAAGCCGCCAGCACGAAGCGGTTCTTGCCGGAGAGCAATTGTGTGCCGGGGTAGCAACTCTGCCAGGGGGCAATGTGGTCTTCCTTGGCCGCCATGAAATACGTGGGCGTCTCCACCGAGCGCAGATCGATGGGCGTGCCGGCCATGCTGATGCCACCGGGTTCGCGCAGCAGGTTCTGCTGGTAGATCTGCCGCAGATAGAACAGCAGCATGGTGGCCGGCAGGCGAGTGGAGTCGCCATTCCAGTACAACAGGTCGAAGGCCATGGGCTCACGTCCCAGCAGGTAGTTGTTGACGACAAACGACCAGATGAGATCGTTCTCACGCATCATCGAGAACATGTTGGCCATGTGTGTGCCTTCCAGATAGCCCTTCTCCGTCACATGCTTCTCGATCTGGGCAACCTGGTCATCGTCGATGAATACCGAGACTTCGCCGGTTTCCTTGAAGTCGAACAGGGAGGTGAGAAAGGTTGCCGAGGCGACGCGACTTGCCTGTCCCTGCGCCGCCAGATAGGCCAGGGTGGAGCTGACCAGGATGCCGCCGATGCAGAACCCCAGTATGTTGACACTCTTCTCGTCGGTGGCTGCCTCGATGGCATCCAGCGCGGCCAGTGGACCGTCCTTCATGTAGTCATCGAAACTCTTGTGCGCCAGTGTCTCGTCAGGATTGATCCACGACACGACGAACACGGTGTGCCCTTGATCAACGGCATGCTTGATGAAACTGTTCTTGGGCTGCAGGTCCAGGATGTAGAACTTGTTGATCCAGGGTGGCACCAGCAGCAGTGGGCGCTTGTACACCTTGTCCGTGGTCGGGGTGTACTGAATCAGCTGCATCAGCTCGTTCTGGAAGATCACCTCGCCCGGTGTGGTGGCCACATTGGTGCCCACTTCGAAGGCGTCTTCATTGGTCATGCTGATCTTGAGCTGTCCCCGGCCCTTCTCGAGGTCGCTCAGCATGTGCTTGAGCCCTTCGACCAGGCTCTGGCCACCGGTCTCCCGAGCCTTCTTCAGCACTGCCGGGTTGGTCAGGGCAAAGTTCGAAGGTGACAGGGCCGAGATGAACTGCCGGGTGTAGAAGTCCACCCGCTCCTGTTCTTTCGGGTCGAGATCGCCGGTATTGTGTGCCAGCCCCTGCAGCCACTTGGCGGAAACCAGATAGGACTGCTTCATGTAATCGCAGACCATGTCCTCGTTCCAGGCCGGGTCCTTGAATCGCCGATCACCGGGCTCCGGTTGTGCACCGGGTGCTGCTTCACCACCGGTGGCGCGTGTGGCAAAGCTCTGCCACACCTTCATCTGTTCCTGCCAGTAGCTGAACTGCGCCTCGACCAGTTTTGCCGGGTCCTGCATCAGCTTGAATGACCAGTCGGCGAAGGCGTTGCTGATGGAGCTGGCATCCATCAGCGAGAAGCCACCGGAGGCAGACTCCTTGGCCTGGCGCTCCCAGAACGCCTGCAGGGCGCGCTGACTCTGCTGCGCGACGTCGTTCATCTGTTGGAGAACTGCCTCGGGACTCGGCTGTTCCGTGTTGCTTGCTTGCTTGTCGGTCATGGGACATCAATCCTGTCGGTAATCAGTGACGAGGAGCCGGACCGGGTCCGGGCTCGGTATCTATCCGGTGCTCCCCGACACGTCCTTGTGGCGTGTTAGTGAACGGTATCGATTCTGGTGAAGTCGAGGGTATTTTCGGGTGGCGAGGATGTCAATGACAGGACCTCCCGGCGCTTCGTGACAACGATGAAAATCACGCAGGCCAGATAGATGCCGACAACCACGGCGCCGATCCACTGGATCTGCAGCCACTGGCTCTGGAAGAGCAGCGTCAGGCCGAACAGCACCACCACATTGCCGGCAATATACGGCAGTTTGCCGAAGCGTTGCGTGGTGATGGACAGATTGTCGGAGTAGAGCCGGATCAGACTGTCAAGCGAGTTGATCACGAAGGTGATGCCCACGATGATCATCGCCGCGTTCAGAAGACCGGTGGTATCGATCTCGTTGGCACTGAAGTGGTACAGAATGGAGAACCAGATACCCAGTGGAATGGACGGAATGACCAGCAATGCCAGCAACAGATACTGTGTCCGCATGCCACCCACGAATCGGGAAGTGAACTGACCGATCATGATGGACCAGGCGAACCACCAGAACAGGTAGAACTCGTGATAGGCGTTGATCGGAATGATGAACTTGTGCAGATTGGTGAAGTAGCCACTCAGCAGGCTGATGTTGGCACCCAGCTCTCCCGGTCCGATGGAGCCTGATGCCCACATCAGAATGATGAGCGCGGCAAACAGAACGGTGGAGCCGACACTGAGAATCCTGACGTAACGGATATCGGTACTGGAGTAGGCGGCCGCCAGAATGACACAGAACACGATGACGTAGAAGGTTGCCACCACACTTTCACCGTCCCCGATTTCCGGGATGTAGGACGGCAGATAGACCAGAAAAAGGCTGGCGGTGAAGGCGCAGGTGCCGATGATCACCATGTTGTTGAGTATCTTCACCAGCGGAATCTCGAAGAATCTGACCTTGGGTTCGATCACGCAGAAATAGAAGCTGGTGAGAAAGTAGAACGCCCAGATGAGAAAGCCCCAGAAGCCGAACTCGATGGCCAGCGGATTGGTGAAGCCGTATTCCGGCGCACTGGCGGTATCGGCATACATCGGGAACTCGCCCAGCGGAAACATGATCAGCCCGACATCCAGACCCGAGGTGAACAGAATGGCGATGAACGTGAACAGCGACACGGGAGTGACACCGATGACCGGCATGTTCCACCATTTGATCACGCAGAACACCACGAGCACGAAGGCCATGAGAATGCCAAAGGAGATGATCAGGGTAAGCAGGTTTTCCATGAAATGTCTCGTCTCCGATAGCGATCTTTCAGACCCAGTGCTGACAACTCTACACGAATGCCGGCAGGACTCCAGCCCGGCCTGAACTCGTCAGACGGCATTTTCCGCTGGCAGGGTGGCTTGCGCCGCTACACCTGCGCTGGCGGCAGACAGCGCAGGCCGAAAGGCAAGGACGGTAAGATCATCCCGTCTTGGTTCACCGGCAGCGTATTCGGCAAATTCGCGTTCCAGTGCCTCGGTCAGGGTTGTCAGGCTGTCAGCACGGTGTTGCCGGACAATCGAGGCGAAGCGCTTGTAGCCGAAGGCGATCCCGCGTGCCCCACCCACCTGGTCGATGATGCCGTCGGTATGCAGCAACAGTCTGGTGTCTGCGCTCAACGCAAAGCGCGTCTCCTGGAACTGCGGGTTGCCGGGCGTATCCGCATATCCGAGGCTCAGGCGGTCGCCCCTGATGCGGGAGGTGCCCTGCTCGGAACAGATCGTCAATGACAAGTGTGCACCTGCGAATACGCCACTGCCGGAGTCTCTGTCGATCATGCAAATGGCCGCATCCATGCCATCGTTCGATCGGGCATCGGTCGAGTACTGATTCAGCAGACCCTTGGTCAGGTCGCTCAGTCTCGTCAGAATGGCCGCCGGCGACAGACTGTCATCCTCGGAGAGTATTCTTTCCAGAGAGGCAATGGCCAGCATGCTCATGAACCCACCGGGCACACCATGTCCGGTACAGTCGACGATGGCGATGGTCGTTCCCTGTTTGCGGGTGTTGATCCAGTAGATGTCACCTCCGACAAGGTCTCTGGGCTGCCAGAGCACCGAATGCTCGGCGAAGGCCTCCGAGAGCTGACTGTGGGTGGGCAGCAGGCCGCGCTGAATGCGAGTCGCGTAGTTCACGCTGTCGAGGATCGACTCGTGAGCTTCACGGATTTCGGTGACGCGCTCTGTTTCGCGGTCCAGCATGGAGTTGTAACTGCTGATGAGCTTGCCGATCTCGTCGTTGGAGTGGTAGTCGGCGTGTCGTGGTACACCCTCCTGCTCGAACTGCTCGATGGCAGTCAGCAACAGCTTCAGCGGGCGATTGATGAACCACAGAAAGGCGGCAATGCCTGCCAGCGTCAGTGCCAGTCCTCCTATCGTTCCCAACAATGCAAGTACGGCAAACTCTCTTGTCAGCCTGTTCGTCAGAACAACGGGGTCGATGCGCACATGCATGCTGGCCGCCGTGCCGACACCGGGCAGGCTGACATCGATGCTTCTGCCCGGTTTTCTGATGCGTGAACAGCCGATCACCGGCCATGACACGGCAGGTGCTTCGCTGGCCTCGATCCGCAGATCCGTGCAGATCACGTAGGGATAGGCGGCAAAGATCGACAGAAGCTCCCGGGATTTCGGGATGTCCCCAGCTCGAAGAAGATCGGATGCGGGCCTGGCCAGGCGATTGGCAACCGTTGCGATCTCTGCGGCAATCTGTCCACTCTGGTCGGTCTTGCGATATTGCAGGTACAGGACCAGCACCACGGCATTTCCCAGAATGCCGAGTATCAGGGTGGCCGCGATGTACTTGAAGAATATGTGTCGCCTGAACAGTGACAGGGCGGCATCAAACGGGTTCATCGGTAGTGCCAGATTAACGGCCCGCCTTTTTCATGGCCTTGCTCAATGACTCCCTGTCGTCGATGATCATCTGCACAACCTTGTATTTACCCTGGATTTTCCTGACGAGATAGTCGGCCGTGATGGAGTCCCCGTTGTCATCGATGAACTCGGAACAGACAAAATAGTGCTCCCCCAGCGATACGATGAAGGGATGGGCATTGGCCGGATATATCACGCGCATGGTATCCGTTCGCGTGTCAAGGTAGAGGTAGCTGCCGTCGCTCAGGATGGAGTCGTTGTAGGTCAGCATGGCGGTCTGCAGCTCGACTTGCAGTGCGGTGGAGAGTCTGGCTGCGTGAGCTGTCGAGAGCATCAGCCCCGACAGCAGAATGATCAGGCTGGCCCATGCGGTTTTCCTGTTCACGTACGTCTCCCGATGCAACAAGCGGTCCGGCCGGTGGCTTGGCAAGTTGCCGGTACCGACCAGAAATTTCCCGGTATTCGGGTTGCAGTAATATTCGTTTTTTATTGCTGTATTTCTATGATACATATGTAGACGTGTGGACGACACTGTTAAATAGTCTCGGATTCAATGCATCCGCCGCAGCATGAAGCACATTGTGCCTCTGCCCGCTGAGGGTGCCGGCCAGGGAGACAGTAGTGAGAGCCAGTAAACTCAATGAGCTGCAGTCACAATTGCACTCACAAGGCATTACCTTCGCCTATTGCGGCTGTATCACCGAAAACATACTCACGGGTATCGGTTCGGCGCTGAAGAACAAGCTGGAGAGCGAAGATGTCGATACCAGGACCACTCGCAGCATATTTGCCGTGTTTGTCGAGCAGATGCAGAACATTATCCGCTATTCGGCGCGACAGGCTTCTGCCGAACAGGATAAACCGTTGAAAAATGCAGACGACCACTCCCGCTACGGCATCCTGACCATCGGTCAGGTGGGTGATGACTTCATCATTCATTCGGGTAACCTGATTGTGGCAGCCGATGTACCCGGTATTCGAGCCAGGTTGACGGATTTGCAGAACAAATCGCCGGAAGAGCTGAAGATTGCCTATAAATCGCAGCTGCGCAATCTGCAGGAGCTGGAGGAAGGGGCCGGAGTCGGGTTCATGGAGATCGCCCGACGAACATCCAGGCCTATTGAATTCGAATTCGAGGAAGTGGATGATGAGCACACGTTCTTTGCCATCAAGGCAACCATCTGAGAGAGATGCCATCATCATGGATGCACTCGAGATACCCGCAACGACCAGAACTCCGCAAGTCTCCTTCAATTTTCCGGAGCACCGATTTCGTCTGATCGGCGAGTCGTATCCGGAGGATGTCACCCGTTTCTACTACCCCCTGTTCGATGCGCTGGATGCCTATCTGCAGGCGTCCCCGACGCACTGTCGCTTCGATTTCGAACTCATCTATTTCAACAGCAGCAGTGCCAAGGCAATCATGTTGCTCATGGACAAGCTGGATCAGGCGGCATCCCGCGGTTGCCGGGTGGACGTGTACTGGTTCCATGACCCTGAAGACGACACCATGGAGGAACTCGGTGTGGATTTCGGGGAGGATTTGCGTGAGGTCAATTTCAGACTCGAACGAATGGTGGTGTGATGTCCACCGCTGACCTTTTCACGCAGGAGGAACAGACGATAGCGGCGACCAATGCGTGGCTGGCGAGGAAAGGTGCGGACCAGGATCCGGACAATCGGCAGATGGTCGAATCGTTGCTGCATGAATACTGCAAGTTGTTCAAGGTGACTCGGCGACTGTTGCGTGTCAGTGATCGCAATGATGAGGAATTGCGCCGCCTGAGAAATGCGGCAGAAACGGCCAAGGCAACCCTGTCGCGTTACTTTTCCCCCAATCTGGCTGAACAACTGGTCGTCGATCCGGATTTTCTGGGTCTGGGTGGGGAGCGGCGCGAGCTGACCTTCCTGTTCACCGATATTGCCGATTTCACCGCGCTGGTGGAGACACATGATCCTGTCGTGACCGTTCCCCTGTTGAACGAGTATCTGGACAACATGACGCAGATCGTCTTTCGTCATGGCGGGACGACCGACAAGATCGTCGGCGATGCCTTGCATGTCATCTTCGGGGCACCGGTGGAACAGCCGGAACAGGCTGCCAGTGGTCTGGCTTGTGCGCTGGAGATCGATGCCTTCTCCGAGTCGTTCCGCAGGCAGAAGGCGGAAGAGGGCATTCATCTGGGGGTCACGCGAATCGGCCTGCACAAGGGCGCGGCGACGGTGGGCAATTTCGGGGGCGAAGTGTTCTTCAATTACACCGCGTATGGCGATACGGTCAATACCGCCGCCAGGCTGGAATCGGTCAACAAGCATCTGGGGACGAGAATCTGCGCCAGCGCCACGGTGGTTGACGGCATCACCGGCTTCATCGGTCGTCCGGTAGGCACACTCATTCTGAAAGGCAAGACCTCCGGCCTGAAGGTGTTCGAGCCGCTGGCGCCGGAGCAGATGTGCAGTTCGGTGGTGGCGGCGTACAACGCGGCCTACGAGAAACTCGAATCCGATGATCCGTCAGCAAAGCAGGCGTTTGCAGCGATCGTGGCCAAACACGGTGAAGACCCCTTGGCAATTTTCCACCTGGTGCGCCTGCTGGCAGGAGACAGCGGCAATACCATCGTGGTCGATGAAAAATAGCATCGCCGATACTCCACTCATGAGCGTTTGATCGACACGACCATCACGCGGCCCTGGCTGACTTCGAACATCACGTCGACAGGGCCGACCAGAACACCCCAGTGTTGCCCGGGTTTACCGTCCTTGCCACGCTCGTAGGCCGGACGTGGATCCTGAGCCAATGTCTGCTCGATCAGCCTTTGCAGACCGAGTGAGCCGGTTGCCACGAGGTCGCAGCCGGGCTCGATCTCGGCCAGTCGTTGCAGCGCTTGCACTGTCCAGCCAACCTCGAGGCCATCCTGAAGCTGGGTTGCCCAGTCGGACCTGGCGTCCGGTATGGCATCGACAAACGGCACATAGGGCTTGATATCCAGTACCGGCGTGCCATCGAGAAAGTCACCACCATCCACCAGGACACGAAACCGATCCTTGTCGAACCTGACGTCGCGCAGGGCCACGGCGCTCAGCCCGATCGGGTTGGGTCGATTGGGACTGCGCGTGGCATAGACCCCCATGGTCTTCTTGCCGCCGAGTCGCGGTGGCTGTACCAGGGGCTTGAATCGTGAATAGCTCTGGCCATGAAAGACGAACACCACCCACAGATGGGAGAAGGAGCCGAGGTCCCGCAGTGCCAGTTCGTTGTCCCTGGTGGGTTCGAACTCGATGGCTGCCACGGCGCTGTCCACGAGGCCAGGCTGTCTCGGGATGCCGAAGCGCTGGCTGTAGCAAGAGCGGATGGTGGCGATGGCATCCATGGAAAAGGTATCGCTGAGCATCAGTGGTTTCGAGCATTGAAGACCAGGCAGGTCTGCCATGAGTCGGCAGGGGCAGATCCCACCCGAGAGCCCGTCATCGGGCAAGACGGGTCGTGGAGTATCAGTCGCCGGCGGCAGCGCGTGAACTGCGGTTTTCCTCTTCGCTCTCATCCTGCAGGGCAGGATCGATGCGTACCTGCTGCACCTTGTTGTCCTCTACGGCGAGAATGGTCATCGAGTGACCATTGAGAGTGAACACCGCACCTTGCGGTGGGAAGTTCTCGAAGTGTTCGACCACAATTCCGTTGAGCGTCTTCGGTCCTTCCGATGGCAGTGCCCAGTTCAGCGAGCGGTTCAGATTCCGTACCTGGGCGGTGCCATCGACGATGTAGCTGCCGTCGGGCTGAGGGCGAATCTCGGGGGGCGAGATTTGCGGGTCGTTGTCGAATTCTCCGACGATCTCTTCGAGGATGTCTTCCAGGGTCAGCATGCCCTGGATGTCGCCGTATTCATCCACGACCAGACCCATGCGGCGCTTTTCGCGCTGAAAATTCAGCAGTTGTACCGTCAGCGTGGTGCCTTCGGGAATGAAGTAGGGCTCGCGAATGACACTTTCGACATACTGGCGTGTGATCTTGCCGGTACGCACCGCTTCCAGCAGGTTGCGCAGGTACAGGAAACCGACCACGTTGTCGATGCTCTCGCGGTACATGAGCAGACGGCTGTGGGTGCTGGCACTCAGCTGCTGCAGCACTTCGTCCCAGGGGGCCGCCAGATCCACACCGACCACCTCATTACGCGGCACCATGATGTCGTTGACCGATACCGTGCCCAGATCGAGGATGTTGACCAGCATTTCCCGGTGTCTTTGCGGAATCATGCCGGCGGTTTCGTTGAGTACGGTGCGCAGTTCCTCGCTGGACAGGTGCTCGTCATCGCTGACAGCATCGGTTTTCAGGAGCTTGAGGATCAGGGTGCTGACCCAGTTGGTCGCGGCAACCAGTGGGTAGGTGGCGATCATCAGCGGACCGTAGACGGCCGATGCAATGAAGGCGAATTTTTCCGCGCGCCGGGTGGCAAAGGTCTTCGGCGTGACTTCGGCAAACACCAGAATGATGATGGTGAGCAGGCCGGTAGCAACCGCAATGCCGGCTTCGCCCATGAGCCGGAGGGCAATGACGGTGGCAATGGCAGACGCCAGAATGTTGACGAAGTTGTTGCCGAGCAGAATGAGGCTGATGAGCCTGTCGGGTTTTTCCAGCAATTTGGCGGTTCGCTGGGCTGCCTTGTGCCCGTTATTGGCTTGATGACGCAATCGATAACGATTGAGTGACATCAGTGCCGTCTCAGACCCCGAGAAGAAACCTGAGATGATTACCAGCAAGACCAGTATGGATACCAGTGCGCTGATGGGTATGCTGTTCAAGAACAACCGGCCTGCTTTTGCTTGTGGATGATTGCACTATAGCAACGAGTAAGCCGTTTTGAATACTCGTATTCCAACTAAGTGCTCTGTTACACGGTAAGGCAGGCACTCCGGCAGGTTATTGCAGCACGACCTCCAGCACCACTTTACTGCCGAAGTAGGCCAGCACCAGCGTCGCAAAGCCTGCCAGAGTCCAGTGCACGGCTTTCTTGCCACGCCAGCCGAACTGCCAGCGGCCAAACAGTAATATGCCGAAAATGCCCCAAGCTATGCAAGATAATACGGTTTTGTGCACCAGGTGCTGGGCAAACATGTCCTCCAGGAAGAAGAATCCGCTGGCCAGACTCAGTGTCAGCAGCACGAATCCGGTACTGAACAGGATGAAAAGCAGTTCCTCGGTGGAATCCAGCGGCGGCAGCGCGCGCATGAAGCCCCCCGGTTTGTGGCGAGACAGGAAACGGATCTGGATGGCCACCAGAACGGCCTGCGCGGCCGCCAGGGCAAGCATGGCGTAGGATACCAGCGACAGGAAGACATGGATCTGCACGGCACTGCCCTCGATGGGGGTGCCGCCGGCTGACGCATGACTGCTGATCAGGGAAATCGCTGCCAGCGGGTAGACGGCAATACCCAGGTAGTCGGCCGGCTGCCGGAGACATAGCAGGATGTGCAGCAACACGATGGTCAGGGTGGTGGCGGCAATGGCCGTGAGTAACGGCAGGGACAGTGCCCCGGGCAGGCCTGCTTGCCGATAAACGAGCCAGCCGTGCAGCAGCGCGGCAACGGCTGCCAGCAGTAAGGTCTTGCGGCGTCGACCCCCGCGAGCCGCAGCCCCATGCGTGCTGTCAGGGCTGTTCGGACCGCCGGACATGATCATCTGGTCGAATCGGGGTGCCTGATGGGCCAGTGATCGGGTCAGCAGTGCGCTGGCAAGGCTGTAGAGCGCGACTGCAATCAATGGAATGATGTAGCTCACGAAAATTTGCCTGTAGCCTCGGCTTGATGCGGCAGGTGTGTACCTGCATGAAAGATCCTGTACAGAATAGCATGCAGCACCGAGGGCCAGTATGCCTTGGAAAACGCGCTCGTCAGGTAACTTTCCGGCCCGCCGGTCACACAGAAGGCTGCTCGGGCCGGTATGCTGCGGGCATGGAAAAAGCTGATCGCGAAAAACTGCTGGAGCGGATACGCAAGCTCTACGCCATGGGCCTCGAGAGCGAATCCAGTCCGCATGAGGCCGAGATCGCGATGCGACGCTGTCAGTCCCTGATGGCGAAATTCGGCATCACCGAAGCGGATCTGGAAACCTCGGAGTTCGGTGCCAGTTCCATCGGCAAGGACTTTCGTGCCGTGCCCAGTTATGTGGGGGTGCTGGGCTCCGCGGTGGCCTTGCTGCACGACTGCATCTGCGTCAAGGGACGTACCATCGAGTTCCGCGGGTTCAGTATCGATGCGGAGGTCGCCTCCCTGACCTATGGCTACCTGACCGATGTCATGGAGCGCTCGCTGAAGGCGCGCAAGCGCGATGGCGAGGTACCACCGGGTCGGTCAGCCAGCTTTGACTACCGCGTCGGCTTCTCGCTGGCCGTGCTGGAGCGCGCCCGCAAGATCGACCGCGAGCGACGTGAAGCCGAAGAGGCGGCGCGACAGGATGCCAAGAGCGTAAGCGGTGATATCCCTCGCGGGGCCAGCCTGACGGTACTCAAGCGCGAGATTGTCCGGGAAAACTGCATGGAAGGTCTGACGATGGGTCGCCCGAAACGTGTGCGATACCGCAATGGCCGGGCACATTCCGCTGGTTCGGATGACGGATCCCGCGTGTCACTGGACAAACAGGTGGGCGGCCGCAGGCAGAAGACCATTACCAACGCGTGAAAGCCCACCGCGCGCTCCCGTATACTGTGGAAAATCTGTCGGCGGCCGGCGTTTGCCGTGTGATCACCGACACCCACCCAACACGAGACAGGACCGAACATGTTCGACAATCTCAGTGAGCGTCTAGGCCGTACGATCAAGAACCTTCGGGGCCAGGGGCGCCTGTCCGAAGACAATATCAAGGACACGCTGCGCGAAGTTCGCCTGGCCTTGCTGGAGGCCGACGTGGCGCTGCCGGTGGTCAAGCAACTGATCGACTCGGTTCGCGACAAGGCCATGGGCCAGGAAGTCATCGGCAGTCTGTCGCCGGGGCAAGCCTTCATCAAGGTCGTCAATGACGAGCTGGTGGCGATCATGGGCGACAATGCAGAGCCACTGAATCTGGCCACGCAGCCACCCGCCGTCGTCCTGATGGCAGGCCTGCAGGGTGCGGGCAAGACCACCACGGTCGGCAAGCTGGCACGTCTGCTCAAGGAGCGCGACAAGAAGAAGGTGATGGTGGTCAGCTGTGACGTCTACCGACCGGCGGCCATCAAGCAACTGGAGACGTTGGCAGATTCAGTGGGTGCGATCTTCTTCGCCAGTTCGATAGAACAGTCGCCGGTGGACATCGCGCGTGCCGCTCTGGATGCCGCGCGCAAGCAGCTGGTGGATGTGCTGCTGGTCGATACAGCTGGTCGTCTGGCCATCGATCAGGAGATGATGGCCGAAATCCAGGATCTGCACAGCGCCATCAAGCCGGTGGAAACCCTGTTCGTGGTCGACAGCATGACCGGTCAGGACGCCGCCAATACGGCTGCGGCCTTTGGTGAAGCGCTGCCGCTGACGGGTGTGGTATTGACCAAGACAGACGGTGATGCACGTGGTGGTGCGGCGCTGTCGGTGCGTGTCATCACCGGCAAGCCCATCAAGTTCATCGGTGCCGGTGAAAAGACCGATGCACTGGAAACCTTTCACCCTGACCGAATCGCCTCGCGCATCCTGGGCATGGGCGATGTCGTCAGTCTGGTGGAAGAGGTCACGGCCAAGGTCGATCATGACAAGGCCGAGAAGTTTGCCAACAAGATGCGCAAGGGCAAGAACTTCGATCTCAACGACCTGAAGGACCAGCTGGAGCAGATGGCCAACATGGGCGGCATGGCGGCGCTGATGGACAAGATGCCTGGCATGGGTGAAGTGCCCGATGCCATGAAGAAGAAGATCGACGACAAGCAGTTCATTCACATGATTGCGCTGGTCAACTCGATGACCGAGCAGGAACGCAAGTACCCGGCGATACTGAAAGGGTCACGCAAGAAGCGAATTGCCGCCGGGGCCGGCTTGCAGGTTCAGGATTTGAATCGCTTGCTCAAGCAGCATCAGCAGATGGCCCGTACCATGAAGAAGATGAGCAAGGGCGGCATGGCCAAGATGATGCGAGCCATGCAGGGCAAGATGCCGCCGGGCATGGGTGGAATGGGCGGTATGGGTGGCATGGGGATGAAGTAGCCCGCGCCGGTTCATCCGGGCGAACCCGCGCCAGGCCGCAGGCGTGCTGCGTTTTGCAAGAATGATTGTGGGGCGTCAGGGCGTCAGGGCGCTCGGGTCGATCGTGGTCGAGGTGTCGAACTTGCTGCGCCTACGCGAGAGCAGGGTGCGGAATTTGCGCAGGTTGTCGTCGGCGTACAGCACCGCATCGCAGAAGCGATCATAGGCCTGCATGTCGGGTACCGAGATCACCAGTATGAAATCGATCTCGCCGGTGACCTGATAGCACTGCTTCACCTCGGGTCTGGCAATCGCACGATCCTCGAAGCGCTTGTACAGGCGCTTGTTGTCTCGCTCCATGGTCACTTCGATGATGACATAGAGACTTTCGGCGATGGCTTGCGGGTTCAGCAGAGCCACGATCCTGTCTATGACGCCGCTCTGGTGTAGCCGCCTGACCCGTTTCAGGCAGGCGGAGGGGGAAAGCCCGACCTGTTCGGCCAGTGCCTGATTGGTGACATCGGCATTCTGCTGCAGTTGCTCGAGAATCCGTTGATCAATGGCATCCATGTGCAGATTATGCACTCCGTGCTCATGAAAACGCCAAGAAAGTTTCTCACCGGGCCCAATCGGACACAATATTCTGCGTCGCTGCAGGTATCGTGGTGCTCCCTCGACAGACAATGGATCTTCCCGCGTGGCATTTTCACATTACTGGCGGCAGGCAATGGCGCTGCTGCGCGAAACGATTCAGGTGTATCTGGTGCTGCTTCGCATCATGGTGCCGGCGCTGATCGTCGTGAAGCTGCTGCAGGAACTGGGTATTCTGGATCTCATCGGATTGGCGCTGGGCCCGGCCATGGCCCTGGCGGGGCTACCGGCCGTGCTGGGCATTGTCTGGGCAACCACCTTGCTGAGCAATATGTTCGCCGGCATCATCGTGTTTTATGACATGGCTGCCGGTCTGGCCTTGACGGTGGAGCAGGTCACCGTGCTGGGGACAATGATGCTGCTTGCCCATTCCATACCCATCGAGGGTGCGGTCGCGCGTCGGGCGGGAGTACCCTGGTGGGTCACCATTGCATTACGAGTGGGCGGTGCCCTGCTGTTGGGCATTCTGTTGCACCTGGTGTATTCGCATTTCGAGCTGTTGCAGGAGCCACTGGTGAGGGTGTGGCAGCCGGTGGGCTCGGATGGCAGTCTGTGGTCCTGGGTGCTCGCTCAGCTGCAGGCACTGGGCATGGTCTTTCTGGTCATTCTCACCCTTATGCTGCTGTTGAAGCTGCTCCGACTCATCGGGCTGGAGACACTGATACACATCGGCCTGTCACCTTTGCTGCGACTCTTCGGTCTGGGGCGCTCGGCTGCCAATGTCACGGTCATCGGTGTGGCGCTGGGTCTGACTTACGGTGCCGGTCTGCTGATCCGGGATCTGGACGATGGCATGCTGAGCCGCCGCGATGCCTATATTGCCCTGTGTTTTCTGGGACTGCTGCACAGCATGATCGAAGACACCCTGCTGATCCTGGCTCTGGGTGCCGATCTGTCCGGCATTCTCTGGGCTCGATTGGTCTTCGGCATTGTGGTGATCGCCATACTCGCTCGCTTGATGCCACCGGGGAAGTGGCAGGTGTCCCCGGAACCTTCCGTATGAAGCAGGAGTGAACGGGTCCGGTTATCATCTTCGTTTTCCGTCCCCGAGCTTGCAAGGATCGTTTCGTGTCACGGCGTATCACACTGCTGGTATTTCTTTTCTGTCTGGTCGCAGCGGCGCGCGCCGATGATGATTTGCTGGCCGGGTTTCCGGCTCCACAGCAGGATTTCCAGGCGCATATCGAGGAGGTACGCCGCTACCTGTTGGAGACGCAGCTGCCGGAGCGCCGAGCGTCGGATGTCGAATACAACATCCCCTTCGAGATGCCGGCCAGCAGCGATGTCCCTCATCGCGGCAGATATCTGCTGATTCATGGATTGAACGATTCACCGACGGTCTGGCGTGACATGGCCAGAGAGCTGGCGCAACGCGGCTACGATGTCAGGGCCATTCTGTTGCCCGGGCATGGCAATACACCGGAAGCTCAGCTTGAGGTGACCTACCGGATGTGGCTCGACGCCGCACGTTTGCAGCTGGAACTGTGGCGTCAGGGGGACGAACCGTTCTTCATTGGAGGTTTTTCACTCGGCGGTGTCATCGCGACCATACTGGCCATCGAATACGAGGGAATCGATGGTCTGCTGCTGTTCTCGCCGGCCTATTACAGTACCCGCAACTCTCTGCTGCGATGGGCTTCACTGGTATCGCATGTGAAGCCGTGGGTGTTCGGCGGCATGATCATCGAAGACAATCCGTCAAAATACAACTCCATACCCATCAATGCGGCGGCGCAGTATTACAAGAGCACGCGATACCTGCATGATATCTGGGGATCGAAGAAGCTGGACATGCCGGTCTTGATGGTTGCCTCCATGGACGATTCGGTTGTCAGTGTGCAGCGTGTGAGACGTATTTTCAGGCAGCGATTTTCCTCACCACGCAAGCGACTGCTGCTCTATGGCAATGGTGATGTGCAAGCGGCTGACGGGGAAGTCGTGAGAAAGAGTGCCTACCCGGAGTATCGTATTCTCAATCAGGCTCACATGAGCGTGCTGGTGGCCCCTGATAATCCGTTTTACGGCGCCAGAGGGAAGCAGCTGGTGTGCAACGGCAATGAATGGCCGGTTTTCAGCGCCTGCCTCTACTACCAGAAGGATGATCGCTGGCGTGGCGCAGAAGGGACCGCGTCTCCGGACAAGGTGCCGATGGCGCGCACGACCTTCAACCCTGACTTCGATTTCATCATGCAGCAGTACGATGAGGTCTTTGCCATCGACAGGTAGCAGGGGCCTTCGCAAGGCGGCTACCGGCCTGCGGCAGCCGTGGTTCAAGGCCCGGGGGGCTGCAGGATATCCTTCAGATCCGGACTTGTATTGGCAGGTTCGATGGCAATGCTGTGTTCCAGGTGACGCAGATGGTGTTCGATACGTTCCATCAGGACGCTCTCCTCGCCTGCCTCGATGGCATCGACTATCCGCGCGTGTTCCTCATCACCACACAGAGGGGCCTGTGAGGCGGAGTACATGCTGATGATCAGCGAACTGCGCATGACCAGCTCGTTCAGAAACTCGTCGAGAACCTCGTTACCGCACATCTCCCCGAGAATGAGGTGAAATCTGCCGGACAGGCGAATGGCATCCCTGCGTTCGCTTGACTGTCTGGCTGCATGTTCCTGCTCGACATGGTCACGCAGCCGGGCGATGTCCTCGGGTCCGGCCAGACGCAAGACATTCCTGGCAATGACCAGCTCGATGGCACGACGGGCCTGGAAGACGTTGCGCGCTTCCTCGGGGGTCGGGGTGGCAATGAATGCGCCACGATTGGGCTCGAGTTTGACAACTTTCTGTGCTTCCAGTGTCGCCAGAGCGCGACGGACATGTGCACGATTGCAGTGATAGATCTCGCAGAGATCCTGTTCCCCGAGCTTTACTCCTGCCTTAAGGCGGTGCTCGGCAATTGCTTCGAGAACGCCTCCGACTATCGATTGTTCGGGAGCCTGTGCCATCGGGGATGCTTCAAGTGACTGATTTAAAGTGAAAATTCTACCTCATTTAACGGCATTGCTGCTAGCTGCCGGAAATTGTGTCGAAAGCAGTGCAGCAGGAATCTCTATGCACCATTTATGATCATTTACAATAATACTTGTGATTGTTAACAATATTGTGTAGCTTGTTTGTCAATCAATCTGTCAGGCCGCATGAGAAAGCGTTATGAAAATTCTGGTAGTCAATCCGAATTCCACCGCCTCGATGACCGAGAAGATCGCGCAGAGTGCTCGCGACTTTGCCGGCCCCGGGGTCGAGATCATTGCCCGCACGGCGGTGGGCTCTCCCGCCAGCATCGAAGGCCACTATGACGAGGCCATGTCGGTCGGGCCCTTGCTGCACGAGGTCATTGCTGCCGAGAAGGCGGGTGTGGATGGCGTGGTGGTGGCCTGCTTCGACGACCCGGGAATCGGTGCCTGTCGAGAGGTTGCCAGTGGTCCTGTCATGGGGATCTGCGAGGCCGGCATGAAGGCCGCCACCATTCTGGGTACCAGTTTCTCGGTGGTGACCACCTTGCCACGCTCGGTGCCTGTCATCGAGGAGCTCGCCCGTCGCTATGGCGTCGATCACCACTGTCGACGTGTGCGTTCGGCGCAGATTCCGGTACTGGCCCTGGAGGAAGAGGGGAGTGATGCCAGAGAGCGAGTGAAGGCGGAGATTCTGCGAGCCATCGACGAGGATCACTGTGAATCGGTGGTGCTCGGTTGTGCCGGCATGGCCGATCTGACCCGCTGGCTCAGTGACGAGACCGGCATCCCCGTCATTGACGGGGTTGCCGTGGCCGTGAAATTCGTCGAGGGACTGATCAGCGTCGGACTCGGCACCAGCAAGATCTGCGCGTATGCGCAGCCCAACTCGAAGTAGAACGGAGAGACAGCCATGAGTACAACAGCAGAACAGGTCGTCAACGAACACTCGGCAGGAGTGGTAGAGCAGAAGGGCATGGGTGAGGAATCACTGGCCCCTCAGAAAACGCGAATCATGGGGCAGTGGTCCTATCTGTTCGCCTGGCTGGGTGGCTGTGTCTCGATCGGCACGTTCACGGTCGGCTCGGGGCTGGTGGGTACCCTGAACCTGTTGCAGACCGTGATTGCCATCGCCATCGGTTGCGCGGTCATCGGCATTGCCCTGACCATCAATGGCGCGGCCGGTCATAAATACGGCATTCCCTTCATGGTACAGGCCCGCAGTGCCTTCGGCTTTTCTGGAAGTCGCATGCCGGCTCTGGTGCGCAGTGTGCCGGCCATCGTGTGGTTCGGATTCCAGAGCTGGATAGGCGCAGGTGCCCTCAATCTGGTTTCGGCCACCCTGTTCGGCTACGACAATATCGTGGTGTTCTTCATCGGCTTCCAGCTGTTGCAGATTCTGTTGTCGGTACTGGGATTTCATGGCATCAAGTGGCTGGAGAACATCGGATCGATCTTCATCATCGGCTCGCTGGTCTACATGTTCTTCAGCGTCATTGACAAGTATGGTGAGCAGATCTCGACGAACCTGGTCAATGTCGAGGGCACCTGGGGAGCGCCGTTCTGGGGTGCCACCATGCTGTTTCTGGGCGTCTACAGCACGATGATGCTGAATGTCTCCGATTATTCGCGCGAGCTGGAAACCCGGGTGTCGAAGTTTCGGCAGGTGGCCATCTATGCCAATTCGATTCTGCCAGCCACTCTCTTCATGGGACTGATCGGACTGATGGTGTCCGGCGCCACCGGTGAAGTGGACCCCATCAAGGTCTTCTCCAGCGCCGTGGACAACAAGCCGCTGCTGGTCATCACGCTGCTGTTCATCGCCTTTGCCCAGGTGACCACGAATGTTCTGAACAACGTCATTCCCCCGGCCTATGCACTGATGGACGTATTCGGTCTGAGTTTCAGGAAATCTGCCGTGGCTGTCGGTCTGCTGGCTTTCTGCACCTTTCCCTGGGAACTGGTCAAGGATGAATCGGCTGCCGGACTGAGCCTGTTCATCCAGACATACTCGGCCTTTCTCGGTCCCATCTTCGCCATACTGGTGGTGGATTACTACATCGTGCGCAAGCGTCAGCTGAACCTCGACAAGCTCTATGACGCCAACGGGCCGTACAGCGGTATCAACTGGGCAGGTTTCATCGCGGCACTTGTCGGAGTCGTGGTGGCATTGATTTTCTCCGGTATTTCCTGGTACGCCAGCCTGATTCCGGCCGGTCTGAGCTACTACGTGCTGATGAATACACTGCCTTCAGCGGCTCGATTCAAGAGCTGAAGGATCGCCTTGCCCCGCGGTTGGCCGGGTCACTTCCCGCCAACCGGTTCACCCTCATTGATCCCGTTTTGTCCATCAACAGGAGAATCATCGATATGCTGTTCAGAGTCACATCCGCATTCAGGAACCTGTCAGATCTGCGTCCGATACTCGTCGGTGCGGCTCTGACGGGCCTGGCCATGGCAAGCACAGCTGCCGTTGCAGACGACAATACGAGCACACCCGTGGAAGCTGCCCCGCGAACCATTGTCCTGATCAATCCGAACTCCAGTACTGGAGCGACTCACTCGATGGCAGAGTTGGCGCGCATGGAGGTCGATGGTCAGGCTAGCGTCGAGGAGAGAAGTAACGAAGGAGCCCCGGCGCTTCTGACAACACCTGAAGATATGGAAAATGCCATACCGGGTGTGGTGCAGATAGGTACAGAGGTCGCTGCACGCGATGATGTGGTAGCCATCATCGTGTCGGCCTTCAGCGATCCGGGTCTGGAAGAGCTACGCGCCGTCGTTGATATTCCGGTATACGGTATCGGCGAAGAGGTGTTTCACGAGGCTGCATCGGGCGGTCGGGAGTTCGGCATTGTCACTGTCACGCCGGATGAAGGCCTGATCGAGTCCTTTCGGCAGAAGGCGGCTTCGCTGGGCTATGAGGATCAATACAAGGGAGTCAGAGTGACACCGGGAGATCCGAAGGTACTGGTCACATCTCCGGAGAAGCTGGACGAAGCCTTGGCGGCTGCCGTGCAGGAATCCATTGATGAAGATGGCTCCAGCGCGGTCATCATGGGTGGCGGTCCGTTGTCGGCTTCTGCCATCAGGCTCCAACCACAATTCGACGTGCCGTTGGTGGTTGCGGTGAATGCCGCAGCGCGAGCTGCGCTCAGAAACCTGGAATAGCGCCAAGGGCCGGATGTCGATCAAACGAACCCGATCGAATACATCTGTTCGTTGTTCGTCGCGTCATCCGGCCTTGGCTCGAAGCCGCATTTTTCAAGTACTCTCACCGATGCCGTATTGGTTTTCACGACGCCACCGGTGAGAGAACGGATCCGATTCTCTCTGCACCAGCCGACCAGACCGCTGATCAGCTCACTGGCATAGCCATTGCCCCAGGCCGATTCCTTCAGCATGTAGCCAAGGCGAAGGTGTCCGTACTCATCGGTCCCGGAGAGAATGAGCAAGCCGATTGCCTCTTGAGTTGTATTTTCGACGACCAGCCAGGTCGCGTCTTCGCCGTCACGATCGTCGATCCATTGATCGGCGCGTTCCCGTGAATACTTGCCCTGCCAGGACGCGGGCAGGCAGGCGGTCACGTTGGGAGTGAGTATTTCCTGCACTGCGCCTGCCAGATCAAGAGACGGCCATTGCTCCTTGTGCAGCGTGTGCCATTCGGCAACCAGCAGTCGTTCGGTCTCGAAACGCGTCATTTTCTCGTCCCCTGGAGAGAAATCTCCTTGTCCGGTTTGCCGATTGGCATCCACCTCGACTCGGGTCATTACTGACAGGGTGGGTGATATGCAAGCCGAATACCAGTCTTTGACGCAGAAACAGGTTTCATTGTTTGGTTGGGCAGAGCACCACCGCCCCGGCTGGGGCGATGCGGCGTCACTTGCCATCAGGCGCTACGCGCTGAAATCTCCTCGATCCACTGGCGTAGCGACTCAGGCAGGATCAGCTGTTTGCGGGCACGGGTGACTGCCACATAGATGGCCGAGCTGAAGGCGGCACGAGACAGGTTTGCCGAGGCGCTGACGACATCGGGTGTCAGCATGACGGTATCGAACTCGAGGTTGCGCACGTTCTCGATCAGACCCACGGAATAGGCAGGTTTGCCGATTCGCTGAAATCGCTGATAGGTCTGCTTCCAGTGCGCATGACCGTAACCCTTGTCCAATAACTGATTGATACGTTGGAAACCGGTGTTGGCGGCATGCTCGCTGGCAACATGAAGCCAGGAGGAATAGCGGAACAGCTCGCCATGACGAGCGCCGCGGCCACCGGCCTTGAGCTCGATGCAATCCTGCACGAACATGTCCAGGTCCTTGTGATCGTTCAGCAGGGAAGGATTGATGTTGGCGCTGGCCAATCGTTGCGACCATTCGAACAGACCCCAGGTATCGTTGACCAGGATCACGGCGGCCTGTTGAGGAACGGCCGCCTTCCGGTAATACCGGATGTCCAGCTGCGTCATGTCGTTGCCCTGAAACGGTGCCTTGGTGCGACTGGGATGCACCGTGATGATGGGGTTGATGATGCTCTCCACGGCATGTCCCGATCGAACCGACTGCACCATCTCCCGCAGACGCGTACTTCTCGATTGGGGTGTGGAACGACCGTTCAGATTCTGGTAGTCATCGCCCAGAGTCGCCCGGGCTTGCGGGCTGCAGGCAAGAATCTGGAAGACCGGTCGCGGCAGGTCGTGACACTCATCCACCAGCACATGGGAATACTGTGCCGGCACCGGCCAACGGTTCAGTGCTGCCCACTTGATCTTGTGAAAGCCGCGTACCTGTGGCCGAAAGTCGGCCGTGGGCGGGGCGAGGATGGCCTGCCAGAGTTCACGGGCATGCTGGCAGACGATGGCATGCAGGGTGGAGTCGAACAGTGCCGCGTAACGCGCGGGAATATGCTTCTGCTCGATACGCTCATCGGTGCTCTGGCAGAAGCGGAACACGGTGGCACGCACGGCGGTGATGATCTGCTCGCTGCTGCGATTGCCGACAGTACGAATACCAAGCCGGCGAATCAGAACGTCGTCGGGTTGAGTCGCGCGGGTACGGTCCTGACGCAGCATGTTGCGATTGGCCGAGGAGGTCAGGTCCGGCGGAATGACCAGATCTGCCAGTTCGCTGAAGGTACAGGCGTGAACCTTTTCCGAGTGGCGCCGATCGATACCCAGGGCGTCCAGCTGTCGGCTGTATTCAGCCAGCACGAGAATGCGTGATGTCGAGGTTTCGAACAGTGACAACAGGCTCTTGATCAGGGATGTCTTGCCGGTGCCGGCATAGCCCTGCACATGCATGTGTTCATCATTGTCTGCCTGAAACTCCCGGAACACGCGACTCTGCTCGGTACTCAAAGACAGGCGCCGGTCGGCCACGCTGGTCATGACGCGCCGTGATGCCTGCTGATCGCGTTGACGCTGGGAAAAGCCGTAATCCCAACGACCCTGTTCGGTCAGATAGTCCTGCTGCTCGCAGCTGTCGTCATCCAGCAGCGCTATCCGGAACTCGCGGATGAGGTAGTAGCCTGCCTCGATGGTGTCGCGATTGAGCCTGTCACTGGTCTGCTTGCGCAGCAGTTCCAGCTCGGAACCTTCAAGCTGTGGATGAAAGGCATCGATGATGTCCGCCAGCAATCGCTCCGGCGATCGTCTGCCATCGGGTTTGAGACTGGTCAGGCCGGCCAGCAGCCACAGGGAGGCCAGTTCAGGCATGGAGCATGACAGGACGCCTTGCTCCCAGCTCATTGACTCGTCCAGCAAGCCATGCAGCGTATTGTCGCTAAGCGGCAGAAACAGGGCTGCATCGGTCGGTGGCATGGTCGATCTCGGCGGAGTGGTCGGTGCGATCCTGTGCGGATCTTACACCGCTGGCAGACTGCTTACAGTG
Source organism: uncultured Granulosicoccus sp. (assembly GCA_947495035.1). Classification (GTDB taxonomy): domain Bacteria; phylum Pseudomonadota; class Gammaproteobacteria; order Granulosicoccales; family Granulosicoccaceae; genus Granulosicoccus. The sequence goes on from CANLXI010000011.1 coordinate 136,312, forward strand.
GTGCGGAAATACGGAAAGCGCTTGCAGGTGTTGGAATTCCCCGGAAACACGGCATATTGCAGGGCACAAGCTGTCATTGCACCCGTGCGTGTCCGTTGGCGTCCTTTTCCATCGTTGTAAAAATGCTTACTTGCGGCCGCTTGCAGAGTTTCCCTCATTCGTGACATGGTTATGCGCCATTCCACCCCGATACTGATCGACTTCGATTGATTCATGACAAGACCTACCGTCGTTAACCCCAAACGCATAGGCATGTTGACGCCGTCTTCCAATACGGTGCTCGAACCCTATACCGCTCGCCTGTTCATGCCCTATGTGGACACGGTGACCGTGCATTTCTCTCGCTTCCGATTGAAGGACATCTCGCTGTCAGAGGCGTCCATCAGGCAATTCGATCATGACACCATCGCTGAAGCCGCTCTGCGACTGGCCGAGGCCAAGGTCGATTGCATTGTCTGGAACGGAACGGCGGCAGCCTGGTTGGGCATGGAGCAGGATCAGGTCCTGTGTGCCCGAATCACGGAAGAAACCGGCATACCGGTCACCTCGACCATGGAGGCCTTTGCCCGGGCAATAGACAGACTGCAGGCGAAACGACTCGCTCTGGTGACACCCTACACATCGGATATCCAGAACGCGATCATCCGCCGTTATGAGGAACAGGGTTTCGAGATCGTTCACGAGACACATCTGGGGGATCTCGACAATTTCTCCTTCGCCAACTACACGGTAGACGAAATCAAGGGTCACACGATGAAGGCGGCCGAGAGTCGACCCGATGTCATCCTGATACTGTGCACCAACTTCCGGGGAGCATCGGTCGCGGCCGAAGTGGAAACCTACATGGACGTGCCGGTGCTGGATTCGGTCTCTGTCACCGCATGGCACTGCCTGCAGGAAGTGGGCGTCAGCCCGGCAGAGATTGCCGGCTGGGGCCGGGTATTCGCACTCTGACAGGCTTGTATTGTTCCGGTGGCAGAAGATCACCGTATTCTGTCAGACAGGCTCGGCAGGTCGTGCAGCATACTCCTTGACCAGAAAGTCGATGAGACTGCGAATGGAAGGCAGCAGGCCGCGGCGAGAAGGAAAGATGGCCTGCACCGACCCGGCCAGTGGTCGCCACTGCGGCAGGAGGTCGACGATCCTGCCTGCCTGGATTTCCGCCTGCGCCACCATGCTTGGCAGCTGCACGACCCCCACCCCTGCAATGGCGGCATGCAGCAGCTGTGACATGTCATCGGTGATCAGGCGCGGTTGATGCTGGATGCGGACTTGTGCCTGCTGTGGGCCATTCAGTTCCCAGACGTGTTCACGCCCGGGTCGGTCCAGATCCATGCTGGGCAGATTGGCCAGGTCGGCCGGGCAGATCGTTGTCGGTAGTGAGTCGATGACAGCCGGGCAGGCCACGATGCGCTGCGAGCTGTCACCCAGCACGCGCATCGCCAGATCGGAGTCTTCGAATGGCGGAAAACGCACTCGAATGGCAACATCGACCCCTTCACCGATCAGGTCCACACGCCGGGACGTCGCGTCCAGCTCGACCCTGACCAGTGGGTAGGCTGCCATGTAGCGGGCGATCATCGGTCCGAGTTCGAAACAGATCAGTGCCGGGGGAGCGCTCAAACGGATCAGTCCCTGCGGCTCCGAGCGAGACCGATCGATGACTTCCTGAGCCGCTTCGGCTTCCACCAGCATGGCGACGCAGTGGCGATGGTACTCCTGACCGATTTCGGTGACGGCCAGTTTTCGGGTGGAGCGCTGAATCAGGCGAATGCCGACGCGTTCCTCCAGAGCCAGGATGCGGCGGCTGAGCGTCGATTTGGGCACACCCAGGGCACGTCCGGCAGCGGCAAAGCTGCCGTGGTTCACCACCTGCACGAAATAGTAGAGATCGTTGAGGTCTTGCATTGCTGATTGTCCTGAATATGGGACGATGCAATCAATAATACCCCTCTAATCAATTTGTCGTCTCGCACATATACTTGATTCCAACGAAGACCGGAATGTCCGGTCCATCACAGGAGATCAAGTCCATGAGACAGATACTGGGTGTTCACAGTGCCCCTCGGGCACATTGGGTGGGTGATGGCTTTCCCGTTCGCACGCTGTTGTCGCATCACGATCAGGGGCAGCACGTCAGTCCGTTCATCATGCTCGATCATGCCGGGCCGCATCAGTTCGAACCGACCACGGCGCGACGCGGTGTCGGAACCCATCCTCACAAGGGCTTCGAAACCGTCACCATCGTGTACGAGGGCGAAGTGGAACACCGTGATTCCACCGGCGCTGGCGGGGTGATAGGTCCGGGTGACGTACAGTGGATGACAGCCGCTTCGGGCATCCTGCATCAGGAATACCACTCACCGGCATTCGCCGAGAAAGGTGGTAATTTCGAGATGGTGCAACTGTGGGTCAATCTGCCGGCGAAGGACAAGTCGGCAAGCCCGGGTTACCAGACCATCGTGAAGACAGAGATTCCGCAGCTCGACCTGCCCGAAGGGTCAGGTAGTGTTCGTGTCATTGCCGGTGAATTCAATGGTCGGGGTGGTCCGGCGAGAACCTTCACACCCATCAACATCTGGGATCTGCGCTTGCGCAGTCACAAGTCGGTCACACTGGATGTTCCGGAGGGGCATACACTGTCGATAGTGGTACTGGCTGGCACGGTCACTGTCAACGGGCGGGAAACCGTTCGTGAATCGCAGACCGTACTGCTGGCCCGCGAGGGCGGTGGGGTCAGCCTCGAGGCGAACAGTGATGCCAGAATACTGGTGCTCAGTGGAGAGCCGATCGATGAGCCCGTTGTGGCACACGGTCCGTACGTCATGAACACGGCCGATGAAATCCGGCAGGCCATGGTGCAGTTCCAGAGTGGTGCTTTCGGATCGATGTAGACAGGAAAGGCCTGATACGGGCGGTTTCGGTATGCGGCCGGGACCGTCCGATTTTCACCCCACATCAGCATGTCAGGAGAGAATCATGAGCTGGAGACCAGGCATTGAACCCGCTTGTCCCGATGAGATCGGTGTTGACAGCATCGAGACCATCATCGTGCCAAGAGCCCGAGATCTGGGCGGCTTCGAGGTGCGGCGCGCGTTGCCGGCACCCAGACGACAGATGGTCGGACCCTTCATCTTCTTCGATCAGATGGGGCCCGCCGAATTCATTACCGGCAAGGGCGTGGATGTTCGGCCACATCCGCATATCGGACTGGCAACGGTTACCTATCTGTACCGTGGCGAGTTTCAGCATCGTGACAGTCTGGGTACGAATCAGGTGATTCTTCCCGGAGCGGTCAACTGGATGGTGGCGGGTCAAGGGGTGACGCATTCGGAGAGAACCAGCGAACAGACCCGTCAGAACCCGCACAGCCTGTTCGGTATTCAGACCTGGGTGGCTCTGCCCGAGAGCCACGAAGCGGTGGCGCCGAGCTTCGAGCACCATGGCAAGGCGGATTTGCCCATCATCGAAGACGAAGGTATACACATGCGCCTGATCCTGGGCAATGCCTATGGCGAGAGGGCGCCCGCCAGCGTGTTCTCGGAAATCTTCTACGCGGATGTCAGCCTGCAGCCCGGTGCCTTGTTGCCACTGCCCGATGATCACGAGGATCGAGGACTCTATGTGGTGGACGGCTCCGTGTCCATCGCCGGTCAGGAATTCACGGATGGGCAGATGATGGTCTTTCGACCCGGCGACCGGATCACGGTGAAAGCAGGTTCACGAGGTGCCAGACTTGTGATTCTGGGTGGCGAGACTCTGAACGGTCCGCGTTACATCTGGTGGAATTTCGTCTCATCCAGCAAGGAGCGCATCGAAGAGGCGAAGGCACAGTGGCAGCAGCAGCAATGGGGTGCCGGACTGTTCGATCTGCCGCCGGATGATCGCCAGGAGTTCATTCCCTTGCCGGACTGAAGCCGGTAGCGCCTTCGGTGGTGTGGCGGTGTCGCTGACGGATCAGCGGCACCGCCTGGTGATGCTATACCGTGGCATCATCTCCCCAGATGGCCTGCAGACGACGATCACGGCCACAGCTGAATCGATAGGCCTTGTAGCGGATGGGGCTCTTCTTGTAGAAGTCCTGATGAGCAATCTCATCGCCCTTGATGGGGTAGAAGGTGCTCAGCGGCAGAATCGGAGTCACGACCGTCTGGTCGGGAAATCGTTCGACTACGGCCTGACGGGTCTGCTCGGCCAGTGCCCGTTCCTCCTCGTTGGCAACGAATACGGCGCTGAGGTAGCTCGGACCCTTGTCGCAGAACTGACCGCGGTCATCGAACGGATCGATGTTGACCCAGAAATGATCGAGAATGTCCTTGTAGTCGAGAACCTCGGGATCGTAGGTGATTTCCACCGCTTCGTAGTGGCCGGTGTGGTCTCCGCGATAGGTCGGGTTCTCGGCGCTGCCACCGGTGAAGCCCGAGATGACCTCACTGACCCCCGGCAGACTCTCGAAGTCCTTTTCCATGCACCAGAAACAGCCGCCGGCCAGTACGGCAGTGTCGGCCTGTGCAGACAGGGGCAGCAGGGTGGCCGCGGTGAGAAAGAGGCTGGCAAGTGTGCTTTTCATGTGTATTCCGAGGTGTCTGGCGCAGGTGATTGCATGAGTTTGTGACCTTGTACGTCGGCCGGAGTTCTGGTGGATTCAAAGGGCTGATCGCAATATCGGCTTGACGCGCTCGCCAATTGCCCGACAATGGCAGCTCCGCGACAATCCGGTATTCCATGAAGCACCCACTCATCATCTTTGATATGGACGGCACTCTGGTACAGAGTGAAGAATGCGCATCCCAGGCATTGCTGGAGGCCATCCCCGACCTGCAAGGCAGTCTCGATGAGTTGACGCAGCGCTACCGGGGTTGGCGGCTGGCTGAGGTTTTCGTGGATATCGAGTCCCGGCAGCCAGGCTGTATTCCCGAAGACTGTCTGCAGCGTTACCGGGAACGAGAGGCAATACTGGCGCATTCGATGATCACCCCCAGCGTGGGTGTCGAGAGTCTGCTGTCGCAACTCCGTCACCGCAAATGCATTGCCTCGAATGCTTCAATCGAGAAGACCCGACGATCCCTGCAGATTTGCGGTCTGTCGCATCATTTCGACAGCGACATCTTCAGTGCCTATCAGGTGCAGGCCTGGAAACCCGACCCAGCGCTCTTTCTGCATGCGGCGGCAGCCTGTCGGGCAGAGCCCGAGCAGTGTCTGGTGGTGGAAGACAGCGAGGTGGGTCTGCGAGCGGCACAGGCAGCAGGTATTCCAGCAGTATTCTATGATCCGCACGGTTCGGATATCAGCATGGCCGGGGTGACTCGAATCACGGCACTGACCGATCTGCTGGACTTGCTGGCCTGATTCGGTCGATTCAACAGGAGCACAAGCCTCATGAGTTTGCTGACGCGCCAATGGCGCACACCATGGGTCGTCGTTGTGGCGGGCTGTCTCATTTCTGTCATCGGCTTCGGCGTTCGCTCCTCCTTCGGGCTGTTTCTGGAGCCGATGACAGCGGACCAGGGCTGGTCGCGCGAGACATTCGGTCTCGCCATGGCGCTACAGAACCTGTTCTGGGGGCTGGGACTGCCCATTGCCGGCATGCTGGCGGACAAGTGGGGCTCCAGCCGCGTCATCATCGGCGGTGCCGTGGCCTATTTTGCCGGGGTGTACGGCATGGCCCTGTCCGACTCCCATGCCTTGTTGTATCTGACCGGTGGCGTGCTGTGCGGACTGGGCATCGCCTTCTCGGCCTTCACTCTGGCCATGGCATCCATGGTCAGAGTGGTCGGGCCGGAAAGACGCTCGCTGGTACTGGGCGTCGGTACGGCAGCGGGTTCTCTGGGGCAGGTCCTGTTCTCGCCGATAGGCCAGGGTTTCATCAACGGTTTCGGCTGGCAGCAGGCCCTGATCATGATGTCCTGCTTTGCATTGATCCTGATTCCGCTGGCGTGGATGCTGCCGCATGGCGTGTCAGGCAGTCAGGCGCAGAACGAGCAGACGCTGCAGGCGGCGCTCGGGGAAGCATTGTCGCACCGAGGCTACGTACTGTTGACGCTGGGATTCTTCGTCTGCGGCTTCCACGTGGCCTTCATCACGGTGCATTTTCCGGCGTATGTGCGCGACATCGGTCTGGATCCGAACATCGGTGCCTACAGTCTGGCACTGATCGGCCTGTTCAACATTGCCGGTTCCCTGCTGTCGGGCATGGCCGGGCAGCGCTACAGCATGAAGCTCAGTCTGAGTGTCATCTACACGGCTCGGGCGCTCGTCATCGCCGCCTTGCTGCTCCTGCCCAAGACGCCACTGGTGGTGCTCGGCTTTGCAGCCATCATGGGGCTGTTGTGGCTCTCCACGGTGCCTCTGACCACCGGTATCGTGGCGCAGGTATTCGGCACGCGATACATGGCCACGCTGTTCGGGATCGTTTTCCTGAGCCATCAGATCGGCAGCTTTCTGGGTGTCTGGCTCGGTGGTCGGCTCTACGACAGCAGTGGCAGCTACGACAGCATGTGGGTCGCAGGGATCGTTCTGGGCTTGCTGGCAGCGCTGTTGCACTTGCCCATCAACGAGTCTCCGGTGGCGCGCCTGTCGCGCCTGCCGAGCGAGCCATCACCGTGAGATACGCCGCCCGGTGCGGCAGTATCGGCCGAGTCGTCGCCGGGACGGCTACAGCCATCAAAGCCGTCCACTGACCAGATCGGCACAGCGATCACCGAGCATCATTGCCGGTGCATTGGTGTTGCCGGCGTTGATGTTCGGCATGGCCGACAGATCACATACCCGCAGCCCATCGACGCCGCGCACCCGCAGGCGGGCGTCAAGCACCGCATCGCGATCACCATCACGACCCATGCGGGCAGTACCGCTGGGGTGGTAGTTGGTCTTGACGAAGCGCTTGCAATGATTGCGCAGCGTCTCGTCGTCATCGCGGCCATCGGGTGGTACGGCGATGCGCTTGATGCGGCTTGCCAGCGGCGATTGACGCAGAGCTTCCAGAAAGAAGCGCTGGCCGGCGATCATCGTGCGCATGTCGTCTTCGTGCTTCAGCAGGTTCGGTGAGACTCGTGGCATGGCAGACGGGTCGGCGGAGGCCAGTCGAACCTCGCCGCGCGACTTTGGTTTGACGACAACGGTTGTTATGGTCAGACCATATCCGTTTTCAACTTCACCGAGTGTGTCCCGGTCGAGGTACACGATGGGCGGGCAGAAGGCCTGAATGGTGGGCGTGGCATCGCGCTCCATCGGGTTGATGAAGGCACCGGCCTCGACACCGGCCGTGGTGATCGGCCCGGAACCGAACAGCTTGAACTGCAAGCCGTTCTTCAGCATGCGCCAACCCTCACCCTGCTTGTAGTATCCGTAGGGGCCATTGGTCAGAGCCGTCATGGGGACTTCAGGATGGTCGATCAGGTTCTGCCCCACCCCTTGAAGATCGACCGTGCAGGCAATGTCGTGCTCGGCCAGATGGTCGGCCGGGCCGATGCCCGAGAGCATCAGCAACTTGGGCGTCACCAGAGAGCCTGCTGCCAGTATGATTTCACCGTCGGCATGGACTGTGTGCAACTGCCCGGATCGGTCACGATACTCCACGGCACAGGCGCGATTGTCCTGCAGCAGGATTCGTTGCACTTCGCAGTGCAGTCGCACCTCAAGGTTCGGATCGTCCTGCAAGGGTGACAGATGGGAGTAGGCCGCCGAGCAGCGACGACCGGCCCGGTTCATGAACTGATAGAAGCCGACGCCGCGTTGCGATGCACCGTTGAAATCGCTGTTGAACGGCTCACCCATGGACTGCACGGCCTGTACGAACCAGCGAGATACTTCATTGATGTGTCCGGGGTCGGATACCAGCAGTGGCCCATCGCTGCCATGACGTTCGTCAAGCAGCCGTTCATTGCCCTCCATGCCCCGAAAATGCGGAAGCACATCCTTCCAGCCCCAGCCGACGGTGTCGTTGTTGCCGCGCAGTATTTCTTCCCATTCGTCGTAGTCCGAGGGGCGGCCGCGCATGTAGACCTGTGCGTTGACCGACGAGCCGCCGCCAAGCACATTGCCCTGCGGGATATCGTGCACGCGTCCGTCCAGATGCGCCTGCGGCTCCGTGTGGTGATAGCGCATGAAGCGCGAACCGTTGATCATCTTGAATATGCCCGGGGGCATGTCCAGCAAGGGATGACGGTTCGAATGGCCGGCCTCGAGCACCAGAACCCGGGCACCGGACCTGACCAGTCCGGCGGCAGCCACGCAGCCGGAGGAGCCTCCTCCGATGACGATGTGATCGACTGTCTCGCTCATGAACGACTCTCCTCGGTGGGATGTGTCGACAGGAAGGAAAAAGGATTTTTTCCGGGTGTTGACACATTCGGTCCAATGAGACTAGCATTCTAACTATGGTCATACCAAACGAGCAAGGCGTTTTGCCAGGCCGGGCGAGATTGTCGGTATTGCTCGTCGCTGGAGCGGTGTGATCTCGAACCATCAATGAAGTCGCGAGACGGGCGCAGATCCTTCCGCGGTTCCACCAATCCCACGGAAATGAAGAGGCAACACATGAAAAACAATGGACTCACCCAGGTAGTCACTGCCGTCAGTCTCGCGCTGGCAGTGGTCGCCGGTACCGCTCACGCGCAGGATCTGCCCAAACTCGAGAAGAAGGATCGCTACAAGGTGGGTTTCTCCCAGATGGAGAGCAACAACCCCTGGCGTATCGCCGAAACCCAATCCTTCGTGGATACGGCCGAGAGCTGCAACTGGGATCTGATTTCCACCGATGCCGCTGGTTCTGCTGCCAAGCAGGTAGCGGATGTGGACTCCATGATTGCCCAGGGTATCGATGTACTCTTCCTGCCTCCGCGTGAAGAGAAGCCGCTGATTCCCGCGGTCATGAAAGCCAAGGCTGCCGGCATTCCCACATTCCTGGTGGATCGTTCAGTCGATCCGGCAGTCGCCCAGGCGGGTCGTGACTATGTCGCCTTTCTCGGCTCCGACTTCATCGATCAGGGGCGACGAGTGGCCGAGTGGACGCTGGAGAATTTCAAGGGCGAGCAGGGCGTGATCGTCGAACTGGAAGGCACGACGGGTTCGTCACCGGCCAATGATCGGCGCAAGGGCTTTGACGATGTGATGGCTCAACACGACAACATGACCATCGTGGCATCCCAGTCCGGTGACTTTGCGCGAGATCTCGGGCGACAGGTGATGGAGACGCTGCTGCAGGCGCATCCGGATGTGAACATCGTGTATGCACACAACGATGAAATGGCCATCGGTGCCATTCAGGCGCTGACGCTGGCCGGACGCAAGCCCGGAGAGGATGTGCTGGTTGTATCCATTGACGGTACACGGGATGCCTTGCAGGCCATCATCGACGGCAAGATGGGCGTAACTGTCGAGTCTTCCCCGTTCTTCGGCCCTGTGGCCTGTGATGTCATGGAACGCTATATCGCCGGTGAGGAAATCGAGCCCTGGGTTCAGGTTCAGGATCGCATCTTCACGGCAGAAAACGCTGCCGATCACATCGACGAAGCCTACTGATCGTCGTGAGTGATGCACCTCTGCTGGCGATGCGGGGCATCGCCAAGTCATTCGCCGGGGCGGTGGCACTGGACGGTGCATCGCTCACTGTCGGGCCGGGAGAAGTTCACGGCCTGATTGGTCAGAACGGGGCGGGCAAATCCACCCTGATCAAGATACTCACCGGTGTGTACATGCGTGACGCCGGTGAAGTGAGCTTTGCCGACAAGCCGCTGCAGGTGGCCTCCCCACGCGAGGCCCAGGCGGCGGGTATTTCAACGATCTATCAGGAACTGACGCTGGTACCACTGCGAAGCGTGACCGAGAATGTCGTTCTGGGTTATGAACCACGTACGCGTCTGGGGCTCATCGACTGGCGGCGCGCGCACGAGAGAACGCGGCGGATACTCACCGATTTCGGAATCGACGTGGATGTGCATGCGCCGCTGGGGGAATACTCCACGGCCATTCAGCAACTGGTGGCCATTGCTCGCGCCGTATCGCTGGAGGCACAACTGGTCATCATGGATGAACCGACGTCCTCGCTGGATGAGCGAGAAGTGGCCGTGCTGTTTTCCGTGGTGAAACGCTTGCGCGAGGCGGGTACATCGGTACTGTATGTATCGCACTTTCTGGATGAGCTGTTCACCATCTGCGACCGTGTGACCATCATGCGTGATGGTGCCACCATTGCAGATCATCCCATTGCCGATACCGACAAGACCTCGCTGATTGCCGAGATGCTGGGGCGCGAGGTCAGCGACATTCAGGCCGCGGGCATGACCGAGCTGGGTGGCGGCACGAATACAGCGGGTGAGCTGGTGTTCGATGCCCGGGGCGTGGCCACGAATCGTCGTCTGCGTTCACTGGACTTGTCGGTGCGTTCGGGCGAAATCGTCGGACTGGGAGGCTTGCTGGGTTCCGGTCGAACCGAGGCAGCTCGTGCGATCTTCGGTGCGGACAGTCTGACGGCGGGCACCCTGGAATTTGCCGGCAACAGCGCACCCCCGTCGACGCCGTCTGCGGCAATCAACAGTGGCATCGGCTTTCTGACAGAGGATCGCAAGGCCGAGGGCATCATCCCCGACATGTCGGTCCGCGAGAATCTGACGCTGGCACTGTTGCCGGCGCTGACCCGTCATGGCCGTATCGATCGTGCCCGGGAGCGCGAGCTGGTTGAAGGCTTCATCCAGTCACTGGGTATCAAGCTGAATGACATGGATCAACCGATTCGCGAGTTGTCCGGCGGCAACCAGCAGAAAGTGCTGCTGGCACGGTGGCTGGCCATCCATCCGAAGTTGCTGATTCTGGATGAACCGACTCGCGGCGTGGACGTCGGTGCGAAGTTCGAGATACAGGCAATCATCCGCCAGCATGTGGAAGCCGGTGTGGGGGTGTTGTTGATCTCGTCGGAGTTCGAGGAGCTGGTCGAGGGGGCGGATCATATCGTGGTGATGCAGGATGGGGTATCGGTCAGTCGCATGAGTAATCCGGGAATCACCGAGGAAGGGCTGATCAGTGCCATTGCCCGAGCCCCGGATCAGGACGTACAGCAGGGAGTCACATGAACACAAGTGTTGCAAATCCGGGGGTATCCGGGAGTACGACAAGCGGTGTTTCCTGGCGAAGCCTGCTGGGGCGCTATGGCACTCTGGTGGCGCTGGCTGTACTGCTGCTGGTCAATGTCCTGATCACACCGAACTTTCTGCAATGGCAGACACTGTTCGTCAATATCAGTCAGGTGGCGACCATTGCCATCGTGGCGGTAGGCATGACCCTGGTCATAGCGACCGGAGGAATCGATCTGTCGGTCGGTGCTGTCATGGCGCTTGCCGGAGCAATGGCGCCACTGATCTTCGGTTCTGCCTTCGGTCTGGCCAATCCGGTCATCGGACTGATGCTCGCCATTGCATTGCCACTGCTGGTCGCCATGGCCTGTGGCCTGTTCAACGGCATCATGATCAGCGTATTGCGCGTACAGCCCATCATCGCCACCCTGATCCTGTTTATCTCTGGGCGGGGCATTGCCCAAGTGCTGACCAATGGCAATCTGCAGACCTTCAGCAATCCGGCCTTCAGCTACCTGGGTACCGGCCGTGTGCTCGGTCTGCCGTTTCAGGGATGGCTGGCGGTCGTGATAGCCGGTATTGCGTTCTGGCTGGTGACCCGCACTCTGCACGGGCGGCACCTGCTGGCCGTGGGTGGCAACGAGCGCGCAGCCGAATTGTCCGGTGTGCCGGTAAGACGAGTGAAGATCAGCGTCTATATCATCTGTGCCTTTCTGTCCGGCATTGCCGGGCTGGTGGTGGTCGCGATCAACTCGGCATCCGATGCCGCGCGCAATGGCAATCTGATGGAGCTTGACGCCATCGCCGCAGCGGTCGTAGGTGGCGCCTTGTTGCAGGGTGGGCGAGCGCCGGTATTCGGTGCGCTGCTGGGGGCGGTCATCATTCAACTGGTGAAGTACACCTTGCTGGCCAATGGTATCGAGGATGAAGTGGCTCTGATTGCCAAGGCTGGCATCATCGTCGCAGCCGTTGCACTGCAACAGGGACGACGCGAATGAACTCGGCAACAGACAATCTGTTCGACCTGCGACCGCTGCTGCGAGGCAGTGGACAGACCGTCGGTGTGTTCCTGGCACTGATCTGTCTGATCGTGTTCGGGTTGATGCGTTACGAGAATTTCGGCGGTGCCTACAACATTGCCTCCTTTCTCAATTACAACGCCATGTTCATCCTGATTTCCATCGGCATGTGCCTGGTCATCATTACCGGTGGCATTGATCTCTCGGTGGGATCGGTAGCCGCGTTCAGCTCCGTTTGCGCCGCCTATCTCAGTCCCTATGGTCTGCAGGTCGCCTTGCCTGGCGGAATTCTCGCCGGACTGGGGTTCGGGGCACTGAATGCCTTCATCATTCTGGCACTCAGAGTGCCTCCCTTCATTGCCACTCTGGCCACCTTGCTGGCTGCCAAGGGCGGCTCTCTGGTGCTCAGTGGTGCCGAGACCATTGCGGTGGACTGGAGTAGCAATTTCACCAGACTGGGTATGGAGAAGGCATTCGATGTGGTGCCGTGGAGCATACTCATCGTGCTGCTCGTGGCAGTGTTTGCCTGGGTGGTGCTGGAGCGCAGCTCTCTCGGCCGTACCTTGCTGGCCGTCGGCGGGGGCGAGGAAGCCTCGTCCCTGATGGGCCTGGAAGTGGGACGCGCCAAGGCCTTTGCCTATCTGTTCAGTGGGGCTTGTGCCGGGCTCGCCGGTGTTTTCCTGGCCTCCGGATTCGGTGCCGGACAGCCACTGGAAGGGGTAGGCTGGGAGTTGTCTGCAATAGCCTCGGTGGTGGTGGGTGGCACTCTGCTGACCGGCGGCCTGGGTTCCATTACTGCAACCGTGATCGGTGCGCTGCTGCTGGGTCTGGTTTTCAATATCCTGAATTTCGAGAATGGACGCGGCACCATTTCACTCAGCGCCTACTGGCAACAGGTGATCCGCGGCGCCTTTCTGTTTCTGGTCATCCTGTTGCAGATGCGTGTGGCGAAGCGACGTACGGTAACCGGCATGCAGTTGGAAAAGGCGGAGTAGGGTCAGCTCTTCTGCGAGTCGGTACCGGTGACAGCGCTGGTTTTTCCGGAACCTGCCGGGGCTGATGTTCAAGGGTCGACGATGAGCTGACCGAACACCGCCTTTTTGTCATTTATGTGATTGGCATCTCATAATGAACGAAAGCAGATGTGAACTTTTGTCTTTGCCCCGCAAACACAAGCCGATGAAGTAACACTGAGGGGAAGATATTGCTATTCTGCGGCGGCACTCACGCTATCAATGGAATATTGCATGTCTGACCCTCGCATAGGCGCCGTCTTCCGGCTGCTTGCAACTGGCGCAGTGGCGCTCGTTTACAGTCACTCCCTGCACGCAGAGACCTTCTATATCCCGGAAGGAGATGTGGCCGCCTTGCAGGCTGCCCTGGACGCATCGGCCAACAATGGTGAAACGGATTACATCGACCTTCAGGGCAAGGTCTTCACTCTGACAGCGCCTCAGCCCGGTACCCAGAGTGGTCTTGTCGTTCAGGGAGAACCGGAGACCGACGATGACAATACCAATCATACCTGGATACAGAATGGCACCATAGAGCGCAGTACGGCGCCAGGCACTCCGGACTTCAGACTGGTCAAGGTCAATGCACCGCCCGGTGTGGCACCGTCCATTACCGAAAGCTCTGTCCACTTTGAAAATCTGGTGATGCGCAATGGTCGCTTCAACGCAGGTAATGTTTCTTCCAATGACAGTGGTGGTGGCGCGATAGAGGCCGACTGGCAGATCAATATCCGGTATTCCAGCCTGCAGAACAATGAGGTCGCTGGTAACGGTTCCGGTGGCGCAGTAAGAGCCACGTCCTACATGAATATCTGGAACTCGGAATTCATCGGAAATTCCGCTGTTTCCGCATTTCCCGGTACCGCCGGTCGTGGTGGCGCGGTGTATACCAATGCTCGGGGGTACATCACAGGCTCATTGTTCGATCGCAACAGAGCCAATGCCGGCGGCGCATTCTATGATGACGTTTTCAATACGGATGACGTTGGCGTCAATCGAAGTCTGTTCACCGGCAATTCGGCAAGCAATCTGGGAGGAGGAATCTGGTCACGATCCAGGCGGCTGTCAGTAACAAACTCGACCATGGTGGGTAACAGCGCCAGTGGTGGTGGCGCGATCTATTCACAGCGGCCTGAATCTGGCAACTCGATCGTCAAGTTCACCATCGAATTCAGCACGATTGTCAACAATACGGCTACCAGTGGCTCCGGTGGTGGCGGAATACTGTCTCAGGCGAATTTCTTCAATGGGCTGGAGTTCATCAGCTCCATCGTCGGCGACAACAAGGGGTCGGATGGCACCACCGACAACTGTGCGGTCATCAACAACGCAGTAAGTATAGCGCCGGTAACGTCCTCGATTTCCGACGATGCCTCCTGCAACAGCAGTCTCGGGGTATTCACGATCGTCGATGACATCTACAGCGTTGTCGAAGCACAGCTGGCCAGTAATGGCGGACAGACACAGACGCTGGCATTGACGCTCAACAGCCCGGCCATCGATGCGAGTACCGCCGATCGTTGCCCGGGGGTCGACCAGAGGCAAGCCTCGCGTCTTGACGATAATGCCGGTAATACCTGCGATATCGGTGCCTACGAACTGACATTGAACGATATTCCGGTGATCGACAGCGATGGCGATGGTATTCCGGATGAGGGCATGGATGGGCAGGCGGGCGATAACTGCCCAGCCATCATGAACGCCGATCAGAACGATGCCGATCAGGATGGCATCGGCGATGTCTGTGATGCAGACCGCGATGGCGATGGCATTCCGCAATTCGATGCCGATACAGAAACGGCTGACAACTGTCCCGATATTGCCAACGAGAATCAGCAGGATACCGACGATGATGGTTTCGGCGATGTCTGTGACAACACGCCGGACGGAGAAGATGCCGATGGTGATGGTATCGGAGATGCTTTCGATAACTGCCCGACAGTCAACAGTACCGATCTGACCGATACCGACAGTGACGGCGATGGCAATGTCTGCGATTCGGATGACGACGATGACGGCACACCTGATGTCGACGATGATTATCCACTGGATCCTGCCCGCCAGATTGCCGACGAGGACGAAGACGGCATACGTGACAGTGACGACAACTGCCTCTCAGTGGTCAATGCCGATCAGATCAATTCGGACGACGATGAACTGGGCGACGCCTGCGACAGCGATGATGACAATGACGGTATCCCGGATGTCGACGATGCCTTTCCGCTGGATCCGGACCGCTCGACTCTGGACCAGGATGGCGATGGTATCAGCGATGATGAGGACAATTGCCCGTCAGTGACCAATGCCGATCAGATCAATTCGGATGACGATGAGTTGGGCAATGCCTGCGACACTGATGATGATAACGACGGAACCCTGGATGTTGATGATGCCTATCCACTGGATCCGGACCGTACGTTCCTGGATCAGGACGGCGATGGCATACGCGACAGTCTGGACAACTGTCCGACTACCGCGAATGCCGATCAGTCTGATGCGGATGACGATGGACTGGGAGATGTCTGCGACGATACCGACGACAGTGCCAGTGTCGGAATCAACAGCGATGTGACACAGGCTGCGTCCGATCTGGCGAGCATCCTGGCGACCACCAGTGGTCAGGTTCAGCGAATTCTGTCCGGTGCTTCCCGGCGGCTGGATTGGGCGTTGAACAGCCGCTACTGGACATCGGAAAACGAGCTCTCAAGCCGGTACGGGGCTCGTGTATTTACCTATGCCAGTCTGGCTGTCAATGAAATCGAGCGGGTTGCCGATTCACGTCATGTCGATGCGGGGCTCAGAGCCGAGCTGGACGTGGTGAGCAGCGCCATTCTGGATGGTATGCGGTCACTGGCCACGAACAGGATAGCCGAAGCTACAGCTGCCAACGGTTCTCGATGGCGCATCGCAAGGGCCAATATCGCGTTGAGACTTGGGGATCGTGACAGGAGTCGTGATCGTTTGCGAGACGCCACGATCGACTATGGATATGCGTGGCGCTGGGCCGACGCGGCGTCCTGATCCATGCTGCAACTACATCGGTAGGCATGGTAACCATGGTGGCTGTCATGTCCTGCGACAGCCACCGTGTTCTTGGACAGGTGCCCGCTCTTTTGCGGGCACCAAGTCTCGTCCGAAGCCTGTCAGCCAGGCTCTACCTGTTGCTGACAGATCAGCGATTCACTACCCGTCATATTCTGGCTGGGCTTCCAGTTCTTCCTGGGTCGCATCCATGTAGACGCGGAAATCCATGCCATCGTCCGAACGCATGATATGCAGCTCTTCCATGGTTACGGCCACTTCGTGTTCGCCCATGCCGAGGAATCCACCGACATCGACTACCACTCGCTCGACGGTGGTACCGTCTTCACTCAGCAGCAGCTCATCGACCTCGCCGATATCCTCTTCATCCGTGGACGAATAGACGCGAACTCCGGTCAAGGCCTCAGCGGTCAGCTCTTCAGGTTCTGCCACCATATAACCTGCTCTGTCGACGTTGGCAGGCCGACGAAGCATGGTACGGTCAGCGGGCACCTGCGTATCCATGGAGTCTACATCCTGAGCCAGATTGTCGGCTGCCGCTTCTGTCTCTTCGACAACATTCTCTGCGCTGTCAGTCGTCATTTCACCCAAGGTGGGCTCTGGCGCGTCCGCGGCCTGTTGGGCCCAGGATGCCGTGCTGACTGAGAGAGCGATCAGTGTGGGGGCAAGTATGCGAATCATGTTCTTCACTCCTTTTTTCCAGTTGTTATGACAACTCAATGTCACAGGTGAACTGCGTGGTTCACGCAATCCGTGGGTCTACTCTATCCATGGAAGTCGGGCGTGGAATCCGATTGAAAAATATGCGGAACACCTTGCATTACTGCAATCATGGTCCGCCTGTAATTTCTGCACAGTGGTATGAGTAGCGGGCACGGTGGATCGACTGAACCAGGGGCAAGAGGCGTGGCATCGAGCCGTCAGGATTATTGCGTCTGGTAGCGTTGCTTGCCAAGATCACTGACGAGAGTCAGCAATGGCGTCGGGAGGTTGACATGACTACTGACTGCACCTTGAGCTTCCATCACCTTCAGCCGGGCAATGCCTCGCTGCTGAAAGGGGCGGCAGTGTTCGACAACCCGGTTGACAGACAGCAACTGGCAGCCTTCGTTGCCGATTGCGGACACCGAATGGTTTTCGCTACCTTGGGAGAGGAGGTCGTTGGCATGGCCTCGGGCACCGTGCTGTTGCACCCGGACAAGCAACCCGCCTTCTTCATCAATGAAGTGGGGGTGATCGATGCAATGCGAGGCCGTGGCATCGGGGCAAGGCTTGTGCAGATGCTGATGCAGGAAGCCCGTGACTCAGGTTGCCAAGGTATCTGGTTGGCAACGGAAACCGACAATCTCGCTGCTCGAGCGCTCTACAGCAAGCTGGATGCGCGATTGACGGAAACCGTGGTTGTCTATGATTGGGATGGGGCAATGGATGACGAGACGGGTTGCTGATGCGTCTGTAGACGCCGGTAAAGCGCGAGCGGAGCGCCGCTCGGCCGATGGCGATTCCTTGTCGTGAATTCGTGTCTCATCGAGGTTGACCCCGGGTGGCAGACAGCTCTAGCTGCGGAATGATGTCTTCCAGACGGATATCAGCCATGGGGTGTTGATCGTCGGACTGACGAGCCTTTTGCGACAGACCGGCGAAGCCATGCAGCAGTGACCAGATCATGATCTCGGTGCCGGCTGCTCCGCCGGGGCCGTGTTTGAATGGGGCGCAGCCGTCGGCAAGCACCTGATAGGCTGCTGCGGAGGCTGCCTCCAGTTCGCTATCGCAGTAACTCAGGCGTTCGGAGGAAAACATCAGGTTGTACAGTGATCGATTGTTCTCGGCAAAGGCCAGGTAGCCTCGACAGATTGCCAGCAAGCGCTTGCGTGGACCGCCGCCTGAGTTCTGACGCTCCTTAATCATCAGTTCGGTAAACAGGCTGAAACCACGAGCCGCGATGGTCGTCAGCAACCCTTCCAGTCCGTCGAAATGATGTGCCGGTGCTGCGTGGGACACCCCGGCGCGAGCGGCGCAACGTCTCAGCGTCAAACCGGCAGCCCCGTGCTCTGCCAGCAACTCGATTCCCGCCTGAATGAGCGCTTCACGCAAGTCACCGTGATGGTGAGGTTTTCGTTGAGCTGTTCGTTTGGTCGTTGTTCCCATCCGGTCGATGTTCGAGGATTGACTTGACAGTGTCAAGTAAAGCGTTCAATCTGATCGCCAGTTTGACACTGTCAAGTTCATTGAGACCGGGAGGCACCAGGGTATGTGGATCACGACTCGCTATTGTCTGTATGCGGCAAGCTCACTGTTGGTGGCGCTGGTGTCATGGCGGTTTCTGCTGATTGGAATGGATGCCGCCTTCGCCGGCCTGCCGCATCAGATAGTGTTGAACCCCTCGCTGTTTCTCATTCACGTGTTGGCCGGGCCAGCTGCGCTGCTGCTTGCGCCTCTGCAGTTTTCGCGTGGAATTCGCCTGAAAATGCCCGGCATCCATCGCTGGACGGGCCGTGCCTATGCCCTGATGGTTCTGTTTGCAGGGCTCAGTGGCTTGTTCATCGGTCTGGATGCGGAAGGCGGCCCGGCCGCAAGGGCGGGATTCGTGCTGCTGTCCCTGTTATGGCTGTGGACGACAGCGAAGGGGGTCATGTGCGCGCGAGCCAGACAGTTCAACCGGCATCGCGACTGGATGATGCGATCGGCCGCTCTGAGCTTTGCAGGCGTGACATTGCGAATCTGGCTACCACTGCAGCTGGTAGCGGGCATACCATTCGAGATTGCCTACCCCGTTGTTGCCTGGGCTTGCTGGGTGCCCAACCTGCTGTTTGCCGAGCTGATGCTGAAGCGTACCGCTCTGCCAACGAGCTGAGACGCAGGGCCGGCTGTTTGCCTGACCTTTCCACTCTGCAAGAAATACAACGGTGTGTCTGGTCGAAACCGACGTCGCTCGTTCGACTGTCAAACAGGTTCGTGATGACAGTGAGAATCTGTCATTCTTGAATCCGGAGATGGGATAGCCGTCACCGACTGAGCGTTTTCACTTCAACAGGAGATAGACCATGAACTATATCGATGGATTCATTGCTTCGGTTCCTGCAGACAACAAGCAGGCCTATATCGATCATTGCAAGGAGGCGGTAGCACTGTTCAAGGAATATGGTGCCATTCGGCAGGTGGAGAACTGGGGAGACGATGTGCCTGATGGTGAGGTCACGGACCTTCGCAAGGCTGTACTGGCCGAGGAGGGTGAAGTTGTCGTTTTTTCATGGATCGAATGGTCATCGAAGGAGGCTCGTGACGAGGCCTGGAAGAAGATGATGGAAGACCCTCGCATGAAGAACATGACGATGCCCTTCGACGGCAAGCGAATGATCTACGGTGGCTTCCAGACGCTGGTGGACGAATGACTCTTGCCCGCGATTTTGCAGCGATCAGCAGCTCAAGTTTCAGTGTTCAGTGGAGATGATGATGGACAGGATAACGACCTTTCTCTGGTTCGATGGTCAGGCCGAAGCAGCAGCGGATTTCTACACCGGCCTCTTTCCTGACAGCCGTATCGATGAAGTGACGCGCTCGACCATTGACTACCCCGGAGGCAGCGTGGGGGATGTCATTGTCGTTTCGTTCACGCTGTCGGGCCGCGGCTTTCAGGCAATGAATGGCGGGCCGGGACATCCATTCACTGAGGCGATTTCCCTGTCGGTCGACTGCGCCGATCAGGCGGAAGTAGATCACTACTGGGACAGTCTGATCGACGGTGGTGAAGCCATACAATGCGGCTGGCTCAAGGATCGTTACGGTCTGTGCTGGCAGGTGGTGCCGCGACTGCTGCCCGCGTTGTTGGCAGACCCCGATCGGGAAAAGGCCAGACGGGTGATGGAAGCCATGGTGAGCATGATAAAGCTCGATGTCGCCGCATTGGAGCAGGCGGCTGCGGGATAAGACTGTCGTGTCGAACGGGGAGTGTCGCTGCACGCGATAGCTCTACAGGCAGTGGGCAGGAATGACGATCGGGGATGGTCATTCCCTGAGGAGGTTATAGTTGACTGCTGATTCGTCGATGAGGTAATTCTTGCGTGCCGCTGGAATCGTTCTTCTCCTTCAGTTCCTACCATGTGGCTCTGACAACAGTCGGAATCATCGTGATTCTCTCGCGCTGGCTGCCGCGCGTAGTCTCCAGACGAGAACCCGCGGCCGCGCCGCTGATGATCCTGCTCGGAGCGGCTGCCGCCCTGCTGATTCCAGCCTTGCCGAGTGTGCCTGACCCAAGACAAACACCCCTGCCCTGGGAACTGGTCAGCGAAATGGCCATCATCATTGCCCTGTTCGGTACGGGATTGCGAATCGATTCATTGCGCCCATGGAAACGCTGGATGCCTGCACTGCGCATGCTGGGTATCGCCATGCCGTTGAGCATTCTGGCGGTTGCGTTGTCGGGCCTGCATCTGGCTGGTCTGACACTGGCAGGGGCGATTCTGCTCGGGGCAGTACTGGCCCCCACGGATCCGGTTCTGGCAGCCGATGTTCAGGTGGGACCCCCACATGAAGGGGCAGAGCATCCAGTACGCTTTACCCTGACGACAGAGGCGGCTCTGAATGACGGGCTTGCATTTCCATTTGTGTATCTCGGACTAGTCATCGCATCTCAGGGCATAAACGTCGGTGACTGGGGAATGGAGTGGTTGTTGCGTGATGTCCTGTATCGCATTCTGGTGGGAGCGTTCATGGGCTGGGCTGGTGCACGAGCTCTGGGGCATGTGCTTTTCGTGGTACCCCGGGGATCGACTCTGGCAGAGACAGGGTCAGGCGTTATCGCGCTGGCTGGGGTGTTGCTCTGTTACGGCTCTACCGAACTGATGGAAGGGTATGGTTTCATTGCCGTCGCTGTCATGGGGCTGACCTTGCGTCGCATCGAGGCAGACCATCGTTTCCATCGCAGTCTGCATGACTTTTCCGAATCCCTTGAGCATGCCTTGTCGGCGATTCTGCTGGTTGCACTGGGCGCAGTAATGCCGATGCTGTTCATCGAACTGGAATGGCCCCATGTTTTCATGGCTCTGATACTGCTGCTCGTGATACGCCCGATATCCGGTTGGCTAGGTCTGCTGGGTAGTGGGCTGGCTCATCGTGACAGGGCTGTTGTATCTCTGTACGGTGTTCGTGGCATCGGCTCGATCTACTATCTGTGCTATGCAGGACACCACATGGAGTTCGTCAATGAGGCTCAGCTCTGGTCGCTGGTGGCTCTGGTCATCCTGCTGTCAACGATAATCCACGGATTCACGGTCGGGTGGGCCATGGACAGACTATCAGACGAGTCTCTGAAATGAGCCAGAATACCCAATGACAGTGATATCGGTGACTCATCCCCCTGCACTGGCGGTATCATGGGCCGCAGTCAGTATCAACGAGAGCAGGGTGAGTGCAACGCTGCTGCTGGTCTGCCTTTCATGGCGCCTTGGACGAATCTCCTCGCATTTCCCGGTGATAGGCACCCGTTGCATATACCTTCTTGCGAACAGCATTCATGCGTCCCAGCGGCGCATGTGCGGGCAGCGATTGCCAGGGATTGAACTGCCGCTGCTCGCACTGCGCCAGCGACTCCTGCGACGCGAACTCCTGTTGATCGAAGTGCAAGGTTGCCACCGTCACGAACGGTGAATCGTCCTCGTCCCAGATCACCGAGGCGTCCTCGATCGGCATGCGCTGCGGATCAACCTGCCGTTGTACGCCAAAGGCCAGACAGGCCGGTGCCTGCTGCAGATGGGCATCCAGTGCTGCGCGTAGCTGATTTTCTCCAGGGTCGATGGTCTTGTCGGTCTGGTAGTCAGAGCAGGGAGTCAGCGAGTATTTCACCGCTTGCACGTCCGGCGGCAATTGCCCGTCCGCTCCGATACGCTCATCCAGCGCCGATGGCACTGTACTCCAGTAACGTATGTCAAGCGGGCTGTCGTGCCGTTTTCGCGCCTTGATAACGGTGAACAAAGATTTTACATGAGGATCTCGGGGACTGAGAAAGAACTTCAACATGCTCCATCGATCACCTTCCTGTCGCGCACGCATGAAGGCGAGGAATTCCTCTGGTGTGGCAACGAAGAGTGCCGGATAGCTGTTGAACAGAAAATCCTGCATGCCGGCCTCTCCCCAGAGGGTGGCGCCAGGTACCTGCGATACCCGCAGTGACACGCCGCGGATATCCTTCTTCGAATCATCCCACTGGCTGGCATTGGCGAATCGAGCCACGACGGGATATTCCGCGACGGAAGCGAAGAGGCCGTGCTGAAGTGGCTCGGGAACGTCTGCAGCGACCCGGAAATTGCCACTCAGACAGGCAACTGTCTTGGGCTGGTTGTAGCGGGACAACACGCCATCGCGTCGCTCGGCTTCGGTGGTGGCCACCACCCGTTGAGACATCTCGGCGACCAGTTTGTCGGTGTTCTCCTCCTGCACCTCGACAGTACTGCAGGCGCCGAGCAACAGGCAGATCGACAGCTGCGGGATGATTCCCTTCCGGCTTCGGCGCATGGCTATCATGGCAGCTCTCCTTCGCTGGTGTGAAAGGCAGGATCCGCTTCGGCACCCAGGCGAGGTTTCCAGGCCAGTGAGTAATAGTCGCCGCGATCCCGAGCCCAGGGGTCGAAGACATTGCGTACCGGCAGCAGCTCCTCGCGCAACTGCGGTACGGTACGCAGCAGGACGCGTTTCATGGGGGAGACCTCTTGCACATGCCCATTGACCTTGACCGGTTCCAGGCAACGCTGACGTCCATCGCTGTCGCGTGTCAGCGGAAAAGGGCATCCTTGCAGTGGGCCGTTGTTCTGCACCCAGTCGTAGCCGGCATGGCTGTAGAACTCCGGTCGGAAGCTGGAGGTAAAGAAACGATCACTGAACAGTCGGCGTGACGCGTTGATGATGAAGACGTGAAATTGTGTCTCGGAGATGGCAAAGCCATGTGGTCGCGTGTATTCGGCCAGCCAGCCGACGATATTGTCGACGTCCTCGATATTGTCCACGACGCTGCCATCGGGATGACCAAGGCAGTCATTGATGAACTCGCCCTGTGCGTTGCGTTGCACCACCGAGATGGTCTTTGCGGCATCGCAGACATGGGTTCCGTAGATCTCACGCAAACGTCTGACAGTCTCTTCCTGATGAGCACGCCAGGGACTGTCTGCAGGCAGGCGTTGATCGACGAAATCGTCGAAACCGGTCAGCGTCTTCAGACCGATCTGTCGGCGGAATTCGTTGAATCGTGGTATTCCGCGCTCCCGATCACGAATGATGTCCAGCGCCGGGATATCCAGCTTGCCGGTTGTCGAGCCGACATGCGGCATTGGCAGATTCTGCAGGAACTGCGGCAGGTTGCGCAGGTGCAACAGCCCCAGTCGCTGTCGCCCCATACTCAATGCCCAGCTGTCGATGCCCTGATCATGCATGTGCTCGGTGGCACCGGCGCGCACCGTATTCAGAATGGGGAAGCGCTGCGTGATGACATCGGGTTCTTCCGGTGAGCGCAGCTCGATGAGATCCGGTACCAGAGCGTGAAGACGATAGACCGAGGTGAATTCCTCGGGAAAATTGAACGGGGATCCGAAGTGATTGATACCTCCGTTGACATCCTCGATTCGGCTGATATCCCAGTCATCATGCTTCCACCACAGCATGCCATCCGGACGGCTGTTGCCGAGACCGAAGATGCCGGCACCCGAGGCGAACACAGAGTAGAGTGAGTTGCTGGCCGCGGCCTTGCCGGATTGACCCAAGGTCCTGGAAAGGTTACCAGCCGAGCGACTGAGGAAATTCTCGTCTCGATTGACGATTCGCCGCAGCGTCTTGGAAACGCGGTCCTCGTTCTGATTGAACAGGCCGAACCAGTTGGAGTTCATGGCGGCATGCAATGGTTCATCGTAGAGCAGCTGTGTGGTCCACTCTATCGTGTGAATCTTGGCAATACCGGCCGAGACAACCAGCCTTGCCAGTTGGAAGAGCCGCTCATCATCCACTTGTTGCCAGGAGATACGTGCATCGGGCTGATCAGGGTGACGCAACCCGGAGTCGGCCTCGGGAACTGATTGCTGCAACTGACGCACATGATCGACGAATGCATTGTGTTCGCGCGCAAACACATTGTGATAGAAGCTGAGGCCGATGTTCCAGTTGTCGGGAAACCCGGTGGATTCCTGACCGCGCCAATGAGGCCGGGTACCGCAATCGAGATCGTCGGGCGGGCATTCGCGTAGCAATGGCAGATAGTCATCGATCAGTTGCAAGCGTGCAGGGTCTTGTGGGTCGCGAAGGACCCGCGAGGCGGATAGTGCATCGTGTCCATAGAGCTGAGAGGCATCCCACCAGGCGGTCACCTGATTCAGGGTGGTGCGTGGTGCGCGGCTTTGCCAGACCTTGCCTGCGTGTTCGAATTCCGGTGCAGGTTCGGTTTCGGCGTACAGGGACGGCTCTCTGCGATCACCGGGTCGACACCCGAGTGCTTCTGCCTCCGGCGTCTTGCAACCCACCGGTTCCAGAGCCCTTTCATTGTGACCCTCGACGGTATGCGAGAACCAGTCGTGCGTCATGAACTGGATCCAGAAGGCTGCCAGCACATTGAAGAACGGCGCTTTCAGGTAATCGCAGTCAACCGACAGATCGGCTGGATCGCCGGAGCCCATACCCGAGTTGCAGCCATTGTCCGCACGCTGCTCACGGGTGAAGAGTTGTCGACTGATCAATTGTGGGTCCGGGGTCAGCAGATCGATACGGCCGGCATGTCGGTTACGGTTGAGTTCATTCAACTGCAAGTCCGGGAAGGTTGCCTCGAACTGGGCATTGCGAGCAAACGGGGTGCCGGCAGAGCCCATCAATGGGTTGATAGCGTCATTGCAGATACCGCTCAATGTTCGGTATTGCAGCAGTTTTCCCTGACAAAGTTGCTTCGACTCGCCACCGACGTCGCTGAAATGCTCGTGGGTGGGGGGTAATCGCATGGCGTCCCACTGCTTGAGCACCCGGCCATCGGTCCCGTCGCGCCCGGTGATGTATTCCTGATAGGTCGTCTGGTCGAAAAGATTGAACTTGATCAGTTCGATGCGCTGGTACTCCAGATCGATCAGGGCACCATCCACACCGCGACCATTGGGATAGAGGTGCTCTCCGATTCGGGTTCTGGCCTTCTTGTCACTGTCGGACAGTGAACGACTGTCACCGGCAGCGAAATAGTTCGGCCAATCCACCCAGGGCGTATCTTGCCATCGGGTGGCGTTTTCACCGCCGCGACACAGAGCCGTGTCGGTCTGTACCTTTCCCAGAAATCGTTCGGAACGATCATCCGGTACCTTCAGGATGCCTCGTTTGGCACTGGACGCGCAGGCTTTCACCAGGCTCTGTGCCGAGGTCTCCGGGGTATACAGCGTTGTGCAGCTCAGCAAGCCAAGCAGAGTGAAAATGCTCAACCTGCCGCAGGCAGCACGACTGATACAGCGTGTGATGACGCTAGCTGCTGAAGGTGACGGGTTTGCTGCGCGGGTCAATGAAGATTGACTGGGCATGATGCGTATCCCTCTGATGTCGGGTTTTCATCTGCACGATGACGTTCACGGCGTTCAGGTTGACGTATCGTCGATGAAAGCTCAACGGGGGAATGCCTGTGCTTAAGTCTTGTCTCGTTCGAATCCTGTCCTCATGATTCAGCCGCCGTTGCCAATGCTGTTTTCGACAGATGAATATTGCAATGCGGAATTATTGCGAGTTGTATTATCGGTTTTCCATTCAGGTTGAACCAATGGTCGGGCCTGTGGAAAGAGCGTCAAAATAAGAACACGACTTATGTCTTGTCGTCAATTACTGAAAGTCGTTGTAATCTGGTCCTGTACTTGTTCCTGCCCCGCAATGGGTATCGGGATGTCATCGATATCCCGATTCACCTGAGACCGCTCAGGGCCGTTGATCACGTTGATGGATTGTCGATAGGAGAGTTTTTCTCATGGAAACAGTCGCAACCTTGTCGCCCGATCAGAGTTATTCCGTAGAGGATAACGCTGCGATCATCCATGATCCCATTCGGTTTCGTCACGTCGAGGCCAAGAACAGAATATTCCGATCCAACCTTTCCGGCATGTTCGATGACTACAACGGTCAGGGTGGAAACGCCCGGGTGAACTGGGAGAACAAGTTTGCAAAGGGGGGCGCTGGAGGCATCATATCGTCCTATACGCCGGTGATGAATTCAGGTCGTATTCTCACTCGCTACGCGATGATCGATGATGATGACAAGATTCCCTTCTGGCGACATGTCGGCAGGAATGTTCATGAGCATGATTGTCGGTTTTTCATGCAGTTGAGTCATTCGGGCCGTCAACAGGATCTGGGCGGGGTGGAAAACGTTTACCGTACCGTGGCAAGCTCGACGGACAAGAAGGACTACTTTCACGGCATTCTCTGCCACGCGGCTGACAAGTCCGAGATCAGGGAAATTGTCGAAGCCTTTGGTCAGGGAGCAAGACGGGCTCGTGAAGCCGGACTCGACGGCGTTGAATTGCACGGTGCGAACGGATATCTGATCACGCAGTTTCT
Organism: uncultured Granulosicoccus sp.; assembly: GCA_947495035.1. Classification (GTDB taxonomy): domain Bacteria; phylum Pseudomonadota; class Gammaproteobacteria; order Granulosicoccales; family Granulosicoccaceae; genus Granulosicoccus. Next base: position 163,006 of record CANLXI010000011.1, read on the forward strand.
GAGCTCCGGCATCAATGACCGCGAGGACGAGTACGGTGGCAACTGGGAGAACCGCAGCAGGTTCGTTCTGGAAATCATCAGAGAGATACGCCGGCAGGTCGGCACGGATTTTCACCTGCAGATGAAGATCAATGCCGAAGATCACAATAGCTGGCTATACCCCTGGCAGAAGCCCGGCAACACCCTCGATGAGACGCTGAAGATCGTGGGCCTGTTGATGGACGATGGCAAGGGCGTCGATGCCTTTCACATCTCGGCGGGCTCGACATTCCCGCATCCCATGAATCCACCGGGGGATCTGCCGATGCGTGAACTGACACGCTGGTATGACGGGATGATCAGCCAGGGTGTGCGAGCGGGGATGAACTACCGGATATTTTCCAACCGAATCGGCGCGTTCCTGTTTCGTCGTTACTGGATATGGCGTCGTGGCAGAAAGATCGAGGGAATCAATGAAGATTACTCCGCCGCCATTCGCAAGTTCGTTCAAACCATCGACCCGACGGTCAAGGTCATGGTGACCGGTGGCTGGCAGCACGGCGACCGTATCGCCAGCGCCATTCGAGAGGGGCGGGCCGATGCGGTGTCGATAGGAAGACCACTGATTGCCAACAACAATCTGCCGGAAATCCTGAAGAAATCGAATGGTCCTGCCAGACGCAAGGAGTGCACCTACTGCAACAAGTGCCTGGTCAACGATCTGGAGAACCCCCTGGGGTGCTATGAGCTGAGTCGCTACGACGGCGATACCTTCGAGGAGAAATACGACGAGATGATCAAGGAAGTGATGTCTGTCTATACGCCACCAACGTTCGTTTGACAACCAACGGATCTCGGACTCAGCACAGGGATCTTCGGAGAGCTTGAATGTCAGTCGACTACAACAAACTCACGCCAATAGAGGCCTATATACGGCGACGACGTTTCTGGTGGCTTGTCGTCAAGTTGCTGATCGTGGCCGTGCTTGTCTATTATTTCATCTTCAAGTCGACCTACGTCATCGCCTATGACGATCCGGTAGAACATTTCAAATACGGCTCCATCGGTTCAGAGCCCGCAACGGGTTTGCCTGTAGTAGTCCTGAATGCAATTCCCCATATCTACCGGGATCGCCTCGGTAATGCAGGGTATGCCGCGTTCGGGATGAACACCGAAGCCGGACAGTCGTTGCCGATCGGCTTCTCTCGTCGAGTGGTGACCGGTGTCGAACGGGCCTGGTTCAACTGCGCTGTGTGTCATGTCGGCACCTACCGCTTGCCCGAATCAGACCAGGTGCACTTCGTTCCGGGTGGCGCATCCAACGATCTGAAACTCCACGACCTCATCATCTTCTTCGCCGATGTCGGCACGGACCCCGGATTCACCGCCGATGCGGTCATTGCAGCTGTCAATACAGATGAAGTGCCCGGTCACCTGAATTTCATTGAACGACCGTTCTACCGTCACGTGGTTCACCCCCGAGTCAAGGCGGGTTTGATGGCATTGTCGGATGAACTGCAGTTCGTCCGACGGCAGGAACCCTATGGTCCGGGACGCGTCGATACGTTCAATACCTACAAGGTATTGCAGTTCAATTTCGACATGGGGCCCCACGCCATCCCGGATGTTGCGCTCAACGGTTCCTCGGACTACCCGTCCATCTGGATGCAAAGGCCTCGCAGCGGGATGAATCTGCACTGGGATGGCAACAACCAATCCGTATCGGAACGCAATCTGAGCGCCGCCCTCGGCGCTGGCGTATCTCCCGTGTCAGTGGACCTGGAGTCACTGGCACGGGTGCGTGCCTGGGTTGACACGTTGCAGGCACCGGTATTTCCGGGTGAAGTGGATCTGGAGATCGCCGCCCGTGGTGCGCCTCTCTACAAGCAATATTGCTCTTCGTGTCACGGCTACAAGTCCCTGGACGAAGGGTCGAGCTATGAATACTCTCAAGCCGCTTACCCCGAGCTTGGGCAGGTCGTCGACCTGGCCGATATCGGTACAGATCGTGGTCGCTGGGAGAGCTACGACCAGGACTTCGCCGCTGCGCAGAATACCTTGTATGCGGGCTATCCCTGGCAGTTCAGCCATTTCAGGAAAACCTCGGGCTATGCCAATCATCCACTGGATGGTATCTGGGCGCGATCGCCCTATCTGCACAACGGTTCGGTACCGACATTGCGTGATCTGTTGAATGCCTCTGCAGAGCGGCCGACTGAATGGTATCGGGGTAGCCGTATTCTGGATCTGAAGAAGGTCGGCTACCGCAGTGATGCCGGCGCGGGCGGCACGTTTGCCTACAACACCGCCGTGCCGGGCAACGGCAACTCGGGTCACGAAGGTGCGAAGTACGGCACAGAGCTGTCCGGTCCTGACAAGGACGCCATCGTGGAGTACATGAAAACCTTGTGATGCACTCAACTCACCTGAGCCGGTGGAAGGCCAATCATTCTCTGGTCACCATTATCGGCATCATTCTGAATGTCAGCGTTGCTCTTCCTCTGCTGATATGGCCAGACTTCGTGTTGGCGGTGCTTCATATTCCACCGACCGACTCTCTCGTCATGACGCGGTTTGCCGGTGGATTGCTGATCATTCTGTCTGTTTTCTATACCCCGATGGTCTATGACATCGATCGCTATCGCATATTGGCGTGGTTTCAGATCATTCCATCTCGCACTTTCGGTACGTTCTTCTTTCTGGGAGCGGTGGTGATAAAGGGGGCTCCCGCCGGCTTTCTGGTTGCAACCCTGATCGATGGCACGATCGCCATACTGGCGTTGCTCTGCCTGATCAGGATCGCATCGCTGGAGCAGAAGATCATGAACGGGCAGGCAGACTCATGAGCGCACGCAAGGCACGCATCTTTCTGATCGTCTTCATTTCGGCCATCGTTCTGCTGCTTGGTGCCTGGCTTGTTCTGCTGCGAGATGTGCCGCAGGAACGGTCCAATGACCCGGCCTGGACCTTCAATCATGGCTCCATCGGGAATGAGGCTGCACAGGGATTGCCGTACTGGATCTGGCGAGTGCTCCCTGCAGTCGTTCCAGATCTTCTTCCCGGAAATCAGCGGGGCTTTTCTGCCATTGGTGTCGCCTGGGAGCCCGGTGCCCAGCTACCCGTCGGATTTTCTCAACGCACAGTGGGTGTGATTCCGCGCGTTGCCCCCAATTGTGCTTTCTGTCATCAGGGAACCTATCGTCTCGACCTGGAGGATCCGGAAACCATCGTCAATGCGGGTCCCGGTACAAGAGTCAATGTACAGGGCTTCTTGCGTTTTCTCGTGGCAGCGGGTCAGGATGAGCGATTCAAGTCCTCACTGATCATGGAGGCGATAAAGGCACGCTATGACATGCCGCTGTGGGAACGGCTGCTCTATCGTTTCGTGTTGATACCGGGCACCCGCGCCGCCTTGAAGAAGCAGGCCGCGCAGTTCAAATGGACTGACAACCGCCCTGATTGGGGACCCGGTCGAATCGATCCGTTCAATCCGGTCAAATTCGCCAACCTGAAAATGTCGGATGATGGAACCATCGGCAATTCCGACATCATGCCGCTGTGGGACCTGCAATCGGCTGCGGCCACCGAGCAGCGACGCTTTGCCGTGCACTGGGATGGGCTTTCAACGGATGTTCACGAGACCGTGATGTCCGGTGCCATCGGCGATGGCTTGACGTACCGATCCTATCCCGTGGTAGCGAGGAATCTGGCGGCCATCGAAGATTTCGTGAATCTGGTGCAGCCGCCTGACTCACCGTTTTCCTCACGTCTGGATCCGTCCAGCAAGTTCTACGTGGATGCCGAGGCTGTGGCGCAAGGTGCGCGGATATACGAACAGGACTGTGCCAGCTGCCATGACGTCAAGGGCGAGCGATACCGGATGCCGATTCCGATCGCCGAACTCGGAACCGATCGTCACCGACTGGACATGTGGACCAGAGAGGCGAAGGAACGCTACTCCGATTACGAAGATGACCATGACTGGGGACTACAGTATTTTCAGAAAACCGACGGCTATCTGGCTGTTGATCTGAAGGGACTCTGGTTGCGCGGACCCTACTTGCATAACGGATCTGTACCGAACCTTCGTCACCTGCTGACCAGGCCAGCGGAGCGGCCCACCACGTTCTGGCGCGGTTCCGATCTGGTCGATGCCGAGAACGGCGGCTTTGTCAGCGCAGAGGGAGCTGACCCCTATCGCTACACCATACGCGTCGACACGACCGTCATCGGCAATGCCAATACGGGTCACGTCTGGGGTACTGATCTCGATGAAGTGCAGAAGGAAGCGCTATTGGCATACCTGAAAACACTGTGAGGCGCGCACTATGGATACGGTTTACCTGGGAAAGCGAGTCGGCCGGATTGTCAAGAGACTGGTCATCGTTGCTGCAGCTCTGTTCGTCATCGCGGCAATCGCAGGGGTCCTGGTCGTTCGCGCCCTGGTGTTGCCACCGTCTGATCAATTCGGTGCGGTCGAGGATGAAGCCAGGCAGGCAGGGCGAACTGCCGAGACCCTGAGCGGTGCGCAGGATGACTATTTCGTGTCTGTCGACAAGGGGCTGTTGGCAAAACCCGGGGACGGCGAGGATTATCCCGTCGAGGTGCTTCAGGTTGCGGACGATACGGGTCTTGAACCGGAAGAGGTGCGGCTTGCGGCCATCCGCGGTCAGAACATGTGGCTCGTCTGGACTGGCGGTAATGATCGTTTCTGGAACTGGGCAGCTGCCAATACCCTTGGTGCGTTCGATCTCCTGAAATTGATGTCAAGCCACCCGAGTCAGGCCTATGGACGCTTCAACCGGTTTCGCTGGTTGGGACTGATCAACGAGCCCTGTCATGAGCAGGCAACGGAAGCTGATCCTGAACGGTTCGGTCTGTGGCTCGATACCCGTTCGGCAGACTGCGACCCCGACCCCTTTGCCGACCCTGAGAGCTACCCGGGTGTCGAAATCGGAGCGCGTGGCAAGAACGTGCCTGTCGGCTCCTATTATGGAGAGTCAACGGGGATCATGGGGCTGCGCCTGTTCACGAACCCGGACTTCGACGAGGCCGCTCAGGCCAGGTGGGATCCGGTGCGCTTCTACGAAGATGAGTCCTACTACAATGATGCCGATCTGGTTCGCCCGTATCGTGTTGGCATGTCGTGCGGATTCTGTCATGTCGGACCGAACCCGATCAAACCGCCGAAGGATGTGGAAGAGCCGGACTTTGCAAACATGACGTCCAACCCCGGAGCGCAATACTACTGGGTAGACCGCATATTCTTCTGGGATACCGAACCGCGACCGGATGCCACGACGCCGGCGAAGAACGAACGCAACTTCTTGTATCAGCTGTTTCACTCCAACCCGATGGGAACGCTGGATACGTCGTTGGTGTCAACCGACTACATGAACAATCCGCGCTCGATGAATGCGGTGTACGAGACCCGAGCGCGCTTGCTGCAAGCCATGGGAACCGGCAAGGAGCAAGTGAAGGACGGTGAGATGGACAATGTTCAGTTTCAGGATTACCCACAGACAGAGGCCTTGTCTTCGCTTTACGATCCGGTGACAGGCGATGTCGCGTCCATGCGCGTGTTGAAGGATGGTGCTGACAGTGTTGGAACACTGGGAGCACTCAACCGCGTCTACCTGAATATCGGCACATTCAGCGAAGAATGGCTGCTGCACTTTCGCCCCTTCCTGGGCGGTCAGAAGATCTCTCCCATCAGGATTGCCGATGCGAAGAAGAGTTCCAGCTACTGGCGAGCAACGGAGGACCAGTCGCCCGACACGGCCATCTACTTTCTGGTGACAGGACGAGCCGACAAGCTCGCTGATGCCCCCGGTGGTGCGCGCCTGCTGGCGCAGACCGATGCAACCGTGGATCGCGGCAAAGAGCTCTTCGCCGAAAACTGCGCTGCCTGTCATACGAGCACAGCCAGGCAACCCACGCCAGAACCTGCCTTTGGCGTTGACATGGATTTCTGTGAAGGGGGTGGAAGTGGTGCGCGCTATCGCGAATGCTGGGATCGATACTGGGCCTGGACACAATCCGACAGTTTCCGATCGCAGATGAGCGAACTGGTCAAGGCGGATGATTTTCTGGACGGGAACTATCTGTCGAATGAACGTCGGGTGCCCATGGATGTCCTGGGTGTCAACGCCTGCAGTCCCATTGCATCCAACGGTTTGCGGGGTGACATCTGGGACAACTTCACTTCGGATAGCTACAAGACTTTGCCACCGGCAGGGCCCGTGACCGTCGAACATCCGGTGTCGGGTGCGCCGTCCAGTTTTCAGGCCGCTGGCAATGGTCGCGGATACTTGCGTCCTGCGTCACTGGTCAGTCTGTGGACCTCTGCACCTTACCTGTTGAACAATGCCGTTGGCATGGAGAAACATCATTACCCATCGACATATTATGAGGCTGTCGACGACGTGCCCGAGACCGCGGCGGCAGAGCCCTCCAGCGTCGATGGCAGCACGGCAGGCTTGCCGGCTTCCGTTGGGGACTACGGTCATGGAACCCGGACATCATCCTGCCCGTCCATTGATGCGGATAATCCCTATATGCCCTGCGTCGAGAATCGGGTAGCCAATTTCGAGAAAAGCATGCGTCTGATGCTGTCACCAGAGGCGCGCAGGAAGGATGAGCACACGGTATCCGAGGTCCCGGGTTATCTGTATCGAACATCCGCGCCGTCCTGTCTGATCATTCCCGAAGGTTTCTCTCCCGAGATCGTCCAGCGATTCTCCGGCGTGCTCAGCAGAATTGCCCCCTGGGCCGTCAAGCCGGGAGGTGCCGTGGAGATCGGACCATTCCCGGCAGACTTCCCCATCAATGCGTTGCTCAACACCGAGCTGTTGCCCGACAACGACTCGGACACCTCGTTACTGGCCCATGCCTGGAAGATCGCCAAGGCTGCTCCTGCCTTGCTCGGGACATTCCGGGACCTGGGTGGCACCTGTTCCGTGGAACAACTGGCTGACCCTGCCATACAGCAGCATGCCAGTGAGGTACTGAAGAAGCACCGGACGGTGGACACACTGGTCGGTTTGTCAAAGTGCCCGGACTATGTCGTCAACAAGGGGCACGAATTCGGGTCCAGGCTGAGCGATGCCGACAAGGAGGCTCTGATCTCATACCTCAAGCATTTCTAGGCAGACAGCGACATGACAATGTCAGATCACTATGATGTCATCGTTGTAGGGGCAGGAGCCGCTGGTGGGGTGCTTGCTGCGCGGCTGGGCGAAGGGGGCAGGCGTGTTCTGGTTCTGGAGGCCGGGCAAGACCCAATGGATCCCAAGGCCGACTCTGCGAGCAGTGATCGACCTCTGGCAGACGAATACCAGGTTCCCGCCTTCAATGCCTTCATGTCCGAAAATGCCGATTTTCGTGATGATGAGTGGGTGAAACACTACTGTGACACCGAGCAACAAGGCAGAGACTGGAAATACGATCCGCAGAGGGACGGCGTACTGTATCCGCGAGCCAAGGGCCTTGGAGGTTGTTCGGCGCATCATGCAATGGTGCTCATCAAACCCAATGACATGGACTGGAATCATATCGCGCAAACCACGGGCGATGACTCCTGGTCTGCGTCCGCCATGCAGAAATACTGGGAACGAATCGAACGCTGTCGATACCGATTCTTTCTGTGGCGATGGTTGGCGAAACTGACCGGCTGGAACCCGACCGGCCATGGCTGGTCGGGCTGGCTGCAAACCGAGTATGCCATGCCCTTGCAGGTCATTCGAGATCGATTGTTGCGTCGCGACATCCTCAAATCGATTGGTGGCGCATCCGACAGCTATCAGGGTGAGGGTCTGGATTTCGAAACCACGGCTCTGGATCCCAACCAGCGGCGTCACTGGAATGCCAATGCCTCCGGTGTGCGCCTGACTCCGATGTCCACGCACAGGCACAGGCGCACGGGCGCGCGCGAACGACTGCTCGACGCCATGGGTGATCACACCACCGATATCACGCTGGAAACGGGTGCAACAGTGAGCAAGGTCGAAATAGTCGACGGACGAGCCCGGGCAGTCATTTACGAAAGGTCAGGCAGGATCCAGCGCGCTCAGGCGACCGAAATCGTGTTGTGTGCGGGTGCGTTTCGCACGCCACAGCTGTTGATGGTCTCTGGCATCGGTCCCGAACATCATCTGAAGGCGGTAGGCATCGAGCCGCTGCTGGACCTTCCCGGAGTCGGCGAAAACCTCCAGGACAGGTATGAAATCAGTGTCTGCAACGAGATGTCCGAACCGTGGAAAGCGTTGCGAGGCGTCGAATACACGACCTCGGATCGCGCTTACAAGAAGTGGAAACACTGGCGTCTCGGTCCATACAAGAGTAACGGCGTGATCTTCGCCGTCATGCTCAAGTCCAGGCCTGAGTTGCTGGTGCCGGATCTGTTCTGTTTTTCCACACTGGTGGATTTTCAGGGCTATTACCAAGGCTATTCCAGGCGAATTCATGAGAAGAACTTTCTGTCCTGGACCATTCTGAAAGCCTATACGCGTAACAAGGCAGGGACTGTCCGCTTGCGCTCGCCTGATCCGGGCGCTCCTCTGGATATCCGGTTTCGGTATTTTCGTGAGGGAGATGATGGCTGGGAAGATGACCTCGATGCGGTCGTCAAGGGAATACGATTCGTACGCAAGGTGGCGGACTGCATGCCGACGCGCATATTCAGGGAAGTCTGTCCGGGGCGGACGGTGTCCACCGAAGAAGGCCTTGCCTCATTCGTGGAGAACAATGTGTGGGGGCATCACGCTTGCGGTACCTGTGCCATGCAAGCACTGACGCAAGGTGGCGTTGTCGATAGTCGATTCAAGGTGCATGGGATAAACGGGCTGCGTATCGTGGACGCGTCCATTTTCTCCAGAATACCCGGCTATTTTCTGGTCAGTGCGGTCTACATGATTGCGGAAAAGGCTGCCGATTCGATTCTGGAAGATCTGGCGCATGCAAGCCCCCGGGATTGAATGATTTCAGATCTGCGCTGCAAGCCTGGCGCCAGTATCACTTGACCATGCTCAGCACGATTCTGTCGAAAATCCGATCTCCGAACCATTTTCTGATGAATATCATCAGGCTGGCATATTTTCCCGCAACGTATCGCGTCCGTGGTCTGCGGGCCGTGACTGCCTTGGAGACAACGTTGGCGATCAGCTGTGGAGATGATGCACCACCACGTTTCCCGTAAGCCTTGGCTGTACCCTCGGCAACACGGGCTGCCATCGTTGAGTAGGCACCGCTACCGGAGAATCTTTCCATCGGGCCGCTGACCACATCACCAAAGGCGGTCTGGATGATGCCTGGTTCAACGATGATCACGTCGATGCCAAAGGGGGCCAGTTCCAATCTCAGGCAATCGGAGAACCCTTCCAGCGCGTGCTTCGAAGCGTGATACCAGGCGCCCAATGGCGTGTACATCCTGCCACCCATGGAGGATATGTTGACAATCCTGCCAGAGCGCTGTTCGCGCATGGCGGGCAGCAGCAACTGAGTCAGTCGTGCCAGACCGAACAGATTGACCTCGAACTGGTAGCGTGCCTCGTCAAGCGGTATGTCTTCCACGGCGCCATAGAGACCGAATCCGGCATTGTTGACCAATGTGTCCACATTGCCAAGCGTCTTCTCGATGTAGTCAACCGCGGCGATCAGACTCTCCTCATTCGATACATCCAGTTCGACAGCAACAGCACCTGAAGTCACCAGATCCTGCATTCTTTCAGTTCGACGTGCAGCGACAACGACTGACAAGCCATCGTCGAGCAATTGCTGTGCGATGACCTTGCCCATGCCGGAAGAGGCGCCAGTGACGAGTGCGGTTTTCCGGGTAGTGTGTGACATGCTCATGTGGCTCATCCTCTGATCACCATTGTCGACGTTGACAGGTCAACTATTGCCTGGTCCGAATACCTGCGCCAATTGAATCCCTCTGCGCAGCGTGGCCGCCGGGTACCGGATACTACTGGCCGACAGTTCAGCGAAACAGAATGCACATTCCGACTGCTGGCGACCGTCGTTGACATCATTGACTTTCCCTGCTCTATTGATTTTATACAACTCTGGACCTGAATTGGCCACACTGTTCGGTCTGTGGTAGTCGAAAGTATGGTTCGGGTATTTCACCAGGAGATGTATGATCGGTTCTTGTCAGGAAGGCTTTTCCCATTGGGAGACCCAGCAGGAATCGACAGGAAAACAGACATGGCCGTCCGTCGAGACGCCATGCGGGCGCGGTTGACAGCCGTCGGAATTCTGGCGCCGATGGATTGATCAACTCGCGAACGACGATGGCGGCAACGTCGCGTCACAGGCTGAACACTTCAGGAAGGAGGAATCATGAGCACTCCGACATTCAAGTGGGTCCACGCTGAATCATCGAGCGAACTGTTCGAATGGTTCAGCCTGCATGGGAGTCGTCGAATCGACAGTGTGCATCTGCATCACACCCACATGCCGAACATTGCCTTGTTCGACAGTCTGGCAGATTCCCTGGGTAGTGACGAGGCTGCCGGTCAGGAGCTGTGCAGACGCATGTGGCGTTACCACACGGCCGTCAAGGGCTGGAGTGCCATGGCGCAGCACGTCACCGTGGATCCGGTTGGGCGGATCTGGCTGGGCAGGCCCTTCGACCGACCGCCCGCCAGTGCCAGGGGTCACAACGGATCGTATGCATCAGGTCCACTGATGATCGAGATGATCGGACAATTCGATGTAGTGGCGGAAGTCCTGTCGGACAAACAGCGTAATGCCACCCTGGACGTCGTCGAAGCCGTCATGCGGACGTTCGAGTTGTTACCCTCCACGTCCTTGCGATTTCATAGTGACATGAGCGCGAAATCCTGCCCGGGTACGGCTCTGGACAAGAGGGCATGGGTAGAGGAACTGGGCAAGAGGCTCAATGGCAAGGATGCGCCGAAACGCCGGAAAGCGGGCGGGGCAAGCTCGATTGGCGCTGACCTGGCGTTGCTGCACAGTCTGCTTGATCCTGCCGAGGATACGCGTACGCGCTCGCTCAGCGATAGCGAGTTGCTGGCAGAGCTACCCGAGTCCGACATGAGTATCGACGATATTGCCAGAATGAGTCGTGGGACAGGTGTCTCGATGCGGGACATCGGGGCGGGTAGTGAAAGAGGTGGCAAGAGCGCTTCGTTGAATCAGGCAATGATCCGGCAGTTGAAACCCTACGTGGTCAATCTCGAACAGGGTCAATTGTCCGATGATGGCAAGATGATCACCTTGCCGGAGGATCTGGATGCCCTGATCGACTCACTGGAAGCCTGGGTTCGCAAACAGCTCAGTGATGGTGACGAGTCGACAGTACCTCGGGTGATGCTCTATGCACACGGAGGCATCAACAGCGAAGAGGATTCGCTGCTCTTCGCTTATGAGTATCATCAGTGGTGGCTGCAGCAGGGGGTCTACCCGATCTTCTTTGTCTGGGAGACCGGCGTGCTTGAGACCGTGATGCAGCTGTTGGAGGAGTATGCCGGCAGGGGAGGCGCGGAGAGAGGCTTTGTGGAGGATCTGCAAAGCGGGCTTTCAAGAGTACGCGATGCTGCGGTGGAGAAATTCGTCAACACGGTCGGACGTGATTTCTGGACCATCATGAAACTGTCCGCCCAGCGCGCCTCCAGTCTCGAAGAGGGTGGCGGAGCAGCACAGCTGGCTGGCAAGCTGATGTCCCTGCAGGAGCGGCTGACAGCTGATTTTCCGAAACCCGACGACCAGAGCGAGGGCCCTATCCTGTTCAGTGCCGTAGGTCACAGTGCGGGTGCCATTTTTCATTCCTGCTTTGTCAATGCCTGCACGCAAGGGTCGGACAAGTCCCTGTGGTTTGATGATGTCACCTTCATGGCTCCGGCTTGTACTATCGATCTGTTCCTGTCAAAGATCAAGAAGCCGCTGACGGAGGGCAGGATCGGCAGAATCAATCTGATGTGTCTGGACCGTGAAACAGAGGCTGCCGATCCGACCGTCCCGTTCTATGGCAAGTCGCTTCTGCATCTGGTCAGCAATGGCTTCGAGAAGGATGCGGGAACCCCGATTCTGGGCATGGAGAAGTACATTCTGGCCGATGAATACTTGAGACAACTACTGGGCCTGAGCGGTGAAAGGAACGTGGATACCCGATTGATCGTTGCGCCCTCTGGTGCCGAAGAGGAACAATTGCGTTCCAATGCCCGTACACATGGTGGCTTCGCGCGAGACTACGACACGATGCGCACCGTAGCCATGTCTCTCAGAAGAATCACTGATGCCAGTAGCGTCCCGCCGTTTCCCTCAAGATCAGCCGCCACGCGCGGTGACGGTCGGCTGTTCAGGAAGCTGGACAACCGCCTGGACCACGAGGTGGTCAATCTGGTCAGAGGCGGCCAAGTTGGATATGGCGTTGCCGCTGCGCCGGAGACCCACAAGCCGCTTGACCCCAATCCGATGCCACACCAGGTGCCGATGGGAAAGCGCAAGGCAATCTGCATTGGAATCGATGGCTATCAGGGTAACATCACGCCATTGAAAGGCTGTGTCAATGACGCCAGGAACTGGGGAGAGCTGCTCGAGGAATACGACTTCGAGGTCGAGTATCTGCTGGAGAAGGATGCGAGTCTGTCCGGTATGAAACAGGCCATCGGGCAGCTTGTCCGCGACGCAAAAAGTGAGGACATCGTCGTCATCCAGTATGCGGGGCATGGTGTGCAGTTCGAGGACCTGAATTCGGATGAAGAGGACTTCATGGATGAAGCTCTGGTTCCTTTCGATTGCAGGGACAAGTACTTCCTGAGCGATGATGAGCTTTGGGAACTGCTGCAGGGCGGACGGTCGGCCATCCACGTCTTCATGGATTGCTGTCATTCGAAATCGAATACGCGCGCACCACACCCTCCGGGAGCCGTACCGAGAATCGTCATTCCGAGTGCTGACATGATGCGCATGCACCGGGAGCGCATGCATACGGATGGCGTCAAGTCCGCCAACAAATCCATTGAGTCGATGAGACACGTGAAATTTGCAGCGGCGGGGGATGCGGAGTACGCCTACGAGCATGGAGGCAACGGCAAGTTCACGACTGCCGCTCTGGCTGCCATTCGTTCAATCAGAACACCGATCAGCAATCATGACTTTCTGCTGGAGGTCGAAAAACACTTCGAAGGTGACAGTCGCCAGCATCCGGGTCTTGAATGCCCCACCCGCATGAAATTCACGCCATTCCTGTCGGGCGTCAGCATTGCACCGCCCTAGCGCCGGTTGCCTCGCCAATGACAACCCGATCCATGCTGGGTATCGACAAGGACCTGATCTCGGATACCACTGACATTCGGGACATGATGTACAGCCCTGCGCTGGTTTCGCTGGAACCAGAGCTGTTCCCCGAGCAATTGCTGCTTGACACCGATAGTCCCCGGATTGCAGTCGGGAACCAGGCCGATACCGAGTATTGCACTGGCTTCGCGCTGGCGGCGATCATCGACATCCAGCGTGCGACCATGCTGTTGAACAGAGCTGCCCGGTCACAGCAGGCTGGTACGTCGGCTCGATCAGTGCACCCCGAACCGTGGGAGTTTCAACCAGTCAGTGCTCGCATGCTGTTCGAGATGGGGCGATTGATCAGCGCGCGCTGTACCGGGTCGGGCAGTCATCGATACTCGATACGCTCGACCTTGAAAGGGTTCTATCACAACGGTGTCTGTCTCAGGAAAGACTGGGACGACAATGACCGGGTGAATTACCTGACAGTCGAGCGAGCAAAGAGTGCAAAACAGATATCACTGGGTGCCTACTATCGATTGCGCCATTTCCTGAGTGATTATCACGGGGCACTGGCCGAGTCCGGTGCCATCCTTGTCTCGGCCATGCTGCATTCCGGGTGGCAGAAGCCACCCCTGAGCGTCAGCAGCGGGATCATCAAGCGAGCGGATGAGACTGGCGCGCATGCGTTCGTGATCATCGGGTATAACCAGGACGGTTTTCTGGTACTCAATAGCTGGGGGCCTGACTGGTACGGACCTTTCAGTCTCGACGGGCAAACGAGAACGTGTCCCGGCATCGCATTATGGCGCTATGAAGACTGGGCCGACAATGTCATCGATGCCTGGGTCCTGCGGCTTGCCGTACCCACGCCATTGTCGTTCGAGCACTCCGTCGGTTCACAGGGCAGACGGTTCGGCTATCTGGCCGGTGGCAGTGTCTCGCAACGAAGAAATTCGGGCGACGAGTCGCCACAAGGCAAGGATGGACTGGAAGTTGCCCCATCGAGAAAAACCGTACTGGGGCATTATGTGCACATGGAACGTGGCAAGTTCGTGCAGAACGGCAGTTATCCGGATTCGCGTACCAGTCTGAAGAATACCTTGAACTATCTTGACAGGCGATACAGCAACACGCTTGCATCGGTAGGCAAGAAACCACCTGAGCATATCTACCTTCGTATCATCGGTGACTCGGGCAGTACCAAGGATGCGATGCACCGTGTGTCCTCGCTCAAGCGCCGATTGCGAGACCGCAATATCTACCCACTGACTTTCATCTGGAGTGCGGAACTGGCCAATGCCTTCGCGATTTCCATAGGCGCGTGCATGCAGGAAGCCATCAAGCAGATACCTGAGCCATCCGATGAAAGGGACGATCTGATCGAGTTGGCAGTCAGGGCCATAGGCGTCCCCCTGTGGGCGCAGATGGATCGTGATGCCGAGTGCGTTGCCAAGGCGAACGGGCCGCTCGAACTGGTGTTCGCCAGATTGAACGACATATTGGATCGTCGGCATCCCGCTCCGGCCAAAGGCTCGGGAAAGATCGACTTGACCTTCGAGCTTGCCGGAGCATTGGTCTTCGTCGCCTGGATGACGCGACTCGGGACCAGAGCGATCGATGAGCTGCGCCATGTCAGGCACATACATCTGGTCATGCCGATGGTGGAATCGTTGAGACTCGCCAGGTCCATTCGATCCGTGGTACCGGATTCGTGTCGTGAAGCTGCCGATTTTCTGTCCAGGCTCAAGCTCTATTTTCCAACGGAATCCTATCTCAAGCACTCATCCATTGCCTACTACCAGCGGACCTGGTTCGAACTGGTAAACAACAGTTTCATGCCTGACAATCTGGGGGAAAAGTCCAGGGAGATGGTCAGTCTGTTCCCGGACGAGTTTCTGGAGAGAGTTCATCATTTCTGGCCGGATGCCCGTTACGATCGAACCGGTATCGAGATGACTCGCCAGGAAGACCGGTCGGCGGATTTGCGGTGGAGCCTGGTAGAGGACAGATTTCTCGATGGCCTCTTTGATGATCGAACTTCGAGTTCCTGATCTCGATGGTGCTGTCGTCCACGCTACCTGGTACGGTGCTCCACGCGCTTGCTCTGGAAAGGACTGGCCGAAGAGATCATCGGGCGCTAGCCGATGCGCAACCTGGAGTTCGAATCATCACAAGAACTTGCGGGGGCATGTCCGTGCTTGCAGTTCCACCGAGATGTCGAGTGAGTCAATCCGACTGCTGACTATCCGAAAGATAGCCATGGGGCGTTGGGGTGACGGGTAGCGGCAGGGATAATGGCATCAGCAATTGAAGAGATCCCATGACTACCAGGTGCTTGTCGCGCTCAGTGGTGGACCACAGGAGACTGCCATGCAATGGCTTACCGCAATCATCGCATTCGCTACGACAATGCTCATTTTCGCCGTCATCGTGTCGACCTTCGTCGAGCTGATACATCGGGTGTTCAGAATGCGGGGCAAGGGCATGCAGTTGATGCTGGAGAACCTGTATACCCGCGCCATCGAACCCCATCTCGACAGTCGGCAGGCCCAAACGATGAATCCCGGCAGGTTTGCAGAGATCATCATGGAGAATCGGGCCATTGCCTATCCGGCAGACACGTCACGTCAAGGTCGTATGGGCACACTCCTGGGCTGGCTCGTTGATTCAAGGTCCATGACGGACATTCCCGTGGAGGTCTTTACCCAGAAACTGGCCGACAGTCGTATCGTCGGTGCGGCCGAGCACTTCACCGATGACGTTCTACAGGATATTGCCCAGAAGTACGAGGCTTTCGGGCATGAGGTCGGCACCTATTTCGGCAGGCGTGCCAGAGTGTTCTCGGTCGGCGTGGCTTTCGTCGTTGTCTGGTTGTTCTATGTGCATCCTTACGAGATTGCTGTCACCTATTTCAGCAATCCTGCAATCGCCCAGAGTGTCGCTGACAAGGCGGTAGACTCGCAGAACGAATATGCTGAGCTGAAGCAACAGCTGCAAGGCATCACTGAGGGTGGCAATATGACGGATGCACAGACCAGCCAGCTCAGCGACGCGTTCGATGCGCTGCGGCAGGAGATGGCGGCGACTCGGGTCACGACCCGCGAGCTGGCCGCGTCGGGAATTCCGCTGGGATGGCCGGATGCCGAGGCAGGGATCGCCGTTTGTTTCAGCGAGCAGACAGGCGAAGGCTCAACGGGTTCTTCGGCATCTGCAGTCGATCGGGTGAGCGGATTCTGTCGCTACAGCCTGCCATTGATCGGGGTGATCACGATTCCCTCATTCGCCAACAGTCTGTGGCTGATTGTCGGCGGTCTGCTCGTGGGCCTGGGGGCACCGTTCTGGGCGCAGGCTGTCTCCAGTCTGACGGCGACTCGCGATCTGACCAGGCGTATTGCCAGAACCGTGAGCGCAGGCGTGGAAGAGCCGTCCAGTCGCTCTCGCGGTGGAGGCGTGCCTCGGGCCCTGAATGAGGCTCCTGTTCATGTCCGGACCTTCAATGTATCCCGTGCCAGCCGAGAAAAAGCGGAGTAGCAGACATGTCTAGCGGGCGAAATCTTCCGGGCAAGCTCGCCAGTAGGGCAATCATCATGCACGGTGCTATTGCAACAGGCTCTCCCGAGTAATGCCGATATCCTTTGCCAGTTCCTTGAACAGATCGTTGGCACGATGCAACATGGCATTGCTGATCTCGTGTTGTTGTTGCCAGTCCGGTGGGGCAGCGCCCTGACTGTAGAGTCGGTTGAGATTGAGATCCTGCTCCGCCATCACATCCAGCAGAAACAACGACATTTTCTGTGCTATTTCGGGGTCGACGAGAATGGAGGCACGACTGGCCTGAAGTCGCCAACGGGTCAGCAGTTCGGGTGTCTGCTCGCTGTAACGCTGATAGGCAAGGTTCAGCATCTGCTCATTGTCGATATTGGGGGTGCCATACCACGACACGTCCAGTGCCAGAGTCTCGTAGGTCATGAGCACATCGGAGAACTGCATCAGCATCTCCGACTGGGCTTCGAGTATGGCCTTGTCGCGCTCCCGGTCGGCTTCCAGTTGCCTGGCCCGTTCACTGGCCTGTTGCGCCTGTATTCTTTCCCGAGTTGCAGAACGAGCCTCCAGATACATGAAGCACAGGGGGATCAGCACACCGGACAGCAAGGCGGTCAGCAACAGCAGTCCGGCCTTCTCGACAAAGGAGGCACTGCCCAGGGCGCGGCGCAGCACGCCTCGGTTGTCGGCATCTGCGGTGTCATCGATTTCCTGAGTGGACATGGGCAGACTCGAGGCTAGGGGCCGGGGTGGGTCGAGCGCATCAGAAGTTGAAACGCGCGCCAAACTTCAACCAGTATTGCGTGGTGTAGTCATGCGCCAGCTGGGATTCGTAGAAGACAAACAGGCTGCGAAAGCCGGGCCAGAATATGCTGGTACCCAGCCCGTAGTTGACGTAGGAGGCGTCTCGTTCATTGCCTTCGATACTGAAGACAGTACCTGTCGGGTCGTGCACAAAGCGGGCGCTGATGTCGTCCTTGTCGCTTTCATTCTCGAACTCGCCCTCTACCCACAGTTGAGGTACCAGTACCACGCGGGACGTGCTGACCGATGTCGATACCTGCACGCCGGCCGATACCGTGGTGGACTTGATCGAATGCGAGCCGATGCTCAGAACCGAGCCAAAGCCCCGGCTCTGGCTGGCGGTGGTTTCCGTGTAGCCATCCACATCGGCGGATGTGGCCGTTGCCCGTAGATAGGGACCGAATTCCCATTGCTCTCGCTGAAACTGTTTGCCAAGCCCGATGGTCAGTGAGGTCAGGCGGGCATCGGTGCTGCCATTGGCAAACAGGGTCGGTCGGCCTGGCAGGTTGATCCGTCTGACGCTGTCGTAGCTGTTGTCCCCGGATTGCAGTACAAGGTCCACATAGGCCAGATCGCGATGGTACCAGGTGCCGAACAGGGTCAGGAAAATGCCCTCGACATCCAGGCTGTCACTGTCCGAAGTGAAGTCGGTCTGCGAAGAGGCGTAACCGATACTGCCGCCCAGTACCAGACGTGTGGAGAGCCGGTAGTCAGCTCCCAGGGTGATGCCTTGTGTGCTGAAATCGGCCCCTTTCTGTTGATTGGTTCTCTCGGTCTCGCCAACCGACAGTCTGCCATTGACGAATACGCCAAGCCGTGGCGTGCCGCCGGGCAGACTGTTCTCGACGTCGCTGGCTGCCAGTGTTCTCTGTACCGCATTGAATACAGCGCCGGGTATATACTGATCCTGATAGTTCAGGCTGAAGCCGGACAGATCCACGCCGCCACCGGCACCGCCGCGCAGGGCGTTGATCCGGTTGTAGACATTGGTTACCTGGATATCGGACATCTCCACGCTGGAGTCGGCCATGGCAAAGGCCTCTTCCGGCATCAGTCGGTTGATGGCTCCTGCCAGACCGGCCTCACCCACTTCATCATTCAGATCGTCACAGGTTGCATCCAGATCGATCTGGGCTTCCGTCAGGTCTTCGTCCACAGCCTGCAGGCGATCCAGCTCGGCGCAGGCGTTGTCCAGTGCTCCACCCGTGCTGGATTGGTTCTTTGTGAGCCCCGTGCCTGTCAGAAAGCCCGAGCGAACAATGAAACGAACGACATTGCTGGCAAGATCAGGTGCTGCCGGTGGGTCGATCTTGCTGTTCGCCGTGGCTGTCGATGACCTGTCGGCATTGTTCGACGATGCTGCCATTGCGCTTTCTGCCGTGGGAGGAGATGCGGCGATGATCGGGGCGACGTCGGCGGTGGCAAATACCTGTATGAAGCCTCGCGCCAGTACCTCGCTGATGAAATTGCTGCTGATGCCGTCCTCATCGGTAAACGTGACCGTCTGGTTGAGCAGGGCCGCGCCTTCCGGAATGACGCTCCATTCCACGCGAGCGCCGGCAGCAGGTTGTCCCAGCGCACCCTCGCTCACACTCAGTACCAGATCATCACCTTCATCCCCCGGCACCAGGTTCTGTTCATCGCCCGCCAGCACCGCCGATGTCAGCTCCTGTGGCGCGTCATCTGCCAGTATCTCGATGGCTACCTGCCCGTTCTGCACGATGGCATTGGCGGGCAGGGAACTGGTATCGAGCAAGACCAGAATCGTTTCCGCGATTTCATTCTCGTCGTCGACGAATATGTCGATCAGTGCATTCCTGACCCCGGTTTCGCCAACGTCCCAGCTCAGTTGCGAGCCGGATACGAATGCAAAGTCCACCCCCTCGGTGGCGCTGGAGGAGCTGCCGATGCTCAGCGACAGGGTCAGAGAGTCCAGGCCCTCGCAGCATGGATCGGCAGAGCGAGTCACGGAGATGGGGACTCGGGACCCTTCGGCACTGCTGGACACACCGGTGCTGACGTCGAAGGTCTGAACGATCTCGGTCTCTTCGGTGGTGGATTGCAAAAGAGCAGAGGTATAGAAGATTTCTGCATTGTCGGTGGTAAAGTTGACTCGTTCGTACTCGGCAACCAGTTGCACGGAGCCCGTGCCGGGCGACAGGGCCGTGAAAGTGACTTCCGCCGAGCAGAATTCATCAATGGAACCGCATGTGTCGATGAAGGACCATGAGCCATTGTCCGTGTCCAGCGTCGATGAAGACGTCACGAGATTGCTGTCCGATGACAATTGCCCATCGGAAGTCACACAACTACCCTGGCAAAGATGTAGAGAAAGCAGTTCCTCCGAGCCTCCCGAGTCCGACTGGATGGCAATGATTCTGAATGAATGGCTGGTGTCGGGGGATTCACTCGATACCTGGAAAGTCTGTGCCGCGGGAAGGATGAAGGAGGATCCGTCCTGCGCAATGGCTGCTGGCAGACACCAGACTGTCAACAGAAGGGGCAGGTAGATCGACAAGAAGTTGCCGCAGCGAGCCCGAATCTGATTCTTCCCGACAGGTCTCGGTGTCGCTCCAGTGTGATGACAAGGCTCGTCGATGAGTGGGATTCGCATGGCAGTTCCCTCGCTGTCTACATCATGGACCTGGCCGGATTGGCATGCATTTCCCTGTGGAAATACGGAGAAACGCCGTTCAGGTGCATTGACAGAACACCACCCTATGCTTATTGCCATGGCCGGTCAATTGAACAAAAGGCGAGTTTGTCCAATACTGGCAGACCCATGAATAGCGGATGCGGTGATCATGGCCAGAAACGTTTCGCCACTCACCTGTCTTGTACTGGTGTGTCTGTTGTCAGCCTGCGGTTCGACACCGCCGCCCGTGATCGAGCTGCCTCCGGGGGCCGATGTCAATGAACTGCTCCCGGTGGACTGTCTGTTGCCGGGTCGTGTCAGGCAATTGGGCAAGGGCCGAATCTACCAGGAACCTCACCGCCCGGTAAAAACCACAGCGAATACCTGCGCCATACGCGGTGGTGACTTCGTGCGCTACGACCGTGCGGATTTCCGTACCTCCCTGAATGTCTGGCTGCAGGCGGCCAAGGACGATGACCCCGAGGCGCAGACCTATGTGGGGGAGATCTTCGAAAAGGGCATGGGCGTCGAGGCCGACTTTGCCGAGGCCGCGCGTTGGTATGGTCTGGCCGCCGCTCAGGGGCACGACAGGGCGCGCATCAATCTGGGGTATCTGTACGAGACAGGGCTGGGTGTGGAGAAGGACGTGAGTCGGGCGCTGCAGTTGTACCGTGAAGCCGCAGGTCTGGACGGCGGTACGCTGGAGTACGTGACACATGCCGATCTCGCTGTTCGAAAATCGCAGAAGACCACCCTGGACAGAACGCAGGCCGAGCTTGATGAGGCGCGTCAGCGCTTGCTCGAGATGGAGAAAAGCCATCAGGAGCAGCAAGCTGCATTACGCCATTCGCAGCAGAGTCTGCGCCAGCTGCAACAGGCTGCTGATGAACAACGCAAAGTGCTCGCTCGGCAGCGTCAGGCGGCAATCACTGACGATCGTCCTCTGAAGAATGCTCTGATACGCGTGGAACAGCTCACGGAAGAGCTGGCAAGGGCGCGAGACAGTGAGAACAGGCTGCAAGGGCAAATGACGCAGTATCGTGACAGTGAGGCGACACTTCTGGCACAACTCGATCAGTTGCAGCGCCGTCAGCAAGACGTCGCCTTGCAGGATGCGCAGAGTATTCGTGAGCAGCAGGATCTTGCTCGACAGCTGCAGGAACTGGAACAACGGCGTGAGGAGGCTCAGGCCGGACTGGATGCGCAGCAGGCAGAAGTGCAACTCCTGGAGCAGCGATACCGACAGCAAACAGCGCTTCATCAACAGGAAGTGGATGCTCTGCAACAGCAGTTCGGTGCCAGTGCTGCCGAGTCGGCACGCAAGCTGGCCGAGCTGGAAGGAAAACTGGCCCGGCGAGAGCAGGAAATCGAGCATCTCGAGCAGAAGCTGAGCATCACCGGACAGGCTCTGCTGACGGCAACGGTGGTCGAGGACATTCCCATGGCCGATGCCGTCAGCCAGGTCAGTTACGCTGGCCTGCGTATCGAGCTGGTCAATCTGCGAACCGAGATATTGCGCAATGGAGCGCTGATTGCCTATTTGCCTGATGCCTCGCATCAGCAGGTGATCGGTCAGATCCAGCCCAGCCATTCACTATCGCGGCTGCAGATCAACCAGAATACCCACCCCTGGGACAGTGACGGTGTGTTCAACTATGACCGCCAGGGCAGCGATTTTCTGGATATCGTTGCGCAGGACTCGGCAGAGGAAAAGTTTCAACGCAAGTTCCAATTGCGCGAGCCGTTTGTGGCAAGTGCATCCATCACCTCGACGACCGTCGAGGAGCGATCACCTGGATCACAGCTCGATACTTCGCGGACTATCGATTTTGGCGATTATCACGCTTTGATAGTCGGCGTCGGTGACTATCAGCAATTCGGACCTCTGCATCATGCCACTGCGGATGCGCAGCGAGTGGATCACTTTCTGACCAGGGAGTTCGGGTTCAGTACGCGGTTGTTGATCGACCCTGGCAAGGCGGAACTGCTGACCCGATTGGGCGAGTATCAGACAAGGCTTGATGAACAGGATAACTTCGTATTGTATTATTCCGGGCATTGCAAACCGGCATCGGCCTATGCGCCTTCCTACTGGCTGCTGCGCGATGCGGACCCTGTCAGGAACGAGTCCTGGTTGTCCCTGCCTTCGCTGGTCAGCATCATCGACGCCCTGCCGGCCAGAAACGTCCTGCTGATCGCCGATGCCTGCGCCCCCGAGACACTGACTTCCACCGCTGTGCCGGTGCCGTTGCAGGAGCAGGGGGATGAGGAACAGACCCTGTGGTACCGGAAGATGGTCCAGGCAAGAGTGCGCAGCGTGTTGTCGTCCGGTATAGCTCTATCCTGGTCGACGGACACGGAGGCAGTACGCGAGTCACCGTTTACCACGGCCTTGCTCGATGCCCTGGATACATCGGGGGATATCGTCCCGGTGAGCCGCCTGTATGCCGCCATCCGAGAGGCATCAGTGAAACGCTTCAGGCAGATTCTGTCGCGGGCCGATGTTCGCTATGCACCCATTCGCCACGCCGGTCACGAAGCTGGAGAATTCCTGTTTGTTCGTCGGGCTTCACGATGAAGCAAGGCAGATCGGCCGTCGGTGAGCGCTGACGCAGAGGCCTGACTGCCGCCTCTGCGCCTTGCCGCCGGTCGTCAGCCGGACTCGCTCATGAGTTCTCTGCTTGTGCCTGTACATCACGCAGCACACGCAACAGATTGCCTCCCCACATCTTGGCCAGATCATCCCGGGAGTAACCGCGCTGCAACAGGGCCGCCGTGACGTTGGGCGAATCTGCTGCACCGTCCCAACCCTCGACGCCGCCGCCACCGTCAAAGTCGCCGGAGAGGCCGACGTGATCGATGCCGGCAACCTCGACCGCATGATCGACATGGTCGAGGAACTGTTCCAGGGTGACGTCTTCGAACTCCTGGCGGATTCTGGCCACTTCGCGTGTGTAGTGCGTCAGTTGTTCCGGAGACGCGGCGCGACGATCAGCGCCAGTGACAAGCCCGAGTTCTTCTCGCAGTTCATCGATGGCCGCAGAGATCTTGGGGTCCACCGCTGCCAGATAGGAGCGAAAGGCGGTGATATGGGCAACACCGCCGTCGTCGCGGATGGCAGCAAGCTGTTCATCGGACAGTCCCCGCGCATTGGCGTAAACGGCGTATACGGTCGAGTGCGAGGCGATGATGGGGGCTCTGGACAAGGCCATGGCATCGGCCGCTGTTGTCGGCCCGACATGGCTGATATCCACCATGATGCCGTGATCGTTGAGCGCTTCGATCAGCACGCGTCCGAGTTCGCTGAGTCCGGGGTCCTCACCATCACCACGTTGCAATGACGGGTTGGACGAGCCTCCGAACTGGTTGTGTCCGAAGTGTGTGATGGACGCGTAGCGAGCGCCGCGCTCGGCCCACATGGCAACTGATTGCCTGACCTCTTCAGGCGTATTCCCGAGCGGCGAACTGTTCTCGATACCGATCAGGGCGGCCAGCATGCCTTTTTCGTTCAGGGTTTCGACCTCATCGGAAGTCTTTGCAAGACCGATGGTGCCAGTGTTGGCGCGCAGCATTCGCAGAATGCCGCGATACTTCTCCTCGGCAGCTTCCACCGCTGCGGCATGACCTTCGTCGTTCAGTTCACCTTGTGGTGTGTAGACAATGAAAAAGCCGGCGTCGAGTCCTCCCGCGCGCATGGAAGGCAGATTGACCTGAGCTCGATTCAGAACCGCAGGGTCCAGTGCAGGTGTGCCGTAGCCTGCTCCGATGTCTATATGCGTATCCAGAGTCAGAATGTCGTCGTGTATCGACATGACGCTGGAGTCGGTGAGTGGAACCTGAGCGAGTGCCGTGCCGGCCACGGCGACAGCCGATGTGGCTAGAAGGCGGGTGATGACTTTCATGGCCTGTCTCCAGTGATGGGGAACGGCGAAATGCCGTAACCCTCAAAGGCATCGTACAAGCAAATGCGTCATTGTGCATGCAGGGTCGGCGTCAGGTTCTAACGACGGCATTCCATCTCGTAACCGGGACTCGAAGCTCGCTACCTTGCGCAGTCGTCACGCGCTGGAGAGTGTATCCGGCTTCCCTCGGCTATCGCGTGTCACCTGTTGGTCCGTGGCGTATTGGCGGGATTGGTTATACTTTGTCACTATCATGCATGACCCCCGTGCCGTCATTGCCGACAAGCTACTCGTCATGCTTGTTGTTTCAGCTCGTGGGGTACTGAAAATCATGACTTTTCAGCCAGTTGAGTGAGGTATGGGAATCTTCTGATGCCCGCATCTGCCTGAGGTCCAGGTCGGATTACGTGTCGAGGGAATCGGTCGTGAGAAGCAAGAAGTCACTGAATACCGTGATAACGACTCTGGTGCTGGGTGCAGGGTTGGTGCTTCTGGCGGTATACCTGCTCATTTCTCATGAGCACAAGAAGCGCCAGCATCGGCAATCGGCGGAGCAGCGGCTGGCATCCATCGGCCCTCATGCCGCGGACATGGCAGTGCGACTGTTGCAGTTGAATGAACTCGGCATTCTGGACATGGAGTTGCAGTCCTTGCGCAGACTGCAGGATATCGATCACGTTGTCATCGTCGATGACATCGGCAAGGTGCTGCATGCCAGTGATGCAAGGCTGCAAGGCCTGCCCCTGCAGTCTACAGACCTGGCGTTGGCAGCGACGCTGATAGCCGTCGGGCATGATGCCGCCGCGGATCGATCCGTGTTCGGGATGGATGATAGTCAGCAATTGATCGGTATCTTCCCGTTGCTTTCGGCCGATTCGGATTCCACGAGCCATTTCTCGCCAGCTGCTCATGTCGCCATCAGCCTCGATCTGGAGGGCTCCTATCTGCTTCTGTCCCGTGAGTTGTGGGTGCAGGGGCTGGTGACTGCCGTGCTGCTGGCAACGGTCGCGGGTCTTCTCTGGTACGTGCTGCATCGAATGCTGATGCTGCCACTGCAAAGGATCGTGCAGACGACCCGAGCCATTGCAGGCGGTGATTTCAGCGCGCGCAGCAATCTGGTGTCAGCTAATGAGCTGGGCGAGATATCCGCCAGTCTCGACTCTCTGGCAGTGTCCTGTCTGGAGCAGATCGAATTGCAGGAGCTGCACAAGCGCCTGTCCCATCTGGTGGATGACATGGTTGATGAAGTGTATGTCAACGACGCTGAAACGCTTGAAGTCCTCAACTGCAACAAGGCCGCCCAGAACAATCTGGGCTACAGCGCTGAGGAGCTATTGGGGCTGGGGCCCTGGGATTTTGTCGTCGGGCATTCGGAAGAGAGCTTTCGCGAAGCACTCCAACCTCTGCTTGCAGGCCTGCAGACGCACAGGGATTGCGAGTCGATGCATTTCCGCAAGGATGGCTCCTTCTATCCAGTCAGGTCGAGAATACAATACATGGCGCATCAGTCGCCCCCGGTGCTGGTCACGATTTCGCGAGACCTGTCGGAACTCAGGGTGCAGGAGGAGAATGCGCGTCTGCGTGAGCGCGCCATGGCGGCGGTAGGCGAAGGTATCATCATTACCGATGCCGGAATCGACAAGCGGCTCATTGTCTATGCCAATCCTGCAATCACCGAGTTGACCGGATACAGCGAGGAGGAACTGCTGGGCAGCAATATCGACATTCTTCGCAGAAACAACATGGATCAACCTGGTCTGACCGTATTGAACGAAGCACTGTTGAGAGCCGGCTCCGCTCAGGTTCAGCTGGATGCAACCCGCAAGGATGGTAGTGCCTATGTCGCCGATGTATCCATATCACCGGTGTTCAACGCCTCTGGAGAGCTGACTCACTATATCGGCATTCATCGCGATGTCACGCAGCGACTCGAGACGGAAGAAAAACTGCATCAGGCTCAGAAGATCAAGGCTATCGGACATCTATCGGGCGGGCTGGCACACGATTTCAACAACCTGCTCAGCGTGATCGTCGGCAATCTGGAACTGCTCAAGGTGGGTATCAGTGATGAAGCCCGGCTGGCAAGGATAGAGGGCGCAGAGAATGCCGCTCATATGGGAGCTCATCTGACTCGCAAGCTTCTGTCATTTGCCAGCCGTCAGCGGCTGGCGCCGGTGGTGACGAACCTGAATGACCATATCGGCAATGCGCTGGCGCTGTTGGCTCCAACCATTGGTGAGACGATCTCACTGAACGAGGAACTGGCTCCGGAGTTGTGGGACACCCTGACGGACCCGGGCGAAATAGAAACAGCTGTCATCAACCTGACGATCAATGCGCGCGATGCGATGCCTCACGGTGGCACCATCATCATACGTACAGCCAATGTCGACGTGGAGGCTGATGACGCCATTGAACCGCTGGACGTGAAAACCGGACAGTACGTCAGGTTGTGTGTCATGGATGACGGCTCGGGCATCAGCGAATGGGCGCAGGACAGATTGTTCGAACCGTTCTTCACGACCAAGTCGGAGGACAAGGGCAGTGGTCTGGGCCTGTCCTCGGTATACGGCTTCGCCAGACAATCCGGTGGTTGTGTGAAGGTGTCATCCACCGAAGGCGTCGGGACGTCCGTCAGCGTCTATCTGCCCAGGCATGTCGCGAGCGCTGGTCGTTCACGTCCCCTGTCCCGGACTGCCGAGGCGACGGCGCGTTGTCTGACTGGTCTGAAGATTCTGGTGGTGGAAGACAAGGAAATGGTGCGTCAATTGACGGTTCAGCAACTACAGGCTCTGGGGTTCGAAACTCTGGAGGCAGAAAACGGAATGGAAGCCATCGGTTTGCTCCAATCCGGGGCAGAGGTGGACGTGGTGTTGTCCGATGTCGTCATGCCAGGCGGTATCAGCGGCTACGACGTGGCGCAATGGGTGCGCCAACACCGCCAGGACTGTCACATACTGCTGACCTCCGGTTTCAATGATTCGGCAGACAAGCAGCACGAAATGCCTGTTACCGAACTGCACGTACTTCCTAAGCCCTATCGTATGGAGGACTTGCGCAAGACTTTGCAGGACGTCATGGACTGTCAGCCTGTGTGATCTGGTCGGATGGCCGGTCCGGGAGAACCCGTTGTTCCGACAGTTGTGGAATACTGGCCCCATGACATCCCGAGACGCCATTGCTCTGGAGAACAGATGGTGCCTGCCGAACTGCCGTGGTCCAGCTTCAGGGAGCGATGATTGTGAAAGACAAGTGGTCACTGAATACGGTTATTCCGCTGCTGGTTCTGGGAGCTGGTTTCATTCTGCTCAGCTTCTATCTGAGTATTTCCTACAGTTATCAGAAATCCCAGTTTCGACAGTTGTCGGAACAGCGACTGGCCTACATGGGGCCTCGTCTGACCGACATCACCCAGCGAATGCTGGCCCTGGGAGAGGATGGTCTGCTCGACGCGGAAATGGAATCCATGCGCCATATGCCGGATGTCAGTCTGGTTGTCGTGGTCGACGAGGCCAACACCATACTGTACTCGAGCGATGTCGAGTTGCGAGGTAGCCGGCTCGAGTCCAGCGAACTCCATCGCGCAGCAGTGCTGATCGAAGAATCCGGCGGTATTGCCAACCGGGTTCAGAGTCAGTCGGACGGAGCACGGCAGATGCTGGGCGTATTCGCCTTTTCCGCGCCTGCCGGGCAGGCAGGGAGCGAGGTGCCCGTTGCAGGTCATGTGGCCATCAGCATCGATCTGGAGGAGTCCTACAAGCGATTGCTGGTGACCTTGTGGTCACAGGCCTTGCTGGTCGCTCTGTTACTGACGGTTGTGGCGGGCCTGCTCTGGTACCTGCTGCATCAGGTGGTGGTCAAACCATTGCGAAAACTCGTTGGAACGACACGTGCCATCGCAGCAGGGGATTATACGGCTCGTACCAACCTTGCCTCCAGCAATGAACTGGGAGAGATCGCCGCCACGCTGGACTCGTTGGCGCTGTCCTGTCTGGAGCAGGCTGAGATACAGGATACGCACCGTCGTCTGTCCCGCCTGGTTGAAGACATGGTTGATGAGGTCATCGTGTGCGACATGTCCACGCTCGAGATCATCAATACCAATCGGGCCGCTCAGAAAAACCTGGGATACTCGGCCGACGAACTGAGCACCATGATGCCCTGGCAGTTTGTCACGCACCACACGAAGCAGAGCATGCTCGAGATGATCCAGCCGCTGCTCCAGGGCAGCAGCAGTCACATCGATTGCGAATGCCGCCACACCCGCAAGGATGGAACCGGTTATCCGGTCAGGGCGCGCATGCAACTCATGGAGCACCAGTCGCCTCCGGTGCTGGTGACCATTGCACAGGATCTGAGTGAACTGCAAACTCAGATAGAAAGCGCGCAGTTGCGAGAGCGGGCACTGGCAGCGGTGAGCGAGGGCATCATCATTGCCAATGCCGGTAAGCCGGGCCGGACCATTGTCTACGTCAATCAGGCAGTGTGTGACATGTCCGGCTACAGTGCCGAGGAATTGCTGGGTCAGAGCACCGACTTTCTGCGCAAGAATGCCATGAACCAGCCCGATCTGCTGTCGGTCAGGCATGCGCTGGAGAACGCAAAACCTGTCAATGTCATACTGGATGCGACAAGAAAGGATGGCAGCAACTACAAGACGGAAGTTTCCATATCCCCGGTGTTGAATGCCGCGGGCGAAATGACTCATTACATCGGACTCCATCGAGATATCACGCAACGACTCCTGGCTGAAGAAAAGCTGCATCAGGCTCAGAAGATAAAGGCCATCGGACAGCTGTCCGGAGGCCTGGCTCATGATTTCAACAATCTGCTGAGCGTGATCGTCGGTAATCTGGAATTGCTCAGAACCGGCGTCAAGGACAGTGCGCAGATGGCGCGCATCAAGGGGGCCGAAAACGCAGCGCACATGGGGGCGCACTTGACTCGTCGGCTGCTGTCCTTTGCCAGTCAGCAGCGACTGGTGCCGTCTGTGACCAATGTCAACGACCATGTTCACAATGCCATGGCTCTGCTTGCCCCGACGATCGGAGAAACCATAACTCTGCAAGAGGAGCTGGAAGACAATCTGTGGCAAACCCTGACAGACCCCGGAGAGATAGAGACTGCTGTCATCAATCTGACGATCAATGCCCGGGATGCGATGTCTCAAGGTGGCTCCATCACCATTTTCACGTCCAATGTCGTGCTCGATGGTGAGGTGATCGGGCGAGAGCAGCTGGATCTGGAGCCGGGAGAATACGTGCGACTCTGTGTCATGGACAATGGTCCGGGCATCAGTGAATCAATACAAGGGCGGATATTCGAGCCGTTTTTCACCACGAAACCTGAAGGCGAGGGTGGTGGTCTCGGGCTGGCATCCGTATTCGGCTTTGCCAAGCAATCAGGAGGTTGTGTCAAGGTGAAGTCGACGGAAGGTGGCGGCACCCGCGTCAGCGTCTATCTGCCAAGACACATACCGCAGAGTTCTCCGTCCAGTTTGCCGGACAGTGTTGTCGAGGATACCTGTCGATGCTTTTCGGATTCCAGGATACTGGTCGTCGAAGACAAGGAGACGGTGCGCGACCTGACGGTTCAACAGCTGCAGACCCTGGGCTTTCAAACGCTGGCGGTGGAAGATGGCATCAAGGCACTCGAGTTGCTTCAGTCTCGACATGACTTGGATATCGTCCTGTCGGATGTAGTCATGCCCGGTGGCGTCAGTGGTTATGACGTGGCCGACTGGGTGCAGACCAACAGACCCGAGTGTCGGGTATTGATGACGTCCGGGTTCAGCGGTCCGGCCGACAGTGAGAACCGGCCTGGTGGCGGCGATCTGCACGTACTGCAAAAACCGTATCGCCTGGATGATCTGCGCAAGGCGCTGCATGATGCCCTTGGTTGCTCGGTCTGAACCATCCTTCGGGGGATGCCGAATGTCACCGCAGACATGATATTTTAGCGCCACCATTCAGGGCGCGACAGCATCAGTGAACGCACTACTCCGAATTCTCACCATGGTCGCAGTACTGTGGCTTGTCTTCATTGCCCCACCGGCAACGGTACTGGCATTGCTCCAGGGGGCCGCATTCCATGCGGGTTGGTTGAGCAGTCTGATGTTCATTCCCTTGCCGCTTGTACTGCTGATCGTGGTGTTCCGTAGTTCAAGCGCCGGCATTCGCTGGTGGATTTTCCAGTATCTGGGTATCAGCGCAATCGGCTTCTCGGCGGCTCTGTGCGGGGCACTGTTGTCACTGCTGATCGATCACGCGACGGCAGGTTGGCTTGCAGTCTGTCTGTTCGCGATGTTTCTTGCTGTCGCTCTGTACGCTGCGCATCGCATTCACCTGACGCCGCTGGAAATCATCAGCCCCAAGATCCGCAGGCCTCAGCGACTGGTGCAGATCAGCGACGTGCATATCGGATCGAGACGAGCGGCCTGGCTGCGAAAGGTGATTGATCTTGTTAGTGCACAGCAGCCGGACATGCTGCTGATCACCGGCGATCTGATTGACGAGAATGTCTCAGCCGACTCGCTTCTGCCACTGGCCGGGCTGGATTTCCCGGTCTTCTACTGCAGTGGCAATCACGAGCGTTATGTCGATTATTCCAAGGCGCTGGATATCATTGCCGGTCATGGTGTCACCGTACTGAGCGATACCGTCGCCGTTGTCGATGACATTCACATTCTGGGCGTGGAGGACAGGCAACATGTTCAGCAGGCACAGGAGGCGTTGAATGCGCTCTGCGGCTCGTCTGAGTCAACCGATACTGCGTTCAGGATACTGCTCTACCATCAACCGGACCTCTGGTCGGCGGCCATTCAGCACGGTATAGACCTGATGTTGTCCGGTCATACACACAAGGGGCAGATCTGGCCTTTCGGTTGGCTGGTGCGTATTCGGTATGCGCATGTGGCAGGGCATTTTCGCAAGGCGCTCAGCCATCTGTTCGTTTCGCAGGGAACCGGTACCTGGGGGCCTATCCTGCGCTTCGGCACCCGCTGCGAGATGACGGTCATCGAACTGAGACCACAGGTGTCCTGACGGCTACGGGTCCTGGCAGGTGTGTTGTGTTGTACCCGTGGTATTGCACTTGATCATGGTTGTGGCGCGCTCCAGTTGACACGGTTCTGACGGTGCTCGATCTCGACGGCGACGTTCGCAGGAGGACAGGGCAGTGGCAAGGTTCGTGCTCGGCGATAATGGAATCCATCAGCGGTGCCAGCGACGCTGTTCGGCAGCATGAATGACAATGTAGATATATTTGCCGATATTTGCGCGAATTCACGCAATCAGTTGTCGTGCTCATGCATTTCGGAAGTGGCGTGGTCGCTATCTGTCTTAACGAGGATTTTCCCGCGATAAGCCCAGGACGTATGAAGGATTTGTCAGCTCAGAAGCTTAGCCACTCGGCGGAGTACCCCATCTTCTTTCCCTGTGCCTTGATGCTTGCGTTGCTGACGTTGGCGTCCTGGCCACATCTGACCGGCACAGCGGGCCTCAGCTGGCTACCGTCCTTCGATCATGCTCAGGCGCTCGCGTCCTATGGTTCGATACTGATAGTCATCGTTCTCGGTATCAGGTTGTTCAGGTTGACGTCGCGCCTGCAGGAACTGGAAACCGCTCGTGGTGTGGACAACCATGCTGCGCTTCACGATGCGCTGACCGGCGCAGCCAACCGGCGGCAGTTCGAGAACCGATTGAGCCAGCTTCTGGAAGACGGTACACCCTCGCATACCTTGTTGATGATCGATCTGGACCGGTTCAAGCCGATCAATGATCTGTACGGTCATGCGGCCGGGGATGCATTGTTGCGCGAAATCACCCAGGGTTTCAAACGACTGGTACGCCGTGATGATCTGGTTGCGCGTCTGGGTGGTGACGAGTTCGCCATACTGCTGCCGGGCATATCCAGCAACAAGGCCGAGAAGAGTGCCCTGGATGTCTTGAGCTTTGTCATGAAATATCGCCTGACCTGGGAAAGTGAACGACTCAGCGTCGGAGCGAGTATCGGTCTGGTCAATATCAATCAGCCGGGACTGGATGCCGCGACATTGCTTGCTGCTTCCGATGAAGCTCTGTACGCAGCGAAGGAATCCGGGCGAGGAGCCATCTATGCTGCAGACCTGTCTGCCGAACCGGGTCAGGAGACCACGTTCCGGCGAATCAACGCCGATATCAGTGTGGCTTTTCGCGGAAAACGCAGCCATGAGCCGGAAGACGGACGGAAACAGGAAGCCAGTGCACGGCTGATGACCAATCTTGTCTGTGATCATTCCGACGACCGTCGTCGGGTGCATGGCGCACGTCGACGCCACGATGTCCGTCATTGGGTCAGTATGGAACCAAAGACCGTGGGAGACGCACTCACGCCGGGCATCCTGATGCGTGAACTGATCGGAGATGCGATCGCCAAGAACGATGGCGGTGCCGATTTCGCCAGATGGGTCATGGCGATGGCGCTGAGCGCAGCATCACGTCTGAGTCCGGCGGAAGTGGGGCGCATCCATTTCGTATTGCCTGTGCCCGCGCGTGCCTTTGTCATCGTGCCGACTCTGGTGGATGAGCTGCTGCGCAGCAATGCCCTGTCACGAGTCCCCATTCGCCACATCACCTTCATACTCCATGGTGTGGAAACCGTTTACGATTCGCCGGTATTGAAGGAGGTACATCAGCGCCTCACTGCCAGTGACTTTCGTCTGGGCTTCGAGATTCGCGCAGACAACCTGGAAGTGATGGCACCACTGCGACATGTTCCGTATGCAGAAGTGCATCTCGGGCGTGAGCTGATGAAGAAGCTGCGTCCCGGATCGTCAGATAATGCAACTCTGGACGCATTGTTGGCCATCACGAAATCTGCGGGTGCCTCGCTGGTGTCCTCCTGTGTGGATACACAGGAAGAAGCCGAGCTGTTGACCAGCAAGGGTGTCAGGCGTTTCGCAGGTCCGGTATCGGGCACCCCGCAGCCCTTGCATGAGGTGCTGTCAGGCTTGTCCAGTCCGAGCAAAGCTCAGGCTCATGCGCTGTGCTGACCATC
Source organism: uncultured Granulosicoccus sp. (assembly GCA_947495035.1). GTDB lineage: Bacteria > Pseudomonadota > Gammaproteobacteria > Granulosicoccales > Granulosicoccaceae > Granulosicoccus. Next base: position 196,156 of record CANLXI010000011.1, read on the forward strand.
ATGAAACCCGGTGAGGGCAAAGACTCGTTGAGGCTGTCAACAGGCGATCCTCGAGAGATGCTCAGGCATCGCTGGGTACTCTGGCAAGAGCTTCATTGACCCTCTGCTGCAACTCGGTCATCGAGTAGGGCTTCTGCAGTACTCGAAGCAAGTCCATGTCGACATCTCTGGCTTCAGCGGTCTGTTCATTGTATCCGGATGTCAGCAGAATCGCGCATTGAGGCAGATGGGCTTGAGCCCATCGCGCTACATCCACACCTGACATGCCGCCTCCCATCACGATATCGGTGAGGATCAGATCGAAGGCCGGGTCGGACTCGAGTATCCTGATGGCTGTGGGTCCATCATCTGCCTGTTCGGTGTCATAGCCCAGCACGTGCAATCGCTTGACGGTGAGGTCTCGCACCATTTCGTTGTCTTCAACGACCAGTATGCGACTGATAACGCTGCTCTGATGTTCGGCAGGGGGGGCTTTTTCCTCACCGGCGCTGGCAATCATATCGCTATAGCTGGGCAGATAGACGTGGATGACCGAACCATGATCCAGGTCGGAATGAACATGCACATCTCCTCCAGACTGTTGTGCGAAGCCATGGATGGATGCCAGTCCCAGGCCCGAGTTGGCATCCTTGGTGGTGAAGAATGGCTCGAAGACCCGAGCTTTCACCGCATCATCCATACCGCTGCCGGTATCCGACACTGACAATCGTATGTAGTCCCCCGGCGGCACGCCGACCGCCTCGTCATGACCTGCTTCGGTGATTCTCAGGTTCCTGGTTTCAATGGTGATGCTCCCGCCCTGCGGCATGGCATCGCGGGCATTGATGACCAGATTCACCACGGTGTTCTCGATCTCGCTGGCGTCTGCAAGAATGCTCCACAGGTCGTCGGACAGATTGGCTGTCAGGGAGATGTCTTCTCCGATGGTCGAACGAAGCAGTTCTATGGCCCCCAGAACATGCTCGTTGGCATTGAGCACTGTGGGCTCCAATTGGCCCTGCCGGGCGAAGCTCAATAGTCTGCGAGTCAGCCGAGCGCCCATCTGTGCGGCACTCTCTGCCCTGGAAAGATAGTCGCGATGACGTTCGTCCGTGATTCCCATGCTCAGGAATTCGATGTTCCCGGCGATGACACTGAGAAGATTGTTGAAGTCGTGCGCAATGCCTCCTGCCAGCTGGCCGACGGCTTCGATCTTTCGTGAGCGCTGCGACCACTCTTCCGTTTCGAGCTTCAAGGTCACATCGCGGTTGATGCCGATATAGTGAGTCAATTGTCCGTCCGTGCTGAAGACCGGGGAAAGAGACAGGTCGTTCATGAACTCCGAGCCATCCTTGCGGGTGCTCTTGAACAGCACCTGTACCGATTCGCCTTTTTCCTGGGCAGCCTTGATCTGCAGATGCTGCAATTGCTGGTAATTGTCTCTCTGCAGAATGCCTGCACCCTTGCCAAGCAGTTCGTCGGCTGTGTAGCCCGTCATCTTGCACAGGGTCTGATTGACATAGACCAGTGGGTTGTCTTCCCGGGTTGCGTCAATGATGGTGACGCCGACATCCACCGCTTCGATGGCTCGTTCGCGTAGTCGTACACTTTCTTCCTGCCGATGCCGCTCACTGATATCCTGAATGATGGCCGTGAAAACCGGAGGGTTCTGAGTTGCCATGAATTGCAGATGGACGGAAGCCGGATAGGTGCTGCCGTCCTTTCGTCTGTGGACGCTCTCGAATGCATGGTATTCGACCTCACCGGATATCAGTGACTCGACAAGATCCAGAACGCTCTCCGGGGTCATTCCTTCGACAAAGTCCCAGGGGAATAGCTGCTGGGATTCTTCGATGGTGTATCCCAGATTATTGCGTGCGGCGCGATTGGCATTCAGGATCTGGAAGCTGACTGCATCACAGACGTAGATCTCGTTGGAGGAATCCTCGACAATCTGTGCCAGTCGATTCCGGCTGGCTCGCGCCTGTTCACGTTCCTGCCTTGTTCTGGACAGGCGGATGGAACGGTCTTCCGCCAGGAATCGATCCGAGACGTTGCGCATGACGCCCACCAGGTTGCCGATATTACCGGTTGTATCCGTGACCGGTGATATCGTCAGGTCGTTCCAGAATTCAGAGCCATCCTTGCGATAGTTCTTCAGGGTGATCTTGCAGGATTCTCGCTGCGCAATGGCGGCGGCCATCGTGGCGGTGGTAGCAGGATCGGTGTCCGGGCCTTGCAGAAACCTGGGACTCTTGCCCAGCACCTCTTCCTTGGAGTATCCCGTGATCAATTCGAATGCCCGATTGACGTAGGTGATGGGATTATGCGGCAGCGTGGCATTGGTGATCATCACGCCGTCCAGAGTCGCTTGTTCTATGATGCTGTCGATCGCGTTGACCCTGGATGTCAGGCGGTCATCGAATAGTAAAACAACGGTTCTGGCCAGCTGGTGCAGGCCATCTCTCTGCTGCTCCGTGAGTCGCCGTGGATTCGTGTCAACGACACACAAGGTGCCCACAGCATGACCGTCGGGTGTCACCAATGGGCAGCCAGCGTAGAAGCGAAGACCCAGGGAGCTGGTGACAAGCACGCTGTCTTTGAACTGTTCATTGAGGCGCGCATCTTCCACCTCCAGAATTTCATGGGGCTGCAGGATGGCCTGATTGCATAATGTATGGTCTCGCGGCAAGGTTGGTAACTGCATGCCGACACAGGACTTGACCCAGAACCGTTCTGCGTCGATCAGAGCGATCAGTGCGATGGGTGCTTCGCAAAGGTTTGCGGTGGCCTGTACAAGACTGTCGAGTACCGCATCGGAGGGTGTATCCAGAATGCCATAGCGCTCGAGTGCGGCAACCCTTTCAGATTCGTTTTGCGGGCGTGGTGCTTTATTCATGGGACCCCGACTGCCATCAGTAGGGATGGTCTTTTTCTTACGGTTCCATATCAACTTTACCAACCGTTGAATCTGTGGTGCATCGCTATGCCCTGGCTCGTCGGCTGCGATCCTGTCGTGCAGTTTAACGAACCCGGTGGTGGTCTGTCCATGCTGATCAAGGCATGCGGAGGGCTTTTTGCCTGCATCTATCGGATGGTGTGCCGATCAGGAACCGGTGCCTAGTCCCGCTATCGGCCTATCGGTCATCGGTCAACGCTTCGGTCTGACAAGTCAATGAAATTCCGGCGTTATAGTACCGTATCGACAGTGGCCATGGCATTGTGGGGAGCTCTCGGGGACAATGATCTGCGAATGCAGCGGGTATGGCGCAATGCGTGCCTGCTTGTGAGAAGGGGTGGACAGGACTAGCATATCCAGCGTCAGTGGACCGTGCTGGCGGCAGGCGCTCTGCAAAGGGCTCATGTTGCTGCTGGCCAATGGCCTTGATCAGTCATCCTGTCTTCTCCGGAGTTCATCGAGTGGAGTTTTCCCTGAAGATCATTCTCTGGAGAGCATTGGCATTGACGTGTCTTGCCCTGGGCATTGCGGGTATCCCGTTGCCCGTATTGCCTACCGTACCGTTTCTGATTGCCGCTGCCTGGGCGGGGGGCAAGGGCTGGCCTCGACTGGAACAATGGCTGTTGACGCATCCTCGCCATGGTCCGGCCATTCAGCGTTGGCGGGATCGCCGAGCAGTGCCACGTCGAGCCAAGGTATTTGCCGTGGGCATGATGTCAGTGAGTGCCCTGATCATCCTGCTGAGTTCGGCAGCGCTTTGGGTCAAGTTCATGGTGCCTGCCCTGATGCTGATGGTCGGTGTCTGGCTATGTCGGCACCCGGAGTACTGAGCCGGATCGGGAGACTTGCTCGAATGCGTTCTTGCTGTGCTGACAAGCAAGTCCGCCATTCAGGCGGTACATTGTCAAGAGTGATCCATGGATGGCATGAAGTGAGGGCACTGGAACGGGGTGATCCCATCAGAGACAGAGTGCCCGAGCGGCAATGAGTCTTGTCATGAAATGCAAGTCTGAAACAGATGGAGACGAGTAGGCAACTGCCAATCGGATCGAAACAGCGGGCTGATCCGGCTTGATTTCAAAGAAAGCCGATCCATGCAGGGTGAGCGAATGAATTGGAGATAGCTTCATGCCATTCAAAGCTGCGTCGATGCAGGAGTTTCCGGAGAGACTCCCTGCTGCGCAGACTCCTGGTGAATCCAGCGTGAAAATCGGTGAATCATCGGATCCTGCCGACGCGTCTCCGGGTAAGCGACCGAGTAGATGGAATACGGCATCTGTATGGCAGTATCGAACAATCTGACAAGTCGCCGGTCCTGCAGTGAACTCCGGGCCATGGCATCGATGGAAAGCGCTACCTCTACACCCTGTTCAGCAGCAGTGATTGCAAGTTAGCAGTGTGGGAAGGTCGGACCACGAGGAAACACCGGTGGTTCAGCACCGGCACTCTGATACCACTCGGTCCAGCCGTCCATGGTTTCAAGGTGGATCAGGAGCAGTGTTGACTCCGAGGGTTCAGGCTGCACCGAGCGGCCCCACGGAGCACAGGGGTTTGTCCGTGGAGCTTTTGGCCGAACTGTCGCCCTCCACATTGCAGGCGACCATCGGGCTCGCTGGTTATACGATGCGCATGCGTTCTGTGGAAATCGCGCCCAATGGACAGATTGCCGAGCACAGCCACAAGGATCGACCAGGTATCGTGACAGTCGTGCAGGGAGAATGGATCGAGGGTCAGCCTGCCGGTGAGAGAACCTTCACGTCTCAAGGCTACGGCACCTTTCCTGAAAATGAAGATACCGTGCACTGGGTCTACAATCGCAGCGATGCGCCGGCTAGAGCGTTGGTGTGCGATATTGCCAAGGCGGAGTGAGCGGAATCTGCTTCGCGGTTCCAGGGGGAGGCGTTCGCTGCTCCGGTCATGAGATGTTTCAGCAATCCGTCATTAACTGCAAAGGTGGAACCAGCGGCTTGCTTTCGTCGACAAGGGCGAGGTGAGCTCAACCCAGATTCGGTGGACCATAGGGGCAGTCGATCAGATAGCCCCAGCCGCCGTTGTCCAGCCTCTTGGCCACCTCTGTCGATTGTCCCTCCGCCAGGATGCTGCCATCGGGGGCCACTACGCTCCAGTTGGCACGAAGCAGGGCAATATCACCGATGATGACTTCACTGAAAACCTCACTCCTGATCTCCGGGCGCAGATCCAGGAAGCCTTCGAACGCGGCGCGCGCTCCGGCTATTCCAATACTTGGTGGCTGATCCGGAGGAAAGAATATCTGACAATCCGGGTGGAACATCGACGTGATGCCGTCGATATCTCCGGCTTGCAGGTAGGCGCTGACACAATGGGCGATGTCACGAGGCTGATGGGCTATATGGGTGGTCATGAATGAATGTCCTGAAGTTCGCAAGAAATTGTGTGGGCGAGCCGTGCATGAGTTGTAATACTCGTGTTGGTCACGTATTGGCTCGAACGGCTCGAACGGCTCGAACGGCTCGAACGGCTCGAACGGCTCGAACGGCTCGAACGGCTCGAACGGCTCGAACGGCTC
>CANLXI010000012.1 GCA_947495035.1 uncultured Granulosicoccus sp.
ACTTTAACATTGTTTCTGGAAAAGTGGAAAAATAATTTGCATCATTTTCCGCCCCTCCCAGACACACCGATCAAACATCATTCCGTCCGACCGAGCCGCCTATCTTAGCGCGTCTTTCTCGACACAGGGAAATTATTTTCAATCTTTCCCTGCCTCGCCCCGCCCCGACCGAGTCACTCCGAAGAGCTGTCCCTGCATCGCTGCGAGGAGGCGAATTCTACGGACTTTCTGGCAAAAGGCAACGGGGTTGATTGACATTTTGATGACATTTTTCAAGTACAAACTCATGACAAACCGTCAGCAATTCGGATATATACTGCCTAGTTGCTGATTTTCCTGACTTTCTGGACGCCACACCTCTTCGAAAACCGCTGAATTGACGCTTGTCCGTCACTCCCGTCACTCCCGTCACTCCCGTCACTCCCGTCACTCCCGTCACTCCCGTCACTCCCGTCACTCCCGTCAACCCCGTCAACCCCGTCAACCCCGTCAACCCCGTCAACCCCGTCAACCCCGTCAACCCCGTCAACCCCGTCAGCCCCGTCAGCCCCGTCAGCCGGAAAAGTTACGAGAAGTACGAAAAGTCCGGCCGCCCCTAACAATGCTGCTGCCGCTTCCGCTGCAACATGACTCCGACGCCTACCTCCCGACGATCAAATCCGCCCCCTCACCCATGGCAAACATCGCGTGCCTGGCTCCCCGTTTGTGACTACCATCAAGGCAAGCTCCCACCACCGCACTCACTCCCATGACAAAAGACGCCTTTCGATTCGCAACCACCTTGTCACTTGTCACCTCCTTGTGGCTTGCTTCTGCCTGCTCGGCCTTGCCGGAAGATATTCGGGCATCGCTGCCGGAATCACTTCGAGGAGATACTCAGGCGCTGACGGACTACCCGATACCGGATCTATCCGGCCGCTGGCAGGATACCGACTACCCCGAGCTGTCGATCACGATGAATCAGAGCGGCAACGAATTCACCATGATCAGGGAGGGTGATTATCGGGGCATTCCCATCAAGGAGACCTACCAGGGCACGTTTCAGGGCCGCTCTGCAAAAATCAGCTACACGGCTTTGGACAAAGGGCAGATTCGCCCCGTTCAGGGCAAGTGCTTTGGTGTTGCCAGCAAGGATTCTGGCAGTCTCGAATTGACCTGCGAAGACTCCAGAAAGGGCATGACGCCTCTCAACCTGAAAAAATTCTGACAGGCTGCCAGCCAGGCTCACCCGCCGGCAGCAAGCTGCCTGACTCGATACGACAAGGCACTGACATGCGGATCCGGCATGTCCAGCGCGGCCAGCGCCTGCTCCAGCTCATACAGATACTCCCGATTGCTGCCGCTGGGACCATGGCGTTCGGCAATCAGCAAGGCCACTTCTTCCAGCGTCTCACCGGCTCGCCAGGATGGATTGGCATCATTGGCAATCCAGGTGAGCCCGGGCACCGTTTGCCCTTCTCCGACATGAAGCGGGGCATACAGGCGTTCATACCCGTCCTGCTCACGATGATCCAGATAGGCCAGAATCTCTTTTCGACCGGGATGCGGGAGCTTGTAGGCCATGCCATGACAATCACTGCCGGCAACCGGCAGCAGCGTGACGACACGCCCCGGTCTCTCGGGTGTTCCTCGATGATCGTGCGAGGCCTGACAGAAACGCCGTTCGTACCCACTCAGTCTGGCTGCCTGGCGAGCTTCATGGGCAAAGGCCGGCCGCCAGATCAGGGAGCCGTAGCCAAAGACCCACAGTTCGGCATCAGGATCTCTGTCACCTCTCATGCGAGCAATGCATCGTCCGGCGCCTGTGCCGGGTCGGAAACGAATGAAAACAAGGGAGCCTGCCTCCTGTCAGAGTCTGGATTGCCATACCGGTTTGCTTGAAGTCGGCACCCGTCATTGCCACCGGAACACACGATGATCACCCGAACAGGATTGCCGGCACAAGCGACGGAGCCACAATCACCTATCCGATAACAGCAGTTGACCCGGTGCCCTCTCCCTCGTAGGCTCTGTCACGGGCATCCGATTGTTACACGATTGAAAATTCATCGGACAACAGCCGAATGCTCGACAGATGCCACCCGGCCTGTTACTACCAGCTTCTGGAGCCATTGCATGTCCATGAAATCCAAACTGAGCACCTGGTTGCTTGCCAGTGCCCTGGCTGTCAGCTCGACACCCTTGCTGGCTGACACCATCAAGGTTGCCGGCATCTATACCCAGCCAATCCAGCAGAAATGGGACGCGCGGCTTCATCAGGCCTTGCAGGCGCTGGAAGATGCTGGCGAAATCGAGTACGACTATTCGGAGAAAGTTGCCAACACGGATTACGTCCGTGTATTGCGCGAATACAGTGAAAGCGGTGTCGACCTGATCGTCGGAGAGGCCTTCGGCATCAGCCGTGAAGCACGCAAGGTAGCGGACGACTACCCTGACACGGCCTATCTGATGGGCGACCCCTTTGAACCGCACGGCAGCAATTTTTCCGTTTTCGACAACTATATCCACGAACCCTGCTACCTGATGGGCATGATTGCCGGCAGCATGACCGAGAGCAACCGCATCGGCATGGTCGGCGGCTATCCGATAGGCGAAGTGAACCGTCTGTTTCATGCCTTCATGGCAGGTGCCAAGTCTGTCAATCCGGAAGTCGAGTTCAAGGTGACTTTCATCGGTAGCTGGTACGACCCACCGAAGGCGAAAGAGGCTGCTTTTGCACAGATCGAAGCAGGCGCCGACATCATGTACGCAGAACGTGCAGGCGTCGTCGATGCGGCACGCGAGAAAGGCATTCTGGCCTTTGGCAATGTCAACGACATGAACAAGGAAGAGAACGGCACGGACGTCGTGGTCACCTCGGCGCTCTGGCACATGGAAAACGCGATCTCCCACGCGGTGGAACGTGTCAAGGCCGGTTCATTCTCGGCCGAAAATTACAAGGAGTGGACCATGATGGCGAAAGGGGGAGCATCCCTGGCGCCCTACCATGAGTTCGAAGATCGCATTGATCCCGACATCAAGAGCAGAGTCGAGCAGACCAGCGCCGAGATACTGGCAGGAGATCTGACAATCGACATCAATGACGAGGAGCCCAAGTCCACCTACTAGGACGCAAGCGACAGACAGCTCCGTGGAAAGCACACAGTCTCCGCAAACTGACGGACAGTCGACGATGGAACCGCCCGCTGCAAGGCCGACAATGGCCACTACAGACCGGGGCGGTGCCAACGCCGCCATCCTGTCCATCAGGGGCATCACCAAGCACTTCGGCTCACTGGCGGCAAATCAGGACATCAGCCTGTCCTTGCACACCGGTGAGATCGTTGCACTACTCGGTGAGAACGGTGCCGGCAAGACCACACTGATGAATATCCTGTTCGGCCACTACCGGGCAGACAGCGGCAGCATCGAGGCATTCGGGGAACCGCTGGAGCAGCACTCTCCGGAGGATGCGCTGCAACGAGGCATCGGCATGGTTCACCAGCACTTCACGCTGGCCGACAACCTGACTGTTCTCGACAACATCATGCTGGGAACGGAGTCGCTGTGGCAGCCCTTCAGCCGGCGTCACGCCGCTCGCAACCGTCTGCATCAGATCATGGTCGATGCTGGACTGACGGTGAACATCGACAGCCCGGTCAGAGACCTGAGTGTGGGAGAACGTCAACGGGTGGAGATACTCAAGGCCTTGTACCGCAATGTCCGAATCCTGATTCTGGACGAGCCCACGGCCGTGCTGACACCTCAGGAAGTCGATGATCTGTTCGTGTTGTTGCGCAGCATGGCGTCCCGTGGCCTTGCGATCATCATCATTTCACACAAGCTGCATGAAGTTCTGGCCATCAGTGATCGAGTCGTCGTGCTGCGTGGCGGCGAGGTGGTCGGCACCGCGGACACGGCCACCGTCAACCGCAACCAACTGGCGGAGATGATAGTCGGTCGGGCTGTCGAACGCCCCAGCGTGGAAGCCAGGGCTGCTGGTGAAGAATTACTGGCCCTGAAGGCCGTAACCGTCAGGGACCGAACGACCCGAAGAAACAGTCTGAGCAACATCGATCTGCAGGTGAGGGCTCATGAAATCGTCGGAGTTGCCGGTGTATCCGGCAATGGGCAGGCAACACTGGCCAGTGTCCTGTCAGGCCTCTGCCCACCTGACGAAGGTGATTTCGTGCTGCTGGGCGACGTCCTGAATCGCCCGTCACCGCGCATGCTGACCAGCAAGGGCCTGGCCCGCATACCCGAAGACAGACATTCCCAGGGGGTCATCAGCGAGATGAGCCTGTGGGAGAATCTGCTGCTGGACGAACTCGGCCAGCAACCGGTCTGGCGCATGGGTCTGCTGCTGGACAGAAGCACAGCTCGCCAACAGGCCTGCCAGCTGATCGATGAGTACGATGTGCGCTGTCACAATGAGGAGCAACCCGTCGGACTGCTGTCCGGTGGCAACATGCAGAAACTGATTCTGGCGCGCAATCTGGCTCGCGATCCCGATGTCATTCTGGCCAATCAACCTACCCGCGGCCTTGATGAAGGCGCCATTTCCGCCGTTCATTCCCTGCTCATTGATGCCCGGAATCGGGGAGCAGGCATACTGCTGATCACCGAGGACCTGGACGAACTGCTACGGCTCTCCGACAGAGTCGTTGTCATGCACGACGGACACATGAGCGAGTCGTTACCGGGTAGCGGGCTCACACCCCGCGAATTGGGCCTGCGCATGTCGGGCGCCTTTGACAACAATCCCACATGACAGTAAACAGCAACTGATGCGCCTGGAACTTCGCGAGTCCGTACCGTGGTGGTTGTCGCTCTCCGCCCCTATCATGGCCATAGCCCTTTCCTTGCTGATGGCCTCCCTGCTCATCGTCTGGGCGGGTGAGTCGATCCTGGCGGCCTTTCACATGATGGCAGTTGGTGCCTTCGGCTCCACCTTCGCGTTGACGGAAACGCTTTCCAGAGCCATCCCCCTGACCTTCACCGGGCTGGCAGCGGCAATTGCCTTCCGGGCGCGTTTCTACAATATCGGTGCGGAAGGACAGCTGTATTGTGGCGCACTGGCAGCCACGCTGGTGGGCACCGGTCTGCTGGAGCTGAACAGCTTCTGGATGATTCCGCTGTTGTTTCTCGTCGGAGCCCTGGCCGGTGGCCTTGCCCTGCTGCTGCCGTGGTATCTGAAGACTCGTTTGAGCGTGGACGAAGTGGTCACGACTCTCTTGCTGAACTTCGTGATCCTGCTACTGGTGAGCTATACCCTGGAAGGTCCTCTGCGCGACCCCATGTCCATGGGCTGGCCGCAGGCGGCTCCCATCATCGATTCCGGCGTACTACCCGCGCTGGTGCCGCGTACCCGTCTGCATGCCGGTCTGTACGTGGCATTGGCAGCCGCCATGGTGCTCTGGCTGCTGCTGCGATTCAGTGTCTTCGGTTTCAGCGTCAAGGCATTGGGACTCAACAGCAGCGCCGCTCGGCATGCCGGTATTCCAGCCGCTCGAACACTGTTCTGGGTAGCGATGCTCAGCGGGGCACTGGCAGGCGCTGCCGGCGTCAGTGAAGTTGCGGGGCTGAAGGGCTACCTGACCCTGGATCTGTCACCGGGGTTCGGCTATACCGGCATTGCCGTGGCCATGCTTGCCAATCTGCACCCCCTGGGTGTGGTTCTGTCAGCGACCTTCCTGGCCGGTATTTCGGTGGGTGCCGATTCCATGGGACGTGCACTGGGTGTCCCCAGCTATATCGCTGACATCATGGTCGCCTGCGCAGTTCTGAGCGTGCTGATCGGCCTGATGTTGTCCCGCTACCGGATTCGCCGCTGATGGACATTCTGGACATACTGCTCGGTGCCAGCTTCTGGGCCGCCACCATCCGCATCGCCTGTCCGCTGATCTTTGCCACCCTCGGCGAACTGATCTGCGAACGTGCCGGCGTGCTGAACCTGGGAATCGAAGGCATCATGACGGCCGGCGCCATGTCCGGCTGGTTATGGGTCTACAACGGCGGGGATCTTGTCAGCGCCGTGTTCTTCGCCGCTGCGGTCGGAGCCATGCTGGGCCTGTTGCACGCCAGCTTCACGGTCTCGCTTGGCCTTTCCCAGCATGTGACCGGAATCGGAATCACCCTGCTGGCATCCTCCCTGAGCTATTTCATCATCAAGATGCTGCTGCCGGAAAGCACATCCCCACCGAAAGTCACTCCCTTTCAGAACATGGACATTCCGGCCCTCTCATCCCTGCCGTTTCTGGGGGAGGCTCTGTTCTCGCACACGCCCTTGACCTATGCCGCATTTATCATCGTGCCTCTAGCCATGTACGTGCTGTATCGCACACCCTGGGGCCTTGCAGTGCGTATAGCCGGCGAGAATCCGGTGGCTCTGGAAGCCCAGGGAATCGATGTGATCAGAGTTCGTACACTGGCGGTCATGCTGGGCAGCGCCCTGATGGCCGTCGGTGGCGCGTCACTGACCATCAGTGCGTTCGATGCCTTCTATTTCGGCATGATCAATGGCCGTGGCTGGATCTGCGTGGCGCTGGTCATCTTTGCTTCCTGGCGACCCGGCAAGGCCCTGCTGGGAGCTCTGCTGTTCGCTGGACTGGATGCCTTTCAGGTCAGGATGCAGCAACAGGCAGGTGCATACATTCCCTACCAGTTCTTCCTGATGCTGCCCTATGTGTTAAGTATTGTAGCCATGATCATCGTGGCACGCCGGGCCGAGTATCCCAAGGCCCTGTTGAAGCCCTATCGTCGCGGCGAACGATTATAGTCTGGCATCTCCTTGACAGACGCTTCCACAAGATTCCATGATCCAGGCCATCAGAGACTCCTCACCCGGTGTGCTGCTAACCCGCCTGCTGATTTCAGCGGCCGTCGTCCTTGCAAGCTACAACCCCAGCGGGACCTCTGTGTTCCACTGGGTCAGCAACAATGAAAACCCAACCGATGCCTGGGTCATGCTCGGCGCCATTGTCGTCATACTCATCAATCTGGCCCTGCTGATCGCCGCCTGGAAGGCTCTGGGCAAGCTGGGCACCTTCATCGTTCTGGTGCTCTTTGCAGCTCTGGTCTATCTGTCGCTGCAGGAAGGCTGGGTATCCTCCGGCAATCGACAGTCCCTCGAATGGCTGGCACTCATTCTGTACAGCGCATTTCTGGGCATCGGCTTGTCGGGAGCCATCATCTGGCGACGTGCCACCGGCCAGATAGTGACCGATGAAGCCGGAGACATCGATAGCTGATGTATTCCAGCCTATTCCGATCGTCGCTGTCGGCGCGACGTACTCGGCCGAGTGGCTTCCCGATACAGGCGATAGAGTTGCTGCGCGGCGTACAGGGTCAGAATGACGGAGAACATCAGGACCGGATAAGCCAGCAGGGACAGGATGTTTTCCAGACTGTTGGCTACACGGTGCAATCCGAGATTCTGCGCCACTTCCTCGCCATGAGACGTGTACAACATGGCCCACAGACAGCCGCTGGTACCGATCAACCCGATGATGAACAGACTGGTGTGAAAAACGAATCGGGATCGCGCCGAAGACCCCTTGACCGAACGCTCTCCGGACCGACGTGACAGAAGCGGTTCGAATTCCTCAGCCTGTCTCGACACCGGCTTGTCATTCGTTCTGGCCAGTTGCTTGCGCGGGTCCATCATTCAAAGAGCCTCGTCCGTTCCGGTATTTCGTCAGTAATCCTGGCAAGTTATTGGCCGATACCCTGCAATGACCCCACATTCTGAACATACCGGACCATCGGAGGTCTCAACGGCCAGATAGCGTAGCGCTCTCGGATCAGCCACAACAATACAGCCAACCTATCACACGCCTGATGGCGAATTTGCGGACAGTGGACGTTCATCGGAACTCACAGGTAACGAATTGAAAAAATTGTGAATTGGTTCTCTCTAGTCGTGCCAATTGGTTAATCTGGCGTTAAGGCTCATGACGTATTCTGCGGCGTTTGGCCCACGCAGGATTTACGACCCCATCATTCCCGCTTCCCTGACGCATCTCGGAGATCCGCATGCATCACATTTCCAATAACGCTGAACCGTCTGCCGCCGTGTCAGACGCCCCCTCCTCCAGCAAGCAGCAGCTTCCCCGACGCTCGCGGCGCGCACCTATCCGCGGTGGCCTCGTGTCAGTCATGATGCTGGCGGGCATATTGAGCGGTTGCGTGGCGACGACGCGATCACTGGACCCGCAAACCGAGAAGCACTATGACGCCAGTTACGATTTCTCCGACAAGAAGCAGATCGTTGATACATTGACCGGCAGCCTGCTCGCATCGCCTGCCATAGTGACCGAGTCCGCCAAGCCCATCATCGTGATCTATGGCGTCGACAATGAGACCTCGGAACACATCAGCACCAGCGGCATAACCGATGACATTCGTCTGGCGCTGATCAAATCGGGTGAGTATCGCTTCATCAACCGCAAGCAACGCGGCAATCTGCTGGACGAAGCCAACTATCAATATGCCGGCTTCGTGCCTCCTGAACAACGTGTTGCCGAAGGTCGGCAACTGGGTGCGGACTACATACTGTCAGGCACCTTGCGTTCCATCGAGAAGAAGCAGGCCAGACAATGGCGCCTGAACAAGCGGGAACTCATCTACTACTCGATGAACCTGGAACTGACCGATCTGGAGACCGGCGAGATTGCCTGGGCAGACAATGTGGAAATTGCCCGCGAGTCTTCTCGTCCCGTTATCGGCTGGTAGCCGGTTGTCGCCGCTGATGCACCTGCCCATTGCGCGTGCCGGGGATTGCTGAGTTGCCTGGTTACCGATTATCGACGCTGATGATGCGTACGGCACTCTTGTGTCTGATGGTGCTGTTGCAGGCTTGTGCAACCTCCGGCGCGCTGAACGTGGCAAGGGATCAGTTCCGTCATGGCAGCGCCCGGGAAGCTCTGCAGACCCTGTCCGAAGCGGATGTGTCACGTCGGGACAGGTTGCTTCTGTACCTGGACAGAGGCCTGGTTGCACAGGCTGCAGGTGAGTTCGAGACCAGCATCGCGGCCTTCGACAGCGCATTGCGCCTGGTGGATGAACTCGACTATGTCAGTTTGCGAGACCAGTCATCGGCGCTGTTGACCAGTGACTGGGCAACCCGCTACAGCGGCGAGTACAGCGAACGCCTCTGGATTCACACGTTCCAGATGCTCAACTTCCTGCTGATCGACGAACCGCAGGGAGCCGCCGTCGAGGCTCGTCGTGCGGCGGCGGTTTACGAAGAGCACGGTGAGGTTCTCAAGCAGGATGTCTTCACTCGCGCACTCATGGCACTCAGTTTTGCCGCAGCGGGACAGAATGACAGTGCCGGTGTCGAGTATCGCCGCCTGGAAGAAGATTTCGGCACGTCATTGCAGCAACCCCTGGCGCGAGATCAGAGCGAACTGGTGTTGTTCGTGGCCTCAGGATTCATCGAGCCAAAACTCCCCGGCGACCTGTTCATCGACATCAATGCCCGCATCTCCTTTCCGTACTATCCCGAGTCCTACAGCTCACCCCCGGTGATCCGGATCCTCGATGAAAGTGAGTCCCTGCCGATCATCCGCAGCGATACGCAGCTGTTACGCATATCCAGCGATTCCCTCGCCGAACGTGGCAAGCGGATCGCCGCCAGACAGGCGCTGCGAATTGCCGCAAAATACAGCGTGTCCGATGCCATTGCAGAACAGGATGCGTTGGCAGGCAACATAGCCAGGCTGATTTTTCTGGCTATCGAACAGGCAGATACCCGCAGCTGGGAAACCCTGCCAGCCTGGTTGACCCTGGTAAGGACGCAACTGCCGCCCGGCTCGCATACGTTGCAGCTGCAGGTCAGCGGCGACGAGCTGACGCCGGGGCGCGTCACTCAACGTCGCACACTGGAATTGGAGCTGTCCCCCGGGGAACGCCATTTCAAACTGATCAGGCTGGGGATCAACGTCGATTGAAGGCACGCTGGCCTCCGAACTCGAACGCTACCGCTAGAGGTGGGTCTCGAACCTCCCCGGCAGGGAGAGCTCCAGCAGGCTCAAGTCTGCCGAGATATCACCCAGGGAGTACTCCTCTCCCGGTGGCAAGGTGAAGGCATCACCGGCCACCAGCAATTGCCGATTGACGCGCACGCTGCCAGCGACCACATAGGAGAACAGAACCTGCGCACCATGCGAGGTGCGATAGGCTGGCGAGGCACCGCTCGACTTGAGCATTCTGGCACCGGCAATCCCTGCCGTGGCTTCAGCCACACCGGTTTCCGACGCTGCCAGGCCCGGCAGGCGGTGTGGCTGCCAGCGTGCGTCCTTGTGAACGTAATGGCAGAAACGCTGCCCGTGAAACAGTCGATGACTGTCGACCCGACCATTTGGCAACTGCATGTCATTGTCTATCGCCGTGACATGTTCGGCCGGCGTACCTACCTCGATGACTTCCAGCCCGTTGGACGTTTCCATCACACGGTGCCGGATATGCGGAGGCTGAGTGACACAGTCACCGGCCTGCAGAGTGATCGGCGGTCCCTGATCTTCGTACACCAGCTGTATCCAGCCCTGCACACAGAACAACAGCTGGAATTCGGTAGTGTGATAGTGAACCCGGTCGCGAACCGGCCCTCCGTTCGGAATACGGATATGGGACACCATGATGCCTCCACCGAGGCGACTGGGTATCAGGTCGCGGGTATGCGTGCCAGCCCGGCCGGTCACCCACGGCGTACCGCGCAGCGTGCAGATCTCCACCCGGTGATTGGCGAAGCTCTGCACATGAGGCTCGGCCGTACGCTCCCAGCGCAGCTCCGTGCCACTGGGAGACTGCAGCGGCTGACGCAGCGCTTCTTCCGTCTTGATGATCAGCAATCCCGGCGCCCCTTGATGACGAGTATCGAGAAGCAACGACAGGCCGCGCCCCGAGAGCTCTGCCGAATGAGGTTTCTCCGAGGGATACAGTCGATCGAGCTGCAGGTTCAACTCGCGCGAATAGAACGCGATATCCGCCTGCAGATCCCTGCAGGGCAGAACGCTGAAAACCTGATCTTCTTGCTTTATTGCCATCGGAATAGAGTTTGTACCGTGAGCGCCGTTCAACAGTCCGTGTTCATCGATCCATGGCAGACACCCATCCGGAACTGCCTTGCCCAACAAGAATACACGGCCACGCGCCTGCCGCACCACCATTGGCGAAGCCGCCCTGCCGTCAGGGCGATCGAATGGCCCTGCAGACTGACACACCAGGCCGGGCATGCCTGTCGAAGGTCCAGGGTCGGTGTTACACGGTTGCAAACCGGGACCGGCAACCCATCTTCGCACTCACGCTATACTGCGTTCCATGCCGACGAACAACAATACCGTGACCGAAGAGCCCAGCCCGAAGACTCAGCCGCAACAGCGGCCGTTTACAGACCTGATCATCAGCATCGTCATCCCGTCGATCATCCTGATGAAATTCAGTGACGAGGCCAGACTCGGTGCCACCAATGCACTCATTCTGGCGCTGGCATTCCCCATCGGCTACGGCCTGTATGAATGGATTGCCAACGGCAAACGCAATGTCATGGCGGCGCTGGGTGTGGTCAGCGTGATCCTGACCGGAGGCATCGGCCTGCTCAAGATCGACGCCCAGTGGCTCGCCATCAAGGAAGCTGCCATCCCGCTGAGTATCGGTATCGGTGTACTGGTAGCCAACAAGCTGGGATTCCCGCTGGTCAGAAAACTGCTGTTCAACCCGACCATCATGAATGTCGACCGCATCCATCATGAGCTGGAAAAGAAGAACACGCGTGCCGAATTCGAATCCCGTCTGGACAGAGCCAACACGCTGTTGGCCGGCACTTTCCTGTTCAGCGCAGTGATGAATTACTTTCTGGCCAAGATCATCGTGACCAGCGAAAGTGGCTCGTCGGCCTTCAATGAAGAACTGGGGCGCATGACGCTGCTAAGCTACCCCGTGATCGCGATTCCTTCCATGTTGATGATGATGGGCATCTTCTGGTTCATCTGGCGAACGGTCAATCGCCTGACCGGCCTGACACTGGAAGAGATCATGGTGACCGACAAGAGCAACTGAGCACAATGCTCTTGCCCCTTCGTCAGACCAGAGTAATCAGGCCTGTCCTGACAGGTTTCGCTGACTCACTGAGTACCTGACGCCTCTCATGGGACCGGCCAGGCCGAAATCGGCCTGACCAGGTCCGCCGTCAGCAGACTCCCTAAGCGATCCGGGAGTCCGACCGGCTTCAGCCCTTGCCGGAAGGCAGCGTCAACGCCAGGAACATCGGAGAGCGTTCCCGCTGAACCAGTACCGGAATGGCTTCATTCGCAGGCGCATCGCTGGACAGTTCCTCCAACTCTGCCACGCTATCGATCTGCTCTCGATTCAGAGAGAGAATCACGTCGCCTTCACGGATACCTGCCTTGGCCGCCACGCCCTCTGGATCGACTCTTGCCACCAGCACGCCATGATCGAGCCCCATCTGCTCGGCCACATCATCCGGCAAGGCTGACACTTCGACACCCAGCCGTGACTCCCCGACCGGGTTGCTGGCAACAGCGGCACGCTCTGGCTGTCCTTCATCCAGAGCCTCGATGGTGACCTCCACTGTCTTCTTGCGGCCATCTCGCAGCACCAGCATGTCAACGGTTTCTCCGGGAATGACAGCACCGACCAGTGGCGGCAAGGCACTGGAATAGCCAACCTCGCGACCATTGAATTCGAGAATGATGTCGCCACTGAGCAGGCCGGCCTTGTCCGCGGGACTGTTGCTGGTGACCTGCGCAACCAGAGCGCCTTCCGGCTTGTCCAGGCCGAAGGATTCTGCCAGCGACTGATCGACATTCTGAATGGCGACTCCCAGCCAGCCGCGAGTCGCGTAACCGTGATCCTTCAGCTGTTCGGCAATGGACATGGCCACGTTGATGGGGATTGCGAATGACAAGCCCTGATAGCCGCCGGAGCGAGAGTAGATCTGGGAATTGACACCCACGACCTCACCGTCCGTATTGAACAGAGGCCCTCCGGAGTTACCGGGATTGACAGCGACATCGGTCTGAATGAACGGCACGTAGGTATCATCCGGCAGACTTCTGGACAGCGCCGAAACGATGCCCTGAGTGGCGGTATGTTCGAAACCGAACGGCGAGCCGATAGCCAGCACCCATTCGCCGACTCGAAGTTGCTCCGAATCGCCGATGGTCACCTGGGGCAAGCCTTCGGCATCGAGTTTGAGCAAGGCGATGTCACTGGCCGGGTCACTGCCTACCAGCGTTGCGTCAAATTCCCGGCGATCATTCATCCCGACGGTAATCTGTGTGGCATTGTCCACCACATGGGCGTTGGTGATGATGTAACCGTCGTCCGAGATGATGAAGCCGCTGCCGGCTCCCGCCCTTTGCCTCGGTTCAGGTGCCTGTTCCTGCGGAAACTGATCGAAGAAACGGCGAAACTGCTCGGGAATCTGATCGGGGCCAAACCCGGGAAACCCGCCACCCATGGTGCTCTCGACGTTGGTCAGCACCGAAATCTTGACGACTGCGTCCGCTTCCTGCTCGACAAGCGCACTGAAATCAGGCAGCGTAGAGGCGAACGATGGCGTTATAGCAATAATGGGTACCAATGCCAACCAGAGAAGCATTTTTCGATATATTCTGGTCACATTGACCAAGCCTGACTTGACGAAAGCCCTTGAGGAGCGCGCAATTGCACCATCTTCAAGCGTCATCTGACAGGCAGGTTCGAGCGTTTTCAACATGATTTTGAACTCCGTGTATTTTCACGTAACTGACGTAAACAGAAAGTGGTTGCCGGTTGACCAGCTTCTGGCGACAGGCGTTTCATTACCAGCCTGTCAGGCGCGACAGTGTTGTTCGAACAGGATTTTGCTTCACCAAAATATGGGGGCTACATGCGAATTTTACTAGTCGAGGACGACACCGAAGCGGCGGCGTACCTTGTCAAAGGGCTGACTGAAAGCGGCCATTCCGTCGAGCATGCTGCCGACGGAGAAGAAGGTCTGGAGATGGCCATTGCCAATGCCTATGACTCCATGATCATTGATCGCATGCTGCCCAAGCGTGACGGTCTGTCAGTGATCGAAGAACTACGCCGCATGGGCAATATGGCACCGGTTCTGATACTCAGTGCTCTGGATGACGTTGACGAGCGGGTAACCGGCCTGAAGGCCGGCGGCGATGACTATCTCACCAAGCCCTATCAGCTCAGTGAGCTGACCGCACGACTGCAGGCTCTGACGCGTCGTGCGCAATCCGGCGTACAGGGCACGGTTCTGCATGTCGGCGACCTGACTCTGGATCTGATCAAGCACAAGGTCACACGCTCCGGACGCAACATCAACCTGCAACCGCGCGAGTTCCGTCTGCTGGAGTATCTCATGCAGCATACCGGGCAGGTCGTTACTCGCAGCATGCTGCTGGAAAACGTGTGGGACTACCACTTCGATCCACAAACCAATGTCATCGATGTGCAGATAAGCCGACTGCGCAGCAAGATCGACAAGGACTTCGACTCTCCACTCCTGCATACCGTGAGAGGAGCCGGCTACAAGCTGCAGGAAGTGTCATCTCCCGCCGAAACCAACTGACACCAGCGACGTCGGGGGCAACTGTCCATAGCCTGCCCCCGAGACACTCTCTGGCGCGGAGGAACTGATCCTCCGCGTCTCTACCGGATACCATGTTGCAGCAGAAACTCGCCGATACCTCGGACTCGCGTCCTGCTCTCCCGGAACAGGCCGCGAAGGACAGGCAGCGCCAACGGTATCCGGGCTGGTTCCGTCGACTCGACCGGCGCCGACTGTTTCGCACCTCCGCCTTTCGCCTGGCTCTGATCTATGCCACGCTGTTCAGCGCCCTGTCAGCCGCCACGCTGGGCTTCATCTACTGGTCGACCCGTGACCAGATCGAATCGCAGGTCGATGCACGACTTCGACTGGAAACCGATTACCTGATCAACCTGTACAAATCGGGCGCCTTGCCGGAGCTGCTGGAAGCGATACAGCGACGCAACCAGATCGACACCTACGGTCGGTTCTATTATCTGGCGAACAACGAATCAGCCGAGAAGGCCAAGGACAGACCGGCTGACGCACTGCCGCTGAAACTCAAGTCCGTACGCACGCATACCACGCGAAACATGGGCGATGTCGCCGACCTGCCGCCAGGCAGCCCCCGGGCCTTCAACCCGGTTCGGGTGGCGGAAACGCAGTTGTCGGATGGCCTGAAACTGACCATTGGTCACGAAATCAGCGATGAGCAGGCCCTGCTCGACCATACGTTTGCATTGGTGGTCGGGGCCACCGGCATGACGCTGCTGTTCTCCCTGTTCGGCGGACTGTGGATCGGCACCAGTGTGCTCAGACGCATCGACTCCGTCAGCCGTACCGCCTCGGAAATCATGAGTGGCGATCTTTCCCAGCGGCTACGTGTCACAGCACGCGACGACGAGTTCGACGAGATTTCGACCAAGCTCAACCAGATGCTGAACCGCATCGAAGACCTGATGAAAAGCATGCAGCAGGTAACCAATAACGTGGCGCATGACCTGCGCAGTCCGTTGACCCGACTGCGCAATCGTCTGGAGGTCACTTTGCTGGAGGAGCGCGACCCCGAAGTCTATCGATCGGTCATGGATGAGGCCATCGGCGATGCTGACAGCCTGATCCATACCTTCAACGCCATGCTCAGCATTGCACGACTGGAAGCCGGTATCGATTCCTCACAGTGGACCGCGACGCGCATCGGCGATCTGGCCGGCGAGCTGGCCGAGTTGTATGAAGCCGTGGCCGAGGAACATGGCAAATTGACCTTCTATACCGACATCAAGAGCAACCCGGTATTTCACTGCAATCGCCATCTGATCGGCCAGGCTCTGACCAATCTGCTGGACAATGCCATCAAGTACACACCGCATGACGGGGTCGTCTGTCTGTCGGTCAGTGGTACCAGTGAAGCCTTCAGCATCTCGGTGTCCGACAATGGCCAGGGCATCCCGGAAGCCGAGCGTGAGCGTGTGTTCGAACGCTTCGTCAGGTTGGAGAACGAACGCAATTCACCGGGCAATGGTCTCGGACTGAGCCTGGTTCAGGCTGTTGTGCGGCTGCATTCAGCCCGACTGACCATGGAAGACAACAACACCGGTGATCCGGCCAACCCGGGCCTGAAGATCACACTTCACTTCACCGGCAAGAAGCCGGCTGACAAACGCTCCAGAGCGAGCAATGCCCTGACAGCCTGAAGGCCGAGCTCAGCCTGCGGCAAGGGCCATCATTGCAGTTTGTCCGAACCATCCAGAAAGACGACATCGCCCTGCTCGACGTACCAGGCCCAGAAGGTACGAGACCCGGCCACACTGGGTGCCATACTGATACGCAACGGTTCGCCGCGGGACAGCGATTGCAGGATCGCAGCCTCGGCAGGCTGGATTCGTACACCGCGAGATTTTCCGTTCTGATCGAACCACAGATAATGACGACCGCCGGACGAGCCGGACTTGATGACGGATAGCCCCGTGAAGATGCCCTCGGCATTCACACTCTCGGCACGAATCGGCGCACTGTCACTCTGTTCCGATTCACCCTGGTAGTACAGGTAGAGGCCGACGACCAGCATGATCACCGGCAAGGCGGTCAGTATCGAATGAATGGGATTGCGTGCCCTGGGCACATAGACATCTTCCGTACCTTCCGGGGGTGGCCACTCGTAGCGCTTCTTCCTCGCTTTCTTGATCATGGTGCTGTCTGGCTGCATGGTCCTGCGGCTGATTCAGGGTAGGCCCCGATGGGTGACATGATAGTGGTTTTTCGCGATTTCACGGCCAGTCGATGCACTGACACAGCGGCAGGCCTTTGCAGGCGGTGCGGCTCAACGGCCAGTACCTGCCGGCCTCATGTAACACCGGAGAGCCCATGATAACCCGGCGAGACTGTGAAAACAGACCGTATCCCACTATCGTGGAACTGCACAATCCGAATTGCGTCCTATCGTGAATATGTCTCACCCCGGTCGAATTGCTGCCGGTTGGAACGTACCATCACACTCAGCCTCTCTACGCCTCGGACACTGGTCTTGACACTTCTCCATTGCCTGCCTGTGACAAGGAGGCTTTTCTGCCTCCTGCTCGTACTGCTTGTCTGCTCGGCCAATGTGGCTGCGTCCCTGACGCTGGCCTCCGGCGCAAAAGACAACACAGTGTCGCCTGCAGAAAGCCCCTCTTCCACCGAGTGGAACCTGTCGGCCAGCCCTCACTGGTATCTGCAGTCGACACTTGCCATCGCCTCGGAAAGCGACTTCGGTCCGGCCCTGGCGTTCTACTACGAACGGCCCGATCAACGCACCAGCCTGGCCAGCCTGAGTGCCGGCCGACTGTTTCGCACCTCCTTGCTGGGCTGGCCGGCGGAGGTCGTGGCATATGGCGGTATCCAGTATTACGGCGAGCGAGGTTTTCAGGCGGATGCGATCGGCGCCACGGCCTATATCAAGGCCTACCGACAGTTCAGGGTCGGCAGACGCCAGTTTCCGCTACGCATCGGTCTGGGCGAAGGTCTGAGCTATGCCAGCCGCATTCCGATTGTCGAGGTCGAGGATTTTCTACCCGATACCTCCGCCAAACTGACCAATTATCTGGAGTGGACGCTGCAGACATCGCTCAACCATCTGCTGGGTCACGGTGGCCGCCGCTTCGCACCGGGCATCAGGGATATCTACATCGGCTACAGCGTATTTCACCGCTCAACGGTATTCGGGCTGTTCGCCAGCAAGGGTGGTGGCGTCAACTACATGGGTCTTGGCATCGAACTGGTGCTGGATTGACTATTCGACGTTCTGCACCTGTTCCCGCATCTGCTCGATCAACACCTTCATGTCCACCGCCAGCGCCGTTGTCTGCTGATCGGCCGATTTGGAACTGATGGTATTCGCCTCGCGATTGAATTCCTGCATCAGGAAATCCAGACGTCGTCCTACCGGTTCATCACGTTGCAACACCGCCTCGAGTTCGACGGTATGTGCGACCAGACGATCCAGCTCTTCGTCGATATCAAGACGCTGGGCTGCATAAACCAGCTCCTGCTCCAGCCTTGCCTCGTCATGATCGGTCTGCAGGGCGGTGATACGTGCCCGCAGCTTCTCCCGCTGCTGTGCAAGAACGCCAGGGCGATGTTCACGCAGTTGCTGCACCAGCGCGGCAAGCTGGTTGTTGCGCTGCCTCAGCAATGCCCCCAATTGCTGCCCTTCACGCTCGCGCGTGCCGAGAAAGTCGACCAGGGCCAGCTCGAAGACCTGTCTGACGGCCTGTGAACCGACCTCATCACCGGCATCACTGACACTGATGACACCCGGCCATTGCAACAATCGCACGGCATCGATGACACATTGGCTGCGAGTCATTGCCTCGACTCTGCCGGCAGCCTCGGTCAGTTCCTGCAAAAGGGTTTCATTGACCGCTAGCGTGCCGCCACCGGACTGACGCTCGCCCGGTTTCAGGAACACCTCAACCTTGCCACGGCCGACGGCTTTCGCCAGGCGCTCGCGAATGTGCGCCTCGGCTGAGCGCAGATTCTCCGGCAGACGAAGCCCGACATCCAGATAACGATGATTGACCGAACGGATCTCACACAGCAATTCGCCGTTGTCGGTTTTCAGGGAACTGCGCCCGAAGGCTGTCATGCTGCGTAACATGCGGGAGTGTACTGATTGCGTATTGATGGGTGAAATTTACACGATGATGAATACTCTCGGTAATCGCGCCAAATTGGTCGAGGCAAGCAGGTATACTCTGCCGCCCCGATTCAACACTGACCAGCCAATGCGCCCAAGCGGACGAGCCACCGACGAACTTCGCCAAATCACCATCACCCGTGGTTACACCAAACACGCGGCCGGATCGGTACTGATCGAGATGGGGGATACGAAAGTTCTGTGCACCGCCAGCATCGACAACCGCACACCTCCCTGGCTGAAAGGCACCGGTAGCGGCTGGGTCACGGCAGAATATGGCATGCTGCCAGGCGCTACCCACTCGCGCGCCCGGCGAGAAGCTGCGGCCGGCAAACAGTCAGGACGCACCCAGGAAATCCAGCGTCTTATCGGTCGCGCCCTGCGCGCCGCCATCGATCTCGACGCACTGGGCGAACGCACGGTGACCGTGGATTGCGATGTACTGCAGGCCGACGGTGGCACCCGCACGGCTGCCATAACCGGTGCCTATGTTGCACTGGTGGATGCCATGCAGGTACTGCAGGCGCAACGCAAGATCAAGCGCAACCCGATACACGGCCAGATTGCAGCCATTTCGGTGGGCATTGTCGAAGGCCAGCCGGTACTGGATCTGGACTACGCCGAGGATTCCAATGCGGAAACCGACATGAACGTGGTCATGAACGAGGCCGGTGGTTTCATCGAGATCCAGGGCACCGCTGAAGGCCATGCCTTTCGGGAAAACGAATTGCAGGACATGCTCTCGTTGGCCCAGCACGGCATCAAGCAGCTGGTCGAGGCTCAGAGCGCGAGCCTGGACAGCTGACATCACCGCGAGTTCATCCGACAAGAGAGAACATCATGCAAAAGGTTGTCTTCGCCAGCGGCAATGCCGGAAAGATCAGAGAGCTGCACGATCTGCTGGCGCCTCTCCAGTTCGAAGTGGTGGCGCAGGGCAGTCTGAATATCGAGTCGGTGGACGAGACAGCCCACACCTTTGTCGAAAACGCTCTGCTCAAGGCACGACATGCTTCGGCGGTATCCGGTCTTCCCGCCATTGCCGATGATTCCGGCCTGGAGATCGATGCGCTGAAGGGTGCTCCAGGGCTGTATTCTGCCCGCCATGCAGAAAGACATGATGCCGGCTGCGGTGATGTGGCCAACTATGAGCTGGTTCTGCGCCAACTCGCCGACCTACCCGAAGACAGCCAGCGCAGCGCCCGGTTTCGTAGCGTCGTGGTGTTCCTGCGCCATGAGTTCGACCCCTCACCACTGATTGCCGAGGGCACCTGGGAAGGCCATATTCTCAAGGCGGCCGAGGGGGTCGGCGGCTTCGGCTACGACCCGGTATTCTGCAACCATGACACCTACACGGCTGCCGCCCTGCTGGACAAGGACACCAAGAACCGGCTCAGTCATCGAGGCAAGGCCGTGGCCTTGCTGGTTGAACGACTGGCGACACTCTACAAGGGTTCGCAGGCCACCTCGCAGTGAGTCGCGATTTCCGGGAGCTGCCACCACTATCGCTCTATGTGCACGTGCCCTGGTGCGTGAAGAAGTGCCCCTATTGTGACTTCAATTCGCATGAGCAACGCGGTGACATTCCCGAGCAGCGGTACGTGGATGCGCTGCTGTCTGACCTCGCGGACGAAATGCCCCTGGTCTGGGGTCGCAGCATCAGCACCGTATTCATAGGTGGCGGCACTCCCAGCCTGCTGAGCGCGTCCGCCATGGATCGCCTCATGAGCGGTATCCGCGCACTCACCGGGCTATCCCCGTCGGCCGAAGTGACCATGGAAGCCAATCCCGGCACCTTCGAGCAACAGCGCTTCAAGGATTATCGAGACACTGGCATCAATCGCCTGTCCATCGGCATCCAGAGCTTCGACGAGCGATTCCTGAAGTCCCTGGGACGCATCCACTCTTCCGATGAGGCCTTGCGGGCAGTCGACATTGCGCATCAGGCAGGTTTCGAGGAGATCAATCTGGACCTGATGTTCGCGTTACCCGAACAGACGCAGGAAGAGGCACTGAGGGATGTCCGGGCCGCCATCAGTCTCGACACGACCCATCTTTCCTGCTACGAATTGACTCTGGAACCCAATACGCTGTTCGCCCGTTTTCCCCCGGTCTTGCCGGAGGACGAACAGCGCGCCGACATGCAGACAGCGATTGTCGAGACACTGGCTGCCGCCGGTTTCGAGCGCTATGAAATCTCGGCCTACGCCAGACGCGCCCGGCACCCGCATCGCTCACAGCACAATCTGAACTACTGGCAGTTCGGTGATTATCTGGGCATTGGCGCAGGTGCTCACGGCAAGATCAGCTCGGCTGCCGATGGCACGATAGTCAGACGCTGGAAACACAAGCATCCGACCCGCTACCTCGACGCCACCAACGGCGAACAACGGCTAGGAGGTCAGGATGTGATTCCGCTGGAGGACACCGCTCTTGAATTCCTGATGAATGCCCTGCGGCTGGTCGACGGATTTCCTCTGCCGCTGTTCGAATTGCACACCGGCACCGCATTGATGCCCTGGCAGGCCACGATCAATCAGGCCGTCGAGCGTGGCTTGCTGGAACAGGACGGCCTGACACTGCGAGCCACTCCAACCGGCTTCAACTGGCTCAACGAGATACTGGAACTGTTTCTACCGGGTGCACGCCGCTATCCGGTCATTCCGCTGAATATCATCAGCTGATTCGGCAGGCCAGTTGCCGCGGGCGCGTCGGTCGGCCTATTTCTCCGCCGCCTGCAGCATTCTCAGTAGCTGGGCCGGATCCAGCCCGCTGGGCTGATCCGCATTATCGCGCGATGACTGCGCCGGCTCGCGAGTGGCCAGGACCTGTCCAGCCACCCCCGGTAGCGTTGCCGCGGAGTCCTCCGTCACAGCCTCCCGCGACGTACTCGAGGCTGACTCGATCGCTGGCTCAGGCACTGCCGGACGAACCGGGGCCAGCACGTTGACGTTCGGATCCACACTGACCGTCCCTGCAGCCACCCCTTGCGGACGCACGGTACTGTAATGCGTGACGCCATCGGCATCTTTCCAGGTGAATACCGTGGTCCGACCCTCTGCTTCGCTGGCAGTGGCCACTCCGGCAGCACTGCGCCCGATGGCTCCTGCGGCTCTCGAAGCGTCGTCCCGAACGCCGGCAAACAGCTTGTCGAACTGGTCCAGACTGCGAGCGGCCACTGATTGCCACAATGCCGCCGGGTCGCCGCCACGCAGATACACGCCATAACTCAACACACCGGCAATCGCCAGTAGAGGTACGCAGGCCTTCAACAGGATTTTCGCTACCAGTCGCCAGAGCATCGATGCCGGATCCGTGACAATTCGGGCTTGTATCGACTGTTTGAGTATCGTCTTTATCCCGAAGCTTGCATTTTGCCGACAGTAGCCCTAGTATCCGGTTCCATTTTTGATAACCGGGAGGTTGCTATGAAACCGGAAATACATCCCGAATACAAACAAATCACAGTCACGTGCAGCTGCGGAAACACGTTTGAAACGGGTTCCACTGCTGGACGAGATCTGAGTATCGAAGTGTGTTCGTCTTGCCATCCTTTCTACACTGGTAAGCAGAAAGTCATGGATACCGCTGGTCAGGTCGACAAGTTCCGTCGTCGTTACGGCGCCAAATAGTCAGACCTCGTACCACAGCAGCACACGGATGGTGCTGGCTGATATAAGAATCAAAGGGCATCCATTGCGATGCCTTTTTTTCGTGGGCGTCTTGTTGACGCTCTCCCCCGCCATGGCACAGGCTTTACCGCCCGACCCTTGTCTGCACGAGGCAGAATCCCACCCTGTACGCATTGCCGGGATCACCGATGGTGACTCGCTGACCCTCGACAGCGGCGAACAGCTTCGTCTGATCGGTATCAACACGCTGGAACTGCACGCCGTTGATGAGCCGGAGCGCAGGCTGGCGCGAATGGCCCGTGATGCCTTGCAGGCACTCGCACTGGACAGGCAGGTACTCATGACGCCAGGCCTCGAAAGCAGGGACTCTCATGGTCGACTCCTCGCACACATCAGTCTGCCTGATGGCCGTGATGCCGCCCATGCACTGGTCGCAGAAGGTCTGGCACTGGCTGTTGCCGTCGGTGCCAATACACGCTGCGCCGGCAGCCTGCTGACGCAGGAACAGCGGGCGCGCAAACGAAGACTCGGTGTCTGGGCATCTCCCGGAAGCTGGTTCGTGGAAGACCGATTGTCCGGCAGGGAAACGGGATTTCACGTGGTAGCCGGTCAGGTTCTCAACATCAGCGGGCGCGGCAGCCGCACCACTCTGCACCTGAGCAATGGCCTGCATGTCGTGCTGGGAAGACACTGGCAGGACCACGACGGCGAGCACACAGTCGCACCCGATACGCTCACTGGTAGTAAGGTACAGGTACGTGGCTGGCTGTCTGCCGACGACGGACGGCAGCGAATGACACTTCACGACCCCCGCAACCTTGAACTGATCAACAACTAGTGCTCCAGCAACCCCTCTTTCTGGTGGATTCCAGCATCTATGTCTTCCGAGGCTGGCAAGGTCTTCCCGTGGATACCCGCAACCGCTTCGGCGAACCGGACAATGCCGTGCAGGGATTTACCGAAACGCTGTGCCAGATCATCGAGAATCATCAACCAGTGATGATGCTGTGCGCGTTCGATGAGTGCTTTCGCAAGGGCATCCGCAACCAGATCTTTCCAGCCTACAAGGCCGATCGTCCACCGGCCCCCGAAGACCTCGCACCTCAATTTGCCCGCTGCAAGCAGGTTGCCCGGGCCATGGGCATCGCCACGCTGGGGAGTGACCGCGTGGAAGCCGATGACATCATCGGGCATTTTGCCGGCCTGGCGGCCGTCCGGAATATCCCTGTCACGATCGTCTCCGGCGACAAGGACCTGGCACAGTTCATCCGTCCGCAGGATCGTTACTGGGACTATGGGCGTCGACCCATGGCCGGGTACGACGAACTGCACAAGCGGTTCAGGATACGCCCCGAACAGATTGCCGACTGGCTGGCGCTCAGTGGTGACAAGAGCGACAACATCCCCGGTGTACCGGGTGTCGGGCCCACCACGGCGGCCCGTCTGCTCAACAAATGGCACGATCTGGATACACTGCTGGCCAATCTGGGAGAAGTGTCCATGATGCGCTTCCGTGGCGCTCCACGTGTCAGTCGGCTGCTCTACGAGCACAAGGCAGCCATTGCACTGGCTCGCTCCCTGACCGGTCTCATCCATGATGAACGACTGCCCGATACACTCGAGAGCTGCCTGCGCCAGCCACGCAGTGAAGCCAGCCTGGAAACCGCGTTGGCCGATGCCGGCCTGCCCGACGACCTTGCCCAGCGCACAGCCAGACGCCTGGCCGATCGATGAAACCGGCAGGCAGGGAGTCGGGCATCGTCCTGTTCAACAAGCCTTTCGGGGTGCTGTGTCAGTTCACCGATGCGGAAGGTCGTGCAACACTGGCAGACTATGTCGACGCACCTGGCTATTACCCCGCCGGTAGACTCGACCGCGACAGCGAAGGACTGCTGCTGCTGACCAACGACGGCGCCCTGCAACAACGAATCAGCCACCCTCGGTTCAAGCTGACCAAACGCTATCTGGTTCAGGTTGACGGTGACATCGACGAAACCGCACTGCAGCAGCTGCGCCGCGGCGTGCAGTTGAAGGACGGCCCCGCCAGGGCGATCCGCGTACGCCGCGTCGAGGAGCCAGCCGCACTCTGGGAACGCCAACCACCAATCAGAGTTCGCCGCAACATCCCCACCAGCTGGGTGGAGATCAGCCTGCGTGAAGGGCGCAATCGCCAGGTTCGGCGCATGACAGCTGCCGTGAACTTTCCGACGCTTCGCCTGATTCGCACCCACATCGGTCAGCACGGGGTCTGGTCACTGACCAGTGGTGAGTGCCGGTATGCTGCCTCAGGTTCCACAACCTGAACAGACGTTCATGATTTCTCCATCATTCGGTCGCTGACAGACTGATAGACTCCCGCCATGCCTACGCCGCCTTCACATGCACGCGGGCGCGGACGAGTCTACCGGTGGGTTGTGCTTGGGCTGCTGCTCGCTCAGACCATCTCCCCTGTCGTTGCCAACGACAACCTGGCAGCTGCCACACCCGCTGCAGTCGATTTCAACAGCGACACCCGGATCCTGTCGATTTCCACCATCGACAAGCAATGGACACTGGCCCTGGCACCCAAGCAACTGATCGCCAACAGCAGCAATCTGCAGAACGCCATCTTCGGGCTGCCGCAGTTCTATGATGGCAGCGTCACCGGCGACGATGAATCCTGGGTACGCATCACAGTTGATGATTCCGGCGACCAGAGTCTGTATACCGGCCATGTTTTCACCGGAGGCGAACTCTACGAACTGCAATTTCGGGACGACATGGGAGGCCACGCTCTGGCACCTCAACCGGACAGTCTGATGCTGAACGACATGGTGATGCCGCAAGCCCCCGACACCGGAGCAGAGAACCGGCTCCCGGCAGACAGCCACGCCAAACTGGCTGATTCAACCGCGGCAACAGTCACACGATCCATCAAGATCGGCGTAACGGTGGACAGCAGCTACAACGAATACCACGACCAGCGCGGTCTGGCACACGCCCTGAGCATCATCAACGGTGTCGACGGCCTCTATCGAGAGCAACTGGGCCTTGCCGTCATCGTCGCCGGCATCCGCGTCTACGACGACCCCGCCCAGGACCCCTTGGCGAACTACCCGGGCGATGTCGATCAGATACTCGCCAGCTATCGCGACGTGCGGATCCAGGACGAGCAATTGCCGGCCGATCTGGCTCTGGTGCACCTGTTCAGCGGACATCCCGACCCGAACAAGACCATCGGCCTGGGCTGGATCGATACAGTGTGTCGTCTCGATGGCTACGACCTGAGCATGTCGACCCCGTTTCCCCATGACATGCTGTTGTCAGCACACGAAATAGCCCACAACCTGGGCGCCGAACACGATGACGGCGCAGCCTGCAGCACCGATGAGAGCATTTCCGGCAACGAGATCATGTGGTCGGAGCTCTCGAGCAGTACCCGACCCGCCTTTTCCGCCTGCAGCCTGCAGCGCATGCGCCCCGCCCTGTCGGCTACCTGCGTACAGGACAATATCGATGTCGGCGTGGACATCGGCGCCATGGCCAGCAACCAGAGTGATCAGCTGACAGCCACCATCACCGCCTACAACAATGACAGCAGCCGTGTCGCGCCACAGGTGAGCAGTACCACACTGTTTCCCGGCGGCACACAGCTGTCTGCACCCTCCGCCGGCTGCAGCATCGCCGACAACCAGCTGACCTGTCGCCACAGTGTTCTGCAGCCTGGTGGCAGCAATACCCTGTCGGTAACGGCACGATTCATCAATGATGGCGCCACCTACCCACTGGTCGTCAGCGAACTGAGTCACGGCGGCTTCACCGATACACAACAGCTGGACAATCAGGCGACGCTGAACCTGGCCGACCCGCAGCTTGCGCTGAGCGCCGTGACCTTCTCGGACACGGCTGCGGGCCCCACCACTCTGCCGGCATCCGGCGACGACAGGCTGGCGGTGCAGAGCGCAGACGATCCGGCTCCGGAATCCCGGGGCTTGCCACAATCCTCGGGGGGCAGTGCGGGTGCCGGTGGTACCGGCCCTGTGAGCCTGGCTCTCATGGCCCTGATCGGCCTTTTTGCCGGTGTGCAACGACGCCGCCGGCCAGTGCAGACTCAGACTACCGACTTCTGCCATGCTTCAGACTGAGAACAAGCGGCGCATCAGCAGCCGCTGACGATCAGTAGCTTCGATCGACCGAATAGCGCGCTATCTGCTGCAGAGCATCCCGATAAGGCGATGCCGGCAGGGCAATCAAGGCGTCAATGGCTCGGCTGGCAGATTCATGCGCCCGGTTCATCGACTTGTCCAACGCATCCGTCTGCCGGATGATCTCCAGTACCTCGGGCAGACGCTCTAGCCCGCCTGCGCGAATGGTCTCGGCTATGACGGCGGCCTGAGCGTCCGTACCATCACGCATGGCATGGATGAGTGGCAGCGTTGTCTTGCCTTCAGCCAGATCATCGCCGATGTTCTTGCCCATGGTGTCACTGTCGCTCTTGTAGTCCAGCACATCGTCGGCAATCTGAAAGGCGGTACCCAGATGCATGCCATAACTGGCCAGCGCCGCCTGGATATCGGCGGATTCGCCCGCCAGCACCGCCCCCAGCTCGGTCGCCGCCTGAAACAGCCGAGCTGTCTTGGCTTCGATGACCTGTATGTACTGGGCCTCACTGATGCCCGGCTCCCGCACGTTCAGCAATTGCATGACTTCGCCTTCGGCGATGCGATTGGTGGTGGAGGCCAGAATGCTCATGACCTGCAGATTCTGCACCTCTACCATCATCTCGAAGGAGCGTGAATACAGGAAGTCCCCGACCAGCACCGCCGCCTCGTTCCCCCAGACCGAGTTGGCCGTATCCCGACCACGGCGCAGCTCGGAGGCGTCCACCACGTCGTCATGCAGCAAGGTTGCCGTGTGGATGAACTCGATGATGGCCGCCACGGTCACCGGATTCGCCTCGGTATCGGGGTCAAGACCGCAGGCACCGGCGGCCAACAGCACCATCTGAGGACGCAGGCGCTTGCCTCCGCTTCCGATGATGTAACTGGACAACTGATTGATCAGCACCACTTCGGAGGCCAGTCGCTGACGTATCAGTTCGTCCACGCGGCTCATGCCGGTGGCTATCAGGGCCTGGCTG
Organism: uncultured Granulosicoccus sp.; assembly: GCA_947495035.1. Taxonomy (GTDB): domain Bacteria; phylum Pseudomonadota; class Gammaproteobacteria; order Granulosicoccales; family Granulosicoccaceae; genus Granulosicoccus. The sequence continues at coordinate 27,450 of CANLXI010000012.1, forward strand.
TCTTCGATCGACAAGGTCATCAGTTGTGTAGCAGAAGAGTTCATTAATCGGAATCTTTGATGCGCGCCCTCAATACTGGCAACTTCGCGTCAGGCAATCAACTATTGGGCGCTACAATAGTCCGCGACATTCTTGCAAGGATACAGTGTATGAGCCCCATCAGCCGCCGAAGAGCCCTTGGCATCATGGGCGCAACTGCCGCCTCCAGCCTGTTCGGCCTGCCGGCCATCGGCCAGGCCCGCACCCGGATCAACGTCGGTGCCCTGCGTTTCACCAGCCATGCTGCCAGTTTCGTGGCGTTCGAACGCGGTTATTTCGAGGAAGCCGGCTTCGATGTCGATTTCCGGTTTTTCCAGGCAGCCCAGCCCATGGCCGTGGCCATTGCCTCGGGCGACGCCGACTATGCGGTCACCGCCATTTCCGGCGGCCTGATCTCACTGGCCGAAAAAGGCGCCGTCAAGGTCATCGGCGGCGCCCTGTCGGAGGAGCCCGGTATCTACGGACAGCAGATTCTGGCGTCCAACGCCGCTTTCGAGGATGGACTGGACTCCCCGGCGATGCTCGACGGGCGCAGTTTCGGGATGACCCAGGCCGGCTCCTCCTTTCATTACATGGGGTCGAAAATTGCCGCAGCCGAAGGCGTCAGCGTGTCATTCAAGCCACTCCAGAAAACCGGGGCCATCATTGGCGCCATCAAATCCGGACAGATCGATGCCTGGTCGATCGTGCCACACATCGCCAAACCACTGGCCGACGCCGGCGCCGTGAACATCATCGGCTCGGTGGCTGATTACCTGCCCGACTACCAGGTCACGACCGTCTTCACCTCGGCCAGTGGCGCCAGCGAGGAAACCGAGCGCAACATCGCCTTTCTGTCAGCCCTGTCCAGGGGAGCGGCAGATTTCAACGCAGCACTGGTAGACAAGACCGCTGGCGAGAACGCCCGTGACGACATGGTGCGATTGATTCACAAATACGTCTATACCGATCGGGAGTACGACAAGGCGGCACCCAGCATCATCAACGGCGCCATGCGTATCAACGAAGGTGCGGCCATGAACCTTGCTTCCATCAGGGATCAGATCGACTGGTTCAAGGCCGAGGGACTGGTCAAGGATTCCGTGACCGTCGATACCGTGGTTGACACCTCTTATGTACCCATCATCGGCAAGTGAAGCCGCTGGTCTGACAACCTGCCAGGCAACCCGGACGCCCTGATGGCGCCCGGAGAGCTCCCTCACTGGCTCATCGGCTTAACAGGACTGCATGCAACTGCAATTGCGAGGCGTCAGCCACGCCTACGACAAGACGACCGTCCTTCAGGATATCGATCTGAAGGTCGAAGCCGGGCGCATACTGTGCCTGGTCGGGCCTTCGGGTTGCGGCAAGTCGACCCTGTTACGCCTGATGGGCGGGCTGGAAAAACCGACTGCCGGCTCCATCCGGCTGCTGGGAGAGGCCCCGCCCGGCTGTCTCAATCCACTGACCTACATCTTTCAGGATTTTGCCCTGCTGCCCTGGCGCAGCGTGGAACAGAACATCTCTCTGGTGCTCGAGGACCACTCGCTACCTGCCACAGAACGACAGCAGATCATCGATGAGGTACTGCAGCGTACCCGCATGAGTGACTTCAGGGCGGCCCTGCCGCGCCAGCTCTCCGGCGGCATGAAACAGCGTGTGGCCATCGCCAGAGCCCTTGCTGTCAATCCAGCCGTCCTGCTGATGGATGAGCCTCTGTCAGCGCTGGACAGCCAGACGCGCGAGCTGCTGCTGGACGATCTGGTGCAGCTCTGGACCAACGCGCCCTTCACCGGCGTCTACGTCACACACAATCTGTCCGAGGCCGTTCGCCTGGGGCATGAGATCGTCGTACTCTCGCGCCGACCGGGCCGCATCTTCGAGACCGTGCGCATCGAACAAGCGCTGATCGAGCGGGACCCGCACAGCGGCGAACTGGAACAGGTGCGACGCCAGCTGTGGCAGATGATGCGCGATGAAGCAGAACAGGCAGAACGGGAGCTGCTGAGTTCATGATCCGTCAGACGCAACAATACGAGCCAGCCCATGTCTGAGTCAGGCAATGACCAGTCGACCGGCCCTGACCGGGACAGCAGCACGACCGGCAGTGAGCACACCCGGCGTGGTGCGGTCGCCGCCGAGCCGCCGACCAGCGACATCGAGGTTCCGTTTCGTGGCGGTGGCTTTTCACCAAAACCGATTCGAGGTGTTGCCCTGCTGGTATTTGCCGTCCTGCTGCTGGGTATCGAGTGGGGCAGTCGCCAGGGCTACATCTCGAATCTGACCCTGCCTCGACCGTCCGATGTCATCGCCACCTTCCAGCAACTGTGGAGCAGCGGACTGCTCTGGAAGCACCTTCTGCCCTCGCTCAGCCGCCTGCTGATCGGCGCCTTGTTCGGCATCACGTTCGGGGTGGCTGTCGGCATTCTCATCGGCCTGTTCTCGCTGATACGCGCGGGCCTGGTACCCGTGGTGGCAGCCCTGTTCCCGATTCCCAAGATTGCCCTGCTTCCCCTGTTCGTGATCTGGTTCGGCATTGACGAAGCGTCCAAATACGCCCTGATTGCCTTCGGCACCTTCACCCCGACTGTCGTGGCAACCTACGCAGCCGTGGACAATGTCGATCGCACGCTGGTGCGCATGGGGCAGAGCTTCGGTCTAGGCTGGTTCTCCATCGTGCGCAAGATCATCGTGCCTGGCGCCATGCCCGGCATCCTGTCCGGCCTGCGAGTCAGCCTGGCCATTGCCATCATCCTGTTGGTTGCCGCCGAAATGCTAGGGGCCGAATACGGAATTGGCGCCTACATCCTCGAAGCCGGCTCCTTGTACGATCTGGAAAGACTGTTTGCCGGAGTCGTCATACTGTCGATTCTCGGTGTTGTGATCAGTAGCATGATTGCCTGGATCGAACGCAGAATACTTGTCTGGCGCAGTTGAAACCGACGCCTGGCGCCATCAAGCTAGCCTGAGGACCCGCAGCTGCCTCCCATCGAGTGCATCTGTTCGCAGTTCTTGCCGATACCGGAGGATGTCGATTCGGGGCTTGTCAGATTGCACACTTTGTGCATTCCCCATGCTTGACGAATCCGATAGTCTGCCGGTATAGTAGCGGGCTGTTCGCGGTAGATGCCGCATATCATTGCGCAAAGGCCCGATGTCAGTTTGGGCCCCAGTTTCAGGACCAGTAATCATGTACGCGGTAGTCAAAACCGGTGGCAAGCAGTACCGAGTAAGCGAAGGTGACCGTCTCAAGGTCGAAACCATCAAGGCGGAAGCCGGCAGCGACGTCACTCTGGACGAAGTGCTGATGGTCGGCAGTGGCGAATCAGTCAATGTGGGCGCACCTCTGGTAGCCAACGCCTCAGTCAGCGCGAAGGTGCTGTCTCATGGCCGTGGCGCCAAAGTCAAGATCATCAAGTTCCGTCGCCGCAAGCATCATCGCAAGCAGGCAGGACATCGTCAGAACTACACTGAGCTGCAGATCACCGGCATCAACGCCGGCTGAACACAGCCCTTCGTACAGAATCCAGTCAGGTAATCAGTCATGGCACACAAGAAAGCAGGCGGTAGTACTCGCAACGGTCGCGATTCAGAATCCAAACGTCTGGGCGTGAAGATGTTCGGCGGCGAAAACGCGGTAGCAGGCAACATCATCGTTCGCCAGCGCGGCACTCGTTTTCACGCGGGTGTCAACACCGGCATCGGCAAGGATCACACCATCTTCGCCAAGGCAGACGGTGTTGTCACTTTCAATGTGCGCGGCGCAAACAACCGCAAGTTCATTGACATCATCCCGGCAGCCGTCGAAGGCTGAAGCCCTCGGTTACTTCCAAGGTAACAAGCAGGACGACAGCGAAACCCGCCCAGTGCGGGTTTTTCTTTGCCCGGACACAAACCCATGAAATTCGTCGACGAAGCCAGAATCAACGTTATAGCCGGTGATGGAGGCAACGGCGCGCTCGGATTCCGGCGCGAAAAATACATTCCGCGTGGCGGACCTGACGGTGGCGATGGCGGTGATGGTGGCAGCGTCTTCCTGAGAGCGACTGAAAGCCTGAACACCCTGGCAGACTTTCGTCACCAGCGCACCTACCTTGCAGAGCGTGGCGAGAATGGTCGTGGCCAGAATTGCTCGGGCGCCGGCGGCAAGGATTGCATCGTCGATGTGCCGGTAGGAACGGTTGCCACCGATCGCAGCAATGGCCAGGTGATTGCCGATCTGCGACACCCCGGACAGACCATCGAGGTGGCCAAGGGCGGCTGGCATGGACTGGGCAACGCCCGCTTCAAGAGCTCCACCAACCAGGCCCCTCGCAAGACCACCGATGGCACACCGGGCGAACGTCGTGAACTGCTGCTGGAACTTCGTGTTCTGGCCGATGTGGGCCTGCTGGGCCTGCCCAATGCCGGCAAGTCCACCCTGATTCGGCAGCTCTCCTCGGCGCGCCCCAAAGTGGCGGACTATCCGTTCACCACTTTGCACCCGAATCTCGGCGTTGTCAGCATCGAACCACACCGCAGCTTCGTGATGGCCGACATTCCCGGACTCATCGAGGGCGCCGCAGAGGGGCACGGCCTTGGAGTGCGCTTTCTGAAGCACCTGAGCCGCACTCGGATCCTGCTGCACCTGATCGACGTCATGCCGATCGACGAAAGCGACCCGGTGGAAGGTGCCATCTCCATTGTCAAGGAGCTGAAGAAACACAGCGAAGTGCTGCACGCCAAGGAGCGCTGGCTGGTTCTCAACAAGACCGACTTGCTGCCCGAGAGCGATGTCGACGCGCATTGCGATGCGATCGTGCAGCAGCTGGAATGGAAAGGGCCCGTCCATCGAGTATCGGCGGCAAGTGGCAACGGCACCCGGACCCTGGCAGCTGACATCATGAATCATTTGGAAAGATTACGCGAGCAGGATGAAGAGGCCGCCGCCAAGGCAAGCGGCAAGAGCAGCTCCGGCAAGGAGGACGAGGTCTCCACGGACGATGCGTGACAGATTGCGTACGACCCGGCGCTGGGTCGTCAAGGTAGGCAGCTCGCTCCTGACGGCCGACGGCAAGGGCCTGGACCACGCCATCATCGGTCAGTGGACAACGCAGATCGCCGCGCTGATGGCTGACGACCTGGAAGTGGTACTCGTCTCCAGCGGGTCCATCGCCGAAGGCGTCGCTCGTCTGAAGCTGGCACAGCGCCCTACACAGGTCAACGAATTGCAGGCCGCCGCCGCCGTCGGACAGATGGGGCTGATTCGCGCCTACGAATCCGGCTTCGAACGCTTCAACCGGCTCACTGCACAGATCCTGCTGACGCATGACGACCTGGCCGACCGTCGACGCTACCTGAATGCACGTGGCACACTGACCACCCTGATCAGGCATCGAGTGCTTCCCATCGTCAACGAGAACGATACGGTCACTACCGCCGAGATCAAGCTGGGTGACAACGACACACTGGGCGCCCAGGTGGCCAACCTGATCGACGCCGACGTGCTTGTCCTGCTGACCGATCAGGATGGCCTGTTCGACAAGGACCCGCGCAGCAATCCCGATGCGCGCCTGCTGGAACGCGCCAATGCGAGCGACCCCGCCATACTGGCATTGGCCGGACCTCCGGGCTCGACCCTGGGTAGCGGCGGCATGCGAACCAAGGTACTGGCAGCTGACAGAGCGGCGCAGAACGGCACCACCACGGTGATTGCCAATGGGCGTGAAACCGACATCCTGCTGCGGCTGCGCAAGGGAGAACCACTGGGCACCATGCTGACCAGCGACCAGAAGCCGGTGGACGCACGCAAGCGCTGGCTGGCCGATCATCTGCGAGCGAAGGGCACACTGGTACTGGATGATGGTGCCTGCCATGTGCTGCAGAGCCGTGGCTCCAGCCTGCTGGCTGTGGGTGTTCGCCAGTGCAGCGGGGAATTCTCACGCGGCGAGCTGGTGTCATGCGTCAGCCAGAGCGGCCGGGAAATAGCACGCGGACTGAGCAACTACAACTCATCGGACACACGCAAGGTGCTGGGCAGATCCAGCGAAGAATTCGAACAACTATTGGGCTTTGCCAGCGAACCGGAACTGGTCCACCGGGACAACATGATCGTTTTCCGGTGAACCAGCCTCTGGAGATTCAGCGGCAAGCCAGGTACAACGCCGGGGCCTTGCAGCCCCGGATGGCATTACGCCAGAGCGCGAACCTGAGCGTTGAAACGGCTCTTGTATCGGGCTGCCTTGTTCTTGTGAATCAGCCCCTTGCGAGCCATGTGATCCAGAACGGGTACGGCTTCCTTGTAGGCTGCCTCTGCCGCGGTCTTGTCACCGGTTGCAAGTGCTGCGAATACTCTCTTGACCATCGTACGCATCATGGAGCGCTGGCTCGCATTGCGTTGACGGGATTTTTCTGCCTGACGGACGCGTTTACGCGCCTGAGCTGTGTTTGCCACGGACTATCCTCTAACTTGACATTACTGAATTCAGCCGCCCATTATCCACCGCCTTTTGCAAGACGTCAACGACAGATTTCATGAAACCGGCAAATCTTGTTCGATCCGGGTCCATTGTGGGCCTGATGACCCTGCTTTCAAGAGTGCTGGGCTTTGTTCGTGACCAGGTTCTCGCGATCGTGTTCGGTGCCGGTGCCACCACCGATGTGTTTCTGGTGGCCTTCAAGATCCCCAATTTTCTGCGTCGCCTGTTTGCCGAGGGTGCCTTCGCCACGGCCTTTGTGCCGGTGTTCACCGAGTACAAGGAAACCCGCAGCCGCGAGGCCATGATCGATCTGGCGGCGCATGTCTCCGGCACACTCAGCGTCATCCTGCTGCTGGTGAGCACACTGGGGGTCATGCTCAGTCCGCTGCTGATCATGCTGTTCGCACCGGGCTTCATCGATGAGCCTGAGCGCTTCGAGCTGGCCACCCACATGCTGCGCATTACCTTTCCCTACCTGTTCTTCATCAGTCTGGTTGCCTATGCCGGCAGCATGCTCAACACCTTCGGCAAGTTCGCGGTGCCCTCGTTCACGCCGGTGCTGCTCAACATCTGCATGATTGCGGCAGCCCTGACCTTCAGCCCGATGTTCGAGGCGCCCGTGGTGGCGCTCGCCTGGGGGGTCTTCGCCGCCGGTGCCGTGCAGCTGTTTCTGCAACTGCCCTTCCTGCGACAGATCGGCCTGATTCCCCGGCCCCGCTGGGGCTGGAAGCACCCGGGGGTCAGACGCATCCTGAAGCTCATGGCACCGGCCATTCTCGGCTCCTCGGTAGCGCAGATCAATCTGCTGCTGGACACCATCATTGCCTCCTTTCTGACAGCCGGCAGTCTGAGCTGGCTCTACTACAGCGATCGCCTGATGGAATTCCCGCTGGGCTTGCTGGGTGTGACCCTGGCGACGATCATCCTGCCCAGACTCTCACGCGAACATTCGCTCGATACCCCTGATGAATTTCGTCGAACGCTGGACTGGGCCCTGCGTCTGCTGGTGATCCTGGGTCTGCCGGCGGCCATCGGCCTCATGATCCTGGCCAGGCCGATGTTGCTGACCCTGTTCGGCTACGGAGAATTCACGCCCGGCGATGCCAACATGGCCAGTTACAGCCTGATCGCCTATGGCGCCGGACTACCGGCCTTCCTGGCGGTCAAGATCTTCGCCCCGGCCTTCTTCGCCCGGCAGAACACCCGGACCCCGGTACGCATAGGCATCATCGCTCTGGTCGCGAACATGGGTTACAACCTGTTGTTCGTCTTGCCGATGATCTGGCTGGATTTCATTGCCCCGCATACGGGCTTGGCGCTGGCCAGTTCGGTGGCCGCCTGGCAACAGGCCATCATGCTCTATCGTCGGCTCGAAGCCGATGAGATCTACACGATCTCTGCCAGCGTCTGGGAGTTCATGCGTCGCAGCCTGCCTGGACTGCTCGCGCTGACGGTCCTGCTGCTGCTGTGTACGCAGATTCAGTGGCAGGCAATGGGCGCGCTTGGTAGGCTGGGAACTCTCCTCGGTATAATCGTGGGCGGCAGCCTCGTCTACGCAGCAGGATTGCTGCTGGCCGGCATCCGTCCTCGACAACTGGCGAGCCCATGAACCTCCATCCATCCGTCATGACAGCGATACCATGCAACTGATTCGAGGCCTCGGCAACTGGCCGGATGCCATTGATACCGCCATTACCATTGGCAATTTCGATGGCGCTCATCTCGGACATCAGGCCATGTTCGACGAGGTGGTCCGAACGGCGCGCGAACGCCAGCTGGCAAGCACGGTCATCAGCTTCGATCCGCTGCCGCATGAATATTTCGTGGCGCAGGCCGCTCCGGCTCGCTTGCAGGGCCTGCGCGACCGTTACAACAGCATCAAGGCCGCCGGCATCGAGCGCCTGTTGCTGCTGGACTTCGATCACGAATTTGCCGCACAGTCGGCTGATGACTTCGTCAATGAGGTACTGATCGACACCCTGCATGCCCGACACCTGGTCATTGGCGACGATTTTCGTTTCGGGCACCGGCGTCTGGGCAACTTCGAGCTGCTCGAAGCCGCCTCGAAAACACATGAATTCACCCTGCAACAGAGCCCGACCTGTATTTCTGGTAATCAACGTGTGTCCAGTACGCTCATCCGGGATCATTTACGCAATGGTGCGCTGAGCGAGGCCGCCACTCTGCTCGGTCGCCCCTATCGCATCAGCGGACGAGTCGTCCACGGCGACAAGGTTGGCCGCCAACTGGGGTTTCCCACCGCCAATGTGGCTCTGGGCCGTCATCGCCCGGCGCTACGCGGTGTCTTTGCAGCCTGGGCGCACGACGAGGACACTGGCCGACGCCATGCTGCGGTGGCCAATCTCGGTGAACGACCCACGGTCGGCGGACACAAACTGTTGCTGGAAGTGCATCTGCTGGATGCCGAGGAGCAGCTCTACGGCCATCATCTGGCCATCGATTTTCTCGAAGCACTGCGTCATGAACAGCGATTTGCATCACTGGACGAACTCAAGGCACAGATTGCGCGCGATGCGGACGCTGCACGCGAACTCATGAGCCGCAGATGACTTACACTGACCCACTTTGTACGACTGACGAAGCAAGACACACGTGACCGATTACAAAAAGACGCTGAACCTGCCCAAGACCGATTTCCCCATGCGGGGCAATCTGGCCAAACGCGAGCCGGAAATGCTGGCGCGCTGGAACGAGCAGGACCTGTACCAGCACATTCGCGAGCACTCGGCGGGCCGCCCGAAGTTCATTCTGCATGACGGACCTCCCTACGCCAACGGCGATATTCATATCGGCCATGTGGTCAACAAGGTCATCAAGGACATGATCGTGAAGTCCAAGCAGCTCGCCGGTTTCGATTCGCCCTATGTGCCGGGCTGGGATTGCCACGGTCTGCCCATCGAGAACAAGGTGGAAGGGCTGATCGGCAAACCCGGCGGCAATGTCACCGAAGCCGAGTTTCGCGCACGCTGTCGGGAATACGCCAGCGAACAGATTGCCAACCAGAGCACGGAATTCCAGCGCCTGGGCATTCTGGGTGAGTGGCAGGCGCCTTATCTGACCATGAACTTTGCCAATGAGGCAAACATCGTGAGAGCGCTGGGCAAGATCATCGAAGCCGGGCATGTCTACAAGGGCACCAAACCGGTCTACTGGAGCTGGGGTGCGCATTCCGCCGTTGCCGAGGCCGAGATCGAGTACGAGGACAAGACCTCCACCGCCATCGATGTGCGTTTCGCCCCGCGCGACCAGGCAGCCGTGCTGAACATCTTCGGCGCCGAGGATGATGGCAGCGAGGTCAATATCGTCATCTGGACCACCACGCCATGGACCATCCCGGGCAATCTCGCCATCACGCTGCACCCCGAGCTGCAATATGCGCTGGTGGCCGTCAATGGCGAGCGCCTGATCATGGCCGAGGCCATGGTCGATGATGTCATGGCACGTTACGGGTTCAGCGATTACAGCACGGTGGCCACCGCTGCAGGTGAATCACTCAAGGGGCAGTTGTTCAAGCACCCGCTGTATGAACGCGATTCCCTGCTCATCATGGGTGACTACGTGACGACCGATGCCGGCACCGGTGCCGTGCATACGGCGCCGGATCACGGCGTCGACGACTTCTACGCCGCCAAGGCCCATGGCCTGGGTCTGCTGGATTACGTCAATGATCACGGCGTCTTTCGAGACCACGTCGAGCTGTTCGGTGGCGAGCATGTCATGAAAGTGGACGCTCACATGATCGAGGAACTGGAGAGCCGCGGCCGTCTGATCAAACATGAAAAGTATCAGCACAGCTACCCCTACTGCTGGCGCACCAAGACCCCCATCATCTACCGCGCCACGCCGCAGTGGTTCATCGGCATGGACACCGAAGGCCTGCGGCGCGACACCCTGGCCGAAATCGACAAGGTGAAATGGATCCCTGACTGGGGCCAGTCACGCATTCATGGCATGATTGCCGGCCGCCCCGATTGGTGCATTTCGCGTCAACGCTACTGGGGGGTGCCCATCACGCTGTTCCTGCACAAGGAAACCGGTGAACTGCACCCGGACACCACGGCTCTGGTGGAGAGGGCGGCACAGCGCATTGCCGAACAGGGCATTCAGGCCTGGTTCGATCTCGATCCAGCCGAGTTGCTGGGCGACGATGCCAATGACTATGACAAGGTGACGGATGTGCTGGATGTCTGGTTCGACTCCGGCACCTCCTGGATGCATGTCCTGCAACAGGACGAGAAACTGAGCTATCCGGCCGATATCTATCTGGAAGGCTCTGACCAGCATCGTGGCTGGTTCCATTCCTCGATACTGACGAGCGTTGCCATCAATCGCCATGCCCCGTATCGCCAGGTACTGACTCACGGCTTCACGGTGGACCAGCAGGGTCGCAAGATGTCCAAGTCCCTGGGTAACATCATCGCTCCGCAGAAGCTGCTGAAAACCCTCGGTGCCGACATCGTGCGTCTGTGGGTCAGTTCGACCGACTATCGCGGTGAAATGACGGTATCCAACGAGATCCTGGATCGCATGGCCGATGCCTATCGCCGCATCCGCAACACCGCCCGCTACCTGCTCAGTGCCATCGATGACTTCGACCCCGACCTGCATACGGTTGCGCCCGAAGACATGCTGGCGCTGGATCGCTGGGCCGTGGATTGCGCCCTGCGCACACAGAGCACGGTTCATGAAGCCTACGAGGCCTATCAGTTCCATACGGTGTACCAGACCATTCACCATTTCTGTGCAGTCGACATGTCGAGCTTCTATCTCGACATCATCAAGGACCGCCAGTACACCATGCCCGCCGACAGCCTCGGCCGTCGCTCGGCGCAAACAGCCATGTACCAGATCACCGATGCCCTGGTACGCTGGATCACACCGGTTCTGAGTTTCACGGCCGATGAAATCTGGCAGCATCTGCGCGAACAGTCGGAAACCGATCGCAGTACGCGCTCACCGACGCCATTCACCCAGACCTACCTCGAGACATTGCCGGCTCTGGACGATGACGCCCTGCTGAGTCGGGCTGATTGGCAGGCAGTGACCCAGGTACGTGAAGCAGTGTCCAAGTCACTGGAAAACCTCAGAAGCGCAGGTACCATCGGCGGCGCTCTGGAGGCCAGTGTGACCGTCTATGCCTCCGATGCGCTGGCGCAGATTCTGGCCAGACTGGGTGATGAACTGCGCTTCGTGTTCATCACATCGACAGCGGCAGTGGAATCCCTGGACCAGAAACCGGCGGAGGCAGAAATGCACAGCGCCAGCGGACTGGAATTTGCCGTACAGACCAGCAAGGCGAGCGGTGAGAAATGCGTTCGATGCTGGCATCTGCGAGAGGATGTCGGTACTGACAGCGAGCATCCGGACGTCTGCGGTCGTTGCATCAGCAATGTACACGGCAGCGGCGAACAGCGATCCATTGCCTGATCATGTCTCACGCATTGCGCTATGGCATCGTGATTCTGATCGTGATACTCGATCAGATCACCAAGATCTGGGCGGATCGCTCGCTGGAGATGTATCAACAGATTCCGGTGACCGGTTTCTTCAACATCACCAAGGCTTACAATTACGGTGCTGCCTTCAGTTTTCTGGATAACGAGGGAGGCTGGCAGCGCTGGTTCTTCACAGCCATCAGCCTGGTCGTCAGCATCGTGCTGTGCGTCTGGCTGTTTCGCATGACACGGGCAGAGCGCTGGCTGAGTGTTGCCATCGCCCTGATTCTGGGTGGGGCAGTCGGTAACCTGATCGATCGTGCCGTTTACGGCTATGTCGTGGATTTCATTCAGGTGTACTGGAATACCAGCTACTTCCCCTCTTTCAATATTGCCGATGCCGCCATAAGCTGCGGTACGGTGCTGCTGCTGTGTCTGACCCTGTTCGAGAAGAACGACCCGACAGCCGAAAAGCACGAAGACAAGCCGGCGTCCTGATTCAGGGCGCTGTTGACGGATGATCGCACGACCAGTTCGAACACAGGACCGGTCGCCGGAATCAGCGCAGGCTGGCAGAGACTGCAGCCGTTACAGCGCGGCCGGGTTCAGCCCCATTAACCAGGATTGACTACCATGAAAATTCTACTCGCCAATCCACGCGGCTTCTGTGCCGGTGTTGACCGCGCCATCGAAATCGTCGAGCGCGCCATCGAGATTCACGGGGCGCCCATCTACGTGCGTCACGAAGTCGTGCACAACAAGTACGTGGTTGATGGCCTACGGGACAAGGGCGCGGTGTTCGTCGAGGAACTGGATGAAGTACCGGACAATGCGACAGTCATCTTCAGTGCCCATGGCGTTTCACATGCCGTGGAAAGCGCGGCGCATGGACGGGGTTTGCAGGTGTTCGATGCCACCTGCCCGCTGGTCACCAAAGTTCACCTGGAAGTCGTGAAATACGCACGTCAGGGCAAGGAAGTCATCCTGATCGGTCACGCCGGACACCCTGAAGTGGAAGGCACCATGGGACGTTATGACACCAGCAATGGTGGCCGCATCATCCTGGTGGAAAAGCCGTCGGATGTCGAGACACTGGAAATCAGGGACCCGGAAGGCCTGGCATTCGTGTCACAGACGACCTTGTCCGTGGATGATACCCAGGATGTCATCGATGCCCTGCGCAAGCGCTTTCCCGCCATTGCCGCACCGAATCGCGATGATATCTGCTACGCCACGCAGAACCGCCAGGATGCTGTCAAGAAGCTGTGCGAAGAGGTCGATCTGCTGCTGGTCGTCGGGGCGAGCAACAGCTCCAATTCCAACCGATTGGCAGAACTCGGAGAACGTGCAGGCGTCGAATCACGCCTGATCACCCGAGCAGTGGATATCGACAGCCGTTGGCTGGCCGGCAAACAGAGCGTCGGGGTCACCGCTGGTGCATCAGCTCCCGAGATTCTGGTCAACGAGGTGATCGAGCGACTGCGTGCAGAAGGCGGGCAGCCTGCTGTCGAGTACGATGGCATACGCGAGACGATCACCTTCTCGATTCCGAAACCTCTGCGCCGCATGGACAGATCCGCCAGCTGACTGTTCTGTAAGCAGCCCTCTCACCGACGAATCCTGCGCTTGTGTCGCAACCCGGCGTACGAGGGCAGACGGGGCACAGCACCTGCCTCGCACGCACCATTCCCAGAGAACCCCATGAAGCACCTGTTGAAATCCACCGCCGCAGCCAGCCTTCTGCTCGGCACCATGAGCCTGGCCTCGGCGCAGGCTGACTGCGGCATCGACAAGGGCAGAGTCAGCATACTGTCCGACGATTTCGAAGCTATGCATGTCGTTGCCGACAGAGCCGTGGCATGCGCCAGCGACACCGTACAGATCACCACGAACCAGACCGCAGAGCACAAGAACATCCAGGTCCCGGCACTGAGTGCCGAGCCTGCCACCTATACCGTTGCCATTGTGCCGAACAATTCCCTGCCGCCATTGCTCAATGAGGATCTGGTACGGCCGCTCGATGCGCTCATCGACAAGTTCAGACCCGCATTGCAGGACCATCAGCTGATCCGGATCGATGGCAAGGTCATGGCCATTGCCTTCATGGTCAATACCCAGCATCTGTGGTACCGCAAGGACTTGCTCGAGGCAGCCGGGGTCGAACCACCAGAGAGCTATGAGGAAGTTCTGACAGTGGCTGCAGCTCTGCGTGAACAGGGCATCAAGGAATATCCACTGGCACTGAACCTGAAACCCGGCTGGGATCTGGGCACCGAGTTCCTGAACATGTACCAGGGTTTCGGTGGTGAACTGTTCAAGGACAATTCCGCTGAACCCCGCATTGACAGTGAAGAGGGTGTCAGGACGCTGAACATGCTCAAGGAGCTGTCCGAATACATGAGCCCGGAGTTCGCGACTTTCGATACCAATGAAGTCTCACGTCGCTGGGCCGCCGGAGAACTGGCCATCTACAATGGCTGGAGCTCTCGCCCCGGTGGCATCATCGATCCGGAGGGCAGCTCTGCGCCCGAGGTCATCGCCAACTCGGCCTTCGGCGCTGCACCCACGGTTGCCGGTGGCACCACACCCGCCAGCTATCTCTGGTGGGTGGGCTTCACGATCGCCCGCAACATCTCGGACGAAGACGCTGAAGCATCATTTCAGGCCATGATGCATGCGATTTCACCAGAACTGCTGGAAACTTCCGCAGAGCAAGCCGTCTGGTTGATTGCAGGCTACCAGCCAACGGCCGCCTCCACCGGTGCGTTCCTGACCGTCGAGGCCGGAGCCGAACCGTTTCCCATGCTGCCCTACATGGGCTTGCTGCACACCGCCCTGTCCGAGAACCTGATCGAATTCCTGCAAGGCAAGGAGAGTGCCGAGCAGGCACTGGCCGATGCCACACAGGCCTACCGGGCAGCGGCCACGGAAGCCGGCTACCTGAAATGACCATGCACTTGGCACACTTGCATTACGCTGCCAGCTGACACGACTCGAACAATGAGGCATCGGCAATTCCTGTTGTTCATGCTGCCGACAATGCTCGTCATGCTGCTCTTCATTGCACTGCCACTGATCTCGGTGGCCGTGCAGTCGCTCTTCGTCGAGCATGAGCAGGTCATGAAAGCGGTAGAGAACTGTGGCCCCTTCGGCTGCCGCCTGGAAATGCAAGTCGATGCCGAGGCCATGAAGACGCTGCGGGAAGATCAGCCGCTGGGAAGATTCAATGGCTTGGGCACCTACCTTGATGCCAACCACCTGGCCATTGAGCAGATCGGCACCATCTGGCAGCAGAGCAGCACTCTGTCACAGGCTGTCGGACAGCTGCTCAATCTTCCCTTCTACAAGGCATTGAGCTTCACCCTTGCCTACACGGCCATCGTCACACCGCTGGTCATCGTGTTCGGCTTCATCATTGCCCTGGCCGTCAACCAGTTGCCAGCCTTGCTGCGTGGACCGGTGATCTTCTTTTCCCTGCTGCCCATGATCGTGACGCCACTGATCGGATCTCTGGTCCTGTTCTGGATGATCGATGCAAAGGGGATCATCGGCGCCAATCTGCAACTGCTGTTCGATGATCCGCAACTGTCGTTGAAAGCCTCTCCCGTGCTGACCTGGGTGACACTCTTCGTCTACGGTGTCTGGCACTCGATACCACTGAGCTTCATCATCTTCTTCGCCGGTCTGCAGACCGTGCCGAAGGACATACTGGATTCTGCCCGAGTCGATGGTACCCATGCCCTGCAGCGGGTTCGCTATGTCATCATTCCTCACCTGATGCCGTTGGCGATCTTCGTGGCGCTGGTTCAGTTGATGGACAATTTTCGCGTTTTCGAACCGATTGTCGGTCTGAGTGCCCAGGCCAATGCCACCTCCCTGAGCTATCAGATCTACAGTGATCTGCGCGGCCAGGAAAGCCCCTTGTACGGTTCGGCGTCGGCAACCTCCCTGATGACCATCATCGGCATCATCATCCTGTTGCTTCCCATGCTTCGACGCAGCTGGCGCGACTTCAGACAGCAAGTCTGAGTGATGCCCCTGATGAACAGACCATTCAATTCCCGCTCCATGGCGCTGGGTCTCCTGTCGCTGACAGTGGTCTTGCTGTGGGTACTGGTCGCCGCCTTTCCCTTTGCCTGGACACTGTGGGGCTCGTTCAAGCTGGAAGCGGACTTTCTGTCACCTGCCGACTGGAAAAACGCCCTGCATGGCCCGAACACCATCGATCGTACCGGCAGCGCGTTTTCCGGTTCGGCCTACTACGGCGCCTGGATCGAGAAGGCCTTCTGGAAAGCGACGCTGAATACACTGATCGTCACCGTATCCGTGGTTGTATTGTCCCTGGGTATCGGTCTGCTCGGTGCCTACGCCCTGGCTCGCTCGGGGTTCCGCTACGCTTTCTGGCTGCTGATTGCAGCCCTGGTATTTCGGGCCATGCCACATATCACTCTGGTGTCCGGCTATCTTCTACCTTTCTTCGAATTGAAGATCTGGGGCTACCTGCCAACCAGCATCATTGTCCTCGTGGCCATCAATCAACCGTTCACCCTGTGGATGCTGCACGCGTTCTTTCTGAACATTCCACGCGAGATCGATGAAAGCGCCATGATCGACGGTTGCACCCAGTTCCAGGCGTTTCGACTGACCGTCATCCCGCTGATGTGGCCCGGCATCATCACCACGGGCCTGTTCAGCTTCCTGCTGTCCTACAACGACTTCACGGTGACCTCGATTCTACTGAGCCAGGACAACCAGACCATGATCCCCAGAGTTGCCAGCTTCCTGGGCACGACTCAGTCCGAAGGTGAGGTCATGTATGCTGTGGCAGCGGCCGTGTCCTCCATTGCACCGCTCTGCATCCTGATCCTGCTGTTCCAGCGGCAGATCGTCAGCGGCCTGACCGCGGGTGCCGTCAAGGGTTGAGCCCGGCCAACACGTCTGCAGTGCCGACTGCAGTTCCTTCAACACCCAGGGAAGATCCCGCAAATGAACGACAGACGCGACCCATTCGACGGCCCCGACCTGCACGGTCAGACCTACTCCCGGGCAAACATGAGCCAGACGAACTTCGATGGCGTCAACCTCAGTGAATCACGGTTCTTTGCCGTATTGAGTGATGCCAGCTTCCGCGATACCAATCTGAGCCGCGCCGAGTTCGACGATGTCAATCTGTCCGAGGCCCGGTTTCACGATATCAATCTGCAGAACGCGCGTTTCGACAACATCAATTTCTCGAACGTCAGTATCAGCAATGCCAATCTGCAAGGCATGACCATCAACGGCATTCTGGTTACCGAGCTGCTGGACGCCTTCGCAGCGCAGACAGGAAAAAACTGAAAAACCTGAATTTGGTCTGCACAACACGTGCATTGAACAACGATTTTTCATACTGAATAGTCGTAGAATTTCCTTGTTTGCACATATCACGCGTTTTTCTCAAGATATTTGCATATTGTCCGCAGCATTCCCATACTGCCCTTACAGACAGTCAGACGACTGCGGACACTGGAGACTCTCATGGGCCCCTACCCTCACAATGCACCCAAAGCCACCATCGACGATGTCAATGTCGCAGGCACCGATGGCTTCGAGTTCGTCGAGTTTGCCCATCGCGATCCGGCGGAGCTGGAAGCTCTGTTTGACAGGATGGGATATCTGGAAGTCGCCAGGCACAGGAGCAAGAATATCTCCCTGTATCGTCAGGGGCGTGTCAACTACATTCTCAATCGCGAGAAGGACTCCCATGCTTCCCGCTTCGTGGAGGAACATGGCCCCTGCGCACCCTCCATGGCCTGGCGGGTCGTGGATGCCCAACACGCCCTGAAATGTGCGCTGGACTATGGCGCAGAGGAATACACCGGCGATGACAAGACCCTGGACGTGCCGGCGGTCATCGGTATCGGCGGTTCCCTGCTGTATCTGGTCGAGGAATACGATCAGGGTCGCTCACCTTATGACAAGGAGTTCGAATGGCTGGGCGAACGAGATCCGCAACCCACAGGCGCTGGCTTCTACTATCTGGATCATCTGACGCACAACGTCATGCGTGGCAACATGGATACCTGGTACCAGTTCTATGCCACGGCTTTCAACTTCCGGGAAATCCGTTTCTTCGACATCAAGGGCAAGATGACGGGGCTGACCAGCCGCGCTCTGACATCACCTTGCGGCAAGATCCGTATTCCGATCAATGAAAGTGCCGATGAAAACAGTCAGATCGAGGAGTACCTGAAGGAGTACAAGGGCGAAGGCATTCAACACATCGCCGTGGGTACTGATGATATCTATGCAGCAACCGACCGGATTGCCGACAAGGGCATGGAGTTCATGCCTGGCCCACCACCCATCTACTATGACAAATCATTCGAGAGAGTGGTGGATCACGAAGAACCCATCGAAAAGATGAAGAAACACGGCATCCTGATCGATGGTGAAGGTGTAGTGGACGGCGGATCAACGCGCATTCTGCTGCAGATTTTCTCGAAGACGGTGATTGGTCCGATCTTCTTCGAATTCATTCAGCGCAAGGGTGACGACGGTTTCGGAGAAGGCAATTTCAAGGCCTTGTTCGAGTCGATCGAGGAAGACCAGATTCAGCGGGGTGTACTGAAAGCCTCTGCCTGATCAGGAACGGGCTCACGGACGAGCCTCCTGATCCTCCGGGTCCAACAGGCCCGGCTGGTTCTCCCGTCTGCGGCCTTGACGGCCACTGTGCGCCATTCCCGTGTCATGTTATCTTGCTGGAATTCCAGTCACTCGCCGACACAGGTCATACGATCATCATGCCGCAGCTTGATCCGGACAGACTTTTCCCGCTCGACAATCGCAGCCAGGCAATCGCACGAGAACTCTACCAGCGCATTTCGGACCTGCCCATCATCAGTCCGCATGGTCATACGGACCCGAGATGGTTTGCCGAGAATGCCGCATTCCCCAACGCCGCAGAGTTGTTCGTCATTCCCGACCATTATGTATTCCGCATGCTGGTTTCACAGGGAATCAGCCTCGAGTCGCTGGGTGTCCCTCGGGTTGATGGCGGCGCCGTGGAAACGGATCCCAGAGCCATCTGGCGCGTCTTTGCGGAGAATTATCATCTTTTTCGCGGTACGCCATCTCAGCTGTGGATCGATCACTCCTTCGAACAGGTATTCGGTATTGCCGAGAACCTGAACGCCGCCACGGCAGACAGGATGTATGACACGATCACGGAGAAACTGGCAACCGACGAATTTCGTCCCCGCGCTCTGTTCGAGCGATTCAACATGGAGCTTCTGGCAACGACCGAGAGCGCCCTGGATCCGCTGGAGGCACACAGTGCACTCGCAGCATCGGACTGGCAGGGTCGTGTCATCACGACCTATCGACCCGATGCCGTGACCGACCCCGAGTTCGACGGATTCGTGGAAAATGTCAGGCAGCTTGGCCTGTTGACCGACTGCGACACCAGCACGTATGCCGGTTATCTGGATGCCCATCGTGCACGTCGCCGGTTTTTCAAACAGCACGGCGCTACCGCAACCGATCATGGTCACCCGACGGCGCGCACCGAAGACTTCAGTCAGGACGAGATGACGCGACTGTTCGACAAGGTGTCAAGCGGGCGCTGCAGTGCCGAGGAAGCGGATGCCTTTCGTGGACAGATGCTGACCGAAATGGCCCGCATGAGCCTGGATGACGGGTTGAGCATGCAGATCCATCCCGGATCACTGCGCAATCACAATCACGGCGTCGCGGCACGTTTTGGCCGTGACAAGGGATTCGATATTCCAACACGAACCGACTACGTCAATGCCCTTCAGCCGCTGCTCAATGCAGTGGGTATGGAGCCACAATTGACCATCATCGTTTTCACACTGGACGAAACAGCCTTTTCCCGTGAGCTGGCGCCTCTGGCCGGGGTCTACCCTGCCTTGAAACTGGGACCACCCTGGTGGTTCTTCGACAGCTATGAAGGCATGCGCCGCTTCCGGGAAAGCACGACCGAGACCTGTGGCTTCTACAATACTGCAGGCTTCAACGATGATACTCGTGCCTTCTGCTCCATTCCCGCCCGTCACGATGTCGCTCGACGTGTCGACTGCGCCTATTTGGGGACACTGGTTGCCAGTGGCAGATTGAGTGAAGACGATGCCGGAGAGGTCGCTCAGGCCTTGACCTACGATCTGGCGAAGAGCGCCTACGGCCTGTAGTTGCCAGCAACGACGGCTGGAGTCTTTCAGGCGTTTTTCCAGGCCGAAAAAAAGCCGGACCAAGTCCGGCTTTCTCCTGCTTCAGACCTACATGGCGAGTGAACAGCGTACTTGGGGAACGCTGTCACTCAACCGGTCACGAACGAGCGACGTTGTTCTCGATCTTCGTGTTGGAACTCTCGGTACGCTCCTCGATGAGCTGGTTCAGTGCATCGAAAGCCTGCTGATCATCGACAATACCTTCAATTGCAAGTGTGCCGTCTTCCATCGGATTCACCGAAATACCATAAGATCCGAGCATGGGATGCAGCTGGATATCACTCTGCAGTTCGGTAGCTTCCACCTTGGCCGCATCGGATGCATCAGCCAGAGCTACATTACCGAGAGACATCATGGTCAACATGCCGGCAGCGGTGATGGCAGTCAGTGTATTTGATACTTTCATTGATATATCCTCTTTCGTTGATTGTGGTTGGTAATACAAGGGCGAATTCAGTCTCGGTTGTTCGACTTGCAATCCCGATCTGTCACAGCCCTGAACTTGCAAATGCCGGATGGGCGTGCAATCGCCATCCGTAAAGGATGGTTTCTATCCGTCCATATCCAGTGATTCAGCCCACTTGTCTACCTGAGCCTCAGCCTCTTCCTGAGCGATTCCGTATTTCTCCTTGATCATGCCGACAAACTGATCGCGCTTGCCTGACAGCTGGTCGACTTCGTCGTCAGTCAAGTCACCCCATGTCTCCTGGACATTGCCCTTGAACTGATCCCAGTTACCTTCCACCTGATTCCATACACCGTCATCAGCCAGAACAGGACCGCCAAGCAGTGCCAGACCAACTATTGATGCTCCAATGATGCGCTTCATGAATATGATCTCCATCTTTTAATAATGACTTCGGTAATTGAAAGTGTCTTTGCTGCACCGTGCGCGCGCAAAGCTTTCGCAACGGTTCAACCCAAATCTGTCACTGATATGACCGGGCTTCTACAGCCTCTTTCACTCACTGCTCAGCTGGCGTCTATGTCCTGGGACCGCGCCCGCGAATGAACGAAATGATGGCCAATATCAGAAATACGACAAACAGAATCTGAGCGATGCTGGTAGCGCTTCCGGCGATACCACCAAAACCCAGAACAGCTGCGATAATGGCGATGACAAAAAATGCGATTGCCCAACTAAGCATGACGTTCTCCCTTTTAATCGTTTCTCGCCGTGATTGGCTGTAAACGTTGGAGATAAATCTACAGCAGGCTTGCGGGGACACAGCACGATTGAAAAATGGACAATCCCGCCGACACCTGTCGCCAAACAGGCTTCCCGGAACCGGAAGGAGGCGTTGCCATGCAATCTTTCCGAACTGCAAGGCGCGGGGGGATATGTCCGGCCATGGGAGCAGTTCACACGCTGAAGCGGTCCTCTGCGACAGGGCGGGAGTTGTGCTTATCTCCCCGGGATGACATCGGCATCAGGTTCACACAGACATTCCTGCGGCCACGATGAGCAAGTGCTGACGGGATCCGGCCGCGTACTGGCAACCGTCATTACTGCGGTGTAATCATGCCCGTTCGAGTCGCGGGGCATTCACGCAAGCAAGCGCAGGCATGCAAGCCGACAGCGGCATTTTCACTTCAATCGGCTGAAAAACCAGTCGGGAGAATAGCCAGCGGCAGTAGGCGCGACCCGGGGTATGGCAGAGCATGCTCTGGAGCTGCGCGAGGCATCATCGCTCTGCGGACTCTCGACAGACGGGACATTGTCAGGCGCTACGTGGAAACGCCAATCCAGGTCGACGTTCGACATCGCCCCCTCATATAAACCACGCCTGGGCGCAGCCTCCGGCCGCAGCCTGAAACGCTGGCGATGACAGCACAGCACGCAAACCTGCGACACCAACATAAGAGTGCCGGAGCTGTGGTATTGAAGTGAGCACGGAGACCATCGTCCACCGCCACACTACACCGATACTACAAGACCTCTGTCAATCGAGCGCTTCAGCTGGCCTTGAGCAGCGCCTCGACCGTGACCAGTCGGCCGGTTGCCGCCTTGACGATTTCACCGGGTGTAGTCAGGTCGATACCGGCCTGCTGCAGTCGACGAGCCAGCAACAGATTGTTGGCACTCGGGATGGAACTCTGCTTCGGCTCCGGCATTTCGGATTGAATGATCAGCAGTGCTGCCGTCACAAGATCCGTATAGGTGATTTCACCGTTATGATTGCGATACCAGTCGCGCGCAGTCTGGCAGGCATCGATGAACTCGACCGGAAAGTCCCAGTCGGCGATCAACCAGCTACTGACGATGACTCGCAGCTTGTCGATCACACCAGCCAGTTGCTCTTCATCATTGAAGCGATCGGCATGCTGATTGGCATGCGTCAGTATCAGCAGCTCACCCACGTCAGCCGTCAGAGCCACCATCATGGCCACTTCCGGCTTCAGATGCGGCACCTCTCTGGCCAGCACCTGAACGATGGCCGATGACAATCGTGTGCGCTGGATGTACCTGCGCAGTCGTTTGCCAATCACTTCATTGGCGGGAATCATGGTATTTCGTTGCAGGAGCTCCGACAGATTGCGCTGGGTTTCCTCCACCCCCATACGGGTGATGGCACCGCGAATACTGGAGGTGGCATCCGAACTGGCAGCGTCAATACTGTTGGCAACTCGCACGATATGCACAGCGAGTCCGGGGTCGCTCTGAATGACTTCGGCCAACTCGGGAATACCACCGACCTGCTTGTAGGCAGCCAGAATCCGGGTGGCAGCATCCCTGGAGCTGGCCAGCGTGACGTTACGACTCTTGATGGCCGCCACGATATCGTCAAAGACGACATTGTCGTCCTCTCCGACCTGAACATCCATCACACTGATGGCGTTTTTCTGCTGTTCCTTGAGCAATATGCTCAGTTGCTCGCGGCCGAATCTGACGATTCTCGCCACCGTACTGGTTCGCGCACTCTGGTACGCGCCCTTGTCCTGAAACAGGGGCTGCAGGGCTTCGCTTGTGTTGGCATTGATGACACCCACCTCATCCTTGCCGGAATACAGATTGAGGGAACCATCAACAAGGTACATCAGCCAGCGGTGGGAGTTCTCGGGCTTTATCTGGTCGTTGCGCTGCACATGTACCACGGTGGCAGTCTTGCACAGGGCCTCGCGATTGCTGGCGTTCAGTTCGCTTACTGGCGACACGGCAGCGGCCGCCGCCAATATCACCGACCCGCTCTCATCGGCGCCTGATGTCACTGGGTTCGAATCGCTCTTGAAAACCATAGTACCTGTATCTTCCTGTTGACCGATCGGCGCTTGATACCGTCTCGGCAAAACCACTGATTCTGAGAATGATGGCGGCTAACATCCGGAAAAGTTTACTGATCATCCCTCATGGGATGTGTTCGGGACGCGTAGTCCGGACTGCACCCGGGATCCGTGGTTCGAGACTTGCCGTCCGCAAGGTACGGGCCGAAATGCGTGATACCTGGCATACAGTCCGACGCATGCCGTCCGGGACACGGAGCCCGGAACGACATGCCCACTTCGATGAACCGACTCACGCCCTCAGTTGGTGTTGCTGCAATCCAGGTCCGATCCGTACGGACTGATATGGTTGGCTGGAATCTCGTCATCCTTGGTCACTTCCGAGCTTGGCAACGGGAGTGTCGTTCTGAAGGAATCGTCCGCCTCTGCCCCCAAAGCCTCAGCCCTGGCCGTTATCTCGACATAGGACCACAGGGAATTACTGGCCGGATACAGCATCTCGAAATACCCCGAGCCGTTCTTGTCCGTGGTCAGAGACCCACCGGAAATGGTGGCGTAGTCCTCATCATCGATGGCAGCCAGCGCGGCCGGATCCTGCGGGTCCAGCGAACCGTTGTTGTTGAAGTCCTCGCCGGAGTCCAGCAGACGGTTGCCATTGTCATCTTCACTGTCGCAGTTGACACTGCCACCGAACATGGCCCAATGATGTGCCGACCAGTTCTCGATATCCGGGGCATACTCGAAGCCACCTTCGTTGACCAGAACCATATACCCCTTCGTGTATCGAATCGGGCGGATGGACAGTTTCACGGTGGCATCTTCCAATGGGGTACCACTACCATCGGCAACCTGCACGATGAACGGCAATGCATACTGGGTACCCAGCGGCTTGATGTTGATTTCGTTCGATGTACCAATCGTCACATTCAGAGCACGCTCGACCACCGTCAGATTCAGCTCATCCATCAGTTCCGTTCCCTTGACACGGGCTTCGATCAGGATGTCATCCAGCTCGGTGGCATTGGCACCGGCAGTAAACGCAACACTGGCCACCCCCGAACTGTTGGTCTTGGCCGATGCCGGATTCAGCTGACCGCCCTTCAGGTCCACACTGGTGAAGTCCACGGTCTGATTCTTCACCGGATTGCCATTGTCATCGGTAACCAGCGCCATCAGGGTGCTCGCCTCGTTTGCATGCACCCGTGTGGTTGTTGCGTCTATGGACACATCGCCCGGCACCGTGGCCACGAATTCCACATCGACACTGGTCTTGGGATTGCCGGCCTGTGCACCTTCCACCGTCACCTTGGCAGGGCCGGCGCTGCTCGAGCGAAGCAGAATCGTCGCCTTGCCGGTTGCATCCGTCAACACCGTAGAGTCACCCACGATCTCACCGGCAGTGGTGGAAAAACGCAGCTCGCGCCCCGACACCACCGACCCCTGGCTGCTCCAGAAGACGACGATGCGATTGTTCTGGGACACGGGCAATTCCGCATTACTGGTATTGCTGGCAAAGCGCAGAACATCTTCTGCAACTTCGAAACTGTGCGTGGCGGTGACCGTACTGTTCAGCGCACTGATGCGGATCTTGTCGTCGGAATTGTCCGAACCGACCAGAATGGACACCCGTCCATCAGGGTCCGTGACGACCAGCGACGGTTCGATGCTGTTGCCGACCGATGAGGTTACATCGATCACCTGATTGGATATCGGCTCACCATTACCGGCAATCAGGCTCAGTACCAACTCTGCCTTGTCACCCAGAACCAGTGTGTCCGGCCCGGTCACCTCGAGCGTGCTACCCAGTGCCGTCACCTTGACTTCCGCATCGTTGCTGCCCGAAGCGACGGTAACGATGATGTCCCGGTTCTGAAAATCCTGGGGAAGCTTCAGCGTGGCGCTGGCCTCGCCGTTCTCATCGGTAGTTTCAGAGATGTTCTGCAGTACACCGCCGGTCGAACTGAAGGTTACCGGCGTATCCGCCAGAGCATTGTTGTTCTCATCTGTCACCAGAGCTGTAATGTTGGCTACATCGGTGCCGCCGGTATTGATGCTGTTGACATTGCTCAATACACGCAGACTGAGCTCATCGGCGCTGCCGCCATCGCCATCTCCATCAGTGCCGTTATCGACATCGCCACCGGTATTGAAGTCCGGCTGACCGGTACTGTCAGTGGTGCCGTCTTCATTGCGTTGTCCGCAGGCCGACAGCAAGATACTGGTCGCCAGCAGCAATACACCCAGATTCAACTTGTCCATTTTTTCAGACTCTCTTCTGCGCATGAGCATGACCTACCGGAACCCGCCGAAGTAGTGCTGAAAACCGATGGTCGTCGTGGTGAACGCACCGTCATCGAAATCGAGCACATGCAGATTCAGGGCAGTGGTCTCGTTACCGAACAGATTGATGCCGAAGCCCACCGCCGTACCCGCATCGCTGTCGTTGAAGTCCTCGTCGATATCCAGTCTTGCATGGCCGCCCAGCACATAGACCCCGACTCGGTCCCAGCGGTAGCCCAGACGCAACATGGCTGCCTGATAACTCACCAGGGAGTCGCTGAGGATGCTGCCACTCTGATCAGAGGCGGCTCCCGCTTCAAGTTCGATACCGACAAAGTCGAGTAACTGGATACCGACAGTGGCCGTGATGGTGCCCAGGCTCTTGTCACCACCGTCGGTGACATCGACACTGCCGTCGGCAAACCCTGCGCCAAAATACAGCTTGGTGACATCTGCGTGCGCAGTGCCTGCCAGTAGGCCAAGGCTCAGCACCAATCCGCTGAGTAGTCTTCTCATGAAACAATTCTCCAGTTAACGACTGCTTCATCACATTCCTGCGTGGAAGCGTTTTGAATTTGGCGATCCAGCGGGCAACGCAAGCCCCGCCGAGAAAAAACTTGAGTCAGAACAGAAACGTCCATCAAAAATGTCGGCCACTCCTCGAATTTCCTTAGCGTTTTGTTGTCCTGTACACATTGCCGCATGAATCAGACGAACAAGGTCACGACTCGGTATGATTGACCCCATCCACAAGCAGCGACTGAAAATCGTGCCGTATCCCCGCAAACGTCCGGATCGGACATCCGCAAGAATCAGCCTGGCAGACACGGTGTCGATTCATTGGCGACTGCTCATCCAGTGCCTGCTGGCCATGGCATTGCTTGCCTCATGCAGCAACCGTACCGAGCTGGACGATTCGGTTGCCGAGCTCACCCTGAAGACACTCTCCGGCCAGCCCGTGAAGGTTGGCGACGCCACGGGACCACTGCTGATCAATTTCTGGTCGACCAGCTGTGTCATCTGCGTGAAGGAGATGCCGGACATGGCTCGTCTGTATGGCGACTACGCCGACAAGGGCCTGGAGCTGGTGGCCGTCGCCATGGCCTACGACCCACCCAACCATGTGCTGGAGTTGGCAGAGGCCTGGAATTTCCCGTTTCCGGTAGCGCTGGATATCAATGGAGAGGCCGTCGCCGCCTTCGGCGGCATCAAGGGCACCCCGACCAGTTACCTGCTTGATTCGGAAGGTAGACTGGTCAAGCGTTACGTCGGCGCCATACCGTTCGACGGACTGCGCGAAGAACTCGACGAACTGTTCGGAATCAGCTGATAATGCTCTGGATGAAATCCCTGCACGTGATCTTCATGGTCACCTGGTTTGCCGGACTGTTCTACCTGCCGCGTGTCTTCGTGTATCACGCCATGAGCGACCAGAACAATCTTGCACAAATGGAAACGTTCAAGGTCATGGAGCGAAAGCTGATGGCCATGACGAATATCGGCGGCCTGCTGACCATCGTCTTTGGCAGCCTGCTGTTGATCATCTGGCTGCCCGGGTTGCTGACGCTGGACTGGATGAAGCTGAAACTGCTGCTGGTCAGCGGGCTGATCGTCTACCACGTCTATTGTGCACACCTGGTGAAGGTGTTTCGCGATGATGCCAACACGCGATCGCATGTCTGGTATCGCTGGTTCAATGAAGTGCCTGTCCTGTTTCTGGCAGGCATCGTCATTCTGGTCATCGTACGACCCTTCAACGGATGAACCGTCGGCCGCTGCCGCCTGGCACCTGCATGCCGTGCCGGCGGCGGCGGCTGATCGAGAGCTCTTTCGCCTTGTTCAGCCTTGCACGGGTACCAGCAAGGGCTGCAGTTCAGTCAGTGCCCGCTTGTAGACCTTGCGCTTGAAGAAGATCACCTGCCGCGAAGGCTCCCAGTAATCCACCCAGCGCCAGTGATCAAACTCCGGTTTGGGACTGTTCGCCAGATCGACGGCGGTTTCGCTGCCCATCATCCGCAGCATGTACCAGATCTGTTTCTGACCGATGCACAGCGGCTTCTGGTGCCGTCGCACATACCGTTTGGGCAAACGGTATCTCAGCCACTCTCGTGTACAACCCAATACGTCGACATCACCGGGTGATAACCCTGTCTCCTCTTTCAGCTCGCGGTACATGGCCTCCTCGGGAGATTCGGCAAGGTCGATTCCGCCCTGCGGAAACTGCCATGCGTTCTGACCGACTCGTCTTGCCCAGAAAACCTGTCCTTTGCTGTTGCTCAGAATGATGCCGACATTCGCTCGATAGCCATCGCAATCAATCATGTCGGTGCTCAATGTTTGTTGATACACCCGATTCAACCAAAAAAACT
This sequence comes from uncultured Granulosicoccus sp., assembly GCA_947495035.1. Classification (GTDB taxonomy): domain Bacteria; phylum Pseudomonadota; class Gammaproteobacteria; order Granulosicoccales; family Granulosicoccaceae; genus Granulosicoccus. The sequence goes on from CANLXI010000012.1 coordinate 55,481, forward strand.
CGCCACTGGCAAACAGACAAGCACCAACCAGACCACAGTGTCACGCCGCAGAGTGGCAATTGGCCGAAACGGAACCGCTCTCACAAGCTCATACGCGCGGATTTCCACGAAGACTGATGCGCCTGGGGAAGCTGGTCGGAACGTTGCTGCCTGACTCAGGTTCTCGGCAGTGTTACACCCTGTTGCCCCTGGTATTTTCCTCCGCGATCGGCATAGGAGGTCTCGCAGACTTCGTCGCTTTCGAAAAACAGCATCTGCGCGATGCCTTCATTGGCGTAGATCTTGGCCGGCAAGGGCGTCGTATTGGAAAATTCCAGTGTCACATGGCCCTCCCACTCGGGCTCCAGTGGTGTCACATTGACGATGATGCCGCAGCGCGCATAGGTGCTCTTGCCCAGACAGACCGTAAGCACGTTTCGCGGAATGCGAAAGTACTCCACCGTACGCGCCAGCGCGAAGGAGTTGGGCGGAATGATGCAGGTGTCGGATTGCACATCGACAAAACTGCCTGAATCGAACGCCTTGGGATCGACAATGGCGTGGTTGATATTGGTGAATATCTTGAATTCATCGGCACAACGCACGTCATAGCCATAGCTCGAAGTGCCATAGGAGACGATGCGTTGATCATTGTGATCCACTCGTACCTGGCCCGATTCGAACGGCTCGATCATGCCGTTGCTTTCGGCCATGCGCCGGATCCACTTGTCGGATTTGATGCTCACGTATTCTGTATCACGATATTGGGGAAAGCGGCCGAGTAGTCCTTGGCCTGACGGGAAAGACGCGCAGCGGCCTTGCGAGCGATCTCTCTGTAGATTTCGGCGGTACGGCCATCGGGATCGGCAACCACCGTCGGTTTGCCACTGTCGGCATTCAGCCGGATACCCATTTCCAGCGGCAGCGACCCGAGCAGCTCGATGCCCGCTTCGGACGCCATACTCTGACCGCCACCGGCACCGAAGATGTGCTCCTCATGGCCACACTGGCTACAGATATGCGTCGACATGTTCTCGACCACGCCGAGAATCGGCACCTCGACCTTCTCGAACATCTTCAGGCCCTTGCGGGCATCCAGCAATGCAATATCTTGCGGAGTCGTGACAATGATGGCCCCACTGACCGGGACTTTCTGTGCCAGCGTCAACTGGGTATCGCCGGTGCCCGGTGGCAGATCGATGATCAGATAGTCCAGGTCCTTCCAGCGGGTATCGTTGAGCAGTTGCTCCAGCGCCTGGGTGACCATGGGTCCGCGCCAGATCATGGGTGTCTCTTCATCGATCAGGAAGCCGATGGACATGGTCTGTACGCCATAGTTCTCCATGGGCTCCAGACTCTTGCCATCCTTCGACTCCGGCTGACCGGACAGGCCCATCATGCGCGGCTGGCTGGGCCCATAGATATCGGCATCCAGCAGACCCACCGTCGCACCCTCGGAAGCCAGTGCCAGCGCCAGATTGACCGACGTCGTGGATTTGCCGACACCACCCTTGCCGGAGGCCACGGCAATGATGTTCTTGACGTTTTCGAGCCGTTTCACACCGTGCTGCACACTGTGGGCAATGATCTTCTGCGTCACGTTGACAGTGACATCGGTGATGCCATCCACCGGCGCCAGCTGCTCGGCCACGCTGGCACGCAGGGTCTCCGCCCAGCGTTGACAGGGATAGGGCATGCACAGGTCAATGCCGACCGACCCCTTGTCGATACGGATATTCTTGACAGCCTTGGCTGCAGTCAGGCTGATTGCCAGATGGGGATCTTCCATTCCGGCAAGCAGGGATTCGATTTTTTCGCGCGAGACTTCAGACATCCGACTGCGACACTCCTGTACGAGTATGAACTGGTTGAACGGGACTGTTAAACTACATGCAACCCGCAACTATACACTTCTGCGCAGCGGGGGAAACCCCCGCATTTCTCACTCAGCCACCACAGTGACACAGACCCGATGAGCCGTCGTATCCTGGTTACCAGCGCCCTTCCCTACGCCAACGGTGCCCTGCACATCGGGCATATGCTCGAATACATCCAGACCGACGTCTGGGTACGCTACCAGCGTCTCATGGGCAATGACTGCCAATGGGTATGGGCCGATGATGCCCACGGCACGCCCATCATGCTCAAGGCGCAGGCCGAAGGCATCGAGCCCGAACAGCTGATTGCACGCGTCAAGACCGAGCACGAACGCGACATTGCCGGCTTTCTGCTGTCGCCGGACAACTTCCATACCACCCATTCGGAAGAAAACCGGGAACTGGCCAATCTGATCTATGAACGCAACCGGGACAACGGCAATATCGTACGTCGCACCATCAAGCAGTTGTACGACCGCGAGCGCGAGATGTTCCTGCCGGATCGCTTCGTCAAGGGTATCTGCCCCAATTGCGGCACACCCGATCAGTACGGCGACAATTGCGAGAACTGCAGTGCCACCTACGATGCCACAGACCTGAAGGAGCCGATTTCGCAGGTCTCCGGTACCACCCCCGAACTGCGAGACTCCGAACAACTGTTCTTCGCTCTGGGCAACTTCAGCGAGATGCTGCGCGAATGGACCGACAGCGGCACCTTGCAGCCCGAGGTGGCCAACAAGCTCAGGGAGTGGCTCGAAGGAGGACTGAAGGACTGGGACATCTCGCGCAATGCCCCGTATTTCGGTTTCGAGATTCCGGATGCCCCCGGCAAGTATTTCTATGTCTGGCTGGATGCCCCGATTGCCTACATTGCCAGCCACAAGAATCTGGCAGCACGGACCGGCGAAGACTGGGAAGCCAGCTGGAAACCCGACAGCGACGTCGAGCTGTATCACTTCATCGGCAAGGACATCATCAATTTCCATGGCCTGTTCTGGCCCGCCATGCTCGAGGGTGCCGGCTTTCGCAAGCCCACCGGCGTGTTCTGTCACGGCTTTCTGACCGTCGACAACCTGAAGATGTCGAAATCCCGGGGCACCTCCATCACCATCGAGACCTGGCTCAAGCACCTGCAACCGGAATACCTGCGCTACTACTTTGCCTCCAAGCTCAGTGGCAGCGTGGTCGATCTGAACATGAATTTCGACGACTTCATCACACGCGTCAACGCCGATCTGGTGGGCAAGGTGGTCAATATCGCGAGTCGCTGCGCCGGCTTCATCAGCAAGCGCTTCGACGGCAAGCTGGCCGCCACCTATCCCGCGGACATGATCGAAGACTACCGGCACTTCACCAGCGCGCAAAGCATCATCATGCAGTACTACGAGCAACGCGAATACGGCAAGGCGATGCGCGAGATCATGCTGCTGGCAGAGCACGCCAATACCTATATCAATGACGCCGAGCCCTGGGTGAAGATCAAGGACCCCGAGCAGGCCGAAGCGGTGCAGCAGATCTGCACGGTCGGACTCAACTACTTCCGCATCATTGCCACCTATCTGAGCCCGGTTCTACCGGAACTGGCGAGCAAGACCGAGCAGTTCCTCAACACGTCGCTGACGCTCGCATCTCTCGAGCAGCCGCTGTGTGATCACGCCATCAATCGATTCCAGCCGATGATGACGCGGGTGGAAGCCAGCCAGATCGAGAAGGTCATGGAGGAAACCAAAGCCAATGCCGATGCGCAGAAACCTGCCGCCAGTGCTGCCGGCAGCAAGGCTGAGGCGTCATTGGAGCCGCTGAAGCCGGAAATCGAGATCGACGACTTCGACAAGGTGGATCTGCGGGTAGCCCTCATCACCGACGCTCAACCGGTTGAAGGGGCTGACAAACTGGTACAGCTGACCCTGGACATCGGCATCGAGACGCGTACGGTCTTCGCCGGCATCAAGGCAGCCTACGACCCGGCGGATCTGATCGGTCGACGCACCGTCATGGTCGCCAACCTGAAGCCTCGCAAGATGCGTTTCGGCCTGTCCAGCGGCATGGTACTGGCCGCAGGACCCGGTGGTTCCGACCTGTTCATTCTGACGCCGGATGACGGAGCCACTGCCGGCATGCGGGTCAAGTAGAGAACATGTCGACATCGTGCAACAGGCCGGCGGCAGGCACTCGCCGCCCGCCACCGCTCTTCCGGTTGTGGATGAGCTGATGCGCGATGTCGCCCTCATCCTGCTGGGCACGGTACTGGTCAACAACTTCGTGCTGGTGCAGTTTCTCGGTCTGTGTCCATTCATGGGTGTGTCACGGCGCGTGGATTCAGCCCTTGGCATGGGCGTGGCCACCACCTTTGTACTCACCCTGTCCGCGGCTCTCAGCCACCTGGTGAATCGCTGGCTGCTGATTCCCTTCGACCTGGAATACCTGCGCACCCTGAGTTTCATCGTGGTGATTGCGGTCGTGGTGCAGTTCACGGAAATCGTCATACGACGTCAGAGTCCCTTGCTGCACCGCGTACTGGGCATCTACCTGCCATTGATCACCACCAACTGCGCGGTACTGGGTGTGGCACTGCTCAGCGCCAGACAACAGCATGATCTGCGGGATGCGGTGCTCTATGGTTTTGGCGCTGCCGTTGGCTTCACGCTGGTGCTGCTGCTGTTTTCCGTGCTGCGCGAACGCATCGAACTGGCCGATGTGCCCGCGCCCTTCCGTGGCAGCGCCGTGGCCCTGATGACCGCCGGCATCATGTCACTGGCCTTCATGGGCTTCAGCGGTCTCGGGTGAACACGATGTCGACATCGCTGGCAATGATCGTGTTCATCCTCGTCCTGGCCCTGCTGGGTGCCGTGCTGGGCTGGCTGTCGGCCTCCAGTGGCTCTCTGACGCTGCGTCGCCCTGCCAGCCGACAGACTGACAGGGCCAGCGGAAAGGCGTTCAATACGACGGACACGGCCACAGGCAATCCGACCGAGCAGGCACAAACGGCGGACACTTCCGAGGAACAGAGCCTGCTGCCTGCCGATCAGTTGATCGAACGGGTCAATGCCTGTCTGCCACAGACGCAATGTGCCCAGTGTGGCCATCCGGGCTGCCGTCCCTATGCCAGTGCCATCATCAACGAAGAGGCGCCGATCAACCAATGCCCTCCCGGCGGTGAGGCACTCATTCACGAACTCGCCGATCTGCTCGGCAAGGAGTTCATGCCACTGGACGCCGAGCGTGGCGAGACCAAACCACCACAAGTCGCCCTGATCGACGAACCGCTGTGCATCGGTTGCACACTGTGCATTGCTGCCTGCCCGGTTGATGCCATCGTTGGCGCCTCCAGACTCATGCACACCGTCATCATCGATCAGTGCACCGGCTGCGAACTCTGCCTGCCACCCTGTCCGGTCGATTGCATCAGTCTGGTTCCGGCCGATGATTCCCTGTCCCACTGGCGCTGGCCCAAACCGGCATGAAGTGGCCGTTCCTGCAAGCAATCACCGGCGCCTCTCGTGCGCAGCTGCACGGTGGACTGCGTCTGCCAAGAGACAAGCCGGGTCTGCCGCTTGCCGGTGACATCCGCACATTGGCATTGCCACCCCGACTGATCCTGCCACTTCTGGATTATCGCCGTGACGCGCTGCCGCCGCTGGTACAGGTCGGTCAGGAAGTCGAGGTCGGACAGCACCTGGCGGCCGGAGTGATAGCCACGGCCAGTGGACGAATCCTGTCGATCGAACCACGACCCGTCATCCACCCATCGGGCAAGCTTGCCCCCTGTGTGATTCTCGAACCGGATGAACATCAGGATAACGACGCTGCCTGCTACGAGGCGCTGCCAGCGATTACCGCCGATCGACTGGATCAATGCGGTGTGACTGGACTGGGCGGCGCCGCCTTCGCCACTGCCGACAAACTGACTGCGGTCGCCCGATCCGGCAGCCCGCTACAGACCCTGCTGATCAATGCGGTGGAATGTGAACCGCAGATTGCCTGCGATGAAGCACTGATGATGTGCGACGCAAGCGCCATCATCAAGGCCATAGATGTGCTGAAACGGACAACGCAATGCCGGCGCTGTGTGCTGGCCGTGGAAAACGACAAGACCGCTGCCATTAGCGCCATTCATCAGGCCTTGCAGGCGCACCCGGTCGAGCTTGAGTTGATGTTGCTGGAGCCCGTCTATCCTGCAGGAGCCGAACGATCCCTGATCAGGCGCATCACGGGCCGCTCTCTGGCACCTGATCAACGACCTGCCAGCCTCGGTATTCTCAGCATCAACGTTGCCACGGCACTGGCCGCCTACCGTGCCAGTCAGGGCTTTCCCCTGCATTCGCGAATCGTGACGGTATCCGGCGAGGGCTTGCCCGAGCCTGTCAATGTTCGGGTTCGTTTCGGCACCCCGGTGGAAGACGTTCTGCGTCAATGCCACTACTCGGCCTCTGCAGGCAGTCATCGGGTACGCGCCAATGGCCCCCTGAGCGGATTCGATCTGCATTCACTACAGGCCCCGATCACGGCCAGTACCAACAATCTCGGTATACACCGCATCGAACCGGCACCGACGAGCCTGCCCTGCATCCGATGCGGGGCCTGTGAGGATGTCTGCCCCGAGCAACTCCTGCCTCAACAACTGTATTGGTATGCACAGGCTGATGACCTGTCGGGCAGTCGGCGCTTCGGGCTGGACAGTTGCATTACCTGCGGCTGCTGCGACCTGGTCTGCCCTTCTGCCATTCCGTTGACGCAGGCCTTTCGCCACGCTAGGGATGCACAGCGTGAACAGGCACGTCAGGAACGCATGGCAGCCTTGTCGCAACAACGGCATCAGGCTCGCGAACAGAGACTGCAGGAACGAGCCGCCGCGCGCGAGGAAAGACGCCGACTGGCCAAGGCACAGTCGAGCTCCGGCAGCGATCCGATCGCCGATGCGCTGGCCAGAGCCCGTCAGCGGCGCAAACCACGACTTTCACAGGCTGGCCGTACATCAGCGCCTGCCGCTGATGAGTCAAACCGGGATTCACCGCCCGCCTCGGCGACTGAGGCGTCGGTCAAACGACCGGATGATGGTCGCCCATGAGCACGCTCGCACCCGACACGAAAGCCATTGCCTTGCAGCAGCGTCGCGTCCACCACATCATGCTGAACGTCATGCTGGCGCTGCTTCCCGGTACCCTGCTGCAAGCATGGTTGATCGATGATCGCGTACTGCAGACAGTGCCGATTGCCATGGCCGCTGCACTGTTGTTCGAAGCCGCGGCATTGCGACTGCGCGGCAAGGCCTTGCGTCCATCGCTCGCCGACGGCAGCATCCTTCTGGCCGCCTGGCTCCTGGCACTGTGTCTGCCGCCGTCTCTGCCCGTGTGGCAGCTGGTTGTCGGGATCTTTGTCATGGTCATGCTGGGCAAGCATCTATATGGCGGACTGGGGCACAACCCATTCAATCCGGCCATGGTGGCCTACGCCGTGCTGATCATTTCCTTCCCGGTCACGATGAGCGACTGGCAGGCAAGGCAGCACACGGAGGTACCGGCCTCACAAACTTCTTCCTGGGACGGCATCAGCGGCGCCACGCCTCTGGATCAGCTTCGGCAGATTCGCGTGAAGCTGGCCAATTCCAGCCTGACAGCCTTGTCCGACAGCCCGTCCGTGCCCGCCGCGAATGCCGACCCGGAAGACACCCCTGCGAATACAGGGGCAATTTCCACGGTAGAACGCAATACTGACACTCAAGGCAGCTTGCCATCCTATCAGGATAGAGCGCAGGACCTGATCATGAATTCCAATTGGATGTGGGTGAATCTCGCCTGGCTGGCCGGAGGCATCTATCTGTTGTTGATGCGTGTCATCAGCTGGCATGTGCCGCTGGCAGTACTGTCCGGCATCGCCCTGATGTATCTTGGGCTTGCCGCAGGTCAGTCCTCCCACGCCCTCCCTCTGATTCCCGCTCTGCTTTCCGGTGCGATCATGCTGGGGGCCTTCTTCATTGCCACCGATCCGGTGACGGCGGCAGCCAGTCGTCGAGGCAAACTGGTCTACGGTGCCGGAGTTGGCATTTTGACCGTGGTGATCCGTGAATTCAGCAGCTACCCGGAAGGCCTGGCCTTTGCCGTCCTGCTGATGAATACCGGCGTCCCTCTGATCGACTATCTGATTACCGGGCCTGCGGGCCGCTCGCGATCGTCTGCGCCATGAGAATACCAGCCAGAACCGGCCTGACTCTGGCCTGCTGCGCAGCGCTGGCAATCATCTCGCTGAGCCTCGTCCATCAAATGACTCGTGAACGTCTGGAGGCAGCGCGCCAGCAATGGTTACTGCAGGGACTCTCGGCGGTGTTACCCGAAGGGCCCTACGATGAGGATCCGCTGAGCAGCCGCAGGATGATCACGGCTCCCGAACTGGGCAGTACGCAAGCGCTGCCTCTGTACACGGTGTATCGTGACAGGCAACCTCTGGCCGCCGTGCTCAGCGTGATTGCGCCGGATGGCTACAATGGTGATATCCGCTTGCTGTTGGGAGTCCGACCCGATGGGCAGATCATCGGTGCACGTGTGACCGAGCACCGAGAGACACCTGGCCTCGGAGATGATATCGAGATCATCCGCTCGGACTGGATCACGCAGTTTGCCGGGCGTTCGCTACAGCACGATACCGCCTCCGCCTGGGCGGTGACACGCTTCGGCGGACACTTTGATTCGCTGACCGGCGCAACCATCACCCCGCAAGCCGTCATCACTGCCATCCACCGAGCCTTGCAGTGGTACCAACAACATCGCGACGAGGTTTTTTCGTCATGAACACCGATACGCTCAAGCCGCCAGCCTCGATGCCAGTCACACCACTGTGGAGAGAGGGCCTGTGGTCCGGCAACCCCGCTCTGGTGAAACTGCTGGGACTCTGTCCCTTGCTGGCGGTCAGCAACAATGTCGTCAATGGAATCGGACTGGGCCTTGCCACCCTGCTGACACTGCTTGTCGCCAACGCCTCTGTGTCACTGATGCGCCCCTGGGTACTACCCGCCATCCGTATCCCGATCTATGTACTGATCATTGCCAGCACGGTCACCATCATCGAGCTGCTGATGCAAGCCTGGCTACCTGCACTACACGCATCTCTGGGAATCTTCCTGCCCTTGATCGTCACCAACTGCCTGATCATCGGCCGCTCGGAAGCCTATGCCTCGCGCAACGACCTGCGCAGTTCGACGCATGACGCACTGGCCATGGGCAGCGGGTTTCTCTGGGTGCTGGTGCTGCTGGGCGGTCTGCGTGAATTGTTCGGACAAGGCACATTGCTTGATCAGGCACAGCTTCTGTTCGGCGAACCGGCGACACAACTATCCCTGCAGATCTTTGCCGCCGACAAGGGCATGCTGATCGCACTGCTTCCACCCGGTGCATTCTTCGCACTGGGACTGTTACTTGCTGGCAAGAATCTGATCGACTCGCAGTTGGCACAGCGGCAGCGGTCCGACAGACTCACGACAAGCGGTGACCCCGAACCCACCGACACACTCACCTCTCACTAGAATCGCCAGACTAACCCCGGGGAGCCCCCACATGCTGTTCACACAGGACCGAACCCGTACTCGCCAGATGTTTCGCAGCACCTGGCAAAAGCACACTCGCGGTGACATGCTGGAGCCGCTGGAAAAGCAGATCGCCAGTCTGCTTGAAGAACACCCGGAATACCATTCTCTGCTGACCGGCAATGACGATGTCGTGGACCATGACTTCACCGCGGAAGACGGACACGAGAATCCGTTTCTGCACCTGAGCCTGCATCTGGCGCTGCGAGAACAGGTGGGTACCGACAGACCGGCAGGTATTGCCTCCATCACTCGCTCGTTACTGCTCAAGCATGGTGATGGGCACAAGGTCGAGCACATGATGATCGAGCGACTCGGCCTGTTTCTCTGGGAAGCTCAGCGCCAGAGCCGCGCACCTGACGAACAGGCGTATCTGGCCAGCCTGCGCGAGCTGCTGTAGATCTGACAATGCGGCAGATCTCAAAGCGACGCTCGTCACGCTACGGCTGATACGGCCATCGCAGATCAGAAGACCGGAGACGGCCGTACCCTCGAATCGATTCAGCTGTCTGACAACAGGTCGATGCAGCAGTGTGGCTGCCTGTTACGTCGATACTGTCAAACGCTCGGAATTCAGCCCGCCGAGCCATGCATGAGCGTCCTGTTTCGTGGCGAAATTTCCGAATATCCTTGTGGTATCCCTGTCTTGTCTTGCAGTTATCAGCCTCCCCCGGATGGCACTGGCGGATCCTCGGTCCGAGCACCCGGCGGAACTCTCTGCCAGACAGCTCTTCGACACACAGGCTGTCAGCTACGCCGAGCGTTTCACCAGACAGTCGGTCGAACCACTGCTGGCCTATGCACGCAGTGCACCGACAGCCATGGCAGCGGAGCATGCACCCGAAGAATACAAGCCTGTCAGCAGTAGTCACAAGCTGAGCCTGGCGCTGGAGCTGTCGAAAACACTCGACAGCGAACAGATCGCGTCATTGCAGGCCAATGGCCCCTGGCTGACAGAGGATGGACTGTCCATCAATGCTCAGCAGCTGATTCGCAGTATCCAGAATGCCGCCATTCACGGCCTGAATCCCGACAGCTACGGTCTGGCGGAAATACTGCGTACGGTGGACACACTGAGCGGTCTGGACAGAACCGGTGCAGGTGCAGGGAAATTGCAACATGGCGTGCATCTGCCAGGCAGTCTGTCATTGAGAGAACTCTTGGGCAGGCAGATGGATCAGGCCTTCGTGGGTCTGGTGCAACACCTGGGGCAAGGTGTCGTGGATGCTCGTGCCACGCAGAAAGACCTGTTTCGGGACGTGCCGGCAATCAATGCACAGGCGCAGCTTGAATCCGTACGCTCGGGCCGCAGCAGTGCGCTGCAGGCATTGAATTCGGTAACACCCACTCACGCCGACTACCAGCGATTGACCCGGCGCATGCGCGACCTTCTGACAGAACACGCCAGTGGTATTCGGCGCAAGACCATCGAGCACCATACCAGCGCCTCGAGCATGCTCAGCCATGCCGACATCTATGCCATCAAGTCTCGCCTGGTGGACACGGGTGACCTGTCACCAAAAGGCACGGTCATGCCGTACTTCGATCAGGAACTGACGAATGCCTTGCGGCGGTTTCAGCAACGTCATGGACTGAAGGCCTCCGGCAGACTCGATCTGCGCACCCGCCAGGTGCTGAACCTGAGTATCGAGGAGGAGATACGAGCCATTGCCCTGAGTCTGGAACGCTGGCGCTGGATGCCGCGCAAGCTGGGGGACAAGCATATCTTCATCAATATTCCCGATTACCATGTGGTGGTCAGGGACGGCGACGAGACTCTCCTGAACATGACCGCCGTCGTGGGCTCCGTGGAACACCAGACACCCACATTCTCGCGTGATATGAGTTACATGGAATTCAATCCGACATGGACGGTACCGGCATCGATTGCCAACCGGGAACTGATACCCAAGGAACGAAGACAACCCGGCTATCTTGTTTCCCGGCAGTTCGACTTCCTGAAACGCGACGGCAAACAGCTGGTGGTTGTTCCACCGGAAGAGGTAACCGCGGCCGATTTCAACATGGAGCGTTTTCCCTATCTGCTGCGTCAGCGAGGTGGGCCGATCAACGCTCTGGGCCGCATGAAGTTCATGATGCCCAACCCCTACGCCATCTATCTGCATGACACTCAGGCCAAGAAGCACTTCACCCTCAATGATCGCGCCTACAGTCATGGGTGCATCCGCCTGAGCGACCCGGACGCATTGGCCATTCTGCTGATGCAAATGGACGGCTACAGTCAGGACACCATCGACAAGAGTCTGCAAGGTAGCGAGACCAAACGTGTGAGATTGCGATCACCGGTGCCGACGCACCTGACCTATCTGACTACCTGGGTGGATGAAGCCGGCGAGCTGCAAAGGCGCGCAGACATCTATCATCAGGATGCGGCGCTGGTCAAGGCCTTGCAGGAGGCCGGCACCTTGCTGAGCCTGTTGAAAGGGCCGAGTGAGACCGACACGACACTGCAGAAACTGGCCAGTAACGAATCCCGTTGAGCGAGTACTCGCTGCATCGTCAGGGGAATGCGCGCACCGGCGAACGGCCTGGACACTGAAGCAAGGCTCGGATTGGCTGATTGGCTGATTGGCTGATTGAATCTTGGATTCTTGGATTCTTGGATTCTTGGATTCTTGGATTCTTGGATTCTTGGATTCTTGGATTCTTGGAAGCGTGGAACCCTTGAAGCTTTGGGCTTTGGGCTTTGGGCTTTGGGCTTTGGGCTTTGGGCTTTGGGCTTTGGGCTTTGGGCTTTGGGCTTTGACAGGCATGGTGATGGGTAGGCACGTAGCGGTATCCGTGTCGGACATTGCTCCAGATTGCGCGGCTGACCGGGCTCGATCATTGCAGCGAAGCGCAGCGCTGCAGTGTTCACTCTTGCCGTTTGGCCTGCTCCCATAACGCATCGAGCTGTTCCAGCGTCTGGCTCTTCATGGGTGTCGGCTGCAATGCAGCGAGCCGTTCAACCCGCCTGAAGCGCTGATCGAACTTGCCCGAGGCGCGCTGCAGAGCCTGCTCCGAGTCCACGCCACAGTGCCTGGCAAGATTCACGACGGTAAACAGCAGGTCACCCAGCTCATCTTCGATCGTATCCGGATTCCCTTCTGCCACTGCCTCCCGCACCTCGAGGATTTCCTCGTCGATCTTGCCCCAGACGGGTTCGCTATCCGGCCAGTCGAAACCGTTGCGCGCTGCGCGACGTTGCAGCTTGTCTGCACGCTTCAGCGCGGGCAGATTACGCGCGATGCCATCCAGGGCTGACGCGGGTGGCACCGCCACCGGTGGGATGGGGGCCTGTGCCTGTGCCTGTGCCTGTGCCTGTGCCTGTGCCTGTGCCTGTGCCTGTGTGGGTGCCTGTGTGGGTGTGGGTGTGGGTGTGGGTGTGGGTGTGGACGTGGGCGTGGGCGTGGACGGAGCATCGACAGACCCGGGATCGGCGGCGTCGATCGATTGCTGACGAGCCGCCTTGCGAGTGGCCTTCATGCGCCGCTCTTCCGCCTTGATGGCCTCCCAACCCGCCTTCAGATCCGCTTCGGTCTCATACACGACATCGCCGAACACATGTGGATGACGTCGCAGCATCTTGTCAACGATGGCTTGAGTAACGTCCTCGAAGGTGAATGCCCCCAGCTCACGAGCCATCTGCGCATGGAAAACCACTTGAAACAACAGATCGCCCAGCTCGTCACACAGATCCTCCAGATCATTGCGTTCGATGGCATCGGCCACTTCGTAAGCCTCTTCCACCGTGAACGGCGCAATGCTTTTGAAATCCTGCTTGATATCCCAGGCACAGCCGGTGTCGGGATCGCGAAGCCGCTGCATGATATCGAGCAGGCGGGCCAGGGTAGAGGTCTTTGTCGTCATGCCATCACACTAACATCAGCCCTGCCGACAAAGGGGCAATCCGCAGTTCTGCTCCCGCAGAAAATGGCGAGCCGCGTTATTCACGCAGTAGTGGATACGCGCTGCGCGGTATACACGCATGGCTCTTCGCACGCAATTCGTCGAACGCAATTCGTCGAACGCAGCACGCAGCACGCAGCACGCAGCACGCAGCACGCAGCACGCAGCACGCAGCACGCAGCACGCAGCACGCAGCACGTTATTCAGCGTGCGGCATGGCGTGCGGTCCCGTCAATCAGGTTGCCAATCAGAAGGAAATATTCAGTCCGAAGTGCGCGCTGCGGTCCAGTTGCACATTGTCATAGTCATTGGTATCGAAGCGCATTCGCCGATAACCGACATAGGCTCGGGCACGTGGCATGATTTCAACCTGCAGTCGCACACTGACCTCACCGTAGCGCTCTGCATCGGAGAAGCTGGTGATATTGGGCGCATAGAAGCCTTCGAAACTGAGTTCTACCGGGTTGTAAGCTGACTGCTGTAACAGCAGACCTGCCTGAAACCCCAATGCCAGCGCCCCCACGGTCTCGCTGTCGGTGCTGTTTTCCCGATCGACACCGGTTTCTATTTCACCACCAACCAGTTTCATGCCGGCACTGATGTGATATTGGGAATTGAGGGTCTGACGCACTCCTCGAGCCAACAAGGTGCCGTGCACCAGGTTGTCTCCCACTTCACTGATGAAACCACCCACAGCAATTTCCGCCCCGCCATCCTGTGTGCGCGCCTGGTCTGTGTAGAACGGATCGCGATTGAGAATGACGGACAGATTGGCTGTCTCATTGCTCAGGGCCAGGTCGATACCTCCGGCCCAAATGGGGCCGGCAGCCATCAGCAGAGCCATGCCCACCAGATACTTCTTCATACAACACCCCGGGATTATCGTCTGTTTATGGGGTGAGTCTAGACGCGATTTCAGCCCTCGCAAGCTTAATTGCACATCTCCGTCAAAGCTTCGGCAGCCATTTGGCAAGCTCGTCGACACGGTTCTCCAGACGGGACACGGACACCTTTTCACGGGTGCCCAGATCCTGTGCAAACAGCGATACCCGCAGCTCTTCGAACGCCCAGCGCAGGGCCCGATGAGCCTGTCGATAAGCGGGATCATCGTCACGTTCCTGCGGCAGATTCTTGAAGGACTCCCAGACCGGGAGCAGTTCGGCTCGCCGGCGGCGATCCTTGTCCGGTGCCATGTCGATCGCATCCAGACGCTTGTCCATGGCCTGAAAATAGATCGGCAGTCGCTCCAGGCGCAGCAGACCGGTTTGCGTCACGAACCCTGCATGTATCAGCTGTTCGATCTGATCACGAATATCCACTGCCGGTTCGATCCAGCTCAATGAGATGGATCCCTCCAGACGCTTGGCCACCTGTCGATGCTGCTCGAACACTTGCCCGAGAATATCGCAGAAGCGCGCCGCCACTCCGACCAGTTCAGGCCGGCCGCTCTCCAGTTTCTGCATGAAACTGTCACGGCTGCGTGGCAGTTGCTCGCGATCGACAAAAACATGATCAACGGCCGCGTTGATGATGTCGTCAATCAGGGTCTGCTTGTTACCAAAAGGCGTAAAGCGCAGACTCAGCACATTGATGTTGGGCAGTTTCCGCTGCAGATACCGCACTTCATCCTTCAGTACTTCCTTGTAGAGCGCGCGAACTCCTACCGGCATGGCGCTCATGGCAGCCGCCTCGGTGGCAAACAGCTTGATGCCCACTCCATCCCTTGTTGCTTGCAGGGCAGGAAAACCCTGCAGCGTCATGCCGCTCTTCTCGATATCCACGCTCTGAGGCAAGTCGCCGAAATTCCAGTCGCTGACCTGATCACGCTCGATGCTGTTGTCACTGAAGCGCAGCAGGGTTTCCTCCACTTCACCGACATAGGCTTCCTGCAATGCGGTCAGATTCCGGCCTGCACGCAGCATCTGACCTTCATTTCCAACCACTTCGAACCGCATCGACAGATGAGATGGCAGATTGCCGCTGTCCCAGTCTTCCTGCGTCACTGTCACACCGGTCATGCGCTGCAGATGCCTTGACAGGCTTCCCAGCAGGGAGCCATCGGCGGGGTCCATGGCCGCCCGCGCGGCCGCCGCATAATCCGGCGCGGGAACGAAATTACGCCGCAGACTCTTGGGCAATGCCTTGATCAGCAGCGTAATCTTCTCTTCCAGCATGCCGGGGACCAACCACTCGCAGCGTGCTGCCGACACTCGGTTCAGCACTTCGACCGGACAGATCAGGGTCACCCCATCATCGTCTTCTCCCGGGGCAAAATGGTATTTCAGGGGCAGCACCATGCCGCTCATCTCCATCTGATCCGGGTAATCCCTGGCGCTGACATCCACGGCATCATCCAGCAGCAGCTGCTCACGTTCGAAGAACAGGGCACGTGGGTTGTCCGCTTCGAAGCTCTTGCGCCATTTCTCGAAATCGGCTGCGGTGCAGATTCCCTCCGGCAGAATCGCATCGTAGAAACGCACCAGCTCTTCGGGATCAACGACGATATCGCGGCGGCGGGACTTTTCCTCCAGAGTCGTGACTTCGTCCAGCAGGGCGAGATTGTATCGGTGAAACTCTCCCCGTGTGTTCAGCTCACCGGCAACCAGAGCCTCGCGAATGAAGATCTGCCTTGATTCTGCCGGATTGATCCTGCCGTAATTGACGCCTTTCTTCGGATTGATGATCAGACCGTACAGCGTGGACTGCGCCCAGGCATTCACGGTGCCTTTCTTCTTGTGCCAGTGGGCATCGCGGTAGCTGTACTGCAGCAGATGGGTGGCCAGAGTTTCTATCCATTCGGGCTGTATGGCACCCACCTGGCGCGCATACAGCTTGCTGGTCTCGGCCACCTCGCCCGCCATGATCCACTTCGGCCCCTTCTTGAACAGGCCTGAGCCGGGGAAGATGCTCAAGTGTCGATTGCGGGTACCCAGATAAGCCTGCTTGTCGGTCTTGATGGCAACGTTGGCCAGCAATCCGGTCAGCAGCGCTCGATGAATATTGTCCTGGGCAGCCTCGCCCGTCGACTGTTTCAGATTCAGTTCCTTGCACAGGCGTTCGAGTTGGCGTCGCACATCCATCCATTCGATGATTCGCAGAGCCGACAGATAACGTTGCTTGCACATCTTGCGGAATTGCGAATTCGACAATGCTTCCTTCTGCACCGTGACGAAATTCCACAGATTCAGCCAGGCCATGAAATCGGAGTTTTCATGGTTGAATTCGGCATGTTGCTCGTCGGCAGCCTGTCGCTTCTCGAACGGGCGTTCCCGCGGATCCTGCACGGACAATGCACTGACAAGCGTCAACACTTCACTGACACAACCTTCATCGGCCGATGCCAACAGCATGCGTCCCAGGCGCGGATCGATCGGCAAGCGTGCCAGACGCTTGCCCAGAGGCGTCAGCCGACGCTGTGTATCCAGGGCCGCCAGTTCCTGCAAGGTGCGATAACCATCGTTGATGAACTTCGATTCGGGCGCTTCGACGAAAGGGAAATCGTCGATGCGACCGAGCTTCATGGATGCCATCTGCAAAATAACCGACGAGAGGTTTGTACGCAGAATTTCCGGCTCGGTGAACTCGGCGCGTGTCAGAAAATCCTCTTCGGAGTACAGACGAATGCAGACACCGGGGGCCACTCGACCGCAGCGCCCCATGCGCTGATTGGCCGACGCCTGTGACACCTTTTCGATGGGCAGACGCTGTACCTTGCTGCGTACGCTGTAGCGCGATACTCGTGCGTAGCCCGGGTCGACAACCGCGCGTATGCCAGGCACCGTCAAGGAGGTTTCTGCCACATTGGTGGCAAGCACGATACGGGGATTGCTGTGTGCCTGGAAAATACGATTCTGATCGGCATTGGACAGTCGGGAGAACAATGGCAGTATATCCACGCTGCGAAAGGCTCGGTTGTGTGAAGACTGCTTGCCAAGCAAGTCGGCCATTTCGCGAATATCGCGTTCACCGCTGAGAAAGACCAGAATATCGTGTTGACGCTCTTTCAGCAGCGTTTCGCAGGCATTGATGATGGCCGTGGGCATATCGATGTCATCCAGCGAATCGGATTCGGCCTCGGGCGGCGCGTAGCGCAGTTCCACCGGATAGGTGCGACCTTCGGCCGTGATGATCGGCGCCCCATCGAAGTGCTCGGCAAAGCGTTCCGGGTCGATGGTGGCCGACGTGATGATGAGCTTCAGATCGCGGCGGCGTTTGAGCAGGTTCTTCAGGTAGCCCATCAGGAAATCGATGTTGAGCGAGCGTTCGTGTGCTTCATCGATGATCAGGGTGTCGTACTGGTTCAGCCAGGGATCATTCTGGATTTCGGCCAGCAGGATGCCATCGGTCATCAGCTTGACATAGCTGCGATCGCTGACCTGATCGCTGAAGCGGATCTTGAAGCCGACGGCTTCACCGACAGTGGTATCGAGTTCACTGGCAATGCGTGAGGCCACACTGCGCGCTGCGATTCGGCGGGGCTGGGTATGACCGATGAGCCCAGCCACGCCACGGCCGGCTTCCAGACAGATCTTCGGCAATTGAGTGGTCTTGCCCGAACCGGTTTCGCCGCACAGGATGATCACCTGATTGTCCTTGATGGCCTGCAGGATTTGCTCGCGCTGCTCGACTACGGGCAAGTCCGGCGGGTACACCGGTGTGGGTACATTGGCAGCTCTCGTCGCCCGCTGCGCAGTCGATTTTTCCACGCGTTGCAGAAATCGCAGACGCTCGCGATCATCCTCCGGCTTCGTCGCCAGCTTCTTCACCACCCGCCGCAGCTTGTGCTGATCCACCAGCAGACACCCATCCACCAGCTTGTGCCACTCTCTCTCGGGTTCTCTCTCGGGTCGGACCACCATAACTCGTTGATAATTGAAACGAATACGAGCCCAAAACGCACGTATTCGCTCTTGTACAGGGATATTTGACCCCGAAAAGGGGCGATTAGGGACTAAGTGTACTGCCTCTCGATCGATATCTCGCCATCTGCTCGCGAACGGCAAAACTGCCTGCTTTTTCGGGCCTGGCACGTCGACCGGGATTGCTGAAACCCAACGCACGCTTCATCATAAGGGCATATTCAAGCGTGCCAACAGCAGCGCTGTCACTCCACATGCCCTCTCGTTCGAGCGTTCCATGACACATTTGATCGTCTATCCAGCTCTCGCGCGCGATCAACAGCTCCTTGGGCGAGTCGAACTTCAGTAAACGGCAGGCACTGTCCAGGTCGATTCGCGAACCTCGTCGGCGCGGATGTTTCGCTTCATGATAACCGCTGGCTGACCACTCTTCCGGATGCGACACTTCGCCGGCACGCACCATGTTCAGGTCGATGTAGGTCATGCAACGAGCCAGATGATTGTCTGTCTGGATGGCTGTTGCGTGGTACCGATCTTCCCAGAACGCCCCGGTGCGCCCCTGTCTTTTGTTGAATTCCTGCGCGGTCCGACCTGAAACCAGTTGCATCGCCGCCGGAATGGCGTTGTTGCCAGAGTCGTGCACCAGCAAATGGATATGGTTGGACGTCACGATGTAATTCAACACGCTCAGGCCGAAGCGACGTCTGGCCTGGTACAGCCAGTAAAGCCAGCGACGTCGATCCATCTGGAATTTCAGCAGAAATTCGCGTTGATGGCAGCGCTGCGTGATATGCCAGACTTGTCCGGCGATGAAATGGCGATTGGCTCGCGGCATGGCGTCCCTCCCTGGAACCCGTTGCTGACGATGGAAATCATTGGCGTTGATGCAATTCGCTTCCTGCGAAAAGGCCTTCAGGCTCGCCTAGTAAACAGGACGATAGGCATCGTGGCAAGAAGGCGGAGCATAAAATGAGAACTGGCAGAGCTTAAGGCCGTTTACTTCTCGATGTGCGGTCGAAGAGAACGGGGAATCGGCATTAACGGTTGCTTGGTGAGGGAGTTTTCAGTGACTTGCGATGGTCCGACCCGGGAAATGGTGAACCCTGACTTTCAAGAACTTACGATGGTCCGACCCGGGGTACTCCTTGATCGGGCCTTTTGCTCGGTAAAAAGCCTCGTTCAAGCGCGGAAAACCGCCATATTTCAGCCAAAATATCCAGACTATCAATGACTTATGATGGTCCGACCCGGGGGTTCCCGGGGGTTAGCCGGTGACGCGGATGAGTTTGTAGCTGATGCCGTTGCGTTTGAGGCGTTCCTTGGCGATGCTGATGCGTTCCTGATCGAAGAACGGTCCGATGCGAACGCGATGTCCGATGACGCCGTTGTTGTCCTGTCGCGGGACGATCGTGGACTCCAGGCCAAGCAGCAACAGTGAGGCTCGGGTCTTCTCGGCATCGGCCTTCTGGCGGTAGTTGCCAGCCTGCAGAAAATAGGACTCGTGTCCGACGCTGTTGGCCGGGACCTCGGCATAGTTCTCCGACACCAGAGCACGCGCGGACAGGCTCTGCACACTGCCGGGCACCACTCGCGTCGCCGGTGGTACGGTGCGGCTTGGCGGCGGCACCACTTCGCGCACGGCTGCCTGCTGTTGCTCGATGGTCGACTCGGGCAACAGGGAATAGAACTGATAGCCAGTCACGCCCGCTTCGGACTGCATCTCGGCGGCAGCCATGTCAGCCGCCGGCATGCCGACCGGCAAGCGTGACAGCAACACCACGAAGCCGAATACCAGCCCTACCAGCAAACTCAGCGCCAGCACGCACAGGCGACTGCCATGCATTTCCGATTCTCGGCCACTTGCCATCGATCACATTACCTCAGGGGTCGATACACCAATCAGCGACAACCCGTTACCCAGTACCTGCCGTACGGCAAGCAGTAAACACACTCTTGCATGCCGCAGCTCGTCATCATCGACAAGTACTTTATGCGCGTTGTAATAACTGTGTAGACCATTTGCGAGATCCCGCAAGTATCTCGTGAGTTGATGAGGCTCACGAGCCAGAGCTGCCCGCTGGACCCGTTCAGGGAACATCGCCAACAAGCTCATGAGCTCGAACTCGGCCGTTTCACTCAGCCGGAACAGAGCTGCCAGACCGGCTTCCTGATCGAATGTCAACGCTCGCTGATTCAGTTGTCGCATGACGCTGCAGACGCGCGCATGGGCCATCTGGACATGATAGGCAGGGTTTTCGTTTGACTGGGACCTGGCCAGGTCAAGGTCGAAGTCGAACGGTTGCGAGTGCTTGCGCATGACGTAGAGGAATCGCGCAGCGTCCTTGCCGACTTCATCACATAACTCGCGAAGAGTGACAATGGAATCACATGCTGTGGACAACGATACCGGCTCCCCGCCGCGAAACAGGTTCGCGAACCGCGTCAGCAGTATCTCGAATTTCTCCCGCGGATGACCCAGTGCCTGGCAGGCCGCGGACAGGCAAGCCGCCCGCTCATGCTGATCGGCACCGAAGACATACAGCACCTTGTCGACACCGCGTTCGAGCGTGTTGTCGATACAGGCGATATCAGAGGCGAAACAACTACCCTGCCCATTGCCCCATAGCAGCGCACGGTCCCTGTCATCACCGAATTCGCTCGACCGGAACCAGCGCACACCTTCCTTTTCATACAGCTGGCCCGATGCCTCCAGCCTGTCTACCACACGCTGCAGGGCGTCGCCCAGGCTGCATTCGCTGACCCATTCAGCGTGGTGAACACCGAATTCGTTCAGCTCCTGTCTGATAGCAGTGGCGGCCGGACCATCCATCTGACACCCGGCATCAGTGAGGCGATATACGCGCCGCACCTCGAAACCGACCGCTTCCATCAGATCGGCAATGGTCGCCCCCAAGGCGACAGGGCGGCCCTGACTCACAGGCAGCGGCCCTGCCGGGCAGGACGATACGCATTCCACCTGGACCCGCTGCCCTGCTCCCAGCTGGCTCCGACCGAATTGCCTGCCCTGGGACAGAACCGCAGGGACCACGGCTGCCTGAGCCTCGTCCGCCTGAAAGAAGTTGATGAACCCCGGGTCAGCAACAACCACGTCGCGAATGTCATCTGACACCGGCAATGCCTCGATCAATGCCCGGGCAATGTCACACGGCGCATGCCCGGTCGGCTTTGCCAGCATCATGGCCAGATTGGAAGCAAAGTCACCGTGACCGGCATCGCGTGTGCGTGTCACCACGATCGATGGATTGACGTCTGAAGGAACCATACCAGTGGACTGCAAGGCAGCGAGAGCCACGGCCAGGTCCTGTTCCAATCGGTCTTTCACCTCAGCTCTTTACACGCTTAGTCCGGCAGCCGAGTTTAACCTCAATGAGGCACGAATCCACGACCGGAAATCACCTTGGCCGGGTGGCGCGCCGCCCCGCGCCATACTGACGGTCACAGCCACACGCTCGCCTCAGGCACTCCCCGGAAAGGACCCTCAGAACAGATCGACCGGGTCCACATCGATGGACCAGCGGCACTTGCGCGCACCGGGCAGCTGATCGATCTGTGTACACAGCCGCGCCAGGCTGTCATTGAGTACCGAGCGGCGATCCGACTGCAGCAACAACTGTGCTCGATATCGCCCTCCCAGTCGTTCCATCGGGGCTGGCGCTGGCCCCATCACTTCCAGGCGCCCAGCCCTGCTTGCCAGCAAGACCTCTGAGACCTGCTGCAGAAAGGCATGCGCTTCCTGCCCGGCACTGGCTTCGGCACGCACCAGTGCCATGAAGGAGAATGGCGGCAGATCAGCCAGCCGCCGGTCAGCCATGGCAATATCGGCAAAGGCTCCATAGCCCTCCCTGACCAGAGTCTGCAGCATCGGATTATCGGGATTGCGTGTCTGTATCAGAACCGTGCCCTGCCGCGTTTCCCGCCCGGCACGCCCGGCGACCTGCACGGTCAACTGTGCCATGTGCTCCAGCGATCGAAAATCGGTGCCGAACAGGCCACGATCGGCATCCAGGATGCACACCAGCGTCAGCTTCGGAAAATGATGCCCCTTGGCCAGCATCTGCGTACCGACCAGGATGCGCGCCTGTCCCGTGGTCGCCTTGTCAAGCTGCTTTTCCAGCGCCCCCTTGCGCCGCGTGCTGTCGCGGTCGATCCTGGCGATTTCCACATCGGGAAATTCTGCCTGCAGAGCATCCGTGATGCGCTCCGTGCCATAGCCGACCCGATCCAGCTCGGCAGAGCCGCAGCTGTCGCACACGGCGGGCAGCGGCCTTTCGGAACCGCAGTGATGACAGCGCAGGCGATTCTGCCGCACGTGGACGGTCATGTGCGCATCGCAGCGCCGACAATCGGCCGCCGCACCACAATCATTGCACAACAACGTGGGCGCAAAACCCCGCCGGTTGATGAAGACCAGCGCCTGACCATCCTTGTCCAGATGATCGCGAATGGCATCCAGCAGCCGATCACTCATGCCTTCGATGAGCTTGCGCCTGCGGATGTCCAGCAGGTTCATGATCGGTGGAATGGCATTGCCAGCCCGCTGCGTCAGACGCAGTTCCCTGAATCGACCGGTCTTGACGTTGTTGATCGTCTCGAAAGAAGGGGTAGCAGTACCCAGCACAACCGGACATTGCCGGTCACGTGCCCGCATCAGAGCCAGGTCACGCGCGTGATAGCGAAAGCCATCCTGTTGCTTCAGCGAGCCATCGTGTTCCTCATCGATGATGATCAGCCCCAGCCTCGGCAAAGCCGCCAGAATCGACGAGCGGGTGCCGATGACGACATCGGCATGACCTTCAGCAGCGCACAACCAGTTCTGCAGTCGCTCGTTATCGTTGAGCCCCGAATGCAGGCTGACCAGACAGCCACTGATGCGCCGCTCGAAGCGGCTCATCAACTGCGGCGTCAGCGAGATTTCCGGCACCAGCACCAGCGATTGCAGACCTCGTTTCCCAGCCTCTTCGATACAGCGCAGATACACTTCCGTCTTGCCACTGCCGGTAACTCCGCGCAGCAGAAAACTGGTAAAACTGCCCAGCGTCTGTTGCACGGCCTGAACAGCGACGGCCTGCTCATCCGACAGCGCGGGACCGGTTTCAGCCGCATGATTGCGCGGCACTTCGATCGCGGTATCACAGGCCACCCAGCCACGCTCCAGTAAGGGTTCCATGGATTTGCGCCAACCGGGACTGATGGCTCGCAGCGCATCAACGGCAACCGGCCTGCCGTCGTGCTCGCGCAGATACTCCAGCAATCGTTGCTGAACGGGTGCCGCCCGTGACAGGCCGGACTCCGCTTCATGCGGAACCCAGCGGTAGTAGTCGCGTTCGGCAATCACCGCCTCGTGTCCCTTGCGCAGCAGCACCGGCAATGCCGAACCCAGCACCTCCCCCAGGGGATAGTGGTAATAGCGACTGGCCCATTGCAACAACTTGAGCAGATCTTCCGGCAGAACCGGCTTTTCATCATGCACCTTGTGCACGGCGCGCAGCTTCCCGGACGGTACGTCACTGTGCTCGATGGCAGCCACCACGACACCGATCACCTGTCGACGCCCGAAAGGAACTGTCACCCGCGTACCCGCAATGATCGGTGATGCTGCTTTCCAGCGGTAATCGAACACGCCGTAGACCGGTGACTTCACCGCCACTTGTACCAAGGGATTCATGCGCTTAGCAAAGTCTCTGAGGATATCGGTCGAGCGCAGACAGGCCTGCCGGGGCCCTGAGGTTAGCGTCAAAACAGGCGCACTTCAGTGCCGGAATACTCACACAGTGTCCACAAATCTGTGGATAACTATGTGGACAAGGTTTGAAAAACGGTGCCAACGTGACGCACAACCGGGATTCCGGAAATTGATCCCATATTGCGAAATTACAAAATTATTCTTATATTTCAATAGTTTATGAAAACTTCCGAAAGCTGAAAAGGAGCCAATACACGATTTTCCGACTTTCCACAAGCGATCTGGAGCATTGTGTATAAGCCCGGACGTATTTCCAGATCGTCAACCCCGAAACGCGACAAATTCCAGTCATTTAACCGTTACATGCGGGTCCGGAACAGCACAATCGCCGCCCCATCATCGAGCAGGAAATGCACCGCGGACCGTGCAACACACGCCGACACACCGTTGGCACGCTTGTCCGTGGCGCAATCCTGTCTGCCTGAACGAACTTGCCAGACCGTGGTGGCGTTGCCGGGTATCAGTCCAGTCCCTTGATGGCCATGATCAGGTCCTGCACGGTATCCCGCGCATCACCGAACAGCACACGACTCACGGGGGAGAACAACAGGGCATTCTCGACACCGGCATAGCCGGTACCGTCACCGCGTTTCACCACGATCACCCGCTTGGCCTGATCGACATCCAGTATGGGCATGCCATACAACGGGGAATCAGGGTCATCCCTGGCTGCCGGATTGACGATATCGTTGGCGCCGACCACCAGCACCACATCGACTTGCGAGAACTCGGCGTTGATGTCGTTCAGATCGCTGATCTTCTCGTAAGGGACCCCCGCTTCCGCCAGCAGCACATTCATGTGCCCCGGCATGCGCCCTGCCACCGGATGTATCGCAAAACCGGTATGCACGCCGCGCTCCTCGAGCAACTGGGTCAACTCCCGCAGCTTGTGCTGTGCCTGGGCTGTTGCCATGCCGTAGCCGGGAACAATCAGGATGCGATCGGCATAGGCCATGTCGACAGCGGCATCACGAGCGTCGATCTTGTTGACATGATCCCGAGCCTGTGTCCTGACCTGCCCGTCTGCCGTGATACCGAACCCGGAATACATGATTTCCGTGAGTCGCCGATTGACGGCGCGCGCCATCAACCGGGTCAGCAGGGAACCCGCGGCAAACACGATGGTACCCGCAACCATCATGGTGGGATTCTCCAGCACGAAACCGTCCAGAGCGACGGCCAGACCGGTCAATGCGTTGTACATGGAAATCAGCACCGGCATGTCGGCTGCCGACGTCGGCAGGGTCATCAGCAGGCCGAAACTGATTGCCAGGATGGCAAAGGCCAGCAGCAGCACCGGATGCGCCGTGGCCGAGGTGGCCAGGATCAGACCCAGCAGCAGCACCAGGGCACCATTCGCCAGATACGCCACCTGCCGCTTGGCAAAGTCTTCCCGTCGTGAAAATCGACCGGTCAGGCGCAGATAGGCAAACATGGAGCCGGCAAAGGAGATACAGCCGATCAGACCACTGAGTACCGCCAGCGCCTTCACCAGTGCGCCATATTGAGTCACGTTCAGCAGGACCAGCATGCCGATTCCCGCTGCGGCAATTCCACCCAGCCCGTTGTAGAGCGCCACCACCTGCGGAATACTGGCCATGTCGACGCGGCGTGCATGCAGGAGTGCAATGCCCCCACCGAGTACCATGGCAGCCAGTATCAGAGAGTAATTGCCCCCCAGACCGGGATGCAGGGCAGTGGCGATGATGGCCAGCGACATGCCACCGCCGGCACACCAGATACCGGAGCGCGCACGAGTCGGCGAGCTCAGACGACGCAGACCGATGACAAACAGCACCGTAGAGGCAAACCAGGCCAGCTCCAGGGCGAGAGGCAGATTGTTGGTCGTACTCATGCCTTGCCACCCGACGAACGCCTGTTCGATTTACGTGCCGAGGATGCAGACTCGGGACGGACCAGAGGTCGGCTCTTGGCCCCCGGCAAGCGACGGTCTTCGCTGGCAGGACCATCGACGCTCTGGTAACCGGACGCCGAGCGTCGCCCCCGTGACTTGTGATCGAACAGTGCCAGCATGCGATCCGTGATCACGAATCCGCCAACGACATTGGCGGCAGCGGCGGTGACCGCCAGGAATCCGATGATCTGCTCGAGGGTGCCTTCGGCATTGCCCAGCGCCAGCATGGCACCTGCCAGCACGATGCCGTGAATGAAATTCGACCCCGACATCATTGGCGTGTGCAGAATCGAGGGAACTCGCGCAATCAGCACGTAGCCGGCAACCGCTGCCAGCAGAACCAGATACAGGCCGCCTACACCGCTCATGAACTTTTCTCCATCAGTCGTCGAGCCTGCCCACGCCAATCCTGCTCGCGGATCTCCTCGGCGAGTTCGAGTTGTACGGAGAGCTTTTCGATCGCATCGTCATCCAGCTCGGCCAGTTGCCGCAACTGTCGATAGCCGAAGGAATAGAGCCGCTCCTGCAATGCCGGGCCAACACCATCAATCACGGTCAGCTCATCGCGTGGCAAGGGTTCTTCTGCCCGCTCATGCTCCGGCAGGGAATCATCGACTCCTGCCGCCAAGCTGATCATTTCATCGGCATCTGCGCCTTCAAGCGCCGCCAGATCCCGCAGATCCTGCTCGTCGGCGACACCACCATCCTGCTGTTCCGGGTGCGCCATGGCCTCACTGGAGGAGTGAGCATCAGCCGGGCTACCCTGATCACCGTCTCGCCCAGGCGACGCAGCGGTGTTCCTTGCCGCCTCGCTGGCAGGCGAGGATCGATCTGTCGTGCCCGCGTCCGCAGCGGCAGCCGACGTTTCCTTCACCGCGCCATCCGCCTCCTGTTTCTCCGGCTTTGCCTCTTCCTCTTCCTTCAACCAGCCCGATGTCTCGTCCGCCATTTCCTCTGCACTGGCAGGGGGCGCGCCAAAGGGCGCTTCCGGCATTTCCAGCAGAGCCGCAATATCGGGGTGATTGACTTCGCCATCGTGCATCAGCACGCAACGGGCGATGATTTCATCGTCGGGATTCAGCACCACCTTGCAATCCGAAATGACCAGCTGCAACATGTTGTAGATGTTGCGCGCATACATTTCGCTGGCGTGCACGGCGCCGTGACTGGGCAGATTCAGCGGGCCGACGATCAGCGTATCGTTGTGATAGTAATGCTCGCCGATCCGCGTCAGCTCGCAATTGCCACCGGTGGACGCCGCCATGTCCACGATCACCGATTCCGGCAGCATGCCATCGACCATGTCCTCGGTGATGATGCGCGGGGCTCGTCGTCCGGGGATCGCTGCCGAGCAGATGACGACATGGGCTCGTGCCAGATGCTCGGCCAGCACATCATGCTGGATCTGCTTTTCATCCTTGCGCAGCGCTCTGGCGATGCCGCCAGCACCTTCCACTTCCACGCCCGTGTCGATCATCCGGGCTCCCAGTGACTCGATCTGCTCCTTGGCCGCCTTGCGAATATCATAGGCCTCGACCTGTGCGCCAAGACGTCTGGCAGTGGCAATGGCCTGCAATCCGGCAACCCCTGCGCCGATCACCAGCACCCGGGACGGTCGAATGGTACCCGCCGCCGTGGTCAGCATCGGAAACAGTCGCGGCGACAGTTCTGCAGCCAGCAAGGCCGCCTTGTAGCCGGCAACCGTGGCCTGAGAGGACAGGGCATCCATTGGTTGCGCGCGCGTTGTCCGCGGCAGATGATCCATGCCCAGCACCGTGATCTGGCGCTCTTGCAGTGCACGCAACTCATCGACATGCTGGAACGCCGACATGATGCACACCAGTACCGAGCGCTCCGGCAACAGGGCGATTTCCTCGAGAGTCGGACACACGACCTTGACGACGATGTCGACATCCTGCACCAGCTCGGCAAAATCCTCGACGACAGTGACCCCCTGATAGGCCTCATCGTAGAAACTGGCGGCATGACCGCATTCGGCCTCGATGCGAACCTGCATGCCATCCTGCAGCAGTCGTTCCACTCGAGACGGGTCCAGGGCAACCCGGCGTTCGCCGGAGCGACGCTCTCGGGGTAAGGCGATGATCAGCGACAAGGCGCACCTCTTTCGCGTTGACTAATCGGCATATGTCCGAACGGTTATACTGATGATTGGCTGCAGTTTACCCGTACTGACTCGATACGAGTGAACCGAGTCACCAGGATAGCGACATATGACTACCTGACCTGAAAAGGTCACGGCTGCTGCTGGCGTGACGCTTGCGTTACCACGGCGGCAATCTTGCAACGCTCCAAGCCGATGGAATCAGCGTAACAGTGTGCACTGATCCCCTTCAGGCACGATCCGAACTCTTCATGAAATACATTGGAACACCGAATCACGAACATGGCACAGCGGCGCGTCTGGGCGTTCTGCTGGTCAATCTGGGTACGCCAGAGGCCCCGGAAACCGGACCGGTACGGCGTTATCTGGCCGAATTTCTGAGTGATCCCCGCATCATCGAAGCGCCACGCTGGCTGTGGAAGATCATCCTGCATGGTGTCATCCTGCGGATCCGCCCTGCTCGCAGCGCCAAGGCCTACCGGGAGGTGTGGTCCGAACAGAGCGGCTCCCCCCTGCTGAGTATCTCGCGCCAGCAGGCCGCTGCGCTCCAGCAGGACCTGCAGCAACGATTCGGTGAACCGGTCACGGTCGCTCTGGGCATGCGCTATGGTCAACCCTCCATCGACAGCGCCATTGCTGAACTCGAGGCTGCCAACGTGCGCCGGCTGCTTGTACTGCCGATGTACCCCCAGTATTCGGGAACCACCACGGCCTCGGTATTCGACGCAGTCACGCAGCGACTGCAGCGTACCCGCTGGATACCCGAGATGCGCTTCATCAATCAGTACTGCGATCATGCCGCTTTCATCCGCTCACTGGCGAACAGTGTCCGCGAAAGCTGGGAAGCGAACGGTCGTGGCGAGCTGCTGGTCACCTCCTATCACGGCATCCCCCAGCGCTATGTGCTCGACGGCGACCCCTACTTCTGCCTCTGTCACAAGACATCCAGACTCCTGGCCGAAGAACTGGGCATCGCCAGCGACCGCATCAGAGTGGTCTTCCAGTCACGCGTCGGGCGCGAAGAATGGCTGCGACCGTATTGCGACGACACCATGAAGGCACTGCCGGCCGAGGGTTTCAAGTCGATCGACATCATGTCTCCGGCCTTCTCTGCCGACTGCCTGGAAACCATCGAGGAGATCTGCGGCGAGAACCGCGAATACTTCGAGGAAAATGGTGGCGAGCGCTTTCAGTACATTCCCTGTCTGAACGATCGTCCTGACCATATCGCCTTTCTCGGCAGCCTGGTGGAACAACACTGTCAGGGCTGGCCGGAAGCCGATGCGCAACGCGACCGGCAGGCGCAGGAGCAACAGAACAAAGCGACAGCCGAGCGCGCTGCGGCCATGAAACCATCGTTTGCCAGTGGCCGCCCGAACTGAGCCCTGACGAGCGATCCGGCTCCGACAAGCCCTGCCACACACACGGGTCGGTAACGCGTGGCAGTGTCACTTCACGGGCGAAGCCCCGTGACAGCCAGAAGTGGGGGGGCTTGCAACACCGCATCGACGGATGATCACCGATGCGGGTCTGCCCGCTCAGCCGAGGGCGGCGTAGGCCAGGCCCTGCATGTCAGGCCCGAGACTGATTTCCGAGCCCAGATACTGCGTCATGACGATGCCGCTGAATTCACGGGCCGGATCCACCCAGAACCAGGTGGAGGCAGCCCCCGCCCATCCGCCTTCACCACAGGCACTGAGCCGCAGGGCTGCCGATGTGTCCACCATGAGACGTCCGGTCAGACCCCAGCCGTAACCCGGGTAGGCCTTGTCTCCGATCGTGATCGGCATCTGCGAGTCACGCAGGCGATTCTGCCACGCCAGATCCAGCATGGGCCGCGACAGCAACCGGGCCCCGTCAGGCGTCTTGCCGTGCATGAGCACACCCATGAAGCGGCGATAATCGCGCATGCTGGAGTACAGGCCGATTCCGCCACGGGTGAAGGTCTCGCTATCCGAAGGATAGCTCTGTTCGACATCCATGGGCTGCAGTCTGTTGACGGGAGCCCGATCAGTGGCTCCCGCCACGGGTACTTGCCCAAGCTCTCGCTGCCCGAACATCTGCGCCAGCCGTGAGCGGTTCTCGGCACCCACCTGAAATGCGGTTTCCTCCATGCCCAGCGGTGCAAACAGCGATTCCTGCAGACAGGTCCCCAAGGGCTTGTCGGAGACACGCTCGAGAACGCCGGCGAGGACATCGGTGGAATAGCTGTAATACCAGCATGACCCCGGTTGATGGGCCAGCGGCATCTCTGCCAGCGCCACGCAGAGCTCCTGCAGCGAGCGCCCTCCGTCGGCTGCAAAACCGGCGTCACGGTATCCCTCGGCCACCTTGCAACCGGGCAGGAAATCATAGGACAGACCTGAACGGTGCGTCAGCAGATCCTCGATGGTCATGGCGCGTTGCAGCGCTTGCAGACGACCATCGGAGGCCAGCACCTGCTGTTGGCCGAACTCCGGAATGTAACGGCTGACCGGATCATCCAGCTGCAGCAGACCGGATTCGATCAGCTGCAGACAATACACGGACACGATCGGTTTGGTCATCGAGTACAGGCGGAACAGGGTGTCCTCACTCATGGCCTGCAAGGCTTGTGCATCACGATGGCCGTCGGCGCCCTGCGCCACGACACGACCTTGATGTTCGACACACCAGGTCACTCCGGAGAACTGACGCGCCTCGATCAGGCGGCGAACGTGCGTTTCCAGAACCCTGCCACGCTCAGACTGAAACTCCATACAACAGAACCCTTGCCACAGAACCGATGGCAGACAGTCTATCGCAGCATCAGGCGCATTTCCTCACGTCATTCAGCATCAACTGCATGAATTCAGCGGCTTCGACGGGCCGACTCTTCAGGTAGCCCTGATATTCCTCGCATCCGAGCCTCGCAACCAGATCCAGCTGAACCTGCTCTTCGATACCTTCTGCCACCACGCTGAGCCCGAGATCATGCGCCAGCGATACGATGGCCTTGACGATCGGCGCCTTTTCATCCGCCGACTCGATCTCCATGATGAATGAGCGATCGATCTTCAGCTGATCTATCGGAAAGCGTTGCAGATAGCTCAGGGACGAATAGCCGGTACCGAAATCATCCACCGAGATGCGGACACCAAGATCACGCAGCCTTGACAGCTTGCCGATGTTCGCCTCGACGTCGTCCATGATCATGTTCTCCGTCAACTCGATGATCAGTGCCTCGGGCGGCAGGCCGGTTCGTTTCAGGATCTCATCCACCGACTGGTGAAAGCCGGCTTCGTACAACTGCCGGATGGATACATTGACCGCGATCTTGAAGGCGGGGTTGCACTCCCTGCGAAAGATCGCCGCCTGCAGACAGGCGGCCTCGAGCACCCAGTGACCGATCGCAACGATCATGCCCGTGGACTCGGCGACCGGCACGAAATCCACGGGTGAGACGAATCCGAGATCCGGGTTTTCCCACCTCAGCAAGGCTTCCGCACCGTTGATCAGACCGCTGCGTATATCGACCTTGGGCTGATACACCAGCCTCATTTCCTCATTGACCAGCGCCGTGCGCATGGCGTTTTCCAGGCGCAGGGCGCGACGTGCCATCGACACCATGTCTGCCGAGTACAGGGCATAACCCGGCGACTGCTGTTCCTTGGCATACCGCATGGCGGTCTCGGCATTGTTGATCAGGCTCTCGACCGTGCGGGCCGTTTCATCCAGTGCCGAGATGCCGACGCTGGTCGAGACATAGACATCCTGTTGCTCGACCACAAAGGGCTTTTCCAGTTCGGCAATCAGCAGAGGCATCCATTCCTGCACCCAGACTTCATCGCATCGATCGGTACCGAACTGCGCCAATACACCAAAACGTGCGCCACCCAGGCGAGCGATACAGTGGGGTTTCAGCGTGTCCTTGCGCAAGGGTGAGATACCCTGCGCGTGATCGAACACCACTTGCATTCGCTGACTGAAGGCCCACAGCACATCATCACCCTGCTCCGAGCCGAATGTGTCGTTGATCGACTTGAAGCGGTTGATGTTGAACAGCAATAGCGCCACTCGGCTGCTGGTCGCCGCCGCCGACTTCATCAGCTTCTGTACCAGCCTGGAGAAATACAGCCGATTCGGCAAGTTGGTCAGAGCATCGAAATGCATGAGGCGCTGCTCATAGGCGCGCGCCACAATGGTGTTCTTCATGCGCAGTGCCAGCTCATTGGCATCGACCGGTTTGGGCAGAAAATCCGTTGCTCCCAGTTGCAAGGCCTCGACCTTGGTCTCCGGATCATTGGACGAAGTCAGCACGATCACCGGCAACTGCTTCAACTCGGGATCGGAGCGCACCTCGCTGAGAATCTCCAGTCCGGAGACATCGGGCATGTTCAGATCGAGCAGCAGGACACTGGGCCTTTCACTGCGAAGGGTCGACATCGCCAACCTGGAGTCCGTCACACTGACAAACCGGCCATAGCCCTGAGCCGTCAGATGCAGTTGCAACACGCGCATGTTGATCGGCTCATCATCGACCATCATGATCTTGGAGCTCGCCACCAGTTTGCTTGTCTGCGGGTCCATCAATACCGCGGGACGCTCGCTGCCGGCCTTGTCGGTGGACTCACCCTGTGACATGACTATTGATCAACCGGCGGCACTGGGGCGGGGTGTCACGTGCCAGCCGGCAAGTACCTGTCGGGTAAATGCCTGCAGCTGCTCCTGCAAGTCCATCAGCCGCGAACTGTCGCCATGGGCACAGGCCTCGATCTCGTTACAGAGATCGGCAAAGCCGCCAAAGCCGACATTACCGCCCGAACCACGCAACCAGTGCGCTATCTGGGCGATGGTCTCGCCATCGTTCTGCTCAATTGCCATTGTCAACCTGAGTTGCTCTTCCTGGACTCGCTGTATGAACTGTTCAACGACTTCGTAGAAATCCGGAATCTGCACCGGCAATGTGGTGTAGACAGGCTCGACGCCGTCAAAGTCATCCTGTTCACTCTCCACTTCCTGAGAATCGGCAGCAATGGCAGAGTCTGAAGCTTCGACGGCAGACTGCTCGTCAATCAGACCCGTTTCGGCTTCCGGCTCCATCTCGACAACGCGCCGCTCGCCTCCCAGCTGTCTTGCCAGCAGATCGCCCAGCAGGTTCATGTCGATCGGCTTGACCATGTAATGCGAAAAGCCGGCTTCCAGAATGTCTTTCTCGAAGCCTTTCATCGCATTCGCCGTCAAGGCCACCACGGGCAGCTCCAGCCCTGCCTTGCGCATTTCGGCAACCGCTTCATACCCATCCATTACCGGCATCTGAATATCCATGAAAATCAGGTCGAATGGCTCTGATTGCATGGCGTCAACAGCCATGTCAAGTCCTTCCTTACCGTTTTCGGCCACGGTCACATGAAGCTTGAGGCCGGTCAGTATGACCGTCATCAGTTGCCGGTTCTCGGGTCCGTCATCCACCACGAGAATGCGGCTTTCGGGCAAGTCCCAGGTAACCTGCACAGGCACTTCAATACGCTCCAGCGA
The DNA here is from genome assembly GCA_947495035.1 of uncultured Granulosicoccus sp. GTDB lineage: Bacteria > Pseudomonadota > Gammaproteobacteria > Granulosicoccales > Granulosicoccaceae > Granulosicoccus. The sequence continues at coordinate 88,978 of CANLXI010000012.1, forward strand.
TTCCATGATGTCAGCGGGTGACAGCAATGTGTACGATTCCTGTGCAACCGGCAGCTCGACATGAAAGGTACTGCCGACGCCCTCTTCACTGGATACTTCCAGGGTGCCATTCATCGCCTCGGTCAGTTGCCGGCTGATCGACAGGCCGAGCCCGGTCCCGCCGAAGCGTCTGGAAATGCTGGCACTGGCCTGGGTAAAGGCATCGAATATTTTTGCCTGCTGCTCTTCGCTCATGCCGATGCCGCTGTCCACGACATCGATCCGGATGCGGGCCTGTTCCGGCTTCTGCGCGGCGATGAAAGACAGCTGGACCCGTACCGCCCCCTGATCCGTGAACTTGATGGCATTGCCGACCAGATTGGTGATGACCTGTCGCAGGCGAGACGGATCGGCAATGATCCTGTCGGGAAATTCCGAGAGAATCTGCACCTGCAGGTCGATGCTCTTCTCATCAGCCTTGGACTGCAGGACCCGCACGACATCCTGGGCAATCGAGGGACAATCGCAAGGCAGTTCCTCCACCTCCATGGCGCCGGACTCGACCTTGGACAGATCCAGTACATCATTGATCAGTTCCAGCAGGTGCTGACCACTGTTGGAAATGGTATTCAGATAGCCCAGTCGTTCCGATTCACTGGTGCGGTTGTTGCGTTTCATCACCTCGGTGAAGCCGAGGATGGCGGTCATCGGCGTGCGTATCTCGTGACTCATGTTGGACAGAAAGGCACTCTTGGCCTGACTGGCCTCCTCGGCGATCTTCATCGATTCTCGCAGCAGAATCTCCTGTTCCTCCAGCTGGGTGACATCATCCATGCTGATCAGAACGCCACCCACCTGATCGTTGGCCGCAAACACCGGGGAACAGTTGACGATGAAGACACGTACCTGCCCCGATGCGTCGGTGAAGCCGATCTTTTCGTGACGGGTTGTCTTCGCCTCGAACAGGGAAGCATCCCAGACATGACCTTCCTGCAGATCATTGCCCTGCCACGGCAGCTCACCAGCGGACATACCCAGCAACGATTCCGACTCCTTGCCGGTCAACTCGGCAAAGGCAGAGTTCGCCAGTACGATATTGCCGCGTGCGTCCAGCACCAGCAATGCCTCGGCAATGGTATCCAGCGCTGACCTGACTCGAGACGGTACGGCTTCCGAGGGATTCAGCTCCTTGAGCATCTTGCCCAGAAACAGATAGAACAGGGGGAAACAACCCAGACTGATGAAGCCCATCAGGAACAGTGGTGACTCGCGGTATCGCACGTGCCAGGGCTGGTTGTCCATCGACACGAAGCGAAAGACCAGATGCCCCCATTCTCGGCCACGTTGCAATAGTGGCACCTTCACATCGTCGGTAATCAACTGCTCGGCAGTGATGCCATCGGGCAGCGGGCGCTGCGAAGGCAACTCGATACTGCCACCGCTGCGGCGTTGCAGATCGATGAGGTGTATGTCCACATTCTGTTCGATGACAAACTCGAGCGAAGAACGCAATCCGGAGATATCGCCGGCACGAAGCAGAACCGAGCCCAGCGTAGCCACGGATTCCGAGAGAACCACTCTTGTCTGCATCCTGGCGCTCTGGCGATCCGGAACCAGCCCGAGAAACAGAGCCAGCAGAACCACACTACTGACAAAGGAAGACAGGCCGATGGCGATATGAAAGCGCGCGCTCATCTTCGGCAGGTAGCGAAACGGATTCACCATGCCGAGCCAATCTCGCCATCCTCTGCCGCCGTTGCGACGCACAGCGCCTTTCGCGGCCGTGTTACCTTGCCTGTCAGTCTCGGTGGCAGATGCCACCCTGGACGAGGGCATGCTCACGACTCCCGATGCACGGATTCAGCCGGACAACTCCCTGTCACGGGCACACCACCGCACACTGTCTGGCAGTCGGTCATGGTTGCAACCTCTTCGTATTCATCCCTGGCAAGCAGCAATTAATGAACCTGCCCTGCAGATCGCCTGCAAATAACCGTTTCAAGTCAGGCACCCAGGTGCTTGAGAAGAAGCTGCCGGGAACTGCGCCACCAGCGAGCCCCCAGCGTCTCGGGAGGATGCTTCAGGGTAATGTAGGCCCGCCCTCCGAGTCCGCCGTGATCCGCTGCGCGGATCTGTTCATCAGGCGTCAATTCCAGATGGAAGATCTCCTCCAGCGTTTGCAGTTCCCCTTGCCCCGACTCCACGGCAATGCCTCCGAAGCCATTGTCAGCCAGTGCCATGCTCGGCAGTCTGTTGTTGCCGGCGGGAATCTGGCGACTCAGGACCGCCGGCACCACTGTTGCAATATCGTCGGAGAAGCGTACTTGCGCCTGCCTGACCCCGGTCTGCAGCTTGCCCAGCTGACGCTGATCAACCACGGCCTTGACGACAACCGGCTCATCTCCCACCACATACAACAGCAGATCTCCCTGCAGGACTCGCTGACCATTGAGCAGCCTGTTCCGGGTAAAGGCCACGTGCCCGTCTCGCGGCGCCACCACTCGCAGCGATGCAATTCTCTGCTGCAGGGCATCGAGCAACTCCTGACGCCTTTCGATCTCGACTCGCGTGACGGCGGCATGCTGCGGCAGGTTCTGGCGCTGCGCAGCGTGTTCAAGCAGCAGCTGTGCCATGGCTGATTCCTGCCGTCGCCGCTCTACCTCAAGCTCGGGGGCCAGCAAATGCACCAGCAGTTGTCCCGCCACCACCGCTTCGCCGTCGCGCACCTGCCACTCGGATATCTCTCCGCTTTCCGCCACGAAGACCTCACTCTGCTCCGGACTCCAGACAATGCCCTCGGCACGTGTCGACGAAGGCAATGGCAGCAGCATGACCGGCAGTACCAGTAACAGAACCAGCAGACCCAGTCTGGCAGTGGCGCGTAGCCGATGACCCTGCAACTGACTGGAAATGGCCAGATAGGCGGCCAGACGTGGCAATGGACGAATGAACATCGGCACGATGGAGAACAAGGCCAGCAACAGGCCGACCTCATGAAAACGTGTCACGAGAAACACGGCAATCACCAGCGATATCGACAAGCGATACACCAGACTGGCCAGCGCGTAGGGCAGCAGCCAGCGGCGTTCTCCCTCAGCCATCAGGGGACGCGTGATGCCATCGGCGGCAAGGAGATAGCGCTTGAACAGATATTGCCAGTAGGCCAGTGACCGGCGCGCCAGGCCCGGACTGTCGAGCAGGTCTTCCAGCAGATAGTAGCCATCGAATTTCAACAGCGGATTGGCATTGAACAGCACGACTGACACGAACCCCAGCAACATCACCGCAAAGGCCATGTCGGTAAGCACACTACTCTCCAGGGTGTACCACAGGATCAACGCCACACTGGCCAGACTCAGGTCACACAACATGCCGGCGGCAGTCACCGCCAGACGGTCGCGACGGCGCGGCAGGGACCAGGCGTCCGTCGCATTGACATAGGGCACTGGCATCAGCACCAGCAGGGAGATTCCGGCTTCCCGCACGTCTCCTCCCAGCCGTTGCAGAACCAGACCGTGCGAGAGTTCATGCAGGCACTTCAGGCAGGGATACAGGAGCAGATACTGCCACCACTGTTCCGGTGCCGACAGCACACGGTTCCAGTCGCGCAGCAGCTCCGCGCTGTTGAGCATGGCCAGCACCGCTGCCAGCCCGAACAGGGCCAGTATCGTCAGCACTGCAGTGCGAGCACTGACAACTCCGACGAGGCGTGCCAGATACGCCAGCAACCGTGACGGGTTGCACAAAGGCAGCTTCAGCATCAGGGGGTTGAAGGCGGCCCGTCGCCCCGCTCTGGCGGTTGCTTGACCAGGCTGCATGCCCTGCAATACCCCCAGACGTTGCAGATGCGCGACCGACTCCAGCAGGCTCTTGGAGTCGAAAAGCGGTTCGTGACGTGTCAGCCAGTCTCGCAGCGAGCACTGGCCCTGCAGCCGTGTCAGCGCCTGCCACAAGCCGGCATCGATCCGCAGGAACTGACCCGAGACCGTATTCTGCACGATTGCCCAGCGCCGGTTGCGAATGCGCTGTTCCCGTACTCGGACATGGGGGGCCAGTGATGGCTTGCACTCCAGTTCGTCTGCCACGGCTTGCATCTCGGAGACTGCCGCTGTGCTCATGCCACCAGCCCGAGCTTCCAGGCCAGCCAGACGCAGCGTGTCCACAATGAGCCCCACCACTGAGCCAGGCGTGACTCACGGCCGACCAGAATCTTGCCAATGCCTTTCATGCCCGGCCGCAGACCCGCATCGGATTCCAGCGGAGTGGCGTAGACCTTGAAGGTATTCTCCCCCTGACTTGCATTTGCCACCGGAATCAGCGTATCGACGCGTGCCTGTCTGCGTTGCTTGGGGTCTGCAGCCATGCGCAGACTCAGCAGCTGCCCCGGTTCGACTTCCGAGATGCGGCGCTCCGGCACCTGCAGTGCCAGCCGGTAATGCTCGGCCGAGCCGACTTCGAACAGTATCTTGCCGGCCTTGACGGCAGAGCCCAGCGCATCCTCGACGGCATCGCTGAGCACGATGCCCGCCACCGGAGCTCGCAGTTCATGCCGCGCCAGCTGCGCCCTGACCTGATCCAGTTCCGCCTGAATCAATACGCGGCTCTCTCTCAATGAACTCAGCTCCACCCGATCATGGGAAGCCAGAGCACTGAGATGGTCCTGCTGGTTCTTCTGGGCTTCGGCTGCCCATTTGTCGGCTTGTCGCAACAGATCTTCATCATCAAGCCGGGCCAGCAGATCACCCTTGGCGACGCGATCGCCCGCCCGAGCCTGTACCGACTTCACATAGCCGTCCAGTGGTGCAATCAGGGCGTGACGTTCAGCGGCCTCGACCATGACGTCGGCAGACAGACGCTTGTCAACCGGCCACAACATCAGTAGCAGTACGATGACAGCGGCTCCGACCTGCAAGCCTGTTTTCAGGCCTCGCTGCAAGCGCGCGTCCAGGCTGCGTCGACAGCGGTGCCACAGCAACGCCGGCAGGTTCTGCTGGCAGCGCCACTGCAGCCAGGCACTCTGTACAAGAGGTGCCAGTGATGCCTGCAGGATGCTACGTTCGCTAGCCGACAGACGAGTCTCATCCTGCCATTGCAGAGATACCACCAGCAGCTCACCATCGACCGATACCGGGATCATGAGACTCGATGTCCAGTCCGATTCCGCGCTCGACCGGGTATCCGACAGCGGTTTGCTCGCCGCTGCCATTCTGGATTGATACAAGGGCTGCGCCGAGCCTTCGGCATACCGCCTGTCTGCATGACTGGCCAGATCACGTACTGCAATTGCGGAACGGTCGATGTTTGTCTGACCGGACACAGCCATCACCCTTGACCTGCGTCGTCCCTGTCTGTCAGCCCGCATCCAGTGCAGAGCGCAGACACTTCCCGGATAATGATTCCCGAGGAGATCAATCAGCTGGGTGATGCTCAAGGATTCGGGCAGATCACCATCGACTGCCGAAAACCGTGACTCGGCAGGCTGAACGACCTGACCTCGCCATCGAGCACTCTTCAGGGCCCAGCTTGCCAGCCCCAGCAAGGAACCCTGCTGTTGCCGAGTCAATGCGCCATTGATCAACAGCAAAACGGTCGATTCAGACGAGCTCTCCTCGCTCCCCGGCAATGGCAGTCCGAGCAGGACATCACCGTTATCCGGCAATTGCAGGCGTTGTCGGCTGCCGCGCAGCACTGCCCGGCGTGCCAGCGCCAGGCCGGCATCGGGAATTTCGAGAGTGGCTGGTGTTCGTGCGGATACCGCAGCACTCACATTTCCGGGTGCGGTTTCCGTGATGCAGACCAGCGCCAGTCCGTGAGTCCCCTGCAGCAACTCGGACAGCCAGAGCAACCAGGCCTCGTCATGTCCGACCGCGGATTCAGCATTTTCCACCGGATCGCCGGCAAGCTGGTGCGGATGGTCTGTTTCGGCTTGAGAGGCGACCAGAAGATCGTCAGCAGCAGGCATTGAACATCAGGACCGGGTTCGGCAACAGGAACCACTGAAGAGCAACTATCCTGCCAAACGGCTCACTGCGTGACGGCTCGAGCACCTGCAGCGGACTGCTGCCTCTTGCTGTTGTAGAGCTGACGTTCGATCAGTTCCAGCTCACCCTGTTCCTCCTCCGACAGTGTCAGACTGCGTAACGCCAGAATGGCAGCACTGCGAGGTGAAAAGCCCTGTCCGGAATCGCGCAGCATCTGCCACAGCGAACTGCGTACCGCCACACTGTCCTCTTCATGCCCGACGAGCGCGTAGGCAGCTGCCTCACGCACTCGTTCGCTGGCATCCGTCAGCCCCGCCAGCAACACAGGTGTATCCCGACCGTCGGTGCTCAATCGCGACAGTATGTCAAGGCTGATGCCTCTGACACCGTCATCCGGATGCGATGCCATGACGGCCACCTGATCGGCAAGCAGGGCCTGATTTTCGGTATTCACGGTACCGGGTCTTGCCAGCGTGGCCAGGGTATTCACCAGAACACGGGGTTCGATTTCCGTGGCCAGCAACTCGGAGGCAATCTGCTGGACCTCGGCGCTACCCGGCTGCGCCCTCTGCAGCATCTGCAGGCCAAGTTCGCGTGAGGCATCATCGCCGGAATAGACCAGTTCGCTGGCCAGCAGCGTGACATCGGCCCCGCCGGCGTGTCCCAGCAGTTTCATCAACCGATGGCGCCGATCAGGGTCCTGCTCCTGACGAAATTCATCGATCAGACGCTGCAGCAAGGCAGGGTCTGCCCGCAATAGCGCCACCGTGGCATCGAAGTCCTCATCGCCGATCACGGTGCCTGCCAAGCGGGAGACATCCAGCGTGATACCTGCACCGGGCAGGACCGACTCAACGTCGCGCTCACGAGCATCATCGGGTTTTGATGCCTGCTCAGCCGCTTCGCCATCGATCAGCGTCGATGACTGCGTGGACAGCGCAAACGGTGAGGCAGACAAGCCCGCCGATCCGGTGTCGGCTGCTGGCGCCACTTCCTTGTCGGCAGGAGCGCTCTCCAGGGATCGCCTTGCAGTATCCGGCGACAGCCAGAGCCAGGCGGTCACCACCAGGGCGCAAAGCCCGGAGATGGTGGCCACTTGCAGGCTCATGCTCATGTTCGATCCATCCGGCGTGTCAGGGATTCACCATGTACTCATCAAAGCCTGCCGAAGGGCAGTTCGTAGGAGAAGGGGATTTCCTCGGCTTCGTTGGGCTGATTACGTGCCAGCGTCCAGCCGCCGGCTTCCGAATTGACGAATTCCTGATAGAACAGCGGGATACCGGCACAGCGCCCACTGGTGAACCCGTAGGTATCACGCGTTTCGTCAGCCCCGGCGATGGCCAGCAACTCCAGCCTCGTCTGCAGCCGCCCCCAGGTTTCCCGTCCGACAACGCCGTCTGGTGTCAATGACTCTGCATTCTGGAACTCGATGGCGGCCGCTTCACTCAATTCGCCGTACTCACCGTCGGCGAAGGCAATATAACTGCTGGCATTGCCAAAACCGGAACAATACAGCACACGCTGGATACCGACGGAAAACAGGCTGTCGGCAAACTGGCCACCTGTCAGCGAACGCTCGACAAGACAGTTGTCATTCCATGCGGCATTGACCGATGAATTGTCCTCGCCGCTTTCACTGCCGCAGGGATTGTCGGCGGACACTTCCACGAATTCTCCCTCATTACCGGTATCGCCTTCCAGTTCGGCCTCGGTAAGCAAGGTGAGATCATCGCGCCCGTCGCCGTCAAGATCAACGAATTCATCGTCCAGATCAATGATCCCGTCGCCGTCGGCATCGTCATCCTCATCATTGATGAATCCATCGTTATCGAAATCCTGTTCGCCCAGCGGCACCTCGGATCCGTCGCCGTCACCACTGCTGCTGCCACCGCACGCTGCCAACACGCCTGTCATCGTGGCAACCAGGACGAATTGACCAGCCTGCTTGCCGATCAGGGGGAATTTTCTTGCCATGTCACACTCCAGCATTGCCAATAACGCGATTCATGCGGAATATCCCGCACTGGACAGTGGTGAACTCGATTCACAGGCAAGCTGCCAACTGCGCACCACCGATGCCAGTCTAGTCTATCCGGCAAGACGAGGTGAATCCACAGGAACCTGGGTGAGTGTTTGCGACAAATGTTTGCAGACGCAGGGTCAGAACAGGAACAACCGCCCGCTACCGCTGTCCGGCGTCATTGAACCCGCCGGGCCTTCGATCGGCTGTCAGGCGGCCCTGACGCCACTGGCCGATTCCATGACGGCCACCGCCAGAGGCATGGATTCGCAGCTGAAGTAGACCCATTCATGCTGCCCCCGCGTCCTTTTCTCGGACGGCAGGATTTCGGGCAGGGCCAGATCGCAACTTTCCGGCAGCATGCACTTGACCGTGCCTCCCAGCATATTGGTCAGCTCGGTAATCGTGTCCACCAGATCGCGCGAATCGACATCATCGACAGGGATACTGAAGATGTCGGATGCGGCACGAGTCAACAGCTCAAGGCTGACCCTGACCTTGACTACACCGTTCCACGCACCCGAGATGCCGATACTGGCAGTCAGATACTGACCCGAATGCAGGGCAGATCGACCACCCGGGTGAACCGGCAGATCGAGCACCGTCATGCAGACCACGTCAACGATCTCGTTCAGTTCTTCTTCACTCAGTATAGTCATGGCTTTCTCTACCCGGACAATGCAACGAGACGAACCCGTTACTCAGGCAATCTTGTAATAGTGGCTTTTTTCAGAGGTTACGCGTTGATAGTCGGTATTCAGATTCAATGTCGTTTCCGACAAGCCCAGAAACAGACAGCCATCCGGCTTCAGGACACGACTGGTATTGCGCAGGATCGAAGACTTGGCCTCCGGGTCGAAATAGATCAGCACATTGCGCAGGAAGATGACATCCATCTCGGGCAGCGCGCCCCAGTCCCGGATCAGGTTCAACGTATGAAACTCGACCATCTTCATGAGCTCCGGCTTTACCTGCCAGGCCAGTCCTTGCTGGGTGAAGTACCTGGCCAGCAGTTGTGCCGGCAGACCGCGGTTCACTTCGAGGCGGTTGTAGGTGCCCGCCTGAGCCTTCGCCACGACTTCCCGGGAAATGTCGGTACCGATGATGGACACTCGAGGGACCAGTGCCGGGCAGAACTCGTGGATGGCCATCGCGATGGTATAGGCTTCCTGCCCGGTGGAACAGGCAGCACACCAGATTCTGATCGGGTCATTGTGCGTAGCCGCGATACGCGGCAACACTTCCTGACACAGCGTATCGAAGGGGTGAGAATCCCGAAAGAACGACGTCTCATTGGTGGTCATGGCGTCCACTACCTGCTCCACCAGGCCAGCTTCCCGCCTGCCGCGCAAGGAGGAGACCAGCTCGGCGATATCAGCGTGACCGGTTTTTCTGAGCAGGGAAGTCAATCTGGACACGACCAGGTATTTCATGTCGGGCTCGATCGAAATCGCCGATTCGCGATAGACCAGCTCACGGACATAATCGAAGTCGATCGCATTGATGTCGCTCATGATCCCCGCCCTCCGGACCCCGGTAACCGATGGTTCGATGCGTTGGCAGCCTTGTCGCCCGTGTCGCCCACCTGATGGACGGTGCTTCCTTCGGCAACCATGACCCGGTCGAGGATCGCCCTCGCCATGCGCTCCAGCGGCACTTGAGCTTCGGCCAATCCAGCCTGCGCCACCAGCTTCGGCATGCCCCAGACCACACTGCTCGCCTCATCCTGAACCAGGATGCTGCCTCCTGCGGCGTACATCACTTCCGAGCCCTTCAGCCCATCCCGCCCCATGCCGGTCATCACGATTCCCAGACATCTCGCACCATGAATGGCGGCGGCGGAGCGGAACAGCGGGTCCACGGAAGGTCGACAGGAATTCTCCATGGGATTCTGATTCAGCCGGATGACATCGGTACCGCCAACCCTCTCCAGCACCATGTGATAGTCACCCGGCGCGACATACACCGTGCCTGCCTGCAGACGATCGCCAGCGCATGCTTCACAAACGGTCAGCTTGCTGGCCGCGTTCAATCGTGCCGCCAGCTTGCCGGTGAACTCGGCAGGCATGTGCTGCACGATACAGATCGGCACCCCGAAATTGCCGGGCAGTTGCAGCAGCAGACGGGTCAGTGCATCCGGCCCCCCGGTAGACACCCCGATGACCACCAGCTCGGGCCCCGCATTCTGTGTGGAGACGAATCGCCCCGGGGCTCTGTCCGGCTGTTCAGCGACTACCGGCTCCTCGGCGACCATGTCACCGGCACAGTCCAGATCACACAGGGCCGCAATCTTGGGCAGCAGATCCTGATTCAGGGTTTCCCGAATGGCACTGATACCACCGGCGGAAACCGGTTTGGCGGCATATTCATGTGCGCCCAGGGTCAGCGCATCCAGTGCGGCATCCGAGCCTTCCGATGTCAGTGAGCTGACCATCACCGTGCGAACGTCAGGCCAGTTGCGTCGCAGTTCCATCAGAGTCTGTATGCCATCCATCTGCGGCATCAGGATATCCAGAGTCACCAGATGCGGACGCAGGCTATCCATCTTCTCCAGAGCCTCGCGACCATTCACGGCAACACCGACCACCTCCATCTGCGGATGTGAATTGATCACATCCGACAGCAGCCGCTGATACATCGAGGAGTCATCAACGACCAGAATACGTTTGTTAGCCATGGTGCTCAGGCAGCAACCAGACCCAACAACCTGAGCTTGTCGATGATGACATCTTCGGTAAACGGCTTCATCACGTATTCATTGGCCCCCGCTGCCATCGCCTTGACCACTCTCGACATCTCCGTTTCCGTTGTGACCATCATCAGCCACAGGTCTCTGTTTTCAGGATCGGATCTGACGGCCCGAACGAATTCGTAGCCATTCATCTGCGGCATGTTCCAGTCGACCAGCGCGATGGAAATATCATCATGCTCCTTGAGGCACTCCAGCCCTTCCAGTCCGTTTGCCGCCTCCGAAGTGCGAAAACCCACGCCATGCAATACGCGTTTGAGTATCGCTCGCATGGCCCGCGAGTCGTCGATTATCAGTGCGTGAACAGAGGACTGTGACATGACCATATTCCTGGTGATTTTCGGTATCGTCTCGTTAGAGATTGGCGGACGTCCCTGAAATAACGGCAGTGTTGCCGGAAAGTTGACTGGACTTCCTGTCCGCGCCGTTCGTTCTCGATCGGGCAGCGACGGTGTGAGTGGCAATGCCCACTGTGGTACACGCTTGCCCCAGACGCTCGACTGTTCGTGGACCGAGGCATGTTCAGGCCGCCTGGCGCCTGTTCAGTACATCTGCACTGACGACTTTTTCGATCGCCATGGTCAGCAGCAGGGATCCGTCAAGCTTGTAGGCACGCTGAATGAGTTCTCGTGCCATGCCCTGCAGATTGTCCGGAGGCGCTTCAAAGCTGTCATCGGACAATTCCAGTACATCACCAATGCGATCCACCAGCAGACTGAAGGCACCCAGCTGGGTCTTGACCACGATGTTCATCGGCACCTCGTCAGGCTGCCTGTCAGGCAACTCCAGCAGGCTTCGCAGATCCACGGCTGTGACGATCTGTCCCCGCAGATTGATCAGTCCCTTGACCACATGGGGAGCCAGTGCCACCGGAGTGATCTCCTGAAAGCGGATGATCTCCTGGACCAGTTCGACCTCGATGCCGAAGTAGTATCGGTCCAGATAGAATGTACAGTAGGTCTGAGGCTTCGATGTGCTCATGCCGCTTCCTCCAGATCACTGATCAGATCGGATGTCGCGCTGATGAAGGAGCTCACATCCAGCAACTCGGTAACCTGTCCGTCGATCGCCGCCGTGCCCAGCACACCATCGCGGCTGGCCTTGCCACGGGTGTTCAGTACCTCATCCACCACGTCTATGATCTCCTTGACGATCAGGCCGATCTGACGCCCTTCTTCGCCAAACACCACCACTTGCAACAGGCCATCTTCCACGGGCTGATCTGCATGCATGGCACGACGCTCGTGCAGGAAATCCGACAGTTGCACCAGTGGAAGAATCTGTCCACGGTACTGCACTACCACATTGTTTCCCGCCGTTTCGGTGCGCTCCACTTCGAACTGTTCGAGTCGCGCAACGCGATTCAGCGGGATCGCCAGACGACCATCACTGGCGGTACTGACAAGCAGCAGGGTCTCACTCTTGCCGACCTTCTCGGCGATTCCGCTGACATTCAGGCTGACCGTACGATCAGGGCTGTCACTCATGACACGTGCGCGCTGCCCGATGCCAAGGGTATCCAGTATCAGGGCCACCCGACCATCGCCCATGATGGTGGCACCGGCAAACACCGGGATCGTCTTCAGCGCTTCGGTCAGGGGCTTGACCACGATTTCCTGGGTGTCGTTTATCTGATCGACGACCAGGCCGAAACGACATTTCTCGGCCTGCAATACCACGATATTCAAGGCGCCTTCCTGTGGTGTGTCGAGTCGAAGCTCCTTGTTCAGATAAACGATGGGCAACAACTGTCCTCGCAGTCGATGCACCGGGCAACCGTGGATGAACTCGATGGCATGCGACTGTTCTTCTTCATCGATCCGGATGAGTTCGATCAGATTGACCTGGGGAATGGCAAATCGCTGCCCTCCCGTGGATACGATCAGTGCAGGCACGATGGCCAGAGTCAGGGGCACGCGTATCTTGAACACCGTGCCTCGACCCACCTCGGTGTCAAGATCGATGGCGCCGCTGATCTTCTCGATATTGGTCTTGACCACATCCATGCCGACACCTCGACCCGAGATGTTGGTGACCGCCTCCGCCGTGGACAGCCCCGGCAGAAAGATCATCTTGCAGATTTCCTGATCCGACATGCGAGCGGCCTGCTCGGCAGTCACCACACCGTTCTCGATCGCCTTCTTGCTGATGCGCTGCGGGTTGATGCCGCCGCCATCATCGGAGATCTCGATATGCACTTGCCCCCCTTCGTGAAAGGCGCGCAGCAACAGCGTACCTTCCTCGGGCTTGCCGGCGGCGAGACGCTGTTCGGGGGTTTCGATGCCATGATCGACAGAGTTTCTGACAAGATGGGTGATGGGGTCCTTCATTGCCTCGATCAGACTTTTATCCAGTTCCGTCGATTTGCCTTCCATCTCCACCCGTATCTGCTTGCCGCAGGCACGCGACAGATCACGTACCACCCTTGGCAATTTGGCCCAGACACTGTGTATGGGTTGCATGCGGGTCTGCATGACGCCTTCCTGCAGCTCACTGGTGATCAGGTTAAGTCGCTGCGCTGCAGCCACGACCTGCGTATTCTCATGTGCGCCGACGTATTCGACAATCTGGTTGCGGGCCAGCACCAGCTCACCCACCAGATTCATCAATGAGTCGAGTACCGGTACATCCACGCGTATCGACGCCTCGACGATACCGGCCGTGGACTTGTCCTCGCGACCGACGGCAGGCTTGTCGGTCGCCGCCGCAACTGGCGTGCTGACGACATTCGCCGCCTTGTCGGCAGAGCTGCCGCTTTCCGCAGACTCTGCGGTGCGCTGATCCGGTTCGACGGCAGGTGGCTCACTCACCGGCGTTGGCTTGCCCTCGGCCTGTGCTGTGGCCGGTATCTCACTGCCACTCCGGGTCTTGCCATGGTCCTTCAGTTCAGTCAACTGGTCGATCAATTGCGTATACAGTTTTCGCCCATCATGACCATGGTCGGAGATCTCCGACAGCATCGCTCGCACGGCATCCACCATGGCGAGCAGACCCGTCGCTATCTCCTCGGTCATGCTGAATTCACCGTCTCGCAGTTTCACCAGCAGATTTTCACCAATGTGCGTGACCTTCTCCAGCCTGTCGAAACCGAAAAAGCCGCAGGTGCCCTTGATGGTATGCATGGACCGGAAAATCGACGACAGCAACTCTCGGTTGTCAGGTTGCTCTTCCAGCTCGATCAGCTCGCTGTCGACACGATCCAGGTTCTCGTAGCTCTCCTGCAGAAAGTCACGAAGCACCTCCTTCATCTCATCGTCCAGCTCCATGACCACCGGATCTTCAGCCAGTTCTTCCTCGACCACGGGCGTCTGCTCGGCAATGACAGCAGGCGTTGCCGGTACCGTCGGACCTGCTGCCGGGGCTTCGGTCAGGATATAGGCCTTGCTCTTCAATCGTTCGATCAACCCATCGAAGCGCACTTCTTCCGAACCGGTGGCAGTGATACGCTCCACCAGAGCGCGCAGTCCATCCGCCAGCTCCACCAGCAGATTGATGGTGTCGTCATTGACAGCTTCGACATGTGTCAGCAAGCCATGCAACACCGACTCCCCGGCATGTGCCAGTGTCTCGATACCGGAAAATTCCATCAGGCCCGCCTCGGCCTTGAGGGAATGAAGCATCGACATGATGTGAATCAGCGCCTGCGTGTCCTGTGGACTGTCCAGCAGGGAAGCAAGTTCGGAATCCAGCTGATTCAGACCATCATTGCTCTTGGACAGGAAGTCTAGTAGTACATCAGGCATGGTACGGGTTCTCTGGCTTTGCTCATGGAGCCTGAAACTGCAGCAACTAGACTGCTATCGACTCAAGCGCTGTCGACTGAACCATTCCCGACCTGGCTGACGTTAGCTGAGAGGCGGTGCAGACCTACGGCTCGCACCGTTGACCCGGTACTCTCTTACACGGAAGCGGCCTATCGATCCGGCTCCCGACCGTCAGTGACCAGGCACCATACAGTGACTCTGCAGGGCCGTCAGGGAACCTGCAGGTGCCGGTCAAGCAGTTCTGTCAGCTTCAGGCGATCGCAGATATGCTGCTTTTCCAGAAGATCGACATTCATGGCCTCGAACAGTTCTCCGGAGCCCTGCGGTGGACGAACGGCAGAGCACAGATAGACCTGGGTCTGCGTCAGATCCGAGTTGTCGTGCAACTCACTGATGAAATCCAGCCCCGTCATCTCGGGCATGTAGTAGTCCACGATCAGCAAGCGGGGCGTGCTTGTCTTCAGGTACGCCAGGGCTTCATCGGCCTGTGTGAACAGGCGTGACTGGAAATGACCCTTGCTGATGATCCATGAAACGATCTCGACCGTGAGTGCATCGTCATCCACCATGACCAGTTCATTGAGTGGACGTCTGGTTCCCGTGGAAGCCGCCAGAGCGGCACTCATCGATTCGTATCCTCTGCTCGACCCGGTCCGCTGATCAGGCGCTCCCTCTCCAGACGCTCCTTGAGCTTGTCTATCGACGTGTGCAGCCGTGACAGGCAGAATCGACAATCTGCATCCAGCATCATGAGCCGATCCGCGGATTCAGCGATAAGGGCAACATCATTGGACTCCAGAATTTCCTGGTACTGGTCAGTCAGATCCTGAAAACTGGCGCCCAGTGCCGCACTGAACCCATTGACGATGGCCAGAGATGCCCGCAGATCATGTGACGACATCCCCTTGTCGCTGGCAACAGTCTCACCGGCATGGTCCGGCGTCACGGTATCGGAATCGCCGTGTGACTGCTGCAAATCATCAGTGGGCACAACACTGTCGATCTTCATCTCATCGGCCTGTTGGTTGACGAATTTCGTGAGCATGGATACGCAAATGCCTTTCAGCTCCTGCAACTACCGGGCCGATGACACCTGTTACACATGCCTGATGAAGATATCGACCGCGCTGGCCGACTCTTGAAGCGACGACACCCATCAGGGGCCTTGCATGCGGTGTTCAGTGACAGGAATCCCGCCGGTATTGCGCGTACAGCCTCACCGGGCGGGAATTGTGACATTGTTGTAAACAATCAGGCCCCGACCACACGGCATGCACCGAGACGATGGACGCTGGGTATCATCCGGAACATCGGTGCACTCCGGCCCATCGGGAATCTCGCCTTGCACCCATTGCTGTAGTAACTCGGGAGAAAACTTATGTCATTCAACCTGATCGACCTGACCAGGGATCAGATCAGTGATCGGTTGCTCGGCATCATCGGCGGTATTCTCGACACACAAGACAGCCAGACCAGAGAGGCACTGTCCGCTGCGCTGCCCGGGCTGCTGAGCGGACTGATGAACGCCTGCAGTCAGCCGGCCGGGGCAAGCGCCTTGCTCGAGGCAGCCCGCAGCCAGAACGATGATGTTCTGCAGAACCTCTGCACTCTGCTGGACAGCAACCAGTCCAGCGCCGTCGCCACCCGGGGCAATTCCACCCTGTCCTGCCTCCTGGGCAGCAACGCACAAGGCCAACTGGCCGCAGTCATCGCCACTTACGCCGGAGTCAGTCGAGGCAACAGCAGTACATTGCTCGGCATGCTGACACCGCTCATCATTGGCGTCATCAAGAGGAAGATTCTCGACGATGGCATGCGCAGCAATGCTCTGATCCGCATGTTCAGAGCGCAGCGCAGCAACATCGGCGCTGCCATGCCACGCGGCCTTGCCGACCAGTTGCAGACTGCCGGATTCTTCGACAGCATTTCGACCGAGCCCGTCCTGGGGACCATGTCCACATCGAACGAAACAGCCCCTCTGACGCCTCGGCAGATTACTCCCGATTCGGGCATCACTCGCTCGGGCGGTGGCGTCCTGAAATGGCTGCTACCGCTGGTCGTGGTGGCGATTCCGGCTTTTTTCTGGATGCAATACCGGGGTGAGCAGGGTGACTCTGTGTCCATACCCCTCGACCAGACACACGATGCCGCGCCCCGGGCAACCGGCAAGCCGGTAGCCACGGTCCAGACACCGGCGCAGGCCACACTGGCCGACACGGTACAGAACGCCGATTCTCTGTTCGCCGAGGCGGTCCAGGCAGCGCAGGCCAGCATGCCCGAAGGCGTGGACCTGGCCAGCCTGACAAACAGACTGGAAGCGGTGTTCGGCTCGACAAGCCAGGCACTGGCCGGTATCAGTGATATCGAATCCGCCAGAACGGCGGTCGAGAACATCGAGGCAGCCAGTGACCGGCTGGACGAGCTGCAACCGGCCATATCGGACCTGCCAGCGGCTGCCGATGGTCCTGTCAATGCCATCGTGAGCAACGGCATCACGGTCCTGAAACCACTGATCGACAGGGTTACCGCCATTCCGGGAGTGGCCGAGCTGGTGCAACCCGTACTGGGTCCCATGCTGGAAACCCTGCAGGAGCTGACCGACTGAGTAGCGCATCGGCAAGCTCCCCGGACGCTGCGACAACGACAGTGCCGATCAGCTGGCCGTGCAGCGCTACCGTTTTCCCGGTCCGGCCCTGCCAACAGCCTCGGCCCGGTCCATCACTGCAGCTCTTTCATGGCCGCCCGCAAGGAGCCCTTGTGCTGCTCCAGTCGACGACGACCCTGGTCGGCACTGTCACCCAATGCGATCAGGGCAGCCAGTTTCACCCAGCCATCGGCCGCCGCCACTGCGGCAGCAGCCGGCTCTTCGGCGATCTGTGGCAACACGCCCTGCAACAGGCGAATACGTCGTTGATCCAGTTTGCGATTCACGGCGGCCATATCCACCATCAGATTGCCGTAAGTGCGATTGAGCCGAATCATCAGCGTTGTACTGAACAGGTTCAACGCGATCTTCTGCGCCGTCCCGGCAGCCATCCGGGTAGAACCTGCCAGCACTTCTGCGCCACTGTCGAGCCAGACGGGGCACTCGGCTGCACGCAACAGCCGGGTATCCGGATTGTTCGACATGCCGATCGTCAGCGCACCACGCTCTCGCGCACTTTCCAGCCAGGCACAGGTCCAGGGTGATTGCCCACTGGCGGCCAGTGCAATGACCACATCACTGTCATTGACAGCGGCCTCTGCCACATCGCGGCTGGCGGCTTCCGCATCATCTTCCACCCCTTCGATACTCGACAGCAATGCCTCGGAACCGCCGGCCATGCACAACAGCAGCCGCTCATGCGGCCAGCCGTAGGTCGGCCACATTTCCGCGCCATCCTGCACCGCCAGTCGTCCGGAGGCACCCGCGCCTGCCAGAATGAGTCGCCCCCCAGCCCCGGCCAGTCGCTCGGCGGCGGCGGTTACCGCACTATCCAGTGAATCCCGCGCCTGTCTGACGGCCTCGACCGCTCGCATCTGACTGTCGAGCAGGACGTCCAGAATCTCACTATTGGCCTTCAGATCCAGATCCTTGAGCGTCTCATCGATACTTTCGGTTGGCATCAGTGTCATGGCAATGTATCCAGTGTCTGTCGTATTCCGTCGAGCCAGAGTGCTTCCGGCTCATCGTTGTTGATTTCCAGCCAGCAGGCTCGAGCACCCGGTGCAATACAGCCGTAGTCGTCTCGCTGCAGCCATTGCGCCGGCACCCTGCTGCTCAGCTGCGCAATCTGTTCCCAGCTCAGCCCCCAACCGCGCAATACCTGCATGGAACGCTGCTGCGTCAGACAGCTGCCGGCCAGCGTGCCATCGGGCAGAACGACGCGATGTCCGACCTTGTCGATGGACAATGAACCCAGTTGATACTGACCATCGGGCATGCCCGCAGCAGCGGTGGCATCGGTGATGCTGTACAGGCCATCGATGGACCGACGCGCTGCATCGAAGGCGGCCTTGTCGACATGAATACCGTCAGTGATGATCTCGGCATGGGAGGCATAGGCCAAGGCTGCCACCGCCGCTCCGCCGTCGCGATGCAGTACCGGACTCATTGCATTATACAAGTGCGTCACCCCGACACCTTGCAGCAGTGCGGCAGCAGCGCTCGCCCAGCTGCACAACGTATGACCAATCTGGGCGCGTACGCCATAACGCTTGCACAACAGCGGCACCGCCCCGTCTTCATCCAGCTCCGGAGCATAGGTGATGACCCGGACCAGACCGGTCTTGAACCAGGATTCCAGTCGCTGCAAATCCAGCGGGGCCGGAAAATCCGGCTGCGCCCCGAGCTTGCCGGGACTGATGAACGGCCCTTCCAGATGCACACCCAGCAAATGCGCAGCCGACTTGCCACCGGCCGAGTCGGGTGAGTCTTGCGCGTCGATCTCGCGGCTGACACGTCCGACACTGGCCAGGAAATCCTCGATGGCCTCGAAGGGTGCAGTGACCGAGGTAGCCAGCATGCCGGCCGTGCCATGGGCCGCATGGGTTTGCAGGACCTTGCGCAAGGCAGCATCACCCTGCATCACGTCAGCCCCACCTCCACCATGTACATGCAGATCCAGCGGCGCCGGAATGAACAAGGGTTCATTGGCCGATACTTCATCTTCGCACAGGGCATGCACGATGGCGTCGTGCGTACAGACACCGTTGAACCAGCCTTCCCGGCAGAGCCAGCGCCCGCGGGTTTCCTGTCGTGTCATGGCGCCTCTCCGCAGGAATCGGCCCAGAGTTGCCACAGCCCCTGCAGGGCATCGCCTCGGGCAGGGTGCAATCGATCACCAATATACGCTCCCAGTCGATCCTGCATTCGCTCACCGATGCCCCCCACCACATGGACAGGCAGCTGGTCCGGGGCCAACTCCAGCAGGGCCAGGGCATGAGCCACACCATCATCCAGAAGGGACAGAGCCAGGGGGTCGCCGTTTGCCGCATGTTCGAACACCAGCGGTGCCAGTTGCGCCAGTACCCCCGACTGCGTCTGCGTACTCCACTGCTGAATCTCGGAAACACGCGTCCCCAGACGCGCAGTCAATGCCTCGATCAGACTGCCACTGTGGTGCCGCCCATCGACGTGCCATAGATACAGCTGCACCAGACGCATGCCCAGCCAGGCACCGGAGCCTTCATCGCCCACCGGAAAACCCCAGCCACCCACCATACCGCTCTGACCTTTCTCATCCAGCCAGTGCAGCACACTGCCGGTACCGATCGCCAGACAGATGCCGGGCTTGCCGGCACTGGCCCCCAGCAACTGGGCATGACCATCGGTGACCAGAGTGTGCGCCAGAGCTTCGGGCAGCTGTGCCAGAAAAACCCGGCGCCGGGTTTCCTGCAGTGAGCCTGCCAGCCCCATCATCAGTCGATCCGGCAGCCAGCCCGGCGAGCGATGCAACTGCCTTCGCAACTGCACCAGGCCCGAGTCGATGTTCTTCCAGGCCTCCTCGGCGCCGCGCGACAGACTCGCATGCCCGTCCACGATCACTCTGGCCAGCGGCATACCGGATTCGTCAAAAGCCGCCAACCGACAACGACTGCCGCCTCCGTCCACCGCCACGATTACTGCCATGCCATCAGTCCTGCCTTTTTCTCGAGCGTGAAGAATAGCCGGATGAGGCAGGGATACACACGATACACACCTGTTGCAAGCGTTCGTCTCGCAGAGCTGCCCCATCCGCCGGGAAGTTGCATTTTACGCCGCAACCCAAAGGCGATAGTATCCAACTACCCGAACATTCAATCACACAGAGGAAAGATCCATGCGTGGATTCCTGCCAAGAACTGTCGCACTGGCCGTCGGCCTTTGCCTGTCCGGTATTGCACTGGCCGACAAGACGATCATTACCATCGAAAGCTGGCGCGCCGAGGATCAGGCCATCTGGGACGATCTGATCCTGCCCGCCTTCGAAGCCGAGCATCCGGATATCGATGTGCAGTTCAAGCCCACCACTGCGACCGAATACAACGCCGCCCTGAATGCGCGTCTGGCTGGCGGCACCGCCGGCGACATCATCACCTGCCGGCCCTTCGACAATGCTCTGGCCATGTACGATGCCGGTAATCTGAGCGATATCAAGGACCTGCCAGGACTCGAGAACTTCTCCGATGTGGCCAAGGGTGCCTGGTCCACCGATGCCGGTGATGCCACCTTCTGCGTCCCCATGGCCTCGGTCATCCATGGCTTCATGTACAACAAGGATGCCTTCGCCGAACTCGGCCTGGAAGTACCGGCCACCGAAGCCGATTTCTATGCCGTGCTCGACGCGATCAAGGAAGATGGCAGCTACATCCCCATGGCCATGGGTACCAAGGACCAGTGGGAAGCGGCCACCATGGGCTATACCAATGTCGGTCCCACCTACTGGAACGGCGAGGAAGGCCGGCTGGCGCTGCTCGGTGGCGAGGCGAAATTCACGGATGATGCCTTTGTCGAAGGCTTCCGTCAGATGGAAAAATGGGTGCCGTATCTGGGTAACGGTTACCAGGCGCAGTCCTATACCGACAGCCAGAATCTCTTCACCCTGGGGCGTGCTGCCATCTATCCCACCGGTTCCTGGGAAATCACGGGCTTTCAGGAAAATGCCGATTTCGAGATCGGCGCATTCGCACCGCCAGCCAGGGATGCCGACAGCAGCTGCTACATCAGTGACCATACCGATATCGGTATCGGCATGAACGCCGCCACCAAGAACAAGGATGCTGCGCTGGCCTTCCTCGAGTGGACCACATCAGCCGAGTTTGCCGGTCTGCTGACCAATGCGGCACCCGGCTTCTTCTCCCTGGCCAATCATGACATCACGGTGGAGAACGAACTGGCCAAGGAATTCATCGCCATGCGTGGTGAGTGCGAAGCCACCATCCGGGTAGCGCACCAGATCCTGTCTCGGGGAGAGCCTGCGCTGGGCAATCATCTGTGGACACTGACAGCCAATGTGATCAACGGCAGCATGAGTGCCGATGAAGCGGCGGCCGATGCGCAGGCCAACGTCGACAGCTGGTACCAGCCATAAACCAGGCCCCGGCGTCTGCGTGGCGGTATGCGCAGACGCCGGACTTGCATCTTGCCGGCATCCACCCGTTCCCTGTTCATCGTCTACTTCCGACTGATATGCATCAGCAACGCTTTCGAACCATCAAGCGCGCACCCGGCCAGACCCTCCGTTACACCGGTGGATCGACTGTCGCGTGACTGAACCAGCTTCCACGACGAGACCACCACGCGCCGGCCGACGTTGGTACATCCTAGTATTTCTGGCACCGGCGACACTGATCTACACCGTCTTCGCCATCTACCCCATCTTCGAATCCCTGCGACTGTCGCTGTACAGCGCGCAGGAGAACCAACCCGTGTTCGTCGGCCTTGCCAACTATGCGAAGTTGATTGGCGAACCCTACTGGGCCGATCAGTTCTGGAACGCCTTCAAGAACAACGTGCTGCTGTTCCTGCTGCACATGCTGATCCAGAACCCCATCGCCCTGGCCCTGGCCGCCCTGCTGAGCGTTCCCACGCTCAAGGGGGCTGCCACCTATCGCACCATCTTCTTCCTGCCCACCCTGCTGTCGGTGGTCGTGGTCGGATTCATCTGGCAACTGATTCTCTCGCCGCTGTGGGGCGTGACGCCCGATGCCATGAAGGCGCTCGGCATCGGCCATCTGTTCCGCCCCTGGCTGGGCCTCGAAAGCAGTGCACTGGTCACGGTCACCCTGATTTCCATCTGGCAGTACGTCGGCATTCCGCTGATGCTGTTCTATGCCGCGCTGCTCAATGTACCGGAAGAGACCATCGAAGCGGCACGCATTGATGGTCTCAATGGCTGGTGGATCTTCTGGAAGGTGAAACTGCCACTGATTCTGCCAACGCTCGGGCTGGTGGCGATACTCACCTACATCGGCAACTTCACTGCCAGCTTCGATATCATCTACTCACTGCAGGGCGGCATGGCTGGTCCCAACTTCTCTACCGATGTCATGGGCACCTTCCTGTTCCGCAGCTTCTTCGGCTTTCAGGCGCAACTGGGTGATGAATACATGGGAGCCACGGTGGCCTCGGCGCTGTTCTTCATCATACTGGTGGGTGTAGGCTGCTATCTGTTCGGCGTGCAGCGCAGACTGCAACGGTACGACTCATGAGACGCATACAGGATCGACTCGGCAGCGTCGGCATTCATGCCATCCTGCTGAGCTGGACACTGCTGGCGCTGTTCCCGCTGGCCCTGATCGTGGTCAACAGCTTCAAGACGCGCAAGGCCATATTCGGAGACCCGCTGGGTCTGCCCACGGGCAAGGCACTCTCGCTCAAGGGGTATCAGAGCGTCATGACGAACAGCGACTTCCCGATGTTCTTCGGCAACAGCCTGATCGTTACCTGCGTGTCGCTGTTCTTCATCCTGCTGTTCGGTGCCATGGCGGCGCATGCAGTGTCCGAATACCGCTTCAAGGGCAATACCTTCATCGGCATCTATCTGAT
Source organism: uncultured Granulosicoccus sp. (assembly GCA_947495035.1). GTDB lineage: Bacteria > Pseudomonadota > Gammaproteobacteria > Granulosicoccales > Granulosicoccaceae > Granulosicoccus. The sequence goes on from CANLXI010000012.1 coordinate 111,980, forward strand.
ACTGGGCATCATGGTGCCGATACGATTGGGCACGGTTGCATTGTTGAATCTGATCGTGGACCTGGGCCTGGCCAATACCCTGACTGCCCTGATACTCGTGTACACCGCACAGGGCCTGCCCATCGCCATCTTCATCTTCACCGAGTTCCTGCGCTCGGTCTCACGTGAAATCAAGGACAGCGCGCGCATCGATGGCCTGTCCGAATACCGCATCTTCTTCGAAGTGGTGATTCCGCTGGTTCGCCCGGTCATTGCCACCGTTGCCGTGTTCTCCATGATCCCCATCTGGAACGATCTGTGGTTCCCGCTCATTCTCTCGCCCGGCGAGGAGACGCGTACCGTCACCCTTGGCGTACAGCAGTTCATCGGGCAGTACACGGTTCAATGGGGGTCGGTACTGGCGGCCCTGTCAGTGGCCATCCTGCCGGTTCTCATCATGTATGTGATCTTTTCTCGCCAGCTGATTCGCGGCATTACCTCTGGAGCAGTCAAAGGCTGATGGCTACGCTTGAACTCAAGGGCGTCGAGAAATTCTTCGGCGCCACTCAGGTCATTCACGACATGAACCTGTCAGTGGCTGACGGCGAACTGGTGGTCTTTGTCGGCCCCAGTGGCTGCGGCAAATCCACGCTGCTGCGCATGATTGCAGGCCTGGAGACACTCAGCAGCGGCGAGATCCATATCGACGGTCAGCGGGTCGATTATCAACCGCCTTCCAACCGTGGCATTGCCATGGTATTCCAATCGTATGCGCTCTATCCGCACAAGGATGTGCGCGGCAACCTGGGTTTCTCGCTCAAGCACGACAAGGTCGAGAAAAGCGAGATCGATCGCCGGGTGAACATTGCCGCCGACATTCTGGGACTGCAGGAGCTGATGAGTCGCAAGCCACGCGAACTCTCCGGTGGACAACGTCAGCGAGTCGCCATCGGGCGTGCCATCGTGCGTGAGCCCAAGGTCTTCCTGTTCGACGAACCCCTGTCGAATCTGGATGCGGCGCTGCGGGTCCACATGCGAGTCGAGATCCTGAAACTGCATCAGCGACTGAAGAACACGATGATCTACGTCACCCACGATCAGGTGGAAGCCATGACTCTGGCAGATCGCATCGTCGTGTTCCGAGCCGGCAAGGTCGAACAGATCGGCACTCCCCTGGAACTCTATCGAACCCCGAGCAATCGCTTCGTGGCGGGCTTCATCGGATCTCCAGCCATGAATTTTCTCGATGCCCAATGCACGGGCGGCCAGGTCACCCTGAATGGTCGGAATGTCTGCCACAGCGCGCATCCGGATGGGCCCATGACGCTCGGTGTCCGCCCCGAACATCTGCAGGTGGATGAACAGGGGCCTTTCCAGGGTAGCGTTCAGGTGTTCGAACACCTCGGTGGCGAAGCTTTCGTGCATCTGAGTCTCGCCGATGGGCAGACCCTGGTTGCCAAGCTCGATGGCGAACACCAGTTCCGTCCGGGTGACACCTGTCAACTGGGGATTGCAACAGACAAGTGTCATGTCTTCGACCGGGACGGCCTGCGCATCGCTTCCTGATGGAAATCATCATACGCCCCGATGCCAGCGCAGCCGTCGAACTGGTGTCCAGTCTGCTGTCACAACGCATCCGCAGTCAACCGGATTGCGTGCTGGGGCTTGCCACCGGTCGCACCATGGAGCAGTTGTACGAGAGCCTGGCCCGGCAGCCACTCTCCTTCCGGCAATGCTCCACGTTCAATCTGGATGAATACGTCGGCCTGACTGCCGATGACCCGCAATCCTATCGGCATTACATGCAGCAACATCTCTTTTCGAAGACCGACATCGATCTGCGGAATACCCATGTACCCGATGGCAGTGCCAGCGACCTGAAACAGGCCGCAAGCGACTACGAACAGGCGATTCAGGCTGCAGGTGGGATCGATGTGCAGCTGCTGGGCATCGGTGAAGCCGGACATATCGGATTCAACGAGCCCCTGTCAGCCATCATGTCGCGTACTCGGGACAAATGCCTGACACCGACCACGCGTCGGCAGAACGCCGGCATGTTCGGCGGAGACGCCGAGCGTGTCCCCAGCCGTGCCCTCACGATGGGTGTTGGAACCATACTGGATGCGCGTGAAATCATTCTGCTGGCCACCGGCAAGGCCAAGGCGGCCATCATCGCCCAGGCGGTGGAAGGCCCCATTACCTCGATGGTCAGCGCCTCCGCCCTGCAACTGCACCCCAACTGCAAGGTTATCGTCGATGACGATGCGGCCTCTGGATTGCAAGGACGCGAGTACTACGATTTCGTATTCGACAATGAACCCGAATGGGCAGATTTTCGACCCTGAGGGCAGATCATCACGACGCTGCATCGTTCAGCTGGGGTTAATGACACTCTGCGTATGCTGTGGTATCCACATCGCTAATGCAGCGTTCATCCCGCACAGACACTACGGCCCTGTGCCGCCTGCCTGATCATCCGACAGACAACACGGACACACACCATGCAATTCAAGGCTTCGACTCTGACCCTTTCCACGCTTGCCAGTCTGGTTCTACTGACAGCCTGTGACAGTTCCACCGGTGGTGCCGCAGGTGATGATCTCGACGACAATCTGGAAGCGATCGAACTGCTGGCGCCGTTCACGGGCATCTACGATCTTCAGGACGACTGGAGCACACTCGACGGCATGGATACGGATGAAGCCTTTCTGACGATCGATACACCGGGATCCGAGGGTACGTCCGAGGCGCTGTTCCACGACTTCGATGATCTCGACAACTGTTTTCCGAGTCGCCCCACCGAGGGCATTGTGCGCAAGGATGATTTCAGCGACCGCATCTTTCTCGATGACATCTTCCAGTTCGCTGACGCCGAGCTGTTTCTCTCGGGCACGACCCTGACCATCGAGTTCAATGATGATTTCGATCTGGACGCCGATGGCAGCACACAGGATCGAATCAGTGTCACCGCAGAACAGCTGGGTGTTGCCCGCCTGTCGGATCTGGGGGCAGACTGCTGATCGCCGCACCGATGGTGGAACGGATGCATGACGTATGCGGCTGGACACCGGATTCCATACCAGGATGACTTTGCCGAGTGCCCGACAAGCACTGAAGCAGCGACATTGTCAGGCACTCACATCATGCAACTGCCTTTTCCAGTGGCCACCGTATACTCGCTGATGAAACGGAAAGGCCTTGACCACCTCTTCGAGCAGGATGATCGAATAGATCCAGAATACCGACAGGTCCAGATAGACCACTGACAACACCGTCAGTGGGACCGTCACCAGCCACTGCGATCCCATGTGAATCTTCATCGAACTGGCGGCATCGCCACCGGCCCGCAGCAGATTGCCACACAGTGTGTTTGACGTGCGCAACAGAGGCAGCAATATCAACAGCGGCAGAAACTGCCACAGATAGCCCAGCGTCTCGGGCTGCAGACCCGGATACAGCCATTCGAACGAGTAACACATGAGGACGAAGCTGAGCGCCACCAGCAGGCCCAGGCAAAAGGAGAAACGCCAGGCACGAGCGACAAAGTCATCCAGCATATCCAGCCGACCACCCCCCAGAATCTGCCCCACCAGTATGCCCGTCGCCTGCGCCCAGGAGGTCACGATCTGTCCACCGACCCGAACCCAGGGAAAGATCAACGTCAGTGCCGCGAATTGATTCACGCCCAGTCGAGAGTAGAACAGCATGCAGACACTCAGGGACAGTGTCATGCTGATGAACGAGCCGGCTATGGGCCAGGCCTGCACAAAGTGCCTGCGCACATCCTGCAGCGCACCGCCCGATGGGCTTCCACGCTTCAGAGTCACTGCAAACGGCCCTGAATACAGACACCACAGCAGGAAGATCGAGCGAAGCGATACAGCAGCCAGTGTACCCATGGCCGCCCCCGCCAGCCCCATGGCAGGCAGGCCGGCATGACCATGAATCAGCAGAAAGCTCAGCAAGGCATTCACCGGCAGTTCGATCAGATTGCTGTAGAACGGAATGCGACTGTTGCCGCTGGCGTTGAAGAAAACCGTGATGTTCTGGGAAACGGCGACACCCACGAATACCAGGCAGAAGATCGACAGATAGCGCATTGCCTGCTCTGCAATAGAGGGTGTTTCCGCCAGTCTCTGCAGTAGATCCCCCGCGGCGAACTGAATCAGCGCGATGCCGACTCCGGCAACCAGCAGATTGATGAGCAACCCTGCCCGAAAGCCCGATCTGATGGCGTTATTCCGCCTGGCGCCAACCGCTTGCGCCACAATCAACTGGGTACCATTGGAAAAGGCGAACAGCGACCCGATGACCAGGCTCGCCAGACTCGCCGCCAGACCCATCGCCGCCAGCGATTGCTCACCCAAGGGCGTTATCAGTACGGTATCCACGATCAGAACTGCCTGCAACAGCAGGGCATTGAGTGCAAGCGGCCAGGCAAGCGCCCCCACGGTACGCAATGTGGGCACGGCCAACTCGGGCGCAGAATCCCGGGGACTGGTGCAACAGGCCTTCTCAGCCATTGTGGATCACTATCGGTCGTTCCAGAGAGGTGATGCAGACTCCATGACCGCTGTCGACAGCCGACACCATTCACGCTGCAATATCTGATTATACTTCATGTATATCAGATATGAGCATGCTGACTGTCAATGGCGGCGTTCGCCGCATTCGGACCATTGCTCGCCGGTTTCCCGATCGATATGACGGCTACCGGTCAATGAGAGGAATTCCGCAACAAGTTGATACATGAGTGAAACCTGAACATACATCGCAAAACGAGCATGCCGGTAGGATTCACCGGCAGTGCAGCTGTTCGCCCGATGACAGGCCTCCAAGCCGCTTGAGTTGGCCGTGCGACTGACCATTCAACCTGACCACGACAGTGTCTGCCTTCAACAATGACCGCTCCCACGAAATCAATGCAAGGTGCGATGCTTCGCTGTGCACTGCTCGGTTTGATGCTGCATGTCGGCCATTCGCAAGCACATGAAACAGACCCGACTCCACAGGGGATAGCCGACCACTGCGCTCTGATAAAGGACTCCGTGGAACAAGCCGGATTTGCCGATCAGGTCAGCGTCAGCTGCGAAAACGGATTCGCCTATCTGAGCTCTTCCAGCTATCCCGATCATGAACTGATGACAGGTATTGTCGGATCCAACGAACAAGTACCCATTCCGGCGGTCGGCTATTCGGCCCCCGTTCCTCTGCAGGCGACACCAGGCTCAACCCCGAAGACACGTGATGCAGCACTGGCTATCGCCGTCAACGGCGTGCCAATATTCGACTATACCGGAGGCGGTGAGATGAGCGAGCAGGATCTTCATCACCACCAGACGCAACACGATACCCTGCTGACGGAGCAGCTCGATGCCTGCGGTGGGCATGCAGGACGCGGTGACGATTACCACTATCACATGGCCCCCGGCTGCATGATGGAGGCCATGGAAAACGCCGGTGATGCTGCCATCATCGGCTGGGCATTCGACGGCTTTCCGCTCTTCGGGAACAACAACCCCGATGGCACAAAGATGGACGAGCAGGCGCTGGATGTCTGCAATGGGCAGACCGATGAGACCTTTGGCTATCGCTATCACACCTCGGACGAGGCGCCGTACATCATTCAATGCCTGATGGGAAACGTGCCTGATTTCGACCGCCTGCCACGTATCGCACCGCTGAGACCTGCAGAAGGCAGCGAACCCATGCAAGCCGGACGTCCACCTGCCGGAGGGGTAGACGACCTTGTATTCACGCAATTCGATTCAGGTTCCCGCAGTCTGGATTATTCCTATCAGGGGGAGGCCTACTACATTCGCTACAAGCCTTCCGACTCGCCGGCTTGCTACGAACTGGAGACAAGGACGGTCACCAACAACGGCGTCGTAAAGACTGGCGTGTATTGCCGATGAACAATTGCTCGCACGCGATGACGGACAAGGTTTTTCACCAGCACTGGTGCACAGCCTTGCGGTGCGGCACAAGCCGCCCTGATCAGGCCCCGGTTTTGGTCCAGGCCGCCATTTCGTTACCGTGAGGATCAACGAAATGGAAGCGGCGCCCACCGGGGAACTCGAATATGGCCTTGTTGATGCGACCACCGGCGGCAATCACGGATTGCTCTGTCGCCTCCAGGTCACTGGCGTAGAAGATCACCAGCGCTGCACCCTGTTCGCTGGTTGACACCTTGTCGGAACGGTAGAAACCTCCGTCCAGTTTGCCGTCAGAGAACGCACGATACTGTTCGCCGTAATCCTCGAAGCTCCAGCCGAACACTTTTTCGTAAAACGCCTGCACCGCATCGAAATCACCTGCGGGTAGTTCGATGTAATCGATTTTCAGATCAGTGGACATCGTTTGCCTCCGGCTAGTACAGCTGTTTGTATTGCTGCTTGTACTGCTTGTACTGCTTGTACTGCTTGTACTGCGTGTACTGCGTGTACTGCGTGTACTGCGTGTACTGCGTGTACTGCGTGTACCGCTTGTACCGCTTGTACCGCTTGTACCGCTTGTACCGCTTGTACCGCTTGTACCGCTTGTACCGCTTGTACCGCTTGCACCGCTTGCACCGCTTGCACCGCTTGCACCGCTTGCACCGCTTTTACCGCTTGTACCGCTTGTACTGCTTGTACTGCTTGTACTGCTTGTACTGCTTGTACCGCTTGTACCGCTTGCAACACTACCTTTCCTGCTTCTTGTACAGCTGCCTGAACCATTGCGTGAGCAACTGCCCGCACTGACTCTCCCGAACCGACCAACACACCGCTGTCAATGACGCTGGCATTGCCCTTCGGTCTACAGATCCACCGACTTGCCACTTCTGACACTCTCGTCCGCTGCAATGCAGACGCGTAACGATTGCACGGCATCGCGCCAGTGCCGGGTCAGATCTGTATTGTTGCATATGGCATCGTACAGATACGCCTGCTCACGATCACACAGAGCCTGGTGACCGGGCTCGTCCTGCATGTCGAGCAGCACATCCGGTGTGGAAAAATGACCCGCCTCATCCAGCGCCGCCCGGTGCAGGCGAATGCGCGAAGTGCGGGTATGGGCATCGATATCGTCCGAGCGAACATTATCATCCATCACGATGGACACTGCCCCCCGGGGGGAAATGATGTCCTTCACGAAGAAGGCGCTCTCGGAAATCATCGGTCCCCAACCCGCTTCATACCAACCCACCGAGCCATCATCGAAGCGCACCTGGAAGTGTCCGTAGTTGTACATGTCACTGCTGACATCCTCACTCAGACGTACCCCCATGCCGGTTACCTGCACTGGCATGGCATCGGTTATCTGGCACATGACATCGACATAGTGAACACCGCAATCCACCAATGGCGAGGTGGATTGCATCAGTTGCAGATGAGTCTGCCAGGTAGCCCCCGAAGACTGCTGATTGAGATTGAGTCGGAACACATAGGGTCCACCCAGATCACGGGCTTCCTGAATCAGTCGCGTCCATGACGGGTGGTGCCGCAGGATATAGCCCACCACCAGCTTGCGATCGTGTTTTCGAGCTGCCGCGACCACTCGCTCGGCATCGGCAACCGTCGTTGCCATGGGTTTTTCGAGAAAGACATGTCGCCCCCTTTCCAACGCCGCAATGGCAAAGGCGGCGTGCGAGTCCGTGTAGGTATTGATCGACACCACATCGCATTCCAGAGAGTCGAGCGCCTGATGAAAATCGCTGTACATCGGATAATCCGCCAGTTCTGCTGGCAGATTGTCCGGTGTCGAACGATTGACCAATCCGATGATCTCGAATCCCGGATGCGCATGACAGGCAAGGGCATGACTGCGCCCCATGTTGCCGAGACCTGCAATCAGAATCTTCAATGGCCGCATCAAGCTGTCCTGTTCATCTCATGGCATTACAAGGGAAAATAACACGCCACCGGATGGGCTTCCTGTTCATCCAGTTCGGGGGCTGACTGCCGACAGCGTTCCTCGGCCTTCCAGCATCGTGGATTGAAGGCACAGCCCTTGGGCGGTTTCAGCGGTGACGGCAGTTCACCCTCCAGGCGAATGCGAGTCTGCTCTCGTGTCGGATCCGCCACCGGCGTGGCCGACAGCAATGCTCGCGTGTACGGATGGCGCGGCGCATCGAACACATCACTGGCAAGCCCTTTCTCCACCACACGCCCCAGGTACATCACCATGACTTCATCGGCCATGTGTCGAACCACCGACAGATCATGGGAAATGAACAGATAGGCCAGATTCAGACGCTCCTGCAGTTCCACCAGCAGATTGAGGATCTGCGACTGTATGGACAGATCCAGAGCCGATACCGGTTCATCGAGCACCAGAATGCGCGGATCCAGCATCAGTGCGCGTGCCACGGCAATGCGCTGCCGCTGACCACCGGAGAACATGTGCGGATAGCGATCGTAGTGCTCCGGGCGCAAGCCGACCATCGCCAGCATCTCCCGCGCCTGCTGCTCACGCTGAGCTCTGGAGACATCCGGCCGATTGATCAGCACCGGCTCTTCCAGAATGCGTCCGATGGTCTGCCGCGGGTTCAGGGAGCCGAAGGGGTCCTGAAAGACAATCTGCACCGATGCACGCAGCGCAGCCTGTTGTGCGTCGGTCAGTGGTTCGTCACTGCGAATGTGATGACCGTCGAGCGTCAGTTCTCCCGAGGAAGGCTGTTCGATCATGGTCACTACACGTGCCAGCGTCGACTTCCCGCAGCCTGACTCACCCACCACCGCCAGGGTGCGTCCAGCCTGCAGGCTGAAGGAGGCATTGCTCAGCGCCTTGACGGTCGCCGTACCACCAAAGAAGCCGTTGGACACCTCATAGTGACGGCTGAGCGCCCGGGCTTCGATCAGAGTGTTGTCCATGGTCTGGCTCACGAGGCAGCTCGCTGGGGCACGCCCTTGATCAGCGGATAATGACATCTTGCCCGTCCCAGTTCGACAGGTGCAGTACCCGGTCTGACCTGGCGGCAGTGATCGTCAGCGTACTGACAGCGAGGAGAGAACAGGCAACCTGCCGGACGATCGAACTGCCCCGGCACCACACCGGGAATACTCGGCAGACGTCGGGTCGTGGCTCTTTCCGGCAGTGCCGCCAGCAAGGCATCGGTGTAAGGATGGTGCGGTTCGGCAAACAGATCACGCACTGCCTGTTCCTCCACTTTCTGGCCCGCGTACTGCACACTGACACGTTGTGCAGTCTCGGCCACCACCCCCATGTCGTGCGTGATGAGCACCAGCGCCATGCCGGTATCCTTCTGCAAGTCGAGAAGCAGTTCCAGAATCTGCGCCTGAATGGTGACATCCAGGGCAGTCGTCGGTTCATCGGCAATCAGCAATTTGGGCTTGCAGGCAATGGCCATGGCGATCATCACCCGCTGACACATACCGCCCGACAGCTGATGGGGAAAGGCACGCAGGCGTCGCTCCGGTTCCGGCAATCCGACCTGTTCCAGCAACTCGACAGCACGCTTCTGGCGCTCCCGACGCGACAGCGGCAGATGCGCCTTGAGCGCTTCTCGCAACTGGAAACCCACGGTGAAACACGGATTGAGACTGGACATGGGCTCCTGAAAGATCATCGCCACATCCTTGCCGATGATGGAGCGCCGGGTGCGATCATCGGCACGAGACAGGTCCACACCATCGAACATCATCGAGTCGGAGCTGATGGTGGCGGTCCAGGGCAGCAGCCCCATCAAGGCCAGCATGGACACCGATTTGCCACTGCCGGATTCACCGACGATGGCCAGCACATCACCCACATCCACCTGCACGTCGACACCATCAACCGCCCGAAACTGGCCGTTGGCCGTCTTGAAATCCACTGACAGATTACGTACGTCGAGTAAAGGCACCTTAACTCCGCTTCAGCTTGGGGTCCAGGGCATCACGCAGCCCGTCGCCCATCAGGTTGATGGCCAGCACATTGATCAGAATGGCGAGCCCCGGAAAGGTCACGACCCACCAGGCACGCAACACGAATTCGCGTGAATCGGCCAGCATGGTTCCCCATTCCGGCGTCGGCGGCTGCGCCCCCAAGCCCAGAAAACCCAGCGCGGCCGCATCCAGGATGGCAGTGGAAAACGACAAGGCTGCCTGCACGATGATCGGTGCCAGACAGTTGGGCAGCACGGTCACGAACATCAGACGCATGCGACTGGCACCGACCACGCGAGCACTGGTGACATAGTCCTTGGGCAATTCCTGCAGCACCGCAGCTCGCGTGAGTCTGACGTAATGTGGCTGCAGCACGATCGCGATGGCAATCATCGCGTTGATCAGGGAGGGACCGAGTATGGCAACCATGACCAGGGCCAGCAACAGACTGGGAAACGCCAGCAGAATGTCCATCAGACGCATGATCAGGGTATCGACCCAGCCTCGGGCAAAACCGGCCACCAGACCGATGAACACCCCGGAACCGGCCGCTATCAGGACGACGATCACCCCGATGAAAAACGAATACCGTGCACCGTGAATGAGCCGTGACAACAGGTCACGCCCGATGGCGTCCGTTCCCAGCAGGAATTCGGAGGTGCCTCCTTCCTGCCAGGCGGGCGGTTGCAGCAGAGCCTGACGAAACTGCTCCGTGGGTGAGTGCGGAGCCAGTACATCGGCGAAGGCCGCAATGAGGATGAAGGCCAGAAAGACCACCAGACCCACCACTGCCCCGGTATTTTCACTGAAATAGCTCCAGAACTCCCTGAAGCGCCCCGGTCTGGCCATGACACCGCCCTGCCCTTCGGCAGCGCTGGCGGTCACGACGTTGCTGTTGTCACTGGCCGTCATTTGCGGATCTTCGGATTGATGAGGCCATAGAGAATGTCCACGACCAGATTGACGACCATGACAATCACCGCAATCATCAGCAGGCCACCCTGCACAGCGGTATAGTCGCGACTGTTGATACCTTCCACCATCCACTTGCCGATTCCCGGCCAGGAGAAGATGGTTTCCGTCAGGATGGCACCGGCCATCAGCGTACCCACCGACAGCCCGATGACCGTGATGACCGGTATCAGGGCATTGCGCAAGGCATGCAGCCCGTTGACACGCAGGGGCCCCAGCCCCTTGGCACGTGCCGTGCGCACATAATCCTCACTGAGCACTTCCAGCATGGCCGAGCGCGTCTGTCTGGCGATGACCGCCAGGGGAATCGTGCCCAGCACGATCGTTGGCAGGATCAGATGCTGAACCGCCGAGGCGAACGCACCGTCCTGTCCCGAACGCAGGCTGTCGATCAGCATGAATCCGGTGTCGGTAGGAAAGAAGTACATCAGGGAAATTCGCCCCGACACCGGGGTCCACCCCAGCATGCCGGAAAACAGGATGATCAGCAGCAACGCCCACCAGAATATCGGCATGGAATAGCCCACCAGCGCGGTGGACATCAGCGCCTGATCCGGCCACTTGCCGCGTTTCACGGCAGCGATGATGCCCGCCGGAAGTCCCAGTACCACCGCAAAGACGATGGCACACAGCGACAGCTCCAGTGTGGCCGGAAACAGGGCGAAGAATTCATCCCACACCGGTCGTTTGGTCTTGAACGAGGTCCCCAGGTCACCCTGCAGTATGCCCTTCAGGTAGTCCCAGTACTGGCTGATCAGTGGCTGGTCGAACCCGAACTGCGTCATGAGCTGCGCGTAGCGCTCATCGGTCATGCCACGTTCACCTGCCATCAGCAGGATCGGATCACCGGGCAGCAGGCGAATGAACAGAAAGGAGACGATGGACACACCGATGAAGGTCGGTATGAAAGTGCCCAGTCGCCGCAAGATGAAATTCAGCATGGCTCAATTCTGCCTGAAGCACGTGGACTGCCGGCTGGCGGTCCGGGACATGTCGATGAGACGGGTATCCTGCACGGCCTAGCCAACCAGTGTCAGGGACTTGTCGAAGCTGGTCAGCGACTCCGCCCCGTCATCGGTCACGAGCACATCGTCTTCGATCCGCACACCGATATCGGCAAGGTCGTACAGGCCCGGTTCTATCGTGAACACCATACCGGCTTCCAGCGATTGCCGGTTACCACGCATGATATAGGGATCCTCGTGAATGTCACGCCCGAGCCCGTGACCCGTCTTGTGACGGATCCTGTCGGCAAAGGCAGACTCTTCCAGCACGCGGGTGGTGGCGTCGTCCACATCGTGCGCGGTGGCGCCCGGGCGGGTTGCGGCATGGCCTGCCAGATTGGCAGCCAGTACGGTCTGATAGACCTCCGCGCGTGCATCACTGCAATGCTGTACGAAGAAGGTACGAGTGATATCGGCACACAAGCCGCCGGCACGCGCTCCGAAATCGATCAGCAGCGAATCACCGGGCTTGATGGCATAGTCGTCACGCGAATGGGCATGCGGACGAGCCGAATTCTCCGCGGCGGCCACGATCGGTGAAAAGGAAAAGTCCTCGGCTCCTTCACCGAACAGATTCTGCACCAGAATGTTCTCGATCGCACGTTCCGTCATGCCGACCTTGACCGCATCCAGCGTGTTTGCCAGTGCTCGTTCGGAGATGGCAATCGCCCGGCGCAGAATCTCGATTTCCTCTGCGCTCTTGCACAGACGCAAGGCCGCAATGCATTTCTGGGCGTCATGCACGGACAGACCGGGCGCTGCCTTGCGCAGAGCCTGATCGACAAAGACGCGCATGACCTGACCTTCCACCCCCACGGAGCCCAGCGGCAGGTGTTGCAGCAGCTTTTCGAAGGCTGGCTGGTAACCATCCTGATCGCGCCAGTCGAACACCTCACCTTCGAAGCCGATCTGTTCGAAGGAGGCCAGCTCCAGATTCGGGACCACGGCAGCCGGCATGCCCATGGCCGGAATGATGATGACCAGCGGTCGCTCGTTCTGGTGAAACTCCTTGCCGAACAATCGCGAGAAGTTGGCACCGGGAACCAGCGCAATGGCATCCAGTGATGCCTTCTGAGCGACGGCGCGGAATGGTTCGTATCGATCTGTCATGGAGTTCATGATCCTTCAGTCCTTGGAATTGCACAAGATACAGCCCTGTGGCAAGTCCGGTCATGGGTCGGGCAGGAAAGCTGCCTCGACAGCTGGAACGGCGGCAAGCTGCACCTTGCCACCAACGAGAAACGGCCGCAGATGCGGCCGTCTCCCCGTACCACTCAGGCGAAACTAGTTGGCCAGAGAAACACCGTAGAAGATGTGACCACCAAAGGGGTCGATCTTGAAGTCCTGGACTTCATTGCGCACGGGCTTGTATACGACCGAGTGAGCAATGGTATCCCAGGGTGCCTGTTCCTTGAAGATGATCTGGGCTTCTTCATACAGACGTGTGCGTTCGGCCTGGTCAGAGGTGACCTTGGCCTGCTGCAGCAGATCATCGAAAGGCTTGTAGCACCATTGGGCACGGTTGGCGTTGCCGACCGCATCGCAACCGAGCAGAACCGCCAGGAAGTTGTCAGGGTCACCATTGTCCCCTGTCCAACCCAGCAGGACAGCCCCCTTTCGATCCAGTTCCTTGGACAGCTTCAGGTATTCACCCCACTCGTAGGAGACGATTTCGACGTCGACACCAACCTTGGCAAGGTCTTCCTGCATCACCTCGGCCATCCGTCGTGCGTTCGGGTTGTAGGGGCGCTGCACCGGCATGGCCCAGATTTCCATCTTCAGGTCTTCCACGCCTTCGGCCGCCAGCATTTCCTTCGCCTTTTCGGGATCGTAGGGATCGTCTACCGTGGCCTCGTTATAGGACCAGATGGTTGGTGGAATGGGGTTCTTGGCAATCTTGCCCGATCCCTGGAAGACCACATCGAGAATGGCTTGCTTGTTGATGGCCATGTTCAGGGCCTTGCGTACGTTGACATTGTCAAACGGTGCAACCTGGGTGTTGTAGGCCAGATAACCCACATTCAGACCTTCCTGTTCCATCAGCGTGATGCTGTCATCGCTGGCCATGGCTTCCAGATCGGCAGGGTTCGGGTAAGGCATGACATGGCACTCGCCGGCCTTCACTTTCTGGTATCGAACCGAGGCATCCGGCGTGATGGCGAAGACCAGATTGTCGATGTCGGCCTTGCCAGCCCAGTACTCGTCAAATGCCTGATAGCGGATGACGGCATCCTTCTGGTAACCGACGAACTTGAACGGACCGGTGCCGATCGGCTGCTGGTTCAGCAGTTCCGGGGTTCCGGCTTCCAGCAGGGATGCCGCATATTCCTCGGACAGGATGGAGGCGAAATCCATGGCCAGATTGGCGATCATGGGAGCTTCCGGACGCGTCAGGGAGAACTTGACCGTCAGGTCGTCAACGGCTTCGATGGACTCGATGAGATCCGGCATGGACATGCCGTTGAAGTATTCCCAGGTACCGCCGGAAACCTGATTGTAGGGGTTGTCGGCCAGACGCTGGCGCTCGAAGGAGAACACCACGTCGTTGGCGTTCATGTCACGCGTGGGGGTGAAATATTCCGTGGAGTGGAATTTCACACCGGGGCGCAGCTTGAACGTATAGGTGAGACCGTCTTCGGACACCTCGTAGCTTTCTGCCAGAGCGGGAACCGTATTGGTCGTGCCGCGTTCGAATTCCACCAGCTTGTTGTAGATCTGGCGCGAAGACGCATCGAATGTCGTACCGGCCGTGTACAGAGCCGGGTCAAAACCTTCCGGAGACCCTTCGGAGCAGTACACCAGCGTGTCCTGACTCAGGGCCTGGGTGCTGAGACTCAGGCCGAGCAGGCCTAGTCCCATCAATCCGAGCTTGTTAATTGCCATTATCAGTTCTACCTATCAATGATGAAGAGTTCAACGGCAAGGCAGCTGTCCTTGCCAGCGCTCACTCGTGTACGACGGTGAGATCCCGATCAGTGTACCTCAGCATGATGATTCAGACATAAACCCGTGCCTGAGACACGACAAATCCGCCGAGACCCGTATCACCCTTCCCAGGGTTGCTAGAATGTAGAAGAGCATCCGCTGACAGAGCCAGATCCACTCATGACAAGCAACATCGAATTGCTCCGACACGTCGACCTGTTCGAGCACCTCACCGAGGAGCAGCTGTCCGATCTTGCCGCACAGGCGCGCGAGCTCAGTTTCAGAAAGCACGCCATCATGATGACCGAAGGCGATGCCGGTGAATCCATGTATGTGATCAGAAGCGGTTCGGTCAAGGTGTTCGTCAGTGACGAGGAAGGCCGTGAACTGGTCCTCTACCAACAGGGCCCCGGCGCCGTCATCGGGGATATCTCACTGCTCGATGACGAACCTCGTTCGGCCTCTGTCAGCACGCTCGAAGCCACCACGGCACTGATGATCGGCAAGCAGGCCTTTCTGGATTGTCTGCGTGCCAGCCCGGAAATGGCCATCAACATCATTCGCTCACTGACGCAGCGACTGCGCGACGCCACCGAAGGCAGCCGCAGCCTGGCACTGGACAATGTCTATCGCCGACTGGCCGACAAGCTGCAGGAACTGTGTATCGAGCGCGAAGGAATGCCTCCCGTCATGCCTCGCAAGTACTCACACCAGGAGCTGGGCAACATGATCGGCGCATCTCGGGAAATGGTCGGCAAGGTGATGGCGGAACTGGTCAAGGGCGACTATATCGAGCTGCGCGACGGCTGCATTCACCTGATGAAGAAACTGCCTCGCAACTGGTAGCTTCTGCACAGCGGGTCCGGCAAGGGCCAGCGTGCCATCACGGACCTGGCCTTGTAGCCTGGCCCTGCCAGCCCTGAACTCATCGGACGGACATCGCTCGACCGGTAATCGCCACCCACTTGAAAACCGGTAGCAATCCGCTCATCGGTTCGCGGAGTTGCGAAGTCCGGCAACGGCCAGCCAAAAGAACAGGCAAACCTGTAGCCCCTGACGTTCTATAATGATGCGCCGTGAATCACGGCTTCTCATGAACCTTTTCGACAGGATGTCGTCAAGATCTGTTCGGACAGGCGCCAAAAGCAGTCTGTCATTGATCATATCCCCCGGCAAGCGGTCCCGCTTCCAGAGCACGACAATACTACTCTGGCTTGATTGCCGCACCTATCATGCTCCCGCAGCACGCAGAGAACCCACGCAGCCATGCTCACGAAGAACAAGCTCTCCCGCATTCTTGCTTTGTCGATTCCCCTGAGCGGTCTAGCCGCCTGTGGTGGCGGTGGCAGTGGTGGCGAATCGAATTTTCTCGCTGATGACCCCGTCCCCAATTTCTCGTTTGCGGTGGACAGTGACTTCGCCAGTCAGACTTCTGAGGACTTCATCGCCTTTGTCGAAGAGGACCTCGGCAACTCCGTCGAGACTCTCAATCGTATCCAGAATTTCTTCAACAATACAACCATTCCGGTCAGCTACACAGCGTGCGAGGAAGCCAACGCCTTCTATTCACTGCTGGACCGCTCGATCACACTCTGCCATGAGCTGACCAATCTGGGTTACAACTACTACCTGCAGCAGGACGAAGAAACGCTCGATGAGGAAAGCCGGCAGGCTATCGCCTTCAACCGGGCCTTCGCGATGATGAATTTCGTGCTGTATCACGAAATGGGTCATGCCATGGATGACCTTCGGGAGCTGGGTATCGGTGGCAATTTCGAATCGGTCGCCGACGCCATTTCCGTGGTGCTGTCCGTGCAGACCGGCCAACCTCAAGCGGGCATATACGGGGGACTGTTCTTCCTCATCGACACCAATGCCAGCTTTGGCGACGAACACATCGGTGGAGCAGACAGAGCCGGCGATATTCTCTGCTGGACCATCGGCAGCAGCTCTCTCGTGGCCGCCGCCTTTCCCAGCGCCACGGACTTGTTCAACAATGAAGGCAGGGACTGCGTCGGTGAATACGCCAACCAGCACGAGTTTGTGACCCAGCTGATTCCGTTTCTGGACGAAGTACCGCCCAAGAGCGCACTGAAAACCAGCGAAGCCGCACTGGCGGCGGAATTTGCAGGCATGGACGACTACATGGTCGAAATGCTGGGCAGCAGAGACCGGTAGACAAATCCGATGGCGGACAATGCCGAGGCCTGAGCAATGCCGCTACTTGGCACCAGCCGATGATTCCGGTACGACGATGGCCTCATGCTCCACCAGATTCCATGGCAGAGCTGCGCTGCGATAGAGGCGTTTTCCGAGTTTCGGGTAGTCGCCTGTATCGTGAGCCAGGCGCTCTCCCACGACCAGGCAGATCAGGGGTTCGCTGCCGGTATTTCTGAGGCTATGGGGCAGCCCGCCCTTGCGGTAGCCAATGAAGTCACCGGCACTGATGGGAAATTGCTCATCGCCGATACAGGCGGTGGCTTCCCCCGACAGCACATAGACACATTCATCTTCGTGATGATGCACATGATGCTCCGTGCTCTCACAACCGGGAGGCACGTCGATCAGATGCACCCCGAAGCCGGTCAATCCGGTCAGATCGCCCAGGGACTTGTTGTTCCGCCGTGCATTGGCGTTCAGAAAATGCTGCTTGTCCACTCCCGGCATCTGACTGATGTCGTCGGCAGTTACCAGATAGCGTTGATCGCTCATGCGTGTATCCTGCGGTTCAAGGCGGGTGCCGGCAGGCAACCCCGCTCGATGACGTTACAGCGATACTGACAACGCTGCAAGCGCGACATGGGCGGCCGTCAGTCAGGACAGCAGCCCGAGTTGCGATCCCGCCCGCTCAGGAACGCCGCCGCCGACGCCGACGTCGCCGACTGCTGGCAACAGGCGGATCCGTGCGCGATTCCGCAAGCGGCTCTGCCATCGGTGTTGCCGATGGTTCCGCAGGCGTTGCCGAATGCTTATCCACCGACTTATCCACAGGCTCTGCGGCGTGTCCGTCATCCGACAGATCGATGGTCAAGGGCTCGCCAGTCAGTGAAACCGCATTGCGCTGCACTGCCGCCCCCCTGTCGGTACCCTCGTCTGCAGCCAGCTCGGCCTCTGCTGCCGCTTCCTGCTGACGGGGCTTCTGCCCCCCCATGCGTTCCAGCGTCTCATGCGGAAACTCGATGGCGCCGCGACGCGGTCGGAAAGCCGTCGTCGGCAGCCAGTCCTTGAATTCATGCCCGTACAGCTCCCACAGGGTGACGAACAAAGCGGCGATGATCGGCCCGATGACGAAGCCCATGAAGCCGAACATCAGCAATCCACCCAGGGTACTGAAGAAGATCAGCAATTCATGCAGTTGCGTATCGTTGCCTACCAGCTTGGGTCGCAGCAGATTATCCACAGTCCCCACCACCACAATGCAGAACACACTCACGGCAACCGCTTCAACCAGATTGCCCCCCACTATCAGATAGATGACGGCCGGTATCCAGATCAGGGCGGTACCCACACCCGGCACGACCGACAACACCATCATGGCCACAGCCCAGAACAGGGAACTGGGGATTCCGGCGAAATACAGGGCCAGACCGGCCAGCGCTCCCTGCAGGAATCCGATGACCGCCGTTCCCTTGAGCGTCGCCCGTGTTACCGACGTGAACCGCTGCAGCAGCTTGGTCTCGTCCTCGTCATTCAGCGGGAGGTAGTACAGCATGTAGAACAGCAGGCGGTCGCCATCGATCAGGAAGAAGAACAGGGTGTACAGAACGATCATGACACTCAACAGAACGTTGAATGTGCCGAAGGTGATGGATTGCAACGCATTCACCATCCAGCCACTGACCAGTCCGGCCAGATCTCCCAGGCGACTCAGAGCCTGCTCGCGATAGGGCTCGATGTGCTCGTAGAACGGCAGACCTTCCAGCGTTTCGGTGATCAGACCGGGGGTAGCGAGCTGCTGACGTACCCAGGGCACGGCCGTTTCCGCGATATCCAGCGCCTGCGAAGTCACGGTACCCAGCAGCAGGCTCAGAGGCACCATGACGAACAAGATGATGGTCAGCAGGGTCAGTGCAGAAGCCAGCCCGGGACGCTCGCCAATGACCGAGAGAATCTTGTGGTACAGCGGCGAGAACAGGGCGGCAAACAGGGCGGCGATGAACACGGCCTGCAGAAAGGGTTTGATCAGTGCCAGAAACAGCAGCGTGATACCAATCAGCAGCAGGATCAGGACACCGCGATTGACGAGGCGTTGTTGCATGAGACGTTCACTGACTCGGGGGTGAGGCCATTATAGGGTGAGCGGTGGACACTCAGCGTGTCATTGCATCAAGCTATCCCGAACAGCTCGGGCTGTGGCCGGCGACGCCGATATCAGCCGTTGATTGCCAGGTACAGGGAGTAGAGCGAGCTGGTTCCGCAGATGAACAGACGATTGCGCCGGGGGCCACCGAAGGTGACGTTGGCCACCAGCTCCGGGATGCGGATCTTGCCGATCAGCTGACCTGCGGCGTTCAGGCAATGCACGCCATCGGCGGCACTGGTCCAGATGCGGCCACCCAGGTCGACCCGAAACCCGTCGAACAGACCCGCCGTACACTCGGCCAGCACCCGCGACTCGCCCAGACTCCTGCCATCATCGGACACCTGCAGGGCACGGATGTGTTTCGGTCCATCGGGCGCATGGGAGGCGCCGGTATCGGCAATGTACAGTAGGGATTCATCGGGCGAGAAGGCCAGACCATTGGGCTTGACGAAATCTGACGCCACCACACTCAGGCTGCCATCGGGATCGATGCGGTACACCTGACAGGGCAATTCGGGTTCGGCGCTTTCCCCTTCATAGTCACTCATGATGCCGTAGCTGGGGTCGGTGAACCAGATGGAACCGTCCGACTTGACCACCACGTCATTCGGCGAATTCAGTGATCGACCCTCGAATTCGCTGGCCAGTACACGGATCGAACCATCATGTTCGGTGCGCGTGACGCGTCGGGTCAGGTGCTCGCAACTGACCAGACGTCCTTGTGCGTCCACGGTATTGCCGTTGCTGAACTGGCTGGGCTGGCGGAAAACCGCGACATGTCCGGATGCTTCGTCGAAACGCATCATGCGATTGTTGGGAATATCAGACCAGACAAGATAACGGCTGGCGGCAAACCAGGCAGGGCCTTCCGACCAACGGGCGCCTGTCCACAGCCGCTCGACCCGGGCATGCCCGATCAGACACTCGGCAAATGACGGATCGATGACTTCCAGTTCGCATCCTTCCAGCTCCCCGTACATGGTGTCAGTGCTCCTCAAGCCTTGATGAATCAATGGTGTTAACGCTATCATCGCATACTTCCTTAGCGACCAAAGTGGCTTTCATCCGTTCGACCCTCAGCCGCTCTCGCGCTGCCGCCCGCGCATCCACCCCTGCATTCACACGCACTGACCAACGGACCATCCAGCACCCATGAGCCGCAAGGCGAGCAAAGCCAGAAGCATTACCAGCCGCGACGTGGCGGCGCTGGCCGGCGTCTCGCTGATGACGGTGTCGCGTACCTTGCGCACTCCCGAGATGGTGTCACCGGCGACCCGCAAGCGGGTTCAGTCGGCCGCACGCGAGCTCAACTACGTACCCGATCTGGCCGCAGGATCCCTGTCCAGCAAGCGAAGTGGACACGTGGCCGTCCTGTTGCCATCCCTGCGCCATGCCGGATTCCTGCGGACCGTCGATGGTCTGTCGGATACCTTGCGGGACAATGGCTACCACTTGCTGATCGGCGACTGCTACTACTCCGTCGAGCAACAACTGGAACTGCTGCGCATGTTGCTGGGCCGCCGTCCGGAGGCCATCGTGCTGATCTCGGGCCTGGATTCGCCCGCCGCACAGGATCTGCTGGCACGCGCCGACATTCCCGTCGTCGAGACCTGGCACTGGCCGGACGAACCGCGCAATCGGGTGGTCGGCTTCTCTCAGTTCGATGTGGGGCATGCCATGGCCCGATCCCTGATCGAGCAGGGCCATGTCCACATCGGCTTTCTGGGCGCTCTGGGGCCGTATGATCCGAACGGGGAACAGCGGCGGCAGGGACATCTGAGCGCGCTACGCGATGCCGGTCTGCGCAGCGACATCCAGGCTTCCATCGGCAAGGCGCCGATGGAAATCGAGGACGGTGCCAAGGGGGCCTCCCTGCTGCTGGATCGCTTTCCGGAGATGGATGCCCTGGCCTGTGCGTCGGACATGACGGCACTGGGTGTGCTGCATGAGTGCCGTCGACGCGACTGTGTGGTCCCGCAACAACTCGCTGTAGCCGGCTTCGGCGATTTCGACTTCGCCCCCTACCTGCATCCCTCTCTCACCAGTGTTCGCCTGCCCAGTTATCGCATCGGCCAGCAGGCGGCACAGCTTATCATGGCCACCATCAATGGCGAGACGCCACCACCCGTGCCTCACTGCAACCTCGGGTTCGAGCTGGTCCACCGACAAAGCACCGGGCACGACGGTGAGCTCATGACGTATTCTTCCTCTACCCCTGACCCCGGCCAACCCAAGGTGTGACGCCCATGATGACTGAAGCAGAAACGGCAACGCTCGACGCCTCACCCGGCAGCCCATTGATCGTGGTGGTCATGGGGGTCAGTGGCTGCGGCAAATCCAGCGTGGCAGAACAACTGGCCAGTGATCTGCAGGCTCACTTCAAGGATGGTGATGAGCTGCACCCCGCCAGCAATATCGACAAGATGGCCGCCGGCACGCCCTTGACCGATGAGGACCGACAACCCTGGCTGGAAGATGTCGCCCGTTACGCGGCGAACCAGGCCGCGCAGCATGGCATCTGTGTCATCGCCTGCTCGGCCCTGAAACAGCGCTATCGGCAAACCCTGAATACAGCCGGACAGGTGGTGTATGTCTTTCTCGAGGGCTCACGCGATCTGATTGCCTCGCGCATGCATCTGCGCACCGGACACTTCATGCCCGAAACCCTGCTCGATAGCCAGTTCGCTGCCCTGGAGGATCCGCGTCAGGAAGACAATGTGGTGACAGTCAGCATCGATGCAGACATCCAGAGCATCTCGCGCAATGCCGTTGCGGCGCTGCAGGCTGGCGGCTATGCAACCAGGCAGCGCTGACACGCCACCTGCGGATACAGCGCCTGCCTCCTTTCGAACGTCCCCGCCTTGCTGTCGGGGCCTTGCACCGGAACCCGCGTCATGAGTCACACTCTCCTGCTGATCGGACCCCTGCTGCCTTCCGTGGTGAGCACTCTGGAATCCAGCTACACGCTCCATCGTTACTGGCAGAGCGAAGACAAGGATGCCTTGCTGGCCGATATCGCCGATGACTGCGTCGCCGTGGTCACCGATGGTGGTAGTGGTGTCTCGGCAGACATTCTGAAAAAACTGCCGCGGGTGAAGATCGTATCCGTCTTCGGCGTCGGAGTCGACGCCGTCGATCTGGACTACTGTCGCGACCACGGCATCAACGTCAGCAACACACCGGATGTCCTGAGCGATGATGTGGCCGACATGGCCATGGCGCTGGCTCTGGCCGTGTCGCGCAAGCTGATCGTCGGTGATCAGTACGCCCGCGCCGGCAAATGGCCGGTTTCGGGCGCGATGTCACTGTCACGCCGCGTCATGGGCAAACGTGCCGGCATCTATGGCATGGGCAGCATCGGCAAGGCGCTGGCACAGCGACTGGAAGGCTTCCGCATGCCCATCAGCTACTGCAACCGCAGTCCACGCAGCGATTCCGGACACTACACATTCGTGGCCTCGCTGCAAGAGCTGGCCCGCCAAGTGGACTATCTGTTCGTCACCGCCGCTGCCACGTCGGGCACCATCGGTTCGATCAACGCCACGGTTCTCGATGCTCTGGGTCCCGACGGATATCTGATCAACGTGTCTCGCGGCACTCTGGTTGATGAATCCGCACTGCTTTCGAGCCTGCAGGAAAAACGCATCGCTGGTGCCGGCCTTGATGTGTTTGCCAATGAACCGATCATCCCGGAAGCCTTCTTCTCATTGGAGAACGTCGTCCTGCAGCCACACAATGCCAGCGGTACCCGGGAGACACGGGAAGCCATGGGCAAACTGGTATTGGACAATCTGGCAGCACATTTCGCTGGCCAGCCCTTGCTGACAGCCGTCACCTGAGCCGGCCTGTTACCATTCCCTACTTCAGCATTCCACAGATTCAAGGCCACAGGTTGGCAGGAGCATGTACGTGAGCGCATCAGCAGATATTGCCGTCATCGGACTGGCCGTCATGGGTCAGAATCTCATTCTCAACATGAACGATAATGGATTCAAGGTCGTGGCATTCAACCGGACCCATGCCAAGACGCAGGAATTCCTGAACGGGCCAGCGAAGGACACACAGATCATCGGCGCGCAGACGCTGGAAGAACTGGTTGCCTCACTGGCCAGCCCACGCAAGATCATGCTGATGGTCAAGGCCGGCCCTGCCGTCGACGCCGTCATCGAAGAGCTGGTCGACTTGCTGGACAAGGGCGACATCATCATCGATGGTGGCAATTCGAACTTCGAGGATTCCGAGCGTCGTGCGGCAGAACTGGCGGACAAGGGTCTGCTGTTTGTCGGCAGTGGCGTCTCCGGCGGTGAGGAAGGCGCCCGACACGGCCCCTCCCTGATGCCCGGCGGCCACAAGGAAGCCTGGCCGCATCTGAAGCCGATCTTCCAGTCCATCGCCGCCAAGACCGATGCCGGCGAGCCCTGCTGCGACTGGGTCGGCGATGGCGGGGCGGGGCATTTCGTCAAGATGGTGCACAATGGAATCGAGTACGGCGACATGCAACTCATCTGCGAAGCCTATGACTTCATGCAGAACGGCCTGGGCATGGACAATGAGGCCATGCAAGCGACCTTCGCCGAATGGAACAAGGGGGCTCTGGACAGTTATCTGATCGAGATAACTGCCGACATCCTGGGCTTCAAGGATGGCGATACCTACGTCGTTGACACCATCATGGACCGCGCTGGTCAGAAGGGCACCGGCAAATGGACCGGCATCAACGCGCTGGAACTCGGCATACCCCTGACGCTCATCGGTGAAGCGGTATTCGCACGCGCCCTGTCAGCCATCAAGGAAGAACGTGTCACGGCCTCCGGCGTATTGCAAGGGCCCGCCGTCCAGTCCACCGGAGCCCCGTCGGAATGGGTGGATGCGCTGGGCGAAGCTCTGTTTGCAGCCAAGATCATCTCCTATACCCAAGGCTACATGCTGATGCGCGCTGCCGCCGAGGAATACCAGTGGGACTTGCAGTACGGTTCCATCGCACAGATGTGGCGTGGTGGCTGCATCATCCGTTCGGCCTTTCTCGACGACATCAAGGCGGCCTACGACAAGTCCCCCGAGCTGGCCAATCTGCTGCTCGATGACTACTTCCGCGACCGCATTCACGAAACACAGGGTAGCTGGCGCCGGGTGATCGGTGAAGCCGTCAGTCGGGGTATTCCGGTGCCGGCCATGAGTGCGGCCCTGTCATTCTATGACGGTTATCGCAGTGCTCGCCTGCCAGCCAATCTGCTGCAGGCGCAACGTGATTATTTCGGTGCGCACACCTATCAGAAAGTGGATGGGGATGGCAGCTGGCACCACACCGACTGGATCGGCAGCGGTTCGTCGGTGTCAAGCAGCACCTACGACGCCTGAGCCTCGCCGCAGCTGAACCGCTGCAGAATCGGATGGTTCGCGAAGCCTGTCGCATCGTGAACCATCCGGCTCGCCCCTCTACCCGCCATCATGCGAGCACTCGGCGCCACGCTTCGCCAACGAATCACTGTCAGGGGAGTGCATCCACGGCATCGATGACCGAGCGGGGAGACTCCACCAGGACGGTTTGCAAGCCGACTCGAGCAGCGCCCTCGATGTTTTCAGGCGTATCGTCGAAGAAGAGTATGTTCTGCAGAGGCGTGCCGATGGAACGCGAGATGTATTCGAATGCCTCAGCGTCAGGCTTGCGCAAGCCGATCTCGGAGGACACGAACAGATGCCGGAACGTCTGTCGAATACGTGGATGCACCGTGTCCCAGTACACCTGATGAGTCGCATTGGTATTGGTGAAACCATCACAGGGATAACGATGACTGATGGCCTGAATGGCATCCAGTGCCTCCGTGATCTCATCGCCGAAGATGGCATTCCAGGCTGCAACGATGTCGGCATCGGCAGCGTCGAGTTTCAGCTGTTCGCGCAGATGCTGCAGATACGCGGCTTCACCGAGCAAGCCTCTTTCATGCTGCCGGTAGGCTTCGTCCATGGAGAAACGTTGGCGAATGGCCTGTAATGGCAAGGCGCTGAGTCCTTCCATTGCCTGGAAGACCTTGCCGAAGTCCACCTCCAGAACAACCCCGCCCATATCGAACAACAGTGCTTCAACGTGTGGTGATGACAATGCCTGTCCCCTCCTGATTTTCCAACAGGCCATGCCTTGCCCGATGCAGGGTCATGCCTGTGCCGATCCCGCAAGATAGCAGAACGCCCCCTTGAACAACAGAATTCTGGCAAGTTGAATCAATCTTTGAGACACTTGAGCGATGGCCTGCGGCTGGAAGAGCAGCAGGCGGCGTCCGGGCCAATGCCAGTCGAGCATGCCGGGCAACTGCCACCAGACACGAGCTCAAGGCCACAGAGCGATCGGATTTCTCCACAATGTGTTCCCGACAACCGAGGATTCAGCATGATCAAGAAGTTTTTCGGAATGACTCCACTGAGCCTGGCACTGGCAGGCAGCCTGATGATGACCCACGCTGCTCAGGCAGCCGACCCCGTCACGGTTTATACGGCAGCACCACAAACCATCGTTGATGAGCTGGTGCCCCTGTTTACCGAACAGACCGGGATTGACGTCGATATTGTCAAGGCTGGCACCGGGGAGCTCATCAACCGTATCAAGGCCGAAGGAGAAGGCAAGGGTGCGGATGTCATCTGGAGTGTCGGTGGCGAAGTGCTCGATTTCAACGCGAATCTGTTCGAAACCTATGAACCGGCCGAGGCTGACAAGATCAATCCAGCCATGCGTACCAGCACCTGGCTGCCATTTACTGCCGTCGTCAGTGTGTTCATCGTCAATCCGGAAGAACTCGACGACAAGCCGGCCCCTGCCAGCTGGGCGGACCTGGCCAAGCCTGACTACCTGGAAATGATCTCCTCGGCAAGAGCCGATAAATCCGGTTCATCCTATATCCAGCTGGCCACCGTGATTCAGGCCTTCGGGGAAGAAAAGGGTTGGGAGATATACAAGGGCATCCTCACCAACTTCATTCTGTCCAACAGTTCCGGCGCGGTACCGAAGTTCGTCAATGATGGAGAACTGCCCATTGGCGTCACACTGGAAGATGCCGCGCTGCGCTACAAGCTGGGTGGCGGCCCCGTGGAGATTGTCTATCCCAGCGATGGCACCTCCATCGTGCCCGATGGCATGGCACTGCTCAAGGGCGCTGCCAACGCTGACGGTGGCAAGCAGTTTCTCGACTTCATGACGTCTGCAACCGCTCAGGAAGTGGTGGCATCCGTTGGTCGCAGACCGATTCGCAGCGATGTCGACTCAGTGCCGGAACTGCTGCCCTTGTCCGACGTGCCGGCAATCGAGTATGACGCTGTCTGGGCGGCAGAGAACCGCGAACGCTTGCTGAAGCTCTGGTCGGACTTGGTACTCGAGGTGCAGTAGTCTTCGAGCACGCATCCCGAGACTGTCACGCAGCATGACGTATGCCATGCTGCGTGACAGGCAGCCGAGATCGTATGTCTGGCGGCCGCGCGCCTCCAGGCACCTGGCCATTCCCTGAGCAGCACTGGCTATTGCAAGCCTGAGCATCGCCCCTTCACACTGCAGACCCAGGCACTTCTCTCCGTGGCAAACGTTTTCATCGACCGAGTCAAGAAAAGTTATGGCAATGTCGTTGCATTGCACGACATCACTCTTGATATTCCTTCAGGATCCTTCTTTACTCTGCTGGGCCCCAGTGGGTGCGGGAAAACCACCTTGCTGCGCACCATTGCAGGCTTTCATCATCAGGATCAGGGCAGCATCAGCGTCGGTGAGCAGGTGCTTGATGCCATTCCCGTACATCGCCGGGACATCGGCATGGTGTTCCAGGACTACGCCATCTTTCCTCATCTGTCAGTCAGAGACAATATCGCTTTCGGCTTGCGCCAGCGCAAGGTGTCACGGGCGGATGTGAAGACACGCGTTGCCGATATTCTTCGGGTGGTGCAGCTTGAACATCTGGCGGACCGCATGCCTCATGAGCTCAGTGGCGGGCAGCAACAGCGTGTTGGCCTGGCGCGCGCGCTGGTCACACGGCCCAAGGTGCTGCTGATGGACGAACCCCTGTCCAATCTGGATGCACAACTGCGAATCGACCTGCGACGCGAGCTTCGCTCCCTGCAACAGGAGCTGGGGATCACGACCATCTATGTCACCCACGATCAGGAAGAAGCCCTGGAAATGTCCGATCATGTCTGTGTCATGTATCAGGGTGTGATTCAACAGGCGGCCAACCCCTGGACCATCTATCAGGAACCTGCCAATCGATTCGTCGCCTCCTTCGTCGGCACCAACAACTTCGTACCCATCCGGCTCAGGGAAGGCAAGCCATTTCTGGGAGACCAGCCCATTGGCGACATCCGGAATCTGCCAGACGCACCGGACGGCTCGACCATCGTCGCGTCCATCCGCCCTGAGCATGTCGCCCTGCACACAGGGCCTGCCATCGCGCAGGACGAATGCGAGTCGACCGAGTTCGTTCACCTTGCTGCCACCTTGCGCTACCAGAGCTTTGCAGGACGCGAGTTGCGTCTGACCGCGGGTCTCACGGATGATATCGAGGTTCAGTTCATCACCGAACCCCGACCCGATTACCTGAACCTGGCACCCCGGTCGCCGATCACCTTGCGTGTACGGCGTGATCGTATCGGACTCTATGCGGACGGGGATACGGGAGTACGCCTGTGATGCCAGCCACGCGACTCCGACAGTGGCGCCCGGATTTCTGGGGCATGGTCCTGCTTGCCACGCTGGCACTGATCACCACCCTGCTGTTTCTACCGGTTGGCAAGGTGTTCCTATTGAGCTTCACCGATGCCGAAACGGGGCAGTACACGCTGGCCAACTATGCGCGCATTTTCAGCCACCAGTACTACATCAAGGCGCTGAACAACACACTGATTGTCGGTGTGGCAGGCATGATCGGCGCCTGTCTTCTCGGCGTTCCGCTGGCCTACTGCATGTCCCGCTACCACATTCCGGGAAAATCACTGATTTCCACCCTTGCAGTACTGGCCCTGGTTTCCCCACCCTTCATCGGTGCCTATGCCTGGATCATGATATTCGGTGCCAATGGTGTCGTGACCAACTGGTTCGAGCTGATCGGTATCGAGACACCCACCATCTACGGCTACACCGGCATCATCCTGGTATTCAGCCTGAAGTTCTATCCCTTCGTCTACCTGATGACCGAAAGCGCCTTTACCTCCATCAACAAGTCGCTGGAGGAGGCTGCGGAAAATCTGGGCTGCACCCCTTTCCAGCGCTTCAGGAAGGTGACCTTGCCACTGGTATTCCCCGCTGTCAGCACCGGTGCCATTCTCAGCTTCGTCCTGTCGATTGCCGATTTCGGAACCCCCTCCATCATCGGGCGCAAGGTTCGCACCCTGTCGACGGTGGCCTATAGCCAATACACCTCCGAGCTGGGCGGGCCGCCGACACTGGCAGTGACCGTGTCGATGCTGATGATCGCCATCTCGATTGCCGCGCTTCTGCTGCAGCGCTACATCATTTCGAAAAAGCGCTACGCGAGCTCTCTGACAAACCTGTCCAGCCCGGTACGTCTGCGCGGCTGGCGCGCGGGCATCGTTTACACTTTGTGCTTCTCCATCGTCATCATCAGCGTGCTGCCCTCGCTGGTTGTCGTCTATACCTCGTTTCTCGAAACCAGCGGCCCGGTCTTCACCGGCGGCTTCGGTCTGAGCAGCTATGCCCGTGTCATGAGCGAAATATCCCGCGCAGTCATCAACAGCTTCGTATTCGCTTCCATCGCGGTCATTCTCATCGCGCTGGTCAGCGGCATGATTTCCTACATCATCGTGCGACGCGAAGGCAGGATGGGTGGGTTCCTCGATACCATACTGATGGTGCCCTATCTGGTGCCGGGAATCGTCATGGCAATCGGCTTTGTCACCACCTTCAATCGCTGGCCGGTTGACCTGGTGGCAACGGCAGCCATCATCATCCTGGTGGTATTCATACGCCGGCTGCCGTATGGCGTTCGTTCAACCACAGCCAGTCTGCGACAGATAAAGCCCTCCATAGAAGAGGCGGCAGCAAGCCTCGGCGCCAGACCCTTCAATGTCTTCGTGCAGGTCACCACGCCCCTGATCATGCCGGGACTCATTGCCGGCGCCATGATGAGTTTCATCACCGCGATCAATGAATTGTCGTCCACGCTCATCCTGTACACCGGCAAGACCATCACTATGCCGGTCCATATCTACATCTCGGTACTCGACGGAGAGTTCGGGATTGCTGCGGCACTCTCCACCCTGTTGCTGGCCAGCACCGGCATCTGTGTCTATATCGTGTTCCGGATAAGCCGAGGCAGCAAGAGCGCCTTCCTGTAGGTACACCCCCGGCAACCGTCGTCCCTGCCTGCCGACCGGCGAGATCCGCCGGCGGCCAGGCGGGTCGGCAGAAGCAAGGTCGGAACCTGCCGACACCGATGTCGCAGATCGTTGTGACAGCAAGCGAGCCAGCGTCGTTCTTCAGGCCCCTCGCCGCAGCAACATCGCCGGCGATACCTGCAGGCTGCGTATCAACCACAAGGCTCCGCCGCTCAGGCAGGTGACACTGCCGGCGAATGCCACCAGCAGGCCGGTCCTCCACAAGCCGTCCTGTGCCAGCTTGAGCCAGTATTCGAGAATACCCCAGGCAATCAACCCACCGGCGCCAAAGGCAAACAGGGTCAGGATTGCAGCCATCAGCAGATACTCCATGAACAGGCTCTTGCGAATCGCGTCGTGCCGCGCACCCACGGCGTGCATGATGGCACTTTCATAGACGCGGCGTTGTGTCGTCGCCGCGATGACACTGCTCATGACCAGCAGGCTCGCAGCCAACGAGATGGCCCCCACCAGTGACACTGCCAATGCTGCGGCTCCGAGCATGTCACGGGCGTTGGCCAGCAACTGCGAGGTGCGTATGGTCACGACATTGGGAAAGCCGGCGCCGAGCTCCCGCATGGCGTTGATATCCTGATCCGCGGCCAGATGGGCACTGCCGATGTAGCGGGTGATCCAGGGATCCAGCACACCCTCGCTGAATACACCTTCCAGCCAGAAACGCGTCTCGAACCGGGCCTGACTGTAAATGGCAGCCAGTTCGGCTTCAAGCTCGTCACCCAGAATGCTGAAGCGCAGGCGATCACCCACCTGCAGTCCGAGCTGATCGGCCTCGCGATCTTCGAATGCCACGAGTGGTGGCCCATCGTGATCATCCGGCCACCAGGCACCACGGTCTATCGTGGTGCTGTCGATATTGCTGTTGCGGTAACTCAGCTTGTGCTCGTCATTGGCCTCTTCGGCCTGATCGATATCGTCACGTGCGGCAATGGCTTCACCGTTGATGTGCGTCATGCGCCCCAGTACCAGAGGCGCCAGTACATGCGATTCGTGACCCGGCAAGGCGTCCAGCGTCTCAGCAAAGGAATCACGTTGTGCGGCCTGCACATCGTAGAAGACCAGTGAAGGCGAGCGTTCCGGCACCGTACTGTCCAGACTTTCCAGGGTGGCGAAAATCACCAGCGAGGCAGCGGTCAACAATGTCAGGGCACTACCCAGAGACAGCAGCATGGCTCTGAGCGTATTGCCGGGCCGATACAGATTTGCCGCGGCGATCTGCAGGCTGAAGCGCCCTTCCAGCACGCGCATCTGCCGCAGTCGACGCACGCTCCAGCGCAAGGCCACGATCAGGGCATCGAGCAGCAAGACCAGCAGGCCTGCCACCACGATGAACACCACACCGATGAGCGGTTCAGGCAACAGCAGGAACATCAGTAGCAGCGTACCGAGCACCAGCCCGATACTGATACGACGATATACAGGCGACAGCCTCGAGCTGAATTCGGCGGCACCTCGCAGCAACACCACCGGCTCGGCGGCCAGAGCACGGCCCAGAGCCGGCAAGGCGAAGGTGATGGCACTCAGCACACCGAAGGCAATGGCCAATGCCGCGGGCCAGACCAGAGAGACAAGGTCACTGGATATCGGCAGGGAGGCTGCCAACGTCCGAGAGGCAGACCAGGCAATGGTCGAACCGATCAGAGCACCGGTAGCACTGGCCAGCAGAGCCAGTATCAGCACCTGACCGATGAACACGACGGCAATCTGCCATTGCCGTGCACCCAGTGCCTGCAGCGTCGCCAGCATGCCGCGCTTGGTCGCGATCCAGGCGGCAATGCTGTTGGCAACCCCCAGACCACCGATGAACAGCGTGGTCAGGCCGATGAGCAGCAGCACCGAGGCCACTTGGTCGAGTCGTCGGGCAATCAATTCGCTGCGATCGGCCAGCGTGCGGATCTCCACATCGGCAAGCGGAAATTCGTCTCGAAACCGTGCCCGGAAATCAGCCGCCGGCTCGTCGGTTCTGACGCGATAATCGTAATCGATGAGACTCATGGGGCCGGCCAGACCGGTAGCGGCCAGGGCCTGTGCATCGATGATCAGAGGCGGCCCTCGGGTGTTGGCATTCAGACTGCGATCCGGCTGCTCGAGGATCTCGGCACGCAGTTCCAGCTGAATGCCACCCACATCGACACGCTGCCCCACGGCCAATCCGTAACGGCTTGCCAGCACCGGATCGTAGGCGGCACCCCAGACACCCTCGGCAGATTGCGCAACGGCGGCCTGCAGAGCCTGCTCGGGTTGCAGCGACACCTGCCCATAGAGCGGATACCGATCATCGACACTCAACAGTTCGACCGCAGTGAAGTCGCCACTCTCGGTGCCAAGCATGGTGCGCAGTTCGGCCTGCAAGGATACCGTGCCATTGGCATCGAGCCATTCCAGTTCGTCTTCGGGCAAGGGCGCACGAGCACTGAATACGAGGTCACCACCGAAGATTTCCCGCTGCTGGGTGGCCAGCCCGCCCTCCACCAGACGCAGCAGACTGCTGCAGGCGGCAATCAGCGTGATACCCAGCATCAGACAGGCACAGAAAACCCACAGCGCACGCAAGGTACCGCTACCAACCAGGTCACGCCACAACAGGGGCAGCAGACGCGCAAGCTTGCGCATCTTCATGTCGTCGAGGCCGTGTGCAGTTGCCCGTTCTCCAGACGCAGGCTGCGATCGCAACGCGCCGCGAGGTGCGGATCATGAGTGACCAGCAGCAAGGTCGTGCCGCTCTCCCGATTCAGGGTGAACAACAGTTCGATGATGCCTTCACCGGTACGATCGTCCAGATTGCCGGTTGGCTCATCGGCCACCAGCAAGGCCGGTTCATGCACCAGCGCTCTGGCAATGGCAACCCGTTGCTGCTCGCCGCCGGAGAGCTGTGCCGGATAGTGGCCGGCGCGCTCGCCCAGTCCGACTCGCGCCAGCATTTCGCGAGCACGTCGGCGGCCGCTGCTCTGGCCGGCGATATCCAGCGGCAAAGCCACGTTCTCCTCGGCGGTCAGGCTGGGCACCAGATGAAAGGACTGGAAGACGATGCCGATGCTGTCCCGCCGGAGATCGGCACGGGCATCACGATCCAGAGCGGCCAGTGGCTGATCGTTGACCACGACGTCGCCAGCGCTGGGTTGCTCCAGCCCGGTCATGACCAGCAGCAGGGTGGTCTTGCCGGAACCCGATGGCCCCACGATGGCCACGCGTTCGCGAGCCTTGACATCCAGATCGAGCGCCTTGAGCACATCGATGGTTTCGCCAGCCATGCGGTACTGCATGCTGACGTGCTTGAGACTGATCATGGTGGCTGCAAACTCGCGGTCAGTGTCATGAAGACAACAATGTGAGAACTGTGACCGGCATCGGTGTCTCCGGTTCCCCGCAGTTGGTCAGCTGCGCAACGATCCGCGCCCTGCCTGGGTCAGACTCGCTGCCATTCACGGACACCTGACTCACCGTACCGTGCGCCCTGATGCGTAGACACCGGGACACCATGCCACGGGAACACTGTCGCATCCGCAGGGGCCGAGGTGCAAGTCTCAGCAGTCTGCCGTCAGCTACAGCAGAACACCCAGCAGTATCGGCAGATAGAAGATTGCACCAATATGCGTCACCAGAATCAACCCTGACACCTCGCTGGCATCGTGCCCGTGCTTGATCGACAGCAGATAGTTGAACACCGCAACCGGCACCATGGTCTCGATGATCAGCACACCACGCGCGACACCTTCCAGCCCCATCAGCATCGCCACACCAAAACCCACCGTCATGGCCAGCAGCGTACGAATCAGCGCCCACAACACGGTGGCAGGCAGCTGCGCCGCCCGCATGCCGGCCAGACTGATGCCCAGCGTTATCAGCATCAGCGGGATGACCACCTGACCCAGCAATTGCAGCGTCTGCAAGGCCATGTCGGGCAACTGCCAGTCAAGCACTCGCACCAGCACACCCAGCCAGATGGCATGCAGCACCGGTGAGCGCAGAACACGCGACAGGCTGGCACTGCCGGCGTAGATGGCATCCCCAAGACTGAACAGCAGCAGACACTGCACGGCGAAGAATGCCATCGCATAGGCAAGTCCTTCCTCGCCAAAGGCCAGAAAGCACACGGGCAATCCCAGATTCCCGGTATTGCCTACCACCTGAGCGATGCACAGACGCCAGTCCTTGCCGGCCATCTTCAGCAGACTGAAAGCGGCCGTCGTGAACACGATATGCACCACCAGTGTGGCCAGGGCCATACGTCCCAGGGACTCGATCGGTACCGCCGACGTAGCCAGGGTATGAAACAGCAAGGCCGGCATGCACAGATTGAGAATCAGGGTGGTCACGAAGTCCACCGGAAACCGTGGCCCCTTGTAATGCCAGAACAGGCCGACGGTGGCCAGGAACATGCCGGGTGCGAGAATGTTGGCTATCTGGACAATCGTGCTGCTCACATCAAGCGACTTCGCTAAAGTTACGGGATCGGCGAGTATACTGGTCTCTTGCTGCCCGGGAACAGCGGAACACCTCCGCCCACCGGTCTGTCTGCCCACCAGACATCCGCGCCTCCCTCGGAGTCGCAGCCCTTTGCATTGCCAGGTTGAAGCCCCCGTGACACGTAATCACCTACTGCTCGTGCTCCTCGTCAATGCCCTGTGGGGGTTCAACTTCATTGCCGGCAAATACGGCACCGCCGAATTCGGCCCGATGCTGTTCATCACCATGCGCTTTGCCATCGTACTGGTCCTGCTGTGCCTGTTCCTGCGTCGTGTGCCGGGGCAGATGCTGCGCATCATGACCATCGGTCTGATGATGGGCGTCGGCCATTACAGCTTCATGTTCTACGGCATCTACCTGGCAGGCTCGCTGTCATCGGTGGCCATCACCTCACAGCTGACGGTTCCGTTTGCCACCTTGCTGGCCATCGTCTTTCTCGGTGAACGCATCCGCTGGCCGCGGTTTCTGGCCATTGTCACCTCGTTCAGCGGGGTTGTACTGATCGGACTGGCTCCGGTTGGTCCGGAGCACCTCACCGCACTGGCATTGACCAGTATCGCCTCCCTGGCAATGGCTGTCTCCACCATTCTCATGCGACAACTGCAGGGCGTATCGGCACTGAACCTGCAGGCCTGGATCGCCCTGTATGCCACCATCGCCATGGGCACCATCACGATGATCCTGGAACAGCCTCAATGGCAGCAACTGGCGCTCATTCCGCTGCGCGAGTACTGGACGGCTGCCTATTCGGCCATCGGCGCCACCATCGTGGGCCACGGTCTGCAGTACCATCTGCTGCAACGCTATTCGGTCAACAGCGTGGCACCGTTCATCACACTGTCAACCTTGTTTGCCATCGTCTTCGGTATCGTGCTGCTGGATGACGAACTGACATCGAGAATCATCATCGGCGGCTTGCTGACCTTGCTCGGCGTCACCATCGTGGCGATTCGCAACGCTCGCGAGAACGCCCCCAGCGGACTTCGGGTGCCACGCTGAATGAGCGTGTCAGACGACACTTTCTGAGCGTCATCGCACAGTTGCAGCCGCGGTTTCCACGTCCACTGCACAGGCGATCAACGTCGACCTAAAGACCTGCACGCTCAGGCCGCCTTACCCACGACAAGCCATGGTTCTTCCGAGCCAGCTCTCGCAGCGCGTGCTGTTCGGGAAGATGACAGGCTCTACACCTTTTGCCGGAGACTGGGGACGCATGATCAACAAGGCGATATCGCAACGGACGGGGTCGAGCTGTCTGAGCGGATTGATACTTCTGGGTCTGACAACGGTCAGTCAGGCGGACGATATCGATGTGTACACCGCCCAGATAAGCGCGCAGCAGAAACCGAATATCCTGTTCGTGCTCGATTACTCGGGCAGTATGGCCGCGGATATCTACGGCAGTTATGACGACAATGGCAATCCGAAGAAGATCGACATTCTCAAGGATGCCATGCATACGGTACTCGACAACAATGTCGACTACATCAATGCCGGTATCGGGTCACTCTACAGCAGGACAACGACCGGCATACGCTGGCCCATCAGCGAACTCAGCGCCGACGCCAGCACGATCGACCCGAGTATCGCTCCCGGGAAATACACGGTAGCGGAAATCATCGGCCGGCAGGTGGATGAGCGAGACTCGGGCGGCGGTACCGCCACTGTGGACGCTCTGGTCGAGGCTGCCCAGTACTTTCGTGGTGATCCCGTGACACACAACGACAGTGACCCCAACGATGGCAACCGGCATCAGCCCGGCACCTGGGACAGCGCCAGCGAGCGATATGTCGGCGGTAACGAACTGGCGGCGCATGCCAGCAGCTATTCGCCGAGCAATGCCCATGACAGTGACCACGGCCAGACCTACTACTGCAACGACTTCTCGGCCTCCGGAGGTCCGAATCACTGCGAAGACAAGCTCACCCGCTCATGCACCATCATGGGCACCCTGGACTCTCCCACGGCTGGCTACGAGCACCTGGAAAATCTCTGGGGCAGCTACAGTCGATGCGAATACACGCGCACCCGCGACTGGATGGGAGCACGCTACAACTCGCCCATCACTCAATCCTGTCAGGCCAATACCATTGTCCTCATCTCTGACGGCCAACCCACCCGTCTCAACGATGGTGAATCGCTGCGCAGTATCGTGGGAACCGGTGTGGATGGCTGTGAGGATCTGAGCCTGAGCATCTTCGACATGCCCGATGGCATGCAGATCGAAGGCAACTGCGGACCGGAAGTGGTACGTACGCTAGCCAGCCGCGACCAGAATCCCGATATACCGGGCAGCGCCGTTACCACCTATACAGTGGGGTTCAATGTCGACGGACCGGGCAAGGAATACCTGAAACTGCTGGCCAGCGAGGGGCAAGGCAGCTTCTTCAGCGCCAATGAACCCGAAGATCTCAACAAGGCACTGAGCGCCATTGTCGATGAAGTACTCGGCGGTAGCGAGAACTTCGCCGAGCTCTCCATCGATATCGACAAGGCCAATTTCTCGCACGACAACCGCGCCTTCTTCGGCCTGTTTTCTCCCACGTCGCGCCGTGGCTGGCAAGGCAATCTGAAGGGGTATTTCGTGAACAATCAGGGATTGATGGACATTCACGGCCAGCCTGCCACCGTGTCCACTGCCAAGGGCGTACAGTTTGCCGAGACTGCCCAGAGCTTCTGGTCGGATGAGATCGACGGCAACTCCGTGGTGGACGGCGGTGCCAGTGAGCAGCTGCAGGCCTCGACCCGCAAGCTGTACACCTTCACGGGAGATTCCATCAGCTCGATCGGTGCGCCACTGGCCGGTGTGGCAGCAAACCGGCTTGACAGCAGCAATGCACAGATCAGCGCCGATCTGCTGGGCCTGCCAAACGGTTCTGCCAAGCGAGAACTGGCACTGGACTGGATCCAGACAGCACCCATGGGCGATCCCCTGCACAGCAAGAGCGTTCAGGTGGACTACGGTTCGCGCAAGGTTGTCTATCTGATGACCAACCAGGGTCTGCTGCATGCCATTGATGCCACGTCCCCGACGGACAGCGGTAGCGGAGACATCAGTGGTGGCGATGAACTGTTTGCCTTCATGCCCCCGAGGCTGCTGGTCAACCTGCCGGACCTCATGGAAAACACCAACACCGGTGCCCACATCTATGGCCTGGATGGAGGCATCACGCGCTGGCACACGGACACCAACAACGACGGCATCGTCAACAACGGAGAACGTTTGCTGCTGATACTCGGCATGCGTCGTGGTGGTACCGCTTATCAGGCACTGGACGTCAGCGACCCCGACTCTCCCCGTCTGATGTGGGAGATCGATGAACTGAACAGCGATTTTCCACAGCTGGCGCAAAGCTGGTCACGCATGTCTCTGATCAAGGTTCGCGACGGCGCTGCCGAACGCCGGGTACTGGCCTTTGCCGCAGGTTATGATGCCGATGTCCAGGACCCTGTCAATGCACCGGCTGCCTCCAGAGGCAATGCGATCTACATGATCGATGAGGATGGCGATCTGCTGTGGGAGGTCGACGGTCGCCATCACGCCGCCATGCAGTATTCCATCGCTTCCGATCTGACCGTCATCGACAGTGACAGGGATGGCCTGGCCGATCGGATCTATGTCGGCGACCTTGCCGGGCAGTTGTGGCGAGTCGATTTCGACGACATCCGGTCGACGCCCGATGTCACCCTGCTGGCCGAGCTCGATGACGGTGATCATCAACCCATCTTCTACGCCCCCAGCGTGGCACTGAACAGAAGCGGCGGCGAGGAGTATCTGTCAGTGAGTGTCGGTTCCGGCAATCGCACCAACCCGTTACTGGCGGGCATGCAGAACAACCTCTACATGATCCGCGACATCGATGTTGACCGGGGGCCACCGGCTGCCGGGTTCTCCACCATCAAGCCGAAGGACCTGTTCGATGCCACCAATGACACCATCAGCTCGAGCGATACCGATGTGGCTGACGATGCCAGACAGGACCTCGAGAAAGCTCGAGGTTGGCGCGTGGCGCTGGCAAGCAATGAAAAGGCCTTGTCTCGACTGGTGACATTCGAGGGCAAACTGCTGGCAACGACCTTCGAGGCGGATGCGCAGATCGATCCCTTGAGCTGTTCCTTCGATACCACCGGACGCTTCTACATGATGGACATCGATGACGCAGCGCCGGTGTCAGACCTGAAGCCCGGCAACACAGCCAGTCTCGACAGCAATCCGGCAGCACGCAGCCGAGTACTGGACAGCTCGGGAATACCCAGCTCACCGGTCATAGTCTTCCCCAAGGGTTCCGGTACGGTGCAGGTCATCGTCGACAAGGAGTCGGTGAACATGATCGATCAGAAGCTCTCGCGCGTCTTCTGGCACGCTCGCTGAGGAGGATTGGCGGTGTCGCGGTGTCGCGGTGTCGCGGTGTCGCGGTGTCGCGGTGTCGCGAATTCTCGGCTTGGTGCGGCGGTGCGGCGGTGCGGCGGTGCGGCGGTGCGGCGGTGCGGCGGTGTCGCCAATTGTCGGCTTGGCGCTGAGGTACTGAGGTGCTGGGACGGTGTGGCGCCGGAGCAGCGCGGCAGTGCGACGGCAGTGCAGCGGTGCGGCGGTGCTCCGGAAAGCCTCTGAGACGCTGCCAGACAGCGGCAACATTTGTCGCTTTTGCGGAATCGTTCTACTTCACGCCGGCCCCGAAACGCCGCTATCTACAACATTGGATCATCTGACATCAATGGCCTGTTAATGGATATTTACGCACTGCTGAAGCGCCTTGTCGATTTCGACGGATCTGACCTGTACCTGGCCACTGGTGCCCCTCCCAGTGCCAAGTTCGCCGGCGAACTGACCCCATTGAGCGACCAGCCTTTTGCTCGAGGCGAAGTCGAGGCCATTGCCCGCCAGATCATGAACCAGGAACAATGCGAGGAATTCGATCGTGAGCTGGAAATGAACCTGGCCATTGCGCCGGAGGGTATCGGCCGTTTCCGGCTCAACATCTTCAAGCAGCGCAATGAAGTGTCTCTGGTGGCACGCAACATCCAGACCGAGATTCCGCGTTTCGATGACCTGGGACTGCCGGATATTCTCAAGGATGTCATCACCGCCAAGAACGGGCTCGTGCTGTTTGTCGGCGGCACCGGCTCCGGCAAATCCACATCGCTGGCGGCTCTGATCGACCATCGCAACGGCTTCAAGGGTGGTCATATCATCACCATCGAAGACCCCGTCGAGTACGTTCATCCGCACAAGAAATGCATCGTCAATCAGCGAGAGGTGGGCGTTGACACCTGCAGTTTTCATGCAGCCCTGAAGAATACGCTGCGCCAGGCACCGGACGTGATACTCATCGGCGAGATCCGCGACCGTGAAACCATGGAACATGCCGTGGCCTTTGCCGAAACCGGGCATCTGGCCATTTCCACACTGCATGCCAACAATGCCAATCAGGCGCTGGATCGCATCATCAATTTCTTCCCCGAAGAACGCAAGGCACAGTTGCTGCACGACCTGGGCAACAACATCCGGGCCATCGTGTCGCAGCGCCTGATTCCCACGGTCGATGGCAAGCGCTGCGCCGCCATCGAGATTCTGCTGGGATCCCATACCATCAAGCAGATGATCATGAAGGATCAACTCTCCGACATCAAGGAAGCCATGCTCAAGTCCGAGAATCAGGGCATGAAGACGTTCGACAGCGCGTTGTTCGATCTCGCCCGAGCCGGTCGCATCACCCAGGAAGAGGCACTGAAGAACGCCGATTCCGCCAACAATCTGCGCCTGCGCTTCAAACTGAGCGGCCCTGCCAACGAAGAAGACAACAGTGATCTGTTGCTGCGCGGCCAGCTGCCCAGTCAGGCGGCAGCGGCCAAGGCGGCGGAAGAAGCCAAGGCGGCGAGCAAGTCGAAAAAGGATGAGACACCCGAAGGTGATGAGGCCGCAACCGCATCAGCCTCCCAGGACATCCATGCTGCCATGGCGCAGCAGATCGCCAATCACCGCGCGGCCAACGATGGCAGACAATCGGCAGGCGAAGAGGAGTCAGGCGGAAGTGGCAGTCTGGAGAAAGCCGCCGAGCTGTTCGAGCTGTCGCTCGAAGAGACGCCTGAGCCGGAGCCCGATGAAGAGTCTACAGAGAACGATGCTCCGCAGTTCGGCATGGGCCGCATCGGTTGAGCGCAAGCTTACCTCGACAACACTCGCATTTCCCCATCGCCGGTCAATGACAGGTATCCTCTGCCGTCATGGCAGATACCGTACGATTCATACACACCGCCGACTTGCATCTGGACTCTCCGCTGCGTTCTCTGGCCGCCAGGAACCCGGCCTTGGGCGACCTGTTGCGCGATGCCAGTCGGAGACTGCTGCAGCGACTGATCGACACGGCTCTGGAGGAGCAGGTCGATGCCCTGCTGATTGCCGGCGACCTGTTCGATGGCGAGCAGGAAGATATCCACACGGCCATGGTGCTGCAGCGGGAATTGAGACGTTTGCAGGCACAGGACATCCCGGTATTCATCATCTGGGGCAACCACGATGCCGAGACACGCTTTCTGGAAAGCAAGGTACTCGACCTGCCAGACAATGTGCATGCCTTTGACGGTCGAGGTGGCAAGCAGTACTTCGCCAACGATCGCGCCGTCGTCCATGGCGTCAGCTTCACCAGACGCAAGACCCCCGAGTCCTTGCTGGGAAAGTACGGGAAAGCCGACCCTCACTGCTTCAACATCGGCATGTTGCACACCAGCCTCACCGGTGCAGAGGGTCACAACGATTACGCCCCATGCACCGTCAATGAGCTGATCGACAAGGGCTTTGACTACTGGGCGCTCGGGCATATCCACAAGCGTCAGATTCACCATGAGCAACCGGCCATTGTCATGCCGGGCAACCCCCTGGGCCGGCATATCAATGAAGCCGGGGAACGTTCGATCAGCCTGGTCACCCTCGCCAGCGATAGCAAGCCGGACATTCGCCGTATCAATCTGGCCCCCGTTCGCTTCGAACGTCTACCGGTATCGCTGGACAGCATCGATGAGAGCAAGGTGGCCTATGAACGCATGCTCGACGCACTCAACCGGTGCCGGGAATCGATGGAGACGGACATTCTCATCGTGCGGCTGGAACTGGAGGGCCACAGCGTACTGGCCAGCAGCTATCAACGCGATCGCCAGACCTTGCTCGTGGCCCTGCAAACCGAGTTCGAACACCGTGATGATCTGTGGATAGACAGCATCAGTGCACAGTCCCTGCAACTGCCTGAAGCCCACGATGACGGCCGCGAGAGCAACCATTCCATTGCCGCCGAACTACAGACCCTGGTCGGCAATGAATTGCTGGACAGTATCGCGCTGCAGGAAGCCGTTGCCGATGATCTGCGACTGATGACCAAGGCACTGC
Source organism: uncultured Granulosicoccus sp. (assembly GCA_947495035.1). GTDB lineage: Bacteria > Pseudomonadota > Gammaproteobacteria > Granulosicoccales > Granulosicoccaceae > Granulosicoccus. The sequence goes on from CANLXI010000012.1 coordinate 153,263, forward strand.
CGGCGGATCTGAACACCATGTTCGGCAGGACACCCGAAGAGCAGCGCGAGTTCATACGCCGCTCACTGCTGCCCGATGGCGCTGTCTGGATGCAGCGTCAACTGGAGAGCCTGGCTGCCGTCGACAAGGACGCCGACGAGGCGACACAGCCATGAGATTCGAAAAACTCAATCTGCGTCGATTCGGGCACTTCACCGACTTCGAACTGGCATTCGGACCGCAGACACCCGGCGCTCCGGATCTGCATGTGCTCTTCGGGCCCAATGAGGCGGGTAAATCGACGACCCTGGCGGCCATCACCGATCTGCTGTATGGCATCAAGCGCACCACACCCTGGAATTTCCTGCATGACAACAATGTGCTGGAGATTGAAGCCACGCTCGAGCAGGGAACGCAGAGCGTCACGCTGAAACGCTTCAAGAATCACTGGGCCAATGCCTCCGATACAAGACTGGAGCGCTTCCCTCTGGACTTGCAGGGCCTGACCCGCGATGACTATGCGCGTCGATTCTCTTTCGACGAGCAGACCTTGCAGGCTGGCGGCGAACAGATTCTCAACAGCGATGGCGATGTGGGCCAGGCACTGTTCTCGGCAAGTGCCGGACTTGCAAATCTGAAGGGGCAGATGGATGCCGCATTGAGTGATGCCAATGCCTTCTGGATGCCGAACAAGCGCGTCAACCTGCAGCTGACGGATCTGAAGAAGGAGCTGACCGAGAACAAGAAGCGGATGGACGCGGCACGACTCGATACGCGAGAATGGAAGAAACGCTGCGACAAGCTCGAACACGCCACCCTGCGGCGGGACAAGCACCGCCAGTTACGCGATGAACTCCAGCTAGCCTGCCGCCAGCTGGAAAAACGGCAGTCGGCTCAGGCCCTGGCCGCACACTACCGCAAACTGATCGAACAACGCGACGCGCTGGCCGAGGAGTCCGTGGTGCCACTGGATCACTCTCGTGCGGCCGATTTTCTGACGGGCACCAGTGCCCGGCAACTACTGGAGAGGGTGCGCGATCAGCTGGAAGATTGCCGCCTGGCGAAAGCCTCTCGAGCCGATATGGAATCCCGTGTGCTGGAACTGCAGGAACGGCTTGCAGAAACGAGTCCGGACGAATCCACCCTGCTACTGGTTCAGTCTGCCGAGCGTATTCGCACCCTGGCCGAGGAAAGTGCAGCCGTCTACGAATGGCAGCAGCAACAGACACAATGCCAGAATACGATCGCACAATGCGCTGCGGAACTGGACGCAGCCCGGGAACGTCTGACTCTTCCCTCGGACACCCCGTTGGAAAACAGACTGCCTGGCGATACTCTTCTGACCGAATTGCAGCAGCAGCTTGACCAGGAACAAACGCTGGCCGGCACTCTGCGACATGCCCGACAAGAACTGGACAATCTGGATCCATTGCCCGAACAGGACAGTGCTTCTGCAGCAATGGCCGACGTCGATGAATCCGCCCCGGATATCGACGTAGCCAGTGAGTTGCTGCGCAGCATTCAGAAGGAAGGACTGAGCAATCAGATACTCACCGCGCGCGAAGCCTTGCTGGAGAGCCGGCACACGCTTGACAGGAAATCGGGCAAATTCGGCCTCTCGATCGAACAGCTGAGCCAGCTGGATCTGCCCGATACGAACTGGCTGAATGGCAAACTCGGTGAGCTGAGTGACGGGCGCCACCAGCTGAAGCAACTGCAGGAACGCATCGACACGCTGTCCACCGAGATTAGGACAAGTCAGGACCGCTGCAAGGAACTGATGCTGGCAGGGGCCCTGGACCCGGCACGTCTGCTGGATGCCAGAGAGTCACGCGATGACGCCTGGTCGGCACACAGTCAGGGAATAGAGGCATTGCTGGCTCATGCGGAGCTACGGAAAACTGCAGATCTGTTCGAGAAGGCACTGGGTGATCATGATGCCTTGCTGGCCCAGGCTGCCAGCAGCAATCAGGCGACAGCCGAACTGCAACTGTTGCAGATGCAGCTGCTTCGTCAACAGCAGGAACTGCAGGAACTGACCGAAAGTCAACTGCCCGAGCAAACATCGCAACAAGAACATCGTGTCGAACAGCTGAAGCATGGGATTGCCGCTTTCCATGATTCGACGGATATCGACCCGGATCTTCTGCGCAATCGTCATGCACAGCTTGTCGGCTTGCTTGCCGAACAGGAAGCCATTCAGGCACAGGAACTGGCACACGAAAAGCTGGAACTCAAGGCATCGGATCAGTGCCGCAAATTGCTGACCATGCTGGCGCCGTTGCAATCTCCTGCGCGACAGGAAGCTCTGGCCCGCCTCTCGCTCGACGATCTGCTGACGCAGGCTGGCAGTATCCTGGAGACCCTCGGAGCCGAGAGAAATCGCCAACAGGAGTCGGCACGAGCACTGACTGTACTGATCGAATCCCATGCTATTCGACAGAAGCAACTGGAGACGGCAACACTGGCACTCGCTGACTGGCAGAAGAAGTGGGAGTCTCTCACGCAGGACACTCTGTTCTCCGGCATGCCTCTATCCAAGGCACGCGACTCTCTTTCCTGGGTTGCCGGTCTGGCGCCGCTGGCAAGACGGCATCGTGATGCCATTCGGGAACTGGAGAATCTGAGCGGTCGCCTCGCAACACGAGACAAGGCCATTGCACAACTGCTGCAGGAACTGAATGAAAATTCGCTGACTGACGCCCTGCAACACTTGCAGTCAGCCACGGCGCAGGTGAAGGAACACGAATCCCTTCAGGCGCAGCTGAAGGCATTGCAACAGCAACTGGAGAAGAACCACCAGACTCATGCCAGCAGCCAACAGGCCGTCGAGAGCCTGCGGCAGGAATTGGGGACCGAGTCTGAGCAGGCCCTGCTGGCCTTGCTGACCCGTACCGAACAGCACCGCCTGCTCAATGACCGTTGCAAGGAGACCCTGTCACAGCTGCGTGATATCAGTGATGCCGACAATGGCGATGAGGATATCGAGCGACTGTATCTGGAAGAGGACGCAGAAGCACTGGAAAAGCAGCTTGGCGAGCTGAATGCCCAGCTGAAGGATGCCGGCACCACCTACGATGAATCCAGCGAAGCATGGGCTCTGGCCAATCGGGAACTGGAGGACATCGGTGACGAGAACGCATATGCAGGCTTGAACCAGGAGCGACAGAACCTGATTCTGCAGACCATGGATCTGGCCCGGCAATGTGCCATCGCCCGCACCGGCCAGAAGGTTCTGAATGCGGCCATGGCCAGATTCCGTCAGGAACATCAGTCCGTCATCCTGACCGAAGCTCAGCAGGCATTTTCCACCCTTACCGGCGGACGCTATGTACAGCTACTGCCGCGTGACGATGGCAACGGCAATGAACGTCTGTTCGTCATCGATCAGCAACGCAAGGCACGTGCCGTTACCGAGCTGTCGACCGGTACCCGCTACCAGCTGTATCTGGCACTGCGTGCGGCCGCCCATGCCGACTATGCCAACCAGCGGCCACCTCTACCCTTCGTTGCCGATGACATCATGGAGTCGTTCGATGATGAGCGTGCCGGGGCTGCATTCCAGGTATTGGCGGGCATGGCCGAGAAGGGCCAGGTGATCTACCTGACGCATCATCAGCACCTGCTGGACCTGGCACGCAAGGTCGTCGGCGAAGACCGCGTCCACATCCATCACTTCCAGTAACCCCCGGGTCGGACCACAACCCCCCCTATTTGCCGCTTTTCCGGCAAGGAAAACGCCTTTCAAGCGCTGATTCATACCTCAATAAGGGTGAGAATTGATGATTTTCAATGACTTGTGGGGGTCCGACCCGGTGGTTTTCGAACGCCTTTGAAAATCAACAACTTGCCGTGGTCCGACCCGCTGGGGGGCTGGGGTTAGATGGCGAGGTAGTCGTGGCGGAGTTGTTCGTTGTCGAGGACTTCGGCGGCGGTGCCGTTGTAGACGATTTCGCCCGTGTCCAGAATGAGGGCGGAATCGGCGAGCTTGAGTGCGGCGACGGCATTCTGTTCCACCAGAATGGTGGTGATACCGGTGTTCTTGACTTCGATCAGAGCCTTCTCGATGTCATGACGAACAACCGGAGCCAGACCTTCATAGGGCTCATCGAGCAACAGCAGCCTGATGTCGCGCGCCAGGGCTCTGCCAATGGCCAGCATCTGTTGCTCACCGCCGGACAAGGTAGTGCCTTCCTGCTTGCGCCGCTCCTTCAGGCGAGGAAAGAGTTCATAGATACGCTCATAGCTCCAACCGCTGGAGCCCGCAATGCAGGCGATGTCAAGATTCTCCTCTACGCTCAGCCCGGGTATGATGCGGCGGTCCTCGGGCACCAGCTGAATGCCGGCCAACGCCGCCTCGAAATCCTGTTTGTCGTGAATCGCCTCCCCCTGCAACCAGATGCTGCCACTGCGCAGCTCCGGGTTGGCTGCCCGCGCAATGGTTCGCAGGGTCGACGTCTTGCCAGCACCATTACGACCGAGCAGAGCCACGATTTCCCCCTCATTCACGGAAAAGGAAACATCCTGAACGATATAACTGTCGCCGTAGTAGGCCTTGATGCCTTCGACACGAAAATAGGCATCGGCCGAGCTGGATACTGCCACACTTGCATTGCTCACTAGACTTGCTCCTCACCCAGATAGGCTTCCTTGACACGCGGATCTGCTTTCACCTCCTCCGGCGTGCCTTGACAGATGATGCGACCACCGGCCAGTACCGAGATGCGGTCGGCCAGACTGAACACCACGTGCATGTCATGCTCGATGATGACCTTGGTCATGCCCTGCGCCTTGATGCGTTTCAACAGGTCGATGGTGGCATTGGTATCGTGACGCGCCATTCCGGCCGTCGGCTCGTCCAGCAGTAGCAGTCGCGGCTGCTGGGCCAGACCCATGGCCAGCTCCAGCCGCCGCTTGTCACCTCGAGACAGGCTGCCCGCCTCACTGCCGATCAAGGAACCCAGACCCAGATCGGTGAGGATACCCTCGGCCTGCTGTCTCGCATCATTCTCGCTGGAAAAGCGCCGGAACCAGCTGAGCCTGAACGCACCATCGCGCTTGGCAAGAATCGGAATCATCACGTTTTCCAGCAAACTCAGCTCCGGGAAGATCTCCGGTGTCTGGAACACACGAACAACACCCAGCTGGTTGATCTCGTGCGGCATTCTGCCGGTGAGGTTCTCTCCATCGAACACGACCTGCCCCGAATCGGGCCGCAGCCGGCCAATGCAGACATTGAGCAAGGTGGATTTGCCAGCACCATTCGGGCCGATGATGGCATGGGTCTCCCCTTCCCTGACCGACAGGTCGATATCGCTCAGGGCATGCAGACCTGCAAAACTCTTGTGCACGTCAGCCACGTGCAGAACGGTGTTTTCCATGAAATACCCCTAGGATGGTTCGACCACAGCAGTACTGCTACTGCCGGTGGATTGAGGTTTGCTGCGGGTAAACAGGCCACCGATACGTCGCATGCCTTCCATGATGCCACCCGGCAGGAAGATGACCGTGATCATGAACAGCAAGCCCAGCGTCAGGTGCCAGCCATCACCCACAAACAGGCTGACCAGCTCGACCACGAAGCCTTGCAGACCATCGGGCAGGCCATCGAAGATCTGATTGAGCGTTCCTTCGTTGAAGGCGGAAAATATATTCTCGAAATACTTGATGAGCGCCGCACCGAGCACCGGTCCCAGCAGGGTGCCTGCGCCACCCAGAATGGTCATCAGGACCACTTCGCCCGATGCTGTCCACTGCATGCGTTCGGCCCCGGCCAGCGGATCGGTCACCGCGAGCAGCGATCCTGCCAGACCGGCATACATGCCGGAGATGACAAACGCCCAGAGTAGATAGGGTCGTGTATTCAACCCGGTGTAGGACATGCGGGTCTGGTTCGACTTGATACCGCGCAACATGGTACCGAACGGTGATCGGGTAATGCGCAAGGCAATGAAGAAACCGATGATCAACACCACCGCGCAGAAATAGAAGCCCGGCAGGCCGCTCATCTTCATGCCGAACAGACTCGTGGAAGGCAGCGAGCGATCGGTAGTGACCCCCGCCAGTGTATCCAGCACGCGTGCATCGCTCAGACTCAATTGCAAGCCTGTCTCCCCGTTGGTAATCGGGGTCAACACCGAATAGGCCAGGTTGTAGGACATCTGTGCAAATGCCAGCGTCAGAATGGAGAAATAGATGCCCGACCGGCGCAGGCTGATGAAACCGATCAGAAAGGCAAACAACCCGGCGACGAAAATCGCGAACAGTACGGCCGGTAGCACATTCATTGTGAGCAGCTTGAACGACCAGACCGCGGTATAGGAACCGACACCCAGAAAGGCCGCATGCCCGAAAGACAGATAGCCGGTCAGACCGAAGAGGATGTTGAAGCCGATCGCAAACACCCCGAAGATGGCAAATTTCTGCATCAGATCGGGATAATTCGCCCCGAAGGGTGCCAACCAGATCGGCATGGTCAGCACGGCCGCGGCAAAGGCAATGAACAGGATCCAGTCGGATGTCGCAGAGGCTTTGTTCATGATGATTCTCCGATTCGATTCCTAGTCTTCCATCACGCCCTTGCGTCCCATGAGGCCCCTGGGACGAACCAGCAGGACGACAACGGCAACAAGGTAGATGATGATCTGATCGATCCCCGGAATGATGCTCTTGACTTCATTCATCGAGGCAAAGGACTGCAGGATGCCGAGAAGGAACCCTGCCAGTACGGCCCCACCCAGCGAGCCCATACCACCGACCACCACCACCACGAAAGACAACACCAGAAAATCCATGCCCATGTGATAGTCCGGTGGCAATATCGGGGTATACATGACTCCGGCAAGTCCAGCCACCACCGACGCCAGACCGAACACGATCGTGAAACGCCGCTGTATATCGATACCCAGCAGCCCCACCATTTCACGATCCTGCATGCCAGCGCGGACCACCATGCCAAAGGTCGTGAATTGCAGAAAGGCAAAGACCCCGGCAATGACAATGAGTGAGAACAGCAGATAGATCAGTCGCCACCAGGGGTAGACCACATTGTCTCCCAGTCCGAGGAAAGCACCGATATTGGCACTGCCCGCCACTATTGCAGGCGCGGCTTGCGGAATCGGATTGGCACCGAAGTAGTGTCTGATGATTTCCTGAAAGATGATGGCCAGTCCGAAGGTCACCAGAATCTGATCGGCGTGAGGTCGCTTGTAGAAATGGCGTATCAGACCGCGTTCCATGAGCAGGCCCAGTGCCAGCATGACAGGAATGGCAGCGATAATGGCCAGCGGCACCGAGTAGTCGACAATGATGCCCCCCACCACCGGAAACTTCGCTTCCAGAATCGGCACTTCCTTGTAGGCCTCGAACAGGGTGATGCTCTCGTCACGCACCTGTGTCGAAATCGTCAGCAGCTTGCGCAAGGTGACCGCGCAAAAGGCACCGATCATGAATATGGCGCCGTGCGCGAAATTGACGACACCCAATGTGCCGAATACCAGCGTCAGACCCAGAGCGATCAGCGCATAGGCGCCGCCCTTGTCCAGACCGTTGAGTAATTGAAGAATGAGTGCGTCCAAATGCTTGCCCCGTGCAATTCAAGACCATTTCGAAGAAGAACCCTCTACCGGCATGCCCGCATCCGTTGCGGCATCGTGACTCGAGGGTCAGGGTATGTACTGACAGTGGTGCCCTGGCTGCCCGACACGGCAGCGGCAGTTGCGCCGATGAGAAGTACCACCGTCACTGTCGACCGGATTCCTGCCAAAGTGAGAGCGACTGCTGGCAGCCGCCCTCTCCCGCCCGAGCGCACTATCGATCACAGACCGACAGGGCAACCCCGGCATCCAGAATCCGTGATCGCTCAGGCGCCGTTGTTGCAGCTACCCAGATCACCACCGGCAAACATCGGATGATCCACCGGATACTCGACCTGTGCACGAGGGGTGACCTCTACCACTTCCAGCAGGTCGAACTGCGAAGACGGATTCTCCTTCCCCTTCACCACCAGCACATCCTTGAAGCACTGGTGGTCACCAGCCCGGTATTCGGTAGGACCATTGCCCAGGCCGTCGAACTTGTGGCCTTCCAGTGCTTCAACCACTACGCATGGCTCGAAGGTACCCGCTCGCTCACAGGCATCCGCGTACAGCAGCGTCTGTACATAGCAGGTGTGTGCCGCCTGAGAAGGTGGGAAACCGTACTCCTGACCAAAGGATTTGACGAAGGCCTGACTGCCCGCATCCGTCAGCGACCAGTGCCAGTTGGTGGAACCGAAGATGCCCTTGACGTTTTCACCGGCACCCTGTGCCATGAGACGCGAATACAGAGGCACGACGATCTCGAAATTCTTGCCATTGACCTGCTTGTCCTTCAGACCGAACTGGATCGCCTGCGTCAGGGAGTTGATCATGTCCTTGCCATAATGATTCAGGATCAGCGTGTCTGCGCCTGAATTGAGAACCGGCGTGATGTACTGACTGAAATCACCGGCCCCGACAGGTGTCTTGACCTTCTCCACCGTCGTCCAGCCGATGGCCTCGGTAGAGGCGATGATGGATTCTTCCTGAGTCCAGCCCCAGGTGTAGTCCGCAGTCAGATGATAGGTACGACGATCATTGCCATAGTTCTTCTCCAGCACCGGCCCGAGCGCCGCTCCGGACATGTAGGCATTGAAGAAGTGGCGGAACCCATTGGCCTTCTTGTCCTTGCCGGTGGTGTCGTTGGAGTGGGTCAGTCCGGCCATGAAGATGATGCCGGCATCCTGGCACAGCCCCTGAACCGCCACGGCCACCCCCGAGGAAGAACCTCCGGTTACCATGACAACACCGTCCTTCTCGATCATGCGCTTGGCGGAAGCACGTGCCGCATCCGACTTGGTCTGGGTATCGCCCGTCACATACTCCACTTTCTTGCCCAGAATGCCGTTGCCCTTGAGCTCGCTCGGCTGCATGGTGTTCATCATGCCGCCATCGCCTTCGCCATTCAGATGCTTGACCGCCAGCTTGTAGGCACGCAACTCATCAGCACCTTCATCGGCATAAGCGCCAGACTGAGGAACATTGAAGCCGAGCGTCACGACTCCGCTGTCACCGGGATTGTTCAGGAAGTCGGCGCCATAGGCATGGCGCGAGAAAAACAGGGGAGCCCCGGTGATCGCGGCGGTTGCGGCACTGGCCTTCAACACATCACGACGGGACCAGGCATTGGTGATGATTTTCTTGCTCATTGAACTCTCTCCTCGTGGCACTTGAATGGCAGAAGGCAAGCTGATTCGAAAAGAATCTCGTGCGACAGCAAGCCTCGAGAGTGGTGTCAGGAGGTAGCGTCCGCACAGCCTGTCAATTGCCGTGAATCAAAACCTGTCCAGCGCCCATAAGCACAAGTGATGTGAATAGGCGACAAAAGACTGAGTCAATTATAGGGAAACTGACCGTTTGGAAAGGAGCTTCGTTATTATTTGGAAAAACAATTGTTTAAATAAATTCAAGAACCAATCGACAGTCTGCGATCTGCACTCTTGCCGAGGTTTGTTACGAAAGGTAACGCTATTTCGGCAACTGGCATCTGAGATACCTGTCCTCGCACGGCAAACGGCATTCTTGCGCGTCATTTCACCGAAAATGGCCGACAGGAGACGCTTTGCAACGCCCGTTTTGTGAGACGGCAGGTTATTTGCCGTGGTCGCGGAGTTACTCGACAGCGAGCGTTCTGTCGAACAGCCAACTGTCCAGTACCGAGTGCACATCTCCCACACCCTGCTTCTTCAATGCCGAGAAATCCTGCAAGGTGGCTTCCACCCCCGACTCGGACAATTGATCCTGAACCGACATCAGGGCCTGATTCACCTGATTGCGGGACAGCTTGTCAGCCTTGGTCAACAGGATGTGCAACTCGGCCTGACCCTGCTGCTGCAGTTCGATCAGCTGCCAGTCGCTATCTGTCAACGGATGGCGAATATCCATGACCAGAACCAGACCGCGCAGACTGGGTCGCGAAATCAGGTATCGGGTCATGGCCGACTGCCATTGCTTCTGCTTGTCCCGGGAGACCTGAGCGTACCCATAACCTGGCAGATCCACCAGAAATCGCTGTTCATCGAGCGAGAAATGATTGATCAGTTGCGTTCTTCCCGGTGTCTTGCTGGTTCTCGCCAATTTGCGGTTGCGGGTGATCGTGTTGATGGCACTGCTCTTGCCAGCATTCGAACGTCCCGCGAACGCAACCTCCGCCTCTGACTCGGGGCAGTAATACGGATCGCTGGCACTGGAGTGGAATTGTGCCGAAAAATACACCGAGTTCATGTGTGGGGTTCTATCCAGTTGATAATGACCGAAGGGGGACCGTTGCGTTGCCCGCCAGTCTGCTAAAATTCGTCGATCCCATGCGGTTTCGGCTGCCTACAGTCTAACCATTCGAACAAATTCAAGTCATCGTCGGAGTTTTCATGAAAATTTGGGCCCTTGCAGCCACTCTTGCCTTTGCCTGGTTAGCCAATCCTGCCGCAGCCGCGGGCGATCCAGCTGCCGGTCAGGCAAAGGCTGCCGTCTGTGCAGCCTGCCACGGTGCCGATGGCAAAGCCATCCAGCCTTCCTACCCGAACCTGGCGGGTCAGCATGCAGCCTACATCGCCAAGCAATTGACGGACTACCGTGATGGCAACCGCGTCAATGCCCTGATGTCAGGTCAGGCTGCCAACCTTACCGACGAAGACATTCAGGATCTGGCCGCCTACTACGCCGCCATGCCCAAGCACGAAAACATCGCCGCCGAAGAAAACCTGACGCTGGGAGAGGACATCTATCGTGGTGGCATTACCTCCGCCGGCATTGCTGCCTGCGGGGCCTGTCACGGACCGGCCGGTGAAGGCAACCCCTATGCGGCCTGGCCCGTGATCTCCGGGCAGGACGCCCAGTACACCAGTGACCAGCTGAAATATTTCCGCTCGGAAGAACGTGCCAACGACCCCAACGCCATGATGCGTGGCGTCGCCAAGCGCATGACCGATGCCGAAATCGATGCCGTGTCCAATTACATCGCCGGACTGCACGCCACAGCCGAATAAGCGCTGCGAAGCAAGGCGCGCGGACGGAGCGGGCGCTGCGTACCGTGCGCGTCGTTTCCACGGTTCAGTCTGTTCACAATCGGCCCGCTAGCGGGCCGATTTCAGTTCTGTCTGCCGCCACTGGCAATCTGTGTTATTCGCACTGAACGAAAACGCTGCGGACAGGTCAACACCTAGATTCTGTATCTCACGAGGAACCGAACATGCATTTCACGCGACGCGGATTTCTGTCTGCCACTTTGCAAACCACCATCGCAACAACGCTGGGTGCAGGCCTGGTGGGCGTTGCCGGCAATGCCATGGCAGCCGGTGGCTACGAACTGATCAATCCGCCACAGAACACCTCTACACCTGACAAGGTGGAAGTCATCGAATACTTCTGGCTGGGCTGCCCACATTGCTATGCCTTCGAACCCAGTATTTCTGCCTGGGAACAGAACATGCCGGAGAACGTGGCCTTCATACGTGAAGCTCCACCGCTCAACCCCTCCTGGGAACAGCATTCTCGCGCATTCTATGCCGCCCAGCTGCTCGGTCACGAGCATGAATTCGTGCCAGCCATGTTCAAGGCGATCCATGAGAACCGTCAACGCATGCGCAAGCCCGAAGACATCGCCGATCTGGCTGCGGCTCTGGGCATGGACAAGGACAAGTTCCTGAAGACCATGGACTCGTTCGGTGTGCAGACCAAGATGAACCGCTCCATGCAACTTGCCAAGGGCGCAGGCCTCACCGGTGTGCCTTCTGTGGTGATCAACGGCAAGTACCGTACTGGTGCCGGTCTGGCAGGTGGCAACGAGGCCATCATCACCGTGATCAACGAAACGATCGCAATGGAAAAGAAGGCGATGGGCATCGAGTAACACTCGACAAGGAATCAGCCCTGTCAACAAGGGGCTGATCACCACCCGGACCAACTCAAAGGCCGCTGATCGACAGCGGCCTTTTTCATGCCCGAGTCGGACTGCTCGTACCCCCACAGGGAATGAAGCGCTCTACCGTCAGAAGCCGGTAGCACCACCGCCATCAACCAGCAGCACCTGACCAGTGACATAGGCCGCCGCAGGTGAGGAGAGAAAGGCGCAGGCCCAGCCGATGTCCTCGGGTTTGCCCAGGGCGTTCATGGGTATGCGACTCATGATCTTCTGCTGGCGAGGGATGTCACCGGCTGTTGCCTTGCGATACAGATCCGTATCGATCCAGCCGGGTGCCACACCATTGATGCGCACGCCCCGGCCGGCAAACTCTGCAGACAGACCCCGGATCACGCCATTGATGGCTGTTTTCGACACCGTGTAACCCAGCACATTGGGCTGACCGATGTAGGCCGTCATGGATGAGATGAAGGTCACCGATCCGCCACCGTTGGCCATCTGCCGACGAATGATGTGTCGACTCAGCTCCAGCGCACCGCGTACATGCACATCGAAAACCGAATCGAAGTCGGCCATATCGCTCTCCTCGAACGGCTTCTTCAGCGTGTTACCGGCATTGTTCACCAGAATATCGATGTTGCTGTAGCGATCCTCCAGTCCTTGTGCGAAGGCCGGTATGGACGCCAGGTCCGTGATGTCCAGTACTTCGGCATGACAGTTGTCGCCGATCGTTTTACAGGCCTGCTCCAGTACATCGGCACGCCGCCCGGCGACGATGACTCGGGCACCACTGGCTGCCAGACAACCTGCAATGGCAAGCCCGATTCCCGATCCACCCCCGGTAACCAGCGCCGTCTTGCCCGCCAGTCCATAGACCTGCTGCAAGGTGTTCATTTCCGTATTCTCATTCATGGGTCAGATCGATCATCACTTTGAAGGTTGTATTGCGCACGCCTTCCCAGTAATCGAACGCCTGATCGGCCTGCGCCCAGGGGAAGACTCGGGAAATCAGCGTATCCGCCGTCGTGCCATGCTCTTCCAGATAACTCACCACATCGTTGAAGTCCTGACGGGTGGCATTGCGAGAGCCGAAAATATCCAGCTCCTTCAGATTGAAATACTTGGTGTCATAGCTCACCTCGGCCTTGGCATAACCCACATAGACCACACGTCCGGCGAAGCAGACCATGTCAATGGCGCCCCGAAAGGTCTCGGGCAATCCGACAGCTTCGATCACCACGTCGGCGCCATCACCCCGAGTCAGTGCATTGACGGCTTCTTCTGCGTTTTCACTCAGCGGATTGATGACCTGCTCCACGCCGAGTCCCAGCAGGGTATCGCGCTTGCTGTCGCTGACTTCCACTGCCAGTACTCGCGCACCTCGCTGCAGGGCACCGATCATCGCTCCTACGCCGATCATGCCGGCCCCCAATACAACCACGGTGTCACCCGCTGCCACTCCGGCACGCTCGACTGCATGAAAGCCGACGGACAAGGGTTCGACCAGCGCCAGCCGATGCGCCGGCAAGGTATCGTTGAGTATCAATCGATCATGCCGGACCACGAGCCGTTCCGACATGCCGCCATGTTGCTGAACGCCAAGCGTCTTGTTGTAGCGACAGGCATTGCGGCGCCCCTTGCGACAGGAGGAACACTGACCGCATTCGGTATAGGGTACGACGATCACCTGCCTGCCGATGGCAAACTCCTCCGGTACATCACTGGCTGTTGCGAGAATCGTGGCACCGATCTCATGCCCCGGTATTCTCGGCAGTTCTGCCAGAGGATTGGCGCCACGGTAGGTATTGAGATCACTGCCGCACAGGCCGACATGATTCACCTGCAGCAGTACCTCTCCAGCCCCTGGACTGACCTCCTCCACGGCTTGTATTCGTGATTGACCAACCTCGGTTATGACCAGTGCTTCCATTGTCTGTCTGCGTATCTCGTGTCGTGTGAAAATCGAGCCCCGGCGTTCGCGATGGACGCAGAGCCCTTGGGAGGACATGAAGCCGGCTGCAAGGTGCGAGACTGGTCGACAAGCTCGGCACCTGTCAGCTACTCGTCGCTGCCCACAACCACACACCAGTGTCCGGCCTGCGCGATTCAATCATCTCCGCACACCTGCACACTTGCACACTTGCACACTTGCACACTTGCACACTTGCACACTTGCACACTTGCACACTTGCACACTTGCACATGGTGAGACATACTCGAATGTCCTTTATACATAAGAAACCATTTTCTCGCTCTCCCGTCAAACGATTTTTACCGATAAAGAACATTTTTCTCTCAGAGGCCAGGCCAATGAAGCGCAACAATCGCTACAAGGACGTTCACAACCAGTGCCTTGACCTGATCAGGCTGCTGCCCAGCGGTGCCGAGTTGCCAACCGAGAGCAGCCTCTCGGCTTCACTGCAAGCCAGTCGGACGACCATTCGAGCCGTGCTTTCCCATCTGGTGGAGATCGAACTGCTTGACTGGCAGGGACGCAAGAAGACCATTCTTCGAAAGCCACTGAAACGGGACTATTTCGTCTCGGAAGAAACGCGCTCGACGCACCAGATCGTGGAGCATGCCTTCATGGAGAACATTCTCGGCGGCCATCTCGATGTCGGTGCCTTGCTCAACGAATCCGAACTCGCGCGCCAATTCGACGTCAGCACATCGGCCGTCAGGGAGTTTCTGATTCGCTTTTCACGCTTCGGCCTGATTGAAAAGGCGCCCAACCGTGGCTGGATTCTCAAGGGATTCACACGACAGTTTGCTCTGGAACTCAGTGACGTGCGGGAGATGTTCGAACAACGTTCAGTTCGCCTGTTCGTTCACCTGCCCCCCGACAACGAGATCTGGCTGGAGCTGACCCGATTGCAGCAGCAACATGTCGATCTGCAGACTCGCATCAAACAAGACTACCTGCAGTTTTCCAAGCTCGACAATCGCTTCCATCGTCTGCTCAACAGCGCATCGGAAAATCGCTTCATCGACGACTTTCATGACCTGATCACCATCATCTTTCACTATCATTACCGCTGGAACAAGAAGGACGAACTGGAGCGCAACACGGCCGCCGTCGCTCAGCACCTCGACATCATCGAGGCCTTGATCGATCGCGATGAATGCCGTGCAGTTACCGCCTGCCAGGTGCATCTGGCACAGGCCCGAGAAACACTACTGCGCTCGATCGACTGGGATGGATAACGTTGTACAGATACAGCACATGAAATCTTCCCGTGTCATCACATTGGCAGACGGCCACCCTGCAGACATGTGGCAGCGAAAAGCCATCTTGCGGCTTCACCTTCGTGAACGCCCACTCTGCAGACACATGGCAACGAGAAGATATCCTGCGGCTTGACCTTCACGACCCGTCACACTGCAGTCACGCGGCAACAGGAAATCATCTGCGATTTCATCTTCGACACCGGTCACTCTGCAGGAACACGGCTACGTGAACGAACTGTACTAACATGCTGCTCGTTCGCAGCCGAGAATTTGTCATATGATGCAGTGGTCCGGTTTTCAGGGCACTGACAAGGGAACAGTGCCAATCCGTTGACCGGAGAAGGACTTCACGGCAATTGCCGTGGTGGAGTTCTCTCAATCCCGGAGTCAGCCATGACGACGAAGGAATCCCGCAGGATGCAGACGCCATTCGACTATCTGAGCAACTGGTCAGATGGCATGCATTGCTGGCAAGCCATACAACAACTGCAATCCGAACCCACGGTCAGCGCCGCTTCAGCCCGCAGCCTCGGCCTGAATCGCGCCGCCAGACTGATTGCCCATGCGCGCGAGCACTCACCGCTGTACGCAGAGTTGTACGCATCCATACCACCGGGCGCGCCTCTGTCGGACTACCCACCCGTTCGCAGAAGCACACTGATGACGCACTTCGATCGGTGGAGCTGTGACCGTCGCATCAACAGTCAAACGGTGAATCGTTTTCTGTCCTCCTCCGACACCATCGGCGAACGATTCCTGGGGGACTATCTGGCATGGACCAGTAGCGGCACCAGCGGCGAACCCGGCATCTATGTCCAGGACCGGCAGGCACTGTCGATCTACCAGTCCCTGCTGGCGGTCAGGTACCAGCAGAACAACCAAAAACCGAATTTGCAGAATCCATGGCAACTGGCCTTCGACACCAGCCGCATGGCCATGATTGCAGCCCTGGAAGGACATTTTGCCGGCGTGGTCTACTGGCAATGGTCCGCCGGCATCAACCCATGGCTGCGCAGCCGAACTCGAACATTCTCCATTCTGCAACCCCTACCCCAGTTGGTCGAACAACTCAATAGCTGGCAACCCCGGTTCCTGTCCAGCTACCCGAGCATGCTGAGCGTGCTGGCCAACGAGCAGGCAAGCGGCCGTCTGACACTCTCACCGAACAGCCTGTGGTGCGGTGGCGAGCATCTGGACCCGTGCCAGCGCCGCCAGATCGAAGCGGCCTTCGGTTGCTCGCTGATCGAGGATTACGGTGCCTCGGAAGCCATGAACATGGCTTTCGGCTGCAGCCACGGACGATTGCACATCAATACCGACTGGTTCATTCTGGAACCGGTGGACGAGCACATGCAGGCTGTCCCTGCTGGCCGGAAATCGGCAACCACACTGGTCACCAATCTGGCAAATCGTGTACAACCCCTGATCCGTTATGACATCGGAGACAGCATCACCCTGCACACTGACGCCTGTGATTGCGGCAATCCACTCCCCACCCTCAGCGTGGAGGGTCGCAATGATGACACCTTGTGGTTACCGGCAGACAAGAACAGACAGATTCCTGTTCTGCCACTGGCACTCAACACCATCATCGAGGAACATGCCGGTGAATTCGGGTTTCAGATTCAACAGTGTGAGCCACGAACGCTGTCCATTCGAACCCGGGGTGACTGCCCGGCATCCCGTTGCGCAGCGTTCAACAGAATCCGCAAACCATTATCGCGATATCTGTCATCACTGGGCACCTTGCCGATAACCCTGCATCACGACACCCGTCTGCCGGAGCGCGATGCCTGCAGCGGCAAACTCAATCAGGTAAGCAGCCTGTCGAAGCTCCAGGCTGCGGAAACCGAATCCGGATAAAACATCAAGCCCGACACGACCAATCGACATCCTGTGCTGACAGGCCGGTCAGCAGCTTACGGGGGCCCGGGGTGAGACACCATGGATCAGTCCTGCAGGGACAGTGCGAGGACGCAACCGGAGCGCAGAGCCCTGCCGTCACACTCAAGGCTCGAGCGCATCATCCAGATCGGCAATGGGAAATGCCTTGACGAAAGGCAGCAATTGTTCGGCATTCAGATCGGATGAACTGATATTGAGCATGCCACCACTCTTGAGTTGCACCATGAACTGGGCATCGCCTCCTGCCTCACTCATGTCGAGCACGGTACGCTTCTGCACGCGAATCTTCTTGCCGCTACCAGCTCCCATCCCCATGCCAAGCTGCGCCAGTGCGGCCAGTCCACCGCCGGCCATGCCGGTAGTCAGCGAAACCGTGACATCCTCGCCCTCCTTCGTGTACTGACGTTCGATGATCGTCATGCCCATGGCGCTCTGATTGTCGATCTCACCGCCGGCAAAGCCTTCGACGGCATCGGGGAAAACCGTCAATGTAGCCTGCTGACGAAGCTGCTGCAGACTCTCGACACACCATTTGGCTTCATCCAGAGCCCCCACCAGATCATCCTCGGCAATCAGTCGCGCCGCTTCGTTACAGGCGGTAGCGGCTTCTTCGGCGGACTGTGCCATGACCTGCGTACCGCTCATCATGATGGTCGCTGCCGCGCTGATGACGATTGCCGTTGCTCTCATACGGGTTCTCCTGACTTGTTGGCGTTCAGCTCGATACTGACCGGTTCATGCTCTATACAGTAGCCCTTGTTCATCGTGGCAACATTGATGTAGGCCAGATTATCCGCATCCACGCGGCCGCGTGCCTCGTGAATATGGCCGAACAGATGCACCAGCGGGGAGATTTCCCGAATGCGCTCCAACAGCGAAGGACAACCGGTATGTTCGAGCTCGAGATCTTCTCGCTGCACCTGATCAAGAATACCGTGTGGAGGCCCATGCGTAATGAGCACGTCAGTATCCTTTGGTATCAGATCCCAGTGAGCCTCGATCGGTGGCCCTGGATCGCGCATGAACGACCAGTCGAGAAAACGCGGCGTGATGGGAGACCCCCAGAAATTGAGGCCCCCGATACGACAACCGGAATCGCTCAGTAGGTGCACACCATTGTCTCGCGCGAAGCGCAGCGCCGTCTCCGGGTCGGATTCCATGAAGGTATCGTGATTGCCAGCCACACACAGCTTGTGCGCAAAGTCCTGTCCACCAAACCACTGCATGAACGCCAGTGTCTCGGCTCGAGTGCCATGCCCCGTCAGATCGCCGGCATGAATCAGGACATCACCCGCCGGTAGAACGACCTGTTCATGGTCACCATGAGTATCACTGATACAGACAAGCTTCACGTAGCCAAAACCCTATCGTTCGCCGATGACCATTTCCATTCTAAGCAAAATACCGTAGGACTTCTCGTAATCGGCCGTTGCGGGCCAGGAAATCGAGGGCCAGACCTCATAGAAGAACCATGGACGCCAGACATTGTGACGCCATCTCAAGCGAAATTCATGCCCCCGGAAACGATCTTCGAGCCCGTTGTTGAGCGCTGTGTGATATCCCGCTATCAATTCGAAGGCCAGTGCCTTCTCTTCGCTGAGCTGACTGTATACGCCAAAGGTCTGGCCGATGACCGCCCCCTTGCGCCCCTTGCGCCAGTTGATCTCGGAGTGTGATCGAATGAACAGATTCTCCTGATAGAACAGCTTGCGCTGGAAGGAGGTCGTCAGTCGATTCTCGAAACCGGATTTGGAATAGTGCCAGTAACTGTTGGATGCACTGAAATTCCATTTCCTCGCCAGCATCTTTCGATAACCCAGCACCAGACGACCAAAATACTGGATATCCCCTTCGCGCTGCCGCACACCGATATCCACATCGGCATTGCCATTGTCACGTGCCGAGCGAATGAAACGGATCGCCGCGGAGGCATTCGAATCACTGTTGACTACCGATCCTTGCAGTCGATCAACGCTGCTGCCCACCACATCGGTGTCGTCATCCTCGGTACTGAACAGCAGTTTGAAGCGTTTTTCGGTATTGGGAAGCGAGACCCTGACTTTCAGGGAAGGCTTGACCTCGAAGTCCTCACCCGCTGGCTGATTAGCATCCAGACGGATGCGGGCCCAGCTGTCGTTGTTCAGCCGGCCCTCATTGGTCGTTGCATCGCTGAAGAACCCGTCCACCTGGTTCATGAAGCCGCTGAACCGCTGGGTGGCCTTGCGCTGCGCCTCGTCCACATAGACGGTCGCCTTGTCGACGATACCCGGGGACTCCTCTTCCGCCTCCTCGCTGCTCTGCTGCGCATGGAGCGAGCCGGAAAACAGGCTCAGTGTCAGGCACGCCAGTAGCGTGACAACAGGATTACGCATCAAGAGCCGACATCAGCCGTTGCATTTCGTCATCCGTTCCCATGGAAATCCTCAACCATTGGTTCAGTCGCGGTTTGTCCCAATAGCGTACCAGTACACCGGCGTCATCGAGCTTTCTGAAAATTCTGCCGGCCTCGTCTCCGGGAGCCCTGGCAAACAGGAAATTGGCGGCCGACGGCAATACCTCAAAGCCTCTGTTCTGCAAGTCTGTTACCGCTTGCCGACGCGTGCGCAGTATCTGCTCGATGGTCTGCCGATAATAGGCTTCATCACCCAGCGAGGCGATACCTGCTGCCTGCGCCACGGCGTCCACCGGATAGGAATTGAAGGAATTCTTGACTCTCTGCAAGCCCTCGATCAGTGTCGGATGACCAAACGCAACTCCCAGTCTCATGCCTGCCAGAGAACGCCCCTTCGAATAGGTCTGACTCACCAGCAGGTTCGGAAAACGCTTGACCAGGCTGACGACACTGGTGGCACCGAAGTCGGCATAGGCCTCGTCGACCAGCAATACCTGTTCGGTGTGCCGGACCAGCAGCCCGGCAATGGACGACTCGTCGACGGCACGGGCTGTCGGTGCATTCGGGTTGGGGAACACAATGCCACCGGCGTTGGGTTCGAAACGCTCGACCGGCAGGACATAGTCATCGCTCAGTGGCACTGTCCTCGCCTGAATGCCATAGAGGTCGCAATAGACCGGATAGAAGCTGTAACTGATATCGGGAAACTGCAACACCTTGTGATTGGTGAAATACGCAAGGAAGGCCAGGGCCAGTATTTCATCCGAGCCATTGCCCACGAACACCTGACTGATGTCCAGACCATGATATTCGGCCAGCGCCGTTCGCAATGCCACGCTTTCAGGGTCAGGATAACGCCGCAGCTGATCTCCGTTGACAGCCGCAATGGCCTCCATCACCTTCGGTGACGGCGGATACGGATTTTCATTGGTATTGAGCTTGACGATACCAGCGCCGCTGCGCTGCACGCCGGGCACATAGGGCGTCAGACGGCTTACCGTCTCGGTCCAGTAATTGGTCATTCAATCAGGGCTACAGGTTAGGGTTCCAACAGAATCAGCGGCCAATCATTCATCAAGCAATTCGCCAAGTCGTCGGCTGGCAGCTTGCAACTGAGGCAGATAGGCGGATAGTGCGGAAAACGGCATTCGCATGCAAGGGGCATGAAACGACAGGGTGGCATAGAGTCTGCCGTTGAGGTCGAGTACCGGCACGGCCATGGCGACCACACCTTCGATGAACTCCTCATTATCCAGAGAATAGCCACGCTGGGCAATGGCCGCCAGCTCATCCCGCAGCGCACTGAAACTCAATAGCGTGTTGGGGGTGTAGGCCTTCAGACGGACGTTTGCCAGAATACGCTCGCGCTGCACTTCGGGCAGTGTGCTCAGATACATCTTGCCGCTGGCCGTGCTGCACACCGGCACCCGGCTGCCGATCTGCAGACTGACTCTTACCGGCCAGTGTGTCTCGGCGCGGTCGTAGTAGATCATCTCCACACCATCGGGCACGGCAATGTTGCAGGTCTCGCCGATTTCCACCGACAGATCCGTGATAATGGCGCGGCGCTGTGCCTGCAGGGGAGATGCGGAAAGGATACCCAGAGCCAACTGATTGAGACGATGGCCTGCCTGCACCCCTCGCCCGTTGAGACGGGTTTTCAGGTAGCCATGTTCCTCCAGCGTGGCGCACAGGCGATGCACACTGGCCTTCGGAATATCCAGCTGCTGAGCTATCTCTGTCGGGTTGAGTGGGCGATCGGCATCGGCGATGGCCTTGAGGATGTCCATCACACGCGTGACAGTCGAACCCTTTGGCTGTCGTTGATCAAGCTCGTTGTCGTGAGTCATTTTGCAGGATTCGGCCGAATCTGGCTCCCGGAGGAAAACAGCAGACAATACCACCGGCGCCGATCATCCGGTAGACAGTTCACCATCAGTCTCATTGCGCGATTCGCATGTCACTCTTCTGTCTCAGCAAGTACTATCTGCACAAGCACGCCCATGACGGTTCACGCAATCTACCAGACAGTCTGCGACCATTGTCATTTCTGCCTGGCGTGACCATAGTCATCATCGCCGCTTACCGGCATTCCATTCAAGCAGTACAGGGTATCTATCATGAATACACTCCAGGACAAACTGAAGCGCAAGGATCTGTTGTGCGAAGCCGGTTATCTGGCGGGCCAGCTCGTTGCAGACTCTGCCAGCGGCAAGCGATTCGACGTCAGCAATCCGGCCACGGGTGAACACCTGGCCAGCCTGCCCGACTTCAATCGCGTGGAGGCGGCTCAGGCCATCGATCTGGCCTACGCGGCACAGAAATCCTGGGCGGCCAGAACCGGCAAGGAGCGTGGCAAGGTATTGCGACGCTGGAACGAACTGATGATCGAACATGCGGATGACCTGGCCGCCATCCTCACCGCCGAGATGGGCAAACCCTTTGCCGAGGCCCGTGGCGAGATCCTCTACGGTGCAAGCTTTGTCGAGTGGTTCGCCGAAGAAGCCAAACGCATCTATGGCGAGACCATTCCCGGCCATGAAGCCGACAAGCGCATCGTGGTGCTGAAGCAGCCGATCGGTGTCGTTGCCTCGATCACTCCCTGGAATTTTCCGAACGCCATGATTGCCCGCAAGATGGCCCCGGCACTGGCGGTTGGCTGCGCCTTCGTTGCCAAACCGGCAGCTCAGACTCCCCTGTCGGCACTGGCTCTGGGCGTGCTGGCCAACGAGGCGGGCCTGCCCAATGGTCTGCTGAGCATCCTGCCTTCCAGTTCATCGTCGGAGATGGGCAAGGAATTCTGTGAAAACCACAAGGTTCGCAAACTGACCTTCACCGGCTCCACCGAAGTCGGACGCATTCTGATGAAGCAGGCCGCCGATCAGATCATGCGCACCTCCATGGAACTCGGTGGCAATGCCCCCTTCATCGTTTTTGATGATGCCGATATCGACGCTGCGGTTGAAGGCGCCATGATCTCCAAGTATCGCAACAACGGCCAGACCTGCGTGTGTGCCAATCGACTGTATGTGCAGGCCGGTGTCTATGATGAATTTGCCGAGAAACTGGCCGCCGCAGCCAGCAAGATCAAGGTTGGCGATGGTTTCGAGGAAGGGGTGTCGGCCGGTCCCCTGATTGACGAGAACGCGCTGGCGAAGGTGGAAGAACATGTGGCCGATGCCGTCGACAAGGGAGCGAAGGTCATCACCGGTGGCAAACGCCACAGCCTTGGCAAGACCTTCTTCGAACCCACGGTACTGACTGGCGTCACCAAGGCAATGAAGGTATCGAGCGAAGAGACCTTTGGTCCGGTAGCTCCCCTGTTCAGGTTCGAATCCGTGGAAGATGTCATCGAACAGGCCAACGACACCATCTTCGGCCTGGCGTCCTACTTCTATGCCAACGACCTGAGCCGCGTCTGGAAGGTGGCCGAGGCACTTGAATACGGCATGGTAGGTGTCAACACCGGATTGATTTCCACCGAGGTTGCGCCGTTTGGCGGCGTCAAGCAATCCGGGCAGGGTCGCGAAGGCTCGCATCACGGCGTAGACGATTACCTGGAAATCAAATACCTCTGCCTGGGCGGCATTGCCTGACCCTTGGACGCACTCTGGATACTGCTCGGTTTTGCCGGGCTGATAGTCGGCGGTGAATGGCTGGTACGAGGTGCCGTGTCCATCGCCCGACGGTTCGATGTCTCGCCGATGGTCATCGGTCTGACGCTGGTCGGCTTCGGCACCTCGATGCCGGAGCTGGTGACCAGTCTGCAGGCTGCCATGGTCGGTTCACCCGGCATTGCCATCGGCAATGTGGTGGGCAGCAATATTGCCAACATCCTGCTGATTCTGGGCGCTGCCGCGCTCATGGCTCCCATCATGGTGTCACCGCAGGCGTTTCGACGGGACGGCAGCATGCTGGCGCTGGCCACCTTGCTGTGTCTGGCCCTGGTGCTGAGCGGGACCATCGGTCGTCTCAGCGGGGCACTGCTGTTGGCCTGCCTGCTGATCTACCTGGTGGCAACGCTGGTGATCGAGCGGCGTCGAAGTACCGCGGCCGGTGCCGTCTATCAGGCCGAAGCCGACACTCTCGAGAGCGAACCTGACACGCTGGCTCGTGCATCGACGCTGTTGCTGCTTGGCCTCGTGGCCACCATCGTCGGCGCCCGTTTTCTGGTCTCAGGAGCGGTTGCCATTGCCACTGATCTGGGCGTATCGGAAGCTGTCATCGGCCTGACCATCGTGGCAATCGGCACCTCCATGCCGGAACTGGTCACCTCGGTCATCGCTGCTCGCAAGGGCCAGAGCGATGTCGCCTTCGGCAATGTGGTCGGCAGCAACCTGTTCAATATTCTGGGAATCCTGGGCGTCACAGCCCTGTTCACCCCGCTGAGCGTGCCATCGATCATCGTCTCGCAGGATATCTGGGTCATGTTGGCGGCCACCGTTCTGCTGCTGTGGATGGCCGTGACCGGTTGGCGAATCACACGCCGCGAAGGGGGACTGCTGCTCGGCGGCTATCTGGCCTACCTGAGTTTCCTGCTGTTGACCGCCATCTGACACCATTTCCCGGCGATCACGGCCGTCGTCGTGTCTCGCCGGGAAGGGCTCGTCATGCCCGCGCGGGTACGAATCCTACCACTTGAACTGCAATATATAGCATTTATCTGTCTTGAACAGTCAGATTCGGCTGTCTTTTTCTGTTGTTTTGCGATGTTTTGATGTGTTAATTTCCATTCATCGCAGCAGAAGACGGCACAAACATGTTCTTGTCCAAACCACTCAAAACGCTTCTGATCGGATCAGCCCTGATCCTCTCGGGTCTGTCCAGCAGCCATGCGGACAACCCTTTCATCGTGGTGCAGTCCACCACATCCACGCAGAATTCCGGTTTGCTGGATGCCATCCTGCCGCAGTTCACAGAGGCCAAAGGCATTGATGTGCGGGTCGTGGCCGTTGGTACCGGCCAGGCCATCAAGAATGCCAGCAATGGCGATGGCGACGTATTGCTGGTCCACGCCAAGGCTGCCGAAGAGCAATTCGTGGCCGACGGCCAGGGAGTCGAACGCTTTGATGTCATGTACAACGACTTCGTTCTGGTCGGTCCGGCAGAGGACCCTGCAGGCATACAGGGCGGGTCCGATATCGCTGCTGCACTGGCATCCATCGCCGAGACCCGCTCCACGTTCGCCTCTCGCGGCGATGACTCCGGCACCCACAAGGCAGAGCTGCGTCTGTGGGAAATGGCCAATGTCGATGCGCAGGCCGCCTCCGGTGACTGGTACCGGGAAACCGGCTCCGGCATGGGCGCCACTCTCAACGCCGGTACCGGCATGAGTGCCTATGTACTGACCGACCGCGCCACCTGGATTGCCTTTGGCAACAAGGGCGACTATCAGGTCGTCGTGGAAGGCGATGAACGCCTGTTCAACCAGTACGGCGTGATCCTCGTCAATCCGGAAAGACACGCCAACGTCAAGGCCGAAGCAGGCCAGACCTTCATCAACTGGCTGACAGGCTCTGAAGGCCAGCAAGCCATCGCGGCGTTCAAGATCGACGGTCAGCAACTGTTCTTCCCCAACGCTGTGCAACCCTGAATCGGGTTGCCGCGGAGAACGCTCACTCGGTAAGCAGTGCTGCAAGAATGATGAGCGGGGACGATCCCCGCACTGGCGCAAGTGTTGCAGCAAGGAGAACCCCTTGCCGCCACACAAGATCATGTCCAGCAGAGTCAGATCCAGGGCCCTGGCGCCGAGACAGGTGCGTGCCCATTGGAAATTCGCACCGTCAACTGCTTGTCAGTCAACGGGCTCGGACTGCACGGGTCTGTGCGCACCGCAGTCGAAAACCGTTGCATACCGGTGCTTCTCATGAAGCCTTGTCACCAATGTCTGGTCATTGCACTGTTGCTGTTCGGCAGCAGCGAGTCCTTTTCCCGACAACTGATCGATGCCGAGCAATTCGACCTGGCTGACTACCGCGGCAGGGTCGTCTATCTGGATTTCTGGGCCTCCTGGTGCACGCCTTGTCGCGCCTCCTTTCCCTTCATGGCCGAGATGGCAGAGTCCCAGGGCGATGCGCTGGCCATCGTGGCCGTCAATGTCGATGAACAACGCACCGACGCCGAGGCCTTTCTGAATGGCTACCAGGTCCCCTTCGATGTGGTCTTCGATCCGACCGGTCTGCTTGCGAGTCGGCATCAGGTACCCGGCATGCCGACCTCCTACCTGTTCGATCGCGATGGCACATTGATCGGCAGCCATGTCGGTTTTCGCATGAAGGACAGGGAATCCATTCGCCGATGGGTCACCGATGCTATCGCCAACTGACACGGATCATTGATCAGCACAATCTCGTCCTGAAGCTTGCTGAACCGGTGAGACCGGTGAGACCGGTGGCGCGACTCTGCCGCTCTGCCGCTCTGCCGCTCTGCCGCTCTGCCGCTCTGCCGCTCAGCGTGCGTTGAAGTGCACCCGCCCCAGATTGGAGATGTCGTATCCGCCCAGCCTTGCCGCCTTGTCCCGGAACGCATCGCTTTCCATGAAACGCAGCAGCGCCTGAAACGGTGGTTCGAACCAGGCCTGACGCCAGACCAGAAGGTCGAAGCGTTCTTCGAGTTGCGGAAGAAAACCCAGTCGCAGCCGTGATGCGACCGATTGCAGCCCGAAGGCCACGTCGACATGACCATCAAACACCTGCATGCCCAGCTCATCTTCGGTGCGTGCACAGTCGTCGAAACGCGACACGGCATCATCGGCCACCCCTGCCTCGGCCAGCAGCTGCTCGAACAGTTGCTGACTGGCGGCACTGCTCTGCCGCCGGGCGACCCGGTGACCCGCAAGCGAGGCCATGTCACTCAGCTGCAAGGGATTGTCACCTGCCACGATCAGACCTCGTACCCGTTGCGCAAACTCCACCAGCACCACATTCCGATGTTCGAATCGTGATTTGACGGTAGCGACATTCCAGCCGTCTTCCTCGTGAATATGAGTGGCACAGGCGACGCCTTCCAGAGCAGCCATGCGTTGCAGTCCATCGGCGCTGCCATCCAGAAAGGCCGCCAGACCGCTGCCCGACTCTCGCAGCGCCCAGTCGAGCAGAGGATCGTGACTGCCCAGTACCGTCGGTGGAAGACTCACCTCGGCCGCGGTTTGAGGCCCGGAACGTGAAGCGTCGATCCATTGCATGATCTCGGCGCGAGGAAACAGCAGTTTTCCCACCACCCGCACACAGGGTACATCGCCATGGGTTGCCATGTCGTACACCTTGCGTTCCTTGATACGCAGCAGCTCGGCCAGTTCCCGAGTTGTCAGATACGGTTCATCGATTGCATTCATGGGACGAAGCTTAACCGGCTGGGCGCTCAATAGGAACTGTGGCACTGTTTGTCCTAGAATCCATCATCCCCTGACGAAGCTGAAGTCGATGTCTGCATTTGATCGTGTACTGGATGCCGCACGCCGCACGACGCGCCGCGTGGTCCTTCCCGAAGCCGGTGACAGTCGTATTCTGAGCGCGGCCGTGCAGACTCGTCAGAAGCGCCTTGCCGATCCGGTTCTGCTGGGACAGGCCTCACAGCTGCAGGCAGCGGCCGAGCAGCTGGGTCTGTCACTGGAGGGCATCGAGATCGTGGATCCGTCGACCTTCACTCGGCGCGAGCATTATGTTGCTGCACTGGTCGCCAAGCGGGCGGACCGTGGCATGACCGCGGACAAGGCATCCCATGCGCTGCAAGACCCGGTGACATTTGCCTGCCTGATGGTCAACGAAGGGGATGCCGACGCCTGTGTGGCTGGCGCCATCACCTCCACCGCAAAGGTCGTACGCAACGCCGTGCGCCATGTGGGCCCACGCGATGCTGAATCCCTGGTGTCGAGCTGCTTCATCATGTTGCTCAGGCCCGAACACCCGGTCAGGGATGTCATGCTCATTGGCGACTGCGCGCTGGTGATCGATCCCGATGCACAGCAACTGGCCGATATTGCCGTATCCACAGGGGAGACGGCCAGACAGCTCACCGGCATCACCCCGGAAGTGGCCATGTTGTCGTTTTCCACCAGCGGCAGCGCCCGGCATGCGGCTGTCAGCAAGGTCAGTCAGGCGACCACACTGGCTCGGGAGAAGCGCCCTGACTGGCGTATCGTGGGCGAGGTTCAGCTCGATGCTGCCGTCATGCCCGACATCCTGGCTCGCAAGGCACCGGAGCAGGCCACTGATGCCCCCTGCAATGTGCTGATCTTTCCGTCGCTGGACGCTGGCAACATCGGTTACAAGTTGATCGAACGCTTTGGTGGCGCCCAGGCCATCGGTCCGATTCTGCAGGGATTGTCAAAGCCTGTGAACGATCTGAGTCGTGGCTGCAGTATCGACGATGTCGTCAATATAATCGCGGTCAGCGCCGCGCAGGTGCGCAGCAGCCACTGAAGTCAGCGCCATGTCAGCCGATAAAAGCCATGAATTCAGTCAGCCAGAATGATGAGAGGCTTATCCCGCCCGCATGTCCGATCCTGCAGTCACGTCACGTCTGGAGCGACTGAGCCCAGACTTCATCGCACGCAGTACCTGGCCGCAACTGTTTGCTGCACAGACTGAAGCTCGCTTCTACCAACATCCGGACTGGTTGCTGGCCGCAGCAACGCATCTGCTGGAAAAGCCGGTGGAATGCGCCTGCGTCTACCACGATGAGAAGCTGGTGCTGCTGCTCCCCTGGCAGGCGCGCCTGCACCGACATCGCTTCCAGGCCCCGATGCATGACCACCTGACGCTCGGTGACGTGCTCGTGTCGCCCTCGCTGAGCAATGCAGACGTACAGGAAGCCGTGCGCCACGCGCTGGCACTGGCTGGCGATGCACAATGGGATTGGCACATCGGCAATGTGCCGCAGCGCTCCGCGCTGGTCCGTTGTACCGATGGCAATCCACAGTGGCAACAGCGCATGGCGCGACAATCGGCCTGGTTCGACCTGACTGCCGAACAGTCGCCCGGCAGTGGCAAACTGCGCCGCAATCTGAAACGACTGCGCGTCAAACTGCAGGAGCAGGGGCAGATTCGCACACAGTGGCTGACCGGCAGCGATGAGTTGCAAGCGGCCCTGCAGCACTTTCTGACTCTGGAAGCCTCCGGCTGGAAGGGTGAACGGGGCATAGCGACCGCCATTGCCACATCTGCCTCGCTGCAAGGCTTCTACGAACAGCTGTTGAATCCGCAATATGCCGGCCTGCAACCGCTCATCGCCCTGTTGTGGCTGGACGAGCAGTGCATTGCCGCGCAGTACGCCTTGCAGACCGACAGCTGCCTGAGCTTGCTGAAAATCGCCTATGACGAGCGTTTCAGCCAATTCTCACCCGGCTCTCTACTGCTTCAGGACACGGCCGAACATGCCATGCAGCAGCAGTTGACGACCTTGAGCCTGGTCACCGCTCCGCCCTGGGCCGAACGCTGGCACCCGCAAAGCGAACCGGTCTGGCATCTCACGCATTACGCAGACAATCCCGGTGGACACGCGTTACGTACGCTGGAACGCATCAAACAGACAGCCAGGACCCGGCTCCGTTCGGCGGCCTAGGGAAGCACCATGATCATTCTCGGACTCAATACCTGGTTCCATGACACCAGCGCCTGCATCGTACGCGACGGCGAACTGGTGGTCGCCCTGGAAGAGGAGCGCTTCTCGCGCGACAAGCACACCCGTGCCTTTCCCGAACTGGCCATCCGGCAATGCCTGGATTACGCCGGTATCGACTACGCCGACATCGACCACATTGCGGTATCCATCAAGCCGACCCACCAGTGGCTGACCAAGACCCTTTATGCGCTGAAGGCCCCGCACAAGAGCCTGCCCTTCATCAAGCACGAGCTCGTCGCTGGTATCTTCAAGCAAAGGCGCTTCAAATCCTGGCTGCGCAGCCACTGGCCCGCTGGCTCGCAACCGACAGTCCATCAGGTGCAGCATCATCTATCCCATGCTGCCGGCAGCTTCTACGTCTGCCCTCATGAGCATGCCGCCATCATGGCGCTCGATGGTTCCGGTGAGTGGGCTTGCGCCTGGCTGGGAGAGGGCCGCGGCAATGACGTCAACTGTTTCAACGAAAGCTTCTTTCCGAACTCCCTGGGATCGGTTTACGAGGCCGTTACCGAATTCTGCGGCTTCAAGCCCAACTATGACGAAGGCAAGACCATGGGGCTGGCGCCACTGGGCGATGCCTCGCGTTTCATCGAACAGGCTCGCAAGACGGTATCGGTAGATGAACAGGGACGACTGCACGTCAATCTCGACTACTTCAGTTACCAGTACTGGGGCTATCGCCGATGCTCGGATCTGTTTCACCAGTGCTTCGGCAAGCCCCGGCCCTTGAATGGCGACTTCGAACCACATCACCAGGATGTGGCCGCCGCGTTCCAGCAAGTGCTGGAGGAATGCGCTCTGTCCATGGCAGCCGTTCTCAGACAACGCACTCAGGCCCCCTACCTGGTCATTGCCGGCGGTGTGGCGCTGAACAGTGTCATGAACGGACGCCTGCTGCGCGAGGCCGGCTTCGAGGATGTCTACATCATGCCGGCTGCCGGCGATAACGGTACCTCCATCGGCGCGGCCTATACCGTGCTGAATCAGGTGCTGGGGGAACCTCGTTCGGCAGTACACGACAACCCCTATATCGGCAATGCCTACGACGATGACGAGATCGAAGCCCTGCTCCGACAGTGCAAGCTGCCCTACCAGCGGTCGCAGGATATCGCAGCCGACACCGCCGATCTGCTGGAACAGGGCAATATCCTTGGCTGGTTTCAGGGGCGCATGGAAATCGGACCGCGTGCCCTGGGCGCGCGCAGCATCCTTGCCAACCCGGCGTATCCGGACATGAAGGCCAAGATCAACAGCGAGGTGAAGTTCCGGGAAGCCTATCGCCCGTTTGCACCATCGGCGACCGTTGAAGCTGCCAGTGAGTTCTTCGACCTGTCAGTGGAAGCCCCGTTCATGCTCAAGGTCTGCCAGGTGCGTGAAGACAAGCAGGCCTTGTTGCCGGCCATTACCCACGTGGATGGCAGTGCACGCCTGCAGACCGTTCGCAAGGAAACCAATCCGCTGTACCATGAGCTGATCAGCCAACTGGGTCAGCGAACCGGCGTGCCGGTCGTGCTCAACACCAGCTTCAACATTCAGGGAGAGCCTGTCGTGGAATCCCCACGCGATGCCATTCGCTGTTTCTACTCCACCGGTCTGGACTATCTGGCCATCGGCTCCTTCATCGTGTCCAAGGGCGACGGGCCCGGTACCCAGCATCACTCCTGACGCCTCATGACTGCCTACCGCCGAACTGCCTGGCTCTACCTTCTGCTGCTGGTGTCTGTCATCAGCCTGCTGGCCTGGCCGGCATTTGTGCTGAGCAGTACTCTGCTGGCGTATTTCACGGCAGATGCCTGGCAACTGGAAGCCTGGACGCAGTTACCCAAACGCGTCCTGCTGCAACACTTTCTTGACGGCTATCAGCGCAGCCTGATCGTGGCAGTGCCTGCCGGCATACTGGCCGCACTGGACCATCTGCTGATGTCCCGCTTGCGCATCACCTGGTGGTTTCGTGGCATCCTGCTGCCGCTTGCGGCCCTTGCGCTGGCAAGCAGTCTCATGCCATCCGTCCCGGCTGCCTTGCCGACCCTGCTGGGCACAGGGCTGCTGCTGGCCGTGGCCTGTCGTCTGTTCGATCTGCTACTGGGCAGATTCTTTCGTGGAAGCCGCTGATGCGCAAGTCTCTACTGCTGTGTTCTGCCGCAGCCCTTTACCTGTCGCTTTCGGCACCAAGCGTCCGAGCCGATGACGCACTGCTGATCGGCGGCGGATACAATCTGCAGGGCTCGCAGGGTCAGATCGAGCTCAACGTCAAATGGGTTCAGGGCATACTGCAGGCGCAGGGTCTGAGCGTCTCCACCTACTTCACCGATGGCAGGGAAGCAGGGCCAGATGTGCATTACATGGTTGACCCCTCGACCCAATCCTCTCCATTGGAGGCTCTGGCCAGAGTCTTCGGCGACTGGGGACTGGAAAACCGGCGTTACCGGGAGAACGAGGTAGCCGAGGTGCTTGGCAGTACTCGGCGCAATGAGCTGGAGCCTCGCTTGCGCCAGATTTTCGAACGCGGCGAGGACGAAGAACTGTTGCTCGTCTACAACGGCCATGGCAGCCAGTCCTACACCACCCCCGATGAAGTGACCTTGAACCTGTGGGACGACACCACCCTGAGTGCCAGCGAGTTGCACGAACTGCTTGAACCGCAGCGCTCGGCCTTTCGTTTCGTCTTCACACAATGCTATTCAGGTGGATTCCATCGACTGGCCTACGCCGATTCTGCGCAGGGCAGCGAGCTGAGCGAGACTCCCCGCTGCGGCTTCACGGCGGAATCCGCCTATCGTCTGGCCGAAGGTTGCAGTGCCAGTATCGACACCGATGACTACCGCGATTACACCACATTCTTCTTCGCGGCCCTGTCCGGTCGGGAGCGTGGCGGTGACATCATCGGTCGCGACCCCGACCGCAACAAGGATGGCACCACCACCCTGCGTGAGGCCCATCTGTATACGCTGGAAGAAGCCTACAGCACCGATCTGTCGCGTTCGACCAGTGAAGATTATCTGGATCAGTGGCAACCCTGGTATCTGCGCTGGCTACCCACATCTGCCAGCCTGCCGGACAATGAGTATGCCGCCCTGTTTCGCAACCTGGCCACGCGTCATGACGTGGCTCTGAACGATGACACCCGAAACAACCTGCGACAGGCACTGGCGGATGCCGATCAGGCACTTGACTCTCTCGCTGGTGAGCGTCTGTCGCTGGAGCAGCAGATGCAGCAGTTGCAGTACCAGCTGCAATACCGACTGGTCGGACAATGGCCGGAGCTGATGGGACCGTATACCGCCGCCTACCAGAAGATGGCTGCTGATGGACTGCTCCGGGAAATAGCCGAACAGACGGAACGGCTGCCGGAATACCGGCAACTGCAGCAGTTGCAGGATCGATATGCAAGTCTGGACCTTGACATGCTGGACCGGGAACGTCAGGCCACGCAGTACCAGAAGATGATTCGATTACGCAGACTGGCGCAACTCAAGCAACAGCTGGCTGAACACGGCAGCGTACAGGAACAGGCCGACTATCAGGCCCTGCTGAGCTGTGAGGAAGCCCCGCTCACGCGTTGAGCGACTCCCAGTCCGACGATGGTTCGACGCGACCGATGATTTCACCGCGAGAATTGGTGACAGAAGGACGCAGATATTCACCCAGCACCTTGATCTCGTCGGAAGGCAGCAGACCCAGGCTCTGCAGGACCGCGCCGAGTGCCACACGGGCTGCCGCATCATTGCCATCATCGATCTTCAGTGCGATACCCAGGCCATGCTCTGGTATGACGGCCGTGTAGACACCGTCAGCACCCACCTTCACCAGAATGTGAGGAGCCAGCCTTTCCATCAGGGCCGTGCAGAGTCGCTCCTTGCCGGCCACCATGTAGGGATTGCTGGTGACCGCCGCGTGTATGCGTTCAACCGCTGTCCGGCGTTCACCAGTGAAGCGTGAGACATCCCCGAATCGTGCCATGGCCAGTGCGATACGCTGTAACGGAATGGCCAGCGTGGGAATGGCGCAGCCATCGTAGCCCCAGGGCAGTTGTGCCACCCGGGTATTACTGACGCTCTCCAGCACTTCGAACCAGCGTTGCTGCGCCGAATGGTTGTACAGACGGTAATTGCCTGTCTGTTCGCCGCGATGCTTGCAGGTGGACAGAAACCCCAGGTGCTTGCCCGAGCAGTTGTGGTGAATGCGTTGCGGACCTCGCCCTTCCGACATCAGTTCGAACTGAGTCGCCTGATGCATCGGCAAGGTTGCACCACACTCCAGATCATCATGCCCGCACTCGATACGTTCCAGCCAGTCCTGGGCCAGGCCGACATGAATCGGCTCGCCATTGTGCGAGGCGCAGGCCAGCGCGACATGCCGATCATCGAGCCCGAAGGCGTCGATGGCACCACTTTCGACAAAGGGGATGGCCTGCAGGAACTTGATGGCCGAACGCGGGAACACGGCGCGCTGCACATCCCCCATCGCCGCGATGACACGGCCCGACGCTTCAACCACCGCTACCGATCCGCGATGACGACTTTCAATGGCATTGCCTCGCCAACGATTGACCAGAACCGGATTCATGCAACACCTACCGCACGCCGCATCTCATCCAGCATGGGTCGACTCAACGCGCGCGCCTTCTCGGCACCCGTGTTCAGAACGGCATCGATCTCTGCCGGGTTGGCCATCAGTTCGTCGTAGCGTTGCCGCGGCTCGGCGAGCACGCCATCCACCAGTTCGAACAGTTGCTGCTTGGCATCACCCCAGCCGATACCATCAGCATAGGCCTGACGCATGGCCTGCGCCTGCTCCTCGCTGGCGAAGGCCTCATAGATCTCGAACAGGGTGTTGCCTTCCGGATCCTTCGGTTCGCCCGGTTCCTGCGAATTGGTCTTGATCTTCATGATCGATTTACGCAGCTTCCTGGCCGTCTCGAACAAGGGAATGGTATTGCCATAACTCTTGCTCATCTTGCGTCCATCGAGTCCGGCCAACACCGATGCCTTGTCATCAACCACCGCTTGCGGCATGACCAGCAGATCGCCGTAATGGTGATTGAAGCGCTGCGCAATATCACGCGCCATCTCCAGATGCTGCGTCTGGTCACGCCCCACCGGCACGTGCGTGGCACGAAACATCAGGATGTCAGCCGCCATCAGTATCGGGTAGCTGAACAAGCCCATGGTGATACCCTTGTCCGGGTCTGCGGCCTCGTTGTCGAGATTTTCCTGCACGACCGCCTTGTAGGCATGGGCCCGGTTCATCAGGCCCTTGGCTGTCAGACAGGTCAACATCCAGGTCATCTCCATGATTTCCGGAATATCCGACTGGCGATAGAACGTGGCGCGTTCGGTGTCCAGCCCCAGCGCCAGCCAGGCGGCCGAGATCTGCTGGCGGGAATCGCGCAGCAGCACCGGATCCTGATTCTTGATCATGGCGTGGTAATCCGCCAGAAAATAGAATCCCCCACGCTCCGGGTTGCGGCTGGCTTCCACCGCCGGCCGAATGGCACCCACATAATTACCCAGGTGAGGTGTGCCCGAAGTAGTGATACCGGTAAGCCAGGTTTGTTTCGACATGTGAAAGTGGTCTATTCTCTAACGTCCGCCGTCGCGGGTTTTGCGATGGGCCCAAGTGTACCAAGCTCAACTCGACTGAGCGCCGCCTTCTTCGATTCACTCAGCCATGACAACGCTCGTACACCCTTGCTGCACGGCAGCAGCCGATCACGCATGAGGGCAGCGCATGCGGTATCCCGAGACAGGATCAACCGGACAAGCCGTCACCCTTTTCTGATCCTCCTGTCCTGCCTGGCTGGCGGCCAGGCATGGGCAGACAGTCTGTCTGACCGACTGATCATGCTCCAGTCGGATGGCCGCAGCTATGTGGAGCAGCATGGCCTGATCAGCGATGATCAGTTACTGGTTGTGCCACTACCGACTGAACGCACCTCCCTCGAGATGCGCTTCTCGGGGCCGGAGTGGCTGACTTTCGCCAGTGCACACGAACGCTCACCCGACCGGCTGTCACTCTGGTCGGGGAGCGCCCTGACTCGCTTCCGACACCGTTACGGCGAGGGCCTTGCGGAACCCGAACCGGGCGTTTTCCAGCTGAACGCCGCGACTGAGCACGCCGCGGTGCAGTCCGATGATCCGGCAAGCATGCGATGGAGCATCAGCTGGATGCTGCCCGACAACGCTCGATTGCTCGATTTCGGCAGCCTCGATGGCGAGGCAGAGGGGCGCTGGAGCCGCAGTGGACCATTGCTTACCTATCAGCAGAGCGGCGGAATTTTGCCACCATTGACGCTGCGTTTCTCGTTGCGGCCGCTCTCCGCGGATTTCGACGCCGCCCTTGTGAGCGCCTGCCGTCTGCCTGATGCCTTCAGTGATGCCTGTTCCCCGGATGTGGATGGCGATGAGATCCCGGACTATCGTGACATTTGTCTACCGGTAGACAGCCAGGTGACGGCACTGGCCACTCCCCAGTTGCTGGCCAGCCGATTGCCCGACCCCGCGCGACAGAGACGACCGAGTGAAACGCCGCTGCAGCCTCTGCGAGCCCTCGGCTGCGACTCCCGAGACGTTGTCATGTTGTCCGGTATCCGTTTCAGAAGCGGGCAGAGCTATCTGGATGTGGCCGCCAGAACCGCACTGGACCGTGTCGCGCGTGCCTTGCAGCGACTACCCGACACCCGTTTCGAGATCAGCACCCATACCGACAATGCAGGCCGCGTGGAGCACAACCAGGCTCTGTCGGAAACCCGCGCCCGAACCATCCGTCACTACCTCGGATTGCGAGGTGTCGCCCAAAGCCAGATAGTGGTACGCGGGCTGGGCGAGACCTCACCCGCCTATGACAACGCGCAAGCTGCCGGGCGGCGGGCCAATCGGCGAGTGGAGCTCAGGGCAATCGAGCCGTGACACCTCACCAGGTGCCTGCGAACAACATGTTTGGCGGAACAGGGGTCTTCAATGCGTCGTTCGCCGCTTTTCAGCCTCGCTGCTGATGAGCGCGATATAGCCGAACAAGGCCAGGTGCGCGCTTGCATCGCGTTGCTTGAGTGACAGGCTTGCCTCACTGAATCGCGCCACCTGTTCATCGTGATCCCGCAGCAGTCCGGCCAGCAAGGCTCGATCTTTCTCACTCGGTTCGATGTTGTAGTTCTTCTTGCGGTTCTCCAGCACTTCCAGTTGCTCGAAATGACGCCGCTTGGTGGTTTCCATCGCATTGAAGGCCTGCCAGGCATCGGCAGCCACCCCGGCCAGCACCTCATCGGGCCGATCATTCGAGGGCTTGTCCCCTGTCTGGTCTGTCTGCTCGCTCATCGATACCGAATTTCCCTGATTGTCTGTAATTCCGGCCTCGAGCCCGCCACAGGAACGGCGAGATTCGATTGTCCGGTGCCTGCTGTTTATGACACACTCAAGGGTACACTCATCGTGACCACAGTCCAGAACTGTCGTGGACCTTTCTGCTTCACAGTCTGTCAGAAAACGCCGCTATGCCAGCGACATACAGGTGCTGTGGAGTGAAACCGCCAGCACTGCCGAACTGTGTCAATCTCTGGCGGAAGCTGCGCGATCGGGGGAGGTTGAACTGGCCATCATCTGGTTCTCGCCCACTCGTCACATGGCTGCGGACATCGTATCCAGTCTGGCAGAGCTGACCCCTGGTCTGAACTTCTGTGGCTGCTCCAGCAGCGGTGAAGTGACGCCTGACGGCATGCAGGAGCATGGCTTCATCGCCACGCTGCTACCGAAGCGCTGGTTCTCCACCACCACCATGGTCATGGCGGGCGTAGCCAGCATGGGGATGGACACCGTGGCCAAACTCACTGCCGACATTCGTAATCGCTTCATGCTGACGCTGGGTCCGGAAATCGATCACCACGGCTTGTTTGCCATGAATCTGATTGACGGCCTGTCCTATTCGGAAGAGAGAGTCACTGTCGCCATTGACCGTGGCCTGGACGGCATCCCGCTGATCGGCGGTTCAGCAGGAGACGACTTGCAGTTCACCACAACCTGGCAGATCAGCAATCTACGCACCATGCAGAACGCCGCCGTGCTGACACTGATTCAATGTCGCCTGCCCTACCGGATATTCACCAACAACAACTTCGTGCCGACAGAACACAAGCTGGTGGTCACCGAGGCCAACCCCGAACTGCGTTGTGTCAACGAGTTCAATGCCGAACCGGCTGCCATCGCCTATGCCAACGCCATCGGCATGAGTATCGATGAACTCGATGCCGGCAGCTTTGCCTCCTATTCGGTCATCGTGCGTTTCGGTGGGCGCTACTACTGCCGATCCATCCAGCGGTTGAATGAGGACCAGTCTCTGACCTTCTTCTGCGCCATCGACAACGGTCTGGTACTGACCGTGGCACGCTCCGAAGGCATGGTTGCCTCGTCACGCCAGGCCATCGAGTCGATCGAAACGGAAATCGGCCCCATCGATCTGATATTCGGATTCGATTGCATCTCTCGCAAACTCGATGCCCGTAACCGTCAGACCACCCATCGCATCACGTCACTGTATCGGGAAAAGAATTTCGTCGGCTTCAACGCCTACGGCGAACAGCACAATTCGCTGCATGACAACCAGACCATTACCGGTGTGGCCATTGGCACCCCCGGACCATCGGAACGCTATTGAACATGGGTGACGAGGAGCAGGAAGAGCTGCGCAAACTGCGCAAGATCAACAAGGCACTGATGGAACGCGTCGAGCGCTCCATGGATCAACAGGGAAATGCCTATTCACTGTTCCAGACAGCCATCGGTCTGGAAGAACAGGTGCGTCGACGAACCACGGAACTGTCCAGCACGCTGGTCGATCTGGAGAGTACCAACCACCTGTTGATCAAGGCCAAGAATGCGGCTGAACAGGCCAATCTGTCCAAGACACGGTTTCTGGCGGCGGCCAGCCACGATGTACTGCAACCACTGAATACGGCCCTGCTGCTGATGTCCACCCTCAGTTCCGCCCAGACCAGCGCGGAAGGTTCGCGTCTCTGCGCCCAGGTGGAGCACTCGCTGGAAACCATGGACGAACTGCTGCGCAATCTGCTCTACATGTCCAGACTGGATGCCGGTGATGTGCACCCCCGATGGCAGACGGTCTCACTGGATCAGCTGTTCGACTCCATCGCCTCGGATTTCGAACCGATTGCCAGGGTTCGCAATCTCGACCTCCGGGTCAGGCACAGCGGCCTGCATGTCTGGTCCGACCCCACCATGTTGCGTCGCACCATACAGAATATCGTGACCAATGCCCTGCGCTATACCCGAGAAGGCGGCGCACTGCTGATCGCCGGACGCCACGGGGATAAGGTACATGTCAGAATTGCCGATACCGGCATCGGCATCGAGCCGAATCGCTTCAAGGAAATCTTCATCGAGTTCAACCGCTGTGCCCCCGGGCAGAATGAACTGGATGGCTCCTTTGCCGGGCTGGGCCTTGGGCTTGCCATTGTGGAGCGCATGGTCAACGCCCTGGAGCTGCAGTTGACCCTCAACTCACGGGTCGGTCACGGCTCCTGCTTCAAGCTGACCCTGCCTTATCGAGAGCCCACCAGACTGCTTGGCACCGCTCGCCCGGCCGATCTGCTCAGCAACGCCCAGCTGGCCAATACGCGTATCCTGCTGATCGAGAACGATCTGACGGCACTCAAGGCCATGGACACCCTGCTCAGTCAATGGGGTTGCGACCTCAGACTCTCCAGTAGCGCTCAGGAGACCATGGACGCCTTGAACAATGACAAGAGCTGGGAACCGGATCTGATCATCGCCGATCAGCATCTGGACAACAATGAACGCGGTACTTCGATCATACGCATCGTGCGCCAGCTGACCGGCCGCCGCGTGCCGGCCGTCGTGGTCACCGCTGCTCCCTCTGACCGGCTCTGGAAAATGGCCGATCAGGGCCGGCTGGAAGTCATGCCGAAGCCGGTCAAGCCTGCCCAGCTGCGTGCACTGCTGATGCATCTGCGAACCCGGGCCGTCGAGCCAGCCACCTGAGTCGTTGCCAAGGTCGGGCGCATCCTGCGTGCCTGATTGTGCTTCCTTACTTCCTCACGTTCCTACTTCCTTATTGAGATACTGACTTGCTGACTTGCTGACTTGCTGACTTGCTGACTTGCTGACTTGCTGACTTGCTGCTCTGCTGACTTGCAGCTCTGCTGACTTGCTGCTCTGCTGACCTGCTGGTTCGCTGACCAACGTCACCCGAGAAAGCGCTTCTCCACATCGAACAGTTCATCCTGATCAAGCTTGGACACCTCGATGACCGCCTGGGTGCGACTGTGCACGCAAAGCTTTCGCAGTATCTCGGACACGTGCTTCTTGACTGTGGTGGCTCCGACATCCAGCTCATAGGCAATCTGCTTGTTCAGCAGACCCTCACGCAGCATGAACAACACCCGCAACTGCTGCGGGGTCAGACTGAGCAAACGTTCGATGATGCGTGCCTTGTCGCTGGACACGTCCACTTCCTGGCTGTTGACCAGCCTGTCGGGGACGTAGATGCCTCCGGCCATGATGACGTCTATGGCGCTGGCAAGGACCTCCCGCCCCAGAGACTTCGGCAGAAAGCCTGCCGCCCCATAGGTAATGGCTTCATCGATGATCTGCTCGTTCTCCAGCCCGGAGACCACCAGTACCGGTAAACGCGGATGCAGGGTTCTCAGGCGCAGCAGGCCCTCGAAGCCGCTGACTCCGGGTATGTTGAGATCCAGCAGGGCGATGTCGTAATCGCGATCGGCCTCCAGCACACTGACAGCTTCCTCCAGCGTGCTGACCTCACAGGAGGAAACACTCGGACAGGCCAACTTCAGGGCCGAGCTCAAGGCTTCCCGGAACAAGGGATGGTCATCGATAATCAGCACCTGCGATAGATCACTCATGCAAACCGACCAGGCAAATGGATAATGCTCTCATCCTACTCATGTGGTGATAACCTGACTATTCGTTTTTAGGCCCAGAAGACCGACTTCGAGCACTCCGTACACACTACTGCGCACACTTCATGGCGCGCAACATGTTATTTTGGATCAACCATGAGTGTCAGCCACCCAGCAAGGACAAGCCACAGCAGCACTGCATCGCTGCAGAATCCGGGCGACACGGCGCTGGACATTCATCAGGTGTGCTTCAGCTACGGCAACAGACAAGCCCTTGACGATGTCTCCATTCGCATTGACGCTGGCGAACGTGTCATGTTGCTCGGTGCCAACGGTGCTGGCAAGAGCACCTTGTTCTCCCTGATCTGCGGCCTGTTCGCTGCCGATTCCGGCAGAATCAGCATCAATGGCAAGCAGATACTGCGGGGGGCAGCCGCTCTGGCTCCCCTGGGCATCGTATTCCAGTCACAGACACTCGACCTGGATCTGAGTGTGGAGCAGAATCTGGCGTACTTCTGTGCGCTGCATGGCATCGAGCGCAAGACAGCCCGCCAACGGATAGAGCTTGCATTGCAACGCCTGGACTTGCTGGACAGACGCTACCACAAGGTACGCACACTCAACGGCGGTCATCGTCGACGAGTCGAGATTGCGCGAGCAACACTGCATGAACCCGGCATCCTGTTGCTGGATGAACCCACCGTCGGTCTGGATATCCCCACCCGCACCGAACTCATCGCCTATATACGCGAGCTGCCCGATACACTGGGCTGTGCGGTGTTGTGGGCAACCCACCTGATCGATGAGATTCACGAGAACGATCGGGTCCTGATGTTGCATCAAGGTCGAGTCCATCACGATGGACCGTCACAGCGGCTGTGTCACTCGGCCGAGGTGACGGACCTGTCCGAGCTCATGCATCAGGTCATGCACCCGTGATGCATTACTTGCTGGCCATGACCGGTATCGTGAAGCGCGAGCTGATGCGCTTCATACATCAGCGCGAACGCTTCATCGCTGCTCTGGTACGACCCCTGCTGTGGCTGGTCGTCTTTGCAGCCGGTTTCAGGGCCGCACTGGGTGTTTCCATCATCCCGCCGTATCAGACCTACATCACCTATGAGGTGTACATCGTGCCGGGACTCATCGGAATGATCCAGCTGTTCAACGGCATGCAGTCTTCCCTGTCCATGGTCTACGATCAGGAAATGGGCAGCATGCGAGTATTGCTGACGGCACCACTGCCACGCTGGTATCTGCTGCTGTGCAAGCTCATGGCCAGCGTCATGGTGTCACTGATGCAGATCGGCACCTTCCTGCTGCTGGCCTGGCTTGTCGGCATCGACTTCGCCTATGAGGGCCTGTGGCGCGCCTTGCCGGTCATGATCATCACCGGTATTCAACTGGGCTCTCTGGGTCTGGTCATCGCCTCCCTGGTCAAGCAGCTGGAGAACTTTGCCGGCGTCATGAACTTCGTGATCTTTCCCATGTTCTTCCTGTCATCGGCGCTGTATCCGATCTGGAAAATGCGCGAATCCAGCGACTGGCTGGCGCTGTTGTGCCAGTGGAATCCGTTCACTCATGCGGTGGAATCCATTCGATTTGCGTTCTACGGGCAATTCAATGCCACCTCCCTGCTGATTGTCATTGGTTGCACCGTGGCCTTCTTCCTGACCGCCAGCTGGGCCTACAACCCGGCCAGACGTTTCCGCGCCGGGCGTACTGCAGACGCCTGATTCAGCCTTCAGGGTTGCAGCTGTGCGATCAGTCCGGCCAGAAACTCACCTTGTCGCTGGTCACGCGGCGTATCGATGTCAATGCTCTTCACGATGCGTGCAGGACGGTCGCTGAACAGCAGCACCCGATCGGCCAGCATCGCCGCTTCCTCGACGTTATGCGTCACCATCAATGTGGTGGCAGGACGCAATCGCCAGAGTCGCATCAACAAGCCCCGCAGACGCTGCGCCGTCGCATCATCCAGCGACACGAAGGGTTCGTCCAGCACCAGCAGCCGGGGTTGCAGAACGAAGGCTCGAGCCAGAGCCGCACGCCGGGCCAGGCCCAGTGACAACTGGTTGGGGTAGAAACTGCGCAGCTCCGTCAGACCCAGTTCCTGCAGCAGCTCGTCAATCGATTCACCGCGACGGGAATCAGGCAGTACCAGGCGCACATTCTGCTCAACGGTACGCCAGGGCAACAGACGCGGCTCCTGGAAAACCGCCGCCACCGGTCCGTCGCCAGGCAGACTGATCTCGCCCTCGTAATCTCTGTCCAATCCAAGAATCATGCGCAGGGTTGTCGTCTTGCCACAACCGGATGGACCGACGATGCAGGTAAACGAATGCCTTGACAGGGAAAAGTCCAGCTTGTC
Source organism: uncultured Granulosicoccus sp. (assembly GCA_947495035.1). Taxonomy (GTDB): domain Bacteria; phylum Pseudomonadota; class Gammaproteobacteria; order Granulosicoccales; family Granulosicoccaceae; genus Granulosicoccus. The sequence continues at coordinate 195,587 of CANLXI010000012.1, forward strand.
CACCACATGCAGACTGTCACCGTCATCCAGCCGGAAACGACGCCCCCGGATGGCAACCCGCAAGCCCCCGTTCCCCAGCCCCTCAGACACGGGCAGCCCGCCAGCGATTGGCATGTCTGTCGAGCGGCTGCAGCAGGAAATACTCGACCAACAGCATCACGGCGACGAACGCCAGAGTGTAGGCCAGAATGGTGGCGACATCGAACAGCTGGAAATACAGATGAATCTGGAAGCCGACACCATTGGACCGGCCCAGCAGCTCCACGATGAGAACGATCTTCCAGATCAGTGCGATTCCGGACCGCGTCGCCGCCGCAAAAAAGGGTTGAAGCTGCGGCAGCACGACATGCCGCAGTCGTTTGCCGAATCCGAAACGATAAACGGCAGCTACTTCGGCGTAATCGCTTGACAGTGACCGAGCACCTTCACGCAAGGTCACCACGACGTTGGGTATCTTGTTCAGCGCCACCGCACCAATGGCCGCAGCCTCATTCAGTCCGAACCAGATATAGCTCAACACGATGATGACCAGTGCCGGAATATTGAGCAACAGGATCAGCCAGGGATCCACCAGACGATCGGCAAGGGGCTGCATGCCCAGCCAGATACCGATGGCCGAGCCGATGATCATGGCAACCAGAAATGCGGCAAACACGCGCAGCAGGGTGACGCCCAGATGGAACAGCAATTCGCCGGAACGAAACTCCACGAGCAGTGACTGCCAGACCGACAACGGGGTCGGCAGTGTATTGTCATTCGCCCACACGGCCACTACGGACCAGACGATCAGGAACAGCCCCAGCGACAGGCCGATCAGGCTCCAGGTTCTGATGCGAGAGCGCATCACGGAGCACTCCGGGCCGTCTGTTGCCTCATCCTGATTATAGCGGGGCACCACTCCAGTAGGTGCCTTCGGCCATCTCGCCAGAATCACCGACCAGTTTGCGTCCACCCAGTTCGCTCAGCACACCATGGATGATGCCGGCATCACGAACCTCATCATCGTGGCTGCGAGTCGGGATGCCTTCACGAAATCGATCCCGCAGCACCCGCAAGGCTTCAGGGCCATCCTTGATATCGCCGTTGTCCGCCAGACGCTGCCATTCCTCGTCCGATTCGAGCAGTATCTGCTTGGTCTCGCGTGAAGCCTTGACGAAGGCGGCGGCCGGATTTCCACTTGCCCAGTCATCGGCAAAGACATAGCCGATGGCAGAGACAGCCCCGCTGGAACCCAGGGCATTGGCAGCCTCTTCGGCGCTGACCAGACGACGGAAACCATCCGCCTCGAGTCGGGCACAGTAATGCCAGTAATTGAGCACGACATCCAGATCGCCATCGCGCGCCTTCTCGGCCAGCAGCGGCGGCGCACCGAAGACGATATCGTTTTCTGCAGCCAGATCGATGCCGTGCTCCTGCCGCGCCATTCCCTGCAACAGCAGCCAGCTCTTGTCCAGCGGGCCCCCAGCCACGCCGATACTCTGTCCCTTGAGATCTGCCAGACTCTGCAGCTTGCTGTCACCCGCCACCATCATGGAACCAACCGAGGAACTGTAGGGCACGAAGGTCAGGTCACGGCCCTCCGAGCGCTGACGCGACACCCACAGCCAGTCGGAGACAATGACATCGACTTCACCGCCCAGCAAGGCAATACGAGTGGCATCCCCCCCGGCAAAAGGCACGATTTCCAGAGTAAAACCATTGGCCTTGTCCAGACCATGATGCTGCATCGTTTTCAGTTCCCAGTTGACCGTACCGTATTTGAGCACGCCCACACGCACGCTGTCGTCTGCCAGAGCCAGCGAGAATGCCGAGACACACAACAACAGAGCACTCAATGCAAGGCGTTTGAAGCTCGCGATACTTGTTGTCATATTCTGCTCCCCTCCGGTTGTCATCGAATCAGTGTACACATTAGCGTGTCCTGCGAATGAAGACATTGCACATTGGTACCAGTGCCGTCGTACCGTCCTCAACGAGCGATCGTACGGTATCCTTCCCGGTTCGGCATCTCGATCGCTGCCAGTGTTGCAGCGTCGAGTAGTTGCGATTCATCCAGCAAATCGTTCAGAACCAGGAGATGCGCCAGCACGGCATACACCTGATTGACCGTCAGGGACGCCGGTTCATCCGGCGGCATGGCACGGTAGATGTAATCGAACAGGGCCGGAGCGGCCGGCCAGCGGACTGCGATACCCTTGTCCGGATAGGGCGTGCCGAGCGTGGCCCTGTCACCAAGCAGCTCTACAGAGCGCCCACCCTGTGCCTGACTACCATGACAGGAAGCACAGCGCTGCGCATACAGCACGGCCCCTTCGCTCGCACTCCCCTGACCCGCCGGCAAACCGCGACCATCGTCAAAGACATGCGGCGGCATCAGCACCTCTTCATCGTCTGGAAGCGACTGTCCCAAAGCAGGCCCCGGCCATTGCCCCTCGGGCAGGAAATACGAATCAGCCAGCGCCGACTGCCCGGAACTCAAAACCATCACCATCAGCAGTCCGGCCAGAGACAATGACGAACCTGACGCACCTGACGAACCTGACGAACCTGACGAACCTGACGAACCTGACGAACCTGACGCACCTGACGCACCTGACGCACCTGACGCACCTGACGCACCTGACGCACCTGACGCACCTGACGCACCTGACGCACCTG
>CANLXI010000013.1 GCA_947495035.1 uncultured Granulosicoccus sp.
AGCCCAAGCCCAAGCCCAAGCCCAAGCCCAAGCCCAAGCCCAAGCCCAAGCCCAAGCCCAAGCCCAAGCCCAAGCCCAAGCCCGATTTTTGCATATGGTCGCAAAAAAGTCGGGAGTCGGGCAACGTGCTTTAAGAAACGCTAGCTGGGCTGGTCGCCCTGGCTACGGTGAAGGAGTCTTCAGCTGCCAGAGCCTCTCGCAATCGTGGCATCTCTGCTCTCGATCTGTTCGATCAGATCTTCCCGGCTACTGGATTCGTCGGCTTGGAGGCCGAGGGTTCTGGCATGCGTCACGAGCTCTTCACGGGTCCATTCGTCGAACAGTTGCTTGCTGTAACCACGCCTTCCCGCACCCTGGCCGGCTGGGGTTTCTCTCGGTGTCTTGTCGCTGTCCAGACGAGAACCTTTCAGTTTCTGGTACTCGTTATTGGTATGTACGAGATCATTGGCGAGTTGCTTGTCGGTTGGCATGCTGAATCTCCATGGCTTGAGCAAGGGGACATTTCGGTGCATCCCTCGTCAAACAGATTTTCGGGAAGGCCTTGTCCTAAGCGGGACAGGGAATGAACATGTACCCGGATGGTAACCGTGGAAATTCACACCGATCGGACCATGTAGTTTTTGCCCGATAACGGTTCAAGTCGATGCCTGGAGGGTGAACGAGCGGTCGTGTAACATTTGCAGCGAGACTACGTTACCGATCTGCGCTGATACCGTGTGAATATTGCAACCATGGAGGTCCATGAATGAGCAAGACCGTTATCAGTTACACCACCTCTCTGCTGTTGGCAGCGTCCCTGACAGCTGTCACGGCGGTAGCGCAGGCTCAGGAATCCGATGCTGTCGACGAGGACAAGGTCGAGGAGGTTGTGCAGGAGTCTCAGGAAAGTGGTGATGCGGAAGAGGGTGATGCACTGCAAGCTGAGGATGGCGCTGAGCCCGGCGAGGCGTCCTACAATGTGGCAGACTGTGAGGCCTTGATTGACGACGCCGAGGAATCCGATGAAGAAGAATCGGCTGATGCCGGCGCTGAGCAGCTGGACCTTGACAAATGTCGACAGTTGATCAAATAGTCACGCCAAAATTGCCGCATCGTTGACGAATGCGGCTCGGGAAGGCAGCTTGCCGCTGCAAGGCTGGTACTTCATGACAGCGCCCTGCAGCGGGTTTCGGTGGGTACGTCTATTGCGCACTGGCTGCCCAGCCCTCCACACCTTGCATGTCCGGCAGCTGATGGGCAATCCCCTTGTGACAATCGATACAGGTCTTGTCCCCGCTGGCCAACAGGGTGGAGTGTGCCTGCTCTGCTCTGGCACTTTGCACCGTGAAATCCATGTACTCCAGATCATGGCAGTTACGGCACTCCAGAGAGTCGTTGGCCTTCAACCGTGACCATTCATGCTGTGCCAGCTCAAGCCGTTTGTCCAGAAACTTTTCTCGCGTGCTGATGGTGCCGAAGACCTTTCCCCAGACCTCCTTGGAGGCCTGCATCTTTCGTGCGATCTTGTTGGTCCATTCGTGAGGAACATGACAGTCAGGGCAGGTGGCTCTGACTCCGGAACGGTTGGTGTAGTGGATTGTCGTTTTCAGCTCCTGGTAGACATTGTTTTCCATCTCGTGGCAGCCGGTACAGAAGGCCTCCGTGTTGGTTGCCTCCAATGCCGTGTTGAATCCGCCCCAGAAGATGACGCCTGCGATGAATCCGCCGAGTGTCAGGAAGCCGAGGCTGTAGTGTACGCTGGGGCGAGCGGCGACCTTCCAGATTTTCCTTACCCATGTGATCATGACTGAGCCCGCCTCATTCGGGTTTTGACAGCAGGCTGTCGACATCCTGAAAGTCGTTGCCGACCAGTGGCTGAGCTTCAACCTGGGGCACATGGCACTGATTGCAGAAGTAGCGTCTGGGCGATACCTGTGCGAGGAAATTGCCGTCTCTGTTCATGAAGTGGGTAACGCTGACCATGGGAGCCTGGGATTGCTCGGTCAACGTACGATCATGGCAACTCAGACACTTGTTGGCATTGAGATTGACCGTGTAGTTGTCGATCTTGTGCGGGATGGTGGGAGGCTGCATGGGGTAGTTGCGAGCCCTCTTGATGTCCTTGTTCTCGATTTCAGGCATGCGCTGAGGCTCGGTGTCGGCAGCGATGTCCGCTTTGCGCAAGGTGGCCAGCTCATCCGGACTTGCGGCCCACAGGGCGGTGACCAGTAATACGGGCAGCAACAGAAGGCTGCGTCGCACTAGCTTGCGAATGGCAGAGAAGTTCATGGTCAGGCCCTCACGATTCGAACAGCGCATTTCTTGAAGTCCGTCTGCTTGGAGATCGGGTCTGTTGCATCCAGCGTTACCTTGTTGATCAGCTGACTGGCGTCGAACCAGGGGACGAACACAAGGCCACGAGGTGGCTTGTTGCGTCCGCGGGTTTCAACGCGGGTGATTATCTGCCCTCGCCGGGACTGAACGGCTACCTGGGTGCCTCGGCGCAACTCGAGATCTCTGGCATCATCGGGATGCATGAAGACAACCGCATCCGGAAATGCCTTGTACAACTCCGGCACTCGCTGCGTCATCGAACCGGAATGCCAGTGTTCGAGTACACGTCCTGTGCTCAACCAGAATGGGAAATCATCATCGGGGGATTCGGCGGCTGGCTCGTAGGGCAGGGCAAATATGATGGCCTTGCCATCCTTGTGGCCATAGAAGTCGTAGCCACTGCCAGGTTTGACATAAGGGTCGCTGCCTTCCCGGTAACGCCACCTGGTCTCCTTGCCATCGACGACCGGCCAGCGCAGACCATGTGCTTCATGGTAGGCATCGAAGTCGGCCAGGTCGTGACCGTGACCCCGGCCAAAGCTGGCATATTCCTCGAACAGGCCTTTCTGCAGGTAAAAGCCGAATTCGTTCGATTCCTGATTGGCATACTCGCTGTCGGCGTCGGACACAGGGAATCTGTCCACGGTTCCATTCGCGAAGAGGATGTCGTAAAGGGTCTTGTCCTTGTATTCCGGATTGGCCTCCAGAATGTCGGCGGGCCAGACATCCTCGGTGGTGAACCGTCTGGAGAATTCAACAAGCTGCCAAAGATCCGACCGTGCTTCGCCGGGTGCATCCACCATCTGGTGCCAGAACTGCGTGCGTCTCTCGGCATTGCCGTAGGCGCCTTCCTTCTCAACCCACATAGCTGTTGGCAGGACGAGATCGGCAGCCTGGGCTGTCACGGTGGGATAGGCGTCGGAGACGACGATGAAATTCTCCGGATTGCGATAACCGGGCAGACCTTCTTCATTGATGTTGGGGCCTGCCTGCATATTGTTGTTCACCTGAACCCAATAGGCGTTGAGCTTGCCATCGCGCAGCATTCTGTTCTGCTGGACAGCGTGATAGCCCGGCTTGTCCGGAATCGTGCCGCTGGGAATGTTCCAGATGGATTCTGCGATGTCACGGTGATCCTTGTTGGTCACGACAAGATCGGCGGGCAGACGATGCGAGAACGTACCGACTTCGCGAGCGGTTCCACAGGCTGATGGCTGGCCTGTCAGGGAAAAAGGCGAATTGCCGGGGGTGGCGATCTTGCCGGTCAGTAGATGAATGTTGTAGATCAGGTTGTTGCACCAGACTCCACGCGTATGCTGATTGAATCCCATGGTCCAGAATGAGGTGACCTTGATGTCCGGGTCTGCGTACAGTCTGGCCAATTCCTCGAGCTTCTCGACAGAAACGCCCGACAGCCTGGAGACGTATTGCGCATCGTAGTCCTTGACGAATTCGGCAAACTCCTCGAAGTCGCTGTCTCTGGCACCATTTGCATCATCGGCATTGCTGGCTGCCTGTTCCAGTGGATGCTCGGGACGCAGGCCATAGCCGATATCGGCATTGCCGACCTTGAAGCGAGTGTGCTTGTTGACAAAGTCCCGATTGACCATGTCATTCTGGATGATGTAATTGGCGATGTAATTGAGCATGGCCAGGTCGGTCTGGGGGTTGAACACGACGGGAACATCGGCCAATTCGAAACTGCGGTGTTCGAATGTGGAGAGTACTGCAACCTTGACATGGGGGGCGCTCAAGCGACGATCGGTTACTCGTGTCCACAGAATGGGATGCATCTCTGCCATGTTGGAACCCCAAAGCACGAACGCATCTGCGGCTTCGATGTCGTCATAGCAACCCATGGGTTCGTCCATGCCGAACGTGCGCATGAAACCACCGACTGCCGAGGCCATGCAGTGGCGAGCATTGGGGTCGATGTTGTTGGAGCGGAAACCGGCCTTGAACAGTTTCGACGCAGCATAACCTTCCCAGACGGTCCATTGTCCGGAACCGAACATGCCCACCGCGGTGGGCCCTTTTTCCTTCAGGGCCTTCTTGAATTTCTCTTCCATGATGTCGAAGGCAGCGTCCCAGCTGACTGGTGTGAATTCACCGTTCTTGTCATATTTTCCATCAGTCATGCGTAGCAGTGGTTGAGTCAAGCGGTCCGAACCGTACATGATCTTGGACAGAAAATAGCCCTTGACGCAATTCAGGCCCTTGTTGACCTCCGACTTGATGTCACCATGCGTGGCAACCACTCGTCCATCCTTGACGCCGACATTGACACTGCAGCCGGTACCGCAGAATCGGCAAGCGGCCTTGGACCATTTCAGCTGTGTATGCTGCGCATCCGTCACCAGGTTGGTGGCGTTGACAGGAATGGAAATTCCGGCAACTGCCGCTGCAGTTGTCGCCGCAGACATATGGACAAATTCGCGCCGAGTTATTTTCATGGATTCATTTCCTGTTTCATGGAATGCTCAGAATCAACGTGGTGATAGACAAGGTTGACGGACAGGATGCCGGTCCGGGCATTGAGCTCGTCCATGAGCGAATTGATCTGTTGCTGGTGATCGACTTCCACTACCACGACGAGGGCAGCTCTGGACTCTTCGGTGTAGAGGGTGCACGCGGGAATGTTGTTCAGATAATCGATGGTGTCATTGCGACAATCCGGGCGAGCGAATATCACCAGGCTTGCGATATGCAATTCGGCCGAGGGGCGCTGTTTGCCGGGTTCCGAGTCGGCATGGATATTCATCACGACTCAGGCCGTCGGTGGGCCGGCGAACATCTGGTAAATCCAGATGATGAAGCCGTAGCCACCGACAATGGCTACCGCCAGTACGGGAGCGAGCACAACCGTAAGCAACAGGAACACATTGCGCTCCGTCTTGCGCTGATTCGGGTGGTTGTCGTCTGACGTCGTTTCCATGATATTCGCAAGAGCATGATGCCAAGTCTGATCATAATCATTGCGTTGCAGGCTGCATTGACCTGGATCAAGTGGCGGGGCATTAATATGCGTTTCGTTTACATGTTTACCTTGTCAAGCTCGAGAGGCGGACAGGGCAACAGGTGCAGCCGGTATCTGTTGCCCGAAGTGGAACGAACTGCCTGTCGACCCGGTCTCCATGCTAATCTTGCCTCGCATGAATACGGCAACGAAATCCAGTCAATTGGCGAGCTTGATCGCAGCCCCTGTTCGTCACCTGGACGATGAGGCTGCCATGCAGTCGTTGGGTCGTGAACTGGCGGAACTGCTGCCGTCAGGTTCGCTGGTGAGCCTGTCGGGAGAATTGGGGGCGGGCAAGAGTGTACTGGTGCGCTCCATCATTCACAGCCTGGGCTATACGGGTCGAGTGAAGAGTCCGACTTACACCTTGATCGAAACCTATGACGTCCCCATGCCGAAGCGCGGCATTGCACGTATCGCGCATCTGGATCTATACCGACTGGAAGATCCGTCGGAACTCGACTATCTGGGATTCGATGATGTTCTGAGCGATCATCAGCTGGTACTGATCGAGTGGCCGGCAAAGGGAGGCGACAGAGTGCCGCAGGCAGATCTGCAGGTGCAAATCAGCTATACCGAGGGTAGTGGGCGAAAGCTCGTGTTCAGTACCTGAGGCCTGTGGTGTGGATTACCTGATCGTCAAGTCCGTGCATCAGCTGGCCGTCACCCTGTCAGTCAGCCTGTTCACGCTACGCGCTCTCGGCAGCCTGGCAGGAGCACGTTGGCCGAAGCGACCGGCACTTCGCATCAGTCAGCATGTCAATGACAGCTGTCTGCTTCTATCCGCATTGAGTCTGGCGGTACTGTCGGGTCTTGCACCCTGGAACACACCCTGGCTGGCGGTCAAGATCCTGGGGCTGCTGATCTATATTGTTCTGGGCACCCAGGTCATGCGTGAGCAGAACACCTTGTTCTTCCGCGGCCTGTCTCTGGTTTCCGCCTTGCTGGTATTCGGCTTCATCGTGTCGGTTGCCGTCAACCGCTCCGTTGCGGGGTTTTTCGCTTTCGTCTGAAGGCGCTGTTGATTCCAGTACACTGCAGACAGGCTTTCCAACTCGAGTTCAAGCATGTCACTTGCAGGAAAAACAGTCTTCATGTCCGGCGGCAGCCGGGGAATCGGTCTTGCCATCGCCAAGGCCGCAGCTGCCCATGGGGCGAATGTTGCCATCGCGGCAAAAACGGCCGAGCCGCATCCCAGATTGGCCGGTACGGTATTCACCGCAGCCGATGAAATCAGCGCCACTGGCGTTGGCAAGGCCATCGGTCTGGTGTGTGACATTCGAGAAGAGAGCCAGGTGGAGGAGGCCATCGGCAAGACCGTCGAGGCTTTCGGTGGTATCGACATCTGTATCAACAATGCCAGCGCGGTATCTCTGACAGGCACCGCCGACACGACCATGAAGCGCTATGACCTGATGAACGAGGTCAATACCCGAGGCACCTATCTGGTGTCACGGACAGCCTTGCCATATCTGCAGGCATCGACCCATGCCCATATCCTGAACCTGTCGCCCCCGCTGGACATGAATCCCAAGTGGTTCAAGAACCATGTGGCCTACACGATTGCCAAATACGGCATGTCCCTGTGTGTGCTGGGCATGTCGGAGGAATTTCGTGACCAGCGCATTGCAGTCAATGCACTCTGGCCCTTGACAGCAATCGACACGGCAGCGGTACGCAATGTCATCGGTGATGATCAGATGGCCTTGATGTGTCGCAAGCCGGAGATCATGGCGGATGCGGCAATGGCCATTCTGGGTCGCGACCCGGCCAGTTGTACCGGTAATTTCTTCATTGACGAAGAGGTGCTGCGTCAGGAAGGGGTGAGTGATTTTTCGGCATATCAACTGGAGGGGGCGACGCGCCTGATGGCCGATTTCTTTGTGCCGGACGAGGTGTTCGAACGCTCACCGACGCCGGTCGTGCACGGTATCGGTTGATCATCGCCGCAGCTGGGCGGATTACACCCCGACTCTCGACCATGGATCGGTGTCGTGGCCAGCAAGCCATGGCACGCGGGTCTGTCCACTGGACATTCCCGATCGCTCTTCTATGCTTATGTCGGCGGAGCCTGTTCGCTGATATGACATCCGATCCGTGTACATTCAATCCGAACAACAGGCAGATACACGCATCAAAGGACAGGTGACTGGTCAAGAATCGCCGATGTGAGGGTGTGATGCTGAAAGGCACGATAGCAATGTTTTCTCGAATGGTCTGGCGGCTGCCACGTTCACTGCTGGTGTGTTGCGTAGGTCTTGCCTTGCTTGGCAACAGCGCGATACTGCATGCGGGTGGGAAGCTCAATGGCTTTCGCATGGTGCAGCAGGAAAACGTGATGCTGCATTTCGATCTTGATTCGGTCGATGCCTCGGCGGACATGTTCAGTCTGAGCAAACCGGATCGTCTGGTCATCGATCTCCCGGGGACCATTCTGGCAACGCAGATGCCGGACAAGAACTTTCCGGAAGGGGTGGTGAAGGCCATTCGTTATGCACAGCATGGTGAGGATTACCTGCGAGTCGTGCTGGATCTTCGTGGCAAGGTCAGTCCGGTATACAGGTTCGTCCCGCGTCAGGGGGGACAACGACTGATAGTCGATCTGGGTGTGAAGAGTCACGAGCAGGCGATGCCACCGGTCTATCGCACCGCGCCCGCAGCCGCCGCGGCACAGTTACGCGATGCCGTTGTTGCGATTGATGCGGGGCACGGAGGTCGTGACCCAGGGGCGATCGGGCAGCGCAAGACACTGGAGAAGGACATCACCCTGGCGGTCGCCCTGAAGCTTCACGATCGCTTGAAAGCTCGCCCGGGCATCACCCCGGTGCTGATTCGTGACAGCGATGTCTATGTGGATTTGCGCAAGCGCATGGATATAGCGCGGGAAAGTGGGGCGGACCTGTTTCTGTCGATACACGCCGATGCCATCAACCACAATGATGCCATGGGCAGCTCGGTCTATGCGCTGTCACTGGACGGAGCCAGTTCCGAGGCAGCCGCCTGGCTTGCCAAGAGTGAAAACGAGGCAGCAGCCCTGTACGGGAATGTGGATCTGGGCGATCTGGAGAACAGGCTGCGGCAAACGATTCTGTCTCTGACCCAGAGTGCGACGATGGAACAGAGCATGGAAGCCGGAGCTGACGTGCTGAGCGAGCTGGAAAAGATTGGAAACGTGCACAAGCCAACGGTCGAGCAGGCAGCCTTTGCGGTGCTGAAGGCCCCCGATATTCCTTCGATTCTGATTGAAACCGCATTCATTTCCAATCTGAAGGAAGAGGAAAACCTGAAGAACCCTCGATACCAGGACCAGTTGGCAAAAGCCATCGAGAATGGTGTCGCCCGGTATCTGAGCAAGCGCGCGCCGGCGGGCACGATTCTGGCGGCAGAGCGGCGACGGCAGGGGTCCTGAAAGCGGACTCGCTCGGTGAGAGTTCACACTCCCGGACAGTGAGTGTGCGCTTGAGCGGTGCAGGGTGTTGATTGCCGTCCGGCAGCTGTACAGGGTCGCCCCAACAGGCGCATAATAACGGGTTGTTCGTTTCGCGATCATCCAGCTTCCAACGACCCCGTAACGGTTCTCCATGCCCAGTATCCAGCAGCTTCCGGATCACCTGATCAATCAGATCGCCGCTGGTGAAGTGGTCGAGCGCCCGGCTTCCATCGTCAAGGAGCTGGTAGAGAACTCACTGGACGCCGGCGCGACACGGATCGTGATCGATCTCGATCAGGGAGGTCTTGATCGCATACGCATCCGGGACAATGGTTGCGGCATTGATGCCGATGACCTGCCCAAGGCCTTGAGTCGGCACGCGACGAGCAAGATTCTGTCGATGGACGACCTGCAGAAGGTGGCAACACTGGGATTTCGTGGTGAAGCCTTGCCCAGTATCGCTTCGGTCTCTCGTCTGACGCTGACGTCCCGTACTGCGCAGTGCGAGCATGGTGCGCGAATCGACTATCAACCGAATACCCCCATGCAGCAGGAACCGGCGGCGCACCCGGTGGGCACCACTGTGGATGTCAACAGTCTTTTCTACAATGTACCTGCGCGTCGCAAATTCATGCGGACGCCGCGCACGGAATTCTCGCGCTGCGAAACCGTTGTCAAGACTCTGGCCATGGCCGAGCCGGAGTGTGCATTCACCCTGAACCACAATGGCAAGACGAGTTTCGAATGCAAGGTGGCGCAGGACGCAGAGTCACGCAATGCGCGTATTACCCGTATTCTGGGCAAGGGGTTCGGGGAAGCTGCCAGAGCCGTGAGTCTGGAGGGTGCCGGCCTGCATTTGAGCGGATGGGTCGCTGACCCGTCGTTCTCACGCTCTCAGGCAGATATGCAGTATTTCTACGTCAACCAGCGCATGGTGCGGGACAAGGTCATTTCACATGCGGTCAAGCAGGCTTACAGTGATCTGATCTATCACCAGCGTCACCCAGCCTTCGTGTTGTTCCTGCGGATGGATCCGACGAGTGTCGATGTCAATGTGCACCCGGGCAAGCAGGAAGTGCGATTTCGCGAAAGCCAGCTGGTGCACGGATTCGTGCGTCGTTCCATCAAGGAATTTCTGGCTGCTGTGACGCCGGCTGATTCCCTGACCGATGGCGAGGCGGCTGGTGTCCTCGATAATGGGCTATCGTTTCCGGGCAATGGCGGTCGATCTGCCGAACAGGAAATGACTGGCGGCGGGAAGGGGGCGGCCGGCGCGTATTCGCGAACGCCTTTTCAGCGGCCGATGCCCCTGCAGGTGCAGGAACAGCTCGATGCCATGAACCGACTCGGTGCGCCGAGCACTCATTCGGGCGCTGCCAGCGGGTCGGGTGCCGGTGCGAGAGCGCCCGAGCCCATCAGCCCCTATGCCCGTAGTGGAGACGGCTTGCGCGAACGAATGAATGAGTCGGACGACACCGAAGTCATTCCTCCTCTGGGGTTTGCACGAGCCCATTTGCACGGGGTCTACATACTGGCTGAAAACCGGGATGGTCTGATCATTGTCGATGCGCATGCCGCGCATGAGCGCATTACCTACGAGCGTCTCAAGGCGCTCTATCACGATGGCGCGCTGAAACGACAGGCCCTGTTGGTGCCCGTGACCCTGGATGTCAGTGAAGCGGAGGCGGATCGCTGCGAGGCCGAGCGTGACTGGCTGCAGGGTATCGGGTTGTTGGTGGACCGCATGGCGCCGGAACAGTTGTGTATTCGCGAAGTTCCCGCCATTCTCGGGCAGGCCGATGTCAGTGCCTTGCTGCGAGATGTCCTGTCGGATCTGATGAATCACGACAGCAGCGAGCGCCTGCGTGCAGCAGTGGATGAAGTGCTATCGTCAATGGCCTGCCACGGTTCGGTCAGGGCCAATCGCGGGCTGAGTCCGTCCGAGATGAACGCCTTGCTGCGCCAGATCGAATCGACCCCCAACAGTGGTCAATGCAATCATGGTCGACCGACCTGGACGGCGCTGGATATGGCGGCGCTGGACAAGTTGTTCCTGCGTGGTCGTTGAGGTCACCTTGTGCATGAGAGGGCTAGTTGCAGTGACCGGCGCATTCCATGAGTGACGAACTGCCAATCATCTTTCTGATGGGAGCCACGGCCTGTGGCAAGACCGATCTGTCCCTGTCCATCGCGGCGAAGCTGGATGCCGAGATCATCAGTGTTGATTCGGCGCTGGTCTATCGCGGTCTGGATATCGGTACGGCAAAACCGTCCAGAGAAGAACGTGCTCTGGTACCACACCATCTGATCGACATCTGCGAGCCCTGGGAGGTCTATTCGGCGGCACGCTTCTGCGATGACGCCCTGCAGGCGATTGCTGACATTCGTTCACGCGGCAAACAGGTGTTGATGGTCGGCGGCACGATGCTGTATTTCAAGGCACTGGAAGAAGGCCTTGCCAGGTTGCCGGATGCAGATGCCACCGTTCGCCGGGCCCTGCTGGAGGAGGCCGCTCGAATCGGTTGGGACGGCCTGCACGAACAGTTGCGGGAAATCGATCCACAGGCCGCAGCACGTATTCATCCGAATGATCCACAACGGTTGCAGAGAGCGTTGGAGGTGTACCGCTTGACAGGGGTTCCAATGAGCCGCCTTCAGGCAGATACTGTGTCTCCGCTTGACCAGCCGCCATTGAAGTTCGCTCTGGTTCCGGATGACAGAGCCTGGTTGCACCAACGCATAGCGCAGCGATTCAGTCAGATGGTGAAAGGCGGTTTTCTCGAGGAGATGCAGCATTTGCGGGAAAACCCTGCCATTCATGCAGAATTGCCTGCCATGCGCAGCGTCGGGTATCGTCAGGCCTGGGAACACCTGGATGAATTGCGTGTCCACACGGCAGTTGCCGGTACCATTGACGAATCCGCCTGGGTGGAACGGGCAGTGGCAGCAACGCGACAACTGGCCAAGCGGCAACTGACCTGGCTGCGCGGCATGGAAAATGTGAACCTCATCGCCTGTGATGCCCTGTCCGTTGCACAGCAGGAGCAGGTCATGCAATCAGTCATCAATGAGGCAGCCTGATGGCCGCCAGCAAACAGCGTAACCGGAAATAACATGAGTCAGTCAGCAATGGGCCCCGAGATTCCATCACTTGTCGATCAGATTGGCAATACGCGCCTGGTGCCCATTCAGCGCATTGCCGCCAACGATCGCGGCAGTCGGATATTCGGCAAGCTCGAAGGCGATAATCCGGCGGGTTCGGTCAAGGACCGACCTGCAGCCAACATGATCGTTCAGGCACAGGCCCGGGGCACCATCAAACCCGGGGATACACTGCTGGAGGCGACCAGCGGCAATACCGGAATTGCGCTGGCGATGGTCGCGGCAACCATGGGTTACAAGCTGAAATTGCTGATGCCGGACAACATGACGGACGAACGGAAGTCTCTGATGACGGCCTATGGCGCTGAACTTGTGCTGGTCACCGAAGAGCAGGGCATGGAATATGCGCGCGATCAGGCGGCTGCCATGGCGGAACGCGGTGAGGGGATTGTCCTTGACCAGTTTGCCAACCCCGACAACTGGGGGGCTCACTATCGCACCACGGGACCGGAGATCTGGGAGGCGACCGAAGGCAGGATCACGCATTTCGTCAGTTCGATGGGAACCACGGGCACTATCATGGGCGTGTCACGCTATCTGAAGGAGAAGAATCCGGATATCTGCATCGTCGGTGTTCAACCTGAGGACGGCTCCAGCATTCCGGGAATCCGTCGCTGGCCTGAAGCCTATCTGCCGGCCATCTATGAGCCGGAGCGTGTTGATCGGATCGTCGATGTGAACCAGGCAGATGCCGAAGACATGGCCCGTCGCATGGCCCGTGAAGAAGGCATATTGAGCGGCGTGTCCTCAGGTGGTGCCTTGCAGGCTGCTGTTCGTCTGTTGCCCGACACGCAGGACGCCGTGATCGTCACCATCGTGTGTGATCGCGGGGACCGCTATCTGTCCAGCGGTCTGTTCCCGGCGGAGTAGTCCTGTTCAGGACAGCATGAATTCCACATCGATGCCGGCGACGTTCAGTTCGTCGCCGCTGTGCAGCAGCACGGGTTCGTCGCCAATGGCATCGCGATTCAGCGTGGGGCGCTCGACGCTGTCGTCACTTTCGATGTGCATCAGAAAATAGCCATCGGGCTTGCGCATGATGGCGGCTATCTGGATACCGGGTCTGCCCAGGGTGGTTACGGGTTTGTCGATGGGCAGAATCTGACCTGATTTCGCCCCATTCTTGATCTCTATCACCGCGCCTCTGGATGTGTTGGCAGGGGCAGATTCGAGCTCGAGCATGGGGGCCTGTGTCGTGTCTGCCGTCGCAGCCGAAGCGGAAGAAGATGGGCCCGGGGTTGCAGTGGTGGATGCCGCAGCGGGGTTGTCGACACCTTCCATCGGATGAGCAGGCTGGCTGGAAACGTCTTGCCGATCGGCCGGTCCTGCTGACATTCGATGATCCTCGATACCCTCACTGGCTTCATTCATTGCCAGTGCATCGATTTCGTCGATGGATTCCACATGTCCGTCGCCGAAATCGCTGCTGACCGGCGCACTTGCCGCATGAGCGTCAGTGGTTGCGACATTTGCGGCAAGACTGTCCGATCCGTGAAAGGTGATACGAATCTTGCCGATGATGATCTCGTCGTTGTTCCTTATGGTCTGGCGCTGCACCACTTGTCCGTTGATGTAAGTGCCGTTGGTGCTGTTGAGATCCTCCAGCCAGAATTCGCCACCTTCCAGCGTGATGAGGGCGTGGTTGCCACTGACGGACAGGTCCGGGATGCACACGTCGTTGCTGGAACGTCGACCGATAGAGATGGTGTCCTGACCGTCGTTGAAATCGAACTCGTCAACCTCGTTGTCTTCGTGAGTCACGATGATGGTGGTCATTGAATATCCCTGATGCGTTCTATGGGCCGCAAGCCGGCTAAGGTACGGTGGTTGGATTGATGAAAACCAATGATTATTCTCAATCGAACTGGTCACGTCAACTAGCAGTAATTATGATACTTTCTGCTCGTCAAGTGTGGCTCCGTGTCATTGTTGGAGGGTACGGACCACCTGCCCGCACGCTCAGCCGGTCTTGTCTCGAGACTGCACGATCGACAGTTTTTCTCCAGGGTGAATCACGTCTCCCTGAAGGCTCTGGCCGTGCTCATCCCGGATATGATCGAGTCCGACGGAGAATTGCTGGGCAATGTCGGACAAGGTGTCGCCGATGGTCACCACGTATTCGATACTGCTATCCGTATCATCTCCGCTGAACCTGACAGCAAGCTTCTGACCGACCCTGATCATGGAGCCTTCCAGCTCGTTGATTGCCATCAGGTCGGATTGTTGCAGCCCGTAAGTGGCAGCGATAGCACTGATGCTGTCGCCAGCGACCACGGTATGGGTGGCAGGCAGCGTATAAAGCTCGCTCGGTGTACGGTTCGATACGGCCTCGACGACTCGAGCCGATTCGGATTTGAGAACGTAGACATGATGCGGACCATCCGGTGGTGTGACGCCATGCACCAGAGCGGCATTGAGACCTTTCAGCGTGGTTTCGGATATCGCGCTGACAGCGGCCACCTTGTCCAGGCTGGTACGGTGTGCAAATTCGAGCACTTCGAAGGCGTTGCCACGCGGAATCAGGGGAATATCCAGATCGGGAGGAGAATCGTGGCGCATCATGGCAACCAGAGCCAGAAACTTGGGGACGTATTCGCGCGTTTCCCGAGGTAGTGGCAATGACCAGAAGTCCTGTGACAGACCCCTGGCGCGATTACGCCTGATGGCACTGCGTACGCGACCCGGACCGGCATTGTAGGCGGCCAGTGTCAGCAGCCAGTCGCCATGAAACTCCGCATTCAGATAGCTCAGGTATTCCAGCGCAGCATTGGTTGATTCGACCAGGTCGGACCGTCCGTCGTACCAGGAATTGTGAATCACGCCCATTTCCCGGGCGGTTGCAGGCACGATCTGCCAGATACCGACGGCATGCTCGGCACTGTGAACACTGGGTTGATAGCCACTTTCGATGGCGGGTAGCAGAGCCAGTTCGACAGGCATGTAGCGCGCATCCAGCAATTCGACGATATGACCGGCGAACGGTGTTGCCCGGTGCAGAATCTTGCTGATCCACAACGCTTCTCGCTGATACTGTTGACGGTAGTTCGCAATCGCCTCGTTGTCGGGAATCGGCAAGCGTCGGGATTGCTGCACGAACTGCCACACGGTGCCGGCAGGAGCTCGCCCGGGAGTGGCGTCGGAGCTGCTGGCGCCGCCTTGCTGGCAGCAGCCTTGCGTTGCCGGTTCGCTCAGACTGCTGGCGTCGAAGATATGGGTATCGCCGATTTCACGCAGCAACAGTCGATCCATTGCCGCCGTATTGGCCAGTGAAGGCAACTGCATGGCAGGGGTGTCATCGGTACTGCTGCTGGATTGGCCCCAGGCGACGGTCGATAACAGGATGGTGAGCAGGAAAGCCACGACGGTCGGGAGTTGCAAGGCTATACTGGAGTCGTGAACAGCGGATACAGGCAATTGCTTGCGGTATCCAGTTTGGTCTGAGGCCATCGGAAGTACGATTAAACGGTTTGCATATGAAAGGTACACGAACGGTACGTCAAGGCCCCGTCTGGCTGGACGCACAGGCGCCGCTTGCGCAATGGTACGCAAGCAGCCTTGGTCAGTCCATCGCCGCGCGCCTTGAAAGTGAACTGAGCACGCGACTGGGCGATGTCTTCGGTTATCAGGGGCTGCAAATCGGTAATCTGGTACCCGGATTGCACCTGCTGGCTGGTGCCGGGCTGCAGCGTCACCTGATGCTGGACGCTCCGGGAAACCAGGCCGACATACATGCGGACGTTCTGTCACTGCCGGTAGCGTCTGATACCATGAAAGCCGTTGCGTTCTTTCATACGCTGGATTTCTGTGACAACCCTCATCAGGCACTGCGTGAGGCCGACCGAGTACTCACCGAAGACGGTCAACTGATCATCATCGGATTCAATCCCTACAGTACATTCGGTGCACGGCACATGCTGACGCGATGGCGACGACGGGAACCCTGGAATGGCCGCTTCTATGCACGGCACCGGGTGTCGGACTGGCTTTCGGTACTCGATTACCGGGTTCTTGACAGTTCGGCGATGTTCATCAGACCGCCTGTCAACAGTGAGCGCGTGCTACGCAGGCTGGGCCGAATGGATGCACTGGAGCGCTGGATAGGTGGTCTCGGCGGGCTGTACATCATGCAGGCTCGCAAGCAGACTCTGCCCATGACGATGATGAGGCAATGGCGTCGTGGCAGAACCGGCATGGCGGCTGCCAGCTTTGCCCGTACGGGTGAAAAGACTGCTGCCCGACCGCGAGCCACCGTCGCGCGAATCGATAACCGGCCGCGCTGATCATTGCAGGCAGGGGCAGGACAGCAACGCTTTCCATTCGTCGATATCGGTCGTGACGCGGTACAATACACGGCTGTCTGCCGGCGTTTGACAATTCGGGCTTCATGCACTGGCTGGTTCATCGCAACAACCGAGTGATCCATGATCGAAATCTATACTGACGGCGCCTGCCGAGGTAATCCGGGGCCGGGCGGCTGGGGGGCGTTGCTACGCTCGGGAAAGCACGAAAAGGAACTGTGGGGCGGTGAGGCAGACACCACCAACAATCGCATGGAGATGACTGCCGTCATCGAATCGCTCAAGGCACTGAAACGCCCGAGCGAGGTGATCCTGACCACGGATTCGCAGTACGTGCGCAAGGGCATCACTGAATGGATTGCCGGGTGGAAACGCAAGAACTGGAAAACCTCGGCAGGCAAACCGGTCAAGAATGCCGACTTGTGGCGTGAAATCGACAAGCTTGCGGCTGGGCACAAGATCGATTGGCGCTGGGTGAAAGGCCACAGTGGGCACGCCGAGAACGAGAGGGTGGATGAACTGGCCAACCGTGGTATTGATGAGTTGCAAGCCGGCTGACTTCGCCGTGTGCGAAAGAGCAGGTATTCTGTAAAAATTCTTGAGTCAACGGTTTGCAGGGGTGTGAACCTCGAATGATCCGGGCTGCTGCATCAGCGATACAGAGCCGGGACAATATGGCAACTGGTATGGTCGCTCACCGCTCACCGCTCACCGCTCACCGCCCGTAGCCCGTAGCCCGTAGCCCGTAGCCCGTAGCCCGTAGCCCGTAGCCCGTAGCCCGTAGCCCGTAGCCCGTAGCCCGGTGTGGCTGCAAGGTCTGTGGCAGCCTCTGCTGTGTCAACACCAAGCTTGTGGGGCCGGAGCGCCCGCTGGGCCCGGGTGGCGAAGTGCGGCCGGTTGATCGGCAGGTCGCTGGCGGGGCGGGAAGCTGTTCGAGTCCGGGTGGCCGGAACGACTCGACGCATGTTGCGAGTCCGATACTTGTTGGCATTCTCTTTAATCCCGCGATTGGAAGCTGTTGTGGTGAACAATATCTTTATTGCATTTTTATGTGAATATGTGCAATAAATGGATATCTCCGGCATTTCCTCGAAACTGAACCGAAGCACCTGTTCCCCTTGAATGTGACGACATTCGGTATACCCGGTCAACAGGCGTCTGACTACCGTCGTCAGTCGAGGGTATGCGACGGGGTTGAGGCCCTCAGGCCATTGCCGGGGATGGCTCATACACACTCAGGAATTCATCATGTCCCGCAAAGTTGCCTTGATACATGCTACCCAGGTTGCCATCGACCCCATTCACCATGCCATGCGGACACTCTGGCCTGACTGTCAGGCGGTCAATCTGCTCGACGACAGTCTGTCCGCGGATCGCGCCGTACAGAAGGGGGCCTTGTCCGACTCATTGACGGATCGCATCGTTGCCATTGCCGATTATGCCGCGGGTCTGGGGTCAGACGGTGTTCTCTATACCTGCTCGGCGTTCGGTTCTGCCATCGACAAGGCAGCATCGCGGCTGAGCATTCCGGTGCTCAAACCCAATGAAGCGATGTTTGAACAGGCGCTGGACAGCGGCGACAGAATTGCCATGTTGTACACATTCGAACCTGCCAGAGCCGGCATGGAGCAGGAGTTCAGGGAGATGGTTCCATCCAATCGACCGCATGTGTCGTTCAGCAGTCATTACGTGCCGGGTGCCATGGATGCACTACGCAGTGCTGACCCTGGTACGCACAATCGTCTGGTCGCCACGCAGGCTGCTCGGCTTGAGGATGTGGACGTCATCATGCTGGCTCACTTCTCCACCACTCGAGCGGCAGAGGCAGTCAGGCAACAGACCCGCATTCCGGTACTGACCAGCCCGGATTGCGCGATCAACAAGCTCAAGGACCTGATCGGCAACTGAATGCCATGTGGAACGTCGCGCCCGCGTTTCCTGAGGGTATCGCTCCAACGGTATGGAAATGAGGATTCGCCGAACGGGATCGTGGCGTGAGATTGCGTTGCGAGATTGCGTTGCGAGATTGCGTTGCGAGATTGCAGTGCGTGATCGCAGTGCTTCGGGTTGTGGTGTGTGATTGCGACGCAGGGGTTGCGATGCAGGAATGCGGCTCGGTGTTGCCCAACGAGAGGAGATTTTGGCGATTCAGGAACAACTATATTGTATTTATAGATTACAAAAGCCAATATTTCTGGTACAACTGTTGTCACAGTGATTTCTCAACCAGGCATCGCGGCATATCGCACAAGCTGCGTGGGTGACCTGTCAGGTCAATGCCGAGAGAAATTGCGTTCAACCCTTTCGGTACTGGAGAAATGCATGTCTGTTTCCAATTTTCCCCGCATCAGGTCACTCAAGCGCTGTAGTGCGCTTGTCATCCTGAGTCATCTTCTTTCGCAGCCGGTTGCTGCCCAGGCGAACGGGCAGGCTCCGGAGCTGGCCGATCTTGTGGCCAAAGGAGAGCTGCCACCGGTTTCAGAGCGTGTGTCTCTGGAGCCAGAGGTCATCAACTACGGTGACATCGGTCGTTATGGGGGAGTCATCCGGTTCGGCATGGGAGGCAGTTCGGATGAGGGGACCTTGCGCCAGGCCGTCGGAACCAACGGCCTGGTTCGCTGGCATCACAATCTGTCCGAGCTGACACCGAATGTGGCAAGGAAGGTCGAGGTGTCCGACGATGCGCGCGAATTCGTTTTTCATCTGCGCAAGGGCATGAAGTGGTCTGACGGCGACTCGTTCGATACAGAAGACATTGCCTTCAGCATCGAAGACATCCTGTTGAACCCCGATTTCGGAGAGTTGTCGACACGCTTCCAGTCTCGTGGTGAGCCGATGCAGTTCGAGGTCATCGACCAGCATACCTTCAGAATCTTTTTCGAGCACCCCAACGGCGAGTTTCTCGGACAGATGGCCAGAGAAGAGGGGGCTGCCCTCAACTTCTACGCGGCACATTATTGCAAGCCTTTTCATCCGGATTACAACCCTGATATCGAAGACCTGGTGAAGCAGGAGGGAGCTCCCGATTGGCGAACACTGCTGATCACGAAGTGTGGTGAAGTGCGGGATGCCCTTCGATGGATCAACCCGGAAAGGCCGGTACTGGATCCCTGGGTGCTGGACGAGCCACTCAGTGGCGGGGCGACCAGGGTCACCTTCCGGCGCAACCCGTACTTCTGGCAAGTGGACGAACAGGGGAATCAACTGCCTTATATCGGAACATTGCAAGCCAGGGTATTTCAGGATGCCGAGGCCATGACACTGGCGGCCATAGCCGGTCAGTTCGATTTTCAGTATCGACGAATCGATGCACCGGGCAATCGCCCTGTGTTGGCACAGAACCGGGAGAAAGGTGGCTATGAATTGTATGAAGTCACTGCTGCCGGTGGAAACTACGGCTGGATTCAGCCCAACCTGAACCACAAGGATCCGGTCATCAACCGCTTGTTCAATGAGCGTGACTTCCGTGTGGCCTTGTCCATCGGCACTGACAGGCAGGAAATCATCGATACCGCATTGCTGGGAGAGGGTACGCCCTGGCAGACCGGGCCGTTCGAGGACTCACCACTCCATCACCGGAAAGTGGCGACTCAATACCTGGAATATGACCTGGAGGAGGCCAATCGTCTGCTTGATGGTCTCGGTCTGACCGAGCGCAATGAGGAGGGGGTACGTCTCCTGTCCGACGGAAGACCGGCCAGGTTTCTGATGGATGTCCGCAATTCCTTTCCGCACATCATCGACATGATGCAGGTACTGGGCCCACAGTGGCGCAAGCTCGGTATTCAGATCGACGTCAATGTCGTGGACCGCTCGCTGCACCGTTTGCGATCCCGCGAAGGGGATCATGACATGACCACCGATAGTGGCAATGCGACATGGATGCCCGGACAGCTGCCTTCGGCACTGCTGCCAATCGACAGCAGCTCCCGCCATGCGCCATTGTGGACGGTCTGGTATGAAACCGGAGGAAAGGATGGCGTGGAGCCTCCCGACCATGTCAAGGAACGCTATCGAATCTGGGAGTCCATCTTTGCTACGGCAGATCCGGCTGAGAGAATTCGGCGCTACCACGCTCTGGCCGATGTTGCCGCCGAACAATTCGAGGCCTTCGGTATCTCGAAGAATGCGTCAACCTATGGTGTGCGCAAAGAAGGTCTGATGAACGTGATGGAAGGCATGAAGAGCACCGGACAGTTTCCGAGTCCTGCCAATGTGTTCATGCCTCAAGCCTGGTACTGGCGGAAATGACCAAGTCGAGCTGTTGAGCACTGCTGGTCATCTGTAACGACCAGCAGTTTCCGTGAAAACCCACTATCAGGAGATTCTCAGTGCTGGAGTATATTGCAAGGCGTGTACTTTGGGCGATCCCATTCATGCTGGCAGCTTCTCTGCTGGCATTTGCGATCATTCAGGCACCGCCGGGAGATTTCGTAACGACCTATGCGGCCAAGCTGGAAGCTGATGGGCAACAGGTGGATCCGGCGAGACTGGCCAGCCTGCGTGAACGTTTCGGGCTTGATGAATCGTTTCTACATCAGTACGTGAAATGGATCAGCGCCATCTTTCGCGGTGACTTCGGTGTCTCCTTCCAGTGGCAGCAACCGGTTGCAGATCTGATTGGCGAACGAATGGCCTTGTCAGTGACACTGGCCTTTGCAACGATGCTGTTTACCTGGGCGGTGGCATTACCGATCGGCATCTACTCGGCGGTGCGCAAGTACACCGTGGGTGACTATGTTGTCAGTGTGCTGGGTTTCATCGGTCTGGCGACCCCCAATTTTCTGGTGGCCATCGCGCTGATGTATTTCGGAGTCGTGCATCTGGGGGCTGACGTGACCGGCCTTTTCTCACCTGAGTACGAAGCGGCTCCCTGGTCCTGGGAAAAGTTCGTCGACCTGGTCAAGCACTTGATCATTCCCGTGTTGATCATCGGTACGGCATCCACCGCCAGCCTCATTCGGATCATGCGGGCAAATCTGCTGGATGAACTCTACCGACCCTATGTCACCACCGCTCGCGCCAAGGGGCTGAGCGAGTTTCGTCTGTTGCTCAAGTATCCGGTCCGACTGGCCTTGAACCCTTTCGTATCAACCATTGGTTGGGCCTTTCCACAGATCATCTCCGGTTCGACGATTGTTGCTGTGGTGCTGTCACTGCCAACAGCTGATCCGCTGATGCTGGATGCGCTGCTATCCCAGGACATGTACCTGGCCGGGGCCTTCATTCTCCTGCTCAGTATTCTCTCGATCAGCGGCATGCTCGTTTCAGATGTGTTGCTGGCTCTCATTGACCCAAGAATAAGGTATCGATAATCATGTCGGATTCTTCTGTCACGACCGATCCGCGACTGGATCCCGATTTTGCCGAAGCCTCGCAATGGAAGCTGGTCTATCGACGATTCCGCAAACACAAGGTTGCTGTGCTGGGCTTGTATATCGTGGTCCTTCTCTACATTCTCGCGCTGTTCGCCGAGTTTTTCCAACCGTTTGATCCGAACGAGACGTCGGTGAATGACGTGTTCCATCCGCCACAGAAGATTCACTGGTTCGACACGGATTCGGTGGGAGATCGCGTTTTCCGACCGCATGTGCTGGGCCAGAAGCTCACGCGAGACAGGCTGACGCTGGCAACGCATTACGAAGATGATCCGGAAGAGAAGATATTCCTGGCATTGCTGCCAGAGGTGGAGACCTATCATCTGGCAGGATTGATTCCGATGAGTCGCACCTTGATCGGACCTGCGGTGAGTACCGAACGATTCTATCTGTTCGGTGCAGATCGACTGGGTCGGGACATGTTCAGTCGTGTGATGGCCGGTACCCGCATATCCATGTCTATCGGTCTGATCGGTGTGGGACTCAGTCTGTTTCTGGGCATGCTGATCGGCGGTGTTGCCGGCTATCTGGGAGGCTGGTTCGACACGATTTCGACGCGCATCATCGAACTGATCATGGCGATGCCCACGATTCCGGTCTGGTTGGGTCTGAGCGCAGCGATTCCTCAGAGCCTGGATCCGATGACCCGCTACTTTGCCATTACGGTGATATTGTCGCTGATAGGCTGGACGGAACTGGCAAGGGTGGTGCGAGGGCGTTTCCTGGCCTTGCGAACCGAAGACTTTGTCATTGCGGCAAGACTGGATGGGGCCAGACCCCCACGGATCATCTTTCGTCACATGATGCCGTCGCTGGCGAGCCATATCATCGCATCGGTGTCATTGGCGATTCCCGCCATGATTCTGGCCGAGACTTCGCTGTCATTTCTCGGGCTTGGCCTCATGCCGCCATCAATCTCCTGGGGGGTGTTGCTCAAGGAGGCTCAGAACATTCGTTCTATCGCCCAGGCGCCCTGGTTGTTCATTCCCGGTCTGTTTGTGGTGCTGGCTGTTCTTGCACTGAATTTTCTCGGCGATGGGCTGCGGGATGCGGCAGACCCCTACGCACAGGATGCACACTCATGAATTCGACGAAAAATGACAAGTCAGACCCTGCCATGCGGCCAATCCTGGACATCCGTAACCTGGTTACCGAGTTCAGAACCGACAAGGGGGTCTTCACGGCTGTCGATGATGTTTCCCTGAAACTCTATCCCGGCCGCACTCTATGTCTCGTAGGTGAGAGCGGTAGTGGCAAGAGTGTCTTGTCACGCTCGATCCTGCAGATCGTGGATCGACCGGGCAAGATCAAGTCGGGCCAGATTCTGATGCGACGCGGTGAAAGCAATCAGATGGCAGAGGGGGATGTCATCGATCTTGCCGCTCTGGCCCCTCGCGGAAACGTCATGCGAGGCATTCGTGGCAGTGATATCGCAATGATCTTTCAGGAACCGATGAGCTCACTCTCGCCGGTACATGCAATCGGTGATCAGATCGGTGAGTCGATCAGACTGCATGAAGGAATCGGCAAGAAGGAGGCGAAAGCACGGGCAATCGAGATGCTGCGTAAGGTGGAGATACCTCGCCCGGAGCTGGCGGTGGATCGCTACCCTTTCGAGTTCTCCGGAGGCATGCGCCAGCGGGCAATGATTGCCATGGCTCTGGCTTGCAATCCGAAGGTACTGATTGCCGACGAACCGACCACCGCGCTTGATGTGACCATTCAGGCGGAGATCCTCGAATTGATCGGCACACTGAAGGAAACCCGACAGATGGCTGTGCTCTTCATCACCCATGATATGGGGGTGGTGGCGCAGGTGGCCGACGAGGTGGCAGTCATGCGTTTTGGCAAGTTGCTGGAGACAGGTGATGTCTACGATATCTTCTCCAGACCCGAACATGACTATACCCGATCATTGCTGGAGGCCGCCAGAGACACCGAGTCTCCTTCTCCCAGACGTCTTCAGATGCGCCAGGAAAACCCGGTGGGTCGTCCGATACTGGTCACCGAGAACCTCTGCAAGGAATTTGTGCTCAGTTCAGGGTTTCTGGGAAGAAACCGCCAGTCGCTGCTTGCCGTCAACAACGCGAATATCGAATTGTACGAGGGTGAAAATCTGGGAATCGTTGGTGAAAGCGGTTCGGGCAAGACAACCCTGGCGCGCTGCATCCAGCGCATACACTCGGTGGACAGCGGCAAGATCCTCTATCGTGACAAGTCCGGACAATCGCTCGATCTGGCTCAAATGAGCAATACGGAACTGGCGCCAGCCTGGCGCGACATACGCGTCGTGTTCCAGGACCCATTCGGATCCCTGAACCCGCGCATGACCGTCGAGCAGATCATCGGCGAGCCATTGCTGCTGAGTGGCATGAAGGATGGCAGGCAGCGTCGGGATCGTATTCGCGAATTGCTCGGACTCGTGGGTTTGCCTGCCGAATCCATGCAACGGTATCCCCATGCGTTTTCCGGCGGACAGCGACAACGCATCAGCATCGCCAGGGCAATCGCTCCGAAACCGAGAATCATCATTGCCGACGAGGCCACCTCGGCGCTCGATGTCAGTATTCGAACGCATATCATGGATCTGTTGCTGGACCTGCAGGTTCGCCTCAATCTCAGTTATATCTTCATCAGCCATGACGTCGGTCTGGTGCGATATTTCTGTGACAGAGTCGTGGTCATGTACGGGGGGAAGGTCGTGGAGACCGGTGAGACCGAGGCAGTCTGTACACAGCCGCAGCACCCTTACACTCGCTCCTTGCTGTCCGCCGTACCGGTGGCAGACCCATGCCAGCGTACTCTGCACTCGCACGAACGTTACGTCGAGCAGGCGGCCCGGGCTGGCTGAGCCATGGAATATGTTGCTCGTGTACTGGTAGAGCCAATGGCCTGGTTGGCGCGTCCAGCACGGGCGGTGAAATTGGCGATGGGCGGTGGGAGAGAGTGCAGCTCCAATCCTTGCATGCGTGCATGGTCGATTCCCGAAACATCAACGGCATCGCGACGTGGCGAATGGTTTTCTGGTGTGGTCCCGCGAAGATTCTCCCACATGGTAGAGTCGCGAGAGACCTTCTGTATCATGGCGTGGTGAACAAGCGGTGTTACCTTTGCCCGATGAAGGACATGATCCTGCAGGGCAGGGTGACATCAGGGTTCGGTATGGGACCGGCGCTGACATTTCACCCGCCGGATCGTCACGTCGCATGATGTTCCATCTCTACAGATGGAGAAGAAACCAGGATATGACCTCTGATTGACATGAGTGGACGAAACAGCAGTAACCGTATGATAGTGCTTGATACGGAGACAACGGGTCTGGACCCGAAGACCGGTCACCGCATCATCGAGATCGGTTGCGTCGAGATGCGGGAGCGCCGTCTGACGGGCAACAATCTGCATCTCTATCTGCAGCCGGATCGCGAGATAGATCCCGGTGCCATGGCAGTACACGGCATCAGTAATGAATTCCTGATCGACAAACCCCGGTTTGCCGACATCTCGGCACAGCTCAGGGATTATCTGGCCGGCGCAGAGCTCATCATTCACAATGCCGACTTCGATGTCGGCTTTCTGGAGCACGAATTTCGTTTGTGTAACGAGCCTCTGGTGTTGTCGGAGGTCTGTCGGGTGACCGATTCCCTGGCAATGGCGCGCAAGCAGTTTCCCGGTCAGCGCAATTCTCTGGATGCACTCTGCAAGCGGCTGGGAGTCAACAACAGCCACCGGACTCTGCACGGAGCCTTGCTCGACTCCGAGATTCTGGCAGATGTCTATCTGGTCATGACTGGCGGGCAGACCGCCCTGTCACTGGACCAGGAAGTCTCCGGTACCGATGTGAAGGTGGACCTGGCAGCCAGTCTTGACCTCAGTCAGCTGCGTGTGGTCGATGCCAGTGGCGAAGAGCTGGCGGCACACGAGCAATGGCTGGAGAAGTTGCGCAAGTCCGAAGACGGCTGTGCCTGGGACAAGGTGGTGGTGCATTGAGACGTCTGACCGCCCTGTACCCGGCAGGCGCAGGGCGGCAGAGCCTCAGTGCGTTCGAACTACCCGCGCCTTGTCACGTTGCCAGTCCCGGTCCTTGATGGAAGCACGCTTGTCAAACTCCTTCTTGCCCTTGCCTATGCCGATTTCCAGCTTTACCTTGCCGTTTTTCCAGTACATGGACATGGCGACAATGGTGTATCCCTTGCGTTCCACGGCACCGATCAGTCGAGAGAGTTCCCGGCGGTTGAGCAGTAGTTTGCGTCGTCGCTGGTTTTCTGCCACATAATGGGTGGAGGCAGAATTCAGGGGATTGATATTGCAACCATACAGCCAGGCTTCACCACGAAACAGCTGGACGTATCCGTCCACCAGCTGCACTCGGCCCTCGCGCAGGCTCTTGACCTCCCATCCTTGCAGAACCAGACCAGCCTCGAATTTTTCATCGATCTTGTAGTCGTAGGTCGCACGCTTGTTCCTGGCAATGAGTGCATCACCTGAAATCCTGTTGCCTTTTTTCTTTTTCGCCATGGGCCCATTATACGGCTCGAATGCGCTCCGGCGCTGCAGAACATAAACGACATAGTCATGCCAATCATTGCTCGTTCAGCACTCGTTTCCCATTCAGCCTCCGAGATGTACCAACTGGTACTCGATATCGAATCCTATCCGGCCTTTCTTCCCTGGTGTCAGGCGGCCTCCGTGGCAGAACAGGATGACATGCAACAGCTGGCGTCATTGACGATGGATCAGCGGATGCGTGGCACCCGATTCACCACCCGCAATCGACTGGAAGAGAACCAGACCATCAGCATGCAGTTGGTTGAGGGTCCGTTCAAGCGTCTCAGTGGAGTCTGGCGTTTCAAGGCCATCGAGGATGCGGCCTGTCGGGTGGAGCTGGAAATGAACTTCGAATTCAAGAGCCGTCTGTTCGCCGCACTGATGGGGCCTGCCTTTTCGAAGATCTGCGACACGATGGTAGCGGCTTTCGTGAAACGGGCCGATATCGTCTATCCGGCCTGATCAGCGCCCGGGAGCGCGGCAATGAGCATGACGCACACACCCGGCGATCTGCTGAGAATCGAAGTGATTCTGGCGATGCCGCTTGTTCAGTATCGACAGGTTCTGGATGTCCCGCGGGGAACGCGTGCTCGCGAAGCCGTGAGGCTGGCACTGGAAGCCGGTTTGCTGCCACCGGGAGCTGAACCGGACATCAGTCCGATGCACGCACCGCTGGGTGTCTTTGCCGAAAAGGTCGATGATGACTATTGCTGTCAGCAGGGCGACAGAATCGAGATCTACCGACCCCTGCTGCAAGATCCGAAGGAGCTGCGCCGGCAGCGCGCGCGTCAGTCGATTTCCTGATAGGGAACATCCTCTGAGGTCTTGTCCACTTTCTTCTCCCAGAAATAGCGCCTTTCGGGTAATTCACCGGACACTTTCATGTCAGTGGTGTCGATCCGGATCACGACGTCGTTTTCAAAGATGATCGAGGCGCGGCGTGCCTTGACAGCAGAACCTGCGGGTGCACGTGTATACACGTAATTCCACTGATCGCCTCTGAAGGGACTCTTCTCTACCGGAGATCCAATCAGATTGCTGACCTCTTGCCGATTCATTCCCGGCGTTATCTGCGCAAGCTGTTGCTCATTGAGCAGATTGCCTTGCTGAATGCTGATCTTGTGAGCTCTGGGCAACCAGAAGGGGTCTCCGCCACAGGCTGACAAGAGAAACATCATGACGGCCAGGCAGGCTGCACTACGCATAGGTAAAGTCCATGAGAACAAAGGGGAGATTGTCGTATACTTTCACAGTTAATTCCAACAGCTCCATCAACTGCAGTGGCCATAAAATGACTCACAATCAGACCATTTCACATGACCTGCGAAAAGCCGGTCTGAAGGTGACCCTGCCGAGACTGAATATACTTGAAATTCTCGAAGGTGCCGAACAACATCATATGAGCGCCGAGGACGTCTACAAGGCCTTGCTGAAGCAGGGGAGTGATGTCGGCCTGGCGACGGTGTATCGGGTATTGACGCAGTTCGAGGCAGCCGGGCTCGTCACGCGACATCATTTCGATGGTGGACAGGCAATTTTCGAACTCGATACCGGCGATAATCATGATCACATCGTCTGCGTCAAGTCAGGCAAGGTGTCCGAATTCAAGGATGAGCTGATCGAGAAGCGTCTGCATGAAATAGCCCGGGAGTTGGGCTACTCACTGACGGATCACAAGATCATCCTGTACGGCGTTCATCACGGAGACGACGAGGCGGAGTCCAGCATCTCCTGAGCGTGCTGACGGCTCTTGGTCGTCATCTTTTCACCACCCAGCATTCGTGCAATCTCATCCCTGACGGCCTTGCCGTGCAATGCTTCGAGGCGAGTGCGCGTCTTGCCTTTGGCGACATCCTTGGCCACCAGCAGGTGATGGTGTGCCTGTGAGGCAACCTGGGGCAGATGTGTAACACAGAGCACCTGGGATTGGCTTCCCACCTGCCTGAGCATCTGTCCGACCTTGATGGCCACTGCGCCCCCCACGCCGGAATCGACTTCGTCGAACACCAGTGTCGGTACCGCGTGAGAGTCCAGGGCTGCCAGTGTCATGCACAGACTGATGCGTGAGAGTTCGCCGCCGGAGGCGATACGGGACAATGGCCCCGGATCGACACCCGGGTTGGGACTGACGAGAAAATGGACGGTGTCGTTGCCCAGACGGTGAGGCTGGGTGTCGTCAGTGTCTATCTGAATGTCGAAGATACCACCGGCCATGCTGAGGTCCTGCATGGTTGCGGAAATGGTCTTGGCCAGTTTCCCGGCATGGCGTCGTCTGTGGCGAGTCAGCTTTGCGGCCTCTTCGTCGTATACCGTGCGCAGGGCATCGCGCTCGCGAACAAGTTCATCACCGGCCTTGCCGGGATCGGTCAGGGTTTCGTACTCCTCACGCAGCGCCTGTTCCACTTCAGGCAGGCTATCCATGTCGCACTGGTGCTTGCGTGCCAGGGAGTGCAGGGCAGCGAGTTTCTGATCCAGCCACGCCAGGCGTGCATCATCATGATCCAGCTTGCCCAGCGTGCTGCGGATGAGGTGTGCGGATTCGGCTATCTGAATGGTGGCAGATTCCACCAGGTCGAGCGCTTCGCGTAGTTGTTCATCGATCTGTACCAACTCGCCCAGTGGGGGCGTTGCCTTGTTGAGTGCCGGGTAGGCCGTGTCATCGATGGCGCTCAGTGTCTGCTCGCCCAGTGCCAGTATCCTGTCGCTGTTGGCCAGCCAGCGATGTTCCGACTCGATGTCTGCCACCGTAGCGCTGCCGATATCCAGTTCATCGAATTCCTGTAGCTGGAAGCTCAGCAGGTCGATACGTTGCAGGCGCTCATGAGCAAATCGCTGCTGATGTTCGACCGCTTCGTGGGCAGCATGCCAGGCATCGTAGGCTCTGGCGACGCGCTGATACTGCGCGCCGCCGGCGTACCGATCCAGTAGATCTCGCTGCTGCGAGGATTTTCCCAGGGTCTGGTGGGCATGCTGTCCGTGGATCGTGACCAGTTGCTCACCGAGGGCCTTGAGGGTCTGTACGGACACGGGCACATCGTTGATGGTGGCCCGGGATTTTCCGTTACTGGAGAGTGTTCTGCGAATCAGGCATTCATTGTCCGCGTCCAGCTCATGCCTTGCCAACCACTGACTGACGGCTGGCAGCTTGTCGAGATTGAAGGTTGCCGTGATATCCGCTCGGTCTGCCCCCTGCTGAATCGTGTCGGCACTGGCCCTGGCCCCGAGAATCAGGCTCAGTGCGTCCAGCAGAATGGATTTCCCGGCCCCTGTCTCCCCCGTCAGAGCGGTCATGCCGGCATCGAGTTCGAGTTCGGAGGAGTCGATGATGGCAAAATGGCGAATATGAAGATGGGTAAGCACTGATCAGATTCCGAAGGTCAGCCCCAGTTCAACTTCTCACGCAGTATGCGGTGATAGTCGTAATTTTCAGGATGCAGCAGCCTGACACGATTGGCATTGCGCTTGACTTCGATCATGTCGCCCAGCATGGCATCCATGTAGACCTGGCCATCACAGATGATCTGTGCACTGGCAACATCGTCGTCCCACAGGTGCACCCGGATGGTGGAGTCTGCATCGACCATCAGAGAACGACTGGTCAATGTGTGAGGGCAAATGGGCTGTACGACCAGAGCGTCGATGGTAGGACCCACTATCGGACCGCCGTTGGACAGGGAATAGGCCGTACTGCCTGAAGGGGTGGCGATAATCAGCCCATCTGCTCTCTGGTGAGTCACCAGGACATCGTCGATGATGACGTCGAAGTCCATGATCTGCAGCACATCCTTGACGCGGATGATGGTGTCGTTGAAGGCATAGGAGCTGGCCACGCATTCGCCGTCGCGCAGGATGCGGGTCTGCAACATGGCGCGGTTTTCCTGGATATTCTGCCCCTTGATGATCTGGGTGAGTTCATCCAGACCGCCATCCGGAGAGACATCGACCAGAAAACCCAGACGTCCGCGGTTGATTCCCACGATGGGGATGTGATGATCCACCAGAGAGCGCGCCGCGCTGAGCAGGGTGCCATCGCCACCGATGACCACTGCCAGGTCGCAGTTCTGCGCGATTTCGCTGGTATCGACGGTCTGGCCACCGTCCATCAGTCCACGCGTGCTGTTATCCAGCACCACTTCCACGTCGAGCGCCTCGAGGCACGCAACGACATCAGCAAGAGTATTGGCGACGCTCTCATCGTTGAACTTGACGATGAGGCCTGCCCGTGTGAATTTTGTCATCGCTGTAAAGTAGCATGCCAAGTTGATAGGTGCCATGGAATGGCGCTAATTACTGTCAGGATTTCCAGTTGCCCAGCTCACTCATTGCATAGAGGTGCTCGATGGCCTGGCGTGGCGACAGACTGTCGATATCCAGTCCCGACAGGTATTCCTGTAATGCATGACCCGGTGCGAACAGATCCAGTTGAGGGCTTGGCCGATTTTTCTGCAGGGTTACCTTCTCGTTGAGGTCGGTGTTCGGTGTGGCGGCCTCCGGCTGGTCTGGCGTGCTCTCATCCGCATTGCCGGCTCGCTGCTCCAGGGACGCCAGCCGCTGGCGAGCATACCCCAGTGCAGCTTCGGGCAGGCCGGCCAGTTCTGCTACCTGCAGGCCGTAGCTTCGATCGGTTGCACCCTGCTTGATGCTGTGCATGAAAATGATCCTGCCTTCGTGTTCAACCGCGTCGAGGTGCACGTTTTCGATATGGGGGTGCATCTCAGCCATGGCTGTCAACTCGAAATAGTGCGTGGCAAACAGGCACAGTGCCTGATTCTTCTCCGCCAGATGTTCTGCACAGGCCCAGGCCAGCGACAAGCCATCATAGGTGCTGGTACCGCGCCCGACTTCGTCCATCAACACCAGACTGTTGGCGGTGGCGTTACGCAGTATATGTGCGGCTTCGGTCATTTCCACCATGAACGTGGATTGACCACGAGCCAGATCATCGGATGCGCCAATACGGGTGAAGATACGGTCGATCGGACCGATGACCGCCCTGGATGCCGGTACTTGGCTACCGGTATGGGCAAGCAGGGCTATCAGTGCGGTCTGGCGCATGAAGGTCGATTTACCCCCCATGTTGGGCCCGGTAATGAGCAGCATGCGGCAGTGTTCATCCAGATGCGTCGGGTTGGCTACGAAGGGGTCGTCGATCAAGGCCTCGATGACCGGGTGTCGACCCGCATCGATGCGAATGCCCGTCTCTTCGGTCAGCTCGGGACGGCACCAGTCATGCTCCACGGCGATACGGGCAAAGCTGTTGAGCACGTCCAGCTCGGCGACTGTCCGCGCCATGCCGCGTAGTGTGTCGAGTTCCTGTTTCACTGTGTCCAGGATCCCCGAGTACAATTCCCTTTCCCTGGCCAGCGCCTTTTCCCGGGCGCCGAGCACCTTGTCCTCATGTTCCTTGAGTTCGGGGGTGATGTAGCGCTCGGTGCTTTTCAGCGTCTGGCGGCGTATGTAATGAGGCGGGGGTTCGCTCTGGCGATTGGTTTCTATATAGAATCCATGGACACGGTTGTATCCGACTTTCAGCGAGCTGATGCCTGTTGCCTGCCGTTCACGTTGTTCCATCTGCGTCAGGTAATCGCTGGCATCGCCACTGAGTGAGCGCAATTCGTCCAGCTGGGCATCAAAGCCATCGGCAATGACTCCGCCGTCGCGCAGCACAACGGGTGGGTTCTCGTTCACGGCGCGTTTGAGAAACTCATCTGTGGTGACAGGTTGCTGCAGGGTTTCCAGTGTCGCAGTCAGTGCTGACCCGGCCGTACCGACATTGGCGTTTTCCAGCAAGGTGACGAGCTCAGGCAGATATTCCAGGCTCAATCGCA
Source organism: uncultured Granulosicoccus sp. (assembly GCA_947495035.1). Lineage (GTDB taxonomy): Bacteria > Pseudomonadota > Gammaproteobacteria > Granulosicoccales > Granulosicoccaceae > Granulosicoccus. The sequence goes on from CANLXI010000013.1 coordinate 31,971, forward strand.
GTCGTTCCAGTTCTCTGGGCTGCGCGCTGCCCAGTAATACACGAGTCAGGATGCGCTCCATATCATGCATGCCGGACAGTATGGAGGCGATGTCGTTGCAGATCTCATCCTGCATCAGTGCCGCTACCCGATCCTGCCGATCGGCTATTCTTGCCCGGTCTCTGACCGGTTGTTGCAGCCAGGCACGCAGCTTTCGCGTTCCCATCGGGTTGGCGGTTCGATCGATGACGCTGAACAGTGTGTTGGATTCTTCCTGACGCGAATTTTCGACCAGTTCCAGATGGCGTCTGGTACCCGGGTCGAGAATGACCGTCTCCGAGGCGTTTTCCACGCGCAGATTGCTGACCTGCTCCAGGCTGTTGAGCTGTGTTTCCCGGGCGTAGCCCAGTGCCACGGCCGCTGCCCGGATGGCCAGCTCCAGATCATCGCAGCCGAAGGCTTCCAGGTTGCGCACCTTGAAGTGTCCGGTCAGCATTTTTCGTGATGCGCTGAGATCGAACAGCCAGGGCGCACGGCTTCGGCAGGTCAGCGCGGCAAATTCGCTCTGCAGTCGACTGTCTTCCGACAGCAACAGTTCGGCGGGGTCCAGTCGCGAGATTTCCGCTTGCAGACCGGTCAGGTCAGGTACCTGCATGACCGCCAGGTCGCCGGCTGCGACATCCAGCGCTGCAATGCCGTATCCATCCTTTGCAGAGCCTTCACAGACGCATACCAGCATGGCAACCGAACGGGCTGCCAGCAGCGATTCCTCGGTCAGTGTGCCGGGCGTGACCACGCGAACCACTTCGCGCGTGACCGGTCCCTTGTTGGTGACGGATCCGGTCTGCTCGCAGATGGCGACCGACAGGCCCATGCGAACCAGTCTGCCCAGGTAGTTGTCGGCAGCGTGATAGGGGATGCCTGCCATGGGGATGGGTTCGCCGCCACTCTTGCCGCGAGCTGTCAGGGTGATGTCCAGTAATTCGGCAGCGCGTCGCGCATCATCATAGAATAGTTCGTAGAAATCACCCATTCGATAGAAGAGGAGAGATTCGGGGTGTTTTGCCTTGATGCCCAGATACTGCTGCATCATGGGGGTATGTGTGCTCTGCGTCATGGTGCGTAGTGTACTCAGTGATTGCGCTGCTGACAGAGACACCGGAACGAGACAATGAAAGAAATTTCAACACAGGGCGATCAGCCTGCCGTTTTTGGCACACACACAGAGAAAAGTCGGCTGGTCGCCGAGTTGGCCGGGTTGCTGATGGAGTATGAGGCCACGATGACAACGGCGGAATCCTGTACAGGCGGACTGATCGCGGGGGCCCTGACCGACATGCCGGGCAGCTCCGCCTGGTTCGAACAGTCGGTTGTCACGTATTCGAATCATGCCAAGCAGCAGTTGCTTGGTGTGCCCGAGCTCATCTTCGAGCAGGACGGTGCTGTCAGCGAAGCCTGCGTATTGGCAATGGCGCAGGGGGCGCAACAGCGCAGTGGCGCTTTCGTGGCCGTGGCGGCCAGCGGGATTGCCGGTCCGGACGGGGCGGTACCGGGCAAGCCCGTGGGTACCGTATGGCTGGGTTGGGCGGTCGGAGAACAGTTATCGGCAGAGTTGTTGCATCTGCAGGGTGACCGTCTGGCTGTGCGCGAACAGGCGGTTCTGCACGCCTTGCGTGGTACCATCGCGCGAATCCGGAATCGGGAGTGACGTGAATAGCATGAAAATACTGGAAAGACGTTCCGGCTCGCTGGTGTCGGCCATGCTGCTGGCACTATCGCTGTGTCTGTCCGGTGCGGCCTGGGCACAACCGGAAGAACTGTCGGTGGACGAGCTGGAGAAGTACATCGCCGAACAGAAGGAGCTGCTTGAAGAGGTGCTTGCCAATCGCGACGCAACGGCCGAAAAGGCCGAGCAGGTGCGTCAGGCACTGGCAGAGCAGGAAGCTCGCAAGACTCTGGTCGAAGAGGAGCTGGAGACCCTGTGCCAGGAGCAGGAAGAGTTGCAGGCGGGCAGCTACGAAGAATGCAGACGGCAGCACGGTAACTGAAAATATTTACAGTCTTTTAACGGTCTGAAGGCCCAATACGCTTCCCAGTTGTGAAATAATCCGTTCATCGGACAGGTGCCATGGAGTGGCAGTTCCGCAATCGTATCGAACGGAGAACAAACCAGTGGACGACAACAAGAAAAAGGCGCTGTCTGCGGCGCTTGGCCAGATTGAAAAGCAGTTTGGCAAAGGCACCATCATGCGCATGGGAGACGATTCCGTCTCTCGAGATATCGATGTCATTTCCACCGGTTCGCTGGGGCTGGATCTTGCACTGGGCATAGGTGGTCTGCCACGCGGCCGCATCTGCGAAATCTACGGTCCCGAGTCCTCGGGCAAGACGACCATGACGCTGCAAGTCATCGCCGAATGCCAGAAGGCCGGCGGTACAGCGGCGTTTGTCGATGCCGAGCACGCCCTGGATCCCGTGTATGCACGCAAACTGGGTGTCGATGTCGACGAACTGCTGATCTCGCAGCCGGATACTGGCGATCAGGCGCTGGAAATCGTCGATATGCTGGTTCGTTCCAGTGCTGTCGATATCATCGTGGTCGATTCGGTTGCAGCGCTGACACCCAAGGCCGAGATCGAAGGCGACATGGGTGACTCGCACGTGGGTTTGCAGGCACGACTCATGTCGCAGGCGCTGCGCAAGCTGACGGGTAACATCAAGCGCACCAACACACTGGTCATCTTCATCAACCAGATCCGCATGAAGATCGGTGTCATGTTCGGAAGTCCGGAAACCACAACGGGCGGTAACGCGCTGAAGTTCTATTGCTCGGTTCGACTGGACATTCGCCGCATCGGTGCCATCAAGCGTGGTGACGAGATTGTCGGCAACGAAACGAGGGTCAAGGTCGTCAAGAACAAGATGGCTCCACCATTTCGTCAGACCGAGTTCGAGATTCTCTATGGGGAAGGTGTGTCCAGGGAGGGCGAACTGATCGATCTGGGAGTGCAGAACGGTCTGGTCGACAAGGCTGGGGCCTGGTACAGCTATAACGGTGATCGCATCGGGCAGGGCAAGGAAAACGTTCGCCGGCATCTGATTGAAAACCCTGATATTGCCAACGAGATTGACGAAAAATTGCGTGAAATCCTGTTACCCAAGCCGGATAGCATCAAGCGCGACAAGAGCGAGGAAGAAATCGAAGCCGAAGCGTGATCTGCAAGACACGCATCGTCATTCGAAAATCGTTTATTTTCACTAGCGACTGATGAGCCAATCGGAAACGCCTGAGGAGTTGGCACGGAAGGCTGCTCATCAGGCGTATGTAGCGGCCATTCGTCTGCTGGCAAAGCGCGATCACTCGACGGCAGAACTGACTCGCAAGTTGCAGCAGCGTGAGCATGATGAGCAGGCCATCGAGGAGGCACTGGCTGATCTGGTCAGTGCAAACTATCTGAATGATGCACGCTACGCGGAGTTGTATGCCGAGCAGCGCATGAATCATGGTTATGGGCCTTTGTCCATACGGTCAAAACTGGCGGAACGCGGGATCGACTCACATCTGGTGCAGCGAGCACTTCGATCATTGCAGGTGGATTGGAGCGAGCAGGCGGAAATGGCCATCGCCAGGCGCTTTTCGCCTCAGGACATTGCCGATACGGATCAGCAGGCTGTATCGCGAATCGCGCGTTTCCTGCAACGACGCGGCTATTCCTCCAGCGACGCTCTGCAAGGGCTCAGAAAACTGCGCAAAGAGCAGGCAAGATCGTCTGCAGGTTGATCGCATGCCCGGTTTTGCATGACCGATGACACCGCGCGGTACACGAGAGGCCGCGCTCCGGCTACACTATCGATCCTTTTGATTGTCCGTGGCCCGTCATGCCAGCTTCATTACCCGTTACTACCTCCCAGATTCGAGAACAATTTCTGCAGTTCTTTGCCAGTCAAGGGCATGAAATTGTGGCATCCGGCTCTCTGGTGCCGGGTAATGACAAGACATTGCTGTTCACCAATGCCGGCATGGTGCAGTTCAAGGATGTCTTTACCGGGGAGGAGGTCAGAGATTACAGTCGCGCGACGACGTCGCAGCGCTGTGTGCGTGCTGGCGGCAAGCACAACGATCTGGACAATGTCGGTTATACGGCCCGGCATCACACGTTTTTCGAAATGCTGGGCAATTTCAGCTTCGGAGACTACTTCAAGCATGACGCCATCGGTTTTGCCTGGTCATTCCTGACCGGAACGCTGGGGTTGCCTGCCGAAAAACTCTGGGTCACGGTTTTCGAAGAAGATGATGAAGCCGAGAGCATCTGGATCAACGATATCGGTGTGCCGGCCGAGCGGGTCATACGCATCGGGGCGAAAGACAATTTCTGGATGATGGGTGATACCGGTCCTTGTGGTCCCTGTTCGGAAATTTTCTACGATCACGGCGAAGACGTCTGGGGCGGTCCGCCGGGCTCACCGGAAGAGGATGGCGATCGATACATCGAGATCTGGAACCTGGTTTTCATGCAATTCGACCGTTCGGCCGATGGCACTCTGACGCCGCTGCCAAAACCCTGCGTGGATACAGGGATGGGCCTGGAGCGCATAGCCGCCGTCCTGCAGCATGTGCACAGCAACTACGAAATAGACCTGTTTGCGAACCTGATCAAGGATACCGCTCGCCTGCTGAATTGTCGGGACCTGGCAAATCCTTCGCTGCGAGTCATAACCGACCATCTTCGATCCTGTTCATTCCTGATTGTCGATGGCGTGCTGCCCAGCAATGAAGGCCGCGGCTACGTACTGCGCAGAATCATTCGCAGGGCGGCACGTCACGGCAACAAGCTTGGTGCTTCAGAGCCGTTTTTCCACAAACTGGTGTCATCACTGGTCCGGGAAATGGGGCAGGCCTATCCGGAACTGGCTGCCATGCATGCGGAAGTCGAACAGCAATTGCTGCGCGAGGAAGAGAGATTTGCAAAGACTCTGTCGGATGGGCTTGTCATTCTGGATGACGAGATTGCCGGCCTGCCCGACAAGACCATTCCGGGCAAGGTCATCTTCAAACTCTATGACACCTATGGTTTTCCTGCCGATCTGACCGGTGATATCGCTCGGGAGCGCGAGCTGGATGTCGATATGGAAGGCTTCGAGTCCTGCATGGAGGCGCAGCGGGCCAAGGCAAGAGCCGCGAGCAAGTTCGCCTCTCAGGGGCTTGATTTCCAGACCACGACAGCAAGCGAGTTTGTCGGATACAGCGAGAACGAATGCGAAGCACGCATTACCGAGATTTTCGTGGATGGTCAGTCCGTACAACGTATCGAACCGGGTCAGGACGGCTGGATAGTTCTGGACAGAACACCTTTCTACGGTGAGTCCGGTGGTCAGGTCGGTGATGTCGGAACGCTGAAGTCCAGTAGTGCAAGTGGTGAGCAGGCAGTGTTCGATGTCATCGACACACAAAAACAGCGTCAGGCTCATGCACACGCGGGCACCTTGTCAGGGGCAGCTGTTGCAGTGGGCGACAAGGTACACGCCTGCATCGACTCGACTCGCCGGCACAGCATCAGACAGAACCACTCGGCAACCCATTTGCTGCACGGTGCCTTGCGATCGGTACTGGGTACTCACGTCGAGCAGAAAGGCTCGCTGGTGAATGAAAAGCATCTGCGCTTCGACTTTTCCCACGACGAGCCTGTGACGGATGCACAGCGCGTCAGTATCGAAAAGTGGATAGACCGGGAAATCCGCGCCAACAGTCCTTGCGACACCCGTGAGATGTCGATGGAGGATGCCGTTGCCGAGGGGGCCATGGCCCTGTTTGGGGAAAAATACGGTGATGTGGTACGGGTGGTCAGACTTGGCGATCGCTCGGTTGAATTGTGCGGTGGAACCCATGTGCAGGCAACCGGCGAACTGGGCGGCGTCAAGGTGCTGACCGAAGGGGGAATTTCCACGGGTGTTCGCCGTATCCTGGCCGTCAGTGGCGAGGCCGCGCTGGAGTACTCGCAATCGCTGGAACATCAGCTCGAGGAAGTCGCCGGTGTTCTGAAGTCGCCCAAGAGCGATGTGCTGCCCAAACTCAAGCAGCTTCAGACCCGCAATCGTGAATTGTCTCGCCAGGTCGAGCAGTTGCAGGCGAGGCTGGCTGCCAGTGCCGGAAGTGATCTGGCAGCCGAGGCCGAATCCATCGGACAGTCCAGTGTGTTGCTGAAAGTGGTGGACGATGCAGATGCCAAGGCCCTGCGAACCCTGATGGACCAGTTGCGGCAGAAGCTCAGTGACAGCATTGTCGTGCTGGCGAGTGAAAAGGATGGCAAGGTAGCCCTGATTGCCACGGTTGCCGAATCCCGACATGACTCGATCAAGGCTGGTGAGTTGCTCAAGGAAGTGGCTGCCGTGATGGGCGGTCGTGGGGGCGGCCGGGCGGATATGGCGCAAGGTGGCGCAGACTCCCTGCAGAAGATCGATGAAGCCTTTGCTGCAGCGCGAGTAATGATCGAGTCTCGTCTCTCGGCCTGACGGCCAGAGGCGGAGAGTTTTTCAAACGGATTGGCTGCTTGTCTGCCAGTCGATCGAAACGAAGCAATCTGCTCGGGCAGGACGCCGGAGCATGCCGACAGGCCAGCTTCAACCGTTCACAGTTAGAGGTGTGCATTTTTCAATATGGCTTTTCTAGTCAAGAAATACGGCGGCACATCCGTCGGTAGTGTTGAACGCATTCAGCATGTGGCTCAGAGTCTGAAACAGGCTCGTGACGCCGGGGATGATGTGGTCGTGGTGGTCTCGGCAATGTCCGGTGAAACCAATCGTCTGGTCGGACTGGCACGCGAGGTCATGCCTGCCGTGGTCGATGTGCGAGAACTGGATGTACTGCTGGCCACGGGTGAACAGGTCACCATCGCACTGTTGTGCATGGCCCTGAAGGAGCTGGGTGTCGATGCCCGTTCCTACACGGGGGCTCAGGTCCGCATTTTGACAGACAAGAGTCACAGCAAGGCCCGTATCCTGGATATCGATACTGACCGCATCATGGGGGACATCGAGGCTGGGCGAGTGGTGGTCGTGGCCGGCTTTCAGGGTGTTGATGAGGATGGTGACATCACGACCCTGGGTCGAGGTGGATCGGATACCTCGGCCGTTGCCCTGGCTGCCGCTCTCAAATGCGATGAATGCCAGATCTTCACCGATGTGGACGGTGTGTATACAACCGACCCTCGGGTCGAGAGTCGCGCCCGTCGACTGGACAGGATCACGTTCGAGGAAATGCTGGAAATGGCCAGTCTCGGATCCAAGGTGTTGCAGATTCGAGCCGTGGAGTTCGCCGGCAAATACAATGTACCGTTGCGCGTGCTCTCGAGCTTCAAGCCGGGTGACGGCACCCTGATAACTTACGATGATGAGGAAAACACGATGGAACAGGCGCTAGTGTCCGGTATAGCGTTCGCACGGGATGAAGCGCAGATCACGGTAACCGGAGTGGCCGATTGCCCGGGGACAGCCTACGCAATCCTTGGACCGATATCCGATCTGAATATCGAAGTGGACATGATCATTCAGAATGTTGGTGCTGACGGTATGACCGACTTCACCTTTACCGTGCATCGCGACGAATACCAGCGGGTCATTGATTACCTGAAGAGCAACAACGAGGTGTTGGGTGCGGCCACGATTTCCGGTGATGATCGGATCGCGAAGTTATCGATAGTGGGGGTTGGCATGCGTTCTCACGCCGGTATTGCAAGTCGCATGTTCAAGAGTCTGGCAGATGCCGGTATCAATCTGCGTCTGATCACGACGTCCGAAATCAAGATCAGTGTGGTGATCGACGAAAAGTACATCGAACTCGGGGTGCGTGCCTTGCATGAGGAGTTCGGTCTGGCAGGTGAAGACGTGGTGGAGTCCTGATTCACGTTTCTCGATGCCGAAGGGTGTTGCAAGGTTTTACATGGTGACGTGTGTGTGACTCGATTCGAGCGCTGTTTTGACGCGCTGATATTCATGTTCACGTGCGTTCGTTGCGCAACTGTTAAATGTGAGGAGGTATCGGGGCCACCACGTAGAAACCACTCTATGAGCTGAGATAATTCCGATGAACCGAAAGGCAATTGCATTGTCTCTTTGGCGCAAGGAAAACGTAAACAGCGCGCTGGCATCTCGTCAGATCCGCTGCTGCACAGGAGCTTGTAGTATGTTGATTTTGACACGTAGAGTGGGTGAAACATTGATGATCGGTGATGAAGTGTCAGTCACCGTTCTGGGGGTGAAGGGCAACCAGGTACGCATTGGTGTCAATGCGCCCAAAGAGGTTGCCGTCCATCGGGAAGAGATCTACGCCCGTATCAAGAAAGAGCAGGAAGGATCAGCGGCGTCGGGAGACGTGAGCACTGATGCCAAGTCCTTTGCCGTGGAAGGTTGAATCACGATCACGTAATTGTGATAGTGATTGGCAGTCTGCAGCTCATTCGGAAATTGTTGAAGAAAAAGTTGAAAATAGTTGTCGCGATAGGTTGACGAGGGATCATTCTCCAACCATAATTCGCAGGTCGCAAAAACAACGCGCCCGTAGCTCAGTTGGATAGAGTACCTGGCTACGAACCAGGCGGTCGGAGGTTCGAATCCTTCCGGGCGCGCCAGTTTTTGAGTCATTGCAGTTTGTTCGTCAAGTTCGAAGGTTTGCTGCAATCATTGCTGTTCCGGGTTTACCGTTGCCCAGATTTTCAAGAGATTTATTTGTCATGCCAAGCTGCGTTTCGCAGCTTTTGCGTCTGGCAGACATCGATTCGGAGAGGTGGCCGAGTGGCTGAAGGCGCTCCCCTGCTAAGGGAGTATACGTTTTAAAGCGTATCGAGGGTTCGAATCCCTCTCTCTCCGCCATTAGATACCCGGTACGTAAAGCCATGAGCGGCACTCGATTAGTCGGCGATGTGGGTGGAACCAATGCACGGTTCGCACTCCTGAATGATGATAATCAACCGGTATCCTCCAGTACCTTGAGCACCGGTGATTTTCCCAGTCTCGGCGCTGCTGTAACTACCTATCTGGCAGATCATGACATCGATCGGATCACGGCCGCTGCCGTGGCCGTGGCAACGCCGGTCACTGGCGATGCTGTCAAGCTGACCAACAACCACTGGTCTTTCTCCATCGAAGAGACGCGCAGGCAGCTGGGTATCGACACACTGCATGTCATCAACGATTTCACCGCTCTGGCCTTGTCCGTACCGCATTTGCCGGAAACGGAGTTGCTCAGGATTGGTGGTGGCAATGAAGTTCCCGATCACGCGAAAGCCATCATCGGTCCCGGAACGGGTCTGGGTGTCTCCGGTCTGATACCTTGTGGACAGCACTGGACGGCCCTGCAAGGCGAGGGTGGCCACGTATCCCTGAGTGTTCGTACCGCACGTGAACAGGCGGTGTACCAGGTGCTGGCCAAGCGTTTCAGGCATGTGTCGGCAGAACGGTTTCTGTCAGGTCCGGGCCTGGTGAACATCGTTGCAGCGTTACGCGACATCGATGGTTTACCGGAGCGCGATTATTCACCGGCAGACATCACGACGAATGGCATGGCAGCCGGCGCGGATTCGGAGCATGCGGCCTGCGCCGAGGCGCTCGCGATCTTCTGTCAGCTACTGGGCTCCTGTGCCGGCAATCTCGTCCTGACACTTGGCGCCGAGGGTGGTGTCTATGTCGGCGGCGGTATCGTGCCGCGACTGGGTGAGTTCTTTGTCCGATCAGGCTTCCGTGAACAGTTCGAAGCCAAGGGCCGAATGCAGGGTTATCTCGAGAGAGTTCCCAGTTTTGTCATCCAGTCACCTTACCCTGCACTGGTTGGAGCGGCTCAACTGATCTAGACATCGAGCAGTGAGCTGCCCATCTCGATCATGACCCACGTTGTTGAGATGTGCACACCCTATGATGTCTGGCCTGCTATCTGTCCATTGTCTTTCCGCCTCTCCCTTCGAGAGTCCGCGCAAGAATCGGACGCCCATCATGATATCGGCGAAAACCGAAGGCTCGTGTCGCTGATCGGACACGCGAGTTCGACACCGGGTTCTCCCATTTCCGGTTTTCAGGCTGATCCGCCTCGCTGCGTTTCACGAATCAGGCAATGGATGGCAGTCACGATGTGTCCAGCGGTTGGTGACAGGCTAGAATAATGCAGGCAATCCGAGGTGGGTGTTGGCAAACCTGAAGGGGCCTTTCACAACAGACACTCACTGTCTCTTCAACCGGGAATCCTCTGTCAGATGCTGATCAGATTGAAAGCTGTAACCCATGTCCTGCTGCTTTTGTTTCTGACGCCAGCGCAGGCCATCGAATTACCGGATGGCTTCGTTGATGAGTCCTTTCTGTCTGGTCTGGACGGGCAGATTACCGGGTTTGATGCTTCGGCGGTCGGGCGCATCTACATCAGCGAAAAGGCCGGTGTCGTACGCGTTGTGCGCAACGGGCAGTTGCTCGCCGAGCCGTTTCTGGATATCAATGAGATCGTGAACGACCGGGTCGATCGCGGCATGCTGTCAGTTGCCGTCCATCCGGATTTTCCGATGACTCCGTATGTGTACGTGTTGTATACCTACGATCCACCGGAACTGGTCAGCGAAGGGCTGACCGGGCCGGGAGTGCAGGATGGTAATGGCAATCGCGTCTCGCGACTGGTCAGATATACGGCCGATGCCGACAGTGACTACAATGTTGCATTGCCGGGTAGTGAGAAGATCATTCTGGGTCAGAACAGTACGTTCGAAAACATCGGTAATGCGGAAGATCGTTTCGACACGCTGACACCCTCCTGTGGAGACATAGGCAATCCGGTGCAGGATTGCCTGCCCGTGGACGAGGACTCGCATACCATTGGTGCGCTGCGTTTTGCTGCAGATGGTTCCCTGTATGTCAGCAACGGTGATGGGGCGAGTTACCGCACCTACGAACCATTCACGCAGATGACCTTCGATCTGGACAGCCTGCGTGGCAAGATCCTGCGGGTGGATCCGGATACGGGCGAAGGTTTGCCGGATAACCCCTATTACGATGGCAACCCTGCCAGTAACCGTTCGCGCGTACTCGCGTATGGCTTGCGCAACCCTTACAGCATGACCATTCACCCCTTGACCGGTGAGCCTTACGTGGGTGAGGTGGGCGAGGAGGCCTGGGAGGAGATCAATGGTGGAGCAGCTCGCAATTTCGGATGGCCCTGTTTCGAGGGTGGGCGTGATGGTAACGAGCGCCAATCGGGGTTCGAGCCACTGGACTTCTGCCAGGATCTCTATCAGTCCAGTGAGATCATTGAGGCGCCTCTGTTGAGTTGGGAACATGCAGAGACCGGCAACAGTGCCATGGTGGGTGATTTCTATTTCGGCGAAGTATTTCCTGCCGAATATACCGGTCAATTGTTCTATGGCGATTTCATCCAGGGCTGGATGCGCGTGGCCGATGTGAGTGATGCAGACAACGTGAGCAGCTCCGCTTTTGCCACCGATATGCTTCCGATGACCGAAATCCGAGTGGGGGATGATGGTGCCATCTATTACGCCAGCATCACCACAGGTGAGATTCGGCGAATTCGTTATGTCGGAACCGATGATGGGGCGGACGGTGAGCAGGGTGGCTCGACGGGAGGTGATTCTGACGGCGATGCCGACAATGGCGCTGAAACTGTCAAACCGGTGGTTGTCGGGGCATTGTCGATGCTATGGGTGTTCCTGCTGGCCCTGATCCATGGCTGCCGACGATTGAGCAGGCAGGGTGCTGCCAGGGTGTGGTTCAGGTCGTGACCTCGTTCCTGTTCTGCCGATGGTCAGTGGTGGCATGCTTGCTGTTCTCACTGGTGGCGTGTAGTGACGGTGTGCGGGTGGACTCGCAGGCAAGCGGTGGAACAACCTCTGCGGATGGAGCCGATACCGGTGATTTCGATGGCGGGGATGTTGCCGGCGGTGGAGGCACGGATGGCGATGGCAGCGATGCGGATGGAGGGACAGGGGCGTTGCCGGAGCTGGCCGTTCACGACGCTGGTTTTACCGGCACCTACTATTCCGGCGCAGAGCAGTGTGCCAGCTGTCACGATGATCTGCCGGATGCAAGCGGTAACCTTGTCTCGATGGCCAGTGACTGGTCCAGCAGCATGATGGCCAACTCCGCACGTGATCCTTACTGGATGGCCAAGGTGGCAGCCGAGGCCAGGCGCAACCCGCATTTGCAGGATTCACTGGGTGACACCTGTTCGCGCTGTCACGCCCCGATGGCCAATGACACGGCGCGCAAGGATGGCCTGACTCCATCATTGGGGGATGGGGGGCTGCTGGATGAGGATAATCCCCTGTTCGATCATGCCATGGACGGGGTGAGTTGCACCTTGTGCCATCAGATCGATGACGATGCCGTTCTGGGCACACCGCAAGGGCATTCGGGTAACTTCAATGTGCTGGTGCAGGCCAACCCGGCGGAGCGTCCCGCCTACGGCCCCTACTCGGACCCGAACGGAGTACTCATGCAATCGCAGGTACGGTTCAATCCGGTATTCGGGGCCCACATGAGCGACTCCGCGGTCTGCGCATCCTGCCATGATCTGGTGACACCCGCGGGGGGCCATCAGGCGGGGGCGGCGGTTACCTTCTTCCCGGAGCAGATGGTGTTCTCCGAATGGAGAAACAGTGTGTATGCGAGCGAAGGAGACTCCGGGCGGACGTGTCAGGCCTGTCACATGCCGGTCGTACCGGGTGAGATGTTACTGGCCAATCGAGGCGGCGGTGTGCCTAGAGAAGGGGTGTCAAGGCATACGTTTCTTGGCGCGAACACGGTCATGCAGAGCATGCTCATGACCCATCGAGAGTCGTTGGGTATTGCCGTGCCCGCGGCCCGATTCGCAGAATCCATCGAGCGCAATCGCGCCTTTCTGCAGGAGGCGGGCGAGGTGGAGATCACCGATAGTTCGATAAGCGGCGGAATTCTGGAGACCCACCTTGTGATTCGCAACCAGACGGGACACAAATTGCCCAGTGGCTTTCCATCAAGGCGTGTTCATGTCCATTTCCTGGTCCTGAATGAGGCCGGTGATGCTGTATTCGAGTCCGGTGCCTTGAACGATGATGGAAGTATCGATGGCTTGGTGTCGGACGCTGACAGCAGTCAGTATGAGTTGCATCATGACCTGATCGACTCCCCCGACCAGGTCCAGGTCTATGAGGCCATCATGGGCGACTCGGCGGAGCAGGTTACTCACACCCTGATGCAGGCAACGCGGTATGTGAAGGACAATCGTCTGCTGCCCAGCGGCTTCGACAAGGCATCGGCTCCCGATGACATCATGACAGTGGGTCAGGCGAACACGGATGACAATTTCCAGGCCGGGGGCGATGAAATCGTCTATCGGGTCGTGCTACCTGCCGATGGCGAATACACGGTGATTGCCGAGCTGGTCTATCAGCCGCTGGCATTTGGCCACATTCAGGATCTGTTTGAAGATGCCGATCTCGATGCGGTTGATCGGTTCAGGACCCTGTTCGATGCAACCGAGTTGAAGGCCGAAGTCATTGACAGTGCCACGATAACGGTTCGTCAGGTACAGTGAACGTGTAGTCACTGCCTGCAAGACAAGTCCCGGTCCAACTGGCTGGACCGGGCAGTCTGGACCTCTGTCTCAGTTCTTCAGTAGTGCGTCGAGCCGATCTGCGGTTGCTGAAATGATGCTGGAGCATGACCCGCCATTCTCGGTGGAGCTTGTTGCTCCGGTTTGCAGGTCGACGCTGCAGCTGAAAAAGCCGGCAAGCGCGTTTTCGTCGTTGTCGATGTGCAACAGGGTGTCGTCAATGGCGTACTGGAGAACGGCTCCTGCGTAAACCAGAACCGGACGTCGCTCACCTTCGGGCAAGACCCATTCAGAGTTGAGCATCAGCGAGGCACTCTGTAGCAGGCAGTTGTTGCTGTTACCTGCGGACAGACTGGCGTGGCAGCTGTCCATGTCGTAAAAGGCGGCCTCGGCGAGGCGCAAGGGAATGTCGTTGATGGCCAATGGAGTTGCACAGTCGATGGCAGTCAGCTGTTCACCAAAAGCCGGATCGTAAGCGCCCAGGCAGGTTTCTTCCTGTTCAGTCAGTTCGATACCGGAGCTCAAGCGTTCGTTGAGATCGAGAAGCGTGTTTCCGACGTGCAGATGAAGATCGTTCAGTAGCCGCTCCAGATCACTGCCGGCCTCGACAATCGGCTTCAGCATGTCAGGGTCATCGGTTCCCGGATCGCCACCGGTGTCAGTGCCACTGGTATCCGAGCCGGTATCACTGCCGGTGTCAGTGCCGCTGGTATCCGAGCCGGTATCACTGCCGGTGTCAGTGCCGCTGGTATCCGAGCCGGTATCACTGCCAGTGTCGCTGCCGCTGGTATCCGAGCCGGTATCACTGCCGGTGTCGGTACCGCTGGTATCCGAGCCGGTATCACTGCCGGTGTCGTTGCCGCCGGTATCCGAGCCGGTATCACTGCCAGTGTCAGTGCCGCCGGTATCCGAGCCGGTATCCGCGCCGGTATCGCTGCCGGTGTCGGTGCCACTGGTATCCGCGCCGGTATCGCTGCCAGTGTCGGTGCCACTGGTATCCGAGCCGGTATCACTGCCAGTGTCGCTGCCGCCGGTATCCGAGCCGGTATCGCTGCCGGTGTCAGTGCCGCTGGTATCCGCGCCGGTATCGCTGCCGGTGTCGGTGCCGCCGGTATCCGAGCCGGTATCACTGCCGGTGTCGGTGCCGGTGTCGGTGCCGGATCCATCGGTACCGGACGGATCGTCCAGCAGACCACCGTCGGAGCTGGTGGAGGAGCCACCACAGCCACTGAGCAGTGCCGCCAGAAATACGGTCGACAACAGGAGTCTGGAATTCGACAGATTCATAAAAACAACCGGAACGATGTATGGTGATTGAGTAAAGATACGCCACAACGCCTTATCTGTACATGTAACGACACTCGCTATCACAATTGCTAGCATGTGCTGGCGCGTCAAAGGCTCTGATGGTCTAATGCGCAAGGCAGTTATGTGAACTTTACCGCAGGTAACACGGCTCGGGAGCAGCACTCAGATTATGGCAACAGTCATCGACGGAAAGGCATTTGCGCAGCAACTCCGCAACGACTTGAAGGATGAAGTAACAGCGCTGAAGGCCGAACACGGACTGACGCCCGGGCTGGCTGTGGTGCTGGTTGGAGAAGATCCCGCCAGTCAGGTGTATGTACGTAACAAGGCCAGGCAGACGGTGGAGGTCGGCATGCAGTCCTTCGAACACCGGTTGGATGCGGATACCGATCAGCAGACCCTGCTGGATCTGATCGAGCAACTCAATGACGACGATGCGGTACACGGTATTCTTGTTCAGCTCCCCTTGCCCGGGCACATCGATGAATCAAGGGTCATCAATGCCGTCAGTCATGACAAGGATGTTGATGGATTTCATCTGATCAACGTCGGACGTCTGAATACCGATGGCGGTGGTGTCGTGCCCTGTACACCGCTGGGTTCCCTGATGATGCTCAAGTCGCAGTTGGGTGATCTGTCCGGTCTGCATGCCGTGGTTCTGGGCAGATCCAATATCGTCGGCAAGCCGATGGCAGCCTTGCTGCTGCAAGCGAATTGCACCGTGACAGTCGCCCATTCACGAACCCGGGATCTGGAATCCCTGTGCCGAAGCGCCGACATTCTGGTGGCGGCCGTGGGGCGGCCGCGTATGGTGCCTGGTGACTGGATCAAGCCCGGTGCCACGGTCATCGATGTCGGCATCAACCGGATAGAGGAAGACGGGAAAACGCGCCTGGTGGGTGATGTCGACCATGCCTCAGCGGAACCTGTCGCGGGAGCGATCACGCCCGTGCCGGGCGGTGTGGGCCCGATGACCATTGCCTGTCTGCTTCACAATACGGTGCAGCAGGCTCGGCGCATAGCAGGAATTTCGGAAGACTGAGACAAACAGGCAGTGCCGGGCATTGCCCACGGGCCAGGCGGTGTCCGGCACACTGGCGAATGCCCGAATGCCCGAATGCCCGAATGCCCGAATGCCCGAATGCCCGAATGCCCGAATGCCCGAATGCCCGAATGCGCCGAGGCGGTTAACGCGTCAGTGATCGTATGCCATCACTAGATGCGAATACCACTCTGCGCACCGGGCCCCAGGGGAATGACGGCATCGGTCATCCACATGCCATCGAATTCCCCGCCGCGTTGCCGGCTCAACTGAAAGCCATATCCGTTTTCCCGGCCGTCGGGTGTGGATAGCCAGACTGCCTGCAAAGCCTGATCGTCCTGCACCTGCATGGGCGTATAACGGGCGCGAACGTGATTGAGCATGTCAGGAAACCCGCGTTTGATCATGTTGCTGAACCGGGCCAGGGGACCGGTACTCGCCCGATTGGCGGGGGAGGCGAAGCGGTAAACCGTGGCGATACCGGAGTCGCTGGCCGGGTCGTTCGATTGCAGCGCTCCGATGATGATACTGACCACCTGTTCAGGTGCATGCTCCCTGTCCGGTGCGGCGATGGCGGTATCGGCAGTGGCCAGCGAGGCTTGCAGAGCCATCAGAATAGTCACGCAAACAGCGATGAGAATCTGTCCTGTGGTTGTCCGAGCGCAAGGCGCGATCGTTTGCAGGGAGTATGCGGGCATCAAGACGGAACCTCCGGCGTGAATGTCAGGCGACTGGATATGTTCTCTTGTACGTGTCGAGTGGTCCGTTCGGACTTCCCGGTCATGCCATCCGGAATTGCCTGATGTAGTTGCAGATCTGGCGACCGGCTTCGACCAGTTGCTGGCCGTCGACACACAGACCGATCCGCACCAGATAGCGTCCGCCGGGGCCGAAGCCATCGCAGGGCAGCACAGACACGTTCTGCGTTGCCAGTAGTCCCATGGCGAAGTCGTGAGCCGTTGTGCCAAGGGCCTCCACGTCAAGCAGGACAAACATGCCTTGCCCTGAATCCAGCAGCGTGGCCGGTGCCGTGTCCTGAAGGTGCTCGAGCAGCAGTGTCCGTCGATGTTGCATGACCGAGCGTACCGTCTGCGGCGTACTGGCGGCGTCGCGAATGGCAACGGCTGCGGCGTCCTGGATGAACGGCGGTAGACCGTAATGCATGCACACCGACAACCTTGCCAGGTGTTCGGACAGTTCGCCGGGCCCGATGGCCCAGCCCACCCGCCAACCCGTCATGCGATGCGACTTCGACAGGCTGCCAACGGTAATCAGTATACATTCTGCCCCGCGGACATGATGTGGCAAGGCCACCGAGCCCTGAGCGACCGTGTCCAGGTAGACCGTATCGAATACCAGCCAGATATCGTCTGCCAGACAGCGTTCCACCAATTGTCGGATCAGGTCCTGCGAATAGCAACTTCCCAAGGGGTTGTTCGGTGCGTTGAGTACCACGGCACGGGTGCGCGGGCTGATGGCGTCGAGCAGTTCCTGCACCTCAAGCTCATGGGCATTGCCGGCGCTCACCTGCACGGTCACCACAGTCGCACCCGAGGCGCCGAAGGTGGCCGCATAGGTGGTGTAGTAGGGAGCAACGAGTACAACTTCATCACCGGGTTCCAGCAAGACCTGAGCGACGGAATACAACGCGTTCTGGGCACCGGTACATACCGTGACTTCATCGCTGCCAACGGCCTGACCGGTCAGTGATTCGTGATAGCCGGCGATGGCCTGGCGCAGGTGTAGTTCGCCTTTCATGTCGACGTAATGATGCCTGCCTTTTCGCAGGCTATCGATGGCCTTGTCCACCACGAGCTGGGGTGTGGTCTCATCCGTCTCCTGACCGATGCTCAGCATGGTTATCCTGTCCCCTTGCGCCACGCGTTGCATGGCGAGGCTGTGCACGGCCCAGGGATCCACCGGTGTCTCTCCGGCAGGGTTGTCATTGAGGATTCGGCGAGTCAGGGAGGAATATTTCATGTTCTCCAGTATAAGGCTGTTGCACGCTCACGGGCCATCTTTGCCAATCGAGACAGTCATGCCGGCAAGTAGGCGGCGCGTATCACCATCCGCAGTGGTCCACCGGTCTGCCCGGCGTTGAAGGGGTAGCAGGTTACAAGTACCAGGCCCGGGGATTGGCTTGCAATGCTCAGGCTTTGACGGCGTGTATCCACGATCTGGCTGTCCAGCATCCGGTAGTGGTGTGTGCCGCCGTCGAGCGTCTCCAGCAGAATCGATTCACCGGGCTCCAGGTGTTGCAGGAAGGCAAGATGCGTATCCCTGTGACCGCCGATGGCGAGCGTGGTTGAGCCTGCCCGAGCCGGATCGCCGGCGACCAGGCCGGGTCCGAAAGCCATGGCTTCCCCGGATGCGTCGCTGAGGACGATGAGTGACTCGTTCATGGCCGGAATCGTCAGGCGAGCCACCGTACTGACATCGGCCCATTGCCAGGGCTTGACGGCTCTTTCAAGGTGCCGGCTGGATTGCCATGCAATGTCCAGCAGGTGCTGGGCCAGCCTGGCCTTGCCTGCCATCCAGACAGCAGAGGCTGCACTCATCAAGGCTGCCGATAATGCAAGCCAGGATATTATCCGGAGTATTCGTCTGCTGCTCATGAGTCAGTGAATTTTCCGAGACAGTGGCAGAAGGGAACATCCCGTCAGGCACAGAAACAGACTGACCCACAAGAGCGTATCGACACCGGCAGCACCCTGTGGCAGCTTGATGCCCATCATCAGACTGCCGTGCGGAAGACGGTTGGCGACGCTCGCAGCGGCAAGCGGATCTGTCAATGGGCGGCTGGGTGTCTGTTCCACGGCTATCAGGCTGGTGTAGGGCGTGACAAGCCCGGTGTGGATCGCCAGCTGCGTGATGGCCTCTCGGTTGCTTTCCGGGTCCGCTGCATGACGTTGTTCGTCTTCCAGAGCCGCAATCTTCTGACGTGCCCAGTGCATTGCCACGGATGGCGCGCTTGTCGGGATCGAAAGCTGAGGTGCAGTGGCGGCCTGGGCCAGCGTCAATGTCTGGGTGAATGCTTCCTCCCTGCGGACACCTGTCACGACGATTTCATCAACCTCATCGCTGAGCTTTCCTACCCACATGGCGGGTCTGTCGGCATACAAGTCCGGCACCGGTTGCGGGTAGATTTCTCCCTGGCCATGCGGGAAGTGGACGGCAATGTCGGTCAGCACGGGATAACGCAGCTTGTCGAGAAGTTCACTGATGGCATCCGCCGCCTCATGCTCGTTGCGAATGCTGACGCTGGCTCCGCGACCCGCCTCGGCCGCCTTGTCGAGAAACCAGCGGTTGGGTGCCGAACCGATGCCAACGGTAAACAGTCGGCTGTTACCCAGATTGCTGCGAATGTTTCGCAGAAGCGCGTCTTCGTTGCCGACACTGCCATCGGTGATGAACACGATCTGCTTCAGCCGATCGACACCGTGCTCCGCTTCAGTCGTGTGACGGTCCGTTACCCGCAGGGCATGGTTCAATGCGGCATCCATCTCCGTGCCGCCTTCCGCCTGTAGCCTGGCGGCAAATCGCTTCGCCTGTTGTTTGACTTGCTGTGTTGCAGCCAGTGACTGCTCGAACAGCGGGTAGTGCAGATCGTCGAAAGCCACGATGTTGAGCAGATCGTCCTCTGTCAGCCTGTCGATGGCGTAGACGAGTGCGTCCATGGCGGCGCGCATGGAAACCCCAGCCATGGAACCTGACTTGTCCAGCACGATGATGAGTTCACGAGCCCGCTGATCGTCGATCTCGAGCTGCTCGGGTGGGTTCATCAGCAATTGCACATAGCGCTCTCCCTCATGAAGACTGACGAAAGCCTGTGCACGCGTCGCCGGGTCGTACTGTGTCGGCCAGTTGATGATCAGATCCTGATTCATGGGCATGTCGTCTATCCGGAATCTCTGGTCGGAAGTTGGCACAAGGCTGACAGTGCCTGTCACGCTGTCAAAGTCCTCCAGTGGGTCAATGCTCAGTGTGACATCGAGTGTCGGTCCGCTCTTCTGCTCTGGTGCAATGAAGTCCGGTTGCAGGGCCTGTGCATGGACCGTGTCGTGAGTCAGGTATCGAGGGGTCAGAGTTGTAGGGATGATCAGGGACATCCCTTGTGCGGACAGCTGGACTGGCAGCATCACATCCAGGGTTACCCTGACGTCCTGTTCGGGCGCGATATTGGCGATCTGTAGTGTGAACAGATTGGGTCGCTGCTGTTCCATCAGACTGGCTACCTGACCGGCCTGCACGGCCTGCTCGAAATCGGATCTGGCCTGGTCACGGGGGCTGATTCTACCGAGTATGGTGCGTTCCCCCACGTGGATTCGCAGTCCGCGAATGGCTGCGTCCTCGGGCAGAGGGAACAGGTAACTGCCATTCAGCCACAGCTTGCTCGTGTTTCGGAAGGTCTGCTTCAGTGTCATGTTCGCCAACAGGCCCTGTACCTGCAGGTCCATGTCCGCATTCAATAAAAGGGCATCTGCATCCCCCTCCTGGTGGTGCAGGACAAGAGCGCCGCTGCCGTGATCGGTTGCCTGGCGGGCAACTTCAGGGGCGGCCTGACCCGGCATGCTGAAAAACAGGCAGGCCCAGCCCACAAAGGCTGGCAGAAGTCTGCCCCGCGCTCTTGCACTCCTTGCAGTCGCCCTCAGTGTAGGTGTCAAACGATGGCCATCTTGCGCGATGGGCATGTCGGCGTGGTCTTGAAAAGGATGCATGTCCGGATTGGCTGCTGTAGATTGTCAGGTTCCCAGTAGACACTCCCCGGGGGACATCACAGCGATGGACTCTGGAGCAATACAGATCAATTGTGATTGAAAATGACTGAGCCGACGACACTTCGACGCATCGTGCTGGTTGAGGATGAACCGGCGCTGCGTGACAACTACACACTGGCGCTGAGCAAGGCGGGCTATGATGTGCACGGTTTTGCAGATCCGGCGTCGGCTCTGGCAGCCGTCAGACAGAAACTGCCCGACGTTGCCATCATCGATATCGGTCTGGGGCGTGACAGCGAAGCAGGCTTCGAACTGTGTCGCAACCTGCGCGTGCTGTCGGCACGATTGCCGATCCTGTTCCTCACTGCCAGAGACAGCGAACTGGATGTGATCTCCGGGTTGCGCCTGGGAGCCGATGACTATCTCACCAAGGACATCAGTCTGGCTCAACTGGTCGCACGGGTGAGCACGGTGTTACGGCGCGTCGAGGCTTTCAGTCAACCAGAGGATGAAGAACCGATACGCTCGGTTGGTCGACTGGAGCTCAATCAGTCCCGTCTGGTGGCCAAGTGGCAAGGAGACGTGGTTGATCTGACCGTCACCGAGTACTGGCTGATCGATTGCCTGGCACGCAATCCGGGTCAGGTTCGCAGCCGGCAACAGTTGATGGATGCAGCAAACCTGGTGCTGGATGATCAGACCATCACTGCTCACATCAAGCGTATTCGTGCCAAGTTCAATGGCATTGACAAGGACTTCGCCGGCATTCAGACAGTGTATGGCCTCGGGTATCGCTGGACGGACAGTCAGCTGGACTAGCCTCGATGAGACATGAATCCACGACCAGAAATCGCTGAAACCGATTCGACGGACGCCCGGGAGCGATGAAACTACGATCACAGATGCTGCTGGCAGCCGGACTGACGCTGGCGGTCCCTCTGGTGGGGTGGCAGAGTGTGCAGCAGCTGTACCGCACGCTGCAGCAGACCCGGATCGATGAGCAGACGCTCAAGGTCGCCAATATGCGTCTGGCACTGTCGGAGGTGTCCGGCGTCGATTCGGCCTTGCGCAGCGGACTGCAGACGGGACAACGGCAAGACTGGTACGCCGAGACTTCACCGTATCCGATATTCGTGGACGGTTATGAGGATGACTGGCAGACGCTGGTGAGTGATTCGATCACATTGAGTGAGGGAAACAACACCGATGCCGCCACCCTGCGGGTGGCTCGTCACGCCGACCGACTGTTTCTCTTCGTCTCGGTGCTGGATGATGTCGTGGAATATCATGTGCCGCCCACCTTGCCGGTAGATGCCGCTGAAGGCGAACAACCTGATCCGCAGGAGAGTCTGGTCAATGGGGATTCGGTGGAATTGCTGATTCAGACAGCCATGAAAGGAGAGCGGGGGCCGATCTGGCAGCACGGTTTGTTCAGAACGATCGCACCGGGCACAATCGACGCCTTGAGTGCGTCGGAAACCAGAGGAGTCAATGGCCGTCCTCAACCGGCCGGCAGCCCGATACGCTCATGGGAAAGTGCCTGGGTTCGGACACGGGATGGTTATCAGCTGGAAATCAGTCTGCCATTGCCTCCCAATGGCGCAAAGGTGGGAATTGCCGTGGTGGACGTGGACAACCGCGAGGAGGCTCGTGTGCGCTGGGCCGGCAGTCTGGACCCGGCGCAGATGCGGCGCGCCCATCTGGTACAGGCAGATCCTCGCAGGGTGCCATCGAGTCTGCTTTTCTACCAGAGCGAGATGGCTGGCGAACGCCTTGAAGGCTGGACCAGTCCCGGGGGCCGGTCTCGTTTGTACGATATCCATGGGCGGCTGCTGGCAGATGTCAACAAGCTCTATGAGCGCGGCTCGCCTGTCGATCAGGACGAGCATGCGGACTACACCAGCGAAGGCCTGTGGGATGCCATACTGCTCAGGGTGTTCGCCTTCTTCGTCGCTGGCGACCTGCCCTTGCTGCCCGAGTATTCCGGTACGGCAGCGTCATTGTTTCTCGATGAGTCCAGGCAGGCTGCCGTTTCGGGGAACGCCCCCTCCACCTCGCGTTACGTGACCGACGAGAATGACCGTGTTCTGGGCACCCTGGCACCTGTCGGATCCACGCCGAGACGTGGCTATCTACTGTATGAGAGCAATGAAGAGCATGCCTCGGCGTATGCCGGCAGTGAGCTGGCGAGGCTGTTCAGCCTGCTGTTGCTTGTCAGCCTGCTTGCGGGGTGCGGACTGCTGACCTTTGCGCTGGTCCTGTCCTCACGCATTCGACGCCTGTCGCTGGAGGCGCAACATGCGGTGGGTGTTGACGGGCGATTGAAAGGGCTCCCGGGCAGCGATGCCCGTGACGAGATTGGTGATCTCTCACGAAAGCTCTCGACGCTGCTGGCGCGTTCTGCAGACTACACCCACTATCTGGAGGCACTCTCCAGCCGACTGTCTCATGAGTTGCGTACCCCCTTGTCGGTGGTAAGAACTTCTATCGAAAATATCGAGCGTGATGGGCTGGATAGCCAGTCACTCATGTTGATTGATCGCGCCAGCGGTGGTGCTGATCATCTGGGATCGATCATCAAGGCTCTGGTGGAGTCGACCCGGCTCGAACAGACGGTGCAGATGGCGGACATGCAGCGGATCGACCTTGCGGACTGGTTGGCCGGTTCTCTGGCGCGCTATCGACAGGTGTACCCTGATATGGCGTTCGAGTCCGATCATGATGAGACGGTCAGTATCTTCGTTCAGGCCTCGCCAGAGCTGCTCAGCCAGGCTTTCGACAAGCTGGTGGACAATGCGGTGAGCTTTGGCAGTGACGCGTCGGTGGTGTTCTCCATGCAGATTGACGGCCAGTCGGCGGAGCGCGGGAATGGGGGCAGGCGAGTGGTCCTGAGTGTCTGCAACCGGGGTCTGCCACTGGACGAGGCCAAGTGCCTGCAATTGTTCGAACCCATGTACTCGGAACGAGGTGGTCATGATGCCGAGCGAGACGACGACGTGCACCTGGGTCTGGGCCTGTACGTTGTCAAGATGATTGCAGAGGTGCATGATGGTTCGGTTATCGCCGGGAATGACCATGGCTGGGTTCGTATCGGATTCAGCTTGCCTGTTTCCCGAGAATCCTGATGCAGCATTCAACGCTGCGTCCAAGGTGCAGGAAAAACTCATGACAGTACAGACCGAAGGCAGGACAGGAAGTCAGTCGATCATTTCCATTCGTGGTCTGACCAAGATCTACAAGGGTGGTCACGAAGCCTTGAAAGGCATCGACCTGGAGGTCAGGGAAGGAGAAATCCTGGCTTTGCTGGGGCCCAATGGCGCAGGCAAGACCACACTCATATCCACCATCTGTGGTCTGGTGACACCCACTGCCGGAAGCGTCACTGTGGGAGGGCATGACATCATCAGGGATTACCGAGCCACACGTTCGCTGATTGGCCTGGTGCCCCAGGAATTGACGCTCGGTGCCTTTGATGTTGTCAAGGATACCGTGCGCTTCAGCCGGGGGCTGTTCGGCATGCCACCGGACGAGAGCAAGCTCGATGCTCTGCTGAGCGATCTGTCCCTGCTCGACAAGAAGGAGGCAATGGTCAGTCGGCTTTCGGGTGGCATGAAGCGACGTGTGCTGATTGCCAAGGCCCTGTCGCATGAGCCCCGGGTTCTGTTTCTGGACGAGCCGACCGCGGGTGTCGATGTCGAACTTCGCAAGGACATGTGGAAACTGGTGGAAAAACTTCGTCAGGATGGTGTCACCATCATCCTGACGACCCACTACATCGAAGAAGCCGAAGAGATTGCTGACCGGGTTGGTGTCATCAGCAATGGTCGTTTGCTGGTGATCGATGACAAGGTCAATCTCATGAACTCGCTGGGCAAGAAGCAGCTGACGGTGGAATTGAAAGGCGCGACCAATGCACTGCCGGAATCGCTGGCGGAGTTCGATCTGGAACTCTCCGCCGATGGACAGAGGCTGACATACACCTATGACACCCGAAGTGAGCGCACCGGTATCACATCGCTGTTGCAGGCCGTCAGTGACGCGGGTCTGGTCCTGAAGGATCTGAATACCCGGCAGAGTTCGCTGGAGGACATCTTCGTCAATCTGGTACACAGTGAAGGCGGGAAGGAACCATCATGAATGTGCAAGCCATCAAAGCCATCTACTTCAACGAGATGGCGAGAACCCGCAAGACACTGATGCAGAGTATTGCCTCTCCAGTCATCTCGACGGTGCTCTACTTCATCGTTTTCGGTTCCGCGATCGGTTCGCGCATACAATCGGTGGAAGGTGTCGACTACGGCTCCTTCATCGTGCCGGGGCTGGTCATGTTGTCCCTGCTGACGCAGAGCATTTCCAATGCTTCCTTCGGCATCTTCTTTCCCAAGTTCACGGGGACCGTCTATGAGATCATGTCCGCACCGATCTCCTTCTTCGAAGTGTTGATCGGCTATGTGGGGGCTGCTGCTACCAAGTCCCTGATCATCGGTACCATCATACTGATCACTGCGTCATTCTTCGTCGATCTGCATATTGCCCATCCGGTATGGATGATTGCGTTTCTGGTATTGACCTGTATCGCCTTCAGTCTGTTCGGCTTCATCATCGGCCTGTGGGCCGATAACTTCGAAAAACTGCAACTCATTCCCCTGCTGGTGATCACACCGCTGGTGTTTCTGGGTGGAAGTTTCTATTCCGTCAGCATGTTGCCCGAGTTCTGGCAGAAGGTGACCTTGCTCAATCCGGTGCTATACCTGGTGAGTGGCTTTCGCTGGAGTTTCTTTGAAGTCTCCGACGTCAGTGTCATGCTCAGCCTGATGATGATCTCCGGATTCCTGATGGCATGCCTGATCGTGGTCTGGCTGATGTTCAAGACCGGGTACAAGCTGAAGCAGTGACACCTTTCGAGGCAGTGGTGCCGTTCCTACCCGGCCTTCAGTCGATCTATCGTATGATCGAGTTTTGACAATGACTCCGTGATCCGGAACAGACAGTGTTTCATCTCGTCTTCGAGCTGAAACTTCATTTCCTTCATCAGTTCCGGATCGGTGTCAGCGGGCAAGCGCTCCATCAGTTCCAGCACGTGCTTGCGCGCGATTTCCAATTCGCCGGTGAAGCCATTGGCGGTAACGGCAGAGCCGGAAAGGTCGTGAATGTGCTGTGACAGCGTTGATTTCACGGGAGCGTTCCCTGAGCTCTGCTCTAGTTCGGCGTCTGGATTGGCTAGAGACATTCGCAGGCCTCCATGGTGTCATGCAGCTGCAAGGCGTCGAATGGCTTCTGTAGAAAGAAGCTGCGCGGGACCTGGCTGGCCCGGTTCTCCAGCTCGGAGCGTTCACTGGCTGTAATGAAGATGATGGGGGTGGACATGGTGGCGTGGTGCCTGCGCAAGCGTTCGGCTACCATGAAGCCATCACCGCCAGGCAGATTGATGTCAAGCAGTACGACATCAGGGTTGGACTTGACCGCCTCGTCCATCGCCCTGATGGCATCGCTGACACTGTGAACCTGAAAGTTCATGTGGGCCAGACGCAGCCGCAGAGCCAGGCTGAGCTTTTCATCATCTTCGATCAGTAATACCTTTTTCATCCTATTCCTCCAATTTGAATATTCGGTGGATTCATCGTGCCAGTTCGAAACTGAAGCAGCTGCCGGTGCCGACTTCACTGGAAACCTTGAGCTGGCTGTTGTGTAGCTGCAGGAGTTCCCGACATATACTCAGTCCCAGCCCGAGTCCTGATCGCAGTATGGTTTCATCTTCGGATTCAACCTGATAGAGGCGCTCGAAGATCAGCTCGACATATTCTTCCGCGATACCACAGCCGGTATCACAGACCAGAAACTCGACGGACTCTCCCTGTGCGGGATCGGTGAAGGTCAATGTGACGGTTCCGTCGGCAGGGGTGAATTTCACGGCATTGCTCAACAGATTGGACAGCACTTGCACGATGCGATCGGCGTCACATCGTATTTTCGTGGTGGTGTCGTATTCGGTAGTGACCATTGCGACTTGCTTCTCCCTGGCGGTCTCCACGATGCTGGCAAGTGAACGATCGATCAATGTGCTGACCGGTACGACGCTGAGCCTCAGCTGTAGCTTGTTGTTGTCGATTCTGGCCAGATCCAGCAGTTCCGTGAATTGCGACCGTATCTGGTCGCAACTCTCCATCGCATGGTCCAGCAACACCAGCTGCTCGGGCGATACCTCTCCGGCTGCACCGTCCTTGATCAGGGAGATGAACTCGCGTGCGGCAGCCAGGGGGGTTTTCACCTCATGAGACACCGTATGGTAGAAGTGGAGTATCTCGCGGCGTTTTGATTCGAGCTGTCCATTGGCAGTTTCCAGCAGGGAGTAGGCCCGTTCCAGCGCCAGGTTACGCTGCACCACGGAGAGTTCGAGGCGCGATCGTTCCACCGCATTGGTGATTGCACGCCTCAGCGAATGCGGCGTTACATTGCGTTTGGCAATGAAATCGACAGCGCCTGCGCGAATGGCCTGAGTGGGAGCGTGTTGACCGCTTTCAGCGGTGACGATGATGGTTGGAGGGGGAAGCCGTGCAGAGTCATTCTGCTGCTCGTTCCATTCATTGAGGCGGTCAACGATATCGGTGCCACAACCATCAGGCAGTTGATAATCGACCAGCAGGCAGTCGTAATCGGTTGCGATACAGCGCTGGAATGCTTCATTGGTGGAAGCCGCCGTTTCAATCAGAAAGTCGATACTGGCCGATTTGCCCAGTTGGCGGCGGCACAGGTCCAGATAGCCGGGATCGTCATCCACCAGCAGCAGCTTGATGCTGGTCTTTTCCTTGCGCTCGCTTTGGGTGGATGCGAAACTCGCGGGAATCATGGCTTGCCGGAATGTTGAGTGTTGTTAACTCAGGTTATTGGCAAGTTATCGGATAGGTTGATCAGTAAACCTCGTTCAGCAACGTCCACCAGAGATCAGCGCACAATTCCACATGGATTTATACTGAAAGTGACGATCGAGCAGCACTTTGATGGTTGTTTCAGCGGGTTCATGGTCTCATCTGCCAGCTGCTCCATTGAGCCAGTGACCCATTGATGTAGACGGCCTGTTGCAGTATCAGCTCATCGTCCGTCTGCAATGCGGTCAATTCGGTCTCTCGCAGGTAGGAGCCTGTCGGGGTCTTCTGACGATGCCGCTGATGACTGTTGATCAGCAGTCCGGAAAAGGTTTCAACGGCGATGGCCGTCAGGGGCAGAACCATGGTTTCGGCTTTGACGCGTCGCTGTCTTTCATCGTATTCCCAGGCCTTGAGAACGATGGCTTCTGCCTGTGGTTGTCCGCGTTCGGAATGTGACCCGTTTTCCGTTTCTCGGCTGATGTCCTGCAATATCACAGGTCTGGATCGGGGCTGTAGAGAGTCGCCAGAGCCGAAGCAATCCGTTCGTTGTCCCATGCCGCTTGTGTATTCTCTCGACAACAGAGCGGCCTGCAATGCCTCGTGTGAAATTGCCTCGGAGACGCGGCTGTCGGGATTCTGCTGCGAAGGGGTGTCCAGTCGGTAGTAGTTGTCACCCATCGCAAGCAGGCGCGGAGACAGGGCCCCGCATTGCGGGTCGGTGGGTGGCAACGGGTATTGCGCAGTCTGCGGGAAGCTGGTGGCTGACAAGGCCGGAAAGCTGACACTGGCTGCAATCAGCAGTCCTGACAGTGCCGACCGGTATCGAGCTGGACTGAACGACATGACGGATCCTCTTTTTCCGTACTGTACTGGAGCTGGATCCGGTGCGCGGTCAGGTTTCCATCGAATTGTGCGGCAATCCTCGCTATGAACGATACGGTGAGAACTGTCTGATCAGTGCAGTCCGCCGCTCGCCTGGATGAATGTGACGACGTCGTCAACTCCTGTACCGCGTTTGAGATCGGTAAACACGGTTGGACGTTGTGCGCGAGCGCTGGCCGCGTCCCGTTGCATGGTGGGCAGATCAGCCTCGACATGCACTGCCAGATCGGTCTTGTTGATGATCAGCAGATCCGAACGCGTGATGGCAGGTCCGCCCTTGCGAGGGATATCTTCGCCCTGACACACGGAAATGACGTACAGCGTC
Organism: uncultured Granulosicoccus sp.; assembly: GCA_947495035.1. Classification (GTDB taxonomy): domain Bacteria; phylum Pseudomonadota; class Gammaproteobacteria; order Granulosicoccales; family Granulosicoccaceae; genus Granulosicoccus. Next base: position 60,667 of record CANLXI010000013.1, read on the forward strand.
AGATCGGCGAGCTCCGGCGAAAAGGTTGCCGCGAGGTTGTCGCCACCGGATTCGATGAAGATGATATCCAGCGCGGGGAGGCGCTGCTTCAAGGCGTCTATGGCGCGCAGGTTGATGGAGGCATCTTCCCGAATGGCGGTATGCGGACAGCCCCCGGTTTCCACCCCGAGGATGCGATCGCTGCTCAGGGCCTGCAATCTCACCAGGGCATCTGCATCTTCGCGTGTATAGATGTCATTGGTCACGACTGCAATCGAATAGCGCTCTCTGAGTGCCAGGCACAACTGTGCCACAAGGCTGGTCTTGCCGGCACCGACGGGACCTCCGATGCCGATTCGAAGTGGTTGGCGTTCTGCTGTGTCTTGCATGGTGTCGGTATTCATGTGAGGCAGACTCGACCTGCCAGTTGTTCATGTTGCAAGGAGGCCAGATCGGCAAGCAGTGTGCCGCTGCCGAGATCGTCCTGGGTAGCGAGACTGGCTTCGAGGCTGACTGATTCGATGACCGGTTCGAGCCGTGCAATCAGTTGCAGACAGCTTGTCTGTCCCAGTGGTACCAGACGAGTGGCTATCCAGGCAAGATTGCTGGACATGGATTGCAGTGTGGATGCAATCAGCAGCTGAACCGGTATGGCGTGCCGAGCCCCCAGCCAGCCACAGGCAACGGCCAATGCAACGTCCTCATCCGGTTCATGCCAATGGCTCGTCTCCGGTGCCTGCCAGGCTGCCGCCGAGGCCAGAAAGGCCGCTGCCAGTTGCGTGGTTTCTGCATGGCGTTCGGCGCCGGATTGCAGAGCCAGCGCCAGGTCATTGAGTTCGCGCAGCGCTTGCAGGGATGGTTGATCTGCTTGCGCCGACGAAAGACTGCCAGCATTGTCGAACACCAATGACTGACTCAGCCGGTGTGCCTGCGCCATGATGATGGAGTCGTTCCAGCCACTGCCTTGAGTGACGATGGCATGAATCCAGTCGTGACAACTGTCAAGATCGTGTACATTCCCGTGCTGAATGGCCGTTTCAAGACCGTGACTGCAACTGAAGGCGCCGGTGGGAAAAGCGGCGGAGGTCCAGGATTGCAGTGTCAGCAACTGTCGCAGTGAAGCCTCTTTGCTCATCAGCCGTGCTGGTGATCATGCGAGTGATCATGCGAGTGATCATGCGAGTGATCATGCGAGTGATCATGCGAGTGATCATGCGAGTGATCGTGCGAGTGACGATGCGACGATCCCTGTTCACCGTCGTAGGCGCCGCCCACCGGGTTGAATCCGGCTTCGATATCCCCAACCGTTGCCCCCAATTCCTCGAGCATGTTTCGTATCACGGGGTCGCGCCGAATGCGAATATGGTCACCCATGATCTGCGTGGCCAGATGCCGATTGCCCACATGCCAGGTCAGGTTGAGCAGATGATGGGCATCGCGTCCATGAACGGTGTACAGGGCTTCGGCTTGCGCTATCACCTTGATACCCCTGCCATCGTTCAGACGCAGAATGTCGCCTTCCCGAAGCAGGGTTGCCGCAGGCAGTTCCAGCAGGAAGGCAATGCCGTTGTCGGACTGCAAGGCAAAACGGCGGCGGTGCCGATCGGTCTCATCCAGTGTAATCGTGTCAACGACTGCCTCTGGTGGATCCTGTTCGCCATTACGCTCGACCGTGTGACAGTGCAAATTGTTCATGTAGGAAATTCGGGTCAGTGTGCGTTTGCCAGAGTTGTCGCGGCAAGTCGGCTCAGAACAGGAAATAGCGCTGTGCCATGGGCAGCTCACTGGCAGGCTCGCAGGTCAGCAACTCTCCATTGGCCCGCACATCGTAGGTCTCTGGATCGACTTCAATGGCAGGGGTTGCGTCATTGAGCAGCATGCTGGACTTGCTGATGCCATCGCGCGTGTTGCTGACGGCGAGCATGCGTTTCTCGACTTCCAGCATCTGCTGCAGACCATTGTCCAGTGCGGCCTGTGAGACGAAAGTGACTGAACTGTTGGTCAGCGACTTGCCGAAGGCTCCGAACATGGGACGGTAATGGACCGGCTGTGGTGTCGTGATGGAGGCATTGGGATCGCCCATCGGGGCAGCGACGATGGTGCCACCGAGCAGAACCATTTCAGGCTTGACACCGAAGAATGCCGGATGCCACAGACACAGATCGGCGCGTTTGCCGACCTCTATCGAACCGATGTCACTGCTGATGCCGTGGGCAATGGCCGGGTTTATCGTGTACTTGGCGATATAGCGTTTGACGCGGAAGTTGTCGTTGTCGCCACTTTCCTGTGGCAGGCGTCCACGCTGCTTCTTCATCTTGTCCGCGGTTTGCCAGGTACGAATCAGTACCTCGCCAACCCGCCCCATGGCCTGGCTGTCCGACGCAATGATGGAAAAGGCCCCCATGTCGTGCAGGATATCTTCAGCGGCAATGGTTTCCTTGCGGATGCGGCTTTCGGCAAATGCGATGTCTTCGGGAATATTGCTGTCCAGATGATGACAGACCATCAACATGTCCAGATGTTCGTCAATGGTGTTGACGGTATAGGGACGTGTCGGGTTGGTGGAGGAGGGCAGGAAGTTGGGCAGGGCGCAGACCGAGATGATATCGGGCGCGTGCCCGCCGCCGGCCCCTTCGGTGTGGAAGGCATGTATGGTGCGACCGGCCACTGCATCGATGGTGCTCTCCACGAAGCCGCTTTCATTGAGCGTATCGGTATGGATCATGACCTGCACATCCAGATTGTCGGCAACCGACAGACAGCAGTCGATGGCGGCTGGCGTCGTGCCCCAGTCTTCGTGCAGCTTCAGGGCCGCTGCGCCGGCGAGAACCATCTCCTCCAGAGCCGCAGGCTGTGACGCATTGCCCTTGCCGGCAAATGCCAGATTCATCGGCAGGGCATCGGCCGCCTGGATCATGCGCGCCAGGTGCCAGGGGCCTGGCGTACAGGTAGTGGCCAGAGTGCCGTGTGCCGGACCGGTGCCGCCGCCGAGCATGGTGGTGACGCCGGAACAGAGCGCTTCATCGATCTGCTGTGGACAGATGAAATGGATATGGCTGTCAAATCCGCCGGCGGTGAGGATACGGCCTTCGGCGGCGATGGCCTCGGTACCGGGACCGATGACAATGTCGACACCGTCCTGGGTGTCCGGATTGCCGGCCTTGCCGATGGCAGCAATCCGGCCGTCGACCAGGCCGACGTCAGCCTTGTAGATACCGGTGTAGTCCACGATCAGGGCATTGGTGATGACCGTATCGACGGCGCCCTGCGCCCGCGTCTGCTGGGACTGGCCCATGCCGTCGCGGATGACCTTGCCACCTCCGAACTTGACCTCTTCGCCGTAGCTGCAGAAGTCCCGTTCCACTTCGATGACGAGATCGGTATCCGCCAGACGAACCCGGTCACCCGTGGTGGGACCATACATGTCTGCATATGCCTGCCGGCTGATCTGCCTTGCCATTACAGATCTCCCATGATTGCCTGACGAAAACCGATGACCTTGCGATTACCACCGAAGGCGACCAGTTGCACTTCTCTTTGTTGCCCTGGTTCGAAGCGCACCGCCGTACCCGCTGCGATATCGAGCCGATAACCTCGTGCAACCTCGCGATCGAATGCGAGGGCCGGATTCGCTTCGGCAAAATGATAATGGCTGCCTACCTGGACGGGACGGTCACCGGTATTGGCAACCTGCAATGTCAGGCTGTCCTTGCCTTCATTGAGTGTCAGTTCGCCGGCAGCGGTCGTGATTTCACCTGGGATCATGGCTGGCATTACCTGATGGGCTGATGGACAGTGACAAGCTTGACGCCGTCCGGAAAGGTTGCTTCGACCTGGATTTCCGGGATCATCTCACTGATTCCCGGCATGACATCATCGCGGCCGATGACCTGAGCGCCCGTGCTCATGAGTTCGGCCACGCTCTTGCCGTCGCGAGCACCTTCGACCACGAAATCGCTGATCAGTGCGATGGACTCCGGGTGATTGAGCTTGACGCCACGGGCAAGCCGCTTGCGGGCGACTTCAGCCGCCATGGCAATCAGCAGTTTGTCTTTTTCGCGAGGGGTCAGTTGCATGAGCTTACACGTTCCATACTTGCGGTATTGACATCCGGTCGCTCAGATGTTCGATACAGGGTATCAGGAATTTTCGCAACGATTGGCTATCCGTGGCAAGTACTCTGATGACGAGGCGGTGTTTCATGACCGTTGTCGCCGCCTGCAGGGTCGACGTCGTGTCAGGCAACAGCCTGCGGACGCTTTCGCCCTTCATATGCAGGGAATCGCTGGATTCGGGCGATACCAGAACCAGCGTGGATAGCGCACTGTAATGATGCAGCATGCTCGGTCTTCGGGCATGTCGCCTGTCGTCCAGTTGCAGTCGCAGATCTTCCGCATGCAATAGTCTGCCGTCTCGACGGATTCGCCAGCAGTCGTGCAGTTGCAGTCGCTCCACGGACTCCTGCATGGCGTGGCGCCCAAGCACCAGGCTCTCCACGATCAGGGCTGTTGCGTCTCCAGCCACATCCACCTCGAGGCTGCGTTCCAGTGATGAACCATTGAAGACAATCGTTTCCTGCGGTAGCCAGTCCAGACGCGCACCATTTTCGACCGTCAATCGCGTCTGCTGGCGTGCGGCGGGTCCATGTGTTCGATAGAGTTTTTCGCAGGCTGCCGTACTGATGACCAGTCTCGAGCTTTCACCGGCGGTGGCCGACCAGCGGATGTCATCGTCACCGGTCAGGCCTCCGGCGGTGTTGATCAGTACGGCTTGCAATGGGCCCTGAAAGGAATTCGGCAGGCGAATTCGGGCGCTACCCTGCTGATCCAGTGCGGCCAGGGCAGACGGCCCGTTGGGGCGATGTCTGGATGCGACGTGCCCGGCGGCGTTGATCCGCTGCCGGGATACGTTCGGAGCAGTCAGCGGCTTCGCTGTCTCATGTCTGCTGTACACGGGTATTCATGATTCTCGCTGAGTACGTCCTTTATCATGACATCCTGACGGCCTTCTGTTGGTACGAATCGCGTTGCACCACCTGTGACCGGTGTCATGATGACGGAAGGTGCCGGGGTGTGGTGGTCTTCATCGAACCGGGCCAGACGACGGGCCTCGGCAACATTGGCATTGACCGGTACATCCTCATAGTTCCTGCCACCCGGGTCAGCGACATGGTAAGAGCATCCACCGAGGCTGCGATTTGCCCAGGTATCGACGACGTCGAACACCAAGGGCGTATCGACCGGCAAGTCCGGGTGCAGTGCGAAGGTGGGCTGCCAGGCGCGATACCGGACACCGACCACGTATTGACCGGCGGTGGCGGTCTTGCGCATGGGCAGGACACAGCCATTGCAGGTGATCTTGTAACGCTCGTCGTTGAGTCCGCTGACCGTCAGCTGCAGGCGCTCCAGGGAGGAATCGACATAGCGCGCCATGCCACTGGCTGATGCTTCCTCTCCCAGGACGTGCCAGGGTTCGATTGCGGCACGCAGTTCCAATGTGATATCGCCAACCTGGCGCACCCCGTAGATCGGAAAACGGAATTCCCAGAAGGCATCGAGCCAGTCGGCATCGAAGGCCAGTCCGTTTCGCTTGAGATCGTCAATGACATCGCAGATATCCTGCCATAGATAGTGTGGCAGCATGAAACGATCATGCAGCTCGGTGCCCCAGCGAATCAGCTTGCCCTGATAGGGTTTGTCCCAGAAGCGGCTGATCAGGCAACGAATCAGCAAGGCCTGGACGATACTCATGCGGGCATGCGGCGGCATTTCGAAGGCTCGCAACTCGACAATGCCCAGTCGTCCGGCAGGACCATCCGGCGAGTAGAGCTTGTCGATGCAGATTTCCGTGCGGTGGGTATTGCCGGTGAGATCGATCAACAGGTTTCTGAGCAGGCGGTCAACCAGCCAGGGTTTGTCACTGTCACCATCGGGTAATCTGGACAAGGCCATTTCGAGCTCATACAGTGACTCGGAGCGAGCCTCATCGATCCGCGGTGCCTGACTGGTAGGGCCGATGAACATGCCGGAAAACAGATAGGACAGACTGGGATGATGCTGCCAGTAAGTGATCAGGCTGCGTAACAGGTCCGGACGTCGCAGAAACGGGCTATCGGCCGGCGTGTGACCGCCCATGGTGACATGGTTGCCACCGCCGGTTCCGGTGTGCCGACCATCAACCATGAACTTCTCGGCGCCCAGTCGCGACTCGCGCGCCGCTTCGTAGATGGTTTCGGTTCGTTCCACCAGTTCACTGAACGTGCGCGACGGATGAATGTTGACTTCGATGACGCCCGGGTCCGGTGTGATGCGGAAGGATTGCAGACGGGCATCTCGCGGTGGCTCGTAGCCTTCGATGACCGGAAAGACGTCCGCTGCGATACAGGCTCGCTCGATGCACCCCATCAACAGTACCCAGCCGCGCGCGCTCTGCATGGGGGGCAGGAACAGATAGAGCGACCCGTCGCGCACTTCGGCGCACAGCGTCGTGCGAATGATGGATGGCGCTGTCTGTCCGGCATCATCGCCTGACGTCCTGCTACCGAAGGCGATCTCGGTAACCGGATCGGGTAACGGTGTGGCGGGATTGAAGTTGTCTTCCAGCAACGCATTGGCTTCCCTGTCTACCGAGGTGTCATCCGGTAGCGAGGCCAACGGCAAGCGCAGGCCGGCGGGAGAGTCACCCGGGATCAGGAAAACGTTCTTGCGACGCAATGGCCAGCTGCCGGAAAGCCAGTGTCCATGGTGATCGGTTGCATCGCTGATCGGTGGCGCATAGGCCAGGGGCAGCATGTAACCGATCGGATCGTCGATACCCTGAGACAATTGCTCGACCAGGCGACGACGAGAGCGGCTGTCCTTGAGTTCCAGAGAATCCAGCTCGACCCCTTCGGGCAGCAGTGCTTCCAGATGCAGGTGGTGCAGAGGGTCTTCATACAGACCGCGGATATGCTCGTCGGATACCTGCAGTTCCTCGCACAGATGCTGCATGAAACAGCTGGCATCTTCCCGAGTGGAAGGGTGGCTGCCGGGGGTGGTCAGGCGGCCGGGATCCTTCCAGATGGGCTTGCCGTCCGTGCGCCAGTGGCTGATCAGAGCCCAGCGCGGTGTGGGTTCCCCGGGGTACCACTTGCCTTGTGCATAGGCAATAATGCCATTCGGAGAGAACGCGGTTCTGAGCTTCTCCAGAAAAACACCTGCCCGCTCCAGCTTGTGCTCACCCAGAGCGGCATTGTTCCATTCCGGGCTTTCCATGTCATCGATGGACACGAACGTGGGCTCGCCACCCATGGTCAGGCGCACATCCTGTTGTTCCAGACGCTGATCAACCGTCTCGCCAAGATCCAGGACGCGCTGCCATTCACTGTCACTGTAGGGGAGGGTGACACGCGGGCGTTCATCGAACCGGGCCACACGGTTGTGGAAGTAGAAATCACTGGCCATTTCGCTGGCGACACCCGTGATGGGAGCTGCACTGACCGGTTGAGGTGTACATGCCAGGGGAATGTGCCCCTCTCCGGCAAACAGCCCGGAGGTTGGATCCAGCCCCACCCAGCCGGCTCCCGGTATGTAGACTTCAGTCCAGGCGTGCAGGTCGGTAAAGTCGGCTTCGGCTCCGGAGGGACCGTCGATGGACTTGACATCCGGCGTCAGTTGTACGAGGTAGCCCGAGACGAAGCGTGCCGCAATGCCGTAGTGACGCATGATTTCCACCAGCAACCAGCCACTGTCCCGACAGGAGCCCATGGCCAGCTGCAGTGTCTCCTCACTGCTCTGCACGCCGGGTTCCATGCGCAGCTGATAGGCCACATCACGGTGCACTGCCTGGTTGATCTCAACCAGTGCATCGATGATCCGGGTGTCAGCCGCCGGCTTGTTGTCATCGAGCCAGGCTTGCAGAAGAGGAGATGCCTGGGAGGTGGCCAGGTACGGCGCCAATTCACCCCGGTTCACCTCGCTATAGCTGAACGGAAATTTCTCCGCCGATTCCTCCACGAAGAAATCGAAGGGATTGATGACGGTCAGTTCGGCTACCAGATCGACCCGTACGGACAGGCGGTCGCTTTTCTCGGGAAAGACGATTCTTGCCAGGTAGTTGCCGAACGGGTCCTGCTGCCAATTGATGAAATGATCGGCGGGCTCTACCGTCAGGCTGTAGCTCAGAATGGGAGTCCGGCAGTGCGGGGCCGGGCGCAGTCTGATGATATGTGGATGAAGTGTGACCGGTTTGTCGTAGCTGTAGACGGTAGTGTGATCCAGCGCGACTTTTATACTCATACAGAAGTTTCCAATTCGGCGGATGCACGGTCAGCAGGCAGATCTTCTCCGGCAACCGTATCTTGTGATTTGAAGTAGTTGGTGGATAGCGCGGCACTGACATCGAGCATGCCCAGCTGCAGATCGTCGAGGAACTCGTGCAATTGATCGGGATTGTTGGCAAGCACCGGATAGACGGCGCTATCGAGTTTCTGTCGCAGAGCGGCAATGGCATCGCGTGGCGCAGAGCTTCCACCAACCTTGCGAAAGCTGTCGTCCAGATGATCCAGGCAGAATGCATAGGAGCGGGGAAGGTTCGCATCCGAGAGCAGAAACGCCAGGGTGTCCGGCCCGTTGACGGGGCGGCGCAATTGCTGGCGGTACATCTGGTGTGCGACCAGCGTACGCAGGACGGCTACCCAGCGCTGATTCTGGATGGCGATGAGTTCGCCACTGGTATGGTTGGCTGACAGTCTGGTGGATTGCACATCGATGACTCGTGATGTCATGTCGGCTCTCTCCAGGTAGCAGCCCATGCGCATGACGCGATAACCCAGATCATGGCTCATGTTGCTGTTGAGACTGCCGGAAATCGATTGCAGCCGATCTTCCACATCGCGCAGAAAGACCAGCCGGTGGGAAGGCTGTGCGTACACGCTTTCCACTTCCCGGCTGACGAGGCGGCACAGGCTGTTGATGGATTCGTAGCTGGTCTTGGGAATGATGTCCCGGCAGCTTCGCAGGTTCGCATGAATGGCCGTGAAATCGTTGACCAGCGAGCCGGGATTTTCCTTGTCGGTCAGCAGGAAGTGATTCACCGTCGATTCGGTGGCCGTGACGTGAATTTCGGCAAATTCATCATCCAGACCATTGATCGATATCAGTGGGATCCAGCTCTGGTGGTCATCAAGACCCGGCAGGTCCATCAGCAGATTGCTGTGAACCTGAATCAGGCGCACCGTGTTCTCGGCGCGCTCGAGATAACGACTCAACCAGTAGATATTTTCGGCAACTCTGGCAAGCATGGCTTATTGCTCCTGCGTTTGTCGCTGGCTGTCATTGAGGGGTGGGTTTGCAGTATTGCTGCGAACCACCCAGGTGTCCTTGCTCCCGCCGCCCTGTGAGGAATTGACGACAAGAGAGCCTTCGACCATTGCCACCCGGGTCAGGCCGCCGGTGGTTACGGTAAGTTCCTCGCCCTGCAGGACGAAGGGACGCAGATCCAGGTGGCGGGCCTTGAACTGACCCTCGCAGATGGTCGGGGCAGTGGACAGTGTCAAGGTTGGCTGGCCGATGTAATTGCGCGGATTCGTGCGAATGTTCTCGGCCATCTCGGCCTGTTCCTCGGCCGTGCTCTGGGGGCCGATAAGCATGCCGTAACCGCCGGATTCATTGGCAGGCTTGACCACCAGAGAGGCAAGATTATCGAGCACATACTGTCGTTCTTCTTCGTTTTCGCAGCGATAGGTCGGTACATTCTCGATCAGCGGTTCCTCGTTCAGATAGTAACGAACGATATCGGGGACATAGGAATAGATGACCTTGTCATCTGCCACTCCCGCACCCGGTGCATTGGCGATGGCAACCTTGCCGGAGCGCCAGGCCTTCATCAGTCCGCTGACGCCCAGGGTTGAATCGGGGTTGAAGCATTCCGGATCGATGAAGGCGTCATCTACCCGGCGGTAGATGACATCGACGCGCTTGAGTCCGCCGACGATACGCATGTACACGTATCCATCGTCCCGCACGACCAGGTCTCTGCCCTCGACCAGTTCGGCACCGATTTCCTGTGCTAGGAAGGTATGCTCGAAATAGGCCGAGTTGAAGACACCCGGAGTCAGGACAACCAGGCAGGGGTCCTTCTCCTCGCTCAGCGAAGACAGCATGTATTGCAGATTCTCGGTGTAATTGTCCACCGGGAGAATATGGCACTGGCGGAACACTTCCGGCATGGCGCGTTTCATGACCTCTCGGTTCTCGATCATGTACGACACGCCGGATGGCACCCGCAGATTGTCCTCCAGCACATAGACGGTGCCATCATCGCCTCGGACCAGGTCACTGCCACAGATGTGTGCCCAGACACCGTGAGCGGGTGTCATGCCGAGACATTCCGGACGAAAGTTGCTGGATGATTCGATCAGTTCCCGTGGAACGATGTTGTCCTTGAGTATGGCCTGATCGTTGTAGAGATCGTTGATGAACAGATTGAGTGCGCGCAGTCGTTGTTGCAAGCCTGCCTCTATCTTGCCCCATTCCAGTGCATCTATGACCCTGGGCACGATATCGAGTGGCCATTCGCGATCGATGTTGCCCTTGTCAGAGTAGACGGTGAAGGTGATGCCCATCTGTTCGATGGCCAGTTGGGCAGCACGCTGTCGGTGAGAGAGGTCTGCGTCGCTGAGCTCGTTGAGCCAGTTGATGAGATGCTGGGCTGCATTTCGGGGGGCTCCATCATCACTGATCAGTTCATCGAACCCCGGACTTTCATAGTGTTTCCAGCGATCAGGCATTGGCTTCAGATCTCCGCTAAGGTTAAAACTCTGTCTTCCATTCTCAGAACATCGACTTCCACTGTCAATGAATGCGTGCCTCCACCATATACCATTCCCTTGACCGGTGTAACATCACCGTAATCGCGGCCCCAGGCAGTTGTGATGTACTGGTTGTCAGGCCGTTTGTTATTGGTTGGATCGAAGTCGATCCAGCCATGTTGTGCATCGAATATCGCATACCAGGCATGCGAAGCGTCTGCGCCCTGTAACTTTTTCTGTCCGGGTGGCGGCAGTGTTTCCAGGTAACCACTGACATATCGCGCAGGAATTCCCTGCCGCCGCAGTGCACCGATGGCCAGATGCGCAAAGTCCTGGCAGACCCCCTTGCGAGCTGCGTGTATCTCGCTCAGAGGGGTGACCAGGTTGGAAAAACCCGAGGTGTAGTCGAACGTCGTGAAGATGTGCTCCATCATGTTCTGACCGTATTCAACGACGTTCTGGCTGCCAAGCGGCAGCTCCTTGATGAATTCATCAAGTGTGTCGCTGGGCGGTATATAGGGCGAGGGCAGCAGGCAGTCGTGCGCCATCAGAGCGTCCTGAGTGTTGCTCGACAGCAGCAGTTGCAGATTGTCACTGACGCTGCGTGACGGTGGCAGAGGCGGAAGCACATCCCGGGTCTGGATCAGCGATGTCACCACGATGTCACAGGACTTGTGCCGTTGGCTCAGGTTGAAGCGGGCGGTGGCGTTGCCGAATACATCCGTGTCGAACTGGATGTTGCCGGGTTCAGGGCTGACATCGATGCGTGTTTCAAGGCACTGTTGTGAGGCAGTGCTGCGAGGCTGCAGGCAGATATGGTTGTGTGAAAGACTTGCCTGTTGAGTGTATTCGTAGTGCGTGCGGTGTCTGACTTGCAATTTCATGATGCACTTCCAGCATTGTTCGGCTCGGCCTTTCTGACCGAAGTTCTGTTGGCCGATACGTCAGAGAGCTGCTGACTGCTCTCTACATGTGCAAAGTAGGTGGCGCTGAGCACATCCGCCATTTCATTGGGCAGCTTCGACAGTACGCTCAGGAACTTGCCCAGGTTCTGGCGTGAGCCGCGTGCCGCATTGATCAGTGAGTCGGTATCGGCCAGTTGTATCCGGCTGAGTCCGGCGATCACCAGACGCGACAGATCATCTGCCTGAGACAGGTTGCGCCTTCCCGGTAGTCGCCTGATCGTCTTCTCGATTTCATTGAGCTGGAATGCCAGCGAGCGAGGATTGTATTCATCGAGCATCAGCAATTGCAATACCAGACTGGCATCCATCTGACTGCGATAGCGACTGCGATAGGTCATGGTGCTGTCGAACAGCTTGAGCAGGGTCTCGAGCAGCAAGGTGTCATCGCGCTCCTGACTCAACATGGTGTCGATGATGACCGAATATTGTGCAACACGATCAAGGCGACGTCCGAGCATCATGAATCGCCAGCCATCCCCATGTGTGAAATTCTCGTGAGTAAGCCCGGAAAACGCCGACAACAGCATCAATATATCGTCCAGTTGATCGCTGGTCTGTTCCAGAGCATCGGTATCTTCGGTGAACAGGGCTGTATTGACGTTCTGCACGAGTTTGGTGCGTCTGTCTTCCAGGCGGTTGAGTATCTGCAGCAATTCGTCCGATACGCGATCGCGTACCGCGGACGCGCTGTTCTGCAACGCTGACAGTGCCGAGGGCAGTGTGCCGACACGTTCCGGATCATGCAGTAACGAGAGCAGTTCCTTCTCCGGGTTTTCCAGTTTGCGGGCACCGCCACGGCCAATGAAGCCCGGTAGCGTGCCGGTGGCCTGAGTGGTTGCACGCAGAATGGCGCTCAACACCGGGCTGACGGTTGAGCTGTCGACATCATCATTCTGCAATACCTGGAATACGGAGCGCAGGAGTCGCGCCGAGTTCTCACAACGGGCAGCGTTGCGCCCCATCCAGAAGAGATTCTCCGCCACCCGGCTTGGCAGTTCCCCATTGAGCACATACTGGTTTTCCAATGAGCGTTTGCCGAGCAGCGTCACGGGCTTGACCGGTCCGTCGGCAATGACCCAGGTATCCTTGCTGCCTATCAGTGAATTGAAAGGGGGGCGGCGACCTTCGGAAACAGTGTCGAGCAGGCACAAGCCACCGGGCATGGTCTGGTAGTGACTGGTCTGACCGTCATCGTGACGCACCATGTAGAGTCTGACAGTGACCTGCCTTTGCACTCTTTCTGTGCCGCGAAAGCCGGGAGCGCAGGAGCGATCGATTCTTTCCTGTGCAACAAAGCGCTGTGGTGTGCGCCTGATGTTCATGTGCAAGCGATCCAGCTCGGCGGCTGTCATCAATCGCGGGTCATGCAACTGGCCCAGCGAGTCGATGCTCCGAAACAGCAGCTTGTCCAGTTTGCCAAGGACATGGTTGCGTTGTTTGTCATCGCCCAGCCAGTAGGTGGGTGGTCCGGGCAGGCGCAGGTCCTCTCCCAGCAATTCGCGACACAGTCTGGTCATGCAACTGTTGAGGGCTGCATTTTCCATGACACCGGCCCCCAGCGGGTTGATCACCTTCACGCCGCCTGCACGAACAGCCTGGAACAGACCGGTGATGCCCCTGACACCCGCCTGGCCGATGGCCAGCGGGTCCAGCTCGGTGTCGTTGATGAAGCGGAAGATGACCGCCACTCTTTGCAGTCCGGAGACCGTCTTTATATAGGCCCTGTTATCCCGTATGGTCAGGTCACCAACCTGGACCAGCGTATACCCGAGGTATTTGGAGAGGTAGGCGTACTCGAAATAGTGCGGGTGAGTCGGACCCGGTGCCAGCATGACGCAGCGTCCGTCGTATTCGGACAAATGGCCGATGTAGCTTTGCAGATGCTTGAAATACTCGGCAATGCGCAGGACCCGTGAATTGCGAAACAGGCGAGGCAGTGTGCGTGACAGCACCAGCCGATTCTCCAGCGAGTAGCCGATACCTTCCGGGAACTGGCAGATGTCGTCGACGACGTACCAGCGCCCTGACGGTGAGCGCGAGACATCGGCACTGAACAGTGGTAGCGACTGCGAGTCGTCGCAGTTCACGGCATCACGCAGATAGCCCTTGTGGGCAAATACCATGGCCGGAGGAATCAGGCCTTTCCTGAGAAGATTCTGATGGCCGTAGATGTCGCTCAGAATGGCCTGCTTGAGTCGAGCCCTCTGTTCCAGACCGGCACTCAGAGCGGCCCAGTCCGCGGGCTCGATGACCATGGGGTACAGGTCCAGATTCCAGGGGCGCGGCGCTGCATCCGATTCCGACAAGGGACTGTAGGCAATACCGTTGGCGCGGAGCTGCCGGGCGATATCGATCTGGCGTCTCTCCACCTGCGTGGCATCGAGTTGGTCCATGACACTGGTGATGGCTTGCCAGCTCGGCAGTACCGAGCCGTCTGCGGCCATGATTTCGTTGTGCAACTTGACGTCTGGAAAGCTCTGTATGGCGTTCGGCATGGTGGGCAATGAATGCTTTGGTTAAATCCGGTCGGCAAGACCGGTCTGTGGAAGGCATAATAGAGGGATTCCGAGTTGTATGCGTTTCTTTAACCCTTCGAGATGTCCTCAAATGAGTAATGACGTACCGGCCAGCACGGCATCCCCAATGTCCGCCTTTTTCAGTGCCGACCTGTCTCAGTGTGATCCGGCCATTCAGGCTGCGATCGACAGTGAATTGGGTCGCCAGCAACACGAAATCGAGCTGATTGCATCGGAAAACATCGTATCTGCCGCCGTCATGCAGGCGCAGGGCTCGGTCATGACGAACAAATACGCCGAAGGCTATCCGGGCAAGCGCTACTACGGTGGCTGCGAGCACGTCGATACCGCAGAGGCACTGGCCATCGAGCGGGCCTGTTCACTGTTCGATTGCACGTATGCGAATGTGCAGCCGCATTCCGGGGCACAGGCCAACCAGGCCGTGTTTCTGGCTCTGCTGAAGCCTGGCGACACCTTCATGGGCATGGATCTGGCTGCTGGAGGGCATCTGACGCATGGCTCGCCCGTGAATCAGTCCGGCAAATGGTTCAATGCCGTCACCTATGGGGTGGATGCCACGACGCACCAGATCGATTACGAAGCGCTGGAAGCACAGGCACGCGAGAGCAAGCCTGCATTGATCATCGCGGGCGGCTCAGCCTACCCACGCATCATCGATTTCGCTCGATTCAGAGCCATTGCCGATGAAGTCGGCGCCTGGTTCATGGTAGACATGGCGCATTTTGCTGGCCTGGTGGCGGCCGGGCTGCATCCGAGTCCGCTGGACCATGCCCATGTAGTCACGACCACCACTCACAAGACGTTGAGAGGCCCACGTGGCGGCATGATTCTGACGCGCGATGCAGAGCTGGGCAAGAAATTCAATTCTTCGGTCTTTCCCGGGTTGCAGGGCGGTCCCCTGATGCACGTGATCGCTGCCAAGGCAGTGGCGTTCGGCGAAGCCCTGCAGCCATCGTTCAAGCAATACCAGCAGGCGGTCAAGGACAATGCTCATGCGCTGGCGGAAACCCTTGCCGAGGGTGGGCTGGATCTGGTGTCCGGAGGCACGGATACCCATGTCATGCTGGTTGACCTGCGCCCCAAGGCCGTGACCGGCAAGGCTGCCGAGGCCGCTCTGGGCCGAGCCGGCATCACTTGCAACAAGAACGCCATTCCCTTCGATCCTGCGTCACCCTTTGTCACTTCCGGGGTCCGTCTCGGTACACCGGCTGCCACGACTCGCGGTTTCGGTGTCGAGGAATTCCGCACCGTGGGGAAGCTGATACTGCGTGTGATCGATGGTCTCGCCAGCAATGGTGAACAAGGAAATGGGGATGTCGAGAAGGCCGTGGAACAGGAAGTTCGCGCATTGACGGACCGTTTTCCCATCTATTCCTGAGACGGTATCGGCCGCGTCAGCCTTTCATGCGGCTGATGTAGGGTGGCATGGAGCCGTCTGTACGCAGAGCCCTGCCTGTCAAAGGCAGGGTTCGCCGGCTCACAGACGGTGCAATCCGGCCGTGCGGGCAGGTTGTGCAGGCAGGTCGTTCAGGCAGGTCGTTCAGGCAGGTCGTTCAGGCAGGTCGTACAGGCAGGTCGTACAGGCAGGTCGTACAGGCAGGTCGTACAGGCAGGTCGTACAGGCAGGTCGTACAGGCAGGTCATGCGGGTAGGTCATGCGGGTAGTCCGGGTAGCCAGCCTGATCGCTGATCATCGAGGCAGCGATCCCGGCATCGCTCAGCCACGGGTGTTGGTCAACACGGATTGATCCAGCAGGAAGCGCGAAAACAGCGGGAGTCGGGCGGCGCCCAGGGCGCGCGCTTCCGGACCGATGACACCGGCCCTGATGAGAGGCAGGTTGATCCCCTTGGTATCGCTTCGCTGCAGGGCATCAATGGTCTGCTCCACGATACGCTCACGAACATGGGCGGGGAAACCGCCATCGATGATGATGGCTCCGACGTCGGTGACACTGCTGACCGATGTGATGGCCGTGGCCAGTGCATTGGCTGTGCGGCGGGTCCAGGCGTCGATGACGGCAGCGCCGCTGGACCAGAAAGGCGAGTTGTAATCCAGGTAATCTCCGTCGAGCAGGTCGCTGCATTCCCGGTTGCTCTCCAGCAGGTGTACCGATGCGGCGTCGATCAGCTGTACCAGGCGTCCCGGGGCGTGCTCATCCATGACGGGCAATGAGCCGAACGCACCGGCGTTGCCGGTGTGGCCAGCGTGAACCGAGCCATTGATGACGAGTGCGCCACCGATGAAGTAGCCGATGAAGAAATAGCCGTAATGTGGGTAGAGATGACCTTCGCCAAATGTCAGCTCTGCACCACAGGCCGAGGTGACGTCGTTTTCGATGAAGATCGGCAGGTCGGTGATTTCGGCCAGGGCATCGGAAAAACTGAATTCACGCCAGGGGTCCAGAGCCGCGGCGGGTGCGTCGATGGTATCGCTCCAACTCCACAGCTGGTATGGCATGGCGATACCCAGTCCGTGCAGGCGATGGATGTCCTCGCGCGCCAGTGACTGAGTGATGTCGGGGATTTCACGCGACAGGAACTGCATGATGCAGGAAGGCGTGGGGTAGGCGTAGTATTCCAGCCGGTGTTGCAGGATCTCGCCCATGAAGTTGATCAGAATCATCTCCGTGCTGCGCCTGCCGACTTTCACCCCGAGAAAATACGCCCCGTTCGGGTTCAGTTTCAGTGGTACCGAAGGCTGACCCACCTTGCCTCTGACCGGCTCTCCGCTCTCGATCAGGCCCTCGCTGCTCAGTGAGCGGGTAATCAATGTGATGGTCTGTGGTGACAGGCCGGTTCGGCGAGCGATCTCTGCGCGCGACAAGGTCTCTGTGCGAATCAGAGAGAGTACCAGCCGTTCGTTGTGGGCTCGCACATGACTCAGATTCGATCCTCCCAGTCCGGTCCCCGGGTCGGTTGTCTGATCGGTCAGCGGATCTTTATCGTCCATCTTTCATTACCAACTCTGTGTTGGAACAGCGTTCTTTGGTCATGACTTGCGCGGGTTCGTCCGACGCTGAAGCTTGCGTCTGCCGGGTCAAGTTACCTCAGGGTGGTGTGCAGATCAATAGATACATCAAATTAATTTATTTATTGACAACGATACTTTTTTGCGTTTTCATGTACTCAGGTTGCCAGCGCGGGTTTCTCGCGACTGTCGCCAGCTAGAAAATCGACACACCATTCCACTGTAGAGGACGAAAAATGCGAATCCTGACCCCACGATCTGTCCTGGCTGTTGCCATCCTCGGTGCCGGCGCCGCCATGCCTGCCGCTGCTGCCGATATCGGTGCCTGCCTGATCACCAAGACCGATATCAATCCCTTCTTTGTGAAGATGAAGGAAGGTGCCACGGCCAAGGCGGAAGAACTCGGCATCACCTTGTCAACCTATGCCGGCAAGGTGGATGGCGATCACGAGACTCAGGTGCAGGCGGTCGAGACCTGCATTGCCTCTGGTGCCAAGGGAATTCTGATTACTGCATCGGACACCGCTGGCATCGTGCCTGTGGTGCAACAGGCCCAGGATGCCGGTCTGCTGGTCATTGCACTCGACACCCCGCTAGAACCCATCGACTCTGCCGATGCCACCTTTGCAACGGACAATTTCAAGGCGGGTGAGCTGATCGGTCAGTGGGCCGCTGCCCAACTGGGCGACGCGGCGGCTGATGCCAGGATCGCCATGCTCGATCTTGCTGCCAGCCAGCCATCGGTAGGTGTATTGCGCGATCAGGGTTTTCTGCAAGGCTTCGGTATCGAACTGAACGATCCCAAGAAGTGGGGCGATGAAACCGATCCGCGCATCGTCGGCAACGAAGTGACTGCTGGCAACGAAGAGGGTGGACGGACAGCCATGGAAAACCTGATGCAGAAGGATCCGGAAATCAATGTGGTCTATACCATCAATGAACCCGCTGCCGCTGGCGCTTACGAAGCACTGAAGGCTTTCGGCCGGGAAAATGATGTGCTGATCGTGTCCGTGGATGGAGGGTGTCCGGGGGTGAACAATGTCGCTGACGGTGTCATTGGTGCAACCTCTCAGCAGTACCCCCTGCTGATGGCGTCCAAGGGAGTCGAGGCCATCAAGGCCTGGGCAGAAGACGGTGTAAAGCCCGAGCCAACGCCGGGCCTTGATTTCTTCAATACGGGTGTTTCCCTGGTGACCGACAAGCCGGTTGATGGGGTCGAATCCATCGATACCAAGGAAGGCCTGGATCGCTGCTGGGGTTAGGCCGGTAACGGAACCATTTGTGGATTTGCTGGCATGGAACCGGGGCGCCAATTGGCGCCCCGGTTCTCGTCAGGCATCCTTCTATACACTAAACACAAGAGGTAGACACTATGGTCGATTCAACTCGGTCGGTGGATGACAGTGCCGAGTCCGGTCTGGTGGCCGCGGGGGCGGACAGCCTGGCGGCGTTCGACGAAGACCACAAGACGATTCTGCAGCGAATCCAGCACTTCCTGCACGGCAATCCGGCGATGGTGCCGGTGATCATACTCATCATCAGCGTGATCGCTTTTCGATTGGTGGCCGGCGAGCGCTTCTTCACCGCCTTCAATCTGTCACTGATCATTCAGCAAGTCACCATCATCGGCTTTCTGGCCTGTGCGCAGACTCTGATCATACTCACGGCAGGTATCGATCTGTCGATTGCCGCGATCATGGTGCTGGCCTCGGTGGTTGCCGGCAAGGCGGCCGTGATGCTGGGTGTGCCCAGCGTTCTGGCAATACCCATGGGTTTTGTGGTCGGCACCCTGTGCGGCATGGTGAATGGCTTTCTGGTGACACGCTTGCGTTTACCGCCTTTCATCGTCACCCTGGGCACCTGGAATATCTTCTTCGCTCTAGTCATCTGGTATTCCGGTTCGCAGTCCATCCGCAGCCAGGACATCGACAAGATTGCACCGTCACTGAAATTCTTCGGTGAGCGGGTGTCTCTGGGCGGTGCCGTATTCACCTATGGTTCTTTCCTGATGATCCTGGTGTTCCTGATTCTCTGGTATGTGCTCAACAATACAGCCTGGGGGCGGCATGTCTACGCCGTGGGGGATGATCGCGATGCTGCTGAACTCAGTGGTATCAACACCAACCGTTTGTTGCTGTCGGTCTATGGTGTCGCCGGTTTCATTGCCGGGGTGGCTGCCTGGGTGTCCATTGGCCGAGTGGGATCAGTCAGTCCGCAGAGCTTCTATGATGCCAATCTGGATTCCATCACGGCCGTGGTCATCGGCGGTACGTCTCTGTTCGGAGGGCGAGGTTCGATTCTGGGGGCCCTGTTCGGTGCCCTGATTGTCGGGGTTTTCAGCTCCGGTCTGAAGATTGCCGGTGTGGATGTCATCTGGCAGCGTTTTGCCATCGGTTGCCTGATCATTCTGGCGGTCGGTATCGATCAGTGGTTGAGGAGGGTTTCAGCGTGAGTTCTCAGGCAGCAGCAATGGACACCAGTCAGACAGAAACGGAACCGCGGGTGGTCATCAAGGCCACGGGATTGGTCAAGCATTTCGGCAGGGTGGTTGCCATCGACAAGGCCGATTTCGAGTTGCGGGCCGGCGAGATACTGGCTGTCATCGGTGATAATGGCGCGGGCAAATCGACCCTGATCAAGGCCTTGTCCGGGGCGGTGGTACCCGATAGTGGCACCGTGGAACTCGATGGCAAGAAGGTGGATTTTCGCTCTCCGATGGAAGCCCGCAGTGCCGGCATCGAAACGGTGTATCAGAATCTGGCCCTGTCACCAGCACTTTCCATTGGTGACAACATGTTTCTGGGACGTGAATTGCGCAAGCCGGGGTTCATGGGCAAGTGGCTGAAGGCGCTGGACCGACCTGCCATGGAGAAGATTGCCCGGGAAAAACTCAGTGAACTGGGTCTGATGACCATCCAGAATATCTCTCAGGCCGTTGAGACCCTGTCCGGAGGGCAGCGTCAGGGTGTGGCCGTGGCCAGGGCTGTGGCCTTCGGTTCAAAGGTGGTCATTCTCGATGAGCCCACTGCGGCCCTTGGAGTCAAGGAATCGCGGCGGGTGCTGGAACTGATCAAGGAAGTGCGCGATCGGGGCTTGCCCATCGTGCTGATCTCTCACAACATGCCACATGTTTTCGAGATCTCGGATCGCATTCACATCCATCGACTCGGCAAGCGTCTGTGTGTGATCAGGCCTCAGGACCACTCGATGTCGGATGCCGTGGCGATGATGACCGGAGCCATGCCGGCTCCCGATACCACAGGCTGAACCATGTGGTATTTCATCCCTCGGGGAAGCCTGCCTCCCGAGGGATGAGGCCTGCAGGGTCGCCGTTCCCGGTTGGCGTTTCAGGTCTCGTTTCAGGTCTCGTTTCAGGTCTCGTTTCAGGTCTCGTTTCAGGTCGCGGGGCGGGCAGGTCCGGCAATACCTGGAGTCGCTGTGTCTCCGGACGCATCAATGGTGGTAATTCCGGCTGCCTTGAGTTCCCGGGAGCGATCGATGGTGGTGGTGAGCAGTATGACCGGTGCCAGGCCGGTCAATACGATCAGAAGCGCGCCCAGGGAGGCTTCTCCGATCAGTTCGTCGGAGGCGAATTGATACACGTGGGTGGCCAGTGTGTCGAAATTGAAGGGCCGCAGTATGAGAGTGGCAGGCAACTCCTTCATGCAGTCCACGAAGACAACCAGGGCCGCTGTCAGTACGCCGCTCTTCATCAGAGGCAGGTGGATTCGCGTGAGAATGCTGCCGGAGGAATGCCCCAGTGATCTTGCCGCATCGTCCATGTGAGGACTGATCTTCTTCATGCTGGCGTCGACCGAGCCGTAGGCGACGGCCAGGAAGCGCACCGTGTAGGCAAATATGAGCGCGAAGACAGTGCCGCTGAGCAGCAGGCCGGTGGAAAAACCGAATTGCCGTCGCATGAAATCATCCAGCGTGTTGTCGAAGGTGGCAAACGGGATGATGACGCCGATGGCCAGGACCGCGCCGGGTACGGCATACCCCATGCTGGAGACGTTGACACTGGTCCGTAACAGGCGAGTGGGGTGCAGCCGCTGACTGTAACTGAGCAGGATACCGATGGTGACAGCCGTGCCTGCCGCGGTTGCCGACAACAGCACCGAGTTGAGTGCTATCTGGCGAAAGTCTTCGGTCCAGGATTCTGCGAAGTAGGTGATGGCATAGTTCAGCAGTACCCAGGCCGGGATCAGAAATCCCAGCAGTATGGGGGCCAGGCAGGTGGCGCTGGCTAGCCAGGCACGACGGCCGGTGAGCGGGTGACGGGTCAGTTGGCGAAAGCGGGTCGCCGTCGGCTGGAAGTTCTGCTGGTGACGGCGACTGATCTTTTCCAGGCCGATCAGCATCATGACGAACATCAGCAGCAAGGTGGCAATCTGGGCTCCGCCACCCAGATTGTTCATGCCCAGCCAGACATCGTAGAGGCCTGCCGTCAGCGTGCGCACGGCAAAGTAATCGACGGTGCCGAAATCGTTGAGTGTTTCCATCAGGGCCATGGCCAGGCCGACAGCAATGGCAGGGCGGGCCATGGGCAGTGCTACCCGGAAGAACAGGTTCTGTGAGGAGCCACCGAGCACTCTGGCCGCTTCCAGGACCGATGCCGATTGCTCGAGGAAGGCAGACCGGGCCAGCAGATACACATAGGGATACAGCACCAGTACCAGCATGAGGGTAGCGCCGGGCAGCGTGCGGATGGCGGGAAACCAGTATTCGTTGGCCAGCTTCCAGCCGAACAGGGCGCGCAATCCGGACTGGACCGGGCCTGCAAATTCCAGCAGATCGGTGTAGATGAAGGCGATGACATAAGCCGGTACTGCAAAGGGCAGCAGCAATGCCCAATTGAACAGTGCGCGTCCGGGGAATTCGTAGTGAGTGATCAGCCAGGCTGTACTGACACCGATCAGCAGTGTGCCGATGGCGACGCCAAGCATCAGGCCGAGGGTGCTCCAGATATAACTGGCCAGCACGGTGTTGACCAGATGAGGCCAGATGTTCTCTTCGGGGTTGAAGGACAGCCAGATGACCGACAGGATCGGCAGGCAGACCACAAAGGCAATCAGCAGGGCCACGGCTGACCAGCCGCTGAAGGCCGGTACTGCGGAGCGGTGACTGACCTTGCGACCACTGGCATCGGGTACCCGGCCTGCGGTAATGTCGCCGGGCCGGGTATGTCCCGGGGTGGCAGTCTGGCCCGGGACAAGTCGATGGTACTGGATTTCCGGTGCGGCACTGCCGCCCGGGCCGGGGTGTACGGCAGTGTTGCTGAGTAGAGACTGACTGTCGGCGATCTTGAGCAACTCGTCCTCAGGCCAGCTTACTCTGGTAGACATGGCCGAATGATAGGCCGCTGAGGATCCCCAGCGGGCCTTCACTCGACCGGTGACGGGTTTGTCAGCCGTCATAGTCCACTTCGTCAGCCAGACGATAGGCCAGAGCCCGGTTCTTTATGATCGCATTGAGTGACAATTCATCGTGTTTGAATTCCCCCCAGCTGGAGATAAGATCCGATGGGGCCACAGCCGGATTGATCGGGTACTCGTGGTTCAGATCGGCATAGATGGACTGTGCAACATCGTTGGACAGGAACTCCATCAGCTTCAGGGCGTTGTCGCGGTTGGGCGAGGCCTTGGTCATGATCACACCACTGATATTCATGTGAGTGCCATTGCCGTTCTGGTCGGGAAAAACGATATTGACGGACTCGGCCGTCGCTTTCGTTTCGGGATCGCTCAGCAGACCGCCCATGTAGTAGGAATTGAGAATGGCCACATCGCATTCGCCTTCGGCAATGGCGCTGACCTGGGCGCGGTCGCCGCCCTGAGGCTTGCGTGCCAGATTGTCCTTCACGCCCGCCAGCCAATTCTGCGCAGACGCCTTGCCGTCATGGGTAATCATGGCTGCAACCAGCTCTACCATGTAGGGGTGCTTGCCGCTGCGGGTACAGATACGACCCTTCAGTTCGGGTTTGGTCAGATCCGCGTAGGATTCAACCAGGCCGGGTTCCACACGGTCTTTCGAGGTGACGATGATCCGCGCGCGGGATGTCAGGCCGAACCACCGGTTGGCCTTGTCGCGAAAGTTGGCCGGAATATTGGCTTCGAGGACGTCGCTATCGACGCGCTGTGCCAGGTCGGATTCCACTGCGGCACCAAGACTGCCGACATTGGCTACCAGCATCAGGTCGGCAGGGCTGTTGCGCCCTTCATTCTCCAGTCGCTCGATCAGCCCTTCCTTGGCAAAGACGGTATTGACCTTGATACCCGTTTCCCGAGTGAATTCGTCGAATACGGGGTCCGTCAGAAACGGCTGGCGATAGGAATAGACGTTGACTTCTTCAGCGGCTGCCGCTTGGCCGGCAACGGACAAGGAGAACACGGTACTTACAGCTGCCAGTGTGCGTAACAGGGGTGATTTCATGAAAATGTTCCAGCTCTGTAGAAAATAGCATAGAGGATAATACGAATCATTCTTATTATCAATGCTTGTTTCAATCGGGATTGTACCCTACAGAGCAGGACGATTTACTGATTCAGGTCAGACTGCAGTTGCGCCCGCTGTCGAAGCAGGCCGCGCTGCGGGCCGAACAGGAACACCAGAGCAAAGGTCAGACTCAGCAACACGACGATGGTTGGTGCCGGCGCGCTGTCGATGTGATAGCTGAGAACGACGCCCGCCAGTGTGGTGCCGATGGCTATGGCAATGGACCACCAGATCATGTGTTCGAACTGGCGTGTCAGCTGGTAGCTGATGGCACCTGGCGCTATCAGGACCGAAATGACCAGAATGATTCCGACGGCCTTGATGGAGGCGACAATGATCAGCGACAGGATGGCCAGCAGTCCGTAGTGCAGCACGGTGGTATTGAGCCCGACCACGCGTGCATGCTGAGGGTCGAACGCAAAGACCAGCAGATCGCGGCGCTTGGCAATGACCAGCAGAAAAGCCGGTACCGTCAGACTGGCAGTCAGCAGGATATCTCCCCATGACACGCCCAGCATGTCGCCGAACAGAACCTGATGCAGATGCAGGCCGGTGTCGAGCTTGGTGAACATGGCTACGCCCAGTGCAAACAGGCCGCTGAAGACGATGCCCATGACGGTATCTTCCTTGAGGCGACTGTTGTCAGTCAGGTAACCCGTGGACACCGCGCACAGCATGCCGGTGACGAACGCACCGATGAGCACCGGAATGTTGAGCACATAGGCGATGACGATGCCGGGCAGTACCGCATGCGACACGGCGTCTCCCATCAGGGACCAGCCCTTGAGCACCAGCAGGCAAGACAGTACGCCGGCAGACACCGAGACCAGCAGGGCAATGATCATGGCCTGCTGCATGAAGTCCAGGGTGAAGGGTTCCAGCAACAGTGTCAGGAAATTCATGAGGTGGCCTGCTGGGCATCATGCTCGATCAGTCGTTCGGCGGCGCGTCTTCTGCTGGCCAGGATACCGTGCTTGGGGCCGAAGACGAAGGCCAGCAGAAAGATGGCTGTCTGCAGAAGAACGATGACCGCACCGGTTGCGCCGTCGAGAAAGTAGCTGATATAGGCACCGATCGAGCTGGTGAACAGGCCCACCAGGATACTGATGGTGATGAGTCTGCTGAAGCGATCTGTCAGCAGATAGGCCGTGGCGCCGGGTGTCACGACCATTGCGATGACCAGAAAGGCCCCGACAGTCTGTAGTGCGGCTACGGTTGAGGCACTGAGCAGCGTGAAGAACAGCACCTTGAGCAGTCCGGTTCTCAGGCCGATGGAGTGTGCGTGAATTTCATCGAAGAATACGACCATGAAATCCTTCCAGAAGATCAGCAGGCAGGCCAGTGTGATGACGCCGATGATGAGCAGTTGCAGCGAATCGAACGGCGTGACGGCCAGGATGTTGCCGAACACGATGGTATCGATCTTCACGGAGGTGGGCGAGAGGGAGGCCATGAACAGCCCCAGTCCGAAGAAGCCGGTGAATATCAGCCCGATGACCGAATCATTGCGCAGATCGGAGCGCTGGGAAATGAACAGCATGGTGGCAGCAGCCAGGGCTCCGGAGAAAAAGGCACCCAGTGAGTAGGGCAGGCCCAGCATGTAGGCGCCGGCCACGCCCGGTACCACCGAATGCGACAGCGCATCGCCGATCAGCGACCAGCCCTTGAGCATCAGGTAGCTGCTGAGAAACGCGCAGATGACACCTACCAGGGCGCTGCACCAGATCGCGTTGATCATGTAGTCGTAGGTAAAGGGCTCGAGCAGCGCGTCAATCACGTTTGTCGGTCTCCGGCGATGTGATGCTGTCATCCCCTTCATCGCCATACAGCACGAAGGGCCGCTCATCGTCGGAAATCACGGTGACCTGGCGCTGATCATCATCATCATGCAGTTCACTGCTGTCCAGAACATGGAACCGCAAGGTGCCACCGAAGGCTTCCTCGAGGTTCTGCTGGGTGAATACCGTCTCCGTGGGGCCCGAGTCCAGGACTCGTCGATTGACCAGAACCACCTGGTCGCAGAATTGCGGCACGCTGCCCAGGTTGTGGGTGGAGACCAGCATGACACGGCCTTCATCTCGCAGGGTCTTCAGCAATTCGATGATGGCGTCTTCAGTGGTGACATCCACCCCGGTAAAGGGTTCGTCGAGCAGGATGACCTGACCTTCCTGAGCCAGTGCACGCGCCAGAAAGACGCGCTTCTTCTGGCCGCCGGACAATTCTCCGATCTGGCGATGGCGGAAGGCGCTCATGTTGACCCGCTCCAGCGCTTCATCGACTTTCTGTCGATCCTGACGTGAGGCTCGGCGCAGAAAACCCATGTGCCCGTAACGCCCCATCATGACGACATCCTCGACCAGTACCGGAAAATTCCAGTCGACTTCCTCGTTCTGCGGTACATAGGCCACGGTATTGCGTTTCAGAGTACGACCGGCCGTCTGACCGAGGATCGACACCTCGCCTCGCGCCACGGGTACCAGGCCCATGATGGCCTTGAACAAGGTGGACTTGCCTGATCCATTGATACCGACCAGCGCGCAGATGGTGGCAGTGGGGATGGAGAAGGTGGCATCCGCCAGCGCCACATTGCCATTGCGATAGACGACACTGAGTCCGCTTGCCCGGATACCACTGCCCGGTGCTTCCCGGCTCTGGCGTTCACGCAGCAGCTTGCGCTCCTGCTTGAGACACAGGGCGGCCGTCTCCGCTGTTGCCTCGTCCATCACTGTTGCAGCTCCACGCCTGTTTCGATGCCCTGCACGATGGTTTCGATGGTAACCGTGATCAGGTCGAGATAGGTTGGCACAGGGCCGTCTTCCTGACTCAACGAGTCGACATGAAGAATACCGCCGTAGTGGGCTCCGGTTTCACGGGCCACCTGTTGGGCCGGTTTGGGAGAGACCGTGCTTTCGCTGAATATCACGGGGATGTCGTCGCTGCGGATCCTGTCGATCACGTTGCGTACCTGTTGAGGGGTGCCCTGGGAGTCGGCATTGATGGGCCAGAGAAACAGCTCCTGCAATCCGAAATCCCGTGCCAGATAGCTGAACGCACCTTCACTGCTGACCAACCAGCGCTTGTCCTCGGGCAGCTTGCTGATCTTTTCTCGCAGCGGGTCGGTCAGCGCCCTGATCTGTTCCTTGTAAGTGGTCGCGTTGCCGGCATACACCTCGGCATTGGCCGGATCGGCCTCGGACAGGGCATTGCGAATGTTGTCGACATAGATCAGGGCATCGCTCGGGCTCATCCAGGCGTGCGGATTGGGTTTGCCATCGTAGGGCCCCGTATTGATGCTCATCGGTTCAACGCCTTCGCTGAGCACCACACTGGGCACACCGTCGAGCCGGTCCAGGAACTTCTCGAACCACAGTTCCAGGTTCAGGCCATTCCACAGGATGAGATCGGCCTGGCGGGTTCTGCCGATATCCTTCGGCGTAGGTTGATAGTTGTGGATTTCAGCGCCGGGCTTGGTGACCGAAACGACATCGGCAGCGTCTCCTGCCACATTGCTGGCCATGTCGGCAAGTATGGTGAATGTGGTCACGACCTTCAGGCGATCGTCGCTCCAGAGTGTCGAGCTTGCACTGGTCGTCAGGACAAGCAGCAGAAGGGTGAGCAAACGAGATTTCATCATGTGTATTATTTGTTTAGCCTAGGCTTAGTTTATAGCACTCGAATAATAAATCAAGAACATGGCATAATCCTTTTCGAGCAGGCGACGGTCGCCTGTCAGATCAATCCGGATGCCACACCTCGACATGAGCCCACAATCCTCCCATCGCTCGCCGGAGCGACCGCTGCAGGAGCCCGATGAGCAGGCCGAGGTGTTTGCGGTGGTGCGTCAGGCACACCAGATGGAATCCACGGAAGATTATGTCGAGCTCATCGATGATCTCATCCAGTCGCAGGGTGAGGCGCGTCTGGTAGAAGTTGCCGAACGGCTCGGCATTTCCCAGCCCAGTGCCAGCAAGACGCTGGCTAGATTGCAGCGTGAAGGGTTCGTGACCAGCGAACCCTATCGCTCCATATTCCTGACAGACAAGGGCAAGGCACTGGCGGACAGCAGTCGCGAACGGCACGATCTGGTTTACCAGTTCCTGCTGTGCATCGGCGTGTCCGAGGCCACGGCCAAGATCGATTCCGAAGGGGTCGAGCATCACGTGTCGTCGGAAACGCTGGAAGCCTTCAGACAGATCATCAATGAGCGCCAATCGCTGGACTCCAGCACAGACTCCTGAAACAGCGGATATATGACCTAGGACCATGCAGATCACCCTCAGACAGCCCGACGACTGGCACCTGCACCTGCGCGATGACGCGATGCTCGAAGCGGTGGTAGCCAGTTCGGCACGCCATTTCGGTCGTGCGCTGGTCATGCCCAATCTGGTACCCCCGGTGACAACCGGAGAAGCCGCCCGGGAATACCGGAACCGCATCGAGCAGGCCGTGCAGTCCGCTTTGCCCGATTCCGGCTTCAAGCCATTGATGACCCTGTACCTGACGGATACCACCGAGGCCGCCGATGTCGTGCAGGCGGCTGCCGACGGCACCATCCTGGCCGTCAAGCTGTATCCTGCCGGGGCCACCACCAATTCGGCATCGGGTGTAACCGATCTGAGCAGAGTCATGCCGGTACTCGAGGCCATGGCGCAGCATGGCATTGTCCTGTGCGTACATGGCGAAGTGACGCACGCGGAGGTGGATATCTTCGATCGAGAGGCGCGTTTCATCGAGACCGTACTCGAGCCCTTGCGCCAAGAGCTGCCGGAACTGCGTGTGGTCATGGAACACGTGACGACGCGCGATGGTGTGGAGTACGTGGCTGCCAATGACAGGAACCTGGCCGCGACGCTGACCACCCATCACCTGATGATCAACCGCAATCATCTGCTGGTTGGCGGGATCAAGCCACACTACTACTGCCTGCCGATAGCCAAACGCGAAGAACATCGGCTGGCATTGGTCAAGGCGGCTACCAGTGGTGATGAGCGTTACTTTCTCGGTACCGACAGTGCACCCCATACGCGTTCCTCCAAGGAAAGTGACTGTGGCTGCGCCGGGGTATTCAATGCGGCCAACACCATGGTGTGCCTGGCAGCCGTTTTCGAAGAAGCCGGTGCACTGGATCAGCTGGAGGCCTTCGCATCCCTGAACGGTCCGCGCTGGTATGGCTTGGCACCGAATGATGCCAGCATGACCCTGCGCAAATCCGGCAACGCCAGTCCCTTGCCTCCACCCGTGCAGGTCGGCGACGAGTGCGTCATGCCGTTCGATCCTGCCCGTCCCATCTACTGGGAAGTGATCTGATTCCATGTTCGGAACCCGGCACAGCTGCACGACCGTGATGCCTGACACGGCAGGCTCGACCATCGTTGGCGGGCTCGGCATGGCCATTCCGAACCACCTCTTGCAACCGCAGACATCGCCCTGAACCATGTTTACAACTTCATATGCCTCGCCCGAGGAAATGGCAGCCATCACCGCTCGCATGCTGCTGGAAATCCAGGCGGTACACTTTCGCAGTGATGAGCCCTACATCTTCACGTCGGGATTGGCCAGTCCCGTCTACATCGATTGTCGCAAGCTGATTTCCTACCCCAGAATCCGCTCCACATTGATGGATTTTGCCGTGTCCACACTGGTCAGAGACGTCGGCTACGAGGCCTTCGATGCCGTGGCTGGCGGTGAGACGGCCGGTATTCCGTTTGCAGCCTGGATCGCCGAACGCATGCAATTGCCCATGCAGTATGTGCGCAAGAAGCCCAAGGGTTTCGGTCGTGATGCGCGTATCGAGGGGGATATCCGTGAGGGTCAACGGATTCTGCTGGTCGAGGACCTGACCACCGATGGTGGCTCCAAGCTGAGCTTTGCCGAAGCCATTCGCGAAGCCGGCGCCGTGGTTGACCACACACTGGTCGTTTTCTATTACGACATCTTCAAGCAGACGCCTGAAAATCTGGACAAGGCCGGTCTGCAGCTTCATTATCTGGCAACCTGGTGGGATGTGCTGGCAGCTTCGCGCAAGGCGGGTCACTTCAGCGACGAGACCCACGACGCCGTCGAGGCCTTCCTGAACGATCCCCTGGCGTGGTCCGAGGCCAACGGCGGACGTTATCAGCCCAAGTCCTGATCCGGCACGTTCCCACGCACGCGAGTATGACGATCATGAGAAGCACTGACAGACTGGACAATCTTCTTCCCGAGATCACGCAATGGCGTCGTGATATCCATCGTCATCCGGAGTTGGGTTACGAGGTGCAGCGCACGGCAGGCTTTGTCGCCGACAAGCTGCGCGACTTCGGTCTGGATGAGGTGGTTGAAGGCGTCGGACGTACCGGCGTCGTGGGCATCATCAAGGGTCGTTCGCAAGCTTCCGGCAAGATCATCGGACTACGGGCTGACATGGACGCTCTGCCCATCGTGGAAGACAGCGGTGCGCCCTGGAGCTCCGAGACGCCGGGTCACATGCATGCCTGTGGTCATGATGGGCACACGGCCATGCTGCTGGGAGCTGCGCGTTCTCTGGCCGATTCCCGTAACTTCGACGGAACCGTCATCGTGATCTTCCAGCCGGCCGAAGAAGGTGGTGGCGGTGGCCTTGCCATGGTGGAAGACGGTTTGATGAAGCGCTTCGGCATCCAGGAGGTTTATGGTCTGCACAACATGCCGAACCTGCCGGTAGGAGAGTTCGCAATTCGTCCGGGCCCTCTGATGGCCTGTGCCGATGAATTCGATATCGTGGTCAAGGGGCGGGGCGGGCATGCCGCCATGCCTCATGTCTGCATCGACCCGGTGGTGGTGGCTTCCCATATCGTGCTGGCGCTGCAGAGCATTGTGTCGCGAGGCGTCAAGCCGACCGATCCGCTGGTGGTATCCGTCACGACGCTGGAAGTGGAGGGGGCAGCCTACAATGTCATTCCGCAGACGGTGCACATGCGCGGTACCTTGCGCGCTTTCGATGAAGAGGTTCGTACGGTATCCAGGCAGCGCATCATCGATATCGCCACTCGCACGGCCCGGGCCTTCGATGCCGAGGCGGAAGTCGACTACCGGGATGGATATCCGCCGACGGTCAATCACGCCAGACAGACGGACTTCGTGGTGGAGGTGGCCGGCAAGGTGGTGGGCAGCGACAAGGTGGATCCGGACAGACCTCCGATGATGGGCGCCGAGGATTTCTCCTACATGCTCAATGAACGACCGGGAGCTTTCATTTTCATGGGCAATGGCCCTTCTGCGAACCTGCATCATCCGAAATACGATTTCAACGATGACGCCCTTCGCTATGGCTGTCAGTACTGGGTCACCCTGGTGTCAGAGTCGATGCCCATGCAGGTCTCGTGATCCGCTTCGCTCATGTCCGCGGTTGCTGCGCCGATACCGACATGACCACGGAGTAGATTGACCTCATGGAGCCACTTGTCATTGCCCTGGCCTTCTTGCTGGGACTGATTTTCCGCAAGCTTGGCTATCCCCCCTTGCTCGGTTACCTGATGGCAGGCTTTACCGGCAATGCACTGGGATATGGCTCCAGTGAGGCGCTCGCGCCGCTGGCTGATGCCGGTATTCTGTTGCTGCTGTTCACCATCGGCCTGAAGCTCAATCTGCGTGATCTGACACCCCGCTACGTGTGGGGCTCGGCGGTGCTGCACATGGTGATTGCCGTGCCGCTGACCACGGCCGTCATCTACCTGATCGGCATGGTCTATGAACCTCTGGGATTCGTGCATGCGGCGGGACCGATCACGCTGGCCTTCGCCTTGTCGTTTTCCAGTACGGTACTGGCCATCAAGCTGTTCGAGGAGCGCGGCGAAACTGCATCGTTCTACGCCTCCATCGCCATCGGTATTCTGGTGGTGCAGGATGTACTGGCTGTCGTCTATCTGGTGGCCACCTCCGGCCACTGGCCGACTCCCTGGGCACTGGCCCTGCTGTCACTGCCCTTGCTCATTCCGGTGTTCAGATACCTGATGGGCATGATCGGGCATGGTGAATTGCTGCTGCTCTCCGGGGTGGTGTTTGCCTTCGGAGCCGCCGAGATATTCCAGTGGGTAGGGCTCAAGGGTGGGCTGGGTGCTTTGATGATGGGGGTTCTGCTGGCCCGCTCGCATCAGGCCAAGTCGAAGGAACTGTATGACCAGTTGCTCGGACTGAAGAACCTGCTGTTGATTGGCTTCTTTCTGCAGATCGGCTATTACGGCATACCGCGCCTCGAGTTGCTCTACATTGCCATCGTGCTGGGCATTCTGATCACGCTGCGGCCCATCATCTATTTTGCCTTGCTGACGTTCTTCGGTTTGCGTGCTCGAACCGGATGGTTCACCAGTCTGGCATTGTTCAATTACAGCGAATTCGGTCTGATCGTGGCTGCCATCGCGCAGCAGGCGGGTGTGTTGCGGGAACAATGGCTGACCACGCTGGCATTGAGCATGGCCTTTTCCTATGTGCTGGCGATTCCGATCAACCGCAAGGCCCATGAGCTGTACATACGCTACGGTGATCGCCTGCGTCGCTTCGAGAAACCCGAGCGGCTGCCGGAAGAGATCATCGGTTCCATAGGTGATGCCAAAGTGGCAATTCTGGGAATGGGGCGCATCGGTCGCAGTGCCTTCGATGCGCTGAGGGAGGCCGGTCATCGCGATATCGTCGGCATCGAGGAAAATTACACGGCAGCGCAGGAGCTGGAAGAGGCCGGCTGGCCCTGTGTGCATGGCGATGCGTCAGACCGGGACTTCTGGGAACGTACCGGACTGACCCAGTGCGATCTGATACTGGTCTGTCTCAGCAATCATCGTGAACATCTGCGCGTGGCCAGATTGGCCCGCGAGCTGAATTTCGACAAGACCATCTCCGTGGCCACACGCTTTCGGGATGAAAGCGCGGATCTGGAAGCGTTGGGCTGCCTGACGTTCTACCGATACGAGGAAGTCGGCCGGGAGTTCGCCAAGCATACCCTGGAGGAATTCAGCCTCGGCCGATGAACGGCATGTTGGTTGCCATGATGGTCATGAACTGAACATTGGCAGACAGCGGCAGGGAGGCCATGTTCACGACGGCATCGGCGACATGTTGTGTGTCCATGGTAGGTTCCGGCTTGATGGAGCCGTCAGCCTGCGGTACCCCGGAATTCATCTGCTCGGTCATGTTGGAGGCCGTGTTGCCGATGTCGATCTGACCACAGGCAATGCCGAAGGGACGGCCGTCGAGTGACAGGGTCCGCGTCAGGCCGGTGATGGCATGTTTGGATACCGTGTAGGGTACGGAACCGGGGCGTGGAACATAAGCGGAGATCGAGCCGTTGTTGATGATGCGGCCACCCTGTGGTGATTGCTTGCGCATCAGCGTGAATGCCCCTCGTGCGGCCAGGAAGGCACCGTGCAGGTTGACATTGATGACCTGTTGCCACTGTTCGACGGACAGTTCATCGATGGTCATGGCGGACACATTGGTACCGGCATTGTTGAACAGGACATCCAGGCGTCCATGTCTGGCCTCGATGGTGGCAAACAAGGCATTCACCGAATCCTCCTGAGTGACATCACAGCTGATGACGCTCATGTTTTCCGGTTTTGTCGACAGGGACTGCGTGTCGAGCAAGGCTGACTCACGTCTGCCGGTCAGGACCACGTGAAAACCGGCAAGGGCGAGTGCTTCGGCGGACGCCCGGCCGATGCCGGAACCTGCTCCAGTAACGAGTGCGATCTGTGTCATTTTTCTTCTTCGGTGGTTGAGGCCCTGCGAAGAGCCGGGCCCTGGTGTAAGCGTCTGACCATGGGGGCGGATCCAGGGTCAGGGATGACAGGGGAGTGTGCTACTGCTGCCTACTTCTTGTCAGAGCTTCTGAGCTCTTCGAGCCTCTCCTGCAGATAGGAGCCAGCGGTATACCGGTCGGACAGGACGACGTCGGGTCGTGGGTGCAGAAACAGCGGCAGGCTGATGCGGGCACGACGGGAGTCCTGGCCATCGGGATTGATGACGCGGTGCGTGGTGGACGGGAAGTATCCGCCAGAGGCTTCCTGCAGCATGTCGCCGATGTTGATGATCAGGTTGCCGAAGTCGCAAGGCACATCCAGCCAGCTGCCGTCACGAGCCTTGACTTGCAGGCCGGGTTCGTTGGCCGCGGGCAGCAGCGTGATCAGGTTGATATCCTCATGAGCGCCGGCACGGATGGCGCCTGGCATCACTCCGTCCTCGATGGGCGGATAGTGCAGGATACGCAGCAGGGTCTGTTCGCTGCCATTGATCATGTTGGACAGGGGTTCCCGATAACCGGCTGCCACCTCGGGGGGCGTCTGGTTCTCGATCCAGCCCAGCAGCTTTGCCGCGAACTCGATGGTGGATTGATAATAGGCATCGATTTCTGCCTTCAGTGCATCCGGGCAGCGACCCCAGGGGTAGTAGTGAAAATACTCCTTGATATCGCGCACCGTGTGACCCTTGGCCGTTTCTGCCATGGCTCTGGGGAAGAACCCGTCATACTTCTGCGGATCGAACAGAAAGTTGTCCGGCTCGTCGCTGTTGAAGAAATCCGTCCAGTGGCGGTAGATATCCTGCACGGCACTCTGCTCGATCGGGTGATTGCGCAGGACACCGAATCCGGTATCTCGCAGGGACTGGACAAATTGCTGCTCGGCGTCGGCAGCGGCGTAATCTACGGCAACGAGTTCAACCATGTTGACGACCATTCGATACAGGCTGTGGGATCGTTCATGATAGCAGCTACGCCCGTTGGCGGGCCCCTTGCGCTACCATGTTCGCTGGATTCCGCATGAGCCAGAAACTCCTGATCTGAACATGAGTACCGAACCTCGTCCGCTGACCATACTGTTTGCCGATATCGGTGGCAGCGCAGCCCTTTACAAGCGTGAAGGGGATGCCCGTGCGCATCGGCTGGTGGCCGAGAGCCTGGCCTGCATGCGCAAGGCAGTGAGCGAGAATCAGGGAACCGTGCTGCGTACCGTGGGTGATTCGGTACTGGCCAGTTTCGAGACGCCCGATCAGGCCTTTCTGGGTGCCAGGGATATTCAGCGGGTGCACAGGGACATGCCTGTCTCGGTGCGTATCGGCTTTCACAGCGGTCTGGTCATTCCCGATGACGGCGATGTCTACGGCCATGCCGTGAATATTGCTGCCAGAGTCGCCGAATTCTCTCGAGTGGACGAGATCATGGCGACGGCCGATGCCGTTGAACAGCTCTCTGACTGCTACCAGCCCTTTCTGTCAGGGGCCGATTCCATCGAGGTAAAGGGAGTAGCGGAATTGCTCACGGTACACCGCCTGCATTGGCAGGATCAACCCGTTGCCGTGACCCGCCTGGCGTCAAGGCAGGAGTTCGAGAAATCGACATCACCCGAGCAACGGCTGCAGATTCGTCATGGAAACAGGATAATATATGCTGGAGCCGAGCAAGTTGAAATCAGCCTGGGACGGGCAAGCGACAATGATATTGCCGTGAGCAACGATGAGGCGAGCCGACATCATGCCCGGATCCGTTTTCGCAATGGCCAGTTCCTGATGCAGGATGAAAGTACCAACGGCACTTTTGTGCGCAAGGATTCGCTATTGCCGTTTCTGGTTCGGCGCGATTCCATCGTGCTGGATGGTCGAGGCGTCTTGTGCCTGGGTGTGTCGCCAGAGCAGACTGATGCGGAAATGATCGAATTCGAGTTGTTGCAAGCCTGAAACCCCCGGCCTTGTTCATCAGGCCTGTTGCAAGATCACTGGAGAAATACAAGTCATGTTCATCAGCTGTGGCGATATTCTGGTCGACCTGTTCAATCAAGCAACCGACAGTGCCGGCAAGGTTGCCTTGCAAGGGCATGTCGGGGGCTCGCCATTCAATGTTGCCGTGGGCCTGTCCCGTCTGGGTAACGAAGCCGGATTCCTGTGCAAGAATTCCACGGATTTCATTGGTCAGCAGATCTCGGCCTATATACGAGACAATGACATCCGACCGGACTGGGTGCTGCCTACCGAACTCAACAGTACCCTGGCCATGATCAAGACCAATGCGGACGGGTCGGCGAACTATGCCTTCTACACCGACAACACCGCAGATCTGTCCATGCAGATCGACGAGCTGCCCTCGAGCTTCCCCGAGTCGCTCGACCTGTTGCATTTTGCCTCCTACTCGACGGCTGTGGGAGACACCAGTCGCGCCCTGCAGGCGCTGGCCAGGCGGGAAGCGGGTCAGCGGATCATTTCCTATGATCCCAATCTGCGTCCCACGGTAGAGCCCGATATCGATATCTGGCGTGAAACATTTGCCGTATTCTCTTCAGTGGCCGATTTCGTCAAGGCCAGTGACGAGGATATTGCAACCCTGTTGGGTGAAGACAAATCGCTGGAATCGTTTGCAGCGGACACGATTTCGGCTGGTGCAAGCGTTGTCGTGGTGACCGAAGGCAGCAGTGGTGCGACCATCTACAGTGCTGATGGGCGACAGTGTCGGTCCCGACCTCTGAAGATCACCGTGGCCGATACCGTTGGCGCCGGTGATACCTTTCAGGCAGCCAGCCTGCATTGGCTGAAAGCCAATGGCTGCATGAACGCGGGCAAGCTGGATGTTGCAGCTGCCGATCTGCAGTCTGCCGTGGACTTCGCAGCGGTAGCGGCTGCCATCACCTGCTCGCGACACGGAGCCGATTTGCCAACACTCAAGGATGTGGAATCCGAGCTTGCTCTGCTGCCCTGAGCATCGGACTCACTCACGAACGGGGCAGGCATTTCCGGGCGCGGCTGAAACCGCGAAAGCGCCTGGAGCCCCCAACGCCGGGAAGCTGCAGGGCAGAAGCACCTTCCGCCTGACAGCTTCCCGTCACTCGTCGTGGCTGGACGGGACGGCCGATCAGAAGTCGGCCAGCAGCGCGTTGAAGGTGGCGCTGGGTCGCATCACGCTTTCGCACTTTGCAATGTCCGGCAAGTAGTAACCGCCGATATCCACGGCCTTGCCCTGAGCCGCATTGAGCTCATCGACAATGGCTGACTCGTTGTCCTGCAGCGCCTTTGCCAGCGGGCTGAACTGTGCTTTGAGTGCCGGATCTTCATCCTGCTGTGACAGAGCCTGGGCCCAGTACAGCGCCAGGTAGAAGTGGCTGCCGCGGTTATCCAGCTCATTGACTCGCCGCGAGGGGGATTTGCCTTCCAGCAGCAATTGACTGGTGGCAGTATCCAGAGTCGTTGCCAGCAGGCGGGCGCGTTCGATACCGGCGGTGTTGGCGAAATGTTCCAGTGAGACAGCCAGCGCAAGGAATTCACCCAATGAATCCCAGCGCAGGTGATTCTCTTCCACCAGTTGCTCGACATGCTTGGGAGCGGAACCGCCTGCACCGGTTTCAAACAGGCCACCGCCCTGCATCAAGGGCACGATGGACAGCATCTTGGCACTGGTGCCCAGTTCCAGGATGGGGAAGAGGTCGGTCAGATAGTCTCTCAGCACATTGCCGGTGACTGAAATGGTGTCCTTGCCGGCCTTGAGTCTGTCGAGAGTGTGACGCGTGGCCTCACCCGGCGACATGACGCTGATGTTCAGGCCCTGGGTATCGTGCTCCTGCAGATAGTGGCTGACCTTGTCGATCAGCTGGCGATCATGCGCGCGGGCATTGTCGAGCCAGAAGATGGCGGGGCTGCCGGTAGCACGAGCCCTGGATACGGCCAGCCTGACCCAGTCCCGCACCGGAGCATCCTTGACGTTGCACATGCGCCAGATATCTCCGGTCTGCACGGCATGGCTCATCACGATCGAACCGCTGCCATCCACCACCCGGACCGTGCCATCGGCAGCAATCTCGAAGGTCTTGTCGTGCGAGCCGTACTCTTCGGCCTTCTGTGCCATCAGGCCGACATTGGGTACCGTCCCCATGGTGGCAGGATCGAATGCGCCGTGCTCACGGCAGAAATCGATGGTCTCCTGATAGACAGCGGCATAGCTGTTGTCGGGAATCAGTGCTTTCGTGTCCTGCAACTGGCCGTCGCTGTTCCACATCTTCCCCGAGGTGCGAATCATGGCGGGCATGGATGCATCGACGATGACGTCGCTGGGTACGTGCAGATTGGTGATGCCCTTGTCGGAATTGACCATGGCCAGCGCCGGGCCTTGGTCGAGGCATTCGCGAACACACTGGCCGATGGCGTCCCGCTGATCGGCAGGCAGTGATTCGATGGCATCCAGTACGCTGCCGAAACCATTGCAGGCATCAGCTCCGGCCGCTTCCAGGATGTCTCCGTACTGTTCGAACAGATCGGCAAAATAGCTGCGTACCGCGTGACCGAAGATGATGGGATCGGATACCTTCATCATGGTGGCTTTCAGGTGCAAGGACAGCAGCACTCCCTGTTCCCTTGCCTGTCTGATCTGCTCGGCAAAGAAGGACTGCAGGGCGGCACGGCTCATGAAGGTGGCATCGACGATTTCACCGGCGGAGACAGCGAAATCCGGTTTCAGTACTGCGACATTGCCATCGACGTCGACGTGCTCGATACGAATCGTGCCGGCCTCGGCGATCGTGACGGACTGTTCATTGGAGAAGAAGTCGCCGCCGTCCATGTGAGATACATGTGAACGGGATTCGCTCGACCAGGCACCCATGGCATGTGGATTGGCGCGGGCATAGTTCTTGACCGCTGCCGGTGCGCGTCGGTCCGAATTGCCTTCGCGCAGCACCGGATTGACGGCACTGCCCTTGACGCGGTCGTAGCGTTGTCGAATGTCCCGCTCCTTCTCGCTCTGCGGGTCATCCGGATAGTCCGGCACCTTGTAGCCCCTTGACTGCAGTTCGGCAATCGTGGCCTTGAGCTGGGGGATGGAGGCACTGATGTTGGGTAACTTGATGATGTTGGCTTCCGCGCGGGTCGCCAACTCACCCAGCTCCGCCAGAGCGTCATGGGTCTGCTGGTCTTCGTTCAGGTGATCATTGAACTGACTGAGCAGACGCGCAGCGAGCGAGATGTCACGGGTTTCCACCGAGATGCCAGCTGCACCCGTGAAGGTCTGGATGATCGGCAGAAGCGAGTGAGTGGCGAGTGCCGGGGCTTCGTCCGTCAGTGTGTAAATCACAGTAGGCCTGTGGTCGGTCATCGGGAGTTTCACAGTCGAGGAGATAACTCCCAATGGTCGTACTTAAACTCCTCGAAATCAAGCGGTGGGGAAAAGTGTCGCGTTTCCCCACACGGGCCTGCTGCGGCAGAGTCAGTCCAGCGTGGTCAGCAGTTGCAGGCGGTGCTGCGGATCATCCGTTGTGGCGGTGACCTTGCGGGTGACGGTCTCGATTTCCACCTGGATACCCTGCTGCTCCAGCAGGATGCTCTGTGGTGCCTCCGGGTTGCCGCTGGCTTCGATGAACTGGGCGGGGCGGCGCAAGGCGGTCACGCTGCCATCGACCATGATGGCCGCCAGGTGGTCGAAGTGCAGCAGATAGGCAGCGACACTCCCGTGGGAACCGTCGGCCAGCGGGAAACTGAGGTCCAGCATGGAGACGGCCTGATCCCAGCTGGTGGACGTTCTGAATGACTGTTGTGTGCCCATGATGGCTGTTCCGACGATGTGAAGGTTCTTTCAGGTCACGAGACCTGTGACTTGCGCTCATGTAAACCTTAACGGCAGTGACTCGAAAAATGAACTAGAATTTCACTAAAGAAATTTCACATTGTCAATTTCACAAAACAGGTGAGTCCATGTCCAGCGCCTCTGCGATCCGGAATGCCCATTTTCTCGGCACCAAGATTCGCAATCTGCGCAAGCGCAACAATCTGACGATGGATGATTTGTCCGCTCGCTGTGTCAAGGTCGATGCAGAATCGGCGCCCTCGGTTTCCTATCTGTCGATGATCGAGCGTGGCAAGCGTCACCCCAGCGCGCGCATGCTGTCCGTGATTGCGGAAGTCTTCCAGAAGGATATCCGCTGGTTTCTCGATGATGTTCCCGACGAGGCGGCGATCGTTCCTGACAAGGGCAGTCGTGGCGGCATGCGGGGCATGGCACTGGAGCCGGGATTTCTTTTTTCCAGGGAGATCCTGCAGAACGCCATCCCGGAAATGCTGTCGCAGACTGGCGTATCCGGCAGACAGTTCGCTCATCTGCTGATCCGGGCGCATCAGGAGAACAACCAGAATCACTTCCCCGAGCTGGAACGTGCGGCAGAAGCGGTCGGCAAGAAGCAGATGCCATTGAGCCTGGACGCATTGACCGATATCTGCAAGGACATGGGCATGCGCATCAAGTGGTTCACCAAGGTGCCGGAGACAGCCATCGGTGCCAAGGTGCTCAGGGACAAGACCGTCGTGCGTTCCTTCTTCGAAGCACCCTCCACCATTCACGTCAACAAGCTGATGCAATCGCAGCCGGCGCGTCTCAAATACGATCTGGCGCTGTATATCGGGCACAAGGTCTTGCATGATGGTGATGGTGTCAAGAGCGTTGCCACCACCGGGCCGGGTGCCATCGATACGCGTTTCGCTACCGGTCTCGATGTCGACACATCCAGTGCGGTCAATACACAGGACATCGTGCATGCCTGGCGCGATTTCGAGTGCAGTTTCTTTGCGGGTGCCTTGCTGTGTCCCAAGGTGCCGTTTCGCCGACTGCTGGAACAGCGGGCGCACGACATCAATGTCGGGGACATGCTGGACGTCACGACAGCGGTGGTCATGCGGCGCATGACGGTCGTGTCCTCATACCCGCATTGGCACTATTTCGATGCCTATCCCCCCGGCCAGCTGCTGGCTGTCTATCGTGGCAACGGGATTCCGTTGCCCTGGGGAAACATGCGGATGGTGCAGGACCCCTGCCAGCACTGGGCCGTGTTCCGCATGATCAATGCCGATACCGACGAGGCCTCAGCGCAGATCTCGGTCATGGATGTGGGATCGGAACCGCGTATCTTCTGCTGCGAGTCGGTCAATGTCAGCGATCTGTCCGGCAACAAGCATGTGTTGTGTGCGGGCATCGATGTGAACCCGGCACTGGAGGCTCAGGGTGCCGATGCTGCATCCCTGGCTGCGAGTCTCCGGGCGGCCTGCAACGAAAATGGCGGGTCGGTGGCCATTCCGGCCGCGATCCGCAAGGAGCTGCAGCAGACGGCCAAATTGCTGAATATCGAATGGCTCAACCGGGGCATCGAGAAACAGGCACGCATGATCTGTCCCCGTATCGGCGCCTGTCCCAGAACGCCGAGTTGCCACGCAGGTTCATGAGGCGATGATGACGCCGGCGTCGCGCATGGCTGCGCGCGCGGCCTCATTCGAACCCTCGATATCGATACCTCTGCAGGCCTGTTCCAGCACGACGGCATCAAACCCTTCGCGTCGGGCATCCAGTGCCGAATAGCGGACGCAATAGTCAAGTGCCAGGCCAACGCAGAAGAGCCGCTGGATACCGCGTTGTCGCAGGTATCCGGTCAGCCCGGTGGTGGTCGTGTGATCATTTTCGTAGAAGGCCGAGTAGGAGTCGATTGCCGATCGAAAACCCTTGCGAATGATCAGCTGTGCACTGTTGCATTGCAGGTCCGGATGAAAGTCTGCCCCCCGACTACCCTGGATGCAGTGATCCGGCCAAAGCGTCTGCTCCCCGTAGGGCAGGGTGATCGTCTCGAAGGCTTGCTTGTCAGGGTGGCTGCTGGCGAAGCTTGAATGTCCGGCCGGGTGCCAGTCCTGGGTCAGGACCACGGTGGAAAACTGCGGAGCCAGTTCATTGATCAGCGGCAGAATGGCCTCGGCGTCGGGAACTGCCAGAGAGCCTGCGCTGCAGAAGTCGTTCTGTACATCGATGATCAGCAGGCAATCGTTATCCTGAATGCTCATGCTCGTCATGGGGTTCTCCGGAGACGTTCGTTGCGCGTGAGTGGCAGGCAGATGGCCGAAAAGTCCACAGCCATCGGCGAGCTGCCGGGTCTGTCCGGTTCACGCATCGACGGAACCGGCATGACGATACTGCCGCGGCTGGCTACGGCTGAGTGGCGTACAGCACCACGACTCGTTGCTGGGCGTCGTCGGCATTGTCAGGCAGCACTGCGGCTGCGGCGTCTTCTCCCAATCCGTTGAGTGCCTTGATCTTGGTGTAATCGAAGCCATTCTGGATCAGGTAGGAGCGCACATTGGTGGCACGTTGCAGAGCCAGTTGCTGGTTGTACGTGGCCGAGCCCAGTCTGTCGGTGAATCCGAATATGGAGACGCCGGTGGTGCGGTTCTTTTCCTGCGTGATGAAGGAATCCAGTACGGTGGCGGCAGCGTCAGTGATCTGCACACTGTTGCGATCGAAATAGATCTTGTACTGAACGGCCTGTGGTTCGGTCTGCTCACGCAAGTCGTCGCGTGTGACGAAGTCGCTGGAGGCGAGTTGATCGACCTTCTGTTGCACGCTTGACAGGGTATCGGCAAGATCGGGATTTGCACCGCCGATCTCCTGCAGACGCTCGTCGAGCGAGACCATCCGGGATTCCAGAGTGCTCTGCATGTCCTGGGCGTTGCCGGCTTCGGGTGATGATGCGGGCAGCTCCTGAACACGTGTACCCAGTTCCTCGATGCGTTTGCGGATGTTGTCCAGCAGGCCTTGCAAGGCCGCGGTATTACCGATGGCGCCGCTACTGTCAACCTGAGACTGTACCAATGCCAGCTGATCGCTGATCTCGGCCTGCACGGCATCGATGGACAGGGACTCGCCGGCGGTACGCAGCTGTGTCACCGACCCATCGAGGCGATTGACATTGCGTCTGTTGGACGCTGTCGATTGCTGCAGTTGACTGATCTCCTCGCGAGCCGCTGCCAGTTGTTCGCTGAGCGTGGCAATCCGGCGTGAATCCGAATTGGCTGTACTCAGACGTGACTCGAGTGCCCGGAATCTTTCATCGAGGGTGGCAGCCAGTCCGGGGCTGCCGGTGGCGTCGACATCGCCCTCTGATGTCGCGGCAATCGGGGTCGCTGCCAGTGTGTCCAGTCGCAGGTCCAGCGCCGTGATCTGCTCCTTGACTGTCGCCAGCTCGCTGCTGACGGAGGCTTCACGATCGTCCGACGATTGACGCAGGGAGGCAACATCCTCCGTCAGCGTGTCGACAGTATCCCGAATCTGTTGCAGACCTTGCTCGACAGCCTGCTCGTCAATTCGGCGAACCAGCAGCGCCAGGCGGCTGTCGATGGCATCGAGTCTGACCACATTGGCAGCGTTGCCCGCTTCGGCATCCTGTGCCACTTCGGTCAGTTCGTTCACGGCGGTTGGCAGATTGTCACTGCTGTCAGCGACAATCGATTCTTCCAGCAACGCCAGTCTCTCTTCCAGTGTCTGCTGCTGCGCTTGAGTATCTGTCTGCCCGGGCTGGAGAACGGCCTGCACGCCGGAATTCAGGCGTTCTCCCAGCGCGACGGCCTGGCTGCGGGCATCGTCGAACGTTCCGTCCGGATTCTGAACTTTCCATGCCCCAGCGCCGAGAATCAGGCCCAGCAGGGCAAGAACGAGCAATTTCTTCATGTTTGGCAGTACCGGTATCCGATGGTGCGGACACGCCCCGGGATCGCTGAACGCAACACGACTTCGCAACCGTCGAGGTTGGAAGTCGCGCTGATCCACCGACAGCCGGGCATGGCCCGCCTGTACAGGTTCGTCTCCATAGCCGCGCAGTGTATCGCAGGGCTAGCCAGTCGTGCTAGCCCGGACCGGTATGTTCGAGTATCAGCACAGCCAGGGGAGGCAAGGTGAGCTTCAGGCTGGCAGGTCGATTGTGCGCCGGTTCTTCATACGCCTGGATGGCCTGCCCCGGCTGCTGTTCGTCTGCAGATTCATCCTCGGCATCACCAGGGCTGACCACCGTCTCCGTTGCGCTCTGGTTGCTCTGGCCGCTGCCGCCGTAGATCTCCGCATCCGTATTGACCAGTTCCCGATAATGGCCGGCCTCGTTGACTCCGATGACATACTGCGTGCGTATGACCGGAGTGAAGTTGCAGATCGTGATGCAACTGCGCTTGCGATCGGCAGAGTAGCGATAGAACGAAATCACGCTCTGTTCATGATCATCGCAGT
Organism: uncultured Granulosicoccus sp.; assembly: GCA_947495035.1. Lineage (GTDB taxonomy): Bacteria > Pseudomonadota > Gammaproteobacteria > Granulosicoccales > Granulosicoccaceae > Granulosicoccus. Next base: position 104,405 of record CANLXI010000013.1, read on the forward strand.
CTATCCATTCGAAGCCCTCCGAGTCACAGTCGGTCTCGTACAACGCCGGGTGCTGGCTGTACAGATGGTTGAGGTCGCGGACCAGTTTCAGGATTCCCTGGTGCTTGGCCTGATCCAGCAGATGCCACTGGATGCTGCCGCTGTGTTGCCACTCGCCATACTGGGCTATTTCACCGCCCATGAAATTGAGCTTCTTGCCCGGATAACTCCACATCATGCCGTACAGTGCCCGCAGATTGGCAAACTTCTGCCAGTCATCACCGGGCATCTTGTTGATCATCGAGCCCTTGCCGTAGACCACTTCATCATGCGAGAAGGGCAGGCAGAAATTTTCGCTGAAGGCGTAGATCATGCCGAAGGTCAGGCTGTTGTGATGATACTTGCGGTAGGCGGAATCCTTGCTCATGTAATCGAGCATGTCGTGCATCCAGCCCATGTTCCACTTGAACGTGAAGCCGAGACCGTTGTTGTATGTCGGGTGGCTGACGCCCGGAAAACTGGTGGATTCCTCCGCCAGGGTAATGCCGCCTTCGGCATGAACCAGTATGTTCATGCGCTTCAGGAACTCGATGGCTTCCAGGTTCTCACGACCACCATAACGATTGGGAATCCATTGACCCTGTTCGCGGGAATAGTCCAGGTACAGCATCGAGGCCACGGCATCGACACGCAGGCCGTCAAGGTGGAATTCACGTATCCAGTAAAGCGCATTGCTCAACAGGTAGTTGGAGACCTCGGCCCGGCCGAAGTTGTAGATCAGGGTCTGCCAGTCCTGATGCATGCCCTGTCTGGGGTCGGCATGCTCGTACAGATGAGTGCCGTCGAATTCGCCCAGACCATGGGCATCCGTCGGGAAATGTGCAGGAACCCAGTCCATGATGACGCCGATTCCCTCGGCGTGGCAGGCGTCGACGAAGTGCCGGAAATCATCCGGGCTGCCGAAGCGCGAGGTGGGAGCGAACAGGCCGATGGGCTGATAGCCCCAGGACCCGTCGAAGGGATGCTCCGTGATGGGCATGAGTTCGATGTGGGTAAACCCGTTCTCGATGACATAAGGCAGGAGTGTCTTGGCCATCTCGACGTAGGTCAGGGAGTCACCATGCAGATTCAGGCGCCAGGATCCTGCATGAACCTCATAGATGGACATGGGGCGGTGGCGCATGTCCAGCGACTTCCGGTTTTCCTGGTAGTCATCGTCACTCCAGATGAAACGGCTTTCGAAGACGATCGAGGCATTGCCTGGTGGTTGTTCGAAATACGGTGCGTAGGGATCGTGTTTCAGCGGCAGCAGACGACCATCGGCGGCCACGATCTCGAACTTGTAGAGTGCACCATTGCCAACGGCAGGAATGAAGATGTCCCAGACTCCGCTGCCGGGGTGCGATCGCATGACGTGGCGTCGCCCGTCCCAGTCGTTGAAGTCTCCCACCACGCTGACCCGGCGAGCGTTGGGTGCCCAGACGGCAAACTCGACGCCGGCCACCCCCTGAAACTGCATGGGGTTGGAACCCAGCACCTGGTAGAGCTCCTGGTGAGTACCTTCATTGAGCAGGTAGCGATCCATCTCGCCCATGGGGGATGTCATGGAGTAGGCGTCGATGATCTCCCAGTCGTTCTCTTCGCGAGACAGTTCCAGACGATAGGGACCGATGGTGTCTGCACAGACGACCTCGAACAGTCCGTGAGGATGGACCCGTTCCATGGGGATGCGTTGACCTTCATCGTCGATGACCGATACGGTATCGGCATGTGGCTGAAAGGTACGGATGACAGCCCGCCCCCCCAGACTCTCGACAGCCTCTTCGCCAATCGGGTGCTGACCGAGTACCGAAAAGGGTTCCGGGTGGCGGCCTTCGACGATGGCATTGACTTCGGCGTGACCTAGAATGCAATTCATGAGTACAGTTCCGAGAGGTAGCGGGAGGCACTGTCGTGCCATTCGAAGCGTTGCGCCCGGGCGCGCGTGGCTATATCACGGTAATCGTCAGGCTTTTTCTCTCTCAGCGCCAGTACCTTGTTCAGACGTTCCAGCATCTGAGTAGCCTGAGCCGGCATGGAATCCCCTGAAAACAGGAAACCGTCCACATCGTCGCTGATGGTGTCGCACAGTCCGCCCACCGCATGGGCGAGTACCGGTTGTCCTTGCCTCATGGCCAGCATCTGACTGATTCCGCAAGGTTCGAAGGAGCTGGGCATCAGGAAAAGATCACCATTGCTGAAAAGCAGATTGGACAGCGTTTCGGAGTACTGGTTGAGAAACAGGAAGTGCGAGTGTCGTGCCGCGATGGTTCGGCAATGCTGCTCCAGTCCCGCATCACCGGAACCCAGCAGCAGCAGCATGCCGCGGCCCTCGAGGGAGTCGAGCATGATATCCAGTGGTATCCGGCCATCGGGCAGAGGCTGCAGCAACAAGGCCATCTTCTGATCGGTCAGGCGTCCCACGCCGGTGATGATGTGTGTTGGCCTGGTCTGCTGTTGCCAGCGAAGCAGCCGCTGATGCGCCACGTAATCGAGCGACCTCAGATCCGGACGACGCGCCATGAGTCTGAGCATTTCATCTGCCGCGCTGCGCATGAAACCGGTCCAGTCAAGACGTGGCGCAGCCGGGATGTCGTAGTCGATACCGTTGATGATGCCGGTCAGTTTTCCCAGGCTGGCGGCCTGCTGCAGATCACGCTCCAGCCCTTCGCCACCATGAAAACCTCTCGCATGGTCGTTGGCCTCCACGATCTCCCTGGCGTAGGTAGGGGAGACTGTATGCACGACATCGGCTATGCGAATGGCGGTGGCTATCGGATTGACACATTGAGGCCAGCGCGGATCTGCCAGATCGACCGGGTTGTACCGCAGGTGCGGGAACCAGCCTTGCAATGATGATTCGTGTTCGGCGAACGGTCGTATACCCTGAAGGGCCAGGTTGTGGATGCTGAAGACGACCTTGAGTGGTTTGAGTGACTGGTAGTCGGGGTCATACTTGAGTAGCGCCGCCGCCAGACCGGTATGCCAGTCATGCAGGTGCAGCACATCCACTGACGCAATCAACCCTTCCTTCAGTGCCTGCAGGCTGGCCACACAGAACAGTGCGAACTTGTTGGCATCGGTGGCAAAGGGCTGGTTGGCATCGTCGTTGCAATAGACGCGACCCTTGCCTCCCGCGGCGAACAGGGGGTGGTGCGCCACCAGGTAGCGCACCCCCTTGTCTCGTCCTGCAAACAGTTCATGGATCTCGATGCGTTCGGTGCGTCCGCGAAACACGGCGGTGCACACACCCAGCAGCGTCGCGCCCGGCAGTTGGTGAAAGGCACCGTAGGCCGGGACAAGAACCGTCACACTGGCCCCCTGTCTGGCCAGTGCCTTCGGGATATCGCGTACGACATCGCCGATACCACCCACCTTGCCACCGGGGATCACGTCGTTTTCTGCCGCCAGCATGCAGATATGGGTCATGAGAAAGTCATACCTCGAGTGTCCTGGTGATGAGTCCGATCAGCGAACAAAATGCAGTTTCTGTCCGAAATTGTCTGGCGTGACCAGGGTGATGCCACTGTCCGTCACTCGAAACCCCTTGGCCCGATCTGCCTCGGCATCCACGCCGACTTCGGTGCCTTCGGGCAGTATTGTGCCAGTGTCGATGATGGCGCGCTTGACCGTGCAATTTCGTCCTATCTCGACATCGGGCATGATGACCGAGTCTTCGACGTTGCTGTAGGAACGTAGCCGCACATTGCTGAACAACAGCGAGCGGCTGGCCTTGCCGCCGGACACGATGCAGCCGCCCGAGACGATGCAATTGATGGCCATGCCTCGACGGTCGGCGGTATCGTGCACGAACTTGGCCGATGGCAACTGCATCTGGTAGGTGTAGATCGGCCAGTTGGTGTCGTAGAGATCAAGCTCGGGTTCGAAGTCCACCAATTCCATGTTGGCTTCCCAGAAGGCATCCAGAGTGCCAACGTCCCGCCAGTAGGGCTGGGCCGTACTGTTGGGCTGGTCATCGCCGAGTCTGAAGGCAAATACGTTATGAGAGTCGACGATACGGGGCAGGATGTCCTTGCCGAAATCATGCGAGCTGCCTTCCGCGTCGGCATCCTGTATCAGTTCCTGATAGAGGAACTCGGTATTGAACACATAGTTGCCCATGGAGGCGAGAACGCGTCCCGGTTTGCCCGGAATTTCGGCGGGTTCAGCCGGCTTTTCCTGGAATTCGAGAACACGCCCCTCGGTGTCCACCTTCACCACGCCAAACGCACCGGCAGCTTCTTCAACCGACACCTCCACGCAGCACAAGGTCATGTCTGCCTCACGATTGTTGTGGGCAGAGATCAGTGGTCCATAGTCCATCTTGTAGATGTGATCTCCACCGAGCACCATCACGAATCTGGGCTGGTGTGTGCGGATGATATCCAGATTCTGGTAGACCGCGTCGGCAGTGCCCTTGTACCAGCCTTCGTCCACCCGCATCGAGGCGGGCAGGATCTCGACGAACTCTCCGAACTCGGCCTTGAAGCCGGACCAGCCGCGACTGATATGGCGTACCAGTGAATGCGACTTGTACTGCGTTGCCACCCCCACGCGCCGTATACCCGAATTGATGCAGTTCGACAAGGCAAAGTCGATGATTCTGAACTTGCCGCCAAACGGCACTGCGGGTTTTGCCCGCCATTGAGTCAGTTCATGCAACCTGCTTCCCTGGCCACCAGCAAGAATCAGAGCCAACGTGTCTCTTGTCAGCCGTGATATCTGTCTTTCCTCTATGATGCTCATTCCGTCACCCTGGTTACGTTGGGCCCAGCTTAACCAATTCGACATCCTCTTGGCAAAGCTGTTGTGAAAAGAATGCATACGGGATCTGTCTGACTTTACCCGATCATTTCAGCAGCCAATCATTTACAGTGTGTTCAACCAACCGCCTTGACAAAATCATGAATTCCACAAACAGGAGTACAGCCGCCGAACTGCCGGGTACTGCTCAGGCAATGGTAACCGTCGACGATATCTGGACAGACGATCGGATTGCGTTGGAGAACGACAAGGATGCCCTGAGGCAGTCAGTGATCGATCATTTCGGTCGGACGCTGGGTCGAGACATCGATCACGCCGCTGCGCACTTTCTCTACAAGGCGGTAGCGCTGAGCGTGCGTGATCGAATGATGGAGCGCTGGCTGGCAACTCGCCAGGCAGTGGAGTCCGGCGTTCAACGGCATACCTGCTATCTGTCCATGGAGTATCTGATGGGGCGGGCACTGCGCAACGCCGTGCACAATCTGGATCTGCAGGATGAACTCGGGAAGGCACTGGAGGAACTCGGCCTCACGCTGGAGCAGACCGAACAACTGGAAGCCGATGCCGGTCTGGGCAACGGCGGGCTGGGGCGTCTGGCCGCCTGCTTTCTGGACAGTTGTGCCTCCCTGGCTCTGCCGGTCACCGGCTACGGCTTGCGTTATCGCTATGGCATGTTCCGGCAGTCCATCGACAAGGGGTTCCAGATAGAGCGCCCCGACAGCTGGCTCAGTGAGGGGCATGTGTGGGAACTGGAAAGACCGGAGCTGAGCTGTCGGGTGCGTTTCGGCGGGCGCGTCGACCTGATCACCGAGCTCAATGGCAACATCATTCATCGCTGGGTCGATACCGATGACGTTCGCGCCGTACCGTTCGATGTACCTGTGCCGGGCCATGACAACGGCATCGTCAATACCTTGCGACTGTGGAACTCGTCCGCTACCGATGAGTTCAACCTTCATGAATTCAATGCCGGGGGCTATACCGAAGCGGTGGCTGCCAAGAATGCGGCAGAAAACATCACGATGGTGCTCTACCCGAATGATGCCAGTGAAAACGGCAAGGTGCTGCGCTTGCGCCAGCAATACTTTCTGGTATCGGCCAGTCTGCAGGACGCCCTGCGAATCTGGTTGTTGCACAACGACGGTTTTCAGGGGTTTGCCGACGCCCACTGCTTCCAGCTCAACGATACACATCCCAGTCTTGCCGTTGCCGAATTGATGCGTCTGCTGGTCGATGATCACAGACTGTCCTGGGACGAAGCCTGGTCCATCACGACCCGGGTCATGGCCTACACCAATCACACCCTGTTGCCCGAAGCGCTCGAATGCTGGTCGCTGGACATGATTGGCGCTCTGCTGCCACGGCCGACCGAAATCATCCAGGAAATCAATCGGCGCTTTCTGGAAGAAGTGGAACAAGCCATGCCCGGTCAGCTGCAACAACATGCCGAGATGTCCATCGTCTCGTTCGACGCACAGCCGGTGGTGCGCATGGCACACCTGGCGATCGTTGGCAGTTTTTCCATCAATGGGGTCGCAGCCCTGCATTCGAAGTTGCTCAAGGAAGGCCTGTTTGCCAATTTCAATCGCCTGTGGCCGACCCGGTTCAACAACAAGACCAATGGCGTGACTCAGCGACGCTGGCTTGCTTACTGCAACCCTGGCATGAAGAGCCTGCTGGACAGCACTCTGGGGGAGTCCTGGACAGGCAGGATGGAGCTACTCGAACAACTGGTACCGCTGGCGGATGAACAGGCCTTACAGGCACGATGGCGCGAGGTCAGAAACCGCAACAAGCTGGCATTGGCCAGGCTGGTTGCCGAGCGCACGGGCATTGAGGTCAGCGCCGACATGCTGTTCGATGTTCAGGTAAAACGCATGCATGAGTACAAACGGCAGCTGCTCTGTACCCTGCATGCGGTTCATGTCTATCTGGATCTGCTGGACGGTCAGGATCATGTTCCCCGGCTTGTCCTGATTGCCGGCAAGGCTGCGCCCGGTTATTACATGGCGAAATCGATCATCAAGCTGATCAACAATGTTGCCAGTGTCATCAATGGCGACAAGCGCACTACCGACAGGCTCAAGCTGGTTTTTCTGCCGGACTACAATGTATCCGCCATGGAGGTGATCTGTCCCGCAGCCGATCTGTCCGAGCAGGTGTCCACCGCGGGCAAGGAGGCTTCCGGTACGGGCAACATGAAGTTCATGATGAACGGTGCGGTGACCATCGGTACCCTGGATGGTGCCAATGTCGAGATACTGGAGGCTGTCGGCAGTGAGAATTTCTTCCAGTTCGGATTGTCGGTAGACCAGGTGGATGGTGTCAGGCAGGGGTATGCACCATCCAGGATCATTGCCGGGGATGCACGGCTGACACGTATTTTCGAGGCATTTGACAGCGGTTTGTTCGATGCCGGTGAGGCGGAACTGGTACGCGGTGTCATCGACGCTGCGCGCAGCCCTCATGATGCCTGGCTGACAGTTGCCGACTTGCCGGATTATCTGGACAGTCAGCAGCAGGTCGAAGCCGCCTGGCAGGATACCGCTGGCTGGACACGCAAGAGCATCATGAATACTGCCTGTAGTGCCCGGTTCTCGACGGATCGCACCATGCAGGACTACAACCGGGATATCTGGCGTCTGCAGCCCATCGAATTGCCAGACCGGGAGACAATCTGACAATGCTTGACGGGTGCAATTGGCCGCTGGGAGCTACCAGCGATGGCAAGGGCGTGAATTTCGCGCTGTTCTCGAGACATGCGAGCCGTGTCGAACTCTGCTTGTTCGACAGTACGGGGGAGCAGGAAGTACAGCGACTGGAGTTGCCTGCGTGCACGGACAACGTCTGGCACGGTTACCTGCCGGGCATCCGACCGGGAGCCTTGTATGGTTACCGGGTGCATGGACCCTATGAGCCGACCAATGGTCACCGTTTCAACCCGCACAAGCTTCTGCTGGACCCCTACGCCCGCCGGTTGCACGGGAAACTGATCTGGAACGATGCGAATTTCGGCTATATTCGAGGGCATGCAGATCTGGATCTGTCCTTCGACCAGCGAGACAGTTCTCCCTTCGTACCCAAGAGCGTGGTTGTGCCTGCCCATGCACGCAACCATCGCAAACACGCACCGCACCTGAACCAGAGTGGTGAACGCCGGCAACGACCGTCACTGTGTGATTCGGTCATCTATGAAGCACACGTCAAGGGAATCAGCGCACTGCAGAAGCAGATACCCGCGGCACGTCGTGGTACCTACAAGGCGCTGGGAAGCAAGGCGGTTCTGTCGCATCTGAAAAAGCTGGGCGTGACCGCGCTGGAGCTGCTGCCGGTGCATGCCTTTCCCGACGACGAGTTTCTGGTGAAGAAGGAACTGGTGAATTACTGGGGATATCAGAGTCTGGGTTTTCTCTCTCCGGATTCACGCTATGCCTTTACCGATGATGCGGTGGCCGAGTTCAGGGACATGGTCAAGGCGGTGCACAAGGCTGGCATGGAAGTGTTTCTGGATGTGGTCTACAACCACACGGCAGAGGGTAACGAGCAGGGGCCAACCTTGTGTTACAGAGGGATAGACAATCTGTCCTACTATCGCCTGGAGCGCAATCCGCGTTATTACGTCAATGACAGTGGCACGGGCAACACCTTTGCGCTCGAGAATCCCCGGGTGCTGCAGCTGGTCATGGACAGCTTGAGGTTCTGGGCCAACGACATGGAGGTCGATGGATTTCGCTTCGATCTCGCCTCCATTCTCGGACGCGAGCTGCATGGATTCGAACGAGGCTCAGGCTTCTTCGATGCCGTGGCACAGGATCCACAGTTGGCCGATGTGAGGCTGATAGCGGAACCCTGGGATATCGGCCCGGGCGGCTATCAGCTGGGGCAGTTTCCACCACGATGGTCGGAGTGGAATGATCAGTTCCGTGATACAGCCCGGCGATTCTGGAATTCCGGAGCGGACGTTCTGCCGGATTTTTCCGATCGTCTCCTGGGCAGCAGTTCGCTGTTCGAGTGGCAGGGTCGCACTCCGTCAGCCACGGTGAACTTCATTACCGCACATGACGGCTTCACCCTGCGCGACACGGTGAGTTATCTGCACAAGCACAATGAGGCCAATGGTGAGGGCAATCGCGATGGTCACAGCAGCAATCATTCGAACAACCATGGTGTTGAGGGTGATAGCGATGATCCGGCCATCAATCAGCTCAGGGCGCGACAACAACGCAATCTGTTGAGCACCTTGTTCCTCTCTCAGGGGACGCCCATGTTGCTGGGTGGAGACGAGCGCAATCGCACTCAGCGTGGCAACAACAATGCCTATTGCCAGGACAATGCCACGACCTGGATCGACTGGACGGATACACCGGAAGCGCAGCAGCTGCAGGTGTTTACCCAGCGCCTGATTGCCTTGCGCAGAAACCAGCCCGTACTGCGACGACCCTGGTATCTGCATGGCGAACATCGCTCTGCGAGTTGCGCTCTTCCCGATGTCGTGTGGTTGAACAAGACGGCAAACGCGATGAGCGAAGCGGACTGGCATTGTCTCAATGGCGGATTTGTCGGACTGCAATTGATGGGAGACGCCATTCCGGCAGGGCAGTCGATCGAACCGTCGGATACCTTGCTGTTGCTGTTCAACGGCAGTGACAAGGAAGTGGACTTTCCTCTCGAAGCCGAACAGCTGGCAGGTACACGGTGGGTTGTCGAGATCGATACGGCGCAGCCGGAACAGGGAGCGATCGAAGTCAGCGGCAATCAAGTCTGCCAGTCTCGGAGCGTGGTGGTGTTGCGCTTCTGCCCTTGAGTGGCTGATATAATCCGGGGCGGTAAAGTCAGCCATTTGCGGAGAACATGAAGTCCAAGTTGCCGGCGTCGCACCTGTTTCGCCAATTTCTGCTGTTCGCGTTGACACTGGTGTTTCTGCTTACCGTGATCCGGGCAGCCTATGCGCTGTGGCAGTTCTCCAGAATCGAGGTGACGGATGCCACGGTCATGCCGCTGTTCATACAGGGGCTGAGGTTTGATCTGGCACTGGTCGGGATCATCTGTATCGTGCCGCTGATTCTGGGTGGCGTGCTGGCAATGATGACCCGGACCCGCCCCCTGGCCAAGTTCCTGATTACCGGATTCATGCTGGGGGGGCTGTTGCTGGTGATGCTGACAGAGCTGATTACTCCCTGGTTTCTGGAAACCCGCGGGCTGCGGCCCGATGTGCAACTGCTGAGCAGCATCGAGCAGCCGGCCAGTATCGTGAAAACACTGCTGGCTGAACAGGCCGTGCCACTGGTGGTTGCCGCCTTCCTGTGTCTGCTGATCCTGATCGCCTTCTGGGGGCGTATGGAAGTGCGTCGCTTTCTGCGCTATCGGCTGTCGGTACCGGGTGCATTGATGCTGTCCTCTGTCGGCGGTGTGTTGTGTGTTCTGGCCATCAGCTCATCCACCAATCCGGCACAGTTTGCGCTGTCACCGGCTGATGCAGCGATCAGCACGGATGTCACCATAAATGATCTTGCGATGAATTCCGCCTACAAGCTGCTGTACTCCCTTGTGTGGAGCAGTCCGCCAGTGGTGCAGGCCACCGGCGAAGAGATGCGAAGCCTGCCGTAGCAGTTACTTTCTCCAGGTGGGTCCACCTGGTGCGTTACTTGCGGTAATGCCCGCATGATCGATGCGGGCTTCAGATGGAGAACTAACGGCAACGGCCAGCTGGCCTTGCCCGCTGCCGTGTGTCTGGTGGGATTGATTCTGACGGCGTTTGCCGTGAACACCGTGTATCGCAATATCCACAGAGAGCGGATGGAGGAATTCGCACGTCGCAGCGATGTGCTGGCCTCGCGCATTGGTGATGCACTGGAGAACCAGAAGTTGCTGCTGAGAGGTGTTCGCTCTCTTCATGAAGGCGCGGAGTATGTCAGCAGGCGAGATTTCCAGGCGTACCTGGAATCGATCGATCTGGAGAACAGTTTCCCCGAAGTTTTCGCTGTTGGCTGGGTGCCACGCGTACCGCACCATATCCTGCACGAATTCATCCGCTCGGTGCGCAGCGACCGGTCGATCGATGACCAGGGTTATCCTGATTTCACCTTGAAACCCGATGCTGACCGCTACGCGGCAGAGCATCATGTATTGACCTATCTGCATCCCATGGAGGGCAAACGCTGGATGCTCGGTTACGACCTCACCTTCAGTGCCGAGCGTCTGCTGACTCTGGAACAGGCACGAGACTCGGGAGAATTCGCGATGAGTCCACCGCTCGTCATGACGCGGGAGGAGCCGACTGCCAAGGGCTTTCTTCTGATGCTACCCACCTACGGCGATGTCGAGCCGGAGAATCTGGCGCAGCGCCGACAGCATTATCGCGGCATGTTGTTGGGCATATTCCGCCATGAAAAGTTGCTCGAACCATTTGCCCTGGATCAGTTCACGGCCGTCGCCATCCGCGACATCACGGATGCCAGGGGGGCGGAAGACACCGCGTCAATCCAGCCATTCTACCAGGACGGCCAAACCGTCTCTGGTGCAAGCACACTGTTCAGGCGTATCAAGGGAGGAGGCGGACGTGAGTGGCAGCTGGCGGTGTCTCTTGGCCCGCATGCCCTGGCGCAGCTCAAGAGCTCGGCACAACTCTGGCTGATTGCCATCTGTGCTCTGGCCATCACTGCTCTGGCAGGCTTCTGTACCGGCAGACTGGTGGCGTCGAGAAATCGTGCTCTGCATCGTACCGGGATTCTGAGCGGAGATCTCCGGTTTGCCAGGCAACGCCTGCAACGGAGCGACGACGAGCTGCGACACTTTGCTCATGTGACCTCACACGACCTGCAGTTGTCGGTACGCAACGTCGACCTGTCAGTGACACTGCTCGAGAATGTACTGAATACGCGCATGACTTCGCCGGTCAGGGAAAACCTGGACCAACTGCATGCGGCATCATCACGGCTGCACAAGCTGGCGGACGACCTGCACGACCTGGCAAGGATCGGTCGTGAAAACCGGCAATTCGAGTGCGTTGATCTGAACCAGGTATTTGCGCTTGTGCAGGCTCGGCTGGCACCCTTGATCGAGGAAGCTCAGGCCAGCATCGACATCGGCAGCTTGCCGCAGCTTGCGGGCGATCGATTGCAATTGGAGCTGCTGGTGCACAAACTGATGAGCAATGCCATCCAGTATCGCTCAAGGGCACGCAGCTTGACGATCAGGATCGAGGCCAGACTGATAGATGCACAATGGCAGATCACCGTTGCCGATAATGGCATCGGCATCGCGGAGCGTTTCCATGACAAGGTGTTCGAGCCGTTCCAGCGATTGCACCAGCATGACGATATCGTCGGTACCGGGTTGGGGCTGCACATCTGCCGGCAGATTGCCGAATGCCATGCAGGGCAGATCGGCATAGTCAGTTCCAGCGAGGCAGGAAGCACGTTTGCAATCTGCCTGCCGGCGAACGAAGTGTCTCTCGACAAGGCGGCCTGAACAGGGTTCAAGCGAGAATCAGCTGTTGCAGGAGCCGTTGTCAGTCCACGCCCTGACATAATCGATATCGAAACTGGCCGGAAACTCGGTACTGGCGTCTGGCGACCCCGGCCAGCTGCCACCTACCGCCAGGTTCAACAGAAAGTGTACTGGGCGGGTGTAGTCATCCGGTGTCGGATGTGATGCCATACGCTTGCCGTCCAGATACCAGGTCACTGTTTCGGGCGTCCAGACAACGCTGTAGAGATGAAAGTCACGGGTCAGGTCGGCTTTCAGGGTGTGGTCAAACGGGAAGGAGGTCAGCTCACCGGTCTGGTTGGTATGCAAGGTGGTGTGGTAGGTATTCGGTTGGTGACCCAGACTCTCCATGACATCGATTTCAGGCAGCACCGCGACACCTTCGGGCCATTGCTCGAAACTGGGCAGTAGCCAGAATGCAGACCACAAGCCCTGTCCGCCCCGGGGCAATCGTGCACTGACTTCAAAGCGACCGTATTTTTGCGAATAGCTCTTTTCGGTCGTCAGGACGCCTGAAATGTAGGGTTGTCCGGATACCACGCCACGCAATGCTCTGGGAGTGGGGTTCGCTTCGATGCTGAGAATGCCATCATCGATGGAGAACGGTGACACTCCGTGTTCCTCCGGGTCGATGTAGAACTGCTGTTCATCATTGATGATGACGTCGCGTGGCCAGATATACCGGGTGCGCCAAAGGCCTTCGCGGGTCGATTCGTTCCAGAGCGACAAGGTATCGAAGGGCTCTTCGAAGCTCAAGTCCCAGCAACGGTCATCCAGTATCCGCTTTTCGGACTGGGCATGGGCAGCACCGCCGAGCAGGCTCAGGGTGACTAGCAGGGCGAATCGTCTGTGACAGGTCATTTTCATGTAGGGAGTATTACCTGTTCCGCCATGCCGGTTGGGCGAAATCAGGGTTACGGTTCAGTTGGCCAGCGAGGGTAGGACTCGCTGGCCTGCGTGAAGTTCGTTTCAGGCTGCCGGAGGATGCGCTGAATACCACTGCCATGCATGCCGGATGCTGTCCTTGATGTCGGCGTGCACCGGTTTCCAGTTCAGCCGGCTCATGGCCAGACTGGCATCGGCCACCAGCTCCGGTGGGTCGCCAGCTCGGCGCGCTACCGTGTTGTAACCGAAATCGACGCCTGTCACCTGGCGACAGGCGTCGATCACTTCCAGAACGGTATAGCCACGATTGACGCCCAGGTTGAATTGCTCGGCGCCCTCTGTCGGCGTTTTCTGCATGCGTTCGAAGGCGGCGATATGCGCACTGCACAGATCGTTCACATGGATGTAGTCTCTGATACAGGTACCGTCACGCGTGTCGAAATCGTTGCCGAAGACCATGAGATTGGTGTCCGCAGGATTGCCGCCAGCCTGTACGCGCAAGGCTTCAAACAGGATCAGCGGTAGCAGGTGTGTCTCCGGATCGTGCCGTTCACCGATGCTGCCGTCTTCAGAGCAACCGGCTGCATTGAAATATCGCAAGGCTATGCTGCGCAGTCCGTAGGCCGGTGCGTAATCCTTGAGAATCTGTTCGACCATGAGCTTGGACTGCCCATAGGGGTTGATGGGGTTCTGTGGGGTATCTTCGGTAATCGGCAGGGTTGCCGGCTCGCCATAGGTGGCACAGGTGGAGGAGAACACCAGCTTCTTCACATCGTTGGCACACATGCTGTCCAGCAGAGACTGGGTGCCCGTGACATTGTTGCGATAATACAATGCTGGCTCGTGCACCGATTCACCGACATAGGCCAGCGCGGCGAAGTGCATGACAGCCTCGATATCATGTTCCCTGAAGACGGCATGCAGTTTTTCACTGTCGTGCAGATCGCCTTCGATCAGCGTGCCCGCCGTGACGGCATCGGCATTGCCTCGTTCGAGATTGTCATATATCAGAACGTCAAAACCGCGTTGGTCCAGCATGCGAACCATGTGCGAACCGATGAAACCGGCGCCTCCGGTAACCAGAATGGATTTGCTCACGTTGTCTCTCTAATTGTCTTGTAGGTTGTCGCGCCAGCTGGCGCTACTGTGATCTGGCGTCATTGCGTGTCGCAGGTATTCCCTGACCCGCGGAATCCTCTTCCGAGCGGGTGGTGCCCTTGTCGAGCGCAAGCAGCGGCTGTCCCTGACTGTCAGTCAGGGGCAGAACGGATTCATCGTCGTCATTGTTCATGATGACAGGGCGACGTTGCAGCAGCAGGCGCTTCTTCAATGAGCGCCGCTGTCGGGTCCTTTCACGTGACTTTGCCAGCTTGCCGGGCATGTCGCCGGGCAGGCCGAATGCGGGAGTCTGAGATCGAGTCAGGGAGCTGCTGAGCGTGACCTGTTGCAACATGCTGATGGGCAGTGTCACGAACAGAATCCAGTACAGCTCGCGATTGACCAGCAATCGTGCCTCGGAATAGTTGCTCACCAGCAGGGCAATCATGAAACCCAGTGCGAACAGGACGCCGGGGAAAGGACGTTGATACTGACAATGGAACAGTTCGATCAGTTGCTGCACGATCATGAAGACCGCCAGCGCCGTCAGCGGCAGGCCGATCTCCGAGGCAATCTGCAGCAGACCGTTGTGCGCATGGAACACGGTCCAGGAAAAGTCAGTGAGGGATTGCTGAATCCAGACACTGTCGTCGGTTGGATACCACAGGGTGCCATAGCCGTATCCCGTCAGCGGTCTGTCCAGAATCAGTTGCCAGGTCTGTTGCCAGACATCCCCACGTCCCGTCAGGTCACCAGAGCGCCCGATCAATTCTGCCGTGTCGATATAGCTGAAGGCCATGGCCAGCAAGGCGGCCACCAGCAGGCCCAGGACCGACATCGACAGCATGCCCATGCGCAGACTGCGCGTGGTATGCAGGTACAGCATGACCAGTGTTGCGCAGATCAGTGCCAGTGCCGATGTCGCCGACACACTGAAATAGAGACACAGCAGGGCAGGCACGATCAGGATCAGACAGGTGACACGACGCGCCGTGGAGATCGGCCAGAAACACAGACTGGACAGCAACAGGGCCGTGATGGCCGACCAGAATCCCAGCGTATTCTTGGAAGCGGTGATGCCGGCCCAGACCAGTTGCCCCTCATATTGCTCCAGACCCAGCGATGGCATGAACCAGGCGGCCAGGGCGCTGCCGAACATCAGCAGGCCGAGAGTCGTCGCGCTGATGCGCAGAATCTGCGACAAGGGCAGACTGAAGCCGAGATAGATGGCCAGCAGGGTGGTACCGATCAGGTGTACCGAGCGTTCGATGGTCAGATTGGGGTCAACGGACCAGGCGGTGGAAAAGGCAGTACCGGCCACCACCAGGATCAGCGCCAGTCGATAACGCACCAGCCAGGTCAGCCAGTTGAGTCCGAAGCTGGCGAGCAGGGCCACGGCAGAGGTGAGATACATGACCAGCCACAGCAGCGTGACCAGGGTCACTGGCAGATCACCGGCAAAGGGAGATCGCACTGCCAGGGTGAGGGTGAAGCTGGTGCCCTGCAGCAGGGTCAGTACCAGCATCAGTGATGCCAGCAGCGGCACCCGGTAAGGCGCCTGATAGGTCGCCAGGGCTGGTCGCGGTACCTGGTGCTGAGCGGAGAGATTCACTGACGCCTGGCCTGCTCGAGCGTCAAGCCGCGATATCGTACGTATTGATCCACCAGGCGGCGGTAGAGTCTCGGGAAGAGATTCTGAACACTTTGCCGCACCATGCCCAATGGTCCCATTGCGCCGGTGCGATAGGCCTTCCAGAGCAATCCGAAACTCCGAACGGGTGCCGAGCGGGCCAGACCGACACTTGCGAAACGTGCCTGGAATCCCGCCCAGGCCATTGGCGACATGGCGGTTTTCTGTGTATCCATCCAGCGGAAGAAATTGGTGTATTTCTCGGACGTGCCGGCATGTATGGGCAGCTGCGACAGGGCCTCATCGCTGATCACATCGGCGTACAAGGTCAGCGGCTGAGGCAGCATGCGGAAAGCAATTCCGGTGCGCCAGCAGTCGATGGCAAACTGATCATTGTCCCCGAAGGTCACGGATTCGTCCCACTGCACCCTGGTGGCCAGGGTGCGTGGCATGACCATGGTGCTGGTCTGGATGAAGCTGCCATCGACGTACAGGTAATCGAATATCGATTCCTCCGCACCAAGTGCACGCGCGGGTTTCACCCAGTAGCGGTCGACGCCGCGATCGACGATGATCTGCCCGTACAGCAACACGTCTTCATCCTCTTCGAGGCAGTCGTTGGCGACCTGCAGAAACGTCGGATACCAGCGATCATCGGAATCGAGAAAGGCGATGTACTGACCCGCTGCGACCTTCATGCCGTGGTTGCGCGCCGCAGCCGGACCTGCATTGTCCTGATGCAGCACTCTCAGGCGTGGATCGTCGATGGCTGCCAGCACATCACGGGTGTCATCGCTCGAGCCATCGTCGACTACCACCACCTCGAAATCGTCGAAAGTCTGTTCGAAGCATGACTGCAGCGTATCCAGCACCGAGGCAGATCGATTGTAGGTCGGTATGACTATGGAGAATCGGGGGGACATCAGTAGTTTTCGTTCCGAATGGTAGCGTGACCCAGATGCGCACTCACCTTGCCGCGCAGTTTCCAGCGTAATTGTCGCGAGCGTTCCATCCAGGAAGGACTCAACCATGACAGCGCACTGGCAAGCAGGGTCTGTCCCCCCAGCGCGATGGTTTTCAGTCCCCGCACAAGGCTATGGCCGACGCCGGGCTGCAGCAACTGCATGACCCTGACCCGTGAATTGTGGATGTTGACGATGCGCTGCTGTACCCAGGCGTCGTGCAGACGATCCTCGGGTACCGGTTCATGGACAATGGCATGCGCCGCCCATGCCATGGAATAGCCCCGTTGCCGGAGTTGCATGAAGAAGGCCAGGTCCTCGCCACCGCTGTGCGCAAAGGCGTGATTGAAGAACTCCGGAGCCAGCGCCTGCAAGGCATCACTGGTGATCAGGAAATTGCCGCCGGCCTGCAATTGGCAGAGGGACTGATCGGGCAATGCCAGGTCCGCGCCGTAATAGGCATTCTGTCGACTCGATTCGGCGCATCCTTCGGGAAACACCGGTCGAGTCGGGCCACCGACCACATCGACATTGCAGGCATTGCGAACACGTTGCAGTTCGGTCAGCCATTGCGGCTCTGGCCATTCATCATCGTCGAGAAAGGCCAGCAAGCGGGGTTCGAGTTGCAAGGCCCGTGTGCAGGCTGCATTGCGGGCAGCTGAAATTCCCGGCTCTGTCGCGGACACCGTGTGCAACGGAAAAGGGTAGCCCGCCGCGCTCAGCGCTTCGCAGACAGCCAGACCTTCAGCTCCCGGGTCGTTGTCGGAGACGACGACCTCCAGGCCATCGGTGCCGGCAAGCTGTGGCAGGGTTTCCAGAAGTTTGCGCAGTCCTGCCGGACGACGATAGGTGCAGATGCAGAGAACGGTTTTCACGAGGCCGCTTTCAATCGGGTGTAGAGAATGCGGGTCAGGTAGATCGCCATGAACGCTTCTGCCGCCAGTATTCCCAACAGGGTGGATTCAGGGTTGAAGAAGTAGAGTGTGACGCTGACCAGGACACCACTGAGAATGGCGCCATAGACACTTGCCATGGCCAGTACCCGGAAGTCGCGCATGGCCTGCAGCGCAGCTGCAGGCGCGTTGTAACTGGCGGCGAACAGGGTGATGACGGACCAGGTGGCCACGATCAGCCCCATGGGTTCGTCCGCGTATTGATCGGCATACAGAAAGGCATCGATCCAGGGCCACAGGATCAACAGCATCAGACCCATCAGCAGTACGGCCCCGGCCATCAGCAGGCTGGTCGTCCGGATCTGTTGCCTGACGGCCAGATGTCTGGACTCGGACAGCGCGACAGCCAGCTCGGGCTTGACCATGTTCTGCCAGGTCAGCAGCGCAACCCGCACGGGCCCGAAGAGAACGAATCCGGCCGCCAGAGGCGCGTAGGCATGCGGCCCGTTGGTGGCCGTGATGATGAGGCTGTGCGCTTGTGCCAGAAACAGTGTGGTCAGGGAACCCGCCAGGGCCCAGCGGGATTGCTCCCAGACGTCGCGATAACTGCCGATACCGGCCAGAGTCAGCCATTTGCGTCCGCTACCGTGCAGGCGATGGCGTTCCACCAGCATGGCCGCCAGGTTGGCCGCCACCAGTGCCAGCAGGACGTGACTGATGTTCAGGTCGTCCACCCAAAGGATGATGGCCAGCATGACCACGATACCGGTGCCGACATAGGTGGCATCACCCAATGCAGTCACCAGAGGACGCATGCGTGCGTAACCGGCACTGCGACTGAAGTGGCGGGCCGAGTAGATGGCCACGAACAATGCCACCGACAGGGTCACAGTCGTATTCTGTTCACTCCAGCCGGAATAGACGAAGCCGCAGACCAGCAACGCAAGAAACAGCATCATGTTCAACGTGCTGAACATGCCCTCCTGGCGTGATCTCTCGGCAGGGTCCTTGACGATGGGTGTGTAGACTGTCAGGGGGGTGGAGATCAGCGCATTGTTGACTGCCGATGCGAACATCGCCAGGACGAACGCAAAGGCGAAGATGCCATAGTCATAGGGTGTCACCAGGCGCAGCAGGACCAGATTGAGTGCAAAATGAAAGCCACTGACCATGGCCTGAGCACCGACCGACAGAGCCAGCCTGGAGGTCGCCAGCTGGATGCACTTGTCGATGATTCTCACGCCCGTCATTCCCTTTCCGGCATCTGAAGTCTCCAGGACTGCCTGTGCGCCATTCATGGCTGCCGTTTGTTCATCGGCCGTATCGATGCTGCTCACCGTGTTCAGGCCCGCTTGTTACTGATCAGCATGCCCATGCCGTTCTTCAGCAGTATAGCCCCCAGAAGAACCGGTTCCACCAGATAGCGGAAGGCGAAACGGCGCGGATTTTCCAGCAGTCTGAAACTCCATTCCAGTCCCAGACGACCCATCCAGCGAGGGGGGGTCTTGACGGCTCCTGCAACATATTCCATGCAGGCACCGCAGGTGAAGACGATGGGGGCATTGATGAGGTGACGATGAGCATGCAACCAGGCTTCCTGTTTCGGCGCTCCGAATCCGACCAGCACGATCTGCGCATTGCTGGCATTGATCTGCTCGATGACCGCCAGGCTCTGTGTGCTCATGGGTGTCTGATCGAAGTAGCCATCGTGTCCTGCAAGATGGATGTTCGGGCTTTGCGTTCGAACGATATCCATGGCCTTCGCCTGAACCTCGGCCTTCTGTCCGAGATGGAAGACAGTCCAGCCCCGATCGCTTGCCAGTTGCATCAGTGGCATGATGAAGTCGACGTAGGTCAGGCGGTGTGCTCGGGTGACCGGTATGCCCAGCAACTGCATCAGCCAGATGACCGGCATGCCGTCCACCAGCACCGTGGTGCCCTGATAATGTTTCCGCAGCTCGGCATCGGTGAAGTAGCTGTAGAGCGAATGCAGATTGTGATAGAAAACACTGCGGCGTTCCGAGTTCTGTATGGTCGACTCGGTCAGTTGCAGGTAGTCTTCCAGGGTGCCCGGGTGTGCGAAAAAGCCCAGCAGGGATCGCTGCGGCAGTCCAGCGGGATCAGTTGCCATCGTGAGAAACTTTCAGAGGTTTGTGGGAGCAGGCAGTCCGGTCCGGGTCTGCGGTGCTGATATTTCCGGTATGCGTTCGAGTCGGTTTCCAGTGTTGACTCGATACCTTATCGGCTGCTGGCTGCCCGGTCTACAACCGGGGCCGCGCCTGAGAAACGACTGCCGGCTGACGCGGGTGGTCGCCGACATCAGGCAGCCCGGCGACAGGCTGCCTTCGATCAGTCATAGGGCTGGGGGGGCAACCGTGAGCGGTATGGCTGATCTGGCTGACAGGGTGATCAGTAGGCGTTCTTGTGGGTCCAGCCCTTGAAGACGGTCAGGACGAGAATCTTGATGTCGAGAAACAATGACCAGTTCTTCACATAGTAGCGATCGTGCTCTATGCGCGAGACCATGTCGCTGACACGACGGGTTTCACCGCGATAGCCATTGATCTGTGCCCAGCCAGTGATGCCCGGTTTCACGCAGTAGCGAGAACCCAGCGCGGGAATCACGTATTTGAAGTCTTCATCCAGTTTCAGCGGGTGAGGTCGGGGACCGACCAGGGACATGGAACCCTGAATCACGTTGAACAGCTGAGGCAGTTCGTCGAGACTGGTGCGTCGCAGAAAGGCGCCGATTCGGGTGATGCGAGGGTCATCCTTCTGTGCCTGCTTGAATTCCTGCGAACCACTCTGGTACATGGTGCGGAACTTGTAGACCTTGATGATTTCCCGGTTGCGGCCGCTGCGAGCCTGGCAGAACAGGGCGGGGCCCGTGCTGTCCAGCTTGATGGCAATGGAGATCAGGGCCATCAGCGGGAACAGGATCAGCAGGGCGATCGAACCGAAGATGAAATCCTCGAGGCGCTTGAGCGCCGCATTGATTCCGGTGATCGGCCACAGCGTGGAGCTGTCGCTGTGTACCAGTGTGCCGAGACGTTCTTCCTCGCCAGGCAGGTCGTTGATATAAGCCGCGTTGGCACTTTCAGTATCCAAGACTGTGTTGCTCTGATTATTCTTGATTGCGCTGGCGCCTGACACCTTGTTCTCCTGTATCCGTATTGGACGTGACACCGAGCTTCCTGATTCCATGACCAGGAGCCCGTGTTAAATGATTGAAATTCAAATGATATTACTGCAAGCAACATTTCCGTTGCGTGACAGCTGGCTCGTTTGTTCAATGTAGCAACAGGGTATTACAGTGTCTGCAGTCAACGACACACATACCCCATGGGACACATTGTTTCACTCGCCGTTATTCAGTCCAATTGTTCCTGGTAATAGGTGTAGTGTCTGGGCGTCGGAGTTGACGAGCCATTCATGATGCAGCCACTCACGCGTACGCCTGAAAAGGTCAGTCGTTTGAGTGCTTCATTCAGTTGTGGCTCCTTCACTTCGCCTTCCTTCACTACCATGATAGTAGAACCTGCGTGTTTGCCCAGTGATGCCGCAGTGGAAACGCTCAAAACAGGTGGGGTATCGATGATGACCAGGTCGAATCGAGGTGCTACGGCATTCAGAAAGGCCCCGAACTCCTTGTCACTCGGCATGTCAACGCCAACATTGCCAGCGCCGGAATAACCACGCGGTATGCAGTACAGGTTGGCAACCGATGTCGCCTTGACGGTTTCCTTCAGCTCGCTTTTGCCTCGTACAACCTCGGGCAGACCCGGTCCGACCGGCAGACCCAGCGATTTGTGCAGTTGCCCGCGCTGATAGTCGGAATCGATCAGCAGGACCTTCTTGCCGGTCTGTGCCACCAGTACCGCCAGGTTCATGCTCAGGAAGGACTTGCCCATGCTGGGCAGGGGGCTGGTGAACATCAGGACATTGTTGTCGGCGTCGGCCATGACATCTTCGAGCATGCTGCGCAATCCACGCAGGTTTTCGATCGAATAGTCTTCCGGCTTTGACAGGGCCAGTACGTTGCCCGATATGGCCTTGCTGGCATCGCCACCGCTACTGCCGGGCAGCAGCTTGCGAGGGTCGACAGTGGTCGGGTTGCCCAGGCGGCGCTGCGCCGAACTTTTCGGAATGTTCATGTATACGGGCAGACCGGAGGCCCTTTCCAGCGAGTCCTGGTCACTGATGACAGTGGACAGTGCAGAGCGCAGCGTCAGGTACAGCGTGTAGAGAAACAGTGTTGTCAGCGTACCGCCGACGATGGCCAGCAGGGCGCTCGGTGATACCGGCTTGCGCGGTGGCAAGGCATCATCGATGACCTGGACTTCGCCGACATTGCCGACATTGGCGAGTCGCAGTTTCTGCAGTTCCTCGGAGATCTCGATGAACAGCTTGCGCTTGGTTTCCAGCTCGTCTTCCAGAATGGCGAGCTCACGCTGTGTGTCGGGGCGGGCACTCAGAGTGCCGCGTACCTGGCCGATCTTGTCGATGAGTACGTCGATTTCCTTCTGCAGGCGCTTGGGGGTGGGGTGGTTGACGGTATAACGCTTGAGCAGATCGTCTCGTTCGACTTCCTTTTCCAGCAGCTCGGTTTCGAGCTTGTCCAACTGACCGAGCTTGAAGTTGGTCTGGGTGTCTTCGCCGAAGGAGCCGGCATTGCGTCGGAAGTCAGACAGGGCAAGTTCCGCCGCTCGCAGTTCGGCTTCCACCTTTGGCAGCTGTTCTTCGAACACCTCGAGCTTCTCGTCGGATGAGCGATTCTGCGAGCCGAGTTTGACGTCCGTGTATTCACCGAGGATCGCATTGGTCAGGTCCGCAATATGCGCCGGGTCGTGGCCGCGCAGCTTGACCGTGATCATGCGTGACTTGGTATCGGTGGTTTCAGTGGAGAGATCCGCACGCAGCTCGCTGACGGCTGCCTGCAGGGAGGCTCGGGAAACCGAGAACTCCACACCGGCCGGAGCATTCAGTTCATCAACACGGATGGTCAGCGGGTCACCGCCGGGCGTCTCCACAGTGACTGACGTGCCGACTTCAGCCTGGGCGATCAGCTCGAGCCCATCGTCGTCGGTCAGACTGTAGGCCGTCTCACCCAGAGCGGTCAGTGTCAGCGCGCGATCTTCCCACTGGCGCGGCACTACCAGCTCGGTCAGGCTGATGTCGACATCTCCCCAGGCATACTGTTGGGCGAAGGACAGCTGGCTGACCAGGTTGCCCAGGGCAGGAATTTCCCGGGTCAGGTCGGACAGGATGGGCAGTTGCCTCGGCTCAGCGGAGGTGCGCAGATCATAGGCCTCGACCACCGGGCTGAGCACTTTGCGCGAACGCAGCAGATTGGCCTCTTCCTTGATGGTCGGGGCATTCCAGTCCGTTTGCGCGACACTGCTGCCATCGTCGAAATAGTTGCGTTCTTCCAGGACTTCCACCAGAGCGGATGTCTCGTAGGTCTTGTCAGTGCTGATCAGGTAAAGCCAGGCCAGGAACAGGCCGAGAAGCAGTGTCAGGAACAGACCGAACTTGTGTCGCAGCAGCAGGCGCAGGTATTCTTTCGCGTCACTGGTTGCTGGCACGGTTGCATATCCTTGCATAGGGGCGCCGGGTTGAGGGTAATTGAGTGTCTTCATCAAAGCGTTAAGTCCGTCGTCGTTGGCTCGGCTGTGAACCTGTCGATTATAGAGCCTGGGTCGTATATCACTTGTGCCCCGGGTTCACTCAAATCGTTCACTGCTGCCTTGCTTGTTATTATTATTGGTACACGCGCCTTGCGTGTTGCATGACGTATAGGTTGTGCGAGTCCTACCTACAAACTTGAGGGTGGTAGTCATCAATTCGAGATTGCAATTGCAGACAGATCCGGCCCTGCTTCCGGAATCGGCATGGCGCGATTGTAGCAACTCGCCTCCGCTGAATTGTGAAGTTGTTTTAATAAACACCCGCTGGAGGTAGTTTGTGGGCGATTCCAAGACATGGCGCATATTTCGCCGCCAGTCGGCTGGCGGTGGGCGCTCTGCCGTTCGCTGGTTGCTGGCCGCGATATTCCTCTATGCCCTGCTGACGTTGCTGCTGCACTCACTGTTTCCCCCTCCTGCGGCGGTCAGTATGCAGGGCGTGCAGCATAGTGCCCGACACTTGCAGTTTCTGCATGATGACAGCTGGCTGGATGAGCAAGGCGAGCGACAGCTGTCACAACAGATATTCGATGAACTGTTCCGCATGATTGCGCAGGCGGACAAACTGATCCTGCTGGACATGTTCCTGTTCAACGCCTGGCAGGGCCCGGTACCCGAGAGGCATCGGGCCTTGTCGGATGAACTCACGGATGCGCTGATAGCCCGTAGGCAAGAAATTGCCGACTTGCCGATCATCGTCATCAGCGATCCGATCAATACCGTTTACGGAGGCCTGCAGTCGGTCCATTTCAACCGTTTGCAGCAGGCCGGCATCACCGTGGTGCAGACCGACCTGACGAAGTTGCAGGACAGCAACCCCACCTGGTCGGGTTTCTGGCGCGTATTCATTCAGCCATTCGGCAATGCGCCGGGCGAGCTGCTGCCCAACCCCTTCGGCGAGGGGCGGGTGTCCCTGCGCAGCTATCTGTCGCTGCTGAACTTCAAGGCCAATCACAGAAAACTGCTGATCACCGATAGTGGCGATGATGACAAGCTTCGCGCTCTGGTGGCCTCTGCCAATCCGCACGATGGCAGCAGTGCCCACCGCAACGTGGCCATGTCGTTCTCGGGTGAAGCAGTGGTTGATCTGGTGGCAGCCGAGCGCGAACTGCTTCTGATGAACGAGGCGCATCAACAGGTTCAGCTGCTGGATGAAGTGCTGCACCATCTTGGCGTATTGCTGCCGGACTCCGATCTGCAAGCCGCAGTTTCCGGTTCGACACAGACTCCGAAGGCATCCGACCTGCCGACGGTGCAGGTACTGGGGGAGTCGCGCATCCAGCAGGCCGTACTGCAGGCCCTGGACCGAGCCGGTGCCGGTGATGCCGTGGATCTTGCCATGTTCTACCTCAGTGAGCGTGCCATCATCGAGGCATTGATCGCAGCCGAATCGCGCGGTGCCAGTGTCCGGGTATTACTGGATGTCAACAGTGATGCCTTCGGCCGGCAGAAGAACGGTGTGCCGAACCGGCCGGTTGCTGCAGAACTGGTCGCCAGCGGTGTCGAGGTGCGCTGGTGCGCCACGTCCGGCGAGCAATGTCATGCCAAATGGTTGCATGTGTCACAGGGCTCGGCTGCGCATGTCTTTTTGCTGGGCTCGGCGAATTTCACCCGGCGCAATCTGCATGACCTGAACATGGAGACCGATGTGCAAGTGCGGACGACATCGGAGTCGCCACTGACCGAAGAGATGATCACTTTTTTCGACAGGCAGTGGAACAATTCCGGCGGACGTACGTATTCATTGGACTATGACGAATTCGCGAACGACAGCCTGTGGTTGAAACTGCAATACCGATTCATGGAGATGACGGGTTTGAGCACGTTCTGATGGCTGTCGAGCTGATCTGGTCAGGTGTCTAGTCACCGAATCAGCGCTGGCGACTCTGTGCGCTGCAGGCGCCGGTCCGTGGCAGGGCGTCGCTTCGGTCGTGGCTGGATGCTGTCGCTGCTGGTGTCGAGTCTGCTGGTGGTCGCCTGCGAGCGGGAGCGTGCACCCGACGTCGTGAGCGGCATGCAGGAAACTGCCGCCGGCGATGAGACGCTCTCCCTGACAGCTCTGGTCGAACTGGCAGCCCGTCAAGACGCGGATCCGGTCGGTGGCGCCATCGTGTATCCCGCTGACCTGCGTCCGCATCCTCGGGCGGATGCCGAATCTTTCAGTCTGCAGGCGCTACTGGAGGATGAGCATGGCGAACAGGTGGAAGTGCAACTGCGGCTGGACCGGCTGGCACTGGAGCGTCAGTCTGTGCAGGCGTCGGCATGGGAATATTCGGATGTCATGCGCTCCAGCCTGCTTGTCGCCGGACCTGCCGCGACTGCTCCGCGACAAGGGCAGAGTGTGCAACGGCGCGCGCTGGGGCTGGCGGACAGCAACGAGACGAGCCTGTTCGTGACAGCCACTCGCATTGACTGGCTCATTCCCGAGGGACTGGGTGACACGGTTGCAGCGAACACTTCCTGCCACGCCGGCCTTCGGGTGACTGCCGCTCTGCCGGCGGTGGAGCCTGCCCAGGCTACAACGAGGCCGCCAGCCATGATAGTTGACGACAAGCAGAACCCGGCCGACGGGCTCGGGCGACGTCTGGAATTGCAGCTGGCACTTGACCACTGCCCGGATGGACTGGAGGTTGGGGATTTTCGGCAGTGGATGGCGCGTGCCGTACCGGTCAGCGCCTCCCTGTCGGCACCGGGAGACAGGCGAGATAGCGTCTTGGCAGGTGAAGCACTGCAGCCGGTCTGGCAGGGAAGAGCCTGGTTATCCAATAGCTGGGGGGCACTTCCATCATCCGGGGGTGCTGTGGTCATCGATACGCTCGAACTCTATCTGGAATCGTCGACTGATGACTCCGCACAGCAGCGTTTGAGTGTCACGCGCAGCAAGCGTCGTTCCGGTAGAGGCCCTGAAACGGTGCAGAGCAGGCTGCGCGGGACAGACGGCGCAGCTCGGTCTGTCGAGCTGCGCTGGACGGATACACTTGGCCAGCGTGTATCAGACGATACGCATGAGCTGCCGGAGTCCATTCGCATCGACAGTGATGACGGCGCCATCGCATTGCAGTTGACACCCTTGCAGCCGCCTGTGGTCAGACGTGATATCGACGGTAAGCGCTGGCGCGGTGCGGTGAGCATCAGCGGCACGCATGACGGTTTCGGATTTGCGGATTTTCAGCCTGTGCAGCGGGCGGATTGAAAACGGAGGCAGACCGATGAAGAGTCCGAAGGGCGCTTCCGGCAGGCATGGTCGGGCAATCATGCAGTACCGCAGATCGATACAGGGTATGAACATTGGCGTTGCGTTGCTGGCGTTCGCGTTGTTGGCAGGAGTGAGCGCGTGTCAGCGTGATGATGAATCGGCAACTGCCGGGGTGGCCAACAGTGCCGGTGTTGACAGCAGGCCTGCGGCAGTGATCGATATCGACCAGGCGAGCGAAGGCGTCACGCAACACCCGGCCCCCGATGCGGGACAGAGCGTCGTGTTGAGTGAGGCCGAACTGCCGGCGGGGTTGGCGGATCAGTGGCCGGCAGCGCGTTTCTCGTCCAGCGGTCCGATTCCTGCGGAAACACAGCGTCAGGGCGATGTGCAAGCCGGTCGAACCGCACTGCTGGAAGCGGCCTACGTCAGTTGCGGTCTGCCCGAACGTGTCTTCCGGCAATTGCTTGATGATGCAGACGTGGTTGAAATCAGCGGCCGCACGGAGGCCGCCCGAGGTCTGCCCTACAGTGTCAACATTCTGCAGAACGACAAGGGTGACCGGATCGTCAGCAGCAACTGCCTGACCTGCCACGCCACACCGTTGTTCGGTGAGCTGGTCGTCGGGCTGGGCAACGAGTTCCTGGATTTTACCGGGGATGCGTCTGCACAGGCCGAGCGAGCGGGACTATTGGTCGATGGACCGGCCGAGACAGCCATCTGGGAGCTTTTTGCCGATCGCATGGCGGCCATTGCGCCGTACATTCGACCTCATACCGTTGGCGTCAATCCGGCTAACAACCTGACCGCCGCCCTGATTGCCCATCGACATGCCGACGACAACGCCTGGTCAGACACGCCACTACTGCCTCTGCCACCACAGGACCCGCCGCCGGTGAGTGTGCCGCCCTGGTGGCGCATGCAGAAGAAACCGGCCATGTTCAACATGGGGGAAGGGCGGGGCGATCATGCGCGGCTGATGATGTCGGCCTCCATGCTGTGTAGTGACAATATCGATGAGCTTGAGCGGATCGATGCCTATGCGCCCGACATCCGCGCATTCATCGCCAGCCTCGAAGCGCCACCGTGGCCTTTCGAGCTGGATACCGCCTTGGCTGGCGAAGGGCGACAATTGTTCGAACAGACCTGTTCGCGCTGTCACGGCAGCTATGGGGATCAGCCCGAGTATCCTGCGCGACTGGTACCGCTGGACATCATTGGCACGGATCCGGTGCTGGTCGAGTTTGCCCGTGGAGAGGGCGCAGCCTACGTGGACTGGTTCAATCGTTCCTATTACGGCTTGCTGGCAACGGCCGCTCCCGGGCCCGGATACGTGGCGCCTCCGCTGGATGGCATCTGGTCCACGGCCCCGTTCCTTCACAACGGGTCAGTCCCCAGCTTGCGCGCCGTGCTGGACAGTGGCAGTCGGCCTGTGCTGTGGCGGCACAGCGCCTCTGATGCGTCCGATCCAGACAGCTATGATCAGGTGAACATGGGATGGGCCTTCGAGATACCAGCCGAGGACAAGAATGAGGCCGCAGTACCACAGTCCATCTACGACACCCGTCTTCCGGGATATTCGAACTCGGGTCATCGATTCGGTGATCACTTCGACGAGTCTCAGCGATCCGCCGTTCTGGAGTATCTGAAAACGCTGTAGCCGGCCAATCCGACTGGAACCTTCTTTATCTGCCAGTTGGCTCCGTCATCGACTTCTATTACGCTCGAATCTGTGTTGGAGTATCACTGGATTGTTCACCCGTGCAGATTGACCCTGCCTCTCATTCGTCTGGAATAACAAGAAAATGCTGAATACACCTTATCTTCTGTTTCTGGGAGATGCCCCTGATGCTCTGGCAGCCAAGGTTGCACAGGGCGTACGCGACTGGCGTCCCGAGAACTGCGTCGGTCAGTTTCGTCTGCCGGGCTGCCAGGCCGACATGGGCTTGCCGGACATGAGCATCGAGGAGGCTGTCAAGGCCGGCGCGCGAACCTTGCTGGTCGGGGTGGCCAATCGAGGGGGGCGGATCGGCGAAAGCTGGAACGTCGCCTTCGAACAGGCGCTGGCCGCAGGAATGGACATTGCCTCCGGACTGCACACTCTGCTGGCTGACAACCCGCGACTGGTCACCCTGGCTGAAGAGCATGGTCAATCGCTGTTCGATGTACGGGTGCCGCAGCAGGACTTCCCCATTGCCACCGGCAAGAAGCGCAGTGGCAAGCGCTGTCTGCCGATCGGCACCGATTGCTCCATCGGCAAGATGTACACCGCCATGGCGATGGAGAAAACCATGCGTGAGCGAGGCATGAAGGCAACCTTCCGGGCAACCGGTCAGACGGGGATTCTGATCACCGGCGGCGGTATCCCGCTGGACGCCGTGGTCGCGGACTTCATGGCGGGTGCCGTGGAGTGGCTGACACCCGACAACGATGCCGATCACTGGGATCTGATCGAAGGTCAGGGCAGTATCTTCCACGCCTCCTATTCCGGGGTCACCATGGCCTTGATACACGGTGGTGCTCCGGATGCTCTGGTGTTGTGTCATGAACCGACTCGTACCCACATGCGAGGCTTGCCGGACTACGCCTTGCCGAGCCTTGAACTGTTGCGCGACACGGCGCTGACGCTGGCACGCTTCGTCAATCCCGATTGCCAGGTGACCGGCATCTCGGTCAATACTGCGGCGCTGGATGAGGCGCAGGCCAGGCAAGTGCTGGGCGATATCGAGCAGCGCATGCAGCTGCCAACGGTCGATCCGTACCGCTACGGTGCCGATCGTCTGGTGGATGCGCTGGCATGAGCGGAACGAATGCCGGGGTTGTGACCTCGCTGGAAATCAGTCGGGATCGATTCGCCACCGCGGGCACGTTCACGATTTCCAGAGGGTCGCGAACCGAAGTCAATGTGGTGACCGTGACATTGAGCTCAGAGGGCTTCGTGGGCCGTGGTGAATGCGTGCCCTACGCTCGCTATGATGAGTCGATGGACAGTGTCTGCGCACAGATCCGCTCGCTGCAGGCGGATCTGGCTGCCGGGCTGGATCGTCAGGCGCTGCAGAGCGCCTTGCCAGCGGGGGCGGCTCGCAACGCTCTGGACTGTGCGATGTGGGACCTGGAGGCAAAACGCGCTGGCAAGCCGGTCTGGCAGCTGGCCGGCCTGCCAGCGCCGACAAGTGTTGTCACGGCGTACACCCTGTCGCTGGATACCCCGGCCAATATGCTCGCGTCTGCACGGAAGAATGCGTCCAGGCCGTTGCTGAAACTCAAGCTGGGCGGGGAAGGTGATCTGGAGCGCTTGCGAGCGGTTCGACAAGGAGCACCGGATTGTCGCCTGATCGTTGATGCCAATGAAGGCTGGTCTGCCGCCGACTATGACGAACTGGCTCCGTTGATGCTGGAGCTGGGCGTGGCTCTGGTGGAGCAGCCCCTGCCGGCAGGATCCGACCAGGCGCTGGCCGAACGCGGCAGGCCCCTGCCGGTCTGTGCCGACGAGGCCTGCCATGCTCGTGACAGCCTGGAATCACTGGTTGGCAAGTACGATGTCATCAACATCAAACTGGACAAGACCGGTGGTCTGACGGAAGCTCTGGCGATGCGCAGCGCCGCCCGCGAGGCAGGGTTCGGTGTCATGGTCGGTTGCATGGTGGGTAGTTCACTGGGTATGGCGCCGGCACATCTGGTGGCACAGGGCGTCGAGTTCGTGGACCTTGACGGCCCCTTGCTGTTGGCCGAGGATCGCTCGGCAGCCATTCACTATGACGGCAGTGACATGCATCCGGCAGACTCGGTACTTTGGGGATAGGCGCCCTTGTTGTAGTATTGCGGTGACCGATTCCTGGCGGGACGCAGGTTGCAAGGGTCAGTCAATGGGCGTCGGGGCGGTTCCCGGTCGCAATCGCGAGTGGATTACCGAGGTCTGACAGCATGTCGAAACGAATCATTGTGGTAGGTGGCGGGGCCGGAGGTCTGGAGCTGGTGGTTCGGCTCGCCCGCAAGTTGAAGCGTGCGGAGGATGTGTCGGTCATGCTGATCGACATGAATGCCTCGCATATCTGGAAGCCCCTGCTGCATGAAGTGGCTACCGGTTCGCTGGACAGTCACCATGATGAAACCAGCTACCGCATGCTGGCCAGAAAACACCAGTTCGATTTTCTGCTGGGCCGGGTCGTGCGAGTGGATAGTGACACTCAGCAGGTGATAGTCGCTGCAGAGATCGATGAAAACGGCGCTGAGCTGGTCGCCGAACGATCGCTTTCCTATGACCAGCTGGTGCTCAGCCCCGGCAGTCGCAGCAACGACTTTGGTACCGAGGGTGTTGCGCAACATTGCATCACGCTCGACTCCAGAGAACAGGCCGAGCGTTTCCACCAGCTCTACCTCAAGCAGCTGCATCGGGTCAGCGGATCCAGTGATCCGGATGCGGAGCTGTCGGTCGTGATCGTCGGCGGTGGGGCAACGGGGGTCGAGCTGGCAGCCGATCTGCATAATGTCGCAGGTCGACTACAGGATTACGGATTCCGGAAATTCTCCAAGGAACGCCTCAAGGTGGCCGTGATCGAGGCCGGGGCCATGCTTTTGCCACAACTACCCCAGCGGATCGGTCTGAGCATCCGGGATGAGCTGCAATCCATTGGTGTGTCGGTACAGACCGATACACGCATTGCCCGCGTCGAAAGTGACGCGCTGATCACCAGCGACGGCGAGCGGATCGGCGCGGACATCAGTGTGTGGGCCGCCGGCATCAAGGCTCCCGCCTTCCTGGCCGACAGCGGCTTTGCCTGTGACGGCATCGGCCGCGTCAAGGTGAATCCGGACCTGACACTCGAAGGGCACAGCAATGTGTATGGTCTTGGCGACTGCTGCAATTGCCCAACCCGGGATGGCGGCACTGTGCCGCCGAGAGCGCAGTCAGCCCATCAGATGGCCTCGGTCCTGGCCAACAACATTCTGGCAAGCCGCCGGGGCAAGCCAGCCAGGGAGTTCGTCTACAAGGACTTCGGCAGCCTGATCAGTCTCAGCCGGTTTTCCACCATCGGCAACCTCATGGGCAATCTCGTGCGTGGCACCGTTTTCGTCGAAGGCTGGCTGGCGCGGCTGTTCTATCTGTCCCTGTATCGCATGCATCAGAATGCGGTCCACGGCCCCGTGTCGACCTTGCTGATCATGCTCGGGGATCGAATTCATCGGGCAACGCGCGCCGAGTTGAAGCTGCACTGACAGTCCGGATTCCCGAGCGTTCGATGCACTGCTGCATGACGTCGACCTTGCCCGACGCCGCCGATGGCGTGACCGGGCGTTGCCAGCGTACAATTCGATCGTCACGCAGTCCGGGTTGCTGACTACTGTAACCCGGTCTGAGTGACGGGCAGGACAACGGCGCCGCACTGCGCGCCGTTCGATCAGATCAGTTCAACAAGGTGCTACTTGCTGGAGGAGTCTTCCGAGGTTTCTGCCTTGCGTGCGCGGTTGGCTTGCAGACGGGACCCCACCTTCTTCTCGAGCGCGCCGATGCCGGTAGCCACCTTGTCGGCCGTCTGGCGAACCACGCCATCCTTTGCCGTTACCTTCGAATAGGTGCGTCCGATGACGGTTTCCTCGCCGCGAGCGGCGGCAGCACGTTGCTCATCGAATTTGGTCCTGGCCATTGCGGTCGTCTCCTGTACTCTGGAGACAGCACGGCCCAGTGGTGTCTGCACGACTTCGCCCGGCGCGTTGGGGTCTCCGGTGGGGTTGGCTGTCCGGGTCAGGGCGGTGAAATTGGCCAGCAGTCCCTCATCGCTGGCAACGGTTTCATCGTGGCTGTGGGCTTCGACCCAACGTCGTTCGTTCAGGGCATTGAAGAACAGCCAGGCAGCAATGGCCAGAAGGCACAGGGTGGCAATCCACATCATCGAAACACTCCACTGGAAAATTGGCTGGTGAAACCAGCAGGATCGGTTTGGTCAGGCCGCAATGGTGCTTGTCCGCACAACAGTGCCTGTCAGGGTTCTAGGCATGGTACGCCACCGCAGGTGTCTGCTCAAGCAGGCTGGCGTAGCATCGTGCCGGCTTCAGTCTGTCGGTGAGTCAGTGGTACAGTAGCGGCCATGTCAGACAGGGGCTTGATACCGGCTTGCAACCCGTATGAACCCCGCAGTCGTGCATGATTCCGATCCCCTGGCGAAGCCACCAACCTGGACTGATGATGAAAACCTTGCGTATTGCCACCCGCAACAGCCCGCTTGCCCTGTGGCAGGCAGAAGATGTCAAGGCAAGAGTCGAGGCTCTGGGCATGGATGTGCAGGTCGAACTGGTCAGAATGACCACGCGTGGCGATCAGTTGCTGGACAGTCCCCTGGCGAAGATCGGTGGCAAGGGCCTGTTTGTCAAGGAGCTGGAGACCGCCATGCTCGACGGTGATGCGGACATTGCCGTGCATTCGATCAAGGATGTGCCGGCTGTCTTGCCCGAAGGGTTGCAGGTCGTGCATATTCTGGAGCGCGAAAATCCGCATGATGCCTTCGTGTCCAATCAGTTCCAGTCCGCAGCGCAACTGCCCGAGCGCGCCATTGTGGGGACTTGCAGCCTGCGCCGACAGGCGCAATTGCTGGCAAGGTACCCGCATCTGGAGGTGCATAACCTGCGGGGCAACGTCAATACCCGCCTGGCCAAGCTGGACGATGGTGAGTACGATGCGATCATCCTCGCCGCTGCCGGACTGATTCGGCTGGGCATGGAAGAGCGGATCGCGACTGAAATCGGTGTGGAAGAAAGCCTGCCAGCAGCCGGTCAGGGCATTGTCGGTATCGAATCACGCGTGGATGACACCGATACCATTGCTCTGCTGGATCATCTGCATCATCAGGAAACCAGTTATCGCGTGCAGGCCGAGCGAGCCCTGAGCGCACGTCTGGATGGTGGCTGCCAGGTGCCCATTGCGGCCTACTCCGAGCTGGAGGGCAATCAGCTCTGGTTGCGTGGCCTGGTGGCCTCGCCGGATGGTCAGACCGTGGTGACGGCAGACGCGCGCGGGCATTGCAACGAGGCGGTGGATCTGGGGGTCAAGGTGGCCGAAATGTTGCTGTATCGTGGGGCCAATGACATCCTTCGTGATCTGGGCCTGCAGCCGGCGTCGCTGGATGAAGTGGCTGCCAGTGCCGGCAAATACGTTCGCAGGAGCCGCAAGACGTAACACTCGGCAGCTAAAGTACGACGCCGGATGGTCACTAAGGCCACTATGGAACCGACTACTTCGTTGTCGCTGAACGAGACAGATGACTATCTGTCTCCGGGCAGCCGTGTCAAGACACGCATTCTACTCATCGACGATGACGAAGCCTACTGCTTCCTGTGCAAGCGCTATCTGCGTTCGGACGATTCGTTTCAGCATACCGTCATCTCGGCCGGTACCACGGCCGAAGCGCTGGCCATCTGTGCGGTGGACACTTTCGACTGCATCGTGATCGATTATCGACTGCCGGACATGATGGGAACCGAGGTCATCAAGATGCTTCGGGAAAAGATGGGCCATACCATGCCCCCCACCATCGTGTTCACGGCTGACGGAGGGGAAGAGGCCGCCATCGAGGCCGTGCGTTCCGGGGCCAACGATTTTCTGGCCAAGCGCAACGTCACGCAGCAGTCCCTGTGCCGGGCTGTCAAGAACACGATCGAGAAGGGCATGCTGCGCAAGTCACTGATGAGCCGTGTCAAGGAGCTCGAAGCGGCGAATCAGTTGCTGATCAAACGCAATGACGAGATCAAGCGCTTCTATCATACGGTGTCGCATGAGGTGAAGACGCCCCTGACGGCCATTCAGGAATTCGTGGCCATCGTGGCCGATGGTCTGGCGGGACCCATCGAAGAAGAACAGAAAACCATCCTGACCTATGCACTGGAGAGCTGTGAGCAGATATCCACACATTTCAACGATCTGCTGGAATTGTCCCGTTTCGAGACGGGCAAGATGACGATCGACCCCAAGCCCTGCAGCATTCACGATGTCTTCGATCATTGTGTGGTGGCGGCCACGCCGGCCTCCGTGGCCAAGGGCATCACCTTGACAGTCAATGATCAGTTGCAGCTGCCGCTGGTCATGATGCAATCCAATCGCATCATCCAGGTGTTGAGCAATCTGATCAACAATGCTGTCAAGTTCACGGATTCCGGTGGCAGCGTGACGGTCGACAGCGAGCTGATCGACGGTGGGCGCTTGTTGCGTCTGAGTGTTCGCGATACCGGTTGTGGTATTCCGGAAACGGATACCGGCAAGGTCTTCGACCGGCTCTATCAGGTCAATCCTGCCAATGATCAGCAGAACGGCCCGGGCATGGGGCTGGGCCTGAGCATCGCCTCGGAAATCGTGGCCCTGCACGGCAGCGCCCTGGAGGTCGAAAGCGAGCTGGGCGTCGGCAGTGTCTTTTCGTTCTGCCTGAAGACTGCCACTGACGAGGACCTGCTGCAGGTCGCCTGATATCGCTGGCGGAGCGGGCGATCAGGCCTGAGCGGGAACGAGCTCCCTCGTGAGATGTTTCCGTGGCGTCATCACTGCAGGCTCATTGGTCGGACCACGCTCGGGAACTGTCGCCAATCAGGCGGGATCGTTCCGAAATACGCGATGTATTAGCGCAAGCCTGTCTTCGGCCTGCAATTGAATTTGCCTATGCTTATTATCACAGTGCAATGACTGTCAACTGAGTGTCATTGCAGCTGGTACAATAACAGGTCAATTTGAGCAGGAGTCTTACGTGCTAATCGGAGTTCCTACGGAAACGTACGCTGGCGAAAGGCGTGTCGCAATGACACCCGAGACCGCTGGTCACATCATGAAGCTCGGCCACACCCTGTGTGTGCAGAGCGGTGCCGGTCTGGCAGCCAATATTGCAGACGAACTGTATACCGACGCTGGGGTGGAAGTCCTGCCCGATGCCAAGGCGGTATATGACAAGGCCGACCTGATAATGAAAGTCAGGGCCCCGGCACAGGACTCGGACATCGGCGATGAAGTCGCCATGTTGCGTTCGGGTACAGCGCTGGTCAGCTTCATCTGGCCTGCGCAGAACGAGGAACTGATGAAGGCTCTGG
Organism: uncultured Granulosicoccus sp.; assembly: GCA_947495035.1. Taxonomy (GTDB): domain Bacteria; phylum Pseudomonadota; class Gammaproteobacteria; order Granulosicoccales; family Granulosicoccaceae; genus Granulosicoccus. The sequence continues at coordinate 140,083 of CANLXI010000013.1, forward strand.
CCGCACGCAATGTGACGGTGCTGGCCATGGACTCGGTGCCACGGATGTCTCGCGCACAGAAGATGGACGCCCTGAGCTCGATGGCCAACATCGGCGGTTATCGCGCAGTGGTCGAAGCGGCCAATCAGTTCGGTCGTTTCTTCACCGGTCAGATCACGGCCGCCGGCAAGGTGCCACCAGCCAAGGTACTGGTCATCGGTGCCGGTGTTGCGGGTCTGGCAGCCATCGGTGCCGCACGCGGCATGGGGGCCATCGTGCGCGCCTTCGATACTCGTCCGGAAGCGGCCGAACAGGTCGAGAGCATGGGTGCCGAGTTTCTGATGCTCGACTTCAAGGACGATGAAGACGGCGCGGGTGAAGGCGGCTATGCCAAGGTCATGAGCAAGGAATTCATCGATGCCGAGATGGCCCTGTTTCGGGAACAGGCAAAGGAGGTCGATATCATCATCACGACAGCCCTGATTCCCGGCAGGCCAGCGCCCGAACTGATCATGACCGACATGGTCGAGTCCATGAAACCGGGCAGTGTCATCGTCGATCTGGCCGCCGAACAGGGCGGTAACTGCAAACTCACTCGAGCCAACGAAATCGTCAAGCATGGCGAAGTGACATTGATCGGCTACACCGATCTGCCCAGCCGCATGGCAGCCCAGTCTAGCCAGCTCTATGGCACGAACCTGCGGCACCTGCTGGCCGACCTCACGCCGGAAAAGGATGGCGTGATCAACGTCAACATGGAGGATGAAGTCATCCGTGGTGCCACCGTGATCAAGGAGGGCGAGATCACCTGGCCACCCCCGCCACCGAAACTGTCTGCTGCGCCGAAGCCAGCGGCCAAACCTGCCGTGGTACCCGAAACCACCGAAGTCAAGACCGGCAGTGCGCGCGGCAGTCTCATTGCGGCTGCTGTTGCGGCGGTTGCCCTGTTGCTGGTGGGCAGTGTCGCACCGGCGGATTTCATGAGTCACTTCACCGTGTTCGTGCTGGCCTGCTTCGTCGGCTATCAGGTCGTCTGGAGTGTCACCCCGGCGCTGCATACGCCTCTGATGAGTGTGACCAATGCCATCAGCGGCATCATCGTGGTGGGTGCGCTGCTGCAGATCTCCTCCTCATCCGGTCTGGTGGTCTTTCTGGCCGCTCTCGCAACTCTCATTGCCAGTATCAATATTGCCGGCGGATTCTTGGTAACTCAGCGCATGCTGAAAATGTTCAGGAAATAAGAAAAGATGAATCAAGGTATGGTTACGGCTGCCTACATCATTGCAGCCATTCTCTTTATCCTGAGCCTGGCCGGTCTGTCCAATCAGGAAACCGCCAGACGCGGCAATCAGGCCGGTATCGCCGGTATGGCCATCGCGGTGCTGGCGACCATCATCGGCGACGGTGTGTCCAGCTATGGTGTGCTGCTGGTCACCGTGGGTATCGGTGGTGCCATTGGTGCCTGGCTGGCAAAGCGTGTCGAAATGACTCAGATGCCGGAACTGGTTGCCATTCTGCACAGTTTCGTCGGTCTGGCGGCGGTGCTGGTGGGCTTTGCCAGCTATCTGACGCCGGAGTCTCATCTGGTGGGTACGGAACGCACCATTCATGACGTCGAGATCTATCTGGGAATCCTGATAGGTGCGCTGACCTTCACCGGATCGGTCGTTGCATTCGGCAAGCTCAGTGGCAAGGTCGGCAGCAAGCCGTTGATCCTGCCAAACCGCCACGCACTCAACATCGGTATCGGCGTTGCCTGTCTGGTACTGCTGTTCATGTTTCTGGGCACGGCACCCGATGCCGCCACCGAACATGCCGGCAAGGGGCTGGGAACCTTCCTGCTGATCATCATGACGCTGCTGGCCTTTGCCTTCGGTGTGCACATGGTCATGGCCATTGGCGGTGCCGATATGCCTGTCGTCATCTCCATGCTCAACAGTTACTCTGGCTGGGCTGCAGCGGCTACCGGTTTCATGCTGTCCAACGATCTGTTGATCGTGGTCGGTGCCCTGGTCGGATCGAGCGGTGCCATCCTGAGCTACATCATGTGTCGTGCCATGAATCGCAAGTTTCTGAGCGTCATCATGGGCGGTTGGGGTGATGCTCCCAAGACTGCCGGTGGTGATGCCGGTGATGAGGAGCAGGGCGAAGTCATCGGAATCAATGCCGATGAGGTGGCCGAGATGTGCAAGAACGCCGATTCGGTGGTTATCGTGCCCGGTTACGGCATGGCTGTAGCGCATGCACAGCATCCCGTATCGGAGTTGACTCAGAAACTCAAGGCGGCCGGAATCAATATCCGCTTTGCCATTCACCCGGTTGCGGGTCGGATGCCCGGCCACATGAACGTGCTCCTGGCCGAGGCCAATGTGCCTTACGACCTGGTGCTCGAGATGGATGAGATCAACGACGATCTGAGTGATACCGATGTGGTCATCGTCATCGGGGCCAACGATATCGTCAATCCGTCTGCCATGGAAAATCCGAACAGCCCGATTGCCGGCATGCCGGTTCTGGAAGTCTGGAAAGCCAAGACCGTCATCGTCTCGAAGCGATCCATGGCCACCGGTTATGCCGGTGTCGAAAACCCTCTGTTCTTCCGCGAAAATACTCGCATGCTGTTTGGTGATGCCAAGGACAGCGTCCAGGGCGTACTTGCCAATCTGTAGTCGGTAACGACCAGCGTCTGTTCAGACGCTGGCCTGTCCCGAGCTGCCCCGGCAGTCACTGCCGGGGACAGCTTTGTATTCAGCAGGAACCACGCATCGTCAACGGGTCCGGGCCATGCCCGGACCCGTTTTTCGTTGGACGATACTCAGGTCGTCGATCCGAGCAGGCTGGCATTGCCTCCCGCTGCTGTCGTATCGATGCAGATATGTCGCTCAAGCAGGAAGCGACTGGAATCGTCCACCGAATTCACCAGTGGCAGCAGCGGGCCGTTGCTTGCCGCCAGCTGCTGTCGGATCGCAAGCAGTACAGCGGGGTCCTGACTGTCGGTCAGAACCACGGCTACCGAATCCTCTTGCAATCGTGCATGAAGCGCTTCGCCGGAGCTGTCCAGAGCATCCGACAGTGGCATCGTGGTGACCGTGCAGCCCAATGCCTGGATGGTCGCAGTCAAGGCGTGGCCGGCTCCAGCCTGCGTTTCCAACAGCAGTACTGCCTTGCGTGGCAGAACACGCCAGTGGTTGCTCTCGCCTGTCGGACCGGGCAATACCAGTCCCGCTGAATCATCCTGTGCATCAGTCCGAGGGAGCGTGTGGCTTGCCACCCTGCGGTTCATCAGCCGCGGTACATACCAGGGGCCTCCGGCCTTCGGTCCTGTGCCTGACAGGCCTTCACCGCCAAACGGCTGAGAGCCGACCACCGCACCGATCTGATTGCGGTTGACGTAGACATTGCCGGCCTGTATCGAGTCGACCACTTGCTGAACCCGGTCATCGATACGGGTGTGCAGGCCAAACGTCAGCCCGAAGCCGCGAGCATTGATGTCAGCGACCACCTTTGACAGGTCGCGTGCCTCGAAACTGGCCAGATGCAGTACCGGACCGAATATTTCCCGTTCCATGTCGGCAATGCCATCTACCTTGATCAGGGCTGGTGCAATGATGAGGCGATTGCAGTCGGCATCGGCTTGCAGCTCGGCCGGCATCTCGACCTGGTGCAACAGGCTGCCAGCCTGTCGATGCTGGTCGATGTAATCACTGAATGCGGTATGGGCATCTGCGTCGATGACCGGACCGACATCGGTGGACAATTGCCAGGGATGTCCGAGAGACAGTGCATCCATGGCACCCTGCAGCATGGTCAGAACGCGTTGGTAGGCTTCCTTCTGCACATACAGGATGCGCAAGGCCGAGCAGCGTTGCCCGGCGCTCTGGAAGGCAGACATGACCGTATCTCGCACCACTTGTTCGGTCAGTGCCGAGCTATCGACAATCATGGCATTCAGACCGCCGGTCTCGGCCATCAGCAGCGGGTTGGGACTGGCTCCTGCAGCGACCTGCTCGGGGCTTCGTCTGGCCAGTGATCGCTCGATGAGCCGGCTGGTATCGGTGGAGCCCGTGAAGCAGACACCGTCGATGCGTGGGTCTGCGGTCAGTTGCTGCCCAACCGTGGAGCCGAATCCGGGCAGCAGTTGCAATGCACCGGCAGGAATGCCGTTCTGGTGCATCAGGGTGACAGCCTTGCCAGCCAGCAGTGGTGTCTGTTCAGCCGGTTTGGCGATGACGACATTGCCGCTGACAAGCGCACCGGCAATCTGTCCGGTGAAGATGGCCAGCGGGAAGTTCCATGGACTTATGCAGGCCATGACCCCGTGTCCTTCAGTCCCTTCGGCCGAGGCTGCCGATTCCGGTGCCACGGCTGCGTAATAGCGAAGAAAATCGACGGCCTCACGCACTTCCGAGATGGCATCGTTCAGGGTCTTGCCTGCCTCTCGACACAGCATGGCGCAGAATTCCGCGGTATGGGCTTCAAAGGCATCGGCTGTGTTCTGCAAGGCGGCAGCACGAATGGCTACCGGCGTCTCTGCCCATTCGTTTCGGAAACTGACGGCAGCATCGATCGCCTGGCTGACCTGTTCGGCTGTTGCGGGGGCGACATGCCCGACCAGATCACGTGCATCATTGGGTGAATACAGGGCTTCGCCGGCTTCCATGGGAGGCTGCCCATTGATCAGCGGGGCAACCTGCCAGCGAGTCTCCCGAAACGCTTCACGGTCATTCAGCAGTGGCGTGATGGATGCCGGGTCGTTGATGCGAAAGCCCTTGGAATTGCTGCGCTGTGGCTGGTACAGGTCGGCCGGCAGTACGATGCCGGGATGTTCGATGGGGCTGGTTCTGCGTACTTCCCTGACCGGGCAACGGGCCACGTCCGCTGGTGAGATCCGGTGATCGACGATCTGATTGACGAAGGAGCTGTTGGCCCCGTTCTCCAGCAGCCGCCGCACCAGATAGGCCAGCAGATCCCGATGAGCGCCGACGGGGGCATAGATCCGGCAGCGTGTCTTGTACTCCCGGTGTACCCGTTCATGCAGTGATTCGCCCATGCCGTGCAGGCGCTGGAACTCGTAACTCTGCGTATCCTCTCCGGCCATCTGGCGAATGGCGCTGACGCTGTGCGCATTGTGCGTGGCGAACTGCGGATAGACCAGGTGCCGATTGGCCAGCAGAACCTGGGCACAGGCCAGATAGCTGACGTCGGTATTGATCTTGCGGGTGAAGACCGGAAAGGAGGCCAGTCCCAGTTCCTGTGCCTGTTTGATCTCGGTATCCCAGTAGGCACCCTTGACCAGCCTGACCATGATCCTGCGCTGGTTGAGCTCGGCAACGGCCAGCAGCCAGTTGATGACGGGCAGTGCCCGGCGGCTGTAGGCCTGAACGACAACCCCCAGACCATCCCAGCCTGCCAGGGCCGGGTCTGCCAGCAGGGCGCCGATGACATCCATGGACAATTCCAGGCGATCGGCTTCTTCGGCATCGATGTTGAAGCCGATGCCGGCGGTCTTCGCCTGGATAGCCAGCTGCGTGACACGCGGCAGCAGTTCGCTCATGACAGCCTTGTGATGGGTGTACTCGTATCGCGGGTGCAGGGCCGAGAGCTTGACCGATATTCCCGGCTTGTCGCGAATGGTTCTGCCATCGACCGTGGACAGACGCTCGATGGCCGTGGCATAGGCGCGTGTGTAGCGATCTGCGTCGTCGAAGGTATGCGCCGCTTCACCCAGCATGTCGTAGGAATAGGTGTAACCCTGCTTTTCCAGTGTTCTTGCCTCACGGACCGCCTGATCGATATTCTGACCAAGCACGAATTGTCTGCCCAGCAGCTTCATGGCCTGACCGACAGCTGTTCGCACGACGGGCTCACCCACTCGCTTGAGCAGTCCGGACAGGGATCGGGTCGGGTGGTCGCCGTCGTCGAGCACACGCCCGGTGAGCATCAGGGCCCAGGTGGACGCATTGACCAGCGGCGAACTGGATTGTCCCAGGTGAGCCGCCCAGTCCGAGCTTTCCAGTTTGTCGGCAATCAGCTCGTCGATGGTGGTGGCATCGGGTACCCTCAGCAGTGCTTCGGCCAGACACATCAGGCCAACGCCTTCCCGCGTGGACAGGCCGTATTCAGACAGAAAGCTCTCCATCATGGTGGGCTTGTCGTGTGCACGCAGCTGTTCGACCAGATTGCAGGCGTCCTGATGGATGATGTCCAGTGTTCGGTCATCGAGTTCCAGCGAGGTCAGCAATTGATCGACCACCTGAGGCTCACTCATCAGATAGCGTTGTCGCAGCTCGGCCCGCAATGCATTGAGGCGATCGGAACTGCCACTGATTGCTGCCAGGGAATCGTCGTCGGCCGAATGCGATATGGTCAGAGCTGCATCTGTCGGCTGGCTGTTGACAGCGGCATCGTCGAAAGGGGATCGGGTAGGCATCGTCGATAACAATCCGTAAGGAGGGGGGTGTGTTATCGAGTATGCAAGCAATGCGTAAGACTATTCGTCTATATTTGTGTCTCTAAACGACGTTTGATCTGAAATGACGACACAGCACAGGGCAAATAGTCAGATTTGCAGCGTCTCACGAGTGGTTTTACTGGCAAACATGTAGCCTGTACCGCGCACGGTCTTGATCCACTCGAATCCGTCGTCCGATTCGATCTTCTTGCGAAGCTGAGCCACATGATTGTCGATCACACGATCGTTGGGCTGCCAGTCTCGTCCCGTAAGCTGCTCCATCAGATGGTCACGGCTCAGGGCTCGCATCGGGCTGTTCACGAATATTTCCAGAAGATCGTACTCGGCGGTGGTCAGTCCGACGATCTTGTTGTCGGGACCTCGCAACTCTCTCGCGGCGGGCATCAGGGTCCAGTCGCCGAAGCGGACAACCTCCATGGCATCGCCGGTGTCTTCGGGCGCAGGCGGCGGCGGGGGTGGTGGCGCCGAGTAGGAGCTGGCGGTCGAGCGGGCGCGTCGCAGCACTGAACGTACTCTGGCAATGAGTTCGCGGATCGGAAAGGGCTTGGTAATGTAATCGTCAGCGCCGATCTCCAGGCCGACCACCGTATCGATGAGGTCGACGCGGCCCGACACCAGAATGATCGGAATTTCGCTGTGCCGGCGTATGTCCCGGACCAGATCCAGGCCATTTTCACGATCCAGCAGCACATCCATGGTGATCAGGTCGATCTCGCCTGAAGCGAGGCATTCGTACAACTCCTCACTGGTGGCTGCTTCTGCCACAGCGAAGCCCTCGGCTTCAAGAGAAGTCCGCAGCAGATCCCTAATTCTGAAGTCGTCGTCGACGACCAGTATCTTCGCCGTATGGATCACTTTGTTTGACAGGATTTGATGAGCAGAGGGAGATACATTGGTCTGTTACATGGGGATGATAACCAGCAGCGAGTGCAACGACCAGCGATTGAACTCTCAATATTGGTAGGTGGCCATCGGTGCATTTTCATGAAGCTGTCCGTAGCGTCTGCATGCCTGAGGGGTGGGGCCTTGCGAGCCGGATTACCAAGCGCTTACCAATCCTGACGCAATGCCTGCGAAATGTCACTAATAGCTTTACAAACCGCAATGATAATGAAATTCACGAGATCTCACTGAAAGAAGTTGTCTTTCTGTAACACCAGAGACGGACATGCGCGTTGTTCAGTTTGATTCCTTTATCTATTCAAATATACGGAAATCAAAGTCAGCCATGAATAGTCCAAGCAATAACTCGTCGCTCGCCGAATCTGATCCTTCCGTGATTCGAGCGGAACTGGATCGTCTGTTGTCCGACCGCCGCTTTTCGGGCGCCAGGCAGATGTCGGCGTTTCTCCGCTACATCGTATGCGAAACACTGAAAGGTAACGGTTCGCGCATCAAGGCCTATACCGTTGGCGTTGACGCACTTGGCAAGCCGGACGACTTCGATGCTCAAGCCGATCCGTCTGTCCGTGTGCTGGCACTTCGCTTGCGCAAGACACTGGCAGCTGCCTACGAAGACAATTCCGACTGTCTGGCCAGAGTGGTGTTGCGCGTCGGTACCTACGTCCCGGAATTCTACAAACCTGAAGCATTTGCGGAGGCGCAGACCCAGCCTGTGTTGCAAAGACCTGATCACGCATCTGTCAACGATGTGCTGTCGGACAGATCGGGGGTGGATGTGTCGGCCAATGATCAGCGGACCTCCGAAGACGGGCTGGGAGTGAACAGCGTCAGCAGGCGCTCGGACAATCCTCAGCAGACAGGCATCGACCGGTTTCGTCGTACGCCATTGCGTCGTCGCGGACCACTGAGTGAAGCTTTGGCGAAGAACACCGCCGCCTTCACTGGCTCCGACATCTCGAGCCTCGACCTCAGAGTGCCATTCACCACCATGATCATACTGCTGGCTCTCTTGCAGGCAACGCTCAATTCAGCCAACGCTCAGCCTGCTTCTTCTGTCAACGAGGTGTCCAGTGCCAAGTATACCAGCGTCAGTGCGTACCAATACACTTCCCTTCACTCGCAGGAACTTGACTGACACAGGCATTAGCTCGCAGAATCAACATCCCAGCGAAGCCCGACTGATAGCCGCCAAATCACTCGTCATGCAACAGAAGGCAATGCTTGAGGCCGATCGATCACGAAACTACCGGTGGATGAGGCTGGCGGTAAGCGTGATGCTGATAGCGGCCATCGGTTCAGGTCTGCTTGCCATGGCATGGCAGATCTGGCCACCCGCGCATGCGTGGTTCGAGCCAGGCGTTCTACTGTTACTGCAAGGGGCAGCTGCTGGTCTGGTGGCCATGGCCCTGTTGATCAGACACTGGCATCAGGCGACCAGCCTTAAAATGGCCAACAACAGCGATCGGCAGTTGCAGGCCATGTTGTCGATGTTTCGTGTGGTGAAGCACGAGCTCAACAACGATATGCAGGTGGTCGTGGGTAATGCCGAGCTGGCCAGCATGATGCTCGAGTCGGAATCACCGGCCTGCAAACCGGTGGAGAATATCCGCGAGGCAGCAACTCTGGCCATTGACCGGATTCAGCAACTGACCGTGTTTTCATCGTCCGGACACACGGAGTTGTCGGTAGTCGATCTGAACGCGATCCTGCGGGAGACCGTTGCCAGGCTGACCAACGAGATGCCCGCCATCGTCATGTTCCGTCTGGAGCTGGAACAATTGCCGAACCGCATCATGGCAGATCGCAGCCTGTTGACCCTGAGCCTCTCCTATCTGATCCGATTGGCCGGCAAGTCGCTGTTCCATGGCGGGGAAATCGTGGTTCGTACCTGCAATCTGAATGGTGCAGCCAACCACACGGGGGAGATCAACATCACGTCGGAGATCTTCATCGTCCGAGGTCTGACCGGGGCTGGCAACGAGCTTGGCATGGCATCCCGCGATGATGACCGCCGCATCAGGTTCGCCCGGGTTCTGGAGCAGGCGCAGCTCACCACCACGGCACTGGTGGAGAGAAGTGGCGCGACGGTCATGAAGGGCAGTCTTTCGGCGAGCAACGAGTCCCTGATAAAGATGGGGTTCCAGGCCGCCGTCAGGAGCTGTGACAAGAACGAAATCGTGCTGGAAGACAATACCTGAAGGTATCGGCAGACTCCGGTCCACCGGCGTCCTGGCGAAAGTCGGATCGCAGGTCCTGTAGCTATTGGCGATATCGGCAGACTTTTTCATCCTTCCTGCGCTCTGGCGAGAGCCAGGGCGCAGGAAGGATGCCTGAAAAGTACGGTTGCCGTGATGCCGGATCCTGTCACGCGACCCCGATCAGGATACCCGCTGCGAGCACCAGTGATCCACCCAGAATGACCTGAAAGATGGCACGTCCCCACGGTGTTTCCATGTACCGGTTCTGGATCCAGGTGATGGCCCAGAGTTCCACGAATACCACGGCGATGGCCACCGTGGTCGCCGTTCGAAAATCCGGGATCAGGTAGGGCAGGGCATGGCCCAGGCCGCCGATGGTGGTCATGATGCCCGACGCCAGGCCGCGCTTGATCGGTGAACCTCGCCCGGTCAGCACACCATCGTCATGGGCCGCTTCGGTGAATCCCATGGAGATCCCTGCGCCAATGGACGCTGACAAACCGATCAGGAAGGTATTCCAGGTGTCGCCGGTGGCAAAGGCTGCCGCGAAGATGGGGGCCAGTGTGGAGATCGAGCCGTCCATCAGGCCTGCCAGGCCGGGTTGCACATAGGTGAGCAGGAATTGCCGTTTCTCGGTGTCCTCTTCTCGGGTCCTGACTTCCTCCGGCACGTTCTCCTGACCCAGCCTGACCGCCAGATCGTTGTGTCGGGACTCGGCGTTGGCCAGGTCCCCCAACAGCTTTCGGGTATCGGCATCCTGAACGCGGGACGCGGCTGCGCGATAGAAGCGCTCTGCCTGCGTCTCCATTTCTTCGGCCATGGCGCGTGTTCTGGCCAAAGGCAGTGGGCGAACCAGCCAATCGGGTTTGCGTTCGTAGTAGCCGCGGACATGTTCACGACGAATCAACGGAATTTCATTGCCGAAGCGGCGCTTGTGCAGCTCGATCAGCAGGCTTCGATGACGATTTTCCTCTTCCGCCATGCCATCGAAGATGCGTGCGGAGTCAGGGTAGCTGTCGCGCAGGCCATCGGCGTAGGAGCGGTAGATGCGCATGTCATCCTCTTCGGAGGAAATGGCCAGTGCCAGTATCTCCTGTTCGCTCAGGCTGGTGAAGGATCGACGGCTATTGGGCAGGATTCGACTCAGCATGCGGCTTGTTCAGTGTGCGTCCGTTGAGATGACGCTGGCCTTGTTCATCCAGGTTCAGCGGCGATCGCATGAATATCTGTATCCCGTATCCTGATGTCAAGTGTCACGCCTGCACGTATCCCGGATTGTCTGGCAACGTGCAGTGGAACCCGGAAGCGCAGAGCCTTGGTGACCGTTTCCAGATGAAGCCGGACTGACAGTTCGTCGCCCATGCCCACCGCGTCGCTGACGGTGCCTCGCAGGCAGTTGCCACTCGTTCCCGGTTGTGACGCATCCAGGATGGAGATCGTGGTGGGAGGCACCAGCAGTATCACGGCGCTGCCGCTGGCAAGTTCACCGGGTGGTCCGCTCATCTGTTCGCCGGATTCAAGCTCGTAGAGTGTCTGTGAGGGCTGGTTCTGCAGTACCCTGGCCGGCAGCAGATTCTGGTGACCGAGCAGCTTGGCCGTTTCCTTGTCGCGAGGCGCGTTGATGACCTCCTGGACATCGCCCTGCTGCAAGGACTTCCCGCGATGTATCAGACAGAGGCTGTCGGCCAACTGCTGCACTTCGTTGATATCGTGAGTGACCAGCAGCATCGGCACCTGCAGGTGGAGACGCAACTGGGCGAGCTCGCGATACAGCTTGCGGCGGGTTTGCTGGTCGACGGCAGAAAACGGTTCATCGAGCAACAGCACCGCTGGCTCGCGCGCCAGTGCTCTGGCCAGGGCGACGCGCTGCCGCTGACCGCCGGACAGCTGCGCAGGCTTGCGAGATTCGAGACCTGTCATGTTGGTACGGGCAAGCCATTCCAGAGCCCGCCGCCGACGCTCTTCCCGAGGGGAATCGTGGATGGCCAGCATGACATTCTCGAGTACCGTCTTGTGAGGGAACAGGGCATAGTGCTGGAAGACCATGCCCACACGTCGTTGCTGTGGCGAGAGGTTGATGTTTGCCTCGCTGTCCTGCCAGTGACTGTCACCGCAGCTCACATGTGCTGTCCCCGAATGGTGCAGACCGGCGATGGTTCGCAGTACCGTACTCTTGCCGCTACCGGAAGGGCCCACCAGCGCCAGCAGTTCTCCGGGAGCACAGTGCAGCTGCACATCCAGACTGATGGGAAGTGATTGCCGAATGCGGACTGTCAGCGAACCGGTCACGTGGCAGGCTGACTCCGGCGAACGATCAGCAGGGCCAGCAGTGAGAACAGCAGCAGCGAAATGCTGTACCAGCCGGCAGTCTGCATGTCGAAGGCCTGCACGCTGTCGTAGATGGCAATGGACACGGTACGAGTGACACCTTCAATGTTGCCGCCCACCAGCAGCACGACACCGAACTCCCCCAGAGTGTGTGCAAACACCAGGGTGGCGCTGGCCAGCAGCCCTTGCCAGGTAAGCGGCAGCTCGATGTGCCACCAGGTCTTCCAGGGTGACAGACCACTGACCCAGGCCGCTTCGCGCACTTCCAGTGGCAGGGCACTGAACGCCAGTTGAATCGGTTGCACGGCAAACGGCAGGTTCACCACGATCGACGCCACCACCAGACCCGGAAAGGTGAACACCAGTGGTGCTCCGAGCAAACGGGTGCTCAGGGCACCGGTGACAGTCTCCGGGCTGAACAATTGCAGCAGATAATAGCCGATGACTGTCGGTGGCAGAATCAGTGGCAGAAACAGCAGGGCTTCTATCCAGGGCTTGTAGCGGAAGGTCGAGAACGCCAGCCAGCGACCCATCAGCAAGCCCAGGGGCAGCAGGATGAGGGCCGTCCACAAGGCCAGTTTGAAGGAAACCAGAAACGGTGACATGAGTGCGTCGATGCCGGTCAGTGAACGGGTGTCAGGCCATGGCGTGCCAGAACCGCGCTGGCCGATGGCTGCTGCAGCCAGTTGAACAACCGTTCTGCCTGCAAGCCGGCAGACTCAAGCAGGACCATCTTGTGTACAACGGCCCGATAGCTGTCAGCAGGTAGTGGCGTGACGAGCAACTCGGCAGGCGCACCAATCAGTAATGAATCCGGAACGATGGCGTATTCGACGGCCCCCGTGAGTGCAAACTGCAGGGTCTGAGCGGCATTCTCGGCATTGAGCAGAAAGCCGGGTGGCAGTGGCCACAGGCCATTGTTCTGCAGTGATTCCCTGGCCGCCTTGCCGTAGGGGGCATGTTGCGGATTGGGTATGGCGATTCTGAAGGCCTGTTGCCGCTCGATGCCTTCATTCAGCATGCTCAGCGTCGGCGTGTGATCAAGGTCTTGTTCATCGGTGTCATCGCCCTGATTGCGCAAGGAGACCAACGAGAGCGTTCCCCGTGCCAGCAGGGCTCCGGCATCGCGTGTCTTGCCGGCCGCATGCAATCGGTCGACGCTGGCTTCGTCGGCGGACAGGAAGAGTTCGAAGGGAGCACCATGTCGAATCTGCGTGCTCAACAGACCAGAGGATGCAAAGCTGGTGCGTGGTACCGGCTGTCCGGTCTGTTCGCTGTACAGCTGGCTCAATTCGGGCCACAGATCACGAAAGCTTGACGCCAGTGCCAGCAGAGGCGGTTGCCCGGAGGCTTGTGTCGATGCTGGCACAGTAGCTGTGAACAGCAGAACGGCCAGTAACAACACTGTCATCATACCCGTTGATTGCTTCAGCACGTTATGCTTCATGCGGGTGCATACCGGAAAGTGAATCAGGGTCGTCATTGAATGCAGAAGAATACTGGAATCCGAAGAATTCGACTTGCGGGAGTTTACGCCTTTAACGGTATTCGAGCGGCAATTCATCACGAAGCAGCCTTTCGTCAGGAACTGATTCTGGCGCTGGTTTTCCTGCCACTGGTATTCCTGCTGGACGTCAGTCGTGTCGAACGTGTTCTGCTGGTCAGTGTGACTGCGCTTGTCCTGATTGTCGAGCTGGTCAACAGTGCGGTGGAGGCCGTGGTTGATCGGGTCAGTGCCGAGCACCACCTGTTGTCGGGCAGGGCCAAGGATATGGGGTCGGGGGCCGTCTTGATGACGCTGGCTCTGTGGCTGTATGTCTGGGTGGATATCGTGGTATTCGGCATCTGGTTTGCCGCTTGATTGCCTGAGTTCCCATGCAGAGTTTTTCCGATGCGCTGCTGGAAGCGCTGCACCTGATCATGGCCTTTGATGGTGACCTGCAGGAGATCATTCTGCTGTCGCTGAAGGTCAGTCTGTGCGCCGTGCTGATCGGCGCGATCATCGGATTTCCCCTGGGCGCCTGGCTGGCGGTCACCCGGTCACGACTACGGCCGGTGCTGGTGACGCTGACCAGTGCCATGATGGGACTCCCCCCGGTGGTGGTCGGCCTGGTGGTCTATCTGCTGTTGTCCAATGCCGGTGTTCTGGGACCCTTGCAGCTACTGTATACGCCCGCTGCGATGATCATCGCTCAGTCGATTCTGGTCACGCCGATTCTGACGGCACTGACGCGCGAGACGATCACTGTATTGCACGAGCAGTATGCCGATCAGCTGACCCTGTTCGGCGTCACCGGGTGGCGTCGGCTGCAGACTCTGCTGTGGGAGGGGCGTCATGGCCTGTTGACCGCAGTACTGGCCGGTTTCGGACGAGCCATCGCCGAGGTGGGCGCGGTCATCATCGTGGGTGGCAACATCAATCATGTCACGCGCGTCATGACCACCACCATTGCACTGGAGACCTCCAAGGGCAATCTGTCGCTGGCTCTGGGCCTGGGCATCGTGCTGGTGATGCTGGCCCTGATGGTCAATGCGGCGGTGCTCGGACTGGGCTCCTACATGCGTCGTCAGGGAGTCAGTGGACATGCCTGAGCAGCGTAGTGGGTCATCAGCGGTCGGTCTCGTGGTCGGCGAATCCCTGCAGATCGAGCGTGCTGGGCGTGTGCTGCTCGATCTGCCGAGCATCAGTCTGGGGCAGGCGCCCTGCAGCGCCATCGTCGGACCGAACGGTGCGGGCAAGTCATTGCTGATCCGTACCCTGTGTGATCTGATGGTCCCCGATCACGGACGGGTATTGTGGGCGGGTTCGGCCCCGGATGCAGCCCGCCGACACCAGATCGGACTGCTGCTGCAGCGTCCGGTCCTGCTGCGCCGCAGCGCCTTGCAGAATCTCGTCTATGCATTGCGCCTTACCGGCCTGACGCCACGGCAGGCCAGACAACAGGCCATCCAGGCCCTGCAGGATGCCGGACTGGAGACGATCATGCATGTGTCGGCACAGCGGCTGTCGGGTGGAGAACAGCAACGGGTCGCATTGGCACGTGCGCTGGCACTGAAGCCTGATATGCTCTTCCTCGATGAAGCGACGGCAAACGTCGACCCGGCCTCGACACTGGTCATAGAGCAGCAACTGACTGTCGCCATGCAGGCAGGTTTGCGTCTGGTCATGGTCAGTCATGATGTAGGTCAGGTCAGGCGACTGGCACAGGAAGTCGTGCTGATGCACAACGGCCGGATTGTCGAACAAAGCCCTTGCACGATATTTTTCAATCAGACTAACAATCCGGTATCGCGTCGCTGGCTGGCTGGCGAGCTGCTGGTATGAGAAGGAGTGGTTATGGCAGGTGATTTTGGTACTCGATTCATGGACAAGATGGTCATCAGCCATTTTGCCGATGGCTGGAGTGATGCCCGGATTGTACCCAGTGATTCCATATCGCTGCATCCCGGGGCGCATGTTCTGCATTACGCCAGCACCTGCTTCGAAGGGTTGAAGGCCTTCCGTCAGGTGGATGGCAGTGTCGCCATCTTCCGCATGGACAGAAATGTGGCGCGCTTTGCGCAAAGCAGCCAGCTGTTGTATTTGCCGGCCATCGATCAGGAGCAGACCACGCGCATGATCACCGAGATCGTTGCTCTGTACGCCGACGAAATCCCGGACACGCCTGCGTCCATGTACATCAGGCCGACACATATCGGTACCGAAGCGGCCATCGGCAAGGCGGCCGCGCCATCTGCAAGCTCCATGCAGTATGTGCTGTTGTCACCGGTTGCCGACTACTTCGCCGGCGGCGATGCCTGTCTGCGTCTGCTGCTGGATGAAAAAGGTGTTCGCTGTGGACCGGATCACGGCATGGTCAAGGGCGGGGGCAACTACGCCAGCGCGCTGAAGCACATCATGCGGGCAAGAAGCGAAGTCAATGCCGATCAGGTACTGTTCTGTCCGGGTGGTGATGTGCAGGAAACCGGGGCGGCGAATTTCATTCTGGTGGATGGTAACCAGATCATTACCAAGGCGCTGGATGAATCCTTTCTGCACGGGGTCACCCGGGACTCGCTGCTGACCCTGGCGCGTGACAAGGGCATGGATGTGCAGGAGCGTGAGCTGACGGTCGAAGAGCTGCTGGAGCGTTCGGCAAAGCCCGATTGCGAGGCGGGCCTGTCCGGCACCGCTGCGGTGCTGGCCGCTGTGGGCACCTTGATACACGGTGGGCGGGAGTACAAGGTGGGAAGCGGCCAGGTGGGGCCACGAATTCGTGCCATGCGCGAGGAACTCAATGCCATTCAGTGGGGCAAGAGTGCCGACACACATGGCTGGCTGACGCACCTCTGATATTGGATCGGCAGGCCCGGATACCAGCAAAGGGTCCGTTCGAGCTCCTGATTTTCCGACACAGGCAGCAATTGTCGCAGCGTATCCGCTCGGCAATCCTGCCAATGCCGCCGCTCGGGTTATAATCGCCGGTTTTCAGGAGTTCTGTCTTGACATCTCGTTTTCCCTGGTGGGCCGTGGTTGCCATGGCGGTCATTGTCGGCGCATCCAATTACCTGGTTGCCTTCCCGATCAATGACTGGCTGGTCTGGGGTGCGCTGACGTATCCGCTGGCCTTCCTGGTCAATGACCTTGTCAATCGTTTCTGGGGCGCTGCCTGTGCACGCAAGGTGGTGTATGTCGGCTTCGCCGTCGGCGTACTGCTGTCACTGTCCGTGGACACCATCGATCAGCGCATCGCCATTGCCTCCGGCCTGGCCTTTCTGCTCGCTCAATTGCTCGATGTGGCCATCTTCGACAGACTGCGCGTCGGTCGCTGGTGGGTAGCACCGAGCGTCTCTTCCGGTATCAGCTCGGTTGTGGACACGCTGCTGTTCTTCGGCATCGCCTTCATCGGTACCGGTGCTCCCTGGCATCAATGGGCAATGGGGGATCTGGCCGTCAAGTGGTCGGTCGCTGCTCTGTCCGTGTTGGTGTACGGGGTACTGGCATCCCGCATGAGCAGCACAAGCCGAAGTGGCGTCTGCAAGTGACAGGCGCTCAGCTGCATCACGGCGGCTGAGCTACCTTGCCATCGGTCGGTTCCTGTGTACTGGCGTTCGACCTGCTTATCAGGCCACCGGCGTATCCGGTGAATTGTCTTCGTAGCTGTTGATCAGGCCACGCTGCTGGGCTTCGCGCACACAGGAAGTCCGGTTCTTCACGCCCAGCAGTTTGAACAGCTGCGATGTGTGATATTTCACCGTAGCTTCGGAAATGCCGACGATCTGCGAGATCTGCTTGTTGGAATTGCCATCGGCCATCAATTGCAGCACTTGCAGCTGTTTCTGGCCGGGTCGCAGACTGCTGGCATTCTGATTGCCGGCGCTGGGCAGATCTCCGCGCCGCAGCTGGTTGTCCAGGGCGGCGAAGCGTTCGGGGAAGAAGCTGCCTCCTTCCAGAACCTTGCGAATGCCACTGATCATTTCGGCGGCAGGCAGGGTCTTGGGAATGAATCCCGAGGCACCGTTTTCCATGGCCGTGCGGATGTACTTGTCGTCATCGGAGCCGCTGATCACCACCACGGGAATGCGCTTGTCGCGGTTGCGCAGGCCGACCAGCAGGCCGATTCCGTCGATACCCGGCATGAACAGGTCTGTCAGCACCAGTTCGAAACGCTTGCCGGAATCGATCACCGATAGCGCATGCTGTGTGGAATAGCAGGGCGTGATCCGGATGGAGGAATCGATCTCGGTCAGCATGACCTGCATGGCGTCTGCCACGAGGCGGTGGTCTTCTACCATCAGAATGTTCACGGTCTGTCTCCTACCAGTCTTGTAATTGCCTTGTACAGATCGTCGGCAATTACCGGTTTGTGCAGCAGCAGAAAACCACTGGCGGTGGCTTCCCGAAGGCGCGCCGGCGATGTATCACCTGTGATGATCATGGCCGGAACGTCCATGTTGACTTCTTCTCGAACCTGTCTGATCGCCATTTCGCCGGTTTTCTCGTCGCGCAAGCGATAGTCGGCAATGATCAGATCCGGCACCCAGTCTTCGGAAATGATGTTCTCGCAAGCCTGTTCGGCGGAATCTGCAATCGACACATCGCAACCGTGCTGAATCAGCAATGTCTGCATACCATCCCGCACATCCTGCTCGTCGTCAATTACCAGAATGGATAGTCCGTGCAGGGTATCGCGGCAGAGTGAGGTGGATCCCTGCAGGGAGTTGCCTGCGCTGTCGATGTCCGCGCTGTTGGCCAAGGGCAGTGTCAGGCTGAAGGAGCTACCGATGCCTTCTGCAGAGCTCAGGGACAGTTCGACGTCCAGTAAACGCGTCAGCCGTTTGACGATCGACAAGCCAAGTCCGAGCCCCTTGGATCTGTCACGTTCCGGGTTCTGCAGCTGGTAGTACTCGTTGAAGATGGCATCCTGCTCACTGTTAGGAATGCCCGGGCCGGTGTCCGATACACAGATGCGAGCCTGGCCATCGCTGGAAGTGGCTCTTACCGATACCGAGCCTGCGGTGGTGTAGTTCAGGGCGTTGGCCACCAGGTTGCCGAGAATGCGCTCGAGCAGTACCTGGTCGGAGTGCACATACAGACCGCTGTACTGGATATCCAGTGCCAGCTCCTTCTGGTTGGCCTCGGGCAGGAAGTTCTGATGCAGATTGTCGAAGACGGCGTCCAGGCTCAGGTTGGTCCAGTTGACATCGACCACTCCGGCATCGAGCTTCGACAGGTCCAGCATGCTGTTGAGCAACTGATTGAGCGCTTCGGTGGAGCGGTTGATGTTCGACAGTATGAGCTGCCCCTGATCGGTGGAGACATGCCGTCTGAGTGCGTTCAGGTAAAGTCCGAGTGCGTGCAGAGGCTGGCGCAAGTCATGACTGGCCGATGCCATGAACCGATTCTGTGCGCGCCGTTCGATATCGCCGGTTGTCAGCTCATCCAGTGCCGTGCTCAATTGTGTCTGGGTCAGTTGGGCAGCGGAGCGCAGACTGGCGGCACGGCGCATCGTGGCGACGAACAGCAGAACGCTGGTCAGGGATACCAGCACGAAACAGATACTGCAGAACCACAGGGCGCGGTACAGATCGTCCATGCGGCGAGAGATGGCGTCGCGAACGATCGATTTGCGCTCGAACATTTCCAGGCCTATGCCATAGATCAGCTGTGACAGTTCGATCGACTCACGCTTGAGCTGCATGAGCTGATCCCTGCCGAAGGTGTGATCGGGCGACATGTAGGGCTCGTTGCGCAACAGGAATTCTCGGGTTCGTTGCATGAATTCCTGGGCCTTTTGCAGTTCGGTCAGGTGTCCAAGCCAGCTGTTTCCCGAATGCAGGATCGAGCCATACAGGATGTCGTAATTCTGAATGTACAGGTCTCGCTGCTGGTCGCGTTCTGCGGGTGTGGCCAGCAGGTAGTCCAGCAGGCTCTGGGCAAAGCCGGTCAGATTGTGATCGACCTGCTGCACGAAGTTGAATTCCAGTACACCATCATCCTGCAACTGCTTGCGGGTGCTGTCGATCTGCACCAGCAGGTACAACATGACAACCAGACAGATCAAGGCTGCCAGGCCTGGAATCCAGGCAACCCAGCGTCTACTCAATGCAGTTCCATCTTCACCAATTGCCATACCGAGCGGGATTCATTGAGTGGTGTCAGGAGTTCGGGGTACTCATCAAAGGGCATCATGATTCGCAAGGGGCCCAGGCTTCTGACCGAGATGTAGCTGTCATTCTGACGGTAGGCGATCATGACCGGGTAGTGTTCGAGATCCAGATCGGTGATCGTGAAGCGGTAATCATCCAGTCCGATGGCGACGATTTCCCGGGAGCTGCTGCCGATGGCGCTCAGCAGGTCGTTCAGACGAACGCCGGTATAACGCTCGGCCGACTCATGCCATGGGGAGCTGGTCACGAATTCGGTAGTCGGCAGGCTCTCCAGCGTGGCAATATCCAGATGTACTTCATTCCCGACATTGGGAAGCGTCATGTTTCCCGTGATCGTCAGCAGTACCTTGCCACTGGGCGCCGGAAGGTTGTCGGCATGAACCCCTTGAACAGAAAATGACAATATGATGCAGAGAACGCTGGCTGACAGAGACGCCAAGTAGCGCATGATCGCTCCGGTATGTTGATTTGCCTGAAGATATTACCGTAACGGATCACGGCAGGATTTGGCAGACTGAAACCCTGTTGTCGGCTTACCCATTTGGGTGATTGACTACCCCTGCAAACAATGAGAAACACTTCAATGAGCCTCTTGTCCATTTCTCCGCTGGTCGCCGCCGAGTTCGAACCCTTTGGTGACATTCTCCAGGTCCAGCCGTCACCCACGGTCATGATCAATCAAGGCAATTGCGCGCGCTACACCGATGTGGCAACCCTGGATTTCAGCGATGGGCGGGCGGGCATCAGCATCTTTCACGCCCATCCCTACCGTTCGCCGCTGACCCTGAGCATGCTGGAGCGGCATCCCTCGGGCAGTCAGGCCTTCATCCCCATGAGCAGTGATCCGTTTCTGGTGATTGTTGCGCCGGACAATGACGGCAAACCCGGAAAACCCCGGGTATTCCTGACCGACGGCTTGCAGGGTGTGAACTACCATCGCAATGTCTGGCACGGTGTACTGACCCCGATCGAAGGCAACGGCCTGTTCACCGTGGTCGATCGTATCGGCCATGGCAGCAACCTGGAGGAACACTGGCTCGACACCGGATATCAGATCGTTTTCTGATCAGGGCAGGCGGCGCGCGCTGTAATCGGGCAGGAAGCGGTCATCGAAGATATCGCGGGCCGTGGACTTGCTGGCGAAGTCATGGATTGCATCCAGTTGGGAAATGGATTTTTCGAGTCGGGCCTCGACCACGTCCCCCAGGCCCATGGCGCGTACTTCCTCGGTGTCGATATGATGTCCGACAGCCATGACCAGTCGCTGCAATTCGATCTCGCGATCGGCATTCCCGGCGTGTGCCAGCACATGCTCGACCGCCGCCGTCGGGTTGCCGACGGTTTCCTGAATACCCTTGACCAGCGCTCGCAGAAATCGCTCTACCGCCTGCGGATGCGCTGCTGCAAACTCGGGATTGACGATGATCGCATTGCCATACAGATGCAGTCCGAAATCGCTCATCAGCATCAGTGAGATATCGCTGGATGGCACACCGTTTTTCTGCAAGCTGATGTAGGAGGAGAACGAAAAGCCGGTAATGGCGTCGACCTCGCCGCTGGCAAGCATGGCTTCTCGCTGCGGAAAGCCGACGTCCCTGATGGTGACCCGCTCCTCGATGATGCCGTTGGCGACGACGAATGCCGGCCATTGTGCAAAAGCTCCATCGAAGCGGGGAGCGCCCAGAACCCGACCTTCCAGATCCAGCGGTCCGGTGACGCCTTGCGAGGGGCGACCCATGACGGCATAGGGGGCTTCGTTATAGATGATGAAGACCGCCTTCATGTCCCTGTCCGGATGCTCGTCTCTCCAGGTGATCAGCGAGTTGATGTCAGCCGAACCCATCTGGAATTCGCCCGAGGCTATTCGAGGGATGGTGTTGACGGAGCCATTACCCGGTTCCAGGGAGACATCGAGTGATTCTGCGTCAAAGAAGCCGCGATCCAGGGCCAGCAGCAGCGGAGCGGCCTGTCCTTCCCAGCGCCAGTCGTTGAGATAGCGAATGGCTGTCGACTGAGCGAGTGCAATTCCTGCATGTAAATACAGGAGTGCAATGGACAGGGCGCGCAGGAGCATGGCATTCCGTTGTGCTGGGAGGTTCAAGCAACGATGACGCAGCGCGCAGAGGGCGTCCAGAACTCAGAGGTTAAACGCCATGAACTTTGCTGTTCACGCCGGGTGGTTGGTTCACTGCTTGTCCCGCAGATATCGCTGGCAGGCGGCTGATGCCTGTTCCAGTCTCTGGTCGAAGCGCTGGCAGGCCGATTGGAAGTCGTCAGCAGCGTCGTCGCGACCGATGTGCATCGGTTCCTCCAGCGCAATGACGATGCGTGAGAAGGGACGTGGCAGCATGAAGCGATCCCATGATCGCAGATACCAGACACTCGATGCCTGGTAGGCCAGAGGCAGCAGGGGAGCCTTGCTCAATTGCGCCAGCATGGCAACCCCGGCCTTGGTCTTGTAGATGGGGCCGGTTGGCCCGTCTGGCGTGACGATCGGCGAGACACCTTCCTTGCGAATCTGCAGATAGATGTCCCGCAGGGCCTGCGCGCCACCTCGGGTTGCCGAGCCCCGAATGATATGGACTCCCTGAGACGAGAACATGCGCGTGGCCATGTCTCCATCGCGGGATGGACTGATCAGATAGCCGAGCTTCAGGTCGGGGTCCATCGCTGCCTGATCAAGCAGATAACGGACGCAGAAAATCTGCTGCTGGTGCCAGTAGCAGGGAATGAAGGGAGTCCGCTCTGCACGCAAGGCGTGCATGTGCTGTTCACCCAGCACGGCTTCTATCCGGCAGGTCTTCCAGATCAGGCGTATCAGGCCCCATACCAGTGGTGGCATCAGCCGGGCGGTCAGCTGTCGGCGCCTCTGTTTCATGTTCATGGTGTCGTCGTGGCTCTCGGGCACGGATCGGAGTCCTCAATGATATACTTTCGCACCATTCAGTCAGTTTCTTTCCGACCCGCACTTCGGGGTCGTTCAACCGGATTGCTTTCCTTGTGTCGCACACCACCCCGCCATCCAGAACCGTGTCGCACACCGATTCCACCGTGACCGAAGCATCGTCGAGCGATGTGGCTGCCAGGCAGGCTCCCGGGCCGCAAGAGCCATTCGATGTCAATGTGGACGATGCCTCGTTCGAGAAACTCGCGCTCTGGAAGGAACAATACGGGGACACCATCACCGTCAAGCCTCTGGAGCGGCAGTCTCCGGCACTGGTGCTGAACAACCCGGATCATGTGCGCCACGTCCTGATCGGCAATCACCGCAACTACAACAAGGGTGTCGGCTTCGAACGGGTGAAGATGCTGCTGGGCAATGGCATCATTGTCAGCGATGGCGACTTCTGGCGTTCTCAACGACGCATGATCCAGCCGGTGTTTCACCGCCGGATCATCGAGGCGCAGGCCGCCATGATGCAAGGCTGCAACGAGGTCAGGTTGCGCCAATGGCAGGAGAAAGCCGTCAGCGGTACGGTGGTGGACATCACCACCGAAATGAGCGATCTGGCACTGGAGGTCATCCTGCGAGCCTTGTTCAGTCAGGATCTGGACGAGTTGATCGCGCAGGAAGGTGTCAATCCCTTTGCCATGCTGGTCGAGGATGTCACTCGGGATCTGAAGCTGGCAATGCGTTTCCGTGCGCTGACACGCCACGTGGCGGCCATCATGGCGCGGCGACGAGAGCAGAACCGCATCGAACACGATTTCCTGTCGCTGATGATGGAAACCCGTGACAAGGACAGCGGTCAGCCGATGTCCGACAAGGCGCTGATCGACGAAGTCATGACCATCATCGTGGCCGGGCATGAGACCACGGCCGGAACCCTCAATTGGGCCTGGTATCTGTTGTCGCAGGATGCCCGTGCAGAGTCCCTGTTGCATGAGGAAGTCGACGCGCTGGATCATGCGCCGGGCTTTGCCGATCTGCCGGCGCTGCGCTACACGCGGCAGATCATCGACGAGACCTTGCGACTGTACCCGCCGGTCTGGCTGTTTTCCCGCAAGGCGATCAACGAGGACCGATTGCCCGGCGAGGAACAGGACACCCTGGTACCGGCAGGTGCGGATGTGTTCCTGTGCCCCTATCTGCTGCATCGCGACGCACGCTACTGGGACGCGCCGGAACAATTCCTGCCCGAGCGTTTCAGCGAGGAAGCCAGCCGGCAGCGAAACCGGCACGTCTATTACCCGTTTTCACTGGGTTCCAGACGTTGTATTGGCGAATTCTTTTCGATAGTGGATATGCAACTGCATCTGGGCCTGCTGGCCAGACATATCCGCTTTACCCATGTTGCCGGCAAACCGGTGACAGTTGAACCCCATATCAATCTGCGTTCCCTGCACAGCATCATGCTGATGCCGGAATTGCGCTGACGTCCTGCAGGATTGCTTCAAGAGCCTTGTGAATTGCATGAACCATCAAACACTCACCGACATGCTGTTGGACAGGGCCGGCAGCGAAAGCCATGTCAACCTGATCGAAGGGCAAGGCAAACGGCAACAGCTGCCTTATCGTGAACTGTTGACGAGAGCCCGTGCCAGGCTTGCACAATTTCAGAATGCAGGCTTGCAGCCGGGTAGCCAGCTGATCATTCAGACAGCAGACAATTCGCATTTTCTGGAAGGCTTCTGGGCCTGTCTGCTCGGTGGTATCACCGCTGTTCCCGTATCGGGCGGCAACAGTTCCGAACACCGCTTCAAACTCTTTCGTATCGCCTCGACGCTCGACAGACCGGGCCTTTTCACCGATGCCCGCACTGCCGAGCGCTTGCAGGACTTTGCTGCACAGAACGACCTGGAGCAAGGCTTTGCCGAGTTGAGCCAGCGCACGGTGATATCGGATCAGGTGGCACCTGCTGCGGCAGAACCTGCGATTCATGCGCCTGACGAGAATGATGTTGCATTCATCCAGTTCTCTTCCGGTTCCACCAGTACACCCAAGGGCGTGGTACTGACTCACCGGAACCTGCTGACCAATCTGCGTTCCATTGTCAGCAGCTC
Source organism: uncultured Granulosicoccus sp. (assembly GCA_947495035.1). Lineage (GTDB taxonomy): Bacteria > Pseudomonadota > Gammaproteobacteria > Granulosicoccales > Granulosicoccaceae > Granulosicoccus. The sequence continues at coordinate 164,617 of CANLXI010000013.1, forward strand.
CGGCATGACGCCCACCGAGCACCAGTTCAGCTGGATGCCGCTCACTCACGATATGGGCTTGATCGGTTTTCATCTGACGCCGGTCTTCATGGACAACAATCACTCTCTGATGCCAACGGATGTCTTCGTGCGCCGGCCCGGCGCCTGGCTGGACGAAGCCGTACTGGCCGGCGCCACGGTGTTGTGTTCGCCCAATTTCGGTTTTCAGCATCTGCTCAAATCCTTCAAACCGGAGAAATTCGAATCGCTGGACCTGTCAGGCATTCGCCTGATCTTCAATGGTGCCGAGCCGATATCGGTGTCCCTGTGTCATCGATTCGTGACGGCGCTGGCACCCTTGGGCCTGAACCCTGCCTCCATGTATCCGGTGTACGGACTGGCCGAAGCGAGTCTGGCGGTGGCCTTTCCGGCGCTGGACAGTACGTTTTCCACCCTGGTCATAGACCGGACTCGACTGGGCATTGCCCAGCAGGTCAGCCTGTTCGACGCCCGCACCGCCAGACCCGATGACGCCATGTTCGATACTGTCGACGGTGGAGAGCGTGGTGTGGAGTTCGTCTCTGTCGGCTATCCGGTGAAGGATGTCAGCATTCGCATCACGGATGAAGGAGGAGCTGCTCTGCCAGATGACACGACCGGGCATATCTGCATCCATGGCGAGAATGTCACCGCCGGTTATTATCGCGAACCCGAGCTCAATCGACAGACCATCGATGGCGATGGCTGGTTGAATACCGGAGATCTGGGCTTCATGCATGCGGGTCAGCTGTACATCACCGGTCGCTCGAAGGACATCATCTTTGTCAGCGGTCAGAATGTGTATCCGCACGATCTGGAAGAGATCATTCTGCAGGCCGGATTGGTCGAGCGAGGCAAACTGGCGATATCCAGTCGGCGTGTGGCCGAGACCGGGGAAGAGAAGCTGCTGATATTCGTTCTGCATCGCGCGGAAGCGGCCGACCTGGTGGACAAGGCCCGTGACATGACCCGTCTGCTCGGAGAAACCGTCGGGGTTGCCGTGCATGCCGTGATACCGGTGCCACGCATTCCCAAGACAACCAGCGGCAAGGTGCAGCGCTTTCTGCTGGTAGAGGCGCTGGAGCAGGGCGAATACGAGGCTCTGCTGCAAGCGTCGTCAAGCGACACTGACGCCACTTCGGAATCCGTCGATGAGGCAGCAGAGGCGGGGGATACCACTTCACGTCTGCTGGCGATCTGCAATGCACAGGTCGAGGACATGACGGTTGCGGCCGAGGACAATCTGTTCGAACTGGGTATCAGCTCTCTGACCCTGGCGCAGATTCATGCGGCGATCGAGGACAACTGGCCGGATCAGGTGGATATCACCGACCTGTTCGACTATCCGACCGTTGCCGAGCTGGCGCGCTTTCTGGACGAACGCAACGCGGCGTGACGTCGAGCGGGACGGCCGGTGCGCGATAAACAGGAAGTTGCCACGGACAGGGCAGCCGACTATCGGCGATTCGGGGTCATCGACGGAGAGGCCCGGCAATCCATCGCGTTCTTTCTGCCCGATACCTTTGGCATGCTACCCTTCATCGCGGCGGTGGAACCCCTGCGCGCGGCCAATCGATTCAGTGGGCAGGCGCTCTATCAATGGACCTTGCTGGGTACCTCGACTGCTGATGCCATTGCCAACAACGGCATGAAACTGGCGGTTGATCGGGAAATCGGCAGTGGCGATCGCTTCGATCGAGTCATCGTCTGCGGACCGCATGAGCCCTTGTCCTACAAGGACTCCAAGGCTCTGCGTGCCTTGCGACAGTATGCCGCCCAGGGTTCCCGGATTGGTGCGCTGGATACGGGAAGCTATCTGCTGGCGCAGGCGGACCTGATCCGGCATCGACGCTGTACCATTCACTGGGAAAACATGCCGGGCTTTCGCGAGGCCTTTCCCCACATTGCCGTCACCAGTGAATTGTTCGAGGAAGACGAGGGCCTGTTCACCTGCGCTGGTGGGACAGCAGCGCTGGACATGATGCTGGCGATCATACGCCAGGATCATGGCTCGACACTGGCACTGCAGGTGGCCGATCTGTTCATTTCCACGCGGATTCGAGCAGCCACCGATCCGCAGCGGCGCAGCATCGTGGAACGCTCCGGTATTCATCACGCAGGCCTTGTCAGTTGCATCGAGCTCATGGAAGTCAATCTGGAACAGCCGATTGCCACCAGTGAGCTGGCGGAGATGGTTGGCCTGTCGTCCCGACAACTGGAGCGTCTGTTTCGCACCTATCTGCAGACAACACCCACTCTCCATTATCAGGCATTGCGCCTGAAGGCCGGGCGTGAGCTGCTGCGCCAGACAACCTTGAGCGTCATGGACGTTGCCACTGCTGTCGGGTTCGCTTCGGCAGATTATTTTTCCAGACGATTCCGCCGCCAGTTCGGGTGCTCGCCAACGGAAGCTCGAAGAAGGGATGACAAGGTCTGAGCTGTGAGCCTGGCAGAGGCTCATTGAGCGATTGGACAGCGTCATCCCCGCGCCCGTGTCGTCTTGTGTCGCCAAACGGTCGTCTGCCTCCTGTTGGTTGTTCATTGACAGGACGATACTTGAGACACTGCGGCAAGGCGGTACAAGGTTCCACAGATCAGGGTCGAAACCCTGTCTGTCTCATACCGACACAGCCACAGAGCCACGACATGACATCACCTCGGGGTTCACCCCGGTGAACGAACCGCCCAAGGTCCTGTCATGCCAGTCCGTGGATAACCAGACAGAGGAATCAGCGTGAAATCACAAGCCCGTGTCGTCATTATCGGTGGTGGTGTGGCCGGTACCAGTGCGCTTTATCATCTGGCCCAGCGTGGCTGGACCGATTGCATGCTGCTGGAAATGGATGAACTGACCTCCGGATCCACCTGGCATGCAGCCGGCAACATCCCGACGTTTTCCAGTTCGCGCAACATCATCAAGTTGCAGCATTACAGCACGCAGCTGTACGCCAGGCTGTGTGACGATCCCCTGTATCCGATCAATTATCATCAGACCGGATCGATTCGTCTGGCACAGACCAGACAACGCATGGAAGAGTTTCGTCATGTCAGCGCCATGGCCAACACCCTGGGGCTGGAGTACGAGATTCTGGATACTGCCGAAATGAAGGCGCGTCATCCGTTTCTGCAGGATCATGAATTGCTGGGTGCTCTGTGGGACCCCGTGGATGGCGACATCGATCCCAGCCAGTTGACACAGGCGCTGGCCGCTCATGCACGAAAGGCGGGGGCGAGCATCCACCGCTTCACGCGAGTGACGGGAATCTCGCGCATGGCCAATGGCGAGTGGAAGATTGCAACCGACAAGGGGGATGTCATTGCCGAATACGTGGTCAACGCCGGTGGCTATCGTGGGGCAGAAGTGGCTCGACTGGGTGGCAGGTTTCTGCCTCTGGTCACGATGGAGCACCAGTATCTGGTCACCGAGTCGATTCCCGAACTCGAAGCCACCGAGGGTCTGTTGCCACTGGTACGTGATCCGGACGATTCCTACTATCTGCGGCAGGAGAAAACCGGCCTGATTCTGGGGCCCTACGAGATGAAGGCAACGGCACGCTGGAAGGATGGCGGCATTCCCGAGAAGTTTGCCTACGAGTTGTACCCGGATGATCTGGACAGACTCGAATGGTATATCGAGAAGGCCTGCGAACGCATGCCAATCCTGGGTAGTGTCGGCGTACAGCGCGTCATCAACGGTCCGATCCCGTACACGCCGGATGGAGCTCCCTATATCGGTCCTGCCTTCGGTTTGCCGAATTTCTTTCATGTCACGGGGTTCAGTTTCGGCATCTGTCAGGGCGGTGGTGCGGGCAAGTCCATTGCCGAATGGATCATCGACGGCAAGCCGGAATGGGATCTGTGGAATCTGGATCCAAGGCGCTATACCGATTATGCCGATCAGGACTATGTGGTGGATCGGGCCATCGAGCTGTACCAGCATGAATACGCCATCAACTACCCGGTGGAAGAGCGTCCTGCCGGGCGTCCTCGCAAGGTGTCTCCCTGCTACGACAGGCTGCAGGCCAAGGGTGCCCGCTTCGGTGCGCGCGGCGGTTGGGAGCGGGCAACCTGGTTTGCCCGGGAGCAGGATACGGCCGAAGAGAGTCCCTCCTACCAGCACGGAGTCTGGTTCGACGCGGTCGGACAGGAGTGTCGCAATGTTCGTGACAATGTGGGCCTACTGGACCTGAGCGGTTTCAGCCGATTCGAGCTCAAGGGCGAAGGAGCATCCGACTGGCTGAACACCATGATCGCGGGTCGATTGCCCGGTATCGGACGGGTCGGTTTGTCCTATTTCTGTGCCGAGAGTGGCGGCGTCTGGTCGGAGATGACCGTGACGCGACTGGCCGCGGAACACTACTGGCTGATATCCGCCGCTGCGGCCAAGTGGCATGACTCTCAATGGCTGACCGATCATCTGCCAGCGCAGGGTGGCATCACCGTGTCCGATATCAGTGACGAGCACGGCACACTGGTGGTGGCCGGACCACGCTCGCGGGATGTACTGCAGACGCTGACCGATACCGATCTCTCCAATGAGGCCTTTCGCTGGTTGACGTGTCAGCCATTGGAGCTGGCCGGTATACAGGTGCAGGCCTTGCGGGTGAACTACGTGGGTGAGCTCGGTTGGGAGTTGCATGTACCGGCAGCCCGTCAGCTGGCCTTGTATGACGCCTTGATGGAGGCGGGGTCGGCGCATGACATGCAGGATTTCGGCATGTACGCGATGGAATCCATGCGACTGGAAAAGAGCTACCGTGCCTGGAAAGTGGATCTGGACCACGAGTACTCGCCGCTGCGCTCGGGGCTGGACCGCTTCGTTGACCTGAACAAGACCTCATTCATCGGCAAGGAGTCACTGCTGCAGGAAGCGGCGGCCGGCTTGCCGGATGTCTTTGCCACCTTCGTGCTGGACAAGGCGGACGTTGCCGGTGACGATGCCGAGAGGATCAACGCGACCGATGCGCTGTACGGTTGTCCCGTCCATCGGGGGGATGAGCTCGTCGGCTACATCACCTCAGGCGGTTTCGGGCATCGCATCGGCCAGAGCCTGGCTCTGGGCTACATCAGACCCGAACTGGCGGTGCCCGGAACGGCGGTGGAAATCAACGTTCTCGGACACCGGCGATCGGCTACCGTGGTCGCCGAATCACCTTACGACCCCGATAACAAGGCACTGCGCGATCAGGGCCGTTGACAGGAGCGTGACTGTGGCGTCAACGGCTGCGTGATCCGTCGCTACAGCCATCTGCATGACCGGGGTAGCACCAGCGTGGCTACTCCGGGCTCAGCGTCCCCGAGCAGCGGCGGTGTCAGTACTTGCTGCCGCCTTTTCAGCCTGTTGCCGAATCTGACTCAGCGTCATCGTGGGGGTGATGGCCTCTGCGCTGATGCACACGTGGATCAGGGACGGTGTTTCGGCGTCCATGGCCTGTTGCAAGGCCGGCAGGAACTCGGCGTCGTTCCTGACCGTACAACTGAACGCACCATAGGCACGGGCCAATGCTGCAAAATCCGGATTCTGCAAGGAGGTGGCCGACACTCTGCCGGGAAAGTGTCGTTCCTGATGCATGCGGATGGTGCCGTAAATGCCATTGTCGATCAGCAACACGATGATGTTGGCACCTGACTGGACGGCCGTACCGAACTCCTGCATTGTCATCTGGAAGCAGCCGTCACCGGCAAATGCAACCACGGTACGCTCGGGCTCGCACAGTTTTGCAGCGATGGCCGCTGGCAGGCCATAGCCCATGGAACCGGAGGTGGGTGCCAGCTGCGAGCCGTAATGGCGAAATTTCCAGAACCGATGAATCCAGCTGGCGTAGTTGCCGGCACCATTGGTGATGATGGCATCCTCAGGCAGGCTTGCCAGCAGCGACTGCATGACCTTGCCCATCTGCACATCGCCGGGAGTGACGATATCGTCAGGTGTTGACCAGGACAGGTAGTCCTGATGCGCGGATTCGACCCGAGCCGAGCGGTCAGCGACGCCAGCTGGAATGGATCGGGATTCGAAGGAGGCCACAAATGCCGTCGGACTGGCATGAATGGCCAGGGTCGGTCTGTAGACACGTCCCAGCTCCTCGGCACCGGGGTGTACATGAACCAGCGTCTGCTGCGGACTCGGAATATCCAGCAGGGTGTAATCCTGGGAGGGCATTTCGGACAGGCGAGCACCGATCATGAGCAGCAGGTCGGCTTCCTCGATGCGTTGACGCAGAGCCGGGTTGATGCCGATGCCGACATCGCCGGCATAATTGCCGTGGGTGTGATCGAACAGCATCTGACGTCTGAACGAGCAGGCGACAGGCAGTTGCCATTGTTGCGCGAGTCTCTGGAAGCCGAGAACCGCATCCTGGTTCCAGCGCGAACCCCCGAGGATGACCATCGGTCTGAGCGCATCCTTAAGCAGGTCGGTCAGTTGCGCCATCTGTTCTTCGCCGGGGCAGGTCTCGATCTGTTGCCAGGGGGCTACCGGCTTTGAACTGGCCAGCTGAGACAGCGCGTTCTCCGGCAAGGCCAGCGCTACGGGTCCCGGTCGACCGGAGGTGGCGACATGGAACGCTCGGGAAATCATCTCGTCCATGCGTTCGGCGTCTTCGATCTCGGCCACCCATTTCACCGACTCACCCAGGAAACGGTGGTAGTTCACTTCCTGAAAGGCTTCGCGTTCCCGGATGCCGGTGTCGATCTGGCCAATGAACAGGATCATCGGCGTCGAGTCCTGCAAGGCAACGTGCAAACCGGCGGTGGCATTGGTTGCCCCGGGGCCACGTGTGACAAAACAGATGCCCGGTGTTGCGGTCAGTTTGCCCCAGGCCTCGGCCATCATGGCAGCTCCGCCTTCCTGGCGGCACAGGGTATTTTCGATACCGCTGTCATACAGCGCATCGAGTACTGGCAGATAGCTTTCGCCGGGTACACAGAATACGCGTTCCACGCCGTGGTTCTTCAAAGCGTTGACCAGTAGTTGTCCACCTGTTTGACGAGTCATGTCGATTCCCGTCCGGCCATGCCGGCATACAGTCGTGAGATAGGAAGCAGCAGAGCACGGTGCACTGCCTGATCTGCCATTGTAGACAGACTTGCCGCTCATGTTCAGACTCGTTCCCATGCATCAAGCCGCAGAGCCACTCGGGTACACTGCGAGATTGCGAAGCGCAACCTTGGAATCACTGGAGAACCCTGATGAAATCGATCACCTCAGTATTGACTGGCAGCCTGCTGTTGCTTGCCGCAACTGCAACGCTGGCGGAGACCCGCGTGACCTACAAGTCGGCCAAGACCGGTTCTTCGTACTACCAGATGGCGGTGGAGCTGGCGGAGGCCATGAAGAAGGGCAGTGATGGAGACATCAGCGTGACGGTCGAGGAAAGCCAGGGATCCGTGCAGAACGTGATGGAGGCCGGCATCCGTCAGGGCAACTATGTATTCACCACGCCGCCGGCGCTGGTCGGGCTGGCGCAGTCCGGCAAGGCCATGTTCGAAGGCAAGCGTCGACCCGCCTTCGACGAGATTCGAGCATTGTTCCCGATCCCGTCTCTGACCATGCATTTCGTGGTGGCATCCGACAGTGGTATCGAGGATATTGCCGGTCTGGCGGGCAAGACGATACTGCTTGGCAAGGGCTCGTTCGGCGCCACCGAAGGGGCAAGGTATCTGACCCTGTTCGGTCTGGAAGGCAAGGTCGAGTTGGCCGAGGTGGAATTGTCGAACGCCGTGGCGGCGCTGAAGAACGGGCAGATTGACGGTTTCGTGACTGCCGGTTCATGGCCGGCGCCCAATGTCATCGAAGCCGCCGCCAGCACCGGAGTGCAGGTACTGTCGCTGGATGACGAGCAGATCGGGACAAGCGGTCGAACACGCATGGTCATTCCGGCGGGCACCTACAGTGGGCAGGAAGAGGATATCGTCACTACCTCGCTACCGGTTGTCGCCTACACCACCACGGGCATGGACGAGGAAACGGCTTATCAGATGACACGAACGTACTGGGAACAGAAACAGGCGATGAGCGGCACGTCAGCGTGGTGGGGTAGTGTAGATGCTGCCTTGATGGAGAATCTCGGGCAACTGCATGCCGGGGCCGTTCGGTATTACGATGAAATCGGCATGGAACTGACTGCAGCACAGAGACCCTGATCGACTGAACTGCCGCAGAGGCTACGGACCGGATAAAGGTACATTCCATGATGACTGCCAGACAAACCGGATGCCGTTTGCCCTGGGCGCTGCTGGGTGCCCTGTCCATAGGCTTCCATCTGTGGCTGGTGTTCAGCGGGCTGATTCCCAATCTGGTCAGTCGGCCACTGCACATGGCACTCGCCTTGCCCTGGGTGTTTCTGGCTGCATTTCGGCCGGACGTTCCGGACAGGGATGTCTCGCCGCTGAACCGGACCCTGGGGGTCATGCTGTTTGCCATCTGCCTGCCGGCCTGTCTGTGGATTGTCTGGCAGCACGACACACTCGGTGATCAGTATGGGTTTCTGGAGAATCACTTCCAGACAGCGATAGCCGCAATTCTGCTGATCGGTGTGCTGGAGATGGCCAGACGCGCCATTGGCTGGCCATTGCCACTGGTGGCATTGCTGGCTCTGCTGTATGGCTTGCTCGGCCAGTACATTCCCGGAGAATTCGGTCACCCCGGAACACCGCTGAGCAGTTTTCTGGGCACGCTCACCATTGCCGAGGGTGGATTGTGGGGCAGCCTGACAGGTGTGTCCGTCAGCATCGTTGCCATATTCGTGATCTTCGGTGCGGTTCTCAATGCCGGTGAAGCGGGTCAAGGATTCATGAACCTGGCCACACGGGCCGCTGGCCGACTCAAGGGGGGGGCGGCCAAGGTCTCGGTGGTCTCATCGGCGTTGTTCGGCTCCATATCCGGCTCGGCATCGGCCAATGTCGCCTCCACCGGTACCGTGACCCTGCCAGCCATGACCAGGCTCGGCTACCCCAGGGCGCTGGCAGGAGCCGTGGAGGCTGTCGCCTCATCGGGCGGGCAGATCATGCCGCCTCTGATGGGGGCCGGAGCCTTCGTCATGGTCGAACTCACCGGTATCAGCTATACCAGCATCATGACAGCGGCCAGCCTCCCCGCGCTGTTGTATTTTCTGGCCGTCTGGTTCGGAATCAACGGATTTTCCAGGCGTTTCGACCTGCAACCCTTGAGTCGCGAGCAGTTGCCCGACGCGAAACTGGTCCTGATCACGACCGGTTTCTTTCTGGTGCCTTTCACCACCTTGCTGCTTGGCATGTTTGTCCTGGGGCGAACACCGCAATATGCAGCCTGTCTGGCCATCGGTGCCGGATTTGTATTGTTGTTTTTCAATGATCGGCTGCGACCGGGTCTGCGCCTGTTTGCGCAGCGGCTCGAATCGCTGTGCATTCAATCGGGTGAGCAGATTGCCACGATTGCCAGCATCATCCTGTGTGCCTCGATCATCATTGGTGTACTTGGCATCACGGGCCTGGGGGTGAAGCTGACATCGGCCATCCTGTCCTTGTCTGGCGGGCATCTGGTACCTGCCTTGCTGTTGACGGCGCTGGCTTGTCTCATTCTGGGCATGGAAGTGCCCACAACAGCTGCCTATGTCATTTGCGTATCCGTTGCCGGGCCTGCATTGACCGAGTTGGGTCTGCCATTGCTCACCACGCATCTGTTCGTGTTCTGGTTCGCCTTGCTGAGTACCATCACACCGCCGGTTTGCGGTGCGGTGTTCATCGCCGCTGGCATGGTCGGCGAGAACTGGCTGAAGGTTGCCCGCTATGCCATGGCGCTGGGTCTGGGACTCTACCTGATTCCATTGAGCATGATCAGTCATCCGGGCATTCTCGAGATCGCTACCGCTCCCTGGTCGGCAATCCTGGCCGCAGCACTGGTAGCAGCCGGTCTGGCGGCCATCTCCCATGCCATAACCAGCGAGCGTGGAATCCCATTTCGCCTGATGGTGGTTGCGGTCGGGTGTCTGTTGTTGTTCTACTGATCTGTCGGTACGCATGAGCCAGGTGGCCGTATGCCAGGCCGTCCCCCGGGAGCGTGCCTGAGGCTGTGATTGCGCATCAGCCTCGGCTGTTGCCGGCAGTGTTACATCACAATTCGGCATTGTCGACTACATCTGCCTGATACAGCAAACGCTACAGGATCAAACACAGAGAGCTCTGCGACGTTCCAGGCGATCTGCTCCATGGCAGCACTCAACGTTCATTCAGGAATACACTCGTCAAATGAAGAAACTGCTATTGGCTGTTCCCCTGGTCGCCGGTGCGTCCTGGGCAGGCGCCTCCTGGTATTCGGGAACCCAGACACAGAGTGCCTATGATCAGCTGTTGACGCAGCTCAATGAATTGAAGCCCTTCACGCTGGTCAACGAGTCCTATGGCGGTGGTCTGACCCGAAGCCATGCAGTCACGCAAGTGCTGGATTCGGCGTCTGCCGATGCAAAAGTCCTGTTTCGCCTGCAACATGAGATCGATCATTCACCCGTCGGTGTCGATGGTGGCGCTGTGCGCGTTGGGGCTGCAACCATCAGGACCACACTGCTGCGTGATGGCTCGCTGCCCGAGGTTCTGGTCGAGTTCCTGAGTGGATTCACCGAGGCCGAACCCTTTGTCGTCGATACACAGGTCGGTTTCGATGGTCACATCGACAACCACCTGCAGGTCAGCCCCTATCGATTCCTGGAGAACGGCACCAGCGTCGATTTTGGCGGTGTCGACTACTCAGTCAGCGTTAGCGGGGATGCGGTGTCCGGTAGCGGTATCCTGGGTGCCTTCGAATGGGCTCGCGCAGGCAATGCCTTGCATCTCTCGCCGGGCAAGATCAGGACGGAACTGACCCGTATCAGTCAGTCGGTCTATTCCGGCTCCCATGGTGTCGATTTCGATACGTTGTCGATCCGTGCCGAAGACGACATGAACTTGCAGGCAACGCTGGGTTCCATCGGTTTTCATGGCGACACCACCGTGGACGGCGATTTGCTGAGCAGTCAGTCAAGAATGTCGGTCGGGCGTATCGACAGCCTGTTGCCCATCAACGCGTTTTCACTGGAGACGGCGGTAACGAAACTCTCCATCGAGGGTATCGAGCACTATGTCGACACCATCAGTCAAGTGTCGTTGACCGATGCGATGTTCTCTGACGATGAGGAAATCACCAGGCGTATTCTGGACGCCTATGCGCCAATGATCGGCCCTGGCACCGGTGTGGATGTTGCGCTTGGTTTCAGCAATGACGGTGGAGATGCCAGTCTGGCCTATGGCATCAGCATGATCGATGAAACCGCTGCTGCTTATCCTGTCAACGGGCTGGCGTCCATCGTCACGCTCAGGGACCTGTTGAATGCAGTGACACTGGAAGCGCATCTGGATGCCGATGTGGCTGCCATTGACCAGACGCCTCTGGGAATGTTCATGATGTCGCCTCAGGCACAGCAGATCATCGTTGCCGATGGGGTCAGTTACAAGTCCGATATGACTCTGAGCGAATTGATCGTCGATATCAACGGCAAACCACTGGCCTTGGAGATGATGCTGGGTGACAAACTGGATACCCCGTTGGCGGAAATGGCGGACCTGTAGACCAGCCTGGAGATTTCGTGAAGTCGCTCAGTTCATGAGGTTTGTTCTCAAGACATGTTCCCGGGTGATGTCTCGGTGTCAATCGGGGTCAATGAGTACCGAAGAATGGCTGTTTACAGCCATTCTTCGCTGTTTCAGGCTGTTTGTCAGCAGTTTTCCTGTTCGATGAAAGGGGACGCAGGATCGAGAACTGGCATAAAGTGTGACAGTAAAAGCGCGTGGTCTATACAATGGTCACTCTGCCGAGTCTTGAATGATTGATTCGGTAGCGCTTGTGGAGCTGTAATCAGACAAACTGATCTTCGGTCAACTTCCTGAGCGCACACGCTCCGACTGCCGGGTCAGAATCAGACTGTGCAGTCTCCTTTGCCTGACAACAGCCTTGCCGCCAGATGGCCCATGAGCCGTTGTCCATTTGTGAAATCAACAATACATGTCATTTGAAGCACTGGGCCTGTCGTCCGAGGTCCTGAAAGCCGTTCTCGAAGAAGGCTACGAAACTCCCACTCCCATTCAGCAAAAAGCCATTCCGCTGGTACTCACCGGCAAGGATGTCATGGCAAGTGCCCAGACCGGCACCGGCAAGACCGCAGGTTTCACCCTGCCACTGTTGCAGAAACTGTCGCAATCACCACGCCGTGGCAATGGTGGTCGCAAGGGCAGTCCACCGGTACGAGCCCTCATTCTCACTCCCACGCGTGAGCTGGCTGCACAGATCACCGAGAGCGTTGCCACCTATGGCAAGTACCTGAAGTTTCGATCGGCCGTTGTCTTCGGTGGTGTCAGCATCAATCCGCAGATCAGTCAGCTGCGCAAGGGGGTCGATATACTGATTGCAACACCGGGTCGTCTTCTGGATCACGCCGGTCAAGGCACCGTCGATCTGTCCCAGCTGGAAGTTCTGGTGCTGGACGAGGCCGATCGCATGCTGGACATGGGCTTCATTCATGATGTCAAGCGAGTGCTGGCACTGCTGCCCGATACCAGCGAGCGGCAGAACCTGCTGTTCTCGGCAACGTTTTCACGTGAGATCAAGCAGCTGGCTCAACGCATGCTGAACGATCCGCAACTGGTTGAAGTCGCTCCGCAGAACGCAACCGCTGATCGTATCGAACAGCAGGTGTATCGGGTCGACAAGGGGCGCAAGCGCGAATTGCTGTCGAAACTGATCCATGACGAGCAATGGCAGCAAGTGCTGGTATTCACACGTACCAAGCATGGTGCCAACCGTCTGGCCGAACAACTGGAACGAGACGGTCTGTCTGCGGCGGCCATTCATGGCAACAAGAGCCAGGGTGCCAGGACTCGTGCGCTGGCCGGTTTCAAGGAGGGGCAGATTCGGGTGCTGGTGGCGACCGATATCGCCGCTCGAGGGCTGGATATCGATCAATTGCCCAATGTAGTGAACTTCGAACTGCCGAATGTACCGGAAGACTACGTACACCGCATCGGGCGTACGGCTCGCGCCGGCATGTCCGGCAAGGCGGTATCGCTGGTGTGCATCGACGAAGACAAGTTGCAGCGCGACATCGAGCGCCTGATCAATCGCGAGTTGCCGCGCGTCCAGATCGAAGGCTTCGAGCCTGATCCGAGTATCAAGGCCGAGCCGATCCGCCAGGGTCGACAGGGTGGTGGTCGAAGCCAGGGTTCTCCCGCGGGCCGAGGCCGTGGTTCGCAGGGGCGTTCCGCCAACGCTCGTTCCGGTGCCGGCAAGGTGCAGCCAGCCGGAACCCAGGCCGCCAACCGCAGTCGCCGATCCCGTTCTCGGGCCCATGGCGGTCGAACTGCGTGAGCGAGTTTCCTGCCTGTCCGGAATGTCAATCGAGCTATACCTATCCGGACGGGACGATGCTGGTCTGTCCCGAGTGCGCTCATGAATGGTCGGCCACTGACAACGCACCGGATGACGACGCCGGGTCGGTGAGGGATGCGAACGGGAATCCTCTGGTGGATGGCGATACCGTTACCGTGATCAAGGATCTGAAGGTCAAGGGCTCATCGGCGGTGGTCAAGGTCGGTACTCGGGTGAAGAGCATTCGTCTGGTGGAAGGCGATCACGATATCGACTGTCGCATCGATGGCATCGGGGCGATGAAGCTCAAATCGCAATTCGTCAAGAAGGCCTAGGCGGGGTTGATCATGAACGGTTCTGTCTCGTGAAGACGCCCAAGCGACTCCAGCCGCTGCTGGAAGACGGTCTGATCGATGAAGTCCTGCGACCTCTGATGAGTGGCAAGGAAGCCACGGTCTACCTGGTGCGCAGTGAGGGTCGGATTCGCTGTGCCAAGGTCTACAAGGATGTGGCTGTGCGCAGCTTCAAGCAGGCTGTCCAGTATCAGGAGGGACGCAAGGTGCGCAACAGCCGTCGCCAGCGAGCGATGGACAAGGGTACGCGTTTCGGGCGTGAAGAACAGGAGAAAGCCTGGCAGAACACCGAAGTGGAGGCGCTGTACAGATTGCGTGATGCCGGTGTTCGTGTGCCAGAGGCATTCGGATGTTTCGACGGCGTGCTGTTGATGGAGCTGATCACGGATGCGCAGGGTGAAGCTGCACCGCGATTGAACGATGTGCTAATACCGATGGAAAGAGCTGCTGCCGATCACAAGACCATGATGCACTATGTGCTGCGCATGCTGTGTGCAGGACTGGTGCATGGCGACCTGTCGGAATTCAATGTGTTGATGACCGAAGAGGGGCCGGTCATCATTGATCTGCCGCAGGTGGTTGATGCTGCCGGGAACAACCACGCGCCGACCATGCTGGCCCGGGACGTGGCCAATATCACACGCTATTACGCCCGGTATGTGCCGGAGCTGGCCGAGACGCGCTACGCGGAAGAGATGTGGGCCTTGCATGAAGCCGGTGCCTTGCATCCGGACATGACACTGACAGGGAAATACGCTCGCGAAGAGCAGGAAGCGGACGTCGGTTCCGTGCTGCAGCAGATTCAGGAAGCCTATCGTGAGGAAATGGAACGGCGGGAACGACTCGGCGACGACTGAGTGGCAGCGCTGATCGCCAGCCTGGCAGACCTTGCATTGTCGCAGGCGTCATTGCAATGGCAGGGTTCCTGCCTTGCAACGCGCCTGTCTCGTTTCTGCCGATATCAACGACTGACAAATCGAACATGCTGCGGATCGAACCAGGTTCGCGAGTATTCGGCCAGCTCGCCATCCTGATCCCGTGATAGCCGCTCGATGAAGCCCCAGTCGCCGGTATGGCGCTGACGCCACGATTCCGGTGCCCAGTCAGGCAGAGGTCCGACACCGACTCGGTCCTCGACGCGTGTAATGCGAAAACCCAAGACATCACGGTAGAAGCGGTACAGTGAGTCGGTGACTTCTGCCGCATCGATGTGCTCGGCATGACGTCCATCGAGCCAGATTTCCTCAAGGGCGGCTTCGCGCTGGTTCAGGTGTCTGATTCGTCGGAATCGGAAAGCCTGCGTGGCACTGCCGATATCCGGGAATCCCTGTGGCTTGTCCAGGTGGTCGAGCGACAGCAATCGAGCGCTGGGAGTCGCTGGTCCGTCCACCAGTTCCAGCCGGAACAGGGCGTAGACATTGTCTTCATCCAGGGTACTGTTCACATAGTTTCCGGAGCCCTGGATACGGGTGAGCAAACCACGATGCTCGAGCTCTGCCAGGGCCTTGCGCAGGGTGCCTACCGAGATGTTCAGCCCTTCAGCCATGTTGCGTTCGGGCGGCAGTCTCTCACCGTCGGGCAATACACCCGTCTTGATATCCCTGACCAGCATCTCGGTAATCTGATTGACCAGTGGCACGCGGCCCGATAATTCATTGTGTGAACCTGACAATTCGGATTACCTCAGGTGGAGTCGTGAATCGTGGTTTGACAAATTGATATACGATTGATACATTCGGTTGCACTGTCTGCCGAGGTTTTTGTCCATGAGCGTCGTACCCGTCAAGTCTGCATCCCTGCAAGCCGCAGAGGTGTCCTGGTTTGCTCCCCTGTGCTCCGATGATTATCGGTATCTCGGCGTTCCCGATGGGCAGTATCGCAGCAATTGGGAAAATACCTCCCGAATCGTCCGTCGTGCCGACGAGTTGGGATTTCGCAATATCCTGTGTCCTTCATCCTATCAGGTTGGACAGGATACTCTGAGTTTCGTCGCCGGCAATGCGCCGCTGACCGAATCCATCAACATGCTGGCTGCTGTACGTTGCGGTGAAATGCAGCCGATCATGCTGGCCCGCACACTCGCCACACTGGATCACATGCTGCAGGGCCGGTTGACGGTCAACATCATCTCGTCAGATTTTCCGGGCCAGAAGGAGGACAGCGCCTATCGATATCAGCGTTCCCGCGAAGTGGTGGAGATACTCAAGCAGGCCTGGACGCAGGATGAAATAAACTACAAGGGCGAAGTCTATGATTTTTCAGGCCTGACGACTGATCCCGTCCGCCCCTATCAGACCAACGGTGGTCCGCTATTGTATTTCGGCGGCTACTCCCCACCGGCGCTTGACCTGTGTGGCGAGCATTGCGATGTCTACCTCATGTGGCCGGAAAAGAAAGAGGAGCTGGCCGAACGCATGAAGGCCGTCAATGCCTGCGCGGAAAAATACGGAAGAGTGCTGGATTATGGCCTCCGTGTGCACATGATCGTGCGCGAAACCGAGGAGGAAGCGCGAGAACATGCCCGATCACTGGTTTCCAGACTGGACGACGAGCAAGGCAGAACCATCCGCGAAAGAGCGCTGGATGCCACCTCCTTGGGCGTTTCCCACCAGGCTAAGAATCGGGACATTGCAGATGATGAAGGGTATATCGAACCCCATCTGTGGACGGGTGTCGGTCGTGCCCGGTCCGGTTGTGGGGCGGCGCTGGTTGGCAGTGCCGAGCAGATCATCGAGACCATCGAGGAATACAAGGCCATGGGTATCCGGGCCTTCATATTTTCAGGTTATCCGCACCTGGACGAGTGTGATTACTTCGGTAAACTGGTTCTGCCACATCTGGATACCTGTTCGCTGCCACAGGAGCATGGTCGGGTTCCTGCCAGCACACCGGCGACGCCGCTGGGTGTGGGAGAGCGACGCTGATGTCGGTGGTACAGATGCTGGAAACCCCCGGCGGCGCGGTTCCGCTGGTCTCGGATGAGATCTGGAGCGCTGAAAACGGCAGTTCGCGTGATCTCCGACATGCCTTCGGTCGTTTTGCAACCGGGGTGACGGTCATTACCATTGATAGTCCGGAGGGACCGTATGGCATGACAGTCAACAGTTTTTCATCCGTCTCGCTCGATCCGGCGCTTGTACTGTGGTCGGTGGATCGGAAATCGGCACGCTGCCCGTATTTTCTGGAGGCAAGTCATTTTGTCGTGAACATTCTCGGCGCCGGGCAGACCGACATGGCTCTGGGTTTTGCCAGAGATCCTTTCGCCTTCGATGATGCGTCTTGGCATGAAAGCGCGAGCGGTCTGCCGGTACTGAACAATTGCGCCGCGACGCTGGAGTGCAAGCGCGAAGCGGTCCATCCCGGCGGCGACCATTTCATCATCGTGGGTCAGGTAACCAGAGCTTGTGTTGCCGAGTGCGAGCCGTTACTGTTCTACAAGGGAGATTTCGGCGCCATGGCCTGAGCCGGCTCGGTCGGTCCTCTGCGGTATCGTGGGGCGGCTGTTGCAGTCCTTCTGCGGCGGCTTGTCGCTGCACCGCATCGTCGGTGATCTTCGAAAAAACCGATTGGCCGCTTGTCAGTGGTTGTGGAGAATGTCGTGAAGGCAGAGTGTTTCGAGCTTGAGGTCCATGATCGCATTGCGCACTTGCAGTTGTCCCGTGCGGACAAGCGAAACAGCATGATTCCGTCTTTCTGGAGTGAGCTTCCCGCTCTGATGGAGCAGCTACAGTCCGATGGTGATGTGCGCGTTGTTGTATTATCCTCTACCGGCCCGCATTTCAGCAGTGGTATGGACTTGTCGGTGTTCACGGCAGGCTCATCCACCAGTGCCGAGGCTGCGTTCTCAGACAGTGAGCCGAGACAGCAATCTGACCCACGACAGCGGGCGATCAGGCTGCGCGACACCATAAAACGGCTGCAACACAGTTTCAGTGTCCTGGAGGAGGCTCGCATTCCTGTCCTGGCAGCCATCCAGGGGGGATGCATAGGCGCGGGTGTCGATCTCGCTGCCGCCTGCGACATGCGCTATGCCACTCGTGATGCCTTCTTTACCATTCATGAAACCAATCTGGCGATGACAGCCGACGTGGGTACGTTTCCGCGTATCTGCAAGTTGATGCCCGACGGCATGGTCAGGGAACTGGCCTATACCGGACGCAAGCTGACGGCAGACGAAGCGCTGCAGTACGGTCTGGTGAATCGGCTCTACGAGACGCAGCAGGAGCTGCTGGACGAGGTCATGAAGATTGCCGGAGAGATCGCCTTGAAAGCGCCGATGGCAGTCCACGGTTGCAAGCAGATGATTCTGCACGCCAGAGATCATTCGGTTGCCGATACGCTGGATTACGTATCCGTCTGGAATGCGGCATTTCTGGAGCAGTCGGAGGTGATGGAGGCGATGATGGCCGGCAAGGAGAAGCGTGCTGGTAACTTCACCTCGTTGCCCGGAAAAATGACGGATGATGATCCCATCGGACTGTCATGAGAAAGGCCGTATCCGGCTGACGGCGGAATGTGGCTGCCAGGACATGCGCTGGTGTGAGTGA
The DNA here is from genome assembly GCA_947495035.1 of uncultured Granulosicoccus sp. Classification (GTDB taxonomy): domain Bacteria; phylum Pseudomonadota; class Gammaproteobacteria; order Granulosicoccales; family Granulosicoccaceae; genus Granulosicoccus. Next base: position 182,904 of record CANLXI010000013.1, read on the forward strand.
TCGACATGACGGCTGATCAGGACGAACCGGCCACTGATGTCGGCCTGCAGACTCTGGTCACTGCCTGGCCTCGGGATGCAACGTTTCTCGAGGCCTTGCATGTTTCCTGGATCGAGCAGTATGCCGATTACATCGGCGAAGCTGCTGCGCATGCGCTGGTGAACAGGTTGTTGGTGACAGACGAGCTTTATCCGGGGGAGGGTCAGCAGGTGCAACTTGCCCTGATCGGCACCAGACCGGTGGGGGTCGCTGCTTGCAGATCGATGCAGGGGCTGAGCCTGATCACGATGCTGGAGGTGTTGTCCGAACATCGGCAACAGGGGGTGGGTAGCCGGCTGTTGACGGACTTGCAGGCACGGACCACAGAACGCCTGTTTGCCCATGTCTCGATTCATCGGCCTCAGGTGCGACGCTTCTATGAGCGTCAGGGGTTTCGTTGTTTATCCAGGACTTGCGTTGATCACTACGGCCATGCGCTTGAATTCGATGTCATGGTGAAGTAGCTGGTGAACATCCGGATCCGGGGCGGGAAGACACAGGGCGTGCCCTGTGTTTCCTCCAGCTCCGGATCCGGAGCATGACAGTCAGCCTTTATTCGGCCGATTCTCCTGCCATCATCCATTCGAACATCAGGCCCTTGGCCGAACGTGCTTCGAAGCCTTTCCAGTACGTGTGCTCTTCGGCGAAGCTGCCATCATCGTTGGTGGCATACACACCGTCATTCGAATCCTCGATCAGCTCCAGATAGGCTTGCTTGTCGATATCACTCTTCAGATAGCGATCCAGCCAGGCAGTGGTGAAGTGCTGGGCGATGTTGTTCATCCTGACGGTATCCCAGACGGCATCGGCGTAGTGCCCGAACGGGGCGAAGCCCAATTGCTGACTGAAGGCATAGCTCTCTGCAGGTGCCGGATAGGGCGCAGCGGCGTTGTGGTTGGCATGCTCGAAGGTCAGCAGCGCACGATCGATGTTGATGCTTTCCTTCCATATATCGCGTACACCACCCTCGTAGAGCGATACGTCATCTTCCGAACCGGCAACGAAGAGCATTGGTATCTGTACACCCTGGAGTGTTTCCGCGTCCCAGAAGCCGGTATTTCGTCCCCAGGGGGCAAACGCGATGGCTGTCTTGATTCGGGGGTCCGGCAGATTGTTGTGTGAGTCACTACCGCTCTGGTGGATGCCCAGTGTGCCGTGAGGTGGACTGAAGGGGAAGTCGACCGCTGCGGCCGTCACGCCGCCACCGGCAGTGATGACAGCACCGTATCCGCCCATCGAGTAGCCGATGACGGCTGTGTTGTCAGTATCGATGAGACCATGCAGGAAACTGGCAGGGTCGGCATTCAGCCGCGTCATTTCCTCGAGTACGAAGATCTGATCCAGCGATCGGTTGCGCAGCGTCGAGCCGAAGGCTGCCTGAGTGCGATAGGTGGAGTCGGTATGATCGATGGAGGCGACCACATAGCCTTTCGAGGCGATGTTCTCTGCCAGATGGGACAACAGGAAACGGTTACCCGGATATCCGTGAGAGACGATCACCAGCGGGAATGGCTCGGAATTGATGACCGGGGCAGCCCAGAGAGTGGCCTGGCCGTGCAGGTCGACTTCGATGGTCGGATCTCGCAGGAAGGCTCTCAGTGTCTTGCTGCCGGTGGCTCCCGGATACGATGGGTACCACATCTGCACGACCAGCTCACGATCATGGGTTGGCAGAGGATCCGGCGCGTCTACCGACGGGTCCAGTGCCAGTACGTTGACCTGATCGGGATTGGTCAGTGTCAGCGGGCGTGTGCCGACTTCATGGCTGCCATACGCTGCCAGTTCCGGAGCATCAGGACGCTGCGTGTCTATCCGGTTTTCGGAATGCGCAGGCAGGGCTGCAAACATTGTCGCCATCAGTGTTGTCATCAGGGCAAGTGTGCCCATTGGACGGGTGCGTCCCGTGAGTAGCATGGTGAATTCTCCGTGGGTTGAATTCTCACTATTACACGCATTTTCCAATGACACAACCATGAATCAATTGTCTGTTCATGCGTCTCTGGCGGGGCAATCCGGTCGGTCTGCGGGCAAGCAGGTTCACGACGACTTCTCAGTTTTGAAACAAGATACGTCTGTTCGAGCCTCGCTGGCATGCCGGGGAAATGACTTGGAGCACATCCTGCAGTGGCGGACGGTGCACCCTCTCATGTCCCGAATGCAGGTGATGTTCAAATCCTTTCGCACACAGTCGAACCGGCCCAAGGCATCACCGACACTGATCGATCCACTCGAGCAGCGCTTGCTGTACTCCGCCGATCATCCATTGGGTCTGGCGGTTGCGCTGGACAATGGTGATGATCTTCAGGATGAGTTGCAGCAGGATCAACTGACGGCAGCGTCCCTGGCAAGCCTGTTGACAGCGCCATCAGAAGGCAGCACAGGCAGGATTGCCTTCGTCGATAGTGACGTTCCCGATGTTCTCGAGCTGACCGGTCGCTTGCAGGAACAGGGGATACAGGTGCATACCGTGGATGCAGACGAAGATGGCATAGCGCAGGCCGGCAGAGTGCTGGCGGGCTATTCCGATCTTGACTCGGTGATGATCTTCTCCCATGCGGCCAACGATGGTTTTTCCCTGGGATCGAGCACGATAGACAGTGTATCGATCAATGCAGTGGAGGATCAATTGGCAGCCTGGGGACAGGCATTGTCCAATGAGGCGGATCTTCTGCTGTATGGCTGCTCATTGGCCGATGATGCCGACAGCCAGCAGTTTCTTGCCCGTATCGCCGAGCTGACGACCGCCGATGTTGCCGCCAGCGATGACACGACGGGGCATGTCGATCGCGGTGGCGACTGGGATCTGGAATGGAGCATCGGGGAGGTCGATACCAGAATTCTCGACGACGCCATGATGCAAGACTGGCAGGGTAGTCTGAACAGTATCGTGGTCACGACGGAGCTGGATGTCCTCGATGCCCCGGATCTTGACTCGCTGGCCGCTCTTGAGAGCAATCCGGGTGCGGACAATGCCATTTCCTTGCGTGAAGCGATCATCGTCGCCAACAACGACGCCTCCGTATCGTTGATAGAACTGGCCGCCAACACCACGTACCAGTTGACCATCGGTGCCGGGGATGCCGCTGAAGATGGCGGGCACAAGGGGGATCTGGATCTCGATGGCAGTTTCACCATCTCGGGAGGCGGTACCGCGACCACGGTGATCGATCAACAGGTCGAGGGGCGGGTGGTCCATGTCCTGGGTGATGCCGATGTGACCCTCAGGGAGTTGACCCTGACAGGTGGCGATGAGTCGGGCGAAGGGGGTGGGCTGAGAGTCGACCAGAACGGCACGGCACTGCTCGATTCCGTGACAATCAGAAACAACCATGCGGATGATGATGGGGGCGGGATTTCCAACATCGGCAGTCTGATCGTGGTTGATTCGACCATCGCCTTCAATACGACGGGAGGTGATGGTGGCGGTATTCACAATGATGAGTCTGTGGATCTGGATCGAGTCACGATCAACGGTAATGTGGCGGATGCCAGGGGTGGGGGATTTCACCACAGGGGGCCGGGTAGCAATGCAAGTCTGGATTATGTGACGATTTCCGGAAACAGTGCTGAAGACGCCGGGGCGATCGATACCAACTGGGCCATGCAGATCGAGAACAGCACGATCGTCCAGAACACCGATGGGTATACCTCAGGCGGAATCTATATCACCGGTTCCGAAGTCATCTCGCTGAGAAACACGGTACTTGCCGATAACACGTCCACCAATGCCGATGTCGATGAATACCAGGTCGATGGCAACATTGTTTCTCTGGGATTCAATTTCATCGAAAATCCTTCCGGGAATACGCTTCTGGACACGGATATCGTGGCAAGCGACCCCATGCTGGCCGCATTGGCAAGCGGTAGCGGCAAGGTGCAGACCCATGCCACGCTGGCCGGTAGCCTGTTGTTGAACAGGGGGGGCACCACAACTGCCGTGACGGCAGCAAACGGCAATGCTGTGGACCAGATACCGGATATCGGGGCATATGAGTCCTCCGAATCGGCAGGCCTGCTTTTCTGGACGGATGGATCGGACACGATATTCCGTTCGGATGTGGAAGGCAATCATGTACAGACGATTGTCAGCGGAATCGACGACGAATTGATCGACATGGAAGTGGATTTCGGCAGCGAGCGAGTTTACTGGCTGGAAAAGGATTCGGGGGATTTTCGCAGTGCCGCTCTGGATGGCAGTGGTATCCAGACACATTTCAATACGGGTCTGAACATCTACGGATTTGCCCTGAATATCGCCGAGGGTGAGGTCTTCATGAGCGACCGTCAACCCACCAATCACAGAATCGTCACCTTCGACCTGAGCGATGGCAGCTTCGAGACGGAGAATGATGCACTCGACAGGATAGAGTCATCGCCGACTGACGTCGAATTCGATCCAGTCAGCAATCGTCTCTATTGGCTGGAAGAACAGCTCACCATATTGATTACCTTCATCAACGAAACCGCCCTCGAGGTATACGATCGGGACACCAATGAACGCTTCACACTGGAGATCGATGCGGTTTCCGATATCAGCAAGGACAGTGCGCTGGTTCTGAATGCTGATGGTAGCCGTGTCTACTGGGTAGACTCCGAGTCGACCGCCAATGAAGGCATTCTGGCTGTTGCCGATACGGATACGACATCTCCGACCCCTCTGTCGGCAGTGTATGTAGCCGAGACTGTTGAAGGCATCACCTTCGATCCGATGAACGATCGTGTGCTGATAGCCACAGGATCGGGTGATGGCGGTCAGATCCTGTCCTTCGATGAGGAACTCGGGGATGTGCAGGTCATTCACAGTGGGCTCGGAACCGCGTCCTCACTGGCGTACATGAGTGTGCTCAGTCATGGACCGATTGAGGAATACAATACAGGAGTGGCGCTGCTGGAGGGGCAGAACCCTGTCATCGACAATACTGCGCTGTCGTACCAGGATAGTGACAGCAGTGCGGCGCAACTGATCTACACGGTGACGACACTTCCTGTCGAGGGCGATATCCTGGTCAATGGTACGATTGCCAACAGCTTCAGCCAACAGGATATTGATGATGGACTGGTTGTGTATGACAACAATGGTGAGCATACGGGGTTTCAGGACAGCTGGCAGGATCAGTTCGAATTCAGTGTCTCTGACGGCACGACTGTACTGTCCAACCAGACCTTTGTCTTCAGCATCGACAATATTGATGATGAACCGGTCATCGATCTGGCGCCGGTACCGCAGATTGCTCGGTGGAGCACCCTGAATCTCGATAACACGCATTTCGGAATTGACGATCCGGATACTCCAGCTGACGAGATCACCATCAATGTCGTTCAGGAGAATGAAGGTAGCGTCATGTCGAACGGATCGAGTATTGACGAGTTTACTCTGGCTGAGCTGGAAGCCGGCCTGATCTATTTCACTCACGACGGTACTGACCCTTCCGTTTCTGCCGGTTTTCGGTTTACGCTCAATAGCGGTGCTCATGTTCAGGGGCCTGTCGAATTCGAGATCGATATTCTCGTTCAGGATGATCCACCCGCACCGATCATCAATGGTGTCTCGGTACAGGAGGACGCGACTGTCCTCATCACCACGGCCGAACTGACGGCGAATGATTCTGATACCGATCCATC
>CANLXI010000014.1 GCA_947495035.1 uncultured Granulosicoccus sp.
TTGAATTGATGCTGAATGCAGTTTGGTCTGCACCACCAGTCACGCTATAAGTCTGTGTATCACCGTCATCCACATCGCTGGCGGCGATCGTGGTCACTGCAGTTTGATTTTCATCCACAGAGACGGTAGCGGTGACTCCAGCACCATCACTGATGATCACTGGCGCTTCATTTACATCGTTGACCGATACTGTCAACGTTTGCACATCGGTAAATCCGTCGCTGTCAGTGACCGTGACTTCTACCTCGTAAGTGCCTTGAGCTTCATGATCTGGCGCAGTAACAAAAGACAATTCACCGGTGCTCGGATTGATACTGAATGCAGTCTGGTCTGCTCCACCGGTCAGACTATAAGTCTGTGTATCACTGTCATCCACGTCGCTGGCGGTAACTGTAGTGACAGCCGTCTGGTTTTCATTCACAGACACAGCGCCAATCTCACCACCCCCATTACTGGTGATCACTGGCGCTTCGTTCACGTCATTGACCGACACGGTCAGCGTCTGAACATCGGTCAGCCCATCGCTGTCAGTGACCGTGACTTCAACGTCGTAGACATCCTGGACTTCATGATCTGGCGCTGTGACAAAAGACAGCTCACCGGTGCTAGAGTTGATGCTGAATGCAGTTTGGTCTGCACCACCAGTCACGCTATAAGTCTGTGTATCACTGTCATCCACGTCGCTGGCCGTAACTGTAGTGACAGCCGTCTGGTTTTCATTCACAGACACAGCGCCAATCTCACCACCCCCATTACTGGTGATCACCGGTGCTTCGTCCACGTCATTGACCGACACGGTCAGCGTCTGAACATCGGTCAGCCCATCGCTGTCAGTGACCGTGACTTCAACGTCGTAGACATCCTGGACTTCATGGTCTGGCGCAGCTATAAAAGACAGTTCGCCCGTGCTTGAATTGATGCTGAATGCAGTTTGGTCTGCACCTCCACTGAGGCTGTAGGATTGCGAGTCACCGTCATCCACATCGGTGGCGGCGATCGTGGTCACTGCGGTTTGATTTTCATCTACAAAGGCGGTAGCGGTGACTCCACCACCATCACTGATGATCACTGGCGCTTCGTTCACGTCATTGACCGACACGGTCAGCGTCTGAACATCGGTCAGCCCATCATCGTCCGTGGCCGTGACTTCTACCTCGTAGGTATCCTGAGCTTCATGGTCTGGCGCAGCTATAAAAGACAGTTCGCCCGTGCTCGAATTGATACTGAATGCAGTTTGGTCTGCACCTCCACTGAGGCTGTAGGATTGCGAGTCACCGTCATCCACATCGGTGGCGGCGATCGTGGTCACTGCGGTTTGATTTTCATCTACAAAGGCGGTAGCGGTGACTCCACCCCCATCACTGATGATCACTGGCGCTTCGTTCACGTCATTGACCGACACGGTCAGCGTCTGAACATCGGTCAGTCCATCATCGTCCGTGGCCGTGACTTCTACCTCGTAGGTATCCTTGATTTCATGATCAGGCGCTGTGACAAAAGACAGTTCACCGGTGTTCGAATCAATGCCAAAAGCTGTCTGGTCAGCACCACCAGTCACACTATAAGTCTGTGAGTCGCCGTCATCCACATCCGTGGCAGTGATCGTGGTTACTGCCACCTGATTTTCATCCACAGAGATAGTGGCCGTATCACCACCACCATTGCTTGTGATCACCGGTGCATCGTTGACAGCATGTATTCCAACCATCGTGCTGCCAGTGCCAGTCAGAGCACCGCCGCTACCTTGAACACCACTGTTGTCATCATCAAAGGTCCAATCGATTTGTACGCTGGCTGGTGGAGCTTCGCTATTGTTGCTATAGGCAATTGACTGCACTACATTGTTGACAGAATCATTGTCGGCCGTACCGTTGAATGTCACCGACAAGGTACCGTTGCTGTTGATCGTCACCGTGCCGACCGTGACGCTGTTGTACACAAGGCCAGCACCTTCGGTCAGCGTGCCCAGCAAACCCGTGGCACTGAACACGTCTTGTTGTGACGCACCGCCACTTCGTGCCAATGTCAGCGTGGTGTTCTCAAACGTATCAACACCGTTTGACAGCTCTTCGTCAAAAATCTCGACATCAGCATCCAGAACAACAGGAGAGCCATTTTCCACATAGGCCGTTTCACCCATGAGGCCTGACGCATGAATCACGGAAAAGTTATCCACAGATCCATCCACTCCAGCTGTACCGTCTGACACACCGGCGGTATCTGACGTGTCGGTGAAGGCAATGGTGGTTGTGTCCGAGTCTGCAGTGAAGCTATAGGTGTAGCGAACGAAACTGTTTCCACCGGCGTCCGAGACTATCTGCGGTACCATCAGAAGATTGACGGTTCCATCAACGCTGACTTGCAATGACTGGGTGCGGCTGGTACTCGTATCGCGATAGTCAAATGACATCTCGTAGGTAGTGCCAGCAATGGTAGTGATGGTTCGAGCAGCCGTGTGCGGGCCGACCTGATCACCGGATCCGAATCGCAGCTCTGCCTGCAATACCTGCACCTGACCCGAGGTCATCCAATTGCCCAGACCGGAATCAAAGGTTCCTTCGGGAATGAAGTCGGGCTGGGAAAATATGGGAGCATCATTGATCGCTGTGATATCGATCGTCGTGTTGCCAACAGTACCCAGTGCTCCACCAGTCCCCTGAGCTGCGGTATTGCCGTCACTGAAGGTCCAGTCCATCTGCACACTATCGGGCGACGACTCGTCACTACTCTCGTAGGTAATCTGGCGTAGTACATTGTCAACATCTGACGACGTTGGAATTTCCCCACCCGCATCGGTAAATGTCAGGACCAACTGGCCTGCCGTCGTCATGGTGTCAAAGGTGGCGATGACACTGCCATTCTTGAACAACTCGCCATCAACGAGCGTGATGCCATTGCCATCATTCATCCACAGCATGTCATCGGCAACGACCCCTCCGTTTCGGACCAGAGTCAGTGTCGCCCCGGCATAGTTGCCGTTTCCACCATTGAGAGAATCCAGCTCGGTATCGGTGATTGTGACATCCGAATCAACCACAACCGCCGAGCCGCCTTCAATGAAGTTCGGATTGCCATCCAGCGTACCATTGAATGACGGTGCATCATTGACGGCCGTGAAGGTAATGTCTCGACTTTGCGGAATACTGTTGGACTCTCCGTCATTGACGGTAAAGCTGATGGTTCTTTGCGCATCCGATGATTCGGAACCATTCGTGTAGGTGATGCTGCGCAACGCTGCCTCATACTGTGCAACAGTTGCAGTTCCGGTCAGCGTCAGAACGCCCGTCGCTGCATTCCAGCTACCGCTTATACCGTTCTGATTGGCGAATGACAATACGTCGGCGCTAGTGTCAAAGCCCGATGCGATCTGTATCACAGCCGCTTCCAGAGCGGTATCATCGACATCACCAACCGTGAGCGTCGAACTGATTGCAATGGCTCCCTGATTTTCCGTGTAAGGCAGCGCTGAACTTTCAATGCTGGAAATTTCCGGCGGGTCGTTGACATCCGTTACATTGATGATGGCGGATCTTGTTTGAGCGCTGAAAGCACTTGAGGCACCAACACCGGTGCCGGAAATATCAAAATAGTTTCCGCGGGTTCCACTACTGTGATCCCAGGCTCTGAAGCCAAAGTTGGCAGTTCCTCCGTCCACACCATCAGGCACGTAGCGCACACGGTCGGCTTCCCCCAGCAGTAACGCATTGCCAGCGGACACAGCCCCGAAATCCAACCAGGACGAGCTGCCATTCAGCTGGTATTGCCAGGTACCGGTGAATTCATTGCTGACAATGATCGCAATACCTTCAGGATCACCGTCAACATCGCTAATCGCATCTGCTCCCATACGAGCAACCAGTGTGGCAACTGTTTCTCCGGTATTGTTGACGTCGTCTTCACTGATAGTCGACATCACAGAGTTTGTACCGGACAGCAGCGGTGCATCGTTGACGGCCGTTATGGTGACCGTGGAGGCTGCCCCAACGTACGTGGTATCGTTCACACCATCCAGGTCGGAGTCCGATACCGATGCCAGGGTGACTGTTCTGCTGGAACCACCTGGGGACTCACTGGTATTGTTGTACTGGGCATCGTCGACGAGTGTTTGGGCAGCGAAAGCTGAAATACCGGCCCCGGCAGATATGGTTACAGTTGCCGTCGAACCGGCAATCACCACGGCAACGTCGTACCCCAAAGCAGCCGTTACCACGGAGAAGCCGTCCGTCAGTTCGACGACCTCGCCATCAATGATCAATCGTTCGTTCGCTCCGTCAGCAATATCCTCGACAGTGAAAACCAGTGACGATATCTGCTCGCCCGCTTCAACCGGGTCGATCGACGCAGCGTTGAACAAGCCCACCGGCCCACCGTTCTCTGTCCAGACTGGCGAATCTGTGATTACCGAAACGAGGGGTGCATCGTCCACTGCCTCGACTCGCATGATGAGCGTGTTCGACACCGAATCATCATCACCATCGTTGACGACGAAGCTGATCGTACGATTCGATGTCTCCGGATCGTCACTGGTATTTTCGAAGGTGATCTCCCTTAAAGCGTCCTCATAGTCCTGAAGAGTCACCGAGCCGGCAACGTCACTGCTCAGCGTCAGTGTGATTGTGCCATCACCAGTCAGGGCCGCTGCAGGTATACCGCCGACCGATATCCCCAGCGCGTTCATGGCGGATTCATCAACCCTGAAGATGTCACCGGCCTTGCCACCGGAGAGTGTCACCGTCAGACTTTCAGCATGGCTATCATCGACGTCTGTCAGTGTAAAATCGTCGTCGATGATGGCCGCTGGCACTCCACCTTCCGTGAAGATGGTCGTACCCACCGACGAGGTAATCGTGAAATCACTGAGATTCAACCGGTTGCCAGGACCACTGCCATAGTCATATTGAAAATTCGCCAACACCAACGGACTGATGTAGGCGGTCCCGTGACGGAACAGCGTCTGACTCGTCGCCCCAATATCGATTCCGCCGCCAAGCGTTGTGGAGAAATCGGTGGCAGTCTCACTGATGGAACCATTCGACAGTAACGGATACTGGTAAGTCCCCCCAGTGGGCGACATGTTGCGAACCGCATCCCCGGCAAGGATGGTTGGTCCTGCCCAGGGTGTGCGCAAGGTGATCACATTCCCGACAATGGCATTTGCATCCCACAGGTTGTATTCGACGTTGCGCGTGTAGGTATAGTCGGCATAGGTTTCACCATGACTGTTGGTGTAGCCGTACCAGACGAAGGATCGATTGCCGCCAGCAGCTCCATCGTACCAACCGCTACCATCGGTCAGTACGATTTCCGTTGCTCCGGCTACCAGATCGACAGCCAGGGTGGTATCCACTGCGCCGGCCATCTTGCCAACATGCTGCGCATTGATGCTGTGACCATCGATATCGAAGCTGGAGAATCCCAGATACTGTCGCGCCGCCGGGTCATGGTTGCCGTCCGCACCATCACCGGAAAACGCGGTGACCGAGATATCGTAGGTCTGGCTCGGATCCACCGCTATCCAGTTGCTGGTGGAAAGATTGGAAGTGGTATCGATCGAGATTGACGTCGAACCGGAATACTCCCCGATGAATTCTTCAAACCCGCTTCGGATAACCGGTGCATCGTTGAGCGCATCAACCGTGATGGCAACGCTGTCGATGTGTTCGGTCTGGTCGGATGCCAGAGCCGAGATCTCATTGGCCGACAATGCCCGACTGTAAACGCGGGCATCATCGATCAGTCCATTGAAGTCGAATTCGGTGTCTGAGTAGCCGTGATTCCCGATGTAGGTATCACTTCCCAGCGAATAGGCTATGGAACCTGTTGTAGACGAAGATGCAAGCAAGCCTCCGTTCAGATACAAGGCGTGCGTGTCGTTCGCATCATCGAAGACATAGGCCACATGATTCCATCCTGTACCCGCAATGGTGGTTCCATTGACGAACAACTTGTTCCAGGTTGAGCCGTCATGGTAGAACCCGGTGATTCCCTTGCCACCCGTACCATCAGCACGCAATACGACATTGTCACCCAGACTGATGATATCCGCACCATTCGTATCTGCCGACGTCAGATTGACCCAGGCAGACAGTGTCACGTTGGCCGGATTCGAATAGGTGCCGCTGACGAAAACGCCATCGCCTGTTCCATCGACACTCAGCACCTCTCCGCGCATTCCGTCGACAACACTCGTTGCATCACCCACGAATGCACCATCGTTAACCGTACCGACACTCTGGTCATCAGCGTTACCACCAGCAAAGGTATAGTGCCCCTCAAGCTCGGTGGCGACAGCTGTTGTCATTGTCAACGTAACGCTGCCGTTGAAGTCGGCATCGGGCGTGAATGTCATGCCGTCCAGTGCCACGTTGATGTCAGACTCTGTGCCGTTGATCGTGATGGAAGCGCTGCCCTGGCTCCCTTCTACAAAGGAGATACCGGTGAGCGCTGCAAGGTTCAACACACCATTGTTGGCAGACAAGCTTACCTGCATGAGGGGATCATCTCCCCCTGTCAGCCTGTAGACGGTGATCGCATTGGCGCCCGAGAACGTCAGCACCTCATCTTCATTGATACTCTGTGGACCGGGAAACTGATATCGAGCATCCCCTGTGATGGCCCAACTGTCGTCGTTGATCAATGAGTCTCGTGCGGCGGCGGCCGCTGCACTATAGACAAGATCAGATGCACTCAACGTCACACCGGATTGCACGTTTTGACTTGCCCACCCAATCAGTGCTGCATCGTAGTGGGCTATTGACAAGCCACTATTGTTCAGCATCGAGTTCATGTCGATGACACTTGTCACATCCCATGTGCCAATGTCCTGATTGAAGGCAGCAGCGTTGCGAAACATGTGAGACATCGCTGTGACATTGCCAACATCCCACCCACTGATATCCTGATTGAATGCTGTCGCATCAAAGAACATCGACGTCATCAAGGTGACATCGGAAACATTCCAGGATCCGATATCCTGATTGAAGGCACTTGCTCGGAAGAACATCGAATTTGTTCTGGTGAGACTGTCAGTATTCCACCCTCCGATGTCCTGGTTGAAGGCAGTTGCTTCATAGAACATCGCACTCATCAATATGACACTGGATGTGTCCCACGCACCAATGTCCTGATCAAAATGACTGGTTCTTGCCAACATCCATGACATGCCCGTCACGTTGCCGGTATCCCAGCCGCCAATATCCTGATCAAACACGCTGGCGTTATCAAACATGAAAGCCATATTGGTGACGCTGCTCGTGTTCCATGCGCCGATATCCTGATTGAATGACGTTGCATTCTGAAACATGCCGTTCATGACGAGAACACTGGACGTATTCCAGGAGCCAATGTCCTGATCGAAAGCAGTGGCACCTGAGAACATCAGATTCATGTGGGTAACATTGCCGGTATTCCAGGCGCCGATATCCTGATTGAACGCAGTGGCACCAGCGAACATCGAACTCATGCGAGTGACGCCGGATGTATCCCAACTACCGATATCACCGTTGAATGCAGAGTCCTTGAACATGTCGGATAGATCGGTCACTCCGGTCAGATCCGGTGCATCGCTGGCGTTGTAAACCAGGTTGCTGGCACCATCAAAACCGTCCGACCAGTTCTCAAAAGCCACATTGCCCCACTGCTCGATGCTGGTCAGCTTGTCAACGTCTCCTCCATTGTCAAAGGCAAAGCCTGCGAAATCACCGACAATCGCAATCGTATAGCTACCAGACGACGCGTAGGTGTGACTGATATTGCCACTGATATTCGAATCGCTCGTGCCGTCGCCCCAGAAGACCGTAAAGTCATCACTGCCCGCGTTGGTCAGCAGCTCGATGGTATCGTTGGCACTGGTGCCGGCCAGTGTGGTATCCCACATCGTGACAAACCCCACCGCCTCAGCAGTGGCCTGATCGCTGGCAGATGTGATGGTCACCGTTTGCGTTTCGGTATCAACACCTTCTGACACACGGTAGTCGAAAGACTCCGTCCCATCGGCAACGCTGAGCACCTCCAGCCGACCATCAGCACGCAGCGTGATCGTCATGCCTGAGGCCAGGGTTGCAACATCCCCCGGATTGTTCAACGCCGTGACAGTATTGCCGCTGGCTGTATCGATGATCTCGGTCACACTCAACGGGTCACTCTGTGCATCGCTGTCATTGGCGAGCACGTCCACGACAGTCGGTGCCCCGGTGATGACCGTGGCCGCGTCAGCCAATGCCGTGATGTCGCCAGGCGCCAGTACAGCTACCCAGTCATCCTGCAATTCGGTACTCACGACCACGTCACTCTCGATGCGGCCTTTCCGGTATTCGAGTTCCCAGTCGCCGCCCTTTGCTGCAGAGCCCGTAAGGTCACTGGAGGCCGTCACATCAGCCCCCGTCAGACGTGCCATCGTGTCCACAAAAAGCCGTCCAGCACCGTCCCCGGCGATCTCGCAACCGTATAGCAGAATGTCCGCGTCCGGCGTCAGTGCATCCCGCCAGGCAGAGACCTCCTGCGCTCGGGACAGCAAGTGCACCGTCTCGATACGCTCACCCGCCAGTTCCAGCGTTCCATTGCTACCATGGGACAACAGGTGTACGGCGGTCAGGCCACGCTGCTCTGCCAGAATCCCACTGATCTGGCTCAAGGCATCCGTATCGGCATCCAGCACAAGAATCTGCCGCTCTTCCTGTCCGGCACGCAACAGATCGGCCAGCACCGTGTCCAGATCCGGCAAGCCCGAATCCAGAATCACCAGTTCCCGAGTCTGGACTTCCTCGGCTTGTGCTTGCCCATCAATAGCGATCTCTTCACTCTCGGCGCTCTGCAACACCACCAGCTCCGCCAGGGGTTCCGGGACGAATTCCAACGCCGCCAAAGCGGCATCGGCAGAGAACAGTATTCGCTTCTCCAGGGTCTCCAGATGAAACTCCGGCGGCGAAGTCTGTCCGGATGGATTGAGTCTGCGCGCCATTGCCGTGGCTACTGCTCGGCAGGGTCGGTTTGAGCAGACCTGTCGTCGGAGTTGGCTGCAGCCACGACCGGCTCGAACACGATACGACAGCGCTGGCCGGCCGGTATCCTGTGATCCGGATTGGGGACCTTCAGGCGCACGCCGAAAGTGCCGCTACGCGAATCCAGCATCGCATCCACGACATCCACGGTAGCGGGCAAGGCAGCGTCTCCACCGAGTTCCGGATACAGCTGTGCGATGTCACCAACCGCGATGGTGCCGAACAGCCGGGCTGGCAGCATGACTTCGACACGCAAGGGGTCCAGAGCGGCGATCGTCATCACCGGGTTGTCGTAGACGAATTCTCCGGCGAATGCCAACTGTGCCACCACGACACCGTCCACCGGGCTGGTCAGGATACGTCGCGCGTACAATCTCTCCGAACGCCTGAGTTCCAGTTGCTGGATTCTGCGATTCTCCTGAGCCTGTTTCAGGGTCGCTCTGGCAATCCGGTAACGCGCGGTAGCCTCATCACGTTGCTGAGCCGAGATGATTTTCTGCTGATACAGATCTTCAAGCCGGTCCCGCTCCAGCTTTGCCAGTGTCAGATCAGCCTCGCGTACATCGATTTCGCTCTCTGTCTCCGCGCTGGTCTGGGCCAGTGCCACCTCGGCACTCTCCACACTTGACTCCAGCTGAGCAAGCGGCTGCCCTCGGCTGACACGCTCACCACGATCTACCAGCAGCTTGGCGATCACGCCCTGTACCGGGCTGCCGACATCGGACACCACCCACGGCTCGATCAGGCAGTCCATGGCATCTTGCGCGATGGATTCCGATGCACCGGCTGTGGAAGTGAGGCTGATCAGCAGCAGGATCGAGGCGACAAGCAGCGTTGGTCCAGGGGCCGACCAGTCGACGCCGCTCGCTGTCATGCATTGATGTTGGTTTACAGGATTATTCATGATAAGTGGTGCCGTCGCCCTCCATAGGCAAGTTGACGCTCCAGTGTTTCTCGAGATTGATACAGCGCTCGTCTCTGCTGTCGATGTCGCCACTCCATCCGACGCTGTGCCAGACGAATCAGTACCATGGCAGTTCGATGCCGGTTTCCAGCTGCCAGGAGGCTCGCCAGCTTGCGATAGGGCAAGGGCATCGCTTCCTTCAGATAGACATCGTCCAGATCAGGCAATGCCTGCCAGGACCCTGGATCTCCCTGACGGGCGGCGCGTCCGGCCAGTTGGCGATCCAGGCGTCGAGCATCATTGAAGGCCAGCGAGATCACGTGCAATCCGCCGCGCTCGGCAACGTTATCGCCCAAGGGAATATCGGTACCGCGTCCGGCCATGTTGGTGGCAACCGTTATCTGCCCAGCCTGGCCCGCTGTCGCCACTATCGCGGCTTCGTGGGCGTCCTGATAAGCATTGAGCACCTGATGGTCGAGACCATGTGCCTTCAGCATGGCGGACACACCCAACGATTGTTCCACACTGCGAGTACATACCAGCACCGGCTGTTGCCGGCCATGGCGCAGCTGTATGTCCTCAACCATTGCCCGCAACTGGGTCGAGCGATTCACGAAGACACGCGCAGGCAGATCCACCCGCTGACTGGGACGATGCGAAGGAATACGAACAAGCAATCGATCATACACATGGTGCACCTCGGCGCTCACTTCCTGCAAGGTGCCGCTGATACCGACCAGGCCGATATAGCGTCTGAAAAACTGCTGAAACGGCAGTGAAGCGACGGTTTCCTGTCCGGGTGAGGTCTTGCATTTTTCCTTCAGCTCCAGCATCCGGTGCAGACCATGCGGCAGTCGTCTGTCCGGCAGTGCACGACCCGTATGTCCATCGAGCAACTCCAGAGAGCCATCACGCACGATATAGTCACGATCACGTTCGAAGCCATGCAAGGCCGTCAGCGCCTGCCCAACGCTTTCCTCTCGATACCGGGAAGAGCGCCATAGTTGGGCAATGCCTTCCGCGAGACGTGACAGCTCGGCCCGCCCGCTGTCGGTCAGCTGCACCTTGCGATGGCTCGACTGCACGATGAAGTCCGTGCCTTCCAGTAATTGCTCGGCAAGTCCCAGAGCCACGACAGCCTCGGCGTCTGCCGCCGCACTGTCCTTCTGTGCCCTTGCCAGAACCAGCGGAATGCGCGCTTCATCCACCAGAAGACTGTCAGCCTCGTCGATAATCGCCAGACACAAGCCGCGTAGCAGCGGCGTGCCTGCCGAGCGCGATGCTGTCGGAATCAGCGCACTCCAACTCGCACGCAATGAGTCGGGTTCGGTACCGGTTTGCAGGGAATCATTCAGCCAGTCGAACGCCACCTGCTTTGCCGTGACATAGACGATGTCGGCGGCATATGCCTGACGACGTTCAGCCGCGTCCTGGGTCGGCAGCGCGCAAGCGACTCGCAGCCCCAGATGGCGGTACAAGGCTTCCATACTCGCCGCATCACGCTCTGCCAGATATTCATTGGCGGTCATGACATGCACCGGGGTTGCGCTGAGTGCGGCGGCACTGGCCGCCAGGGCCACACTGAGCGTCTTTCCCTCTCCCGTAGCCATCTCCACAAGATACCCACGCAAC
Organism: uncultured Granulosicoccus sp.; assembly: GCA_947495035.1. Taxonomy (GTDB): domain Bacteria; phylum Pseudomonadota; class Gammaproteobacteria; order Granulosicoccales; family Granulosicoccaceae; genus Granulosicoccus. Next base: position 11,536 of record CANLXI010000014.1, read on the forward strand.
ATGGCTCGTGCCGCCAGACACTGATTCGCACGAGGCACCAATTGCAAGGATTCTTCCACGGCCAGACAGGCCATGGCCAATGCCTCATCCAGACAAGAGTCGCTGGCTGCCGCGTGACGCATGCGATGGGCCAGAACGATGAGCTGAGCGCGACGCTGATCTGGTGTCAGCTCCGCCAAAGCCCTTGTGCGCTGGGCCAACTGATGCAGCCAGCGGGTAGACCCCTTCTCGGTATATCGACACCTGCCGGGCCAGCTGAGGCTACGGACCAGCACACGATCCAACCAGCTTCGTCGATCCGGCAATTCACGCTTCAGTGGCGATGACCCATAACGCAGACCAGGACGACAGAAGGAAAGGTTTGAGTACCGAGTCATCACGACGCTACCCGCCCGGCAAGGGTTTGTCGCAACTTCGTGCCCATGCGCTCCAGCAGGGGTGCTGGAGCATAGACCAGGCGTACCCCGACATGCGAACCGACAGCTGCGAACTCCGCCACCTGCGGCCATGCCAGTTCGACATCGAATACGGCATTCTTCAGCAAAGTGCCGTCTCCGGCCGGATCGGCCTCATGCATGCCACCACCGTAGGTACTCAAGGCGGCACTGCTCACCATCCGAGTGGCCTTGGGCATGCGGCGCAACACCGCCGTGTCGAATACCCGAGCGCGGCCATGAGGTCCCTGAATACGCAGTTGGACCGCTTGCAGATCCTCGTCGAAACGCGCTATGGCGCGCTCATCGATTGCCAGCCTCACCGTGCGAGTGGTGGGCGGGATGACAAAGGCCACCACATCTCCGCGCGTCAGCGCTCGGCCCTGCAAGGCCGCCGTGCCAACCACATCGAACAGACCATCGAAGCCGGCTCGCTGGGTAATGGCTGCCATGCGTTCCCGGGTGTCCTGTATCGCCGCTTCACTGGCTTGCAGTTCCGCGTCCAGGGTACCCAGTTCCAGAGGATCTCGGGCCGCAGCGCCCGCTCGACGTACCTGCAGTTCGTCGACCCGCGCCACCAGTTCGTGCAAGCGAGCCTGCAGCTCCGGCTCTTCACAGGCAAACAGGACATCGCCAGCCTTGACCTGCTGACCGGGCTGCACGAACACATCATTGATATCGCAGTTGCTGCTGACCCGAATCTCCGCTTCCTCCGGTATCCAGACCACACCGGGTACCACACTGGTATGAGGTACCGGGACCCAGACAGCCATCATCAACAGCAGCAAGGGAAGCGCTATCGCCAGCACAACCGCGCGCCTGCAGTGATAGGCCGGATCCCTGAACAATGCCGACACCGCGCGCCACAGCGGTAGAACAACGGACAGAATGACGACCAGAACGGCCAGCATGACACCCATGAAGAACCATCGGTCGCTGAGCACCCAGGCAATCGACAGCATCAGCAGGGTTCTGTACGTTGCCGAGAAGATTCCGTAGGCATGCAACCAGGCCTTCTCGGCGCGATCCTCGGTGCGTCTCTGTCGTGATGACTTGCCGGTCAGCAGTGATCGCAGACCATCGAGCACGGTACGGCGTGAACGGCTCGCCAGATTGGGAATCTCGATCCAGTCGGCCAACAGATAGTAGCCGTCGAACTTCAGTAGTGGATTGCCATTGAGCAACAGGGTGGAGATGCCGCCGGTCATGAACAGCACCAGCCCGATCTCCTGCAGCAGCCCATCCGTAGTAGCCCACAGCAGCAGGCCGATGGCCGCCGCTGACAGCTCCACGAGAATGCCGGCCGCACTGACCAGCATGCGATCCTGCTTGTCGGGAAACAGGGCACTGGCGCTGGCATCCACATAGGGCAAGGGCAGAAGAATCATCAATGCCATACCCGTTTCGTGCACCTCGCCACCCGCTCGCTTGACCGCCAGAGCATGCGCAAGCTCATGCAGGAACTTCAAGGGTGGATAGACCAGCACAAACAACAGTGTGGTACGGGCACTCAATAGTGTGGCGTCCGTCAAGGCATCCCACAACCGAACACCTTGCGAGAATGCACTGATGCAAGCCACGGCCATCAGCATCAACCACAGCAGGCCCGCCGTGCGGGAGAACAAGCGCTTCGCCAGCGGGGTCAAGGTCGTCAGCCACTGGTCAGGATCATGCAGCGCAAAGCGCAGGTACAGAGGGTTCAGATAGCGTTGTTGTCGCTCGCTGGCGCGATGCTTCTGTCGCCGATCAAACAGTCTTTCTTCCGCTATGTGTCGATCAACCACCATCAGATCGGCCGCGTGCAAATCGGCAAGCAATGCGATCCATTCATCCTGAGTGGGCGCATCCTTGTCACGCTCGACAATCGCCTGATCCCATACCTGACCGACACTGGTTTCACCATCGAGCCGATCCACCAGCTCGAAACCGGCCACATCCAGACGGTGACAATCAGCCGTGTCACGACGGTGCAACACGTACGCCGTGCGGCCGCGATACACATGCCGTGACACCGTGACGTCACTGGCCAGTCGCGGGCACACATCACGAACACGGTGCCATTGAGCGCTGAACAGGGAGCCCTGGCTCATCCGACCCACCGCCACCACAGTTCAGCCAGAGCACGGTTGAACCGGCGGGTCAGTACGCCCATGGCGCTCATGCGACCAGCCTGCAGGCGTGCTACACCACTTTGCCCCGGACGCAGCCGTGATTCGGGTTCGGAAAGACTGGCTTTCACCCGAAAACGATTCCTGCCATCCTTTGCCTCGGCCACCGGGTAGACCGACTCCACGACAATGGGCAGGCTCTGCCTGGGCATGGCGCGCAGGGACAGCGTCCCGAGCTGACCTTCGAATACATCATAGACATCTGCCTCATCCACCAGCACATGGACTTCGAAATCTGCATTGGGAGCGATCTCGAACAGGGTTTCACCTCGGGTTACTGCGCTGCCACTGGTACGGGACGCTTCAGCGGCAATCACGATGCCGTCCATGGGAGAGACCAGCTCGGTACGGCTCAAACGCTGCTCCACACCCTCGCGTCGCGCCCGAGCCTGGGCCAGACGGGCCCTCGCAATGCCGGTGGCCTGACGATCGTAACTGGCCATGGCCGCCCGAAACTCGGCATCCGCCATGGCAATATCGCTGTCACGGCTGGCGATCTCGAGTTGCAGTTCACGTGGATCAAGACGTGCCATCACCTGCCCTTCGTTCACCCGATCTCCGGCGACCACCAGCATGTCGGCGACAAAGCCGTTCTGGGGCGCGGTAACCAGGCGACGCTCATGGGATAGCAGTTCGGCCGAAGCCACGATATGCCAGGGCATGGTCACGACGAATGAGCCGAGCAGCACGATAACGGCCAGACCAGCCAGTGCTCGCATACCGGGGCGTTCGCCACCCAGATAACGTTGCAGAGTTGCACGGCAGCGACGGCGCAAGACGGCCCACCAGCTGCGATCCGCTTGCTGATGCAAGTCGAGCACAGGGGCAAGACCCACGGACAGACGTTCCAGTGCCGCAACCGGAAATGCGCGTCTTTCGCGCCGCTCCAGCAGGAATACCCCAATGAGTTTCTGCTTGTCATACAACGGTACGCTGCAGATCGCGCATGACACACGCCTACCGGCCAATGCGCGATGGGCCGCCAGCACACCGAGTGAATCGGACGTCGGTGGCCAGCACACGATGGATTCCTGCGCACAGGTTTCGCGCATGGCATCCACCAGCAGACGAGCCTCGGATGAAGACGCATCGAGCACCGCTTGCTGCGAGATGGCGGCCAGTGTCAGATCCTTGCCATCCGCCAGGGCGACAGCCACTCGGTCGCAGTCGAACCGTGCCTTGAGCGCTGCGGCCAGGGCATCGAGCGCGCCCTGCAGAGTATTGCTCGCCAGCAACTCGGCCAACACACCCAGCAGCATGGCCTGATGCCCGGCAAGCCTCTCGGCACGCACGGCACGGACATGCAGCGCGGCAATCTCTGGTGCGGGTAACTCCTTCGAGCTTACCGGCGCGGCGTGATCACTGTGCTTCCGAACGTGGCTGTTCATCACGTACCAAACGAGCTCGAATGCAACGAGTCGTAGAAAATGACGCTGTCCATTTCAATGCCTGAAGTCCTGTATTGGTGTCGTGAATGGAACTCATGTGCATACTCGACAGCAACCGCCGTTCCAGCACACATCTCCATTCAGGACATGCGTCACAAATCAGGAGAAAGCCATTCAATTTGAACCGGATTACATGAGCCGTTGTTCGCCGGCAGTCCGTGACAAGTTCGCGAAGCAGAGCATCAAGACCGATTCGCAGCTGCGCGTATGCAGGTGCGACAGACTTCGGCAAGCTCAAGCGAGTCCATTGCTGTTTCAGCAAAGGTTGTTTGCGGGCATGGAAACCCTCGGACACTTCATGCCTCCTGTCAGCTCAGTGGCGTTCGATTCGGTACTGAGGGTGGACAGAACATTGTCTGCCAGACAGACCATGAGCTCCGTCTGATCGGCATTGGCAAAACAGTCGGACGAATACGTGTAATCGTTATTCGTATCTTCAGTGTCACCGGAAACAGTGACATCCGAATCCGATGAGCCGGAGCTGCTGCAGGCTGAAAGCAATACTACAGGGACTGACACACGGAAAAGCAGTGTAATCGGCTTCTGGATTCAGTCATCGGTCTCTCTGGTTCGCCACAACTGCTGCGGAGCCAGTTCGTCGCTACAGGACTCGAGAGTCAGTGCCTTGATCTGATGCTGAGAGCCCTTGCCCATGCGTGTGTCTTGTGCAACCGTCAGACACAAGGCAGGGGCTGCCTTCGCGAAGATTCGTCCATCATCATCAAACACGAACTGCTGCGGCTCGCTACCATCACAATCAGCCAGGCCCACTGTCGCACCAGCCTCAAGACCCGATAATGTGGCACAAACATCGTAATCCGTCATGTACAACTCATTGTCGGCAAGATGTGCGGTATCGAAAATCTGATCGGTTCCCAGAGAGCCTCTGTAGCTGTAACAAGTATGAGCCTGCAGACCCTTGTTGATGTCAACATTTTCATTGCCGCCGGCAATATCAATGCAATAGCCATTGAGGATGCCATCGAGCTCATCGTCCAGCGTGATTTCCACATTCGCAGCATTGACCAGCGATGCGAGCAGGCAGCTGCCAGTGGCAAGCAATACAATGACAGGGCGCATGTATTCTGTTTCCGTAGTCATGAAAGAACGGTGATGTGAGGTAACCCACTTAAGCGTTAGTTGAACGGGCGCGAGTTCGTCCCCCAGGTTATCACCTGCCGTGCGATCAAATTTGCAGATATTGTGAAAGTTCGTCGCGCGATGAATGGCAGCCTTGCTGGTCACATCGAACGACGGTTGACTCTGGCTTGTCTGCTGAAGTCCTGATACGATTTTCAACCATGACGGCCAGCATGGATTCGACCGCACTAGTCATCTCATCGGCCTATCCGACGGGCACTATTCTTTGCACTGGACTGCCAGTGACCCGCTCTTGTATTCTCCTACTCCACCAGACGGGCCGCCAGCGCCGTCCAGACGGGCAAAGTCAGCAAACCCAGAGCGGTTGACTGCATGACCACGATGGCCACACGCGAGCGATCTGCGCCATAGCGAGCTGCCAGCACATGCGCCGCCGACGCCGTGGGCAATGCTGCGAATATCAGCAAGGTGGCCGGCACAATGCCGCGAGCGCCGGTAATCAGTACCACCAGGGATACCAGGCCGGGCAGTGCCAGCAACTTGATGGCACTGATGGCCAGCGAGTAACGATCAGGAGGCCAGATACGTGATTGACGCAAGGCCGCACCCAGCGACAGCAAGACCACCGGTATGGCCGCGTCGGCCAGCCTGCCAATGAATGCCGAGGCACTGGCTGGTACCGTTTGCCCGGTAAGGCCGACCACGACACCCACCAGACTGGCGAGCAAGAAAGGGTTCATGGCGATTTCACCCAACTGCGCCATACGCGAGTGCGACTGACCGCGGGTCAAACCGAATACCGCATACAGATTGGCCAATGGAATGGCCACCCCGACAACAATCGCCAGAATGGCAGACGCTTCCGATGGCAGAGCCGTGATGGCGACGAATCCCAGAGCCGTGTTGAAGCGCCAGGCATTCTGCGAGATACCCGCCTTGTTGGGAGAACCACCCTCACCCGACAGTGAACCGACACTCAATGCCAACACAAAACCGACACTCACCAGCAATGCCGCCAGCAGCCCGATGACCAGCAGTGAATCCAGTTCGATGGGCCGCTGAGATGCGGCGTTGAACAACAGCGCCGGATACAGCAGGTAATAGCACAGCCAGTCAATATACCGCCACCCGTCGTCACTGATCTTCTTACCGACCAGCGCCCCCAACGCAATGACAGCGAAGTCTGGTAGCAATACATGCAGGCTGTTCAATGGAAGAAGTGATTCCGATGGTGATTCAGAGGGAGCCGATGATACCGGAAGGGGTTGAGCGGTGGAGGTTGGGGGTGGGTGATGTGACTGTTTGCGTTCGCCTATTGTTGTAGTGCTTTGGAAATTGACCAGCACAGTGACTGATGACGAGTACCTGGAAAGACTATATCTTGAAGAAAAAGACGGTGTTATTTTCCAAGTTGGAATATGGACAGATTAGTAGGCGAGGATTCCCTGTTTGGAACAATATCAGATCAAGGCACCTTTGCGACCTCCTTACCTCAGGGGACTGCCAAGGGTTCTGCGAGCAGCTACATGTGGCGTGCAATAGTGCAAAACGAATCGGGTAAAGGCTGGTGTCTAGCCAACCCTCCCCACAACATCCTGCATGCGGGTTCGCCCAAGACGCTTCATACTGAACTATAAAGCGATATCCACCCGTGGCGTGGTGAGGTCAAGCGTTCAGCCTTCAAATATTCGCCAGATAACGTCTGTTGCAAACCCGAGAAGCTCGAAGCTACGACAAGGTAATTTACTCGTGTGACCGCACACAGTGGCTGTTTGTATGTTCAACACCCAGCTTCAACAGCTTTCCTGTTCCGGTACGCACCAAACACCACTGTCAGCAGCAGGCCATACGAAGGCGGCGACGAATACACCGATCCAGTTCGATACACTTGTTGTAGCAGTTGGCAATCCCAGAATAGTGTGTTCAGCCACGAATGTACGGGCGGTGAAATCATCTGCGTAGTGATCTGACCAATGGCCGCGTCTTTAAAGTACCTTGTCCACAGGGACAAGCATGCAATTCTACAGTAGCGGAGAAACATGAAGAAATTCGACATTCGAACAGCAACCACCAATGACATCTCCGTCTTGCGCGGGTTCGAACAAAAACTGATTGCTCTGGAACGCAAGTTTGACGCTGAACTCAAAAGCAGTGGTGCAACATACTATGACCTTGAACACCTGATCTCGGATGATGACTCCTATCTGGTCGTTGCGGAATCTTCTGGTGAGGTCATTGGATCTGGCTATGGCCAGTTCAGGGAGTCCAAATCATGTTTTGATACAGGCAAGCACTGCTATCTTGGATTTATCTTCGTGGATGATTCCTGTCGAGGCTTCGGTGTTGCAAAACGAATCATGGATGCAGTCTGTGACTGGTCTGAGGAGCGGGGAGTAAACTACTTCCTGCTTGAGGTGTACAGTGAGAACGAAACTGCAATTAGTGCCTATGAAAAGCTGGGATTCAAAAGTCTGAGCGTTACAATGGAACTCAGACGTTGAGTAGAGAGATTTGGAAGAGACCTTGAGTCAGTGTCTCACAACAGCTTGTGAAGTAGACAGTTGCAGAACCGGTAGCCGGAGGTGTCTGTTCCTCTGCTCAGACAGCACCCTGCAAGCGGCTTTGCACAGGGCGTTTCATGTCGAATGAAACAGGCTGTATCCACCCTTGGTGTAATAACAACACGCCCTGGAACAGTCCTGTGAATACGCTTGTTGGCTGCCAGGGGTCGCGTAACCACGACGGGGCCGTTACTCTGGGCCACAAGCCAAGACTGCTGGTACACCTACACCCAGCTGCAACAAGCTTCCTGTGTTGATACACACCAATCGTCACTACAACCAGCAAGCCACGCACAGACAGCGACGATTCCGGCAATCCATTTCGACACATCTCGTCGTAGAGGTCGGCACTACCCAAAAGGGATACCCAGCCACGAAGATGCTGCCTCAGCCTGTAAATTCGGGATCACCCTGCCCAATATTTACAAGCGAACCACTGTAGCGCCTTCGAAGAGTAGCCTTCGAACTCTCGAGGAACCACTCGATAGTGCTGTGTCTGCGTGGCTGGCTTGCAGAGTTCATTGTCGCTGCAACGCTGCGAGACGCAAGCAGAGTCAATGAACGACAAGCACAGGGTACGCAAAGATGATTCTACTCGCGCTCATTCTTGCATTGATGGGATTGTCCCTGCTCGCCGGCGGTGTCTGGCTGGTAATGTTGGGAGGCAGTATCTACTACGCCCTCGCAGGCCTTGTCTTGCTGGCAACAGCCGCTCTGATTCGCTCAAGACGCAGCGCGGCGCGACTTCTGTATGCCGCCCTGCTCGCCGTTACGGCCACATGGGCCTTGTGGGAAAGTGGTTACGATTGGTGGCCCTTGGCAACTCGTCTGGGAGTACTGCTTTTACTGGCGATTCCGCTGCTGTGGCCGATTCGGAAAGCTGATGACTTGTCCCCCAGGGTACTCCAGGGCGTCTGGTTGCTTGTTGGTGTATTCCTGATTGGCAGCCTCTTCCACGATGCACACCGTGTTGAAGGCATTGCGACAACCAATGCAGTCGTAAGTAATCCCGACACTGGCCTGTCAACCGATGAGGGCGAATGGACGAGTTACGGGCGCAACAACCATGGGCAGCGCTATTCACCACTGGATCAGATCACTCCCGAAAATGTTGCTCAGCTGGAGCTGTCATGGCAATACCAGACCGGCGACCTGCGAGGACCCGAAGACGTCACCGAGACCACCTATGAAGCAACTCCACTGAAGATCGGCAACAGCCTTTATCTGTGCACGCCGCATAACTGGCTGGTTGCTCTCGACGCAGATACTGGTGAAGAACAATGGGTCCATGATGCAAAGGTGCCTGCCCAGAGCCAGCGCCAGCATCAGACGTGTCGGGGCGTCTCCTACCTGCCATCGGCTTCCGCAGATCAGGCCGACACCCTGTCCACGACGAACAATGTGTTTGCGGTTCCCGCCGAGGTATTGTCCGAACCTGCGGAATCCCTACCGCCCATCAGTTGCGATGCGCAACTGTTCATGCCCACCTCCGATGCACGCCTGATAGCCGTAGATCCGACCACCGGTGCGCGCTGCAGCAATTTCGCTCGGGCTGGCGTGCTGGATTTGATGCACAACATGCCCCACACCCAGGATGGCTACTACTACTCCACCTCTCCCCCTGTCGTAGCAGCCGGACTTGTCGTGGTTGCCGGTGCCGTGAACGATAATTACGACGTCAACGCGCCGTCCGGTGTCATCCGGGCTTACGACGCCCGCAGCGGGGAATTGCGCTGGAACTGGGATGCGGCCAACCCTGACGACACTTCGCCGATTGCCGACGATGAAACCTACGCCACCAGCTCACCCAACAGCTGGTCGGTGGCCAGTGCCGACGAAGAGCTGGGCTTGATCTACTTTCCGATGGGCAATCGCACCCCGGATCAACTCGGCATGTACCGCACGCCGGCAGAGGAGAAGTATGCCAGCTCCGTGGTTGCTCTGAGCCTCGAGACCGGTGAAGCGCAGTGGGTACAACAGTTCGTGCATCACGATCTGTGGGACATGGATACACCTGCACAACCCAGTCTCGTCGATATTCAGACAGACAAGGGACTGCGGCCCGGCCTGGTGGTGCCCACCAAGCAGGGTGATGTCTACGTTCTCGACCGCCAGACTGGCGATCCCATTTTGCCGATCTGGGAAGTACCCGCCCCTCAAGGCACCATCGAAGACGACTGGACGGCCCCCACGCAACCGGTATCCGCGCTCAATTTCAATCCGGAACCACTACGTGCTGCAGACATGTGGGGTGCCAGCCTGCTGGACCAGATGATGTGCCGCATCCAGTTTCAGTCTCTGCGTTACGAAGGTCGGTATACGCCCCCTTCCGAACAAGGCACGCTGGTATACCCCGGTAACTTCGGCGTTTTCAATTGGGGCAGTATTGCCGTGGACCCTGAACGACAGCTCATGTTCGGTATGCCGCTGTATCTTGCCTTCACCTCCCGGCTGGTACCCAAACAGGAAGATGCCTCTGCTACCGGGCCAACCAACCAGGGTGAGCAGGGCCTCAATGAAAACGCAGGCGGCGATTACGCCGTGGAACTCAGCCCGTTTCTGTCGCCACTGGGAATCCCCTGCCAGCAGCCTCCCTGGGGTTACGTGGCAGCCGCCGATCTGCGTAGCGGTGAGGTCCAGTGGAAACACAAGAATGGCACTATTCAGGACATGACGCCCCTGCCTTTGAAGATAAAGATGGGTGTGCCCGGTATTGGTGGGCCCATCATTACCCGGGGAGGCGTGGCCTTTCTGGCCGCAACGGTCGATAACTACTTTCGCGCGTATCGCCTGTCCGACGGTGAGCAGCTATGGGAAGCGCGACTGCCGGCGGGTGGTCAGGCAACCCCCATGAGCTATATGAACAGTGAAGGCGAACAGATGATTGTACTGGTTGCCGGAGGACATGGTTCCATCGGTACGACAGCGGGTGATTACGTCATGGCCTACAAGCTGCCCTGAGCAACATGACAGTGGCTGCGCGGCTTCACGGGACAGCGCTCCGACACAGATAGCTTTTGACATATCATCGGCACAACGCCGTGCTGGCGGCACAGCGAACCGGATAATTGTTACACCGGCAGCAATGTGGATGCGTCATTCAGAGAGACTGGTCGACACCAGCAGGCTGCATGCCTGCGAATTGATGGGAGAAGACATGACAGTAACAAAGTCCGACAGAAACACACACGCTCCGCATCTTTCCGACAGCGATCCGGCAAGGCAAGCAGTCCCAGCTGATGACATCCCCGACGATGAGAACCTCGTGGACGAACCATTGGCCGACAAGAGCAATGTCAGCGCTCCGATGCACGATACGGCGGACCCGGCCAACAATAGTCGTCGGGTACCCGGCGTCGATCCCGATCAGCTGGATACGATGCGCGATGAAAGTCGACAAGAACTGGATCTGTCAACAGGTCGTCTTCGGGATGCTGACCTGACGCAAGGCCGTAACGTCGTTGATGCCGAGTTCGATGATCGGGGTCCTGCCACGCATACGCACCCGGACAAGGAAAAATGAGCGGCGCGTCGGTTTTCGAAAGAATCCTGTGAAAACGGTGTACGGATAAACGACGCGCTTCCACTATGCAGACCGTTGGAGTTTCTGCTGACTATAGACTCCGAGCGCTGAAAAGAAGATTCGGCAAGAACCTGACACTCAGCATGCAGATGGAAGTGCGGCCGTTCTTACGGAACAAAGAGGCCGACTTTCGGCGGCCCCTTCAGTGCGCAAGGAAACTTTACCAAGGATCGGCAACCGCAATATCGTGAGTGACAGGTGCTTCGCTCCCGAATTTCTACCGCTGCCACACCCGTATGTAGTCAATCTCGAATAACGCCGGAAAAGGCGTCATGCTGTCTGCCGGTCCGGGAAAATTGCCACCCACCGCCAGGTTGGCAATCAGGTACATCTGCTCGTCCGACACCTGTTCACCTTCCACGCGTCCGGTTTCCACATCATCCACATACCAGACGATGCGCTGTGGTTCCCAGTCCACCCGGTAAGTGTGAAAATCAGCGGAGAAATCGCTGATCGAGGCGCGCATTTCGGTAGATTGGCGATCGGTGAAGAAACCATCGCCATCCAGATCGTCCTGATAGTGATAGGCATGATTCGCCGTGGTGACGCGATCACCAATGGCCTCGATGATATCGATCTCCGGATCTTCCGGCTGGTCCTGCTTGTAGTAGGCGTTGAGCAACCAGAAAGCACTCCATAACCCCTTGCCCGCCGGCATTCGAGCACGCGCCTCGACCCGACCATAGCGAAAGCGCAACGAGTTGTAGCTGGTGATGATGCCGGACAGATAGGGCTGGCGGTTCAACGCAAAACTGTTGTCAGCGGTGTTCAGTACGCGTGTCGTGCGGTCCAGTTCATTGCCATCGGCATCCAGAGCAATGACCAGAAAACGACGATCGACCCCGGGTACCAGGTCATCGATGAACAGGGAGCGACCATCGGTATCAGCTACCAGAGCTCCATTGTCGTGAATCAGATAGCGACGTGCTCCCCGCACCGCATTCCAGCCGATATCGGCAGTGGAGTCCGAGTAGATGCTGGAGCGAACCACCAGACGCTCGCTGGCGGTGACCGGCGGTGTGACGCCACTGCCGGTATTGAGAGTCAGACTCTGTTCGATGATGCGTTCATCGCAGCGGTCATAGGCCACCACGCGATACCGATAGTCACGTCCCTCGACCAGGCCGACTTCGTAAAGGCTCTTGTAGTCACTGCCACTCAGAGAACGATACAAGGCCCCATCGCGATATACCTCGTAACGCGACGCACGATTGGGAGACAGCCATTGCAACTCTGCCACCGTCGGGGAATAGACGCTGGCGGCCAATCCCAGCGTGAATGCCTGCTGCGTGCCCGGCGTGGGCCGGTCTGCCGTATTGACCGTCAACTGCGCGGTCACCAGGACATTGCCGGCGCGATCCAGCGCCCTCACCTCGTAGGCGTAGTCTATACCATCACGCAAGCCGGTCTGCAGGAAGGAGCCGCCACTGGCACTGCCCTGCCTCTGCCCATCGCGGTAGATACCATAGCTCACGGCACCTTCCGGGGCTCGCCACAGCAATTCAATGGCGCTGGAGGAATAGATGGAACGCGTCAGATACAATTGCGAGCGATCAAACGGCGCCTTGTCAGCCTTGATTGTCAGCACACCATCACTCACCGAGAACGGCTCATAGCCGAACTGCCCATCATTGACGTAGTACTGGGATTCGTTGTTGATGATGACGCCGGGCCCCCACAGGAACTCCGTGTCCCAACGCCCGCGATCCAGTCCGCTGCCATCGAAGTTCTCTTCGAATATCAGGCGATAGTCAGCGTTGGCATCGGGAAGGCCGCAGGTATCTGCTGCTGCCCGGGCGGACAGAAACAGTACAACCACGGAAAGCAGAGTACGGGATATCAACATGAAGCTGCACGCAATGGCGATGTACAGCCCCAGTCTAGCGTGGTACCGGCATTCCCGGCCAGGGTAGCAATACCGCTCTGCCGTCAACACAGGAGCAGCAGCACGACTAGCCGGTCAGGTGACACATGAGGCAAGTCGCACCTGCCTCATGTGCCGATCACGTCAGTGGCTCAGTTGACGCTGACCCAACGCAGGATGAAGAAGTTGTCGCTGCGCTGCGTCAGTGAAATGGAATCCTTCGATGCCCAGATCAGCGGCTGCACATACAGGGGAATGTAGGCTGTCTCGTCCTGCATCAGCTGATTGACTTCGTCGATCATGGCCTGACGCTTGTCGGCATCCAGCTCCACCTGGATCTGCGGCAGCAATTCATCGATTCGTGCATTCGAGTAGCCACCGAAATTCCAGCTGCCCAGCTTCTTTTCTTCATTGGGCGTGGCTGCCAGAAAACGAATCGGATGCTCGGCATCGAAGGTACCGGGCGACCAGCCCAGCAGATACATGTCGAACTTGTCCTCACGCAGTTCTGGCCAGTAGTTGCGCACCGGCATGCTGGACAACTTCGCGTTCAGACCCACCTTGGCCATCATGGAGGCAGCTGCCTTGCAGATGGACTCATCGTTGATGTACCGATCATTCGGGCATTGCAGGCCGAAGCTGAAACCGTCCGGATAACCGGCTTCGGCCAACAGGGCCCGGGCCGCCTCCGGGTCATAAGCGAAACGCTCGCTCAGACTCGTGGAGTAGCCACTCATGTCCTCGGACACCAGCTGCGATGCCGGCTGAGCGTTGCCACGCATGATCTTCGCGATCAGGGTGTCCACATCGATGGACTGATAGGCCGCACGACGCACGCGAGGGTCCTGGAAGGGGTTCTTGCCCTGCACGTCCTGCGAGAACATCAGCGCATCGCCATCGTGCTTGAAGCCGAACATGATGACGCGAGCCTCGATGCCTTCATGAACAGTGAAGTCGCTACGCTCCTTCATGCGCGGCACATCCTGCAGCGGTATGGGGGAAACGAAATCGATCTCGCCGGACAGCAATGCTGCCATGGCGGTGGCACTCTGGCCGATCGGGGTGAAGACAGCTTCTGTGATATTGCTCTCCAGCGTATCCCACCAACCATCGAAAGGCGCCAACTCGGTACGTACACCCGGGTCGCGTGCGGTGACCCGAAAGGCGCCGGTGCCGTTGGCGTTGCGCGTGGCGAAGTTCTCGGCCTCCTTGGACGGCCTTTCGGCCTGATTCTTCTCCGACCAATCCCGATCCATGATCATGAAATTGGCAATGGAGCCGGGGAACAGGGGATTGGGCTCACTGGTCAGAAAGTCGATGGTGTAATCATCGACCACACGCACTTCACTGACCGAGGCAAACCATGAGCGCGCGTCCGACTCTTCGGACGATGCGCGCTCGTAAGAGAACAGCACATCATCGGCATTGAATGTGGACCCATCATGAAAGGTGACGCCTTCACGCAATTTGAAACGCCAGCCATTCTCTTCCAGCTGTTCCCATTCAGTGGCCAGTGCCGGCTCCACCTGCATCTGCTTGTCACGGCGCACCAGCCCTTCGTAGACGTTGTTCAGGAAGCCCAGTACGGGGGCCGTATTGCTGGCATGCGGATCCATGGTCTGTGGATCGGTCGTACCGGCCCAGCGAAAGGTCTCGGCCTGACCGGCCAGCGGCAACATCAGCGCCACACCGGCTGTCAGGGTCGCGGTACGTCGCAATGACGTCCTCAGGAATTCAAGCATCGAATTGTGTCCTCTTTTGGGTAGGTCTGCGTGGGTAATCAATGTTGTGTCGTGAAGCCGACACGGCGATGCGCCCCGGCACGGCACTGTCACTACGACCGGACAAGGCACATCGCCCCACAAGCGGCGTCAGCCTGCTCAACCGCGAATGGCGCGCTCCAGAAAGTCCAGTCTGTCCTGACCCCAGAAAAGTTCCCCATCCAGAGCATAGGTAGGCGAACCGAATACGTCCTTGCTGTGAGCATCGGCCGTCACGTCCATCAACTTCTGGCGCATGGCATCATTGTCAGCGGCTGCCAGCAGCGCCTTGCCATCAATGCCGCAGTCGTTCGCAATCTCGACCAGTGTTTGGGGGTCGGCAATATTCTTCTCGTCGCGCCAGACAGCGGTCAGAATGGCATCGCTCAGGGCAGCGGACTGATCGGCCGTGGCGGCGTAAACCATACAGGCCGCCAGCGTCTGGTCCGCCGGAAAATGGGCGGGGGTCAGGTTCATCGGTACATTCAGGTAGCTGGACCAGCGCTTGAGCTCGTCCATGCGGAATCGCTGGCGCGAGGGATGGCGCTTGGCCGGTGGCTGACCACCCATGTTGCCGAAGGTAGAGGCCACATCAATGGGCAGATAATTCACGGTTATACCCGTGCGCGCCTTGAGTTCATTGAATTTGCCGATGGCCAGATAGCTCCAGGGCGATATCAGGAAGTGATAGTAATCGACTGTCTTGCTCAAGTGAATATTCTCCAGGCTGTGAAGGAAAAACGGCATCCGAATCCTGCAGGAGACCCCGGACACCCTTTGCGGGGATAGCCATACCGCCTGCTCCCTGACGGACTGACGATAGCGAGTATACGCATTGCCGTGTCGCAACCAGAACACCGGATTCCCCATTCCGGGGTAATCCCGCTGCCAGCGAGTGTCGTGGACCCGTACAATGTGGGCACATTCTGCCAGACTCCCCTCATGCTGCTCGTACTCAAACATTCCTGGGCCCTGATGCTCGGTGTCCTGCTATTGATGCTGGGCAACGGCCTGCAAGGCACCCTGCTGGGCGTACGCGGTTCGCTGGAACAGATCAACTCGTCCACCATGGGTTTCATCATGGCGGGTTATTTCGTCGGTTTTCTGGGTGGCTCCAGACTGACACCCATCATGTTGCAGCACGTCGGCCATGTCAGGGTCTTTGCGGCACTCGGCTCTCTGGTGTCGGCGGCCTTCATTCTCTATGCCGCCGTGGTGGACCCCATTGCCTGGTGGTTGCTGCGTGTGCTGGTCGGCTTCTGCTTCTCCGGCATCTATGTCGTGGCCGAGAGCTGGCTGAATCACTCCGCGTCGAATGAATCCCGCGGGCAGGCCCTGTCTCTGTACCTGATCGTGCAAATGGCTGGCATGGTGCTTGGGCAGTTGCTGCTCAATGTCGCCGATCCCGCTGGCTATGATCTGTTCGTGCTGATCACGGTACTGGTCTCTGTCTCCTTTGCCCCCATGCTGCTCTCCTCCTCGTCCAGTGCGCCGCGAATCAGCGCGGCCCGGCCGATGTCTCTCAAGGAACTGATCAAGACCTCACCACTCGCCTGCTTCGGCATTCTGTTGCTCGGCGGCGTGTACGCCGTGCTCTATGCCATGTCGCCGGTCTATGCCACCGAACGCGGCCTGAGCATTGCGCAGACGTCCTATTTCATTACCGCCATCTTTCTGGGTGCCATGGTCTTCCAGTTTCCCATCGGCTGGCTGTCAGACAAGATCGACCGACGCCTGCTGATCATCGGCGTAACCGCTGTCGGGGCGCTGGTCTCCATGATGGGCATGTACCTTGGCGACAACTATCTGGTGCTGTTGCTGGCAGCCTTTCTGCTCGGCGGCGCGGCCAATCCTACCTACTCGCTACTGGTGGCCTATGCCAATGACTATCTGGAACAGGACCAGATGGCGTCGGCTGCCGGCGGACTGTTGTTCATCAACGGATTCGGCGCCATGACCGGTCCCGTCATCGTGGGTTTCCTCATGACCAAATTCGGCATCGAGTGGTATTTCATCACCCTGTTCCTGTTGCTGAGTTGCATCTGCCTGTACGGCATCTACCGGATCAGCCAGCGCGCCCACGATGTGGTGCACGAGGCCTCACCCTATCTGCCGATCTCGGCTCGCACCAGTGGCCTGGCAACCGAATTTGCCCTGTCTGCCGCCGAGGAAGAACAACTGGAAGAACTCGAAGATGCCGAAGAGGTCTTCGAATCACGCCTCTATGACGACGAGGTGATACAACGCATGGACGACGGCAGTGACGGCGAAACCCCGAGCACACCTCAGGGCAAGACCGACTGACGCAAGCGTCTGGTCTGCGTGAGCTCCCGATAAAGCGTGAACAGCCCCATCGCGATGACGACCCCCGATCCCAGCAGGGTGAAGCCGTCGGGGACTTCATCGAAGACCAGATAACCGAGCATGATACTCCACAGCAAACTGGTGTAACGATAGGGCACCACATAGGCCACATCTCCGGTTCGCATCGACAGGACGATGAACTGATAACCGACGAACAGAAAGGCGGCGGCCAGGGACAGGATGCCCAGCTGCGGCCACGACATGCCTGTCCAGTTGCCGGCCAGATATACCATGACGAAGCCGAATACGGACACCAGCACGGTAGTGGCGCCACTGACCAGCAGTGAAGGCAGGGATGCCGGCAGGGCGCGGGTAGACAGATCCCGTGCGGCGGCAAACAGTACCGAGATGACCACCCACAGCGATGCCGGTGCAAACCCACCAGTGCCCGGGCGAATGATGATCATGACCCCGGCAAAGCCCACGGCAATGGCCGTCCAGCGCCGCCAGCCGACCGCTTCTCGAAACACCAGTGCCGCGCCCAGAGTTACCGCCAGGGGTAGAGCCTGAAGAATGGCCGAAACATTGGCAAAGGGTAGCGCCACCAATGCCATCAGAAAGCAGTAGGCCGCCGCCAGCTCCATGCTGGCCCGCAATCCGACCAAGGGTGTCAGCGCTTCCCTCAGACGTGGCAACAGACCCCTCTGCCACAGCACCAGACCGATGAGAATACTCAGAATCAGGCCGCGAACCGCCAGTACCTGCGTGGTCGGCAAGGCACCGTCAAGCGACTTGACCAGCGCATCATTGACGGCAAAGCCCGCCATGGACGATACCATGTACAGGCTCGCACGCAGATTGGGGGACATGTCGGTACATCAGCATCAAACAGGGGCATGAATCATAATCCCTTGTCGAGCGACTGGCTGTCTGAAATGCGTCGCTGACACTCGTCAATGCGATTGTGATCGGATCCATACGCCACATTGGCGAGCGGCAGGATTGGGAGGGATGAGCGCATTGCTCTGATTCATGAGCACCGCCAGTACCTGTGCTTCAAAATCTGTCTAGATGCTTTTGCATTTCACCCACTCTTCCAATGATCTTTCGTTTTTCAGGAAGCTGTAACAGCAAATGTTGCATCACTTCCTTGCACCCGCGTTCTTTATTGTGGTTAAGCAACGTATAAGCTGCTTTTGAAAGACAAGTCCGATACTGGTGAGGTGATTCCGGGAATTGGTGGAAATGTGTATCAGCGTCTTGGCTTTGGTGATCAAGAAAGCAAGAACAGATATACACCTGATTTTGTCAAAGAACGCCGAGCTGCAATCCTCAGCGCATAAGCGTTCCTTGTCGACAAGACCAAGAGGCGCAGCTATCGACTACGAGACCTTGACCGAGTAACAAGCGAAAAGCGCACGAGCTTCAACGTTGGGTTCTTTCATGCCCCGACAACTGGAAGTCAGGGCATGGAAAGAGGCCAGATCACATCAACGAAGTGAGTGATTCATACCGACAAATACGATACGACGAAATTCGCCCAAGTGCTTGTGCTTGTGCTTGTGCTTGTGCTTGTGCTTGTGCTTGTGCTTGTGCTTGAGGCAGGATCTCGCTCGACAGCCATCGAACCTACTCCACCGTCACGGACTTTGCCAGGTTCCTCGGCTGATCCACATCGGTCCCCTTGATCAGCGCCACGTGGTACGACAGCAACTGCAGCGGAATCGTGTAGATGATCGGTGCAATCAGCGGATCGCAATGTGGCACTTCCAGCACGGTCATCGTCTGATCACTGACAAACTGAGCCTGCTTGTCGGCGAAGACATACATCAGACCACCGCGTGCACGCACCTCTTCGACGTTGGACTTGAGTTTCTCGACCAGCTCGTTGTTTGGCGCGACAACGATGACCGGCATGTCCGCATCAATCAATGCCAGGGGGCCATGCTTGAGTTCACCCGCAGCATAGGCCTCGGCATGGATATAGGAGATTTCCTTGAGCTTCAATGCTCCTTCCATGGCAATCGGATACTGATCTCCACGCCCCAGGAACAGGCTGTGATGCTTGTCGGCAAAATCCTCGGCCAGATCCTGAATGGCCTCATCCATGCTCAACACCTGCTCGATCTTTGCCGGCAGACTCTGCAAGGCGGCAACCACCTGCTTTTCCTTCTCGGCGCTCATGCCCTTGTGATGCCCGACAGCGGCGGCCAGCATCAGCAGAGCCGACAGCTGTACGGTAAATGCCTTGGTCGAGGCCACTCCGATTTCAGCGCCGGCCTTCATCAGGTAGGTCATGTCGGATTCACGGGTCAGCGATGAGCCCGGCACGTTGCAGATGGTCAGGCTGGTCATGTAGCCCTGCTTCTGCGACAGGCGCAGCGCGGCCAGGGTATCGGCCGTTTCGCCCGACTGGGAAATGGTGACCAGAAGGCTGTTTGGCCGCACGTGGGACTTTCGATAACGATACTCGGACGCAATCTCCACATTGCATGACACACCGGCGAAATCCTCGAACCAGTAGCGTGCCGTCATGCCGGCGTGATAGCTGGTACCGCAGGCAATGATCTGCACATGCTCCACCTGACTGAGCAATTCCTCGGCATTCTCGCCAAAGGCCGTGTCCAGCACCCGGCCCGCTGCCATGCGATCTTCCAGTGTGCGCTGAATGGCCACCGGCTGTTCATGAATTTCCTTCTGCATGAAGTGCCGGTAGATGCCCTTGTCACTGGCATCGTGGGACAGGGTCGATTCTTCCACGGCACGTTCGACGGCATTGCCCTCGACATCCACCACCTCGACACTGGTGCGGGTAATGCGTGCCACATCACCTTCTTCCAGGAACGCAAACCGCCGGGTGACCGGCAACAGAGCCAGCTGATCCGAGGCAATGAAATGCTCGCCCACGCCGTAGCCTATGACCAGCGGGCTACCGGAGCGTGCCACGATGAGCTGATCGGGTTCGGTTCGATCCATGATCACCGTACCGTAGGCGCCCTCGAGCTGCGGTACGGCCTTTTGCACGGCCTCGAACAGGCTGCCCGAGGTTTTCAGTTCATGGTCCACCAGATGGGCAATCACTTCGGTGTCGGTATCGGAGGTGAAGTCATAGCTCAGCGCCTTGAGTCTGTCGCGCAGCTGCTGGTGATTCTCGATGATGCCGTTGTGCACCACGGCGATTCGATCGACCGAGACATGCGGATGGGCATTGGCCTCGTTCGGCTCACCGTGTGTGGCCCAGCGAGTATGGGCAATACCCGTACCACCCATCATGCCGAACTGCTCGACCGCCTCGACCAGTTGCTTGACCTTGCCGACCCGACGCAGCCGGTTGAGCGAGCCATCCCCGTCCACCGTTGCTATACCAGCAGAATCATAACCCCGGTATTCCAGGCTTTGCAGCCCCATCAACAGAATACCTGCCACGTCTCGCTGAGCTACAGCGCCTACA
Organism: uncultured Granulosicoccus sp.; assembly: GCA_947495035.1. GTDB lineage: Bacteria > Pseudomonadota > Gammaproteobacteria > Granulosicoccales > Granulosicoccaceae > Granulosicoccus. The sequence continues at coordinate 32,210 of CANLXI010000014.1, forward strand.
ATTCCGCACATAGATTGTCGTCCTGAAAGTTGATCTGCTGGCGTCGCAGCGACGCCTGACTACTTGTTCTTGATGGGTCGAGACCAGTTCTCGATATCGGTCTGCCTGGCACGCGTCAGTGACAGACGATCCGCCGGTACATTGCGGGTGATGGTCGATCCAGCACCCACGGTTGCGCCTTCACTGATGGTGACCGGCGCCACCAGCGCGGAATTCGAGCCAATGAAGGCGTTGTCACCAATAATGGTCTGATGCTTGTTGACGCCATCATAGTTGCAGGTAATGGTGCCCGCGCCCACGTTGACATTCCGCCCCAGGGTGCTGTCTCCGACATAACTCAAGTGATTGATCTTGCTGCCTTCACCCACGTGGGTGTTCTTGGTTTCCACGAAATTGCCGATGCGGATGCCACTCTCCGTGCGAGTACCGGGACGTAACCGTGCGAAGGGCCCGACCGTGGCGTCACTGCCCACTTCTGCATTTTCGAGAACGCAGTTTGCCAGTATCGTGCTGCCATCGGCAATGACACTGCCCGAAATCAGGCAGTTTTGACCGATTTTCACATTATTGCCGATGACGCAGTCACCTTCGAACACGCAATTGACGTCTATCGTGACATCGGTTCCGGTCTTCAACGTACCGCGAATGTCGATCCTGGCCGGGTCTGCCACGGTCACACCGTTGTTCATCAGCTCTTCCGCCAGATGCTGTTGATGCAATCGTTCAAGCCTCGCCAGCTGCACTCGGCTGTTGACCCCATCGACTTCCCATTCATCCTGTGGGTGAACCGCCTGCACGCGCAGACCGTCCTTGACCGCCAGCTCGTGTATGTCGGTCAGGTAGAACTCACCTTGAGCGTTGTTGTTGTCGATTCGACTGAGCAGATCGCGCAGACTGCCACCCTTGATGGCCACGACACCGGCATTGACCTCTGTGATACCCAGTTGATCCGGTGTGGCATCCTTCTGCTCCACGACACCGACGATCGCGCCGCCTTCGCGCAGGATGCGACCATAACCGGTCGGATCGTCCATCATCAGGGTCAACAGGCCAATGGTCTGTTCGTCACAGGCATCCAGCAAGGCCTGGTAGGTGGATGCCCGGGTCAATGGCACATCACCATAGGTAATCAACACGGTATCCGAGTCCTCGATGCCGTCGAGCCCCTCTCTCACTGCATGCCCGGTGCCCAGCTGCTCGGATTGCAGCGCCCATTTCACCGGCTGCTCGATGGTGCTCTGGACCTGATCGGCACCATGCCCGATGACAACCGTGATGCTGGCAGGGTTCAGTTGCAGGCCCGTATCGAGGACATGCCCCAGCAAGGGCTTGCCTGCCAGGCGATGCAATACCTTGGGCATCGCTGATTTCATTCGCGTGCCCTTGCCGGCTGCAAGCACGATCAGTCGAGTGGTCATCAGTCAATCCTGGTTGAGAAAACTGCTCATTATCTCACTTGTTAGCGGGTGTCGACCAAATCGGGTTGAGCCCTGCCCGATAACAGAAATCGTCTGCTTGCTCAAAAGCAGCTTCAGCTCACAGGATCAGAAAGAATCTGGACAGCGATTTGCTTGCGGTGCCAATCGAGCCTGAATTGCACAAGGCGGGGATTCACACCGCCACGAAGGATGACAGAGAGTCACAAAACACTTGAATTGACGGCAAGACAGGGTGACACTACAAGTCGGCCCAAGACCATCAGAGTGGTTCATCACCGAATCCGCGCCGATGACGACTGTTTGATCATGCCCACGCCCTGCAAGCCCGACAAACTGATCTCGCCGGAAGAACTACCTCTTTGGGTACCCGGCGTCGCGACCTGTTCCAGTCACCAGCTGGACTGGAAAGACGTGTCCCAATGCAGTTATCGCTACCAGGGACAGGATGTGGAAATCCCGGCCATGGAGCGCTTCATGGTCGTACGCTACCACGTGGGCGAGACGCCCATGGACCGTCAGTTCGACGGGCAGTGGACCCGCACGAAATGCCAACCCGGCCATTTCTCACTGTTGTCACGTGCCGCCGATTCTCACTGGCACTGGACCGATGACGTCGAAGTCTCTCACCTGTATCTGTCCAATGAATTGATGTCTCGAGTCGCCAGCGACATGCTGGACAAGGAGGTCGGGGAGATTCTGTTACACGATGTTCTCAGAGGCACAGACCCGGTGGTCAATGGTATTGTCGACATGATGACACTGGAGGCAGGCCATCAGAAAAAGGGCAATGCCTTGTACGCAGAGGCACTGGGGGTTCAACTTGCAGTTCATCTGCTGCGCTTTTATGCCAGCTGCGCCGAGCGGGCAAAACCCCGAAACGGACAACTGAGTCCATTGCAGTTATCACGTCTGCGGGAGTACATCGACGCACACTTGCAGGACAGCATCACACTGGCCGAGTTGGCCGAGTTGCTCAATCTGGGTGTCTGGACGTTCGGGCGTCAGGTACAGCGAACACTCGGCTGTACGGCCCAGGCACTGGTCATGCAACATCGCATCGATCGGGCCACGGCATTACTGAGGGCCGATCAATTGCCCCTGAAACAGGTTGCCGCCGCCAGTGGATTTTCCGATCAGGCACACATGACACGCAGCTTCCGCGCTCACCATGGCGTCACGCCGGGGGCATTCCGTAAGTCCCGGCGGACACGACAGCTCACGCAGGATTGAGTTATCAAGCACCACCCGGGGCCTCCGGGAATAGAGCTGCCAACCCCATTCAATGAATTCACCGAACGATTCAATACCAACCCTTCTCGATTGCCTACAGTGACATTCCGCAGGCGCACAAGTGTTGTGACAGGATCTGCCACTTGATCGTGGCAAGCCGCTGATTCTGCCAACACCTGATTCAACGCCAGATCAGTATCCGCTTGCAAGAGCGGTCTCACAGACCATCGAGGAATGTCATCATGAATTCGCACACCAGCACATCGGAAAACGCCTCTGTCAATCTCCCAACGAGAACCCTGGACGCCCTGATCATCGGCGCGGGGGTGGCCGGACTGTATCAGCTGCATCAGTTACGCGAGCAAGGCCTGTCGGTTCGCGCCTACGATGCTGCAGGTGGTGTAGGCGGCACCTGGTACTGGAACCGCTACCCCGGAGCCAAATTCGATTCGGAATCCTACATCTATCAGTACCTGTTCTCCGAAGAGCTGTACATGGGCTGGCAATGGAGCGAACGCTTCCCCGGGCAACCCGAAATCGAGCGTTGGATGAACTATGTCGCCGATGAACTGGATCTGAAGAAGGATATTCAGTTCAACACTCAGATCGTCAGTGCTCACTTCGATGAGAACCGACAGCGTTGGAGCGTCACCACCGACTCGGGCGAGCTTATCGACACGCAGTTTCTCGTCACCTGTTGCGGCATGCTCTCCGCCCCACTCACCGACATGTTCCCGGGTCAGGACAGCTTCAACGGTGAGATATTTCACACTTCACGCTGGCCGCACGACCCGGTCAAGCTGGCTGGAAAACGCGTGGGTGTGGTCGGCATCGGTGCCACCGGCATCCAGGTCATCCAGACCATCGCCGACCAGGTTGATCAACTCAAGGTCTTTGTCAGAACACCACAGTATGTGCTGCCGATGAAGAACCCCAGCTACGGCCCGGAGCAGGTGAGCGATTACCAACAGCGTTTCAGGGAACTCAAGGACACCCTGCCACATACTTTCGCAGGTTTCGAATACGATTTCGAAGTGACCTGGGCTGAGCTGACACCCGAGCAACGCCTTGCTCGTCTCGAAGACACCTACGCCAATGGCTCACTGAAACTATGGCTGGCCTCGTTTGCCGAGATGTTCTTCGATGAAACGGTGAGTGAGGAAATATCCGAATTCGTGCGCGAAAAGATGCGCAAGCGTCTGGGTGATCCGCAACTGTGCGACCTGCTGATACCTACCGACTATGGCTTTGGCACCCATCGTGTTCCACTGGAAACCAACTACCTCGAGGTTTACCTGCGCGATAACGTGGAAGCCGTTCCGGTAAGGGACAACCCCATCGAGCGTGTGTTGCCAGAGGGCATACAAACGGCTGACGGTACCGTGCATGAACTGGACGTGATCGTGCTGGCCACCGGTTTCGACGCAGGCTCCGGCGCCTTGACCCGCATCGATATACGCGGACGTGACGGGCGCTCTCTCAAGGAGGAATGGGGCCGGGATATTCGTACCACCATGGGTCTGCAGATTCATGGCTATCCGAACCTGTTCACCACCGCTGTGCCCCTTGCCCCATCCGCCGCCCTGTGCAATATGGCTACCTGCCTGCAACAGCAGACCGAGTGGATCAGCAACTGCATTCACTACCTGCGACAGAACGCACATCGCGTTATCGAACCATTGGCAGAGACCGAGGAACAATGGGTGCAGCACCATGACGAGACGGCCAATGCCACGCTGATTACCAAGACCGACTCCTGGTACATGGGCAGCAACATACCGGGAAAACCCCGACGCTTGCTCTCCTACTGCGGCGGTGTCGGCACCTACAAGGCCAAATGCGACGATGTCGCGCAACGCGAATACGAAGGTTTTGCCATGCAATAAGGCTCGACTCGAACAGAGCCATTACCGACAACCACGGAGAATCCCCTTGAACAAGACATTCACACAAACTGCTGATGACATTCTGACCAATACCGTCGCCGCCGACCCGGGTGTACCCGGTGTCGTCGCCATGGTCACTGACAGAGAAAGCAATCTCTATGAAGGCGCCGCTGGCAAGCGCTCGCAGGGTAGTGATACGGACATGACGACCGACAGCGCTTTCGCCATTTTTTCCACCACCAAGGCCATCACCGCGACGGCCGCCCTGCAGCTGGTGGAGCAGGGAAAACTGGACCTGGATGCACCGGCCAGCCAGTACGCTCCCGATATCGGCAAACTGCAGGTCATCGAAGGCTTTGACGATGACGGGACACCTCGACTGCGCGCTCCGAAACGGGACATCACCACTCGAATGCTGCTTCTGCATACTGCTGGATTCGGTTATGACTTCTTCAACGAAACCTATCATCGCCTGGCTCAGGAACAGGGCCAGCCCAGTGTCATCACGGCATCGAAGGAGGCTTTGATGACCCCCCTGCTGCGTGACCCCGACGAGCAATGGGAGTACGGCAGCAACATGGACTGGTGTGGACAAGTTGTGGAAGGCATCAGCGGCATGCGGCTGGGTGAGGTGTTTCAGAAACGCATCTTCGACCCCCTGGGTATCCAGGACATGACCTTCGAGCTCAATGATGATCTGCGCGCGCGACTGGCCATCATGCATGCGCGCAACGAAGATGCTTCACTAACGCCCATGGAGTTCGAATTACCGGACAAACCGGATATTCACATGGGCGGACACGGCCTCTACGGCACGGTCGGCGACTACATGCGCTTCATTCGCATGTGGCTCAACGATGGTCAGGGAGAGCACGGTCAGGTGCTGAAACCCGAGACCGTGAAGATGGCAGAACAGAACCATCTGGGTAGCCGCAAGATCTGCGCCCTGCCGGGCGTGATTCCCTCACTGTCCAACGATGCTGAGTTCTTCCCCGGTCAGGAAAAATCCTGGGCGTTCAGCTTCATGGTCAATGATGAAACCGCACCCACAGGTCGTCCGGCCGGTGCCCTGGGCTGGGCGGGGCTTGCCAATCTGTTCTACTGGATTGACCGTCAGAACGGCTATGGCGGTTTCTGGGCGACGCAGATTCTGCCCTTTGCCGATGTCGCCTCGTTTACCGGCTACATGCAGCTGGAAACCGCCTTCTATGATTCTCTGAAAAGCGCTCAGGCAGCCTGATAGCGTAGCCAGGCAACTAACAGGTCTGGTCGATAGACCAGGCCTGTGCCAAGAACGGTAGACGCAATCGCTCGACGCATCGCGTACTACAACAGGGATACAAGGACAGAATGATCCGAGGTTACCCAAAGTCAGCGTCGTTCATCCGCGGGTGTACACTGGCAGTGTCGATGGCGTCATCCACGTCCCACGTGCATGACTTGGCCACGGTCTACGGGGAACAGGCATGAATCTGGAACGGGTAGTCTTCGGTTTTTTCACGATCCTGGCGTTGACCTTCAATCTGGTCTTCGTCATGGGTGAGATCGACAACCCGAATCATCACGATGTCTGGGTACTGACCATTGCCATACTGGTCAACCTGATTGCAACCGGCCTGAAACTCGGAGATCGCTCCCAGATCGGCGCTCTGCTGCTGGCCGCCAGTCTGGTTGCCGACCTGCTGCTGATCACGGCCCGAATCTTCTGGATCGTTGCCGAGAGCGATTCGGCCACCGGACCCAGTGCAGATGCCACGGTGAATATCGTGTCGCTGGCCGCCGGTGCCCTGGTGGCGAATATCGTCTCGGCGGTCATCCTCGTCGGTGATGCGCTGATGTCTCGCCGCTAGGCACACGCCCGTGACCTCGACCTCCGATCTGGACCGAGTCACCATGGTGGTATTGCGCCATATGCGCAAGCCGGTATTCGCCCTGATCATCGTCTACGCCATCGGCATCAGCGTGATGGCGCTGATCCCCGGGGTGGACGCCGAAGGCAATCCGGAGAAAATGAGTCTCTTCCATGCCTTCTATTTCTTCACCTACACCGCGACCACCACCGGCTTTGGTGAGATTCCGCACGCCTTCAGCGATGTGCAACGTCTGTGGGCCGTGTTCTGCCTGTACATGGGCGCCATCGCCTGGTTGTATGCCATCGGTTCCATCATCGGTCTGGTACAGAATCCGCATTTCACACGGGCGGTGAATGAACACGGTTTCGCCCGGCGGGTGCGTCAGCTGCGAGACCCGTTCGTCATCGTCTGCGGTTTTGGTGATACTGGCAGCCTGTTGGCTCGTGGGCTCAGCGACCATCACCGCCGAGCCACCGTGCTCGATCGCGATCCGGAACGCATCAAGGCCTTTGCCGTACGCGACTATCGCGTCAGAATGCTGGGCCTCTGTGCACACCCGGACGTCCCCCGCCACCTGATCGATGCCGGTGTCAGACAGCCGGAATGCAAGGCTGTCGTGGCACTCACCAATGAGGAAGACGCCAATCGACAGATAGCGATTGTCGCCAAATTGCTGAACCCCGCTGTCAAGGTCATCGCGCGCTCGACCTCGGAGCGCCACTGCAAGCATCTGAACGCCTTGCAGGATGTGCAGGTCGTCAACCCTTTTGCCGTATTCGCCGAACTGCTGGACATGGCCATCATCTCTCCACTGTTGCATAACCTGAATAGCTGGCTGGTTGGCGTGCCGGGGGCGCGTCTCGGGCATCCACTGGATGTACCGCGCGGGATCTGGATCCTGTGCGGCTATGGGCGCATGGGGCAGGAGTTGCATAGTCGAATGGTACGTCATGGCATAGAGACCGTGGTGATCGATCCGGAGGTCACTGCCTGTGAATTCCCCGGACGTATCGTTCGTGGTTATGCCGACTACGATACGCTCAGAGAGGCTGGTGTCGAACAGGCTGCCGGTATCGTGGCAGGCACCGACAGTGATTCGGACAATCTCGGCATACTGGTGTGTGTCCGTCACCTGAATCCCGAGGCGTTCACGGTCGTTCGTCAGAACAAGCACGAGAACCAGCTGGCTTTCGATGCAGCACAAGCCAATCTGATTCTGCAGTCCAGCCTCACCACCGCACGCCGCATCCTGAAAACGCTCATTTCTCCGCTGATTCAGGAGCTGATCGAGTATCTCTACGAGCGAGATCAACAAACCGAAGCAATCGTGCAGCGGCTGCGCACAACCGTGGGTGGGCACTCCCCCCATCTCTGGCGGGTCGCCATCACCGTCGAGGACGCATCGGCCGTCATGGAGTTTCTCGAATCCGGCAAGCGCTTGACGCTCGGAGAGCTGATTCGCCACCCCGACCGTCCGGAAGGCACGCTGCCTTGTGTGCCTCTGGTCATCCGGCGACGGCAGGAACTGCTGATGCTGCCAGCTGACAGCGAAGTCGTCTTGCCTGACGACGGCATCCTGTTCTGCGGCAGTGAGCGCAGCGAAAGACTGTTGCAAGCCACCCTGAACAATCCCTACACCCTGCACTATCTGATCACAGGTGTTGAAGAGCCTCGTGGGCTGGTGTTCCAGTGGTTTGCTCGCTGGTCCGGCCAAGCCTGACATCAGGCGACGAGGACCAGCGGCATCGGCAACATCAACATCAACAACGGCAACGGCAACGGCAACGATGCAGCAGGCTGTCTATCGGCTACTTTGCCAACACCCACTGCTCCTCGATTCGGCATCCCGCCTGACGCAGGATGACCGACACTGGGCACTTCCTGCCGACCAGCTCACGCAAGCGCTGCACCGCCTCCTCACTGGCATCCGTGTCGAGCTCGACCCGCAGCCGTACATCCGGAAAAGGCACCGTCACATCTGCCCTGCCGAACACGCCCCGTGTGTCGAAATCCGCGCTGACCGACATCTTCAGGTCGCGCAGCTTCACACCCATTTGTCCGGCCACGAAATGCGTGATGACATTGGTGCAACCCAGAAACGCTGACAGCAAGGTCTCCAGTGGCGTGGCATGAAGATCGGTACCACCGCGTTCCTTGGGCTCATCGGTAATCACCACATGACCTCTGGCGAGCATGTCGGTGCGTGCGGCGGTCACGGCAGCGGCCGTGACATCGATCCTGAACAGATCAGGCATGGATACAGTCATGGATAGTTTCCCTGTGGATAAGGTTGATCATCAGACCGACAGATAGCGCGACACCAACTCGGGTGACTGGCGCAGTTCATCGGATGTGCCTTCGAACTTCACTTCACCCTTTTCCAGGATGTAAACCCGATCACTGAGATCCAGCACGAAGTTCAGGTTCTGTTCGGCAAGCACCAGGGACAGACCTGCAGCCTGGAGGGCAGCAATCTGCTCCTTGAGCTTGTCCACCACCAATGGCGCCAGCCCTTCGGATGGTTCATCGAGCAACAGCAATTCGGGGTTGCCCATCAGACTTCTGGCGATGGTCAGCATCTGCTGCTGCCCACCCGACAGATGCCCACCGCGACGATCCCTGAATCGCTCCAGCTCGGGAAACAGGGCGTACACCTTTTGCTCATCCCACTGCTCGGCATCACCGTGCATGCGCCTGGCAATATCCAGATTTTCCCAGACCGTCAGATCAGGAAACACCCGACGGTCCTCAGGCACGAAACCCACTCCCAGACGGGCAATGTCGGAGGTCGGCATGCCGTTGACCTTTTGCCCCTTCCAGCTGACACTTCCCTGCGAAGGCGGCGTCAGACCCATGATGGAGCGCATGGTCGTACTCTTGCCCACGCCATTGCGTCCGAGAAGGCCAACACTCTCACCCGCCTCGACCCGTACCGAAATATCGAACAGAACGTCCGAGATACCATAGGAGGTATGTATTCCATCGACCTCAAGCAGCGTCATCAGCGTAGCCTCCCAGGTATATCCTGCGCACATCGTCGTTGGCCCGAATCTCCTGTGGCGTGCCACTGGCCACCAGCTCGCCGTGGTGCAGAACCGAGATCCGGTCGGCGATGGTGAAGACCACATGCATATCATGCTCGGTGAACAACAGAGTCAGTTGCCGCTGTTCGGCGATGTCGGCAATCAGCGCAATTGAATCCAGCGTCTCCTGCGGCGACATACCTGCCGTGGGTTCATCCAGCAACAGCAGTTCGGGTTCGGAACACAGGGCTATGGCCAACTCCAGCTGCTTCTGCTTGCCATAGGACATCAGCCCGGCGGTCACGGTCTCGTCCTCGGTGAGATTGACCAGTTCCAGCATCTGCAGGGTCTCCTCCCGGAACAAGGCTTCGGCCTTGCGAAACAGTCGAAAGCTCATGCCTTTGTGAGCAATCATGGCGACCTGCACGTTCTCGAACACACTCATCTGCGGATAGATATTGATACGCTGGAAGGAGCGCCCGATACCACGCCGGACAATACGACTCGGCGAAAGCCCCGTGATTCGGCGCCCCTTGTAACTGACCACTCCCCGGGTGGGAATGATCTGTCCCGTCAGACAGTTGAAGAAGGTCGTCTTGCCCGCTCCGTTAGGCCCGAGAATGGCGTGTCTTTCGCCTTCCTGCAATGTCAGGGATATCCCGTCCAATGCCTGAAAACCACTGAAATTCATGCCCAGATCGTTGATCGTCAGCACACTCATCGTCGCGTTCCTCCTCGACGTCGATTCAGGAAGCCGGCAATGCCCGTTGGCATGAAAAACAGGACAGCCAGTAGAATCACGCCCATGACCGACGGCCAGTACTGCGTGTATTCGGTGACGGTGCGATCCAGAAAGATCAGAACGGCGGCACCAATGACGGGGCCAACAAAGCTTCCCACGCCGCCGAGAATCGACATGATCATCACTTCCGCGGAGGTGGACCACCAGGCGGTTTCCACGAATACCGAGTGATTGAATACGGTAAACAGGGCACCGGCCACACCGGCAAAGGTACCGGCCAGCGTGAAGGCCACCAATTGCACGCGGCGCACATTGACACCGATGAATTCCGCACGGTTGCGGTTCTCTCGTGTGGCCACCAGTGTCATGCCATAGGCTGAACGCACGATGACCCACAATACGCTGGCACACAGCAGAACGACACACAGAGAGAAATAGAAGAAGCGCACCGGTGAATCGAGAAATTCAGGCACAGCCACACCGATGAATCCGGTATCTCCCCCCGTCACACTCACCCACTTGAAAGCGATGGCCCAGACCAGTTGTCCGAAGGCCAGCGTCAGCATGGAAAAATAGATTTCAGTGAGCTTGACGCAGAAGTAGCCGACGAGAGCCGCTGCCAGAGCGGTCACTGCCACCGCCGCCGGAAAGGCAAGCAGAAACGGCCAGCCCAGCGTAGTCAGCAGAATGGCGCTGGCGTAGGCGCCTATCGAGAACCAGGCGGCATGACCGAAGGATATCAATCCGCCATAACCCAGCAGCAGATTGAAACTCAGCGCAAACAGCGCGAATATCTGTATTTCAATGACCAGATAGATCAGATAACGACTCCCTGCCAGCGGCACCAGCGCCAGTAGCAATACCAGCAAAGCCGCTCCCGTAATTGACTTGTTCATCGATAGCCCGCCTCGGGTTTGCCCAACAGCCCCCAGGGGCGTATCAACAGCACCAGCACCATCATCAGATAGATGAGCACTATCTCGAACTCGGGTATCAGCAAGACGCCGAAGGCGTTGAGCAAGCCCAGTATCAGGGAACCGAGAAAGGCCCCACCAAGACTTCCCAGACCACCGATGATGGCGATGATGAAGCACTCCACGACGATCTCGGCATCCATGCCCGGTGCCAGCGCGATCGCGGGTGCGGCCAGCGCCCCGCCCATGCCGGCTATTGCAGAACCGGCCACGAACACCCACAGATAGATGCGCCCGACATTGATGCCCAGAGACTCCAGCATCTCGCGATCCTGCCGCGCCGCCCTGACCAGTCGCCCAGCCCGGGTTCGATTGACGAAATACCACAAGCCCAGCCCCACCAGCACCCCGATGACACACAGCAGGAGACGATAGCTCGGGTAGTAGGCCACACCCAGATTGGTGGCACCGTCCAGACCCGGCGGGAACGACACCGACAGAACCGAACTACCCCAGCCAACCTTGACCAGGTCGCCAATGAGCAGCACCAATGCATAGGTGAAGAGCAATTGATACAGGTGATCCCGATGATAGAGATGACGCAGCATCAGGCGCTCGATGATCCAGGCGAGCGCACCCAAGGCCAGCGCAGAACCGATGACCGCCAGCCAGAATCCCATGGGGCTCATGTCAAAGGCGCCGACCAGCGTGAAGCAGACATAGCCGCCCAGCATGAAGAAGGCACCATGGGCGAAATTCAAGACGCGTAGCACACCCAGAATCAGCGTCAGTCCTGACGAGATGATGAACAGATTCATCCCCAGCGATAGTCCGTTCATCAGCTGGATGAAAAGTAGAACCGGATTGTCGAACATGTACAGGCACTCCGATGGTTGCTTGACCGTATAGGCAGGGGGAGCAGCGACAAGTGGTCGCCGCTGGCCCGCGGGGAGCGGCGCGATGATCATCGCGCCGGCACCGAGTGTTTACCCCGGGGTCTGACCCCGGGGCAGCGGTCAGTCCATCAGGTCGTCGGCCGGCACATACTCGACCGGATTCAGAACCTTGAAGGGGTAGCTCTCATCTTCCGAGTCACTCATCTGCCCCCAGAATTGCCCCCGATTGGCCTGATGGTCGGATGCGCGCATGGTCTGCTTGCCAATGGGCGTATCGATGGTCAAGCCTTCAAGCGCGGCAATCACGGCATCCGCGTTCACATCGCCCGCGGCCCGGACACCTTCCAGAACCCATTTGGCCGCGATATAACCGGTACTGGGCCAGGATGGCGGATGCTCGCTACCCAGATAGGCCTTCAGCTCCTTCACATAGGCGTTGTGCTCAGGAGTATCCGGGTAGTAGAAGAGCTCGTAGCTGTTGGTCCAGATGCCTGCCGGCATGTCCTTGCCCATGTTCTCGGATACCAGCGGGGCACCCACTTCGCCGGCACTGACGAATTCCAGCTGATCGAAGAAGCCGAACGGTTTGGCCTGTTTGGCAAAGGCGGGGAAGATGCCACCCCAGATATTGGAGAACACCCCGTCACAACCGGCCCCCATGGTCTTGGTGATATAGGCGGTGTAGTCTGTGGTACCGAACTTGGGCCACTCCTGATTGATGATCTGCGCATCAGGGCGAATCTTCTGCAGATGGGCCGTGAAGGATTCATCGAGACTGTAGCCATAGGAGTAGTCCAGCAGCAGGGTACAGACCTTGTCCCAGCCCAGCTTGTCGACAATGATGGCTGCCGATTTTCCTTCGGTATTGGTATTGGCAGCTGCCCGGAAAAGATGTCGGTGAAAATACTCGGGGCTTGTCATTTCGGTGGTCTTGGGAATCGACGCGACATAGATCACGCCTTCCTGTTTGGCCACTTCCGAAATCGCCTGCCCTTCCGAAGAGCTGATGCCACCGACCAGGAAATCCACCCCGTCCTTGGCAATCATGTCACGGGCAGCAGCCGTGGCCTCTGCAGGGTTGCATTTCGAATCCCGATGAACCGTGACCACCTTGCGCCCATCAATGCCGCCTTCGGCATTGACCTTGTCAACGAGCATCTGGTGCCCCTTGAGTGCCGACTCACCAAATATCAGACAGGGTCCAGAAGTGGCATACAGAGCGCCTATCCTGATTTCCTGCTCCTCCGCCAGGGCGGGATGTGACGCCATCGCAGCGGTAACTGCGGCGCACACGAGAAGTGCTGTCGTTTTCTTCGACATGGTATTTTCCTCCATTATTATAAGGATATTGATGCTGAGCTCGCGCCAGCGCCTGCCAGCAATTTCAGAAAGCCGGCAGACCTGCAGTGCGCGTTTCGCAGCGGTACAACGAGGTGGATGAGGTAAAGAACAGTTGTCGCAGATCCTCACCCCCCCAGGTGAAGTTCGCGGTCAGCTCGGCCATCAGAATGACCCCGAGACAAACCCCATCCGGTGTGAACACATGCACTCCCCCGGGGCCCGTGCAGTAGAGATTGCCGAGGGAATCGATCTTCATGCCGTCCGGATGACCTTCGGCTTCCCCGTCAAGGGTCACCCAGACATCACCACCACTGGCGTCACCCTGTGCGTTCACGTCGAACACGCGCACATGGGACCGCTCGGTATCGTTGACATAGAGACGCTGCTGATCGAGCGACAGGCACAGGCCATTGGGTTGTGCGAAATCATCAGCCAGCAAGGACAGGCCGCTACCGTCAGGCTTCACGCAATAGACTCCGCGGAATGACAACTCCGGTTCTCGAGGGACACCGAAGAACTCCATACGCCCATAGGTGGGATCGGTGAAGAACACCAGACCATCTCGACGCACCACGATGTCATTGGGGCTGTTCAACTCCTGCCCATCGTAATGCGAAGCAAGCACCGTGATGGATTGATCGGCTTCGGTGCGGGTGACGCGACTGGTGGCATGCTCGCAGGTGAGCATACGACCCTGTGCATCGTAGGCATTGCCGTTGGCCATGTTGCTGGGTTGGCGCAAGGTGGTCACACCGGTACTCGGCGACCAGCGACGCATGTGATCGGCCGGCATGTCCGAAAAGGTCAGATGATGCTCTTGCGTATGCCAGATGGGCCCCTCGGTGAACGTGAATCCACCGGCCAGTCTTTCCAGCTCAACCGTATCGCCGATCATCTCGCGGAAGCGTTCATCGCGTATCTGAGCACTCACGATTGCGCCCTGAGTTCCTTGACGCGTTGACCCCCGGAAAACCAGTCGGATTCGGACACTTCATCGAATACGATCCAGACATTGCTGGCGGGAATTCCTGCAGCCTCAGCGATGGATCGTGTCACGTCCTCATTGATTCTTGCCTTGATTCCCACCGGATCTGCAGCAATGACTTCCTTGACAATTCGAATGTTCACAAATGGCATGGCGCTCTCCGATACGTGGTTGCCGAACCGGAATCTGTTCGGTTGCCAGCAGTCTACGGATGACGTTCTGGCGGTATACGCAGAGGTACGCAGACTATGCACGGAAGGCCGCACATCGGCTGCGGGAACCCGCAGGTGTTGCTCGGCCATGGGTGTAGGGGCCTGAGCTGCATTGAGCCGCACCCTGCTCGATTCGAAGCGGTCCGGCTTGCGTTGACTCGACGAAGCTGCAACAACATCAGCAACGCTGGCACCGTCCGCGTACCGCCACGCAAACTCAGTCCTGTCGCCCCTCGCGCCTGAACCATTCCTGCAGCAAGGCATCCTCGTTCTTCAGCGAGTCCGAGTTCAGCAGGCCGCGCGACATGGCCAGAAAGACAGCCCGCGTCCGCGCGTTGTAGCAGGGGCCGTGAGTTCCGGAAGGAATCTCGGAACGATCCAGACCCAGCTTCAGATACAACTGTTGCAGACGACTCTGAGCACCTCGCAGCGAGACATTGCGCCGGGCTGCCATGACCTTGTCGGTCAGGCCCAGACTCAGATCCACCAGTGCCTCGTATTCGCACTCCGACAAGCCGGCATGCTGATCACGACTGCGACGCTGAACACCGCGCACTTCCCTGTCCACGATGCATTGCTCCTCGAGAAACACGCCCTGGATAGCCAGATGCAGGCGATCCTCGGAGGCGGACTTCAGAATATAGCCGTAGACTGCCTGTTCCGGCACGATGCGCGTGATGCCCCGAATGTAGGCCTCTTCGGCATAGTTCGACCAGAACAGAATCCGTGTCTCCGGTCGGCAGCGCCAGATATGTCTGGCAACATCCACGCCGGTGACCTTCGGCATCTGCAAGTCGAGAATCACGCGATCGTGGTGGTAGCGGTCGAAGCTGCGCATGGCCTCGGCACCATCGGCCGTTTCCTCGACATGCTGCAGATCGGGCAGAACCGTCAGAGCGATCGATTTCAGAAATGTGCGATGCAGGGCATCGTCCTCCGCGATGAGCAGACTCACCGGGCAACCTCCAGCGTCTCGAGCATGTCGGCAGGCAACGGCATGCAGAGCTCCACCTGTGTACCGCAGCCCTGGTCGACTTGCGTGATGCTGACCGTGGCAAAGACCAGCGCCGCGCGGGTGTGGATGTTGGCGATGCCACCGTGCTGGACATGTTCAGGGCTGGCGATGCCGATGCCATCATCGCGTATGCGGATATACAGACACGGCGCCTCCACCACAAGCTGTACCTCGATACGACGCGCCTCGGCGTGTTTCACCGCATTGTTGATCGCTTCCTGAACCATCCGATACAGCGACACGGTGACCGACTCGGGCAGGGTGTCGACAATCCCCCGGCTGGCATCGATCAGCTGGGTCTCCACTGCGGACTTCAGATTGGCAGTACAGCGCTGCAGATGCGCCTCGATGGCATCGGCAAAACCGAACAACTGCAACACGCCGGGTTTCATGTCTTCGACAATCCCTCGCAGCTCCACCAGACTGTTCTCCAGATCGTGTTCGATCGAGAGCAGCATCTCTTCATCAAATCGCCCGGCGGATCGCACCTTGGCCAGTCGTCGCGAGAGCCTGGCCAGATCGGCCAAGGTCTGATCGTGCAGGTCCATCCCCAGACGTTGTCGCTCCTGCTCCATGCCTTCGGTCAGATTCTGGGCCCCCAGACGCAAGGCTTCCTCACGGCCGCGCGCTTCACTCTCAGCGACCGCCGCATCCCGCGCTTCACGACCTCGCTCCAGCGCGAACAGATAGGCGGCGACCAGATCAGCGGCTCCCTGGGCGATCTCCACCAGGCGCTCGTCATATTGCGCCGTGCGATGACTGCTGATGGCCAGCGAGCCGGTGATCTCGCCCTTGACCCGCAGGGGAACGATGATCCGGCTGTGCAGATTCGCCTCGAAAATGGGGGCATTATCCGCCCCGTCGAAATGAAAGCGATCATCCTGCCAGGCATCGTCGGTCAGGATATGGTCCGCATTCCCCCACAGGACGTCTCGAATCGGACTGCACTCGGTGGGCTTCAGACGGTTTTTCAACTGGCTCCAGGACGTGTGCAATCTGGCCTCGTAGCAGATCTGGATACCCGAGGCATGCAGAAGGACGATGTCGAGATGATCATGCGGTATGAGGCTGCGCAAACCGTTAGCGAAATTTCTGAGAACCGTGTCATATTCCGTCGGCCCGGCAATGGTGCGGGCAATCGACAGAAAGCAGGCCAGTGCCTGGGCAGGATCGGGCAAGGTACTCTGCCTGTCGTCCTGCGAGGACCTTCGTGCGCTTGTCAGCTTTCCGGACAATGGTGCCAATACCTCGTTCAGACAGTGAAAACGACAGGACATCTGCCTTCGGCGGCAGCACTCGTCATCGTCGACAGGCTCGTGCAGCTGCTGCGAGCACCACCCAACACGGCGCGAGTACGCAGAGTCACAGCTCGGACTCTGGTGGTAAAGCGTAGTTTACGCCAAACTCTTGCGGGAACCCGCAGAGCGGCCCTGCCCTGTTGATGCGGGCTGGTCGACAGTGTTTGACAGATGCCAGACCAGTTGGCACAGTCTGAAATCTTCCTGTTGCCGACCGTCTGACAGCCTACGATGAGCACTCCCTGTAGCGACCCCGTGGCCCTCGGGCTCTGGCATCCACTGGCTGCCATCGAGGATATTCCGCCATCGAGCGATCAGCACACCCGGCTACTGGGTCAAGCGCTTCGCTACCGCAAGGATGCCGGCAATCAGGTGGCGGTATTTGACGGAGATCGCCCCTTGCCGGTGACACAGGCCTACGGTTATGCCTGGACCTGTCTCGGCACGCCGGCCAGACCGCTTTTCGATCTCCCTGAATACGCAGAACCTGACCGACGCAACGTCTGTGCGGCCACGGTGGGCGTTCGAGTCTCCGCACCCCGCGCCGTCGAGAATTTTCTGGACATGGGACATTTTCCGTTCGTGCATACCGGCATTCTGGGTGTCGAACCACACACCGAAGTGCGTGAGTACCGCGTTGAATTGAACGAGGAACGAGACGAGATTCTGGCCACCGAATGCATCTTCTATCAGCCCCAGGCCGCCGCAGGTGCCAGTGGTGGCATCATGGCCGACTACATCTATCGGGTACCGCACCCCTACTGCGGCGTCTTATACAAGTCCTGCCCCACGGACGAATCCCGCCTGGATGTCATCGCCCTGTTTCTGCAGCCGGTGGATGAAGAAACCGTCCGGGCCCACGCCCTGGTCAGTGTCATCGACAGCCAGAGCAGTGATCTGGACATTCGTCTGTTCCAGCAGACCATCTTCGGCCAGGACAAACCCATTCTGGAGAACCAGCTACCCAAACGCCTGCCACTGGACCCCAGAGCCGAAACCCCCATTCGTGCCGACAAGGCGGCAATCGTCTATCGACGCTGGTTGCGCGCCAAGGGTCTGCAATACGGGGTCATCCCGGCGGCGGCCTGAGCCCTCGACTGAACCCTCCAGCCGCGCGCCGCAAGCGCCGCAGTCAGGCTGTCGAACCGAATCTGTCGTGCCGGATCGACGACAGATTCCCATTGATTCAGGCGCCGATTTCTGGTTACCTAGATAGCTGTTCGAGAATTTCCCGAACCCGCCAAACTACCCGGAACATGCTCCAATTCAGTGCCGTATGATCGATCTTGAAGCAGCTCGTTATCTCTGGCACCCGATTGCAGCATCATCGGATCTCGTGCCACGTCATGTCTTCCATGCCCAGATTCTGGGACGGGAGCTGGCACTGTGGCGCGCCGACGACGACAACGTCAATGCCTGGGAGAATCGCTGCTTGCATCGCGGCGTGCGACTCTCCATTGGCATCAACGATGGTACCGAACTGCTGTGTCAGTATCACGGCTGGCGCTACGCCAATCGCACCGCGGGCTGTACCTACATACCGGCTCATCCGGCGGATGCTCCAGCGCGTACCATCTGCAACAACACCTACCCGGCGATGGAGCAATACGGTCTGGTCTGGAGCGGTGAGTCGCCCGAGGGCCCATTGCCGGTGCTCTCCACCGTGGACACCTCCTTTTTCACGCCACTACGCGCGGTCACCGTCAATGCCGCCAGTCAGGACCTGCTGCTGCCTCTGATCCAGGGCTACACAGCCCAGTTACCGGCAACAGGTGACAGCAGTCCGCGTTATGGTGCCGACACACCGGATGGCTTCACCATCATCCTGCGTGTCGCTGACCGAAGCCAGTCCGGGTCGACGCCTGTTCCCGATATCGCCTTCTTCCTGCAACCGGTCGACGCCGCCCGTACCACCATCCGCGGCATTCTGTGCGGCATCGATGAACACAACACGGATTCGCAGACGTTGAACGACCTGTTGCGATTTCACAATCGTCTGTTGTGCAACATCCGAGACCAACTGGAAAGCATGCTGGCAGATGAATCGACGCCCGCCCCCTGGATACCGATCATTCCCTCGGTCAGCGAAAATCAGGCGTCACTACCTGCATTGAGCCATTCCGGCGACAGCACCCCTCTGCGTGTACGTGTCGCGTGCATCGAATCGGTAAGTCCGAGCGTCCGCCAATTTCGGTTCGAGCCGCTGGGCGATCTGCCGGAGTCGCAGCTACCAAATGCGCAACCCGGCGCTCATATCGACGTACAGCTGCCCAACGGCCTGGTTCGTCAGTACTCTCTCATCAACGGACCGGGAGAAACCGATCACTACGCCATCGCCGTCAAGCGCGAGGCCAGCTCCGGTGGCGGCTCACAGGCGCTGCACGAGCATCTGCGAGTCGGCGACCTGCTGGCTACCTCCGTACCCCGCAACAATTTCACCCTGCGACGCGATGCCGAGCACACCCACCTGATTGCCGGCGGTATCGGCCTGACGCCACTGCTGGCCATGGCCAGAGCCTTGCACCACATGGGACGCGCCTACACGCTGCACCACTTTGCGGCTCAGGAATCCGAGCTTCTGTTCCGGTCGGAGCTGCTGGCCATGAGCGGTGAGTACCAATGCCATGTCGGCCTGACGCCCTCGCAGACGGCCACCAGGCTGGAAGAACTACTCGCCACGCCGGACGCGCACCAGCATCTGTACCTGTGTGGTCCTGCGCCCATGCTGCAATGCGCGCGCGACACAGCCGCTGCTTGCCAATGGCCCGAACGCAATGTGCATTTCGAGTATTTCAGCAATCCGGAGGCACGTGATGATTCATTGGCATTCGAGGTGGACCTGGCTCGCTCCGGTCTGAGCCTGAACGTGCCAGCCGGGCAGAGTCTGTTGAGCGTGTTACGCGAAAACGGCGTCACCCTGCCTTCGTCCTGTGAACAGGGCGCTTGCGGCACCTGCCGCGTCGCCGTGCTCGACGGCACGCCGGATCATCAGGATGTCTACCTGAGCGAGACCGAGAAGGCGCGTGGGGATTGCCTGATGAGCTGCGTATCCCGCGCCCGTTCGCAGAAGCTGACCCTGGACCTGTAGCCACACCATGCACGATACCCTGCAACAATCGCCCTCATGATGACACTGTACGACTACGAACTCTCGGGCAATTGCTACAAGATCCGGCTGTTGCTGAGCATGCTGGGCATCCGTCATGAGAAGCACGCCATCGAGTTCTACCCGGCAGCAGAGCATCGCCGGGAAGCGTTTCTGGCCATCAACCCGCTGGGCGAGTTGCCGGTGCTTCAGGATGGTGACCTGACCCTGCGTGATTCCCAGGCCATCCTCGTCTATCTGGCCACCGAATACGATACCGGGGGCAACTGGTATCCCCTGCTGGAACCGCGAACACTGGCGACGGTCACGCAATGGCTGTGCTTCGCCAATGCAATCACTACCTCGGCCGGCGGTGCCCGGCTGGCCGATGGCTTCTTCCATCCACTGGATGCCGATGCCTGCCGGAGCGCAGCACACCGCCTGTTTCGTGTGCTCGATGAGCACCTGTGGTTTCAGGAACGGGAGCGGCAGGACTGGATCGCGACCGCCTCCTCTCCCAGCATTGCCGATATCGCCTGCTTTCCCTACATCATGCTGTCCGAAGAAGGCGGTATCTCTCGCATCGACTACCCGGCGATCCGTCGCTGGACCGACCGTGTGAAACGCATTCCGGGCTTCGTCGTCATGCCGGGTGTGTTCCCGGCAGGACCCGGCCTTTGAGCGCGCTGCTGCGCCTGCGGGGGATCACCAAGGTCTATCCCGCTGTGGTTGCCAGCGATCGTATCGACCTGGATATCCAGCCCGGAGAGATCCACGCCATTCTGGGTGAAAACGGTGCTGGAAAATCCACCCTGATGAAACTCATCTACGGTGTCAGCCAGCCGGATGAGGGCGAGATCCAGTGGCAGGGTCAGACCGTGCATATCAAGAGTCCTGCACAGGCACGACAGCTCGGTATCGGCATGGTGTTCCAGCATTTTTCCCTGTTCGAGTCATTGACGGTTGCCCAGAACATTTCCCTGGCCGTGAAAGGCTCCATTCGACAGCTCTCGGCGCGCGTCGAGGAAACCGGAGCCAGGTTCGGTCTGCCGATCAAGGCCGACACGGTCGTGCACTCCCTGTCGGTGGGCGAACGGCAACGGGTAGAGATCATTCGCTGCATTCTGCAGAATCCGAAACTGCTCATCATGGATGAACCGACCTCCGTTCTTCCGCCCCAGGGTGTTCAGCAGCTGTTCGAAACCCTGCGCAGACTGCGGGATGAGGGTTGCAGTATTCTCTATATCAGTCACAAGCTCGAGGAAATCCGCCAATTGTGCGACAAGGCCACGGTACTGCGAGCCGGCCGGGTTGTGGCCAGTACCGATCCGGCCAGTCACAGCAATGAGTCGCTGGCCAACCTGATGATCGGTCGCGCCATCGAACCGCCACCCCATGCACCGGCCAATGCCGGGGACGCCAACCGACTGCTGATACAGTCACTCGACCATGTACCGACCGACCCATTCGGCACCGTTCTGAAAGGCATTTCCCTGCGCGTTTCACCCGGTGAGATAGTCGGTATTGCCGGTGTCTCCGGTAATGGTCAGAACGAACTGATGCGACTGGTCTCCGGTGAGGAACTGCACAGCATCCACCATGCCGGCGAACTGCGCATCGACGACACCCGCGTCGACCGGCTCGACCCACTGCAACGCCGGGCGAAGGGTCTGGGCTTTGTTCCCGAAGAACGGCTTGGCCGAGGCGCCGTGCCCGAACTCAGTCTGTCACTCAATGGCCTGTTGACCGCCTACCGTCACGGCCTCACCCGGTTGGGCATGATCCGCTTCGGTGCTGCACGCAAGTTTGCCCGCCAGTGCATCAGCAACCACGATGTGCGCTGTGGCGGTGAACAGTCACTGGCAGGCAGTCTGTCGGGCGGCAATCTGCAGAAGTTCATCGTCGGTCGGGAGATTGCCTTGCAACCGAGCCTGCTGGTCCTGTCGCAGCCCACCTGGGGGATGGATGTGGGCGCTGCAAGCAATATTCGTCGTGCCCTGCTGCAACTGCGGGACAGTGGTGCCGCCGTGCTGGTGGTCTCCGAGGAACTGGAAGAACTGTTCGAGATCAGCGATCGGCTGTATGTCATGTTCGATGGTCATCTGTCGCCCTCTCTCACCACGCGAGATACCAGTACCACGCAGATCGGCCGCTGGATGAGCGGTGAATTCCTGCAAGAGACGATTACCGGAGCCTCTGATCACTGATGGCCTATCGACTCGTTGCACGAACAGAGACCTCCTTGCGTGCCCAGCTGCTGGTGCCACTGGCAGCGATCACCCTGACCCTGCTGGCCGGTTCCGTATTGTTCAGCCTGCTGGGCAAGAGCTCTCTGGCAGCCTTTCATGCCTTCTTCATCGAACCGCTGAGCACACGCTACGGCATCGGGGAGGTCCTTCTCAAGACTGGCCCACTGCTGCTGATTGCCCAGGGTCTGGCCATCGGTTTCCGGGCACGCGTCTGGAATATCGGCGCCGAGGGTCAGCTGCTGGCCGGTGCCATGGCAGCGTCGGCTCTCGCCTTGCATTTTGACTCCACGGAATCTGTCTGGCTGCTGCCAGCCATGGTGTGCATCGGCACTCTTGCGGGTGCCGCCTGGGCAGGTATCGCCGCCTGGCTACGCACCTCGTACAACGCCAACGAGATTCTGGTGACCTTCATGTTGTCGAGCATTGCACTGCAATTGCTCTATTACCTGGTCAGCGGTCCATTGCGCGATCCAATGGGATTGAGCTTTCCGCAATCGGCCCTGTTCAGTGATGCGGCCATGTTTGCACCACTGCTGGAGCACACCCGGGTCAACAACTCTCTCTACCTGTCCTTCGGCGCCACGATCCTTGCCTGGATCTTCGTCCAGCGCAGCCTGTCCGGCTACAAGCTGCTGATCGGTGGGCTGGCACCCCAGGCTGCCCGCTATGCCGGTTTTTCCGAGAAGAAGGCCGTCTGGCTGGGATTGCTGATCGGGGGAGCTGCCGCCGGCATGGCCGGTGTGGGCGAGGTGGCAGGTCCGCTGGGTCTGCTGCAGCGAAGCATCTCACCCGGCTACGGCTTCGCGGCGATCATCGTTGCCTTTCTGGGAGGCTTGCATCCGGTTGGCATTGTATTCGCCGCCTTCTTCATGGCCCTGATCTATGTTGGCGGGGACATGTCGCTGGTATCAGTGGGTCTGCCCAACTCTTCTGCCACCATCTTTCAGGGCATGCTGCTGGTCTTCTATCTCGCCTGCTACCTGTTTGCCAATCACCGCCTGCAGAAAGTGGAGATCAGACACTGATGCTCGACTCCCTCATATTCCTGCTCGCCGGCACCCTGGCGGCGGCCACTCCCCTGCTGTTCGCTGCCATGGGTGAAGCCGTGGTCGAAAAGGCCGGTGTACTGAATCTCAGCATCGAAGGCATGATGGCCATCGGTGCAGCCACCGGTTTTGCCGTGACCACAGCCAGCGGTTCCTACATCGGTGGTTTTGCCATGGCCGCGTTGGGCAGCGCCATCCTGTCATCGGTGTTTGCGATACTGGTTCTGTTCTTTCTGGCCAACCAGGTGGCAGCCGGATTGGCTGTCGGCATACTCGGTCTCGGCTTTTCCGTGCTCATCGGCAAGAACCACGAAGGTCAGACCATCAAGGCCATCTCGGATCTGGATATGGGCTATCTGGCCGAACTGCCATTTTTCGGTGATGTACTGTTTTCCCACGATCCCATGCTCTATGTGGGTATCGGCTTGATCTTTCTGGTGTGGTGGGTGCTGAGCCATACACGGCTCGGCCTGATCATTCGCGCCGTGGGTGAATCGCCCGATGCCGCCAGTGCCATCGGCTATCCGGTCATTCTGATCCGCTTCCTGGCCATTCTGTTCGGCGGCGCCATGGCCGGTCTCGGTGGCGCCTATCTGACTCTGTCGTATACCCCTCTGTGGGCAGAAGGCCTGGTCGCCGGTCGCGGCTGGATTGTCGTGGCTCTGGTGGTGTTCGGCATGTGGCGGCCTTTGCGTATTGCCGTTGGTGCCTATCTGTTCGGCGCTGTCTCTCTGCTGGAACTGTTCATACAAGGGCAGAGCTACTCCATCCCTTCGCAGCTGCTCTCCGCCTTGCCCTACATCATCACCATTGTCATTCTGGTCATCATGTCGCGCAACCCACGACTGATCCGACTGAACCATCCGGCCTCTCTGGGGCAGAGCTGGCATCGCAGTGCCTGAACCTGCCACCGCTTGTATCACCGGCTTCTTTTTCCTTCACTGACAGGTAGACCATGATCATGAAATTCCAGACACGACCCTTGCGTAACGCCGCCCTGGCATTGGCGGCAACACTGACCCTGGGAACCGCACAGGCTCAGGAGACCTTCCGTATCGGTTATATCTACCCCTCACCGGCTGCCGACGTCGGCTGGGCCCACGAACTCGATGAAGGTCGCCGAGCCGTGGAAGAGCACTTCGGCGACAAGGTGGAGAGCATCATCGTCGAGAACATTCCGGATGGACCCGATGCCGCACGCATCATGAATCAACTGGCCGCACAAGGTGTGAACATGATGATGCTGGGCTCATTCGGCTACATGAACGACGGTCTGAAAACGGCGAAACGCTACCCGGACATCGACTTCATCCATGCCAGCGGCTACAAGACTCTCGAGAACATGGGCAACTTCCTGACGCGCAACCACGAGAGTGCCTATGTGTCAGGGATGGCAGCCGGTTACGTCACACAGTCGGGAGTCATCGGCATGGTCGCCTCTTACGCCATTCCCGAGGTCATCGGCATCATCAACGCCTTCACACTCGGCGCCCAGGAAGTCAATCCCGATATCAGCGTCAAGATCGTCTGGCTGAACTCCTGGTTCGACCCCAGCAAGGCACAGGAGTCAGCGCGCTCACTGATCGCACAGCAGTCCGATGTGATCTTTTCCATCTATCAGGACACCCCCTCGGTTGTAACCGTAGCCGAGGAAGAAGAGGTGTACGTGGTCAACACCAGCTCCGACATGAAAGCCTACGCACCAAAGTACCTGCTGGCTTCCATGAAGGTCTCCTGGGGCGACTACTTCATCGAACAGGTACAGGCCTCCATGGATGACAGTTTCACCGGCTCCTCGTTCTGGGGTGGCATGGCCGACAATGCCGTCAGCGTCGAATCCATCAGTGACGACCTCAGTGAAGAACAGCGCGCAGCACTGGACGAGAGAATAGCGGCCATCACCGCCGGTGAATTCCAGCCGTTCGCCGGCCCTGTCGTGGGACAGGATGGCAAGGAAATCGTGGCCGCAGGCGACACGCTCAGCGATGCGGACTTGCTGGGTATCAGCTGGCTGGTGCAGGGCATCGAAACCAGATTGCCGCAGTAAGGGCATACACCACCAGAGACGGTCGAATGAGACATTCCACGACACACTCGGAATCACCGATTGTCAGCTGGTATCGAGGACTGTTCATGCACATGCCGTGCATGGACAGTCTCGATGTTCTGGAAGAGACTTTGATCGGGGTGGATCAGAACGGTACCATCGCATCGATCCTCTCCCCCACTGCAGACAACTATCAGCAGACACTGCAGATGGTTCGGCAGAACGGCAGCCTGCAGCAGATGACACCGCGTCAGCTGATGATTCCCGGCCTGACAGATCTGCATGTTCACGCGCCGCAGTGGCCTCAACTGGGAATGGCACTTCACCTGCCACTACAAGACTGGCTCGAACGCTACACCTTTCCGCTGGAGGCTCGCTACAGTGACCTCGACTTCGCCCGTCAGGTCTATGCCTCTCTGGTGAGCACCTTGCTGGCCAACGGCACCACCACGGCCATGTACTTTGCCACGCTGCACGAAGAAGCGACCGAACTGCTCGCCTCGACCTGCCTGGAACTGGGGCAGCGAGCCCATGTGGGCCGTGTGGCCATGGACCACGCCGGCCAATGCCCGGATTATTACCGCGACGCCGATGCACGAGCGGCCATCGCCGCCAGTGAACGCAGTATCCGTGCGATACGAGGACTCGACAACAATCGGTCTGCACTGGTCAAGCCGGTCATCACACCCCGCTTCATTCCCAGTTGCACCAATGAGCTGCTGACAGGGCTTGGTGAACTGGCGTCGGACACTCACTGTCATGTCCAGACACACTGCTCGGAGAGTGACTGGGAACACGATCATGTCCTGCAACGACTGGGCAAGAGCGACACACAGGCCCTCGCCGACTTCGGCCTGTTGACTCGGCATACGGTACTGGCACATTCGAATTTCATCAGCGACCACGACATGGCCCTGATCCATGAGGCTGGCGGTGGCATTGCCCACTGCCCCCTGTCCAACAGCTACTTCGCGAACAGTGTCTTTCCCCTGCGCAGAGCCCTGCAGAAGTCCCTGCGTGTCGGTCTGGGTACGGACATTGCCGGCGGTCACAGCGCATCCATGTTCGACAGTTGCCAGCATGCGGTAGCGGTCTCGCGTCTGCTGGAAAGCGGCGTGGATACTCGTCTGCCCACCACTGAGCGCGGAAGCAGCGCAAGCCGTATCGATTTTCTGGAAGCCTTTCATCTGGCAACTGCCGGCGGCGCAGAGGTGCTGGACAATCCGACAGGCTCTTTCCAGGTTGGCAGGCAGTTCGATGCTCTGCTGCTGGATCTGGACAATCCGGATAACCGACTGGATGAATTCCAGCATGCTGCCAGTTGGGAGGATCTACTCGGCTGTATCATCCACAATGCACAGCCTTGCAATATGCAACAGGTATGGGTGGCAGGTCATTGCGTAGCCGCCGGTTCCGGCGACGGCTTCGCCAGATCCTGATTGATGCATCGGCGGCATGACGCATTGGTGTTCGATCATACGGCCAGGATCTGACGAATACATGCAAGGTGTGCCTTGTCGACAGCGCCTGATCAGCGAAATTGTGTCACAAATGTTTACCGCTACTTCGAGCAAAGCGCTGAGCCTGAACTGGTCAGACCGGTTGTACGTGCACGACAGACTCCGAAGGGGCAGGAGAAAAAATGTAAGGATTACCGGCAACAGACGCGATCACTAGCCTTCAGTCGGGGGTACGATGCACTGTCTCTGATGGCCTGACTGTGGTTATATGAGTGTCATTGATGTCAAGGGAGCCAGTTCATGACAAATGCTGAGGACAAGGATAAGCGCGACTCGGCCAGTTCAGGCGATAAGCGCAGTGACAGCGCCGAGTCGGGAATGGCTGTTCCCCGGCAATCGATTCATGGCCTGCTCGTCGGAAAACTGTTGAAGTTGAACAACGAGGGTCTGCCACAAGTCAGTTACCCCGGGAGTCTTTCCCCACCTGTGGCAGCTCGATCGATCATTCAGCTCTCAACCAGTATCGTCGGAAAAGAAGTCGCCCTGCAATTCGAGAATGGGGATATCGATCGTCCCATCGTCATGGGTGTTTTGCAACATTCTGCATCTGCAGACGCCCTCGAGGAGCCAGACACTCGCTCCTCGGAAGACGCTGTCGAGGAATCCGGTGATTCATCCATTGTTCTGCAGGACACGATTTCATCGCCAGACAGTGAGCTGATCATCGATGGCCGCAAGATCGAATTGCAAGCCCGCGAACAGATTGTGCTGCGATGTGGAAAATCCAGCATTACTCTGACCCGCGCCGGCAAGGTG
The DNA here is from genome assembly GCA_947495035.1 of uncultured Granulosicoccus sp. GTDB lineage: Bacteria > Pseudomonadota > Gammaproteobacteria > Granulosicoccales > Granulosicoccaceae > Granulosicoccus. The sequence continues at coordinate 59,747 of CANLXI010000014.1, forward strand.
ATCATTCGCGGTGCCTATATCAGCAGCAAGTCGTCGGGGGCCAACCGGATCAAGGGCGGCTCGGTGCAGATCAACTGATCACCCATTGCGAATCATGACCCGCATCATCGACAATATCGTTTACCAGCATGCCGAGAATGCCTGCGCTCTGCTGTGGCAATGGCAACGAGCCCTGAGCGAGCCACATTACGACTTCAATGACCTGTGCTTGCTGGAAAACAGCATTGATGCAAACCTCGATGGTCTGACACTTGCCGGCGATGCGGCTACGCCGTTCATTCGGGAAATGCATGATGCCGGTGACGAAGGCGCCGTATTCGTCTCAGCCATGCAAGCCCTGTGTACGGACAAACCCTGCGCCTTCATGGACCAGGTAGCTGCCTGTCAGGAATCGGAACAGACAAGGTATGAATTGAGCCTGGCGCTGACCTGGATGGCTGACCAGGCGACAAAACCCATCCTCGACAATCTGGCGGAGCAGCCCGGGCCGACAAGTCTGTTATTGCGCCTGTCCGTCGGCCTGGCTCATCGGCAAGTCCCCGACCACCTTGTCCGCTCAGGGCTGTCGCACGAGGATACGCGGGTCAGAACCGCTGCACTGCGCGCCGTGGCCGACCTGCCCGACCAGCGTCTACGGAACGATCTGCCCGCGCAGGCAAGTCACGAACCGCGAGAATGTCTGCAGCTGGCCCGCGCCCTTGTGTCTCAGGGGGAGCACGGCAGGGGATATGATCTTCTCGAGTCACTGGCCCTGAGTGAGACAGAACAGGCGTCGGATGCCGTGCGATTGGTCATGCTGGGAGCCGAGCCCGAGCGATCGCGCAAGCTGCTACAGCAGCTCGACACCCTGGGTGATCGTCAACGTGATGTCATCCGGGGACTCGGACTGTTGGGCGATCCCGGCAACCTGGACCGACTACTGCAAGCGTGCATCAATCCCCAGCTGGCACGTCTCGCCGGTGAATCCATCAGCATGATCACCGGTGCCAGACTGTCAGAACATGATCTCGATCGTGACGACGAAGTGGGCATGGCGACATCGTTACTCAACGACGATCCGACAGATGACAACGTGCGTCTGGATGAAGATGAAAATCTTCCCTGGCCGGATTCGGATCGTCTCGCTGACTGGTGTCTGTCCGCCGTTCGTGACACAAGCGCAGACATGCCCCTGCTATGCGGCTATCAGCGCACAGCTGAATTACTGCAACACGTGTTGCAGCAGGGACTGCAAAGGCAGCGCAGCGTTGCTGCCGATCTGATGAAGAGCCGGCAACCCGGTAAGCCCTATTGCAATACCTGCCTACCGACCAGCAGGCAGAGACATTTCATGACAGCCATGGACTATTGCTGACATGCAGCTCATCAATCACACACCACTGCTTGCCGGTTGTACCCAGAGCATGGCACCCAACGGACAGGAATCCCTGGTCGTGGCCATCAAGGGCAGCTTTTCCATTCCCGCCACGATGGGCAAGGCGGCCACGTTGCTGGAGCAGCAGTTGCCACTGCTGGAATCCGACCGGTTTCTCGAACAACCCGGATTCTCCTCACCTCTTTATGAAGCCGACTACGCCCCATTCAAATCCCGATGTGATGTGACCGTCGTCGGTTCCGCCTACGCGCCTGCAGGCAAGGCCAGCGAATGCGTGGCTGCCCGACTCGAGCTCGGCCAGATCAGCAAACGCTTGCATGTTCTCGGAGATCGCCACTGGGTCGCGAATGCCAGCGGCTTCAGCATCAGTCAGCCAGAAACCTTCGAAGTACGGGCAATTACCTATGACATCGCCTTTGGTGGTACTGACAGCGCCCATGAGGATGTCCGAATGCACGGTAGCTATCTTGCCAACCCAATCGGCATCGGTTTTCACAAGAGCATCGATGCAACTCTTGTGGATGGTAGTCCGGCTCCCTCGACTGAGGAACCCGGCATACCGGTCCTGCATCCCAACGGCGTCTACCGCCCCATGTCCCTGGGTCCCATTGCTCGTGGCTGGAGCCCCAGAATCGACTACGCCGGTACCTACGACGATGACTGGATGGATGAACGATTTCCGTTCCTGCCACAGGACTTCGATACCCGCTTCTACCAGAGCACTCTGGAGGACCAGCAATGCGATTACCTGGTCGGCGGCGAAATTGTCAGGCTGACGAACCTGACGCCTCAGGGGCACTGCGAGTTCACTGTGCCAGTGCTGGAAGTCCCGGTCTGCTTTTTCCGGAGAAAATCGCAGCGCTTGCTGGTCAAGGCGGTCATCGACACCCTGGTCATCGAGCCGGATGAACAGCGTTTTTCACTGGTCTGGCGCACACGGCTGCCGCTGCGGAGAAATCTGTTCGAAGTGCCCGAGGTGAGGATAGGTACTGCCAGTGCAGGCCGAAACCCCTGCCGGGTAACACCGATGTTCGAGAAGTCGCATCCATCAGATCAGACGGTCGCCGGGAAACCGTTGAGCGACAAGCCATGAGTGCCTACGTCGCGATCACAGGATCCGGTCTGGTCACCTCACTGGGCAACGATAGTCCATCAACCTGTGCGGCTATCCGCTGTCATCTGGACAACATACAGGAGACACCGTATACCGACTCCTCCGGCCAGGCCATCAGAGCCAGTCTGGCCACGCTTGTTGGTGATATCCAGGGAGAGCAGCGCCTGATCTGGCTTGCGGCGGCGGCATTGCAGGAGTGTCTGGACACGGATACCACCATCCACGTCCAGTCGACCCCGCTGATTCTCTGCCTGCCCCAGCGGGAGAGACCCGGTCGCCCGATCGAGAACGATGACGATTTCCTGGTCAGCATTCAAGACCGGCTGGGCAGGCAATTTTCACCACACTCGCGAATACTCGATCAGGGACATGTCGCGGTGGCAATGGCTCTGCGAAACGCCCGCCAGTTACTCGACAATGATGCGTCAATCCAGCATGTGCTGATTGCCTCTGCCGACACCTTGTGTAATTCGGAGAGTCTTTCCCATCTGGAGGAGCACGACCGACTGCTGACCCACAAAAATTCGGACGGTCTGATTCCCGGCGAAGCGGGTGCAGCACTCATCGTGAAGCGTACCTCTGCAACAACAACATCCATGCATTGTCTCGGCCTGGGCTTCTCCATGGAACCTGCACCCATTCTCTCGGACAAGCCCTGTCGCGCTGATGGTCTGGCCACGGCAATACGCGGCGCTCTACAAGAGGCGCAGATACCCATGCAGGATCTGGCCTATCGCATCACCGATCTGTCTGGGGAGCATTACTACTTTCGTGAAGCCTCGCTGGCCCTGTCCAGAACACTACGAGTAGTTCGCGATGACTTCGATCTGCTTCACCCTGCGGAATACACCGGTGATACCGGCGCTGCACTGGGGCTCATCATCCTGGCCTACCAGCAATACATCTTTCTAATACAGCCACCCAGACTCCCGCAGGTACTCGTGCACCTGGCGAACGATGACGGCAGGAGAGCTGCCATTATACTCGGCAGTGAGTAAGCTCGATCACGGTTGTGAACGGCAGTGCCGACTATCAGCACTGCCGTTGGCAACCGACCGGCAGGCCAGTGAGTCGATACTCGACTACAACCGGCATGCCAGTTTCGTACGCAGCCTTGATCAGGCTTCTTCTTTCATCAGGCGGTCCACTTCTTCCCTCGCCTCTTCCTTCGATTTACCGTAACGCTCCTGAATCTTACCTTCGAGCACTTCACGGTTACCGTCGATCTGATCAAGATCATCATTGGTCAACTCACCCCATTGGGCTTGAACGTTGCCTTTGAACTGCTTCCAGTTACCTTTTACTTGGTCCCAATTCATACGAATTCTCCTTACTCTGGTTTCAGTCCAGTTCGGACAGGGAACATTATTACCGGGTAAAACGGCACCGCATGGCGGCTGAAATTTCTGCCAGTCGGCAGTGTAAATGCTGCAACTCTCCAACTGGCAATATTGTCAGGACGACTGTTCACAGAACCTCGGCCAGACGATGAACCCGACAACCCTGTGGGCTGTTGCTCATTCGAGGTTATATCTGAAACAGGTTATTTCCTAACCTGTTCGGCAAAGGCATACGCATTGCTGAATCACATCGAGACTTCATGCCCAGAGCCGACGATTCGGATCTTCGGGCAGGGAGCTGACGGGACGATCCAGGACGGGAGCATCTCGCGCACTGCGTACGTGTGACGAAACCGGTAGCAAGCGAGCTGATCAGCTGGCAGGAGGCAAACGGTTTCCAGTTTGACATGCAAGACAACCTTGGCCCCGACAGGAATATGACGATCTGCTGGCACATGAGAAAGGTGAATCGTCCTGGCAAACCCATGAGCGATTGGCCCGAAATAAATCCGATGAAGTCGACAGAAGACACTACGATTCATACCAATTCGAAGCTGTCCCGCAAAGGATTTTCACGCCCAGGATTCGGTTTGAAGATTCTGCTTTGGTTTGCAGTTGTATTGTTCACTCTGCACATGCCTGCGCAGGTCATGGCAGCGGATCCCGATGGGGACGGTATAGACAGCAGCCGCGATCTGGATGACGATGACGACGGCATTCTGGATGAAGACGAGATCGCCTGTACAGCCTTCGGCAACCTGGACTGGGTTTACGATTCTCTGTTGGGCGCATTGCTGGGCAGCGCCAGCATTGAGGCATCCATTGGCAGTTCGATCACGGCTGCCGCCGACATTTCCTTCGGACCAGGATTTCAGGAGCTGAGCAGTCTGACCGAATATCTGCTTCTCGGGGGCGGTTCAAGCACCTTGGTCAGCGCGAAAGCCAACGACGAATACGTTGAAGTCGGTATCAACGTCAACACCCCCACTTATCTGTTGGGAAGCGGCACCAACCTCATTTCGTCCTTGCTCGGCAGTGTCGTCGCGGCCGACTACGAGATTGCAGCAGAAATCTCCGCTGATGGATTCACCTCTTCCACCCTGCTGTTCGATGATGGTTACCTTGCGGGTTCCATCGATCTGAATCTGGGGTCGAGCCAGGAACGATCATTCAGCCCCTATCGTCTTGAACCCGGCATCAACTACACCTTGAGGCTGTACCTGTTCAATGAGCAGAACAGTTTTCTGACACCCGGAGTCATGAGCTTCGGCAACCTGTTTCTCGAGCTGGGAACCAACTGCAATTCGGATAGCGACTCGGATTCGATCTTCAACAGCGATGATATCGATTCGGACAACGACGGCATTGTCGACAACAGGGAGGCGCAGACAACGGCAGCCTATACAGCACCCGCTGGAATCGATACCGATCAGGACGGCATAGACGATAGCTATGATGCTGACAACGGTGGCACGCCCCTGACACCTGTGGATACGGATGCGTCAGGTGCGCCAGATTACCTGGATACCGATAGTGACAACGATGGCGTGCCTGACTCGATCGAGGCCTTCGATGCCAATGGTGATGGTATCGCAGAGATTCTGCCTGCCGCCAATGATGCCGATGCGGACTCGGACGGATTGAACGACAACTATGACACCATTGCGGCTCCGGCGTCCGGAAACGCAACCGGTGCCAATACGCTGTTTCCCAACCGCGACGGTCTGGATGCGCTGGATTGGCGTGACACCGATGACGATAATGATGCGACGCTGACCCTGGCCGAGGATGCCAACAACAATGGCAGCCCGATCGACGACGATTCCGACAACGACGGCAAACCGGACTACCTGGAATCATCCAGCACCGATGTCGATAGTGATGGCAGCGTGGATCAGAACGATGGCGATGACACCGACGTCTGCGTTCCCTCCACCTTCGCCACGGGTTGCACCACCGACACGGACGACGACGGTACACCCGATAGCGTCGAGACTGAAACCGCCGACAGTGATAACGATGGCACCGCCGACTATCTGGAATCCTCCACGGCGGACGCAGACGGCGACGGTACGAACGATCAGAGCGATGCCAACGACAGTGATGCCTGCCTGCCTTCGCAGTTCGGCACCGGTTGCACCACCGACACGGATAGCGACGGTACACCTGACAGTGTCGAGACCGAGAACGCCGACAGTGATGGCGACGGCACGGCCGACTACCTGGAGTCCTCGTCAGAAGACGCGGACGGCGACGGTACGAGCGATCAGAACGATGCCAATGACGGCAACGCCTGCCTGCCCTCGCAGTTCGGTACCGGCTGCACCACCGATACCGATAGTGATGGTACACCCGACAGCGTCGAGACCGAAACCGCCGACAGCGACAATGACGGCACCGCCGATTATCTGGAGTCTTCCGACGATGATGCAGACGGTGATGGCACAGTTGACCAGAACGATGGTGACGACAGCAATGTCTGTCTGCCCTCACCCTTCGGTACAGGTTGCACCACCGATACGGATAGCGACGGAACACCCGATAGCGTCGAGACTGAAAACGCTGACAGTGACAACGATGGCACCGCCGACTACTTGGAGTCTTCCAGCGCTGATGCAGACGGCGACGGTACCAGCGATCAGAACGATGCCAACGACAGTGATGCCTGCCTGCCCTCACAATTCGGCACCGGCTGCGCTACCGACACCGATAGCGACGGTACACCCGATAGCGTCGAGACCGAAAACGCCGACAGTGACAATGACGGCACTGCCGACTACCTGGAGTCCTCGTCAGAAGATGCTGACGGCGACGGAACGAGCAATCAAAACGATGCCAACGACAGTGATGCCTGCCTGCCTTCGCAGTTCGGCACCGGTTGCACCACCGATACTGATAATGACGGCACACCCGATAGCGTCGAGACCGAAACTACTGATAGCGACAGTGACGGCACCGCCGACTACCTGGAGTCCTCCACCGCAGATGCTGACGGCGACGGAACGAGCGATCAAAACGATGCCAATGACAGTGATGCCTGCCTGCCTTCGCAGTTCGGTACCGGCTGCACCACAGACAGCGATGCTGATGGCATCCCGGACAGTGTCGAAGGCGAACTGACCAACAGCGATGGTGATGCCCTGGCCGATTACCTGGACAGCGACAGTGACGGCGATGGCATTACCGACCTGGCCGAGACCCAGGGTTCAGCAGGTATTCTGGACAGCGATGCCGACTCCGTACCCGATCATCTGGATATCGATGCCGACAATGATGGCATCACCGATAGCGTCGAAGGGCAGAGTATCGCGAACTTCACGACACCGCTCGACAGTGATACCGACAATGACGGTCTGGATGATGCCTTCGATACCGACAACGGAGGCACCGAACCGGCGCTTCCGAACTCGGACAATACCGACCAACCGGACTATCTGGATACCGACAGCGATAATGACGGTGTACCCGATGCCGTGGAAGCCCATGACGCCAACGGCGACGGGGTGGCCGATACACTGCCGGCAGCCAACAATGCCGATGCGGACAATGATGGCCTGAATGACAACTACGACACCGTCGTGGCTCCGGCCAACGGCAATGCCTTTGGCAGCAATGCCGCCCTGCCGGACCGGGATGCCCAGGGCGACGGAGACTGGCGTGACAATGACGATGACAACGACGGCACCCTGACCGCCGCCGAAGATGGCAACGGTAACGGTAATCCGCTGGACGATGATGCCGATGCCGATGGCAAGCCGGATTACATCGAGTCCTCCATTGCCGATACCGATGGTGATGGTACGGTGGATCAGAATGATGGCAATGACACGGATACCTGTCTGCCGTCCCAGTTCGGTAACGGTTGCAGCACCGACACCGATGGCGATGGCACACCCGATAGCATCGAGACCGAAACGGCTGACACGGACAACGACGGCACGCCGGACTATCAGGAGTCTGCCAGCGCCGATGCCGACAACGATGGCGTCACGGATCAGAACGATGCGGCCAACAACGACGTCTGCATTCCCTCGACCTTCGCCACCGGCTGCACCACCGATACCGACAGTGACGGCACGCCCGACAGTGTCGAGACCGAAACCGCTGACACGGACAATGACGGTACGCCGGATTACCAGGAATCTCTGCTGACCGATAACGATATCGATGGCGCCCCGGATCAGATCGATCCCGATGATGCCAATGCCTGTGTACCCAGTACTTTTGGTGCCGGCTGCACGGAGGATAGCGATAACGACGGTCTACCCGATCACCTGGAAACTGTCGGTGCCGACAGCGACAACGACGGTAAACCCGACTATCTGGAATCCTCCACGGCGGATGCAGACGGCGACGGTACGAACGATCAGAACGATGCCAACGACAGTGATGCCTGCCTGCCCTCACAGTTCGGCTCCGGTTGCACCACCGACACGGATAGCGACGGCACACCTGACAGTGTCGAGACCGAGAACGCCGACAGTGATGGCGACGGCACGGCTGACTACCTGGAGTCTTCCAGCGCCGATGCAGACGGTGATGGCATTCCTGATCAGAACGATGCCAATGACAGCAATGCCTGCCTGCCCTCGCAGTTCGGTACCGGCTGCACCACCGATACCGATAGTGACGGTACACCGGACAGCGTAGAGACTGAAACTGCAGACAGCGACAATGATGGCACCGCCGATTATCTGGAGTCTTCCGACGATGATGCAGACGGTGATGGCACAGTTGACCAGAACGATGGTGACGACAGCAATGTCTGTCTGCCCTCACAATTCGGTACAGGTTGCACCACCGACACGGATAACGACGGTACACCTGACAGTGTCGAGACCGAGAACGCCGACAGTGACAACGATGGCACGGCTGACTACCTGGAGTCTTCCAGCGCCGATGCAGACGGTGATGGCATTCCTGATCAAAACGATGCTAACGACAGCAATGCCTGCCTGCCCTCGCAGTTCGGTACCGGTTGCACCAACGACACCGATAGCGACGGTACACCCGACAGCGTCGAGACTGAAACCGCCGACAGCGACAATGATGGCACCGCCGATTATCTGGAGTCCGATACCGCTGATGCAGACGGTGATGGCACAGTCGATCAGAACGATGCCGACGACAGCGATGCCTGCGTCCCTTCCACCTTCGGCACGGGTTGCACGACCGATACGGACAATGACGGCACGCCCGATAGTGTCGAGACTGAAAATGCCGACGGTGATGGCGACGGCACGGCCGACTACCTGGAGTCCTCCACCGAAGATGCTGACGGTGATGGCACGGCCGATCAGAACGATGCCAATGACAGCAATGCCTGCCTGCCTTCGCAGTTCGGTACCGGCTGCACCACAGACAGTGATGCTGATGGCATCCCGGACAGTGTCGAAGGCGAGCTGAGCAACAGCGATGGTGATGCCCTGGCCGATTATCTGGACAGCGACAGTGACGGCGATGGTATCCGCGATATTGTCGAAGCCAATGGTTCCGGCGGCATACTGGACAGCGACGGCGACTTCATACCTGACCATCTGGATATCGACAGCGACAACGATGGCATCACCGACCTGCTTGAAGCACAGAGCGATGTCGCCCTTGTTCTGCCGTTGAACAGTGATACGGACAATGACGGACTCGATGACGCCTACGACACTGACAACGGTGGCACGGAACCGGCGCTTCCGAACTCGGACAATGCCGACCAACCGGACTATCTGGATACCGACAGCGATAATGACGGTGTACCCGATGCCGTGGAAGCCCATGACGCCAACGGCGACGGGGTGGCCGATACACTGCCGGCAGCCAACAATGCCGACGCGGACAATGATGGCCTGAATGACAACTACGACACCGTCGTGGCTCCGGCCAACGGCAATGCCTTTGGCAGCAATGCCGCCCTGCCGGACCGGGATGCCCAGGGCGACGGAGACTGGCGTGACAATGACGATGACAACGACGGCACCCTGACCGCCGCCGAAGATGGCAACGGTAACGGTAATCCGCTGGACGATGATGCCGATGCCGATGGCAAGCCCGATTACATCGAGTCCTCCCTTGTCGATACCGATGGCGATGGCACTGTTGATCAGGCAGACGCGGATGACAGCAATGCCTGTGCACCTTCAACATTCGGTAACGGCTGCAATACCGACACCGATGGCGATGGCACGCCCGATAGCATCGAGACCGAAACCGCAGACACCGACAACGATGGCACACCGGACTATCAGGAGTCTGCCAGCGCCGATGCCGACAACGATGGCGTCACGGATCAGAACGATGCGGCCAACAACGACGTCTGCGCACCCTCGACCTTCGCCACCGGCTGCACCACCGATACCGACAGTGACGGCACGCCCGACAGTGCAGAAACCGATTCAGCCGACAGCGACAAAGATGGTACAGCAGACTACCTGGAGTCCGACACTGCCGATGCAGACGGTGATGGCACTGTCGACCAGAGAGATGCTGATGACAGTGATGCCTGCACACCGTCAACATTCGGCACAGGCTGTACAGTCGATACCAATGCCAATGGCATTCCTGACAGCGTTGAAGGTGAGTCGACGGATACGGATGGTGATGGCACCCTCGACTATCTGGACAGCGACAGTGACGGCGATGGTATTCCAGATGTGGTCGAAACCAATGGATCGGTCGGCAATCTGGACAGCGACGGCGACTCCATACCCGACCATCTGGATATCGACAGCGACAATGATGGCATCACCGATCTGATTGAAGCCCAGAGCGATGTCGCCTTTGTTTTGCCACTGAACCGTGATACGGACAATGACGGACTCGATGACGCCTATGACACTGACAACGGTGGCACGGAACCGACCTTACCCAATACCGACAATGCCGACCAACCGGACTATCTGGATACCGACAGCGATAATGACGGTGTACCCGATGCCGTGGAAGCCCATGACGCCAACGGCGACGGGGTGGCCGATACACTGCCGGCAGCCAACAATGCCGACGCGGACAATGATGGCCTGAATGACAACTACGACACCGTCGTGGCTCCGGCCACCGGCAATGCCTTCGGTAGCAATGCCGCCTTGCCGGACCGGGATTCTCGCGATGGCGCTGACTGGCGTGATGATGATGATGATGGCGATGGCGACCCGACAGCGGCGGAAGATGCCAACAGCAACGGCATCCTGCTGGACGACGACTTCGACACGGATGGCAAGCCGGATTACGTAGAGTCATCCTCGGCTGACGCCGACGGTGACGGGCTCACTGATCAGAACGATGTCGACGACAATGATCCTTGCACCCCTTCCTCTTTCGGGATGGGATGCACGATCGACTCGGACAACGATGGCACACCCGACGTGGATGAATCATTCGACGCCGACTCTGACCTGGACGGCATCCCCGACTACCTGGAGTCTTCAACCGAGGATGAGGATGGCGATGGAGTTGTCGACGAGCTCGACCCGCAAGAACAATCAGCCTGCGACTTCGGTGATTCACAAGACGGATGCACGCTGGACTCGGACGGCGATGGTATTCCTGATGTACTGGAATCCGACTCCGATACGGACGGCGATGGCATCGCGGATTATCTGGACGATGATACCGACAACGATACGATTCCTGATGCCATTGAAGGTGCCATCGACACCGACGGGGATGGCTTTGCCAACTACAAGGACCTTGATTCGGACGGTGACGGCATCTCCGACAGAGCTGAAGCCGGTGCGAACCCGGCCACTCCTGCCGACAAGGACAGGGATGGTCTGGCCAACTACATCGATCTGGATAGTGACAATGACGGCCTTACCGATGAAACGGAATCTCTGGGTTCCACGCCGCTGGCAGACAGCTTCGATGATGCAGGTAACGAGGGATCACCCATGATCAATCGTCTGACTACCAGAGCCGTGACGGATTCACCCATTGATTTTGATGATGACATCGTTCCCGACTATCTGGATCTGGACAGCGACAACGACAGTCTCAGCGACCTGGTGGAATCTCAGGGTACAACTGCGGACGCTAACGGCGATGGCATGGTGGATGATTTCATCGACAGTGACGGCGATGGCCTGGACGATGTCATCAAGCGATTTCCGGTAACAGCGTCAGACAATGACCGCGATGGCATGCCCGATTATCTCGACCTGGATTCCGATGGCGATGGCACGCTGGATCTGGTCGAGGCCGGTGGCACCGATGAGAACGGGGATGGAATCGTTGACGCCATGGCTGATAGTGATCGAGATGGCATACCCGACCTGGTCGATGTTGATTCCACCGGCGGTCATGATGCCGATGGAGACGGTATCGATGACAGTGCCGATATCGATTTCGTTACCGGTGCACTGGACTTCGACGGCGATGGCATCATCGATCAACGCGATCCGGACGTGGATGGTGACGGTTTTGCCGATTCCTTCAGCGATCGGGCCGTCTCACAGTTGCCTGATACCGACGGTGATGGAATTCCCGACTTTCAGGAGGCCAACCCCACCGGGTTCGCGCGAACCGGCATCGAGGGTAGTGGCTGCTCGATAACGACGCGCTCCTCGGCGAAGGATCCGGTATTCCTGATTCTGATCATCGCTGCCCTGATGTATCGGTGTCGTCGACGCATGGCCCTGCCCATACTGGCATTGTCCGTGAGCGCTGGGCTGGCCACCCTTGATTCCGCTCTGCATCCGGCCCTTGCCCAGAGTGGCGAGCTCGATGATCCGATCGTATCCGACTCGCCAGACACGACCACGGTCGATGACACAACGCCCTCAACCAGCGAGAAACAGCGCAAAGTTCAGGCGATCAACACCGGCTCCAATGCCGATACCGATACCGATGCCGATGCCGATGCCGATGCCGATGCCGATGCCGATGCCGATGCCGATGCCGATGCCAGTGATGGTGATGGTGATGGTGATGGTGATGGTGATGGTGCCGACATTGACGGCGATGCTGCTGGCGAAGCGGCGGCCGAGCACCCCTTCCGTCGTCGATTTCATGCCGGCGTCGGTTTCGGTTTCAGTCAGCTGGAACCGGATACCCGTGATCTGCTCGACAACGATACCAATGACACCTCCGATATCGGAGTACAACTGTTCGTCGGGGCTGATCTGAGCAAATGGCTTTCCCTGGAAATGCATTTCAGCAATCTGGGGGCAGCCGGTTTCGACAATGGCGCGAAGATCGATTATCGAGTATTCGGTGCCAGTGCTCTGGTGCATGTCGGCAAGAGCCGTCAGCGACCCGATCGTCGAGGGTTGACAGCCTATGGCCGGCTCGGCTTCGGCGTACTGAAAAACAGCTCGAGCGGCGATATCGATTACAGACAGATGGAATCCAACCATATCCTCTACGGCGCAGGCCTGGAGTATTCAGTCAAACACCAACTTGCCATACGACTGGAGGCCGTCGGTTTCGATGCGGATGCGCACGCTGTTCAACTCAGCCTGTTGAGACGTTTTGGCAAACAACCCGATCAAGGAACCGCTGCGGTAGTGCAACAGACCAATGCCGAGGAACCGGTACTGGCGAAAGCTGCAGAGACAGTAGCAGACGCAACCGCCAACGACGAAGTCCGTGACCTCGAGATGGCCTGTCTGGACAAGGGCATGACATACCATGAAGACAGGGGCGTCTGTGAGCAACCGGTAGAAACCCTGCATGGCGTCACGTTCCACTCGGGCTCGGCGTCGTTGCGTCAGACATCACGCTATATCCTGGACAAGGTGGCCTTGCAGATGAAAGAGAATCCGAGCAGACGGTACGTCATATCGGCACACACGGACAGTCAGGGCGCTGCCGCGTTCAATCTGCAGCTATCCAAACAACGTGCAGAAGCCGTCGCTGACTATCTGGTTGCCGCTGGCGTGAAAGGTTCGCGATTGAAAACCGTGGCACTTGGAGAAAGTCAGCCCGTGACCTCGAACGCAACGAAGGAAGGTCGTGCCATCAATCGGCGAGTCGAACTCCAGATAGCACAATAGCCAATCGAATCAGGTCGGCTGTCTTGAATGCAAGGCCACCAGCGCCAACATTAAACGGATCATCCGTCGAACGCCACAGGAGCCCTCCTTCATGGAAATCAATGCCGATTTCTCGCAACGTTCACTGTTGCATACACCCCAGCTGGACTGGCAGGACTCCCCCATGAAAGGTGTTCGTCGCCGTGTTCTGGACCGGGTTGGCAACGAGGTTGCCCGTGCGACGACCATCGTCAGCTACGCGCCGGAGAGCCATTTCTCATCCCATGTACACACGGGAGGCGAGGAATTCATCGTGCTTGAAGGAGTCTTTCAGGATGAACATGGGGACTTTCCCGCAGGCCATTACGTTCGCAATCCGCCGCAGTCGAGCCATACGCCCCGGTCAGACAAGGGCTGCACCATTTTTGTCAAGCTCTGGCAATTCGATTTGCAGGATCGGCAATCGGTCGCCATCGACATGAACACAGCCCCGCTGGAACCCGACAATTCCCGGCAAGGCGTGCAGTTCAACACGCTGTTTCAGGATGATCGTGAAACCGTACGGCTGGAACAATGGCAAGCCGGTGCCATGGTGAGCCTGGATACCAGCGGCGGAGCCGAACTGCTGGTGCTCGACGGCCACTTCAGCGACGGCGATGACAAGGTCGAGACGCTCTCCTGGTTACGCCTGCCGGTCGGCTCCGACATTCAGGCCATAGCCGGGCCGACCGGCGCACGAGTCTGGGTAAAGACCGGGCACCTGCGCTTCACCGAGCAGGAAAAGGCGCGACTGCCCTGAGCCCATCGTCATTGATCGTGGTGGCCGGGACTGCCGTCCAGGTCTTCCGGTTGCCGGCCTTCGTGATCCGACAGATCCAGATAGGGCAAGGGCGGTGTATTGCCCGGCACACTCGCCCTGTGATTGCTGGTTGTCAGATCCATATGTCTGACCACGTTACGGCCTTCAATCCTGACATTCATCGACCACATGGCAAAGTGGGCCCTGCCCCGATTGGTACCGCTGAGCAATCCTTTCCGGCTGGCGACACCGGCTTCGTCCCCTGTCGATTGCCTGAAGAATGACTGATTCTTCAGCATGATTTCCTTGCCGCCGATCTTGACCGTCTTGCTGCCTCTGGCAGTACTCGATGCTTTCGTTGTGTTCGGATAAGGCACTGGCACACCGGGCGGCGTGGCCGGTATCTGTTCAGGGGGAGTGAAGCACACATCAGGGAAGGCACAGATGAGCTTGCCTGCGGCTTTCTTGCAGGCGATCAATCTGCCATTCGCGTAGACCCTTATCGTCATCCCTACACCCCCTGCCGCTGGCAGCAGTATCCTTCCGCTTAGCCGCTCTGACTATTCGCTGACATCCTGCTTTTCGAAATGATCATCACATATTCCCCACTTGATCCGCAAACCGGCCAGCACCGCTTGTTACAACTTGACGCCGCCCGAGGCCGCCCGAGGCCAACCGAGGCCGCTTTTTACCGCTGATTGCTGCTTGTTGCCGCTTGTTGCCGCTTGTTGCCGCCAGCCGGCATGTCCGAGGGGTAACGACACTTTTCGCAAGTCTTTTCCACACAGCCCTTGACCTTCCATCCACTGGAACACCCATGATGCAGTCAGTGGCGCAACGGGGAAATCAGCGTGATGGCTGCCAGACAGTATTCCATCAACATCAAGGGGATGAATTGCGCCTCCTGCGTCGGTCGGGTGGAAAAGGCCCTGCAGGCCGTAGTCGGGGTGGACACGGCAACTGTCAACCTGAGTAGCGAGCGTGCCACCATTGTCGGACATGCACGGATCGAGGACATCCTCCAGGCGCTGGAAGGTGCTGGTTATCCGGCAAGGCAGGAGACACGGGTGCTGAACATTCGTGACATGAGCTGCGCCTCCTGTGTGGGTCGAGTCGAAAAGGCTCTGCTGGACCAAGCCGGCGTTCTCGATGCCAGCGTCAATCTGGCCACGGAATCGGCCAGTATCACATTCCTCAACGGCACCATCACACCACAGGATATCGCTGCCATACCCACAGCCATGGGCTATCCGGCGAGTTTTGCCGTGGCAGAACAGTCGGACCAGGCCGCGCACAAGGAGATCGAGGCGCATCAGCTCCGTCAGATGACACTGATTGCCGCATTACTCACGCTGCCCGTGTTTCTGATGGAAATGGGTGGTCATCTCTTCCCCGGCGTGTCGGTATGGATAGAGCGTTCGATAGGGCTGCAGACCAGCTGGATACTACAGTTCTGTCTCAGTTCAATCGTCATGGCCTGGCCCGGACAAACCTTCTATCGCAGAGGCCTGCCGGCGTTGTTCAAGGGTACACCCGACATGAACAGCCTGGTCGCCATCGGCAGCCTCGCGGCCTGGGGATATTCAACGGTAGCCACCTTCCTGCCGTCGTTATTGCCTGAAGAATCGCGTGCGGTGTATTTCGAGGCGGCTGCGGTCATTGTGACGCTGATCCTTCTCGGCCGTTATCTGGAAGCTCGCGCCAAGGGTCGAACCGGTGAGGCCATCCGATCCCTGATCGGCTTGCAGGCCAGATCCGCACGGGTGGAGCGCGACGGCGAGGTGACCGAGATCGATATTGACGACATCAGATCCGGCGATCTCATCCATATCCGGCCTGGTGAAAAGATACCGACCGATGGCCAGCTGATTCGGGGCCACAGTTATATCGACGAGAGCATGATTACCGGCGAACCGGTACCGGTGGACAAGTCTGTCGGGGACGAGCTGGTAGGCGGCACGATCAATGGTACCGGAGCCCTGCAGATGCGGGCCGAAAGAGTCGGCGCCGACACCATGCTGTCCCAGATCATCCGCATGGTGGAACAGGCCCAGGGTGCCAGGCTGCCGGTACAGGATCTGGTCAATCGGGTGACAGCGTGGTTCGTACCTGCTGTACTGGTGATAGCCGTTCTGACCATGCTTGTCTGGCTCGTCGTCGGCCCCGAACCGACACTGACACGAGCACTGATCGCCGGAGTCTCGGTATTGATCATCGCCTGCCCTTGTGCCATGGGCCTGGCAGTACCCACGTCCATCATGGTGGCCACCGGTCGAGCGGCTGAAATCGGTGTCCTGTTTCGGCAGGGCAGCGCCTTGCAGACGCTGGAAAATGTCAGCGTCATCGCTCTGGACAAGACAGGCACCGTGACCCAGGGTCAGCCTCGACTCACGGATCTGCAAGTCGTCAATGACATGAACGAGGATGAGCTTCTTGCCATGGTGGCAGCGGTCGAGGACAACTCGGAGCACCCGATAGCAAGAGCCATCGTGCAGGCAGCCCGCACACGTGAACTGACGTTTCCAGCCGTCACCGACTTCGTATCACACACCGGCATGGGTGTTTTCGCCACTGTCTCAGGCCAGCAGATTCTGGTGGGAACACACAGGCTCATGAGCGCGAATGACATTTCCCTGGGCTCATCACCCGATGACGTCCAACGATTTGCAGAAATGGGTAAAACACCTTTGTATGTGGCTATCGATGGCAAGCTGGCAGCGTTACTGGCCGTTGCCGACCCGATCAAACCGAGCAGTCCGGCGGCCATCAGGGCATTGCATGCCCTGGGACTCAAGGTCGTCATGATCACCGGTGATAATCAGGCCACCGCAGACCATATCGCTCGTGAGTCGGGTATTGATGATGTCGTAGCGCAAGTCATGCCCGATGGCAAGGTCGATGCCATCAGGAAGCTGTCCGCCAGTGGTGCCACTGTTGCATTTGTTGGTGATGGCATCAACGATGCACCGGCACTGGCTGCAGCCGACGTTGGTATCGCCATCGGTACCGGTACTGATGTGGCGATTGAAAGTGCGGACGTGGTGTTGATGTCCGGCGATCTTCTGGGCGTCGTCAATGCGTTGGAAACCAGTCAACGCACCATGAAGAACATTCGGCAGAACCTGCTGTGGGCCTTCGGCTACAACGTACTGCTGATACCGGTAGCCGCCGGGGCACTCTACCCTCTCAATGGCATGACCTTGTCACCGATGCTGGCAGCACTGGCCATGGCCCTGTCCAGCGTATTCGTCCTGAGCAACGCCCTGCGGCTGCGCTGGATCAAACCTGAGCACACGGAGACCTACGCATGAATATCGGTAAAGCAGCAGCGCAATCCGGTCTGCCGGCCAAGACCATTCGCTACTATGAAGACATCCGGCTGATCGCCCCCAGACGCGACGACAACGGCTATCGAGACTTCTCGGATGCAGATGTCCACAAGCTGGGGTTTCTTAGCCGTGCCAGAGCGCTCGGCTTTACCATCGAGCATTGTCGTGCGCTGTTGGGCCTCTGGGAAGATCAGTCGCGTGCCAGTGGTGACGTCAAGCGTATTGCAGCGGAGCATCTGGCCGTGATCGAATCGAAAATCGCCGATCTGTGCGAGATGCGCGATACGCTGGATCATCTGATGAACACCTGCCAGGGCGATGATCGTCCGGATTGCCCGATCATCAATGAACTGGCCGCTCGCGATTGAGAGAATGGTCGCGGCACGGGTCGGGCAATGATGTTCGTCGATAGACTGATTGCTAAAGTTCGAGCGGACCAGCACCTTGACTCACGAGGGCATGAGCTTTACCGACAGGCTTTAGGCGCAAGATCAAGCAAGTTGGCACCGGTGCCTGTCAGGCACCGTTTGCAGCTGATACGAGACGGTCAGTCCCTGAGTGTGTTCAAGGCCTGAATCAGTACATCGATCTCGTCAGACGTGTTGTAGTAATGAGGCGCCACTCGCAGCAGCGCCGGAAGGTTTCGCGATTCCGCATCCAGACGGGTGCTGGATGGCTGCGAGGCACCGATATTGATGTGCTGAACACGCAGTGACTGCACCGTCTCGGCAGGGTCCAGGCCGTTGATGGTGAAGCTGACGATTGCACAGTGGCGTTGCCCGAGATCATGGACCGTGGCACCAGGGATATCTGCAATTCGGGTTCTGGCGTAATCCGCCAGCTCCCAGGCACGTTCCTGTATACGTTCCAGACCTACCGACATGGCGTGACGAATGGCCGCACCCAGACCGGCCCTGAGGGCATAGGAATTTTCCCAATTTTCGAAACGTCTCGCATCCTCACGCAATTCATAGCGATCGCTGGCAACCCAGGGTGCAGCAAAATGGTCGATCATGGCCGGCTCCAATCGGCTCACCCATGGTTTTCTGATGTACAGAAAGCCTGTGCCCCGTGGTCCGCACAGAAACTTTCGCCCGGTTGCCGAAAGAAAGTCACAACGCAATGCCTGCACATCCACCGGCATCTGGCCAATGGCCTGACAGGCATCCAGCAGATAGGGAATACCTCGTTCACTGGCTACCCTGCCCACCGCTTCTGCCGGATTGACCAATCCACCATTGGTGGGTATCCAGGTGATCGCAATCAGTTTCACTCGTTCGTCGATCATCTGCTCCAGTGCCTGCACATCCAGTTCACCGCTGGCAGTACCGGGGATGACATCGATCACGATGCCATCGCGCTTCTTCCTCTGCAGAAAGGCCACGTAATTCGCGGCATACTCAGCCTCACAGGTCAGAATCCTGTCGCCAGCCTTCAAAGGCAATGCATAGAACGCCTGGCACCAGGCTGCAGTCGCATTTTCCAGCAGTGCGATCTCCTCTGGTTGGGCATTCAGCAGAGATGCCACATCTGCATAAACGGCATCCAGCTCATCTGCTCTCGCCGCATGCGCTTCGTACCCACCCAGGCGTTGTTCCAGTTCCAGATGCGCTGACATCGCTGCCGTCACAGGCAATGGCATCAGACCGGCTCCCGAGGCAATCAGGTGAGTCACCGAGGAGGTGCCGGGGAACTGTGATCGTATCTGGTCGATGTCCATGTGCTTGTTCGTTCCGTTGATGGTTTCCTGGTAAAACTTCCCTTTTCGACGTGTCGAATACCGGGCAAAAAAAAGCCCGGACACCTTCGCAGGCTCCGGGCTTCTTCTTGCTGTCTGCAGTCGAGAACTAGCGACGCAGTTTCTTGATCAACTGCAACTGAGCAGAGGCTTCTGCCAGCTGCGCCTGTACGGCCTTGAAATCGATCTCGCCAGGCGTTCCGCCGGCCAGAGCCGCTTCGGCTTCGTCCTTGGCTTTCTGCGCAGAGGCTTCATCGAGTTCTTCGACACGCAAAGCGGTATCGGCCATGATGGTGACGATATGCGGCTGGACTTCCAGAATGCCACCGGATACGTAGATATCCAGCTCTTCACTGTTGTCCAGAGGCTTTACCCGAACCTCACCCGGCTTGATGCGGGTGATGAACGGTGCGTGGCCAGGCGCAATACCAACCTCACCCATCTGGGCAGAAGCGCTGACCATCGAGGCCTCGCCACTCCAGATCTCGTTCTCGGCGCTGACGATCTCGACTCTGAGAGAGGAGGCCATGATTACGCGGCCTCTTTATTATGCTTCTCAAGCACTTCTTCGATCGTGCCCTGCATGTAGAAAGCCTGCTCTGGCAAATGGTCGTACTCACCGGCAACGATGCCGTTGAACGCACGAATGGTGTCTTTCAGTGAAACGTACTTGCCAGGTGAACCGGTGAATACTTCTGCCACGAAGAATGGCTGAGACAGGTAACGCTGCACCTTACGGGCACGGGATACGACCTGCTTGTCTTCCTCGGACAATTCATCCATTCCCAGGATCGCGATGATGTCACGCAGTTCCTTGTATCGCTGCAGCGTGTTCTGAACACCACGAGCACAGTTGTAGTGTTCTTCACCAACAACCAGAGGATCCAGCTGACGAGATGTGGAATCCAGTGGATCCACCGCAGGGTAGATACCCAGCTCGGCGATGTTTCGAGACAGTACAACCGTTGCATCCAGGTGAGCAAAAGTGGTTGCTGGAGAGGGGTCGGTCAAGTCATCCGCCGGTACGTATACCGCCTGGATGGACGTGATGGAACCAGTCTTGGTAGAGGTGATACGTTCCTGAAGAGCACCCATTTCCTGAGCAAGTGTTGGCTGATAACCTACCGCAGAAGGCATACGACCCAGCAGTGCCGATACTTCGGTTCCGGCCAGTGTGTAACGGTAGATGTTGTCGATGAACATCAGAACGTCACGACCTTCGTCACGGAAGAATTCCGCCATGGTCAGACCTGTCAAGGCAACTCGCAGACGGTTGCCCGGTGGCTCGTTCATCTGACCGTATACCAGGGATACCTTGTCCAGTACGTTGGAATCCTTCATTTCGTGATAGAAGTCGTTACCTTCACGAGTTCGCTCACCAACACCTGCGAAGACCGAGAATCCGGAGTGCTCGGCAGCGATGTTACGAATCAGTTCCATCATGTTGACGGTCTTGCCTACACCGGCACCACCAAACAGACCAACCTTACCGCCCTTGGCGAACGGGCAAAGCAGATCGATTACCTTGATGCCGGTTTCCAGCAGTTCGGTAGAACCTGACTGTTCTGCATAGGTAGGTGGCTCTCTGTGGATCGGCATGCGCTCTTCGGTGGCAATCGGACCCGCTTCATCAATGGGCTGTCCCAGAACGTTCATGATTCGACCCAGTGTCGCCTCACCGACCGGAACCGAAATGGGAGCACCCGTGTTGCTGACTTCCAAGCCACGCTTGAGTCCGTCAGAGGTACCCATTGCGATGGTTCGCACAATACCGTCGCCCAGCTGACCTTGCACTTCAAGAACCGTTTCGTTGTTGGCAACGGTCAGTGCATCGTAGATCTTCGGTACGGCATTACGCGGAAATTCGACGTCGATGACCGCGCCGATGATCTCCACTACTTTTCCTGTACTCATGCTTGTTTCCGCCTGTAATTTATTCTGTAGTCGGATCTAGACAGCCGCAGCGCCGCCGACGATCTCGGATATCTCTTGGGTGATAGCCGCCTGACGAGCCTTGTTGTAGACCAGCTGCAAGTCGTCTATCAGCTCACCTGCATTGTCCGATGCACTCTTCATCGCGATCATGCGAGCAGCCATCTCACAGGCCACGTTCTCGACAACGGCCTGGTAGACCAGCGACTCCATGTATCGCTCCATCACATGATCGAGGACTTCAGCCGCATCGGGCTCGTAGATATAGTCCCAGCCGTAATCCGTGTGGCTCTCCAGAGTTGCCACTGCAGGAAGCAGTTGCGTCACTGTCGGTGTCTGAGTCATCGTGTTGATGAATTCGTTCTCGACGATGAACAGTCTGTCGATCTCACCGGCATCGTACTTGTCCAGCATGACTCGAATGGCACCGAGAAGAGTCGCCAGTTCGGGGGCATCGCCCAGATCCGTCGTGCTACCCACGATATTGGCACCAATACCTCGGAAGAAATTCTGAGCTTTCTTGCCGATGGTGCAGATATCGATTTCGATGTCCTGCTCACTCCACTGTTTCATGGAGTTCACCGCTGTCTTGAATATATTGGTGTTCAGACCGCCGCACAAACCGCGGTCGGTCGACACGACGATATATCCAACACGCTTCGGCTCAGGACGTTCGATCAGGTAGGGGTGCTTGTATTCGACACTGGCCGATGCAATATGACCCACTACCTTCCTGAGCTTCAACGAGTAAGGCCGGTTCGCACGCATGCGATCCTGGGCCTTGCGCATTTTCGACGCAGCTACCATTTCCATGGCTTTGGTGATCTTCTGAGTATTCTGGATACTCTTGATCTGCGTGCGTATCTCCTTACCGGAAGCCATGAGCGCTTACCAGCTTCCGCTAGCCTTGAACGCATCAAGACCCTTCTTGAACGCTGCCTGGATATCGTCGTTCCAGTCACCGGATGCATTGACCTGATCAAGCAGCTCCTGATGGTTGGAAGCGAAGTAGTCATGCATTGCTTCTTCGAATGACACGATCTTGTTGACGGCCACGTCGTCGAGGTAACCTTCGTTGGCAGCGAACAGAGAGACACCCATCTGCCCGATTGACAGAGGCGCATACTGCTTCTGCTTCATCAGTTCGGTCACTCGCTGACCACGTTCGATCTGCTTTCTGGTCGTTTCGTCAAGGTCGGATGCGAACTGGGCAAATGCCGCCAGTTCACGATACTGGGCCAGTGCCAGTCGAACACCACCACCGAGCTTCTTGATTATCTTGGTCTGTGCTGCACCACCAACTCGCGATACCGACAGACCAGCGTTGATCGCTGGGCGAATACCGGCGTTGAACAGATCGGTTTCGAGGAAGATCTGACCATCGGTGATGGAGATGACGTTGGTCGGTACGAAAGCCGATACGTCACCCGCTTGAGTTTCGATGATCGGCAGAGCAGTCAGAGAACCGGTCTTGCCTTTCACTTCACCGTTGGTGAATTTCTCGACGTACTCGGCATTGACGCGTGAAGCACGCTCAAGCAGACGTGAATGCAGGTAGAAAACGTCACCGGGATAGGCTTCACGACCTGGAGGACGACGCAGCAGCAGAGATACCTGACGGTATGCCCAGGCCTGCTTGGTCAGATCGTCATAAACGATCAGAGCATCTTCACCGCGGTCACGGAAGTATTCACCCATGGTGCAACCGGCGTAAGGAGCGACGAACTGCATCGCTGCAGAATCCGCTGCGCCTGCTGCAACAACGATGGTGTTCTCCAGAGCACCATGCTCTTCCAGTTTCGATACC
Source organism: uncultured Granulosicoccus sp. (assembly GCA_947495035.1). Classification (GTDB taxonomy): domain Bacteria; phylum Pseudomonadota; class Gammaproteobacteria; order Granulosicoccales; family Granulosicoccaceae; genus Granulosicoccus. Next base: position 83,143 of record CANLXI010000014.1, read on the forward strand.
ACGTTGGCGATGGTTGACTGCTTCTGTCCGATGGCCACGTAGACACATTTGATGCCTGTGCCTTTCTGGTTGATGATGGCGTCGATGGCAACTGCCGTCTTACCTGTCTGGCGGTCACCGATGATCAGCTCTCGCTGTCCTCGGCCAACCGGTACCATCGCATCGATGGCTTTCAGACCGGTCTGTACCGGCTCATCAACCGATTGACGGTCGATTACGCCCGGTGCAATCTTTTCGATCGGGGAAGTCTGTGCGGCGTTGATGGGGCCCTTGCCGTCGATGGGCTCACCCAGAGCGTTGACCACACGACCGAGCAGTTCATTGCCGACCGGTACTTCCAGTACCTTGCCGGTGCAACGTACCTTGTCGCCTTCTTTCAGGTGTTCATAGTTACCGAGTACAACCGCACCGACAGAGTCACGTTCGAGGTTCAATGCCAGACCATACAGGCCATCATCAAACGCGATCATCTCACCGGACAGTGCATCCGTAAGGCCATGGATTCGAACGATACCGTCATTCAGACTGACGATGGTACCTTCGGTTCGAACGTTGGCAGCAGTATCGGTATTACCGATTTTCTCCCGGATCAGGTCACTGATCTCGGATGGATTCAGTTGTTGCATGGGTCTATTTAGTCTCTTGAAATCTGCAGGGTCGGGTCAGCGTGCGCCATCGGTCAGTTGCCTGACATCAGGTGCATCAGCTGGCGACGGATTGTTCCAGTGCTGCTAGACGGCCGCGAATGGATCCGTCGATGACCAGGTCTCCGGCACGTATGACGGCACCACCGATCAGATCAGGATCAACCTCGCTGGTGATCTTGACCTTGCGTGAGAGCCTTTTACCCAGCGCTTCTTCAATGCTGGAGGCCTGCTCATCGGTCAGTGCGTACGCGCTGATGACATGGGCTTCCTCTTCACCCTGAGCTTCGCGCCGGAGCTGCTCGTATTGTTGATACATGTCCGGCAATGAAGCCAGTCGGTCGTTTTCAGCAAGCATCTTCAGCAAGTTGAGGCTGTCGCCATCAAGCCCGTCAGACACCTTCGCGATGAGATCGGCTTTCGCCTGGGCAGTGATGCCAGGCTCAGCCAGTCGAGTACGAATGGCCTCGTCCTGAACGACCGATGCCCAGTAACCGAGACGGCCTGACCATTCGTCATAGCCACCGCGCTCTGAAGCCAGTTCGAAAATGGCTCTAGCGTAGGGTCGTGCTGTTGTCGATTCGGATGCCATGTTTCGTACCTGCTTGTCGTTGCCGCTGTTCTGTGACGCTATCTCGTGCTACCCGGTTTACAGACGAACTCCCCGGGTCGCGATTCAGTAGTGCCTGCGCTGTTGTATCGGTCGATCTAGATCTGCTTGACGAGGTCGTCGATGACCGCGTTGTGCTTTTCCTGATCAACTTCACTGCCAAGAATTCGTCTTGCTCCTTCTACAGCGAGCAAGCCAACCTGCTTGCGCAGACCTTCTTTTGCACCGACCACTTCCTGATCGATTTCTGCCTGGGCACTTTGCTTGAGTCTTTCACCTTCGGTGCGTGCTGCATCCTTGGATGATTCGACCATCTCGTTACCACGTTTGTGTGCTTGAGCCACTATCTCTGCTGCTTGCGCCTTGGCGTCCTGAAGCAATGCAGCGATTTCAGCCTCTGCTTCTTCGCGCTTCTGGGAGCTTTTTTCAGCATCAGCCAGTCCGCCCGCTATCATCGCCTGCCTTTCGCGCAGGCCATTGATAATCGGTGGCCAGACATACTTCATGCAGAAGAGAACAAACACGGCAAACGAAATGGCCTGGCCGAGCAATGTCAGGTTCAGGTTCATATGCCTTGCCTCTCGTTAGTCGATTGTTTGATCAGCCTGCGATCTGGCCGACAAACGGGTTAGCGAATACGAAGAACAGGGCGATACCAACACCGATCATGGGAATCGCATCAAGCAGACCCGCAACGATGAACATCTTGACCTGCAGCATTGGCACCATTTCAGGCTGACGAGCTGCACCTTCGAGAAAGCGACCACCAAGCAGCGCGAAGCCGATAGCAGTACCCAGAGCAGCTAGGCCGATCATGATCGCGACGGCGATGGCAGTTGAGGCTACGACAGTTTCCATGAGAACTCCAAGAGATTTAAAGGGTTAAAAAGTAAAGAGTAGGACTGGTGGAAAAAACTACGTTTAATGATGCTCGTGCGCCATGGCCATGTAGACGATGGTCAACATCATGAAGATGAACGCTTGCAGGGTGATAACAAGAATGTGGAAGATCGCCCAGGGCACTGACAGCATCCACTGAGCCCAGAAAGGCAGCAACGCTATCAGAATGAAGATCAGCTCGCCCGCGTACATGTTACCGAAGAGTCGAAGCGCCAGAGAAATGGGCTTCGAAATCAGACTGACACCTTCCAGCAACAGATTGACCGGGACGAGAATTGCCTGGATGACAGGATTACTGCTGCCAAACGGCATGAGCGTGAGTTCCTTGACGAAACCCATGGCGCCCTTGACCTTGATACTGAAGTAGATCATCAGTGCAAAGACCGACAACGACAGGCCCATGGTGACGTTGACATCAGTGCTCGGTACGATTTTCAGATAGGGGATACCAATGGCTTCGCCCAGACGTGGCACGAAGTCCACCGGGATGAGATCCATGAGGTTCATCAGGAAGATCCAGACGAAGATCGTCAGCGCCATCGGCGCGATCATGGGGTTCTTGGCGTGAAACGTATCGCGCACATTGGTATCGACAAATTCGACAATGACCTCGATGGACGCCTGCAGCAGTCCCGGGACACCGGAAGTGAAGCTGTCAGCAGCCTTCTTGAACAACCAGATGAAGAACGCGCCCAGAACGATGGAGAAGAACATGGAATCCAGGTTGATTGCCCAGAACCCCATCTCCGCGGCTTCAGTGCCACTGTGGGCAATGCCCAGGCCGTTTTCAGGGTGATAGCCGAACACCAGATTCTGCAAATGGTGCTGAATATACTCTGTGGATGTTGGTGCGCTGTTGCTGGCCATGGTTTCGTTGCTTGAGTCTGGACTGGAGTCTATAACGGCTACTGAATTCTACAACTACAACTTATTTTTCTGAAACACTCAAACTGACTTCGGCAGCTTCCTGCCTGCTTATGACCAACGGCACGACCCAGCTGAGTGTCTGCACCAATGCGAAGCCGATGAATACTGCCGGAGCATTCAACGGGTTCAGGTTGATGAACACCAACGTGAACATACCGGCTGTAAGCAGCATCTTGCCCGCAGCCCCTGCGTAAAACGACCGCACAATCAATCGTGCAGCTCTTGCCACTCGATACCGGAAGGCACGATAGGCAAAATAGGAATTTGGCAGGACGACTGTCAACCCACCCAGGAATGCCGCAAGAGCCACATCCCGATTCCAGAAAAAACCTGCTAAACCTACTACCACTGCACCAACGAGTTGCCAGATCAAGATTAGCCTGATAACGCGCAACCGCCGTTCAGCCTGTTGCATTACACCGCCCTGGGTATCTGCTTTGGTTCAGGACCTGACGTGAAGTCCTACACCTGATTTCGAACAGCGAAATTATAACAGCGTTTTCAAACAGAAGGACGCAATTCGGGCTAATTGTTGATCATAGCCTGCGTCAATACAAGGCGTGGCAAGCACTGCGCTGCAGGCATCAGTGCATGAAAATACCTGACGCTGGCAAGGGTGTCACTCCGGTGGCGCCTGACCACTACTTGATATGGGCGAGTATGCCTTGCAGTTCGGACACCGAGGCGTAATTGATCTCCAGCTTGCCGCGGCCGCTGCTCTTGTGCTGTATGCGTACGGTCGCACCCAGTGTCTCGCCGAGCTTCTTGCTCAGCCGCTCGATGTCGGGATCGGCCATGGTTGCGGATTTGCGAGCCTGCGCCTTGTCGCCTTCCTCGGTCATCTCACGAACCAGTTTCTCAACGGCTCTGACCGTCAGACCACGCTTGATCACATCCTTGGCCAGTCCATGCTGGCGATCCTTCGGCGCACCCAGTATCGCTCGGGCGTGTCCCATCTCGAGTTCACCCTTGTCGACCAGCACCTTGACCTCGTCATGCAGCTCCAGCAATCGCATCAGGTTTGTCACGGATGCCCGCGAACGCCCTACAGATTCGGCCACCGCCTTGTGCGTCATGCCGAACTCATCGCACAGGCGCTCAAAGGCTGCAGCTTCCTCCAGCGGGTTGAGATCCTTGCGCTGAATGTTCTCGATGACGGAGACCGCTGCCACGGACTTGTCCGGCATGTCGCGAATGATGGCAGGAATCTCCGCCATGCCTGCCAGTTGTGCTGCCCGCCAGCGCCGTTCTCCGGCCACCAGCTCATAGGCACCGGCAAAGGGTCGTACGATAATGGGCTGGATCAGACCTTCGGCCTTGATCGAGTCAGCCAGCTCCTGCAACAGTTCCTTGTCGAACAGTCGTCTGGGCTGGTAGCTGCCGCGACGGATCTGGTCCACACCGACCATGCGAAAGCGATCATCGGTACCGGCAATGACTTCCTCTGCCACGGCCCTCGCGGCGTCGTGGTTCGACTTGGCAACTGCAGCTTGCGAGGCGGTCTCGGCCGCTGCCGCGGAATTGTCCACGGCCTCGGACTCAGCCGGCTCGGCCACAGGGGTAACGGTCGCCTCGGCAGCTGTTTCCTCCTTCGGTGCCGTGGCTGGCGGCGTCAGCGCGAAATCTGCTGCATCCGCCTGAGGGTCGGTGAGCGTGCGGTCGGTTGCAGCGCCATCGTTAGCCGAGCCTGTCTGATCAGCCTGCTCCGTGATGGTATCGCCGGAATCATCGGCACGCTCCGTTGCAGCAGCTTGCGCTGCACTGGATTGTCTGCCTTTTCGCTCGCGAGTGGACCCTCCCAGCAAGGCATCCAGATTGCGGCCCATGCGGGGTCGTTTAGCCATCGGCGGATTCGGTATCTGGCTTCAAGGTAGCGTGTCTGGACGAATCTGTGGCGTCTTCTTCCCGGGAACCGGTCTCGGACTGATCCGGCACACCGATATCGATGTGTTCGGCATTGGCGAATGCCGACTCATCATTGTCAATTTCTGCCGATTGCGGATAGTCCTCCGCGGTCGTATCGCCAGCGGCCGGGTTCGCAGCGTCGTCCACCGCTGGTTGTTCCTGCCCGCCCGTGCCCTGCCCGGCCTCTCCATCCGGTTCGGCAGCCGAGTCGTTCTCCTTACCCGGTGGCTGGATCAGCTGAGTCTGGTCGGCTTCGGCATCGCTCTGCGTGCCAGCAGCCACTGCCGCTGCGGCTGTCTCAGTACTGGTTGCCGACTGGGCAGCGCGGCTGCGATTACGCAGGATTTCGCCAGCCAGGGCCAGATAGGCCAGAGCGCCCCGGGAAGTGCCATCGTATTCCATGATCGATATGCCATGACTCGGCGCTTCGGCCAGCCGCACATTGCGTGGTACCACGGTACGAAAGACTTGCTCGCCGAAATGTTCGATCAGTTGTGCCGAGACTTCGCTGCCCAGACGATTGCGACCGTCATACATGGTTCGCAGCAGGCCTTCGATGGCCAGATCGGGATTGACGCTTTCGCGAACCCCTTCGATGGTCTCCAGCAGCGCCGACAGACCTTCCAGTGCGTAGTATTCGCATTGCACCGGCACCAGTACGCTATCTGCCGCCACGAATGCATTCAAGGTCAGGATATTCAGGGACGGAGGGCAGTCGATCAGCACGAAGTCGTAATCCTGACGAACGGCTTCCAGGGCCTGATGCAGACGTTGTTCACGCTGCTCCATGTTCATGAGCTCGATTTCAGCCGCGGTCAGATCCGAATTGGCGGGCAGCACGTCACAGCCGTTTTCCGGTGATTTCTGGCTGGCCTCGGGCACCGACATGCCATCGACCAGTACTTCAAAAATTCCCGCCTCGACCTCGTACTTGTCAATGCCACAGCCCATCGTGGCATTGCCCTGAGGATCGAGGTCGATGAGCAGCACGCGCTTTTGCATACTGGCAAGCGCAGCAGACAGATTGACTGTCGTTGTGGTTTTTCCAACCCCACCCTTCTGGTTGGCTACGGCGATGATTCGACTCATTGGCGCAGTGTAATCCATTATCCGTACTGTCGTTGGCACAGGGCGACATGTCGCGCCGAATCCGTGCCAGGGACCGCGACTTCCACCAGTTCCCGCAACTCGTAATGAGGCTGCAGGCTGTCAGGCAGGCGTTCGGCTCGTCCCAGCATGACGGCAACCTTGCCCTCGGGCACACACAGCGCCTGCGCGATACGCAGAAAATCCACCGGCGCCGTAAAGGCTCTGGAGAGAACCAGCCGTGCGCGATCGTTCACGTTCTCGATGCGCTCCTGCAGCACGGTGACATTGGTCAGTCCCAGTTCGAGGACGGCCTGTTGCTGGAATCGGGTTTTCTTGCCATTGGATTCCACCGACAGAAAACGCAGATCCGGGCGAACCAGCGCCAGTGGCAACACCGGCAGACCGGCCCCGGTCCCCACGTCCATGACGTCGTACACCGCTGGATCGCCTGCCTGCGCATCCGGCAGCCAGCGAGTCATCACCAGACTGTCCAGCAGATGCCGGTCGACCATCTGCCGCGCATCCCTGACCGCTGTCAGGTTGTAGACCTTGTTCCACTTGCCCAGCAATGCCACCAGCCGGATCAGACGATCGCGCTCCTGTTCGCCGATATCCCCAACCGGCGTACCGGCATGGGCCAGTGTCCGCAGACCTCGATCCAGTGCTTCACGCAGATGACTGTCAGGACTCACGTTCGGTTTCGATCCGCCAGTGGTTTCAGGCACTTTGCTTCAATGACTGCTTTTTCAGATGCACCAGGAGCAGTGAAATGGCCGCCGGGGTGACACCGGAAATACGCGACGCCTGACCAATGGTGCCTGGACGGTTCTCGCTGAATTTCTGACGCACCTCGTTGGACAGACCGACCACGTCGCTGTAATCGAGGGAGTCGGGCAATCGGATTTCCTGTTGTGTCAGTGCCTTGTCGATATCCGCCTGCTGGCGATCCAGATAACCGGCGTACTTGCCCTGAATCTCGACCTGTTCCACCACCTGCGGCGGCAGATCGGACAGCTCGGGGGCAGCGATGTCCAGCAGTTCGGCCAGATGAATTTCCGGCATCTTCAGCAATTCGGTGAACCGTCGTTCTCGCGCCAGTTTCATGCCGGTGCGCTCGATCAGCGTAGCTGCCTCCGGTGTACCGGTACGTACCCAGCGGTCATGAAGAGCCGCTTTCAGCGATTCGATGGCCTCGGCCTTCTCGCTGAAGGCCTGCCAGCGATGCTCATCGACCAGACCCATTGCCCTGCCGAGCTCTGTCAGACGAAGATCGGCATTGTCTTCACGCAGTTTCAGACGATATTCGGCGCGACTGGTGAACATGCGATACGGTTCACGTGTGCCCCGGGTGATCAGATCATCGATGAGAACACCGATATAGGCCTCATCGCGTCTGGGCGTCCAGGGCGCTTCGTCCCGCACCTGCCGGGCGGCATTCAGACCAGCCACCAGACCCTGTGCGGCTGCCTCTTCATAACCGGTGGTGCCATTGATCTGCCCGGCAAAGAACAGACCATTGACGGTCTTGGTCTCCAGGGATGCACGCAAGCCTCTCGGGTCGAAGAAATCGTATTCGATGGCATAACCGGGACGTGTGATGTGGGCCTTTTCGAACCCGCGAATGGATTGCACATAGTCGATCTGCACATCGAAGGGCAGACTGGTGGAAATCCCGTTGGGATAGACCTCATGGGTATTCAGGCCTTCCGGTTCGATGAAGATCTGATGCGAATCCTTGTCGCTGAAACGCACCACCTTGTCCTCGATGGACGGACAGTAGCGTGGTCCGACCCCTTCGATATCGCCCGAGAACAACGGCGAGCGATGCAGGGCACCCTGAATGATGTCGTGGGTACGCTGGTTGGTTTCGGTGATGTGGCAATGCACCTGCTCGGGATGATCAGCGGTGCTGCCCAGATAGGAGAACACCGGTCTTGGTGAGTCACCGGGTTGTGCCTGCAGCGTGCTGTAGTCGATGCTGCGACCGTCGATTCGCGGCGGCGTACCGGTCTTCAGGCGACCGATCTCGAACGGCATGTCGCGCATGCGTTGTGCCAGCGTCATTGCAGGCGGATCTCCGGCACGGCCAGCGGCATGATTGGCCTCGCCCACGTGAATCTTGCCAGCCAGGAAGGTACCGACCGTCATGACCACGCTGCGCGCCTGAAAATGCACCCCCAGCTGCGTGATGACGCCCGTGACGCGTGCGTCACCGGAACCGGCAGCGGACTCCGGGCTCATGATCAGATCGTCCACGGCCTGCTGGAACAGAGTCAGGTTCGGCTGGTTCTCGATGATCCTGCGAATGGCTACGCGATACAGCTGGCGGTCCGCCTGTGCCCGTGTGGCACGAACCGCCGGCCCCTTGCGCGAATTCAGCGTTCTGAAATGGATACCGGCCTGGTCAGCCGCCTTGGCCATGGCCCCGCCCAGCGCGTCTATTTCACGAACCAGGTGGCCCTTGCCGATACCACCGATGGCCGGATTGCAGCTCATCTGGCCCAGGGTATCGATATTGTGGGTCAGCAGCAGTGTGCTGGCGCCCGAACGCGCAGCCGCCAGAGCGGCCTCTGTGCCGGCATGGCCACCACCGACCACGATCACGTCAAAAACTGTTGGGTACTGCATGTCAGTGCTCACTCGCTACAGCCTGCCATTATAAGGCCAAGGGGGCTGAAAGAAAGCGCTCCGGGCACGCGGAACCTTGCCACACCTCGCACAGCCCCCATACTCTGCATGTTTTGTCACCGACATCCACACCTGATGCACCCGTGTCGGCGAATTTCAGGCGGAGGCCCGTCAGCAGGCACCGCACCAGTCATGCTCCATAACGAGTGCCCGCATACCGTGTCAGACGTCGATGAAAACAACAGCAGGGAGGCGTCAGCGGCGTCGCATCGCTCTGCGTGGAAAACCCTGTTCCGACTGCAGCCCTTTCTGGCACCTTACCGCGGGCGCGTCATGCTCGCAGGCACGGCCTTGCTGATTGCGGCCGCTGCCACGCTCACCATCCCCACCGCATTCCGCTTTCTGATCGACCGTGGTTTCAGCCAACCGGACGCCGCGCTCGGGAGCGCCATCGATGCCGGGCATGTCAACAGCGTGTTTCTGGCACTGTTTGCGGTGGCTCTGGTTCTGGCCGTGGCCACAGCCGTGCGCTATTACTGCGTCGCCTGGCTGGGTGATCGCATCACGGCCGACCTGCGCCAGGCGGTCTATGACCAGGTATTGCGGCAAGACCCGGTGTTCTTCGAAACCCTGCGCACCGGTGAAGTCCAGTCTCGCTTGTCGAGCGACACCACCCTCATTCAATCGCTGATCGGCTCCAGCATTTCACTGGGCTTGCGCAACAGCCTGCTGTTCATCGGCGCCTTGCTGATGATGATCTGGTCAAGCCCGCAACTGGCCAGCATCATCGTCGGGCTGCTGGTGGTCGTGGTCGTGCCCATTCTGGTGTTCGGTCGCCGCGTTCGCAAACTCTCCCGCGACAGTCAGGATCGTCTGGCAGATACCGGTGCGCTGGCCAATGAAACACTCAATGCCATGTCGACCGTGCAGAGCTATGTGCGCGAGGACATGGAAAGCAGTCGTTACCAGGTTGCCACGAATGCCGCTTTCCACAGCGCGATCCGGCGCAATCGCAACCGCTCCTACCTGACCGCATTGGCCATCACTCTGGTTTTCGGCTGCATCGTCTTCGTGCTGTGGCTGGGCGCTCAGGCGGTGCTCGAGGGCCGCATGTCACCCGGCCTGTTGACGCAATTCATGCTGTATGCCGCACTGGTTGCCGGCTCCACGGGTGCGCTGGCCGAGGTTCTGGGTGATGTGCAACGCGCTGCCGGTGCCACCGAGCGCCTGCTGGAATTGCTGGATGCCCGACCAGGCATCATATCCGGCAACCGTCATCTGGAAAAACCTGCGAATGGCGCAGCCGGTGCCAGGATAGCGTTCAATGAAGTGTCGTTCAGATATCCCAGTCGGCCAGACGAGCTGGCACTGTCCGATCTGGACTTCACGTTGGAACCGGGCCAGACGATCGCACTGGTCGGACCTTCGGGTGCCGGCAAGACAACCGTATTGCAATTGCTGCTGCGTTTCCATGACCCGCTGACGGGCAGCATCACGTTCGATGGCACGCCGATCGCCGACTTGCAGTTGCACGAACTGCGCGATGCCATCGGCTTCGTGTCACAGGATAGTGTCGTGTTCTCGGAGGATGTTGCCACCAATCTGCGTTACGGCAAGCCGGATGCCAGCGACGAGGAAGTCAGGCAGGCGGCCAGCGATGCGCAGGCACTGGAATTCATCGAGCGTCTGCCGGCCGGTTTCAACACGTATCTGGGGGAGAAAGGGGTGCGCCTCTCCGGTGGCCAACGGCAGCGATTGTCGATTGCGCGGGCCTTGTTGAAGAACCCGCCGCTATTATTGCTCGATGAAGCGACCAGTGCTCTGGATGCCGAAAGCGAGCGCAAGGTGCAGATGGCACTGGATCGAGCCATGAGTGGTCGGACCACGCTGGTGATCGCTCATCGCCTTGCCACCATCATCAATGCCGACAGGATACTGGTACTGGATCAGGGCCGAGTCATCGAATCCGGCACGCATCGTGAGCTGTTGAACGGCAATGGGCTGTATGCCAGACTTGCATCCATGCAGTTCGATGCCTCGAAGTCCCTGAAGGTCGCCGAGGCTGGCATTGGATGATCAGGCGGTGGGGTCGCTGCGTATCACAATCTGGCTGAATCCTCACGGCTGGCCAGTTGCTGCAGGTATTCGCGCAGCAAGCTTGCGCGGCGGGGTTGAAAGCTCTCGTCGCTGGGTGCGACATCGAGAATGCGTGAGACGCGGAACATGCGGAAATCTCGACGCAATCTGCACCAGGCAAGCAGCATGATGGACTCTTCGAGATAAACCACCGACAGTGGAAATATGCGTCTTTCGGTACGCTGCTCCGTAGCCGATAGATAACGCATGTCCAAGGCCATTTCCGACCAGCTGGCTTCCCGAATCAGTTCCAGCGTAGGCCCGTCCGGCTCTTCCAGGGCCGGACAGGGTCGATAGACTTTCAGTACCGCGTGCGCTACCTGCCTTTGCAACCGCTCCGGCAGGGTTGCAGTAATCTTGGACAGTGCCAGCTGCCCGGCTTCTGCCAGTGCTGCGTCACCGCGTGAACGCACATAGCCCAGACCCAGTACCAGCGCTTCGATTTCCAGTCTGGAGAAATTCTGCGGTGGCAGCGAAGGATCTTCCGTCAGGCAATAACCGTAGCCGGGAGAACCGTCGATCAGGACACCCGACAAACGCAGGCTGTTGATATCCCGGTACAGGGTACGTTCCGACACACCGGTTTCCCGAGCCAGAACGGCCGCAGTTACCGGCGGTGGAAAGGTTCGTATTGCCTGTAGCAGGCGCAATAGTCGATCGGAACGGGCCATGCGGTTACTGACAGAAATTGACAGGAGGCTGCTGCATACTGTACCTGCATTCACACCATCGGGAGAATCGGATTGCCATGCTGACCTTGTTTCATTCGCCAATGTCCCGCTCGACGCGGATCATGCAACTGCTGCACGAACTCGATGCGCTCGATCAGGTCGAGATTCGACAGGTCACGATTCCGCGTCAGGATGGATCCGGCCAGGTCGATCCCGACAACCCACACCCGGAAGGCAAGGTGCCAGTGCTGGTTCACGATGGCTGCATCATTCGTGAATCCAATGCCATCATCCTGTATCTGACCGATCTGTTTCCATCGGCACTGGCCCCGGTAGTCGGCGCTGCCGGCAGAGGCAGCTACCTCAGCTGGCTCGCCTACTACGGCAATGTGGTTGAACCCGTGTTGGTGCATCACTTTGCCGAACTGAGTCACCCGGTTCTGGACAGTACGTTTCGTGGTGTTCCGGAACTCAAACGGCAATTGGAGAACACGTTGAACAGCAACGACTTTCTGTTGGGATCCGAGTACTCTGCCGCTGATCTTCTGGTCGCTTCACCCTTTGCCTGGTTTCCGGATCTGGCCCCGGATGTACCATCAATCCAGGGCTGGTTGAAACGGTGCGAAGCTCGACCATCGAATGCCGCCGCTGCGGCTTTCGATGGACAATAAAGACAGCGCTGCCACACAATCCGGCTGAAGCCCAGCTGACAAGGCGAACAATGCAATGTCGGGATTGCGCCCGACTTGCCAGACTTGCCAGACTTGCGTTATCAAGGGCCGGCCAGGCAGTCAAGGCGAGCGCCACCAGCGTCGATCGATCATGGACCGGTATCGACCGTGGCAGCTCCCTTACTTGCCGATGCAGAAGTCGGAAAATATCCGACCCAGCAGATCCTCACTGTCGAAACGCCCGGTGATCTGATCCAGTGATTGCTGCGCCAGGCGCAATTCCTCTGCGGCCAGCTCCGGCATGGTGGATTCTCGCAAACGGTACAGGGCGGCATCTGTTGCCTCGCGGGCGTGATACAGCGCATCGAGATGACGCCGACGTGCGCTGTAGACACCTTCAACCGCACTGTCGTGTCCGGCCAATGACAGCAGGTGCGCCTTCAACGCATCCAGACCCTGCCCGTGTTTGGCTGAAATGCACAAGCTGGCACCGTATTCGTCCCGCAGCGCGCTCAGCCTGTGCTCATCGACCTGATCACTCTTGTTGATGATGACGCTCTGAGCGACCCTGTCGGGCAGTTCGACTGGCGGCAATTCGGGTCGTGTTGCATCGATGATCACCAGCACGTGATCGGCATTGTCCATCTGTACACGGGCTCGCCGGATGCCTTCCAGCTCGACCAGGTCCTCGGTGCTGCGCAGGCCGGCCGTATCGACCACATGCAGCGGAACACCGTCTATGGATATTTCTTCGCGCAGCACATCTCGGGTTGTTCCTTCGATATCCGTGACGATGGCCGATTCGACTCCTGCCAGTGCATTCAACAGGCTCGATTTTCCCGCATTGGTGACACCAGCAATGACGATGGTCAGACCGTCGCGCAAACGCTGGCCCTGCTCCGCTCTGGCCAACAGACTATCGAACTGGCTGATCAGATTGATGGTTCGCTGCTGCAGAACCGGTTCCGCCAGAAAATCGATCTCCTCCTCACTGAAATCCAGTGCGGCTTCCAGCCAGACGCGCAGCGCTATCAGTTCTTCCTGAATGATTGCCACATGCGCGGAGAATTCACCGCTCAGGGATCGTACGGCGGCTCGCGCGGCAGCCACACTGCTGCTGTCGATCAGATCGCTGATGGCCTCAGCCTGAGCAAGATCCAGTTTCTCGTTGAGAAAGGCCCGTTCCGAAAACTCGCCCGGCCTGGCAGGACGTGCGCCGAGTTGCAGCGCGCGCTGCATGATCATGTCCAGCACCACAGGACCACCATGTCCCTGCAATTCCAGCACATGTTCACCGGTAAAGGAATGGGGAGCCTCGAACAACAAGGCGATGCCTCTGTCCAGCACCTCGCCATTGTCGGCCAGAAACGGCAGATAGCAGGCTTCTCGAACCGGCAAGTCCCGGTCACAAATGCTCCTGCCCATCGCCGGAGCCAGTGGCCCGCTGATACGGACCACTCCGATGCCAGCACGTCCTGTGCCGCTGGCAATGGCAGCGATCGTATCGCCGCTAGTGCTCACCGCGCGAACCAGACCGGGGAACCAGCCGGATGGCTGCCCCGGTTCCGGAACCAATGACTACCTGGACGGCTTGTCGTCCTTGTCGGAATCATCGGTAGAAGGCTCGCTGTCGGAATCGTTGGCGCTGACTTCCGGCTTGTCGACGTCAAGAGCCTTTGTCTCCGTGTCGGACTTATCGGACTTGTCGGACTTCTTGCCTTTCTTCTTCGTTTTCTTGCTGTCCGTATCGTCAGCCAGAACATGCCGCGTGATGTAGTACTGCTGGGCAATGGACAGACTGTTGTTGACCACCCAATACAGCACCAGACCAGCCGGGAAGAAGGCAAAGAATACACCGAAGATCAGTGGCAGGAACTGAAACACCTTGGCCTGGATGGGATCAACCGGCGCCGGATTCAGCTTCTGCTGGAAGTACATGGTGGCTGCCATGATGATGGGCAGGATGAAGAACGGATCACGCAGGGACAGATCCTGGATCCACAGCATGAACGGGGCCTGACGAAGTTCGACACTTTCCAGCAGGGCCCAGTACAGTGCGATGAACACCGGTATCTGAATGATCATCGGCAAGCAGCCACCCAGTGGATTGACCTTCTCCTTCTTGTACAGCTCCATCGTCGCCTGGCCCATCTTGGTGCGATCGTCGCCATAGCGTTCCTTCAGTGAAGCCAGTTTGGGCTGCAGCAGCTTCATCTTGGCCATGGAGCGATAACTGGCTTCGGAGAGCTTGTAGAACACCGCCTTGATGATGAAGGTGGTGAAGATGATGGCCCACCCCCAGTTGCCGATGAGACCATGGATGGTCTTCAGCAACCAGAACAGCGGCTGGGCGATGATGGTCAGCCAACCGAAGTCGACAGTGAGTTCCAGATGCTCGGCGGCAGCAGACAACTTGTCCTGCACCTTCGGACCGATATACGCCTTGGTTTCGAACGTACCCTGCTGACCCGCCGGTACGACCTGGCTGCCGGACACCATGCCGATCAGGTAATGGTTCTCTTGCGCAAGGTAACGACTGTATGCGGTGTTCTGCTCACCCGCCTTGGGAATCCAGGCCGCGGCGAAGTAATGCTGAATCATCGCAACCCAACCATCGGTTACCGATACATTCAGATTCTCGTCTTCCATGTCGCCGAACTTGACCTTGCTATAGCGCTCTTCGTCGTTGCTGACTACCGCACCGATATAGGTATTGACGAACTGTTGCTTCTCATCCTTGGTACCCGGCTTTCGCTTCAACTGGCGATACTGATTGACCGTCCAGTCCGAGTCCGAGGCGTTGTTGATCAGATAGTTGACGCCAACCTCGTAACTGCCGCGGGTGAACGTCAGCGTCTTGGTGACGGTAATGCCGTTTCCGGAATCCCAGACAAAAGGTATTTCCAGCGTGTTCTGCCCATCCTCGAGGTTGTAACTGTCCTGTGCTGCCTGCATCAGTTCACGATGCGTCGGTGCGGGTTCATTGGCACGCGCCTGCAACCCCGATTCAGCCACCAGGTAATGCAGTGGATCGTCGCTGACCAGAGTGAACGGCGTATCTGGCTGTTCGATGGACACCGGATAGTCTTTCAGATCGACACCGGTGATGGTGGCACCCAATGCGCTGATGGTCGCATTGAAGACATCGGTACTCACGGAAACCACCGGTACATCCGCTGCGGCCGTTGGCGCTACAGGTGTTGCTACTGGTCCGGCCACCGCCCCGGGCATGTCGTTGGCATTGGCCGCCGAACTGTTTCCGGGCAATCCGTCAGCAGACGTGGGTGTGGCTCCGGGCGTATCCGTCGAGGTTTGCACCACGGGTGCCGGTGTGTGGTAATCCTGCATCCACGTCTGATAGATGATCAGACTCAGAAAACCGAATGCGAGGTACAACAGCAGTCGTTGGGTGTCCATTAACTCTTGAATTGGTCGAGTGAAGGGGAATCGGAATCGGCAGGACGAACAGACTCTTCTTGTCCCACCAAGTGATTTCTGGTTTGCGGAACCGGGTCAAAGCCACCCGGATGAAAAGGATGACAGCGACACACTCGCAGCACCGCCAACTTTCCGCCCCGTAGTGTACCGTGAGTTGCTATCGCTTCCGCAGCGTATTCTGAACAACTAGGCACAAAACGGCAGCGAGGTGGCAACAATGGGCTCACCCATCGGCGATAGAAAGCGATGAGCCGGAGAATCACGGATCAGTTATCCGTGGGAACCGTGAGGTGTCCATGCCTGGGTGCCGTGCGGGCCATCTTGCTCAACAGGCGGTCGATTGCATCACGCAGATCGCGAGCAGAGGCATGACAGGCGGCATCCCGGTTCATGACAACCAGTTCCAGTCCTGACAATGATGGTCGCTGTTCACGAAAGGCTTCTCTGGCAACTCGTTTGATCCTGTTTCGATCAACCGCTCTCTTTGCCCGTTTCTTGGCGATGGCCAATCCCAACCGTGACAGCCCACTTTCATTCCGCCTGACCAGTATGGTCCAGTACTTGTCGGAGTAACGCTTGTTCTGTTTGAAGACCTGACTGTAGTCAGCTCCGGTCAACAGCCGTGCAGAACGAGGAAAGGATCGATCGACACTATTGCGGGAGGCAGTCACTTCAGCCTCCCGCCTGACATATGCTGAAGAGTCGCAAGCTGACACGTCGTCAGTTTGCGACGTCAACATACGACTCAAGCGCTAAGGCGAGCCCTGCCCTTGCGGCGGCGTGCTGCCAGCACTGCACGTCCACCACGAGTGGCTTTGCGTGCGCGGAATCCATGGGTGCGAGCACGCTTGATCTTGCTCGGTTGATACGTTCTTTTCATGTCGGCTGTACTCGAATAGCAGCCAGTGGGCTGCGCGTGTCGTTAACGAACCCCCAATCATAATCTGACTTTGTCTCTGGGTCAAGCCATGTCTGGGGAATATCTTCACTACACCGTCTGCAGCGGCTCGGGGTCCGGAAAAGTCGGTGCGACAAGTGTTCTCGGGGGGTCTCCCGAGCGGCTGCCTTGCATGCAATGGCAACGCCAGTCGCCACCGCACGGCACGATCCGATCGGCGACTTGCCGTCTGCGTCGCATTTCAGTTCCGCCACGATGCTCAGACAGTCGAACAGAGCTGACAGTCATGGTCTGGACCGAAGAAAAGGAACAGCGACACAATGACCCCTTGTCCGCCTTGCGGACAAAGCCTGTGCAAAGATCGGGAAATCACGGATCCTTTGGTGCATCAGGCGTATTCATCGTCAAAACATCGAGTAAGATTAGACGTTGAATATTGGATTGCTCTTACGTAGAGTTCACTCCCCCCTGCAGACAAACCTCGGTCAACCGAGCATTGCCGTCTGCCTACCCCTGTCATGCCTCGGAGATCACACAGTTGAGAGCACCACTTTGGGATCGCTGTCTGTTGAAGCTCGAAGAAGAGCTATCCGACCAGCAACTCAACACCTGGATTCGTCCGCTGCAAGCCTGGCATGAATCAGACCAGCTACGCATACTGGCCCCGAATCGATTCGTGCTGGACATGGTGCAAAGCAGTTTCCACGCCCGCATCCAGGAAATTGCCAGTGCTCTGACGGCACCGGAAGATATTCAGGTCAAGCTGGTCATCGGATCGGGTCAACCGAACGAGGCGCAGCAAGCCTTTCAGGAAAAGAACGAGACGACCACGTCCTCTCGCGCCAGTGAACGCGAATCGGGACGAATGTCCGCCCCCGCTCACTCACAGGTGGCCAAGAGCACGCCGCCAGTCGACTCTCATCTGAAACCCGAGTTCAGCTTCAACACGCTGGTCGCAGGGAAAAGCAATCAGTTGGGTCGCGCCGCTGCCCTGCAGATCGGTGGCAGTCCGGGCACAGCCTACAATCCCTACCTCATCTACGGGGCCTCCGGACTGGGCAAGACCCACCTGATGCAGGCCATCGGTAACGAAATTCTGGCCAACAAGCCCGATGCCAGAGTCTCCTATATCAATTCGGAAACCTATGTGCATGAGATGGTCCATGCACTGCAGCATGGCAAGATGAATGAATTCAAGGCCTATTACCGGGGGCTGGATGCCTTGCTGATCGACGATATCCAGTTTTTCGCAGGCAAGGAACAGACTCAGGAAGAGTTCTTCCACAACTTCAATGCGCTGTTCGAGGGAAATCAGCAGATCGTTCTGACCTGCGATCGTTACCCGAAGGAGATCAATGGTCTCGAAGAACGTCTCAAGACCCGATTCGGCTGGGGACTGTCCGTGGCGATCGAACCGCCGGAACTGGAGATGCGAGTCGCGATTCTCAACAGCAAGGCCGAGCAGCGCGGTGTCACCCTGCCCTCGGAAGTCAGCTTCTTCATCGCCAAACGCATTCGCAGCAATGTTCGTGAACTGGAAGGTGCGCTGAAGCGTGTCATCGCCAACTCACAGCTGATCGGCACCCCCATTACGCTCGACTTCACGCGCGAAGCCCTGGCAGATCTGCTGGCGGTACAGGCCAAGACGGTCAGCGTCGAGAACATCCAGAAGACCGTAGCCGAGTATTACAACATCCGCCTGGCGGATCTCTCCGGCAAGAGCCGGTCTCGATCCGTTGCCAGACCCCGTCAGATTGCCATGGCCCTGGCCAAGGAACTCACCAGCAAGAGCCTGCCAGAGATCGGCAAGGCATTCGGTGGCAGAGACCATACGACCGTATTGCACGCCTGTCGCAAGGTGGTAGAGCTGCAGGAATCCGATGAAGGCATTCGCGAGGACTACAGTAATCTGCTGCGAACTCTTTCCAGCTGACGTTAGCTACCCTTTCAGGAACCCCTGTCTTCCGGTATAACCCTGTGGATAACTTATCAGCAATGTGTGCAAGCTATCAGAGGCTCTGACTTATCCACATTTCTCTCACAGGAAGAGCGTGTTGAGTCAAGCCAGTTATACAGACCGAATTTTATCCACAAGCGATTGTTTTAATTACTAAAAAAGCGGTTATCCACAGACTTTGCCCGCAGTAGTAGTAATAAACATAAACACACAATACAAACACACCTTTTTCTATCAGCCATGAAATTCAGTGCACAACGCGAGACTTTGCTGACGCCTTTGCAGCACGTAGTAGGCGCTGTTGAACGCAAACAGACCTCTCCAATACTTGGCAATGTCTTGATGGTTGCCGACGATGGCTACCTGACTCTGACGGCTACCGATTCGGAAATCGAAATGCAGGCAAGAGTCGAAATGCATATCGATCAAACCGGCTCTACCACGGTGCCTGCCAGAAAATTGCTGGAAATCTGCAAACATCTGCCGGATTCAGCTCGAGTGGATTTCAATTTCCAGGGTGACAAGGTCATCTTCAAATCCGGTCGCAGCAAGTTCACGCTCGCTACATTGCCTGCCAACGAATTTCCTCATGTCGATGCCCTTGACGCACCGCAACAAGTGATTTTGACGGCCTCTGTTTTATTGCAGTGCATCAAGAACACAGCCTTCTCCATGGCACAACAGGATGTGCGTTTCTATCTGAATGGCATGCTGCTGGAAATCGGTGCGGATCGACTCTCCTGCGTTGCCACTGATGGACATCGACTGGCCTATGCTCAATGCGCAACGGATGCCGAACCCGAAACCCCAGTCAGAGCCATCATTCCTCGCAAGACAGTCGGTGAATTGCAACGCCTGTTGGCCAGCGTCGAATCCGAAGATCCCGTGACCCTACTGGTAACACCTCAGCATCTTCAGGTTCAGGTGGGTGGGGTTCGATTGACCACTAAACTGATCGACGGTCGCTTTCCCGATTACAACCGCGTCATTCCCATAGATGGCAACAAGGAATTGCTGATCGATTGCCAGACCCTGAAGCAGTCACTCACTCGTGCATCGGTATTGTCCAACGAGAAATACCGCGGTGTGCGAATCGCACTTCAAAGTGGCACCCTCACTATTTCCAGCAACAACCCTGAACAGGAAGAAGCCATTGATGAACTGGAAGTCGACTACTCCGGGGATTCTGCAGAAATCGGTTTCAACGTGACCTATCTGCTGGATGTCCTGAACTCGCTGGAAAGTGTCAACGCGCGAATTCTGCTCAAGGACGGAAACAGCAGTGCCTTGATAACACCGGAAACCAACAGTGACAGCAAGTACGTTGTCATGCCGATGCGTTTGTGATTCTCGGCAAACTGGACGTCAGTGATTTCAGAAACATTCAGACACTGTCACTGACTCCCCACCCTCGCCTGAATCTCATCACTGGAAACAACGGATCAGGCAAGAGTTCAATACTCGAATCCATCCAGTGCCTTTCAACCGGACATTCATTCCGCACTCGAAAGGCACGCGAGTTGATCAACCGAGAAGCTCAGTCATTTACCTTGACTGCCCTGTTCTCCGATCCTCAAACCTCACGCGAACACAGAACCGGATTATCACGACAGCGCGATGGATCTGTAGAGCTGCGTCTAGACTTCGAAGAAGTCAAAAGCATCGCCGAAGTCACGCGATTACTCCCCGTAAAGTCTCTGACTCCTGATAGTCACAAACTGATTCAGGACGGTCCCGACGAGCGTCGTCAATTTCTGGATTGGGGTGTGTTCCACATGGAACATGGCTTTCTCGACACCTGGAAACATTTCAAGCGTTCTTTATCCCAACGGAATCAGTTATTGCGTGACACAGGTTCTTCCGCAGAACTGAAAACGTGGGATTCCCTGTTTGTCGAATCATCCGAAGCCATTGATCAATTTCGCAGTCGCTATGTCAGCGAACTATCCGTTGCTCTGACACAACGAATGCAGGACATGGATGCCAGGTTCCACGTGGAACTTGGCTACCGTCCCGGTTGGTCAGACGATTTCTCTTTGGCAGAACTGTTGACCAGAAATCTTGATTATCACCGGCGCATGAAGACCACCACCGATGGCCCCCACCGAGCCGAGATGACCCTGACCACTGAAGGAACAGCCGCCAAGCAGATATTGTCCAGGGGCCAGCAGAAGGTCCTGGTCTATTTACTGCATCTTGCGCAACTGGATCTTCTTGAACAGCGGAATGCCCGCCAGGCTGTTGTCCTTTGTGACGACCTGACTTCTGAACTGGATTCGGAACACTCTCGTGAAATCATCAACCAGCTTCTCAAATTGAACGGGCAGGTGTTCGTGTCCGGTGTCGACCTCGATGTACTGCGTCATCACGATCACTCAGTGTTCCACATGGAACACGGTAGTCTCAAAAACGTAGTATGATTAACAAGTTACGCTACGAAGACCGAACGAATGAGCGACTCTCCCAGTTATAACTCCACCAGTATCCAGGTCCTCAAGGGACTCGACGCTGTTCGCAAGCGTCCGGGGATGTACATAGGCGATACCGATGATGGAACCGGCTTGCACCATATGGTGTTCGAAGTCGTTGACAACTCCATCGATGAAGCCCTGGCAGGACATTGCAGTGCCATCAATGTCACGATCCACAGCGACGAATCAGTCAGTGTCTCTGATGATGGACGCGGTATCCCCGTCGATATTCACGAAGGAGAAGGAAAATCCGCTGCAGAGGTCATCATGACGGTGCTGCATGCGGGTGGAAAATTTGACGACAATTCCTACAAGGTGTCTGGTGGTTTGCACGGCGTGGGCATATCAGTCGTCAATGCCTTGAGTGAATGGCTGAAACTCACCATTCACCGCGACGGATTCATTCACACGCAGGAATACCGGGAAAGCAAGCCACTTGCGGATCTTCAAGTCGGAGAACCGACTGATACGACAGGCTCGAAAATTCACTTCAAGCCCAGTGCCGACACCTTCAGCAACATTCACTTCGAGTACGAGGTTCTGCGCAAGCGTCTGCGTGAACTCTCGTTCCTGAATAGTGGTGTTCGCATCATCCTCACCGATGAACGAACCGATCAGACAGATACCTTCGAATACGAAGGTGGAATCAGTGCATTCGTGGAGCATCTGAACCGCAAGAAGACGCCGGTTCATGGCACTGTGATCCATACACTGGGCAGCAAGGATGACGTCGCGGTGGAAGTTGCTCTGCAATGGACCGACAGCTACCAGGAAAACATCTTCTGCTTTACCAACAACATTCCGCAACGCGATGGCGGTACGCACCTGGCGGGTTTCCGCACAGCCATGACGCGTACGCTGAATCAGTACATGGAAGCAAGCGGTGTGAGCAGCAAGGCCAAGGTCTCGGCCACGGGTGACGATGCTCGCGAGGGACTGACTGCCGTACTGTCCGTCAAGGTACCGGATCCCAAGTTTTCCTCACAGACCAAGGAAAAACTGGTGTCATCCGAAGTGAAGGGCATCGTGGAATCCGTGCTGGGCGAATTCATGCATGACTTCCTGCAGGAAAACCCCAACGAAGCGCGTGAAATCACCGCCAAGATCATCGACGCCGCACGCGCCAGAGAAGCCGCTCGCAAGGCTCGGGAAATGACCCGTCGCAAAGGCGCTCTGGACATTGCCGGATTGCCCGGAAAACTGGCGGATTGCCAGGAAAAGGATCCGGCCAAATCCGAGATCTATCTGGTGGAAGGAGACTCGGCAGGTGGGTCCGCGAAGCAGGGGCGTGACCGACGACGACAGGCCATATTGCCGCTCAAGGGCAAGATCCTGAACGTCGAGAAGGCCCGATTCGACAAGATGCTGCAGAGCGCGGAAGTCGGCACCCTGATTACCGCACTGGGATGCGGCATCGGTCGTGACGAATTCGATGTCGACAAGTTGCGCTATCACTACATCGTCATCATGACCGATGCCGATGTCGACGGCTCACACATCCGGACCCTGCTGCTGACTTTCTTCTATCGCCAGATGCCAGAGCTGATCCGTCGAGGTCACATCTACATAGCTCAACCACCTCTGTTCAAGGTCAAGAAGGGCAAGCAGGAGCGATACGTCAAGGATGATGCCGAACTCAATGCCTACCTGCTGCAACTGGCGCTGGATGGTGCCCGGCTGCACGTCACCGCGGATGCACCCACCATCAGCGATACCGGCTTCGAATCGCTGGCCCAGGAATACATGCGGGTGGGACTGCTGATGAACCGGATGGAGCGCCGCTTCAACCGTGACGTGCTCGAGGCCATGATCAATCAGACACCCATCTCGGAAGACGATCTGACATCGGCTGACAAGGTGGCAGAATACGGACGCCAATTGGTTGACACCTTGAATGGCCAACTGTCAGTCACATCGCAGTACTCATCGTCACCTGTCGAACGCGACGGCAAGCACGGCCTGCAACTGGTCCGACGGGTCCATGGCAATGACAAGGAAATTCAGCTGGATCCCGGTTTCTTCCAGTCGCCGGATTACCGCACACTGGCAAGACTCGCCGAGAAGCTGGTCGGCATGCTGGGAGAGGGCGCCTATGTTGCCCGCGGTGATCGCGAGTTGCCGATCAGCAGTTTCAAGGAAGCCATGGACTGGCTGATTGCCGAATCCAAACGCGGTCTGACCATCCAGCGATACAAGGGACTTGGCGAAATGAATCCGGAACAGCTGTGGGAAACCACGATGGATCCGGAAGCCCGGCGAATGCTGCAGGTCAGCATCGAGGATGCCATTGCCGCCGATGAGGTCTTCGATACGCTGATGGGGGATCAGGTTGAACCCCGACGTGATTTCATCGAACGCAATGCCTTGTCGGTCTCCAACCTCGACGTCTAGAAAACCGGCCTGCCTGGTGCAGTCCCTGCCATTCACTCGATAGCCTGATTCGTTCTCATGTCTGATTTACTGGTGCAACGCCCCGACTTCTCGGCCATTGATGTCGAGACCATCGAACAGCAACTGGATGATCATCTCGCCGCCTGCCAGACCGTTGTCGATACCGTTTCAGGCATCGACAAGCCGGACTGGGAGTCGCTGATGCAGCCCCTGAGCGAAGTTCACAATCGTCTCTCGCTGTTCTGGTCGCCCATCAGTCATCTGAACTCGGTGATGAACAATGATCGTTTGCGCGACGTCTACAATCGCTGCCTGCCAAAGCTGAGCGCCTATTACACGCAACTGGGACAGAACAGCGCGCTGTACAACGCCACGCTGGCCTTGCGGGACAACCCGGATTTCTTGCAGATGTCGGCTGAACGGCAACAGCAGGTGCGTCATGAATTGCGGGATTTCGAACTGGGTGGCGTATCACTCAATGCCAGCGACAAACAGCGTTTTGGCGAGATCGCTCAGGAATTGTCCAGGCTGACGACCCGCTTTTCGGACAATGTTCTGGACGCCACCAATGCCTGGCACAAGTCGATCGACTCGGCCGAGCAACTGGATGGACTGCCCGACTCCGCGATTGCGGCAGCTCGACAACGCGCAGAGAGCAAAGGGCAGGCGGGCTATCTGCTGAACCTGGAGTTTCCCTGCTACATGGCGGTCATGATGTTCGCCAACGACCGGGGACTGCGTGAAGAGATGTATACCGCCTTCAGCACCCGAGCGTCCGATCAGGGGCCACACGCCGGGCAATTCGATAATTCCACGCTCATCCAGGACATCCTGTCACTGCGAGCGGAAAAGGCCGCCTTGCTCGGATTCGAATCCTATGCCCATCTGTCGGTGGTGCCCAAGATGGTCGAAACGCCGCAACAGGTTCTCGATTTCCTGGAGGACCTTGCGGTACGCGCGCGCCCCGCCGCCAAGGCCGAGTTCGATGAATTATCTCGCTTTGCTCGTGAGTCACTGGACCTACCTGAGCTGGCTGCCTGGGATGTGGCCTACGCCAGCGATCGACTCAAGAAGCAACAGCACGATCTGTCCGACGAGGAACTGAAACCCTACTTTCCGGCCGACCGTGCCATCCCCGGCATGTTCAAGGTTGTCGGCAAGCTGTTCGGTCTGCAGATCGAGCCGGTTGAGGACGCCGCGGTCTATCACCCGGACGTGAAGTTGTACGCCATTACCGATGAGCAGGGCGAAGCTCGTGGCGAGTTCTACCTGGACAACTACGCGCGTGAAAACAAGCGCGGAGGCGCCTGGATGGACGTCTGCGCAACCCGTCAGCGAGTCGCCGATGCCGTGCAGCAACCCATTGCCTACCTGACCTGCAACCTGACGCCGCCGGTTGGCGATGACCCGGCACTGCTCACACACATGGAGGTCACGACACTCTTCCACGAGTTCGGTCACGGCCTGCATCACATGCTCACCCGGGTGGAGACAGCGGGGGTCTCCGGCATCAACGGTGTGGAATGGGATGCTGTCGAGTTGCCCAGTCAGTTCCTGGAGAACTGGTGCTGGGAACGCGAATCCATCGACATGATCAGTGGCCACTACCAGACCGGTGACGCCTTGCCCGATGAGCTGCTGGAGAAGATGCGCAATGCCCGCAATTTTCAAAGTGCCATGCAGCTGGTCAGGCAACTGGAATTCTCCCTGTTCGACATGCACCTGCATCTGGAATCGAGCAGCGACAAACCGGCCGATGTGCAGGCAACACTGGATCGTATCCGGCAGCAGGTGGCCGTCGTACCGGCACCGTCCTTCAACCGTTTCCAGCACAGTTTTTCGCATATCTTCGCCGGTGGATACAGTGCGGGATATTTCAGCTACAAATGGGCTGAAGTCTTGTCGGCTGATGCGTTTTCCCGATTCGAGGAAGAGGGCATCTTCAACGAGGAAACGGGACGCTCCTTTCTGCAGAACGTGCTGGAGGTGGGCGGCTCGCGCGATGCCATGACATCGTTCAGTGCCTTTCGTGGACGTGAGCCGGATGTCGCCGCCTTGTTGCGCCATTCCGGTCTGACCTGACTGACATCATGAAATACAAGGATCTGCGCGATTTTCTGGCCGGGCTGGAAGCGCAAGGTGAACTCAAGCGTATCAGTGAGCCGGTGGATCCGAATCTGGAAATCACGGAGATCTGCGATCGCACCCTGCGCAGTCAGGGACCTGCGCTGCTGTTCGAGAATCCGATCGGTTCCGACGTGCCCCTGCTGGGTAATCTGTTCGGTACCCCGCAAAGAGTTGCACTGGGGATGGGTGAGGACTCCGTAGAGGCCTTGCGAGAGGTCGGCAAGCTGCTGGCCTTCCTGAAGGAGCCGGATCCGCCCAAGGGCATCAAGGACGCCTGGAATTCCTTGCCCATCTTCAAGAAGGTGCTGGACATGGCGCCCAAGACAACACGCTCACCCGCCTGTCAGGAAGAGAGCTGGGATAGCGTCGATCTGTCTCGTCTGCCGGTACAGACCTGTTGGCCGGGTGATGCCGGTCCGCTGATTACCTGGGGCCTGGTCATCACCCGCGGTCCTCACAAGAAGCGGCAGAACATGGGCATCTACCGCCAGCAGGTGATAGCGCCAGACAAGACCATCATGCGCTGGCTGAGTCATCGCGGCGGGGCACTGGATTTTCGCGAGTGGCAACAGGAACACCCGGGTGAACCGTTTCCGGTGGCTGTGGTTCTCGGTGCCGATCCGGCAACGATCCTCGGCGCCGTGACCCCGGTGCCTGACAGTCTTTCCGAACACGCCTTCGCAGGTCTGCTGCGCGGGGAGCGCACCGTGCTGGGCAAGGCGATGTTGTCGGATCTGCAGGTTCCTGCCTCCGCGGAATACGTGCTGGAAGGCTATCTGTATCCCGGGGAGACGGCACCGGAAGGCCCTTTCGGTGACCATACCGGCTATTACAACGAGGTGGATGAATTCCCGGTCTTCACGATCGAGAAGGTCACGCATCGTCGCGACCCCATCTATCATTCGACCTATACCGGCAGACCACCGGACGAGCCGGCCATTCTGGGGGTGGCACTCAACGAGGTGTTCGTCCCCATCCTGCAAAAGCAGTTTCCCGAGATCGTGGACTTCTACCTGCCACCGGAAGGGTGCTCCTATCGCATGGCGGTGGTCAGCATGAAGAAGCAGTACCCCGGGCATGCCAAACGCGTGATGATGGGGGTGTGGTCCTTTCTGCGGCAATTCATGTACACCAAATTCGTGATCGTGGTGGACGACGATGTCGATGCGCGTTCCTGGGAAGATGTGATCTGGGCTATCACGACACGTATGGATCCGGCGCGAGACACCACCCTGATCGAGAACACGCCTATCGACTATCTGGACTTTGCTTCCCCCGTCTCCGGGCTGGGCTCCAAGATGGGGATGGATGCGACCAACAAGTTACCTGGTGAAACGGATCGGGAATGGGGTGAACCCATCGAGATGAGCGCAGCGGTGAAAGCCCGTGTCGACGCGCTCTGGGAACGACTCGGCATCTGATTGAAGCCTCCGGCAAGGGGCAGGGCAACTCTGCTGAGCTGCGATATGCTGCTGCTTCGTATTACGTCGTTTTACCTACCCGTTTACCTGCTGATCCATGCCTGTCGTAACATGCCCTGGCTGCCGTTGCCGCGTCCTTGCTGGCGACAATCACGGCAACGGTTGTCGATGTCATTTCCTTGGGTCACCAACTAGAGGTCTGGATGGAAGGTAGGGCTGCGTGGTTACATCAACAGCAATCCTGCATCGGGTTTGATGAACTGACATCCATGGTGTCCGAACTGATGAGTCTGTTCGTGCGAGAACAGGACCATGCCTGTGTCAGCAGTGGGGCCGCCTCAGCGGACTGGGTCTCACCCAGCGGGCTGACTCGCGTGATTCGTCACGGCAGCAGTGCCGCCTTGCACAGCGTGCTCAATCAGGTACCTGATGCCATCGCGGCGGAATTCGAAGTGATTCACTGTGACATCCCGGAATTCTCGTGGTGCGAGTACCTGTGGCCCCATCTGCAGCGCAGCAATGCCTGTCAGAGGCAATCGATGCAGATCAGTCTGCCGGCGACCTGTCTGGTCGAATTGATGAATTTTCACGAGCAGCACCAGACGTCATGGTTGCGTCGCTACATGATGGCCAATCCGGAAAGCTCACTGACGGTTTCCAGACGTCGTGCCCAGGTCAACAAAATTGGCATAGTGGCTGAGCCTGACCGGTTCCAGTTGCTTTAGGCGAGCAGCCATCTCACGAGCCGGCAGCGGTTGCGAGAAGTGATAGCCCTGGTAGCCTTCGCAACCTTCCATGGCGAGCATGGGCAGGATCTCGCCATCTTCCACACCTTCGGCAATCACCCGGATACCCAGCGTTCTGGCCAGGGCGATGATGCTCTTGATGACCGTGATGGCATGCGGAAAACGCGATATATCGGCAATGAAGGAGCGATCGATCTTCAGATGGTCCAGAGGCAACTGGCTCAGATACGCCAGGGAAGAATAGCCGGTACCGAAATCATCGAGTGATATCTGAACTCCCAATTGCTTGATATCATTGATGATATTGGTTTCTATCGTTTGCACCAGAGCCGACTCGGTTATTTCCAGAATCAGGCTGTCCGGCCGCATGGAATGCTTGTCCAGAATCGCCGCCACCCGTTGTGCAAAATGTGGCATTCCCAGTTGACGCGCCGACACATTCACCGACATGGTCGTTGCCGGTCCGATCAGTCCCTTGCGCAGCCAGATGCGGTGCTGACCACAGGCCTGACTGATGGCCCATTCCCCCAGCTCACCGATCAGGCCGGTTTCCTCGAGAACATCGATGAAGGCGCCGGGACTGACATGTTCGCCGGTATCCTGCGGCCAGCGCAGCAGGGCTTCAAAGCCCAGCAGGCGTTGTTCCCTGATCAACAGCTGCGGCTGGTAGAACAGTTCGAAGTCCTGGCGGTCGACCGCTCGGCGCAGGCTGGTGATCATGACAGAGCGATCACGCTGTGCCTGGTCCAGCTCCGGTGTGAAGAATACATGTCGTGAGCGACCGGAGAGCTTGGCTCTGTACAGGGCCACGTCGGCCTGCTTGATCAGACTGTTGGCATCCTGGACACCTCTGTTTTCCATACCGGTTGCCAGAGCGATGCCGACACTGGCAGACACATAGACCTCTTCCATCTGCAGCAGGAAAGGCTGCTTCAGCACGTGGACGATGGCGTCAGCCACGATGCTGGCATCCTGGCTGTTGTCCAGCGTGCGCAGGGTGACGGTGAATTCGTCGCCACCGAGTCGCGCCACGATATCGTCTTCACGAACCGTGTGGCGGATCCGGTGAGCCACCTGTTGCAGCAATTCATCGCCGGCATCATGCCCGAGGGTATCGTTGACGGCCTTGAAACCGTCGAGATCGATGAACAGCAGCGCAAGGATTCCATGGGGCTTGCGTTCTTCCAGCGAGCTGTGCAGCTGGTCGAGAAAACTGGTGCGATTGGGCAATCCGGTCAGCGCGTCGTGGTGTGCAATCTGCGTCAGTCGTCTTTCAGCCAGATACTGCTCGGTGATGTCCATGATCACGACCAGACTGCCAGTCAGCATCTGCAGGGAATTCATCAATCCGGTGGCATTCATGCTGACCCACAGCGAGCGCTGGTCCGGAGGGGTCAGTCTCACTACCTGACGATAGGTCTGACCATCGAGCAGTGCCCGACGCATGTCCATCAGGGTCTGCGGTCGCTGGTCCTCGTGCAGGGCATCGATCCAGCCGCTGCCCATGTTCTTTTCCAGCGACTGTCCCGTCAGCTGGCACCACATGTCATTGGCGTAGTCACAGGTCCATTCCTGGTTGAGCTTGACGATGCCTACCGGCGCCAGTTGTGTCAGCGTCTGGTACTGCACGGCAGCACTCTGCAGTTCGTGAGCTGACTGGACACGGTCGCTGATATCGTTGAATACCAGCGTGGTGAAGACGCTGTCCTTGACGCGGGTATGAAACATCGACAGCTCCACGGCGAAGCTGTGTCCATCGGCCCGGCGGGCTGTCACTTCGCGGATCACGAAGGGACGTTCATCATGCGATTGCAGACTGTTGTAGTACGTGGCAGCCCGGCGAGTCAGTGTTCCGATGACATCCTCCGGCAGAAACACGCTGACGGGTGAGCCCAGTGTCTGATTGATGTCTACACCGAACAAGGTCTCGCAGGCCCGATTGAATGCCGTGATCCGGCATTGGTCATCCACGGTCATGACACCATTGAACGTGGCATCCAGCAGTGTCACCAGCTGTCGACTGGTTTCTCCGATATCGGCAATGACATTGTTGATACCGCGGTTGACGATACTGTTGATGTGCACCCGCATGAAGGCATCGAGCATCGATTGCAGGCGGTTGACCAGTACCAGGTCGAAGCGCAGGCGGGCATTCGCCACGAACAGCAAGGCTCGCAGCTCCGATTTCTCGCAGATCGGCAGCAGGGCATAGGAATGGATACGCGGATGGCAGCTGGGCAGGTTGATGCTGACCTTGTCTTCTGCCGCATTGCTGAACACCGACTTGCCGGTATCGATGACGTCCTGCAGCAGCTCGTCAGCCTGACGATGCAACAAGGTGTCGTGTTGTCGTGACAGCACACTGCTGGCATCCACCGATACCACGGCGTCGAGTATGACTCGGGTTCTTGCCTTGGCATCCGATGGGGAGGTATCGATTCGCAGTACGCAGCCGTAGGCTGCATCCACCAGCCGCAAGGCTTCGATGATCAGTTCTTCACCCAGATCGCGCGGTGACAGGCCCCGTGCCACACGGTCTCCGACGCGATTCAGAAATCGTTTCTGAATGTTGTCTACCGCTTGCCGTACTTCGAAATCAGCACGCCGTTCTGTTTCGATTTCGCTCACACGAATCAGTATTCCTCGACTCCGCGGATGCGGGTTTGCAACTCCCCGGAGCCGGGAACACCATTCGGCTGATACATGGATTTCGGGGGCATGGCCTACTCTGAGTGGATAGTGTAGTTCACGCAACTTATTGTGGGCTGAGGAAACCCGTTATGCAGCTATCAGATATGTACTGTCGCCAGAGAGCAAAATGAACTAGCCGGTTTTCCCGGTCGGCTTGAACAGCGAAGATCTGTACCACCAACGCAGGTTGGCAGGCAGTGCGCCCTGCAGAAGGACTCAGCGGTGCAACCAGCGACGGATGCAGTCAAGCTGACCCTGATCACCCGGTGGAACGGCAATCATGGCGGCCTGGCGGAATCCCAGTTCCTGGGCCAGTTCGGCGGCTCGGGCACTGTTGACCACCAGGGGCAGTGCCTGCAGTCGGGGCAGGTGTGCTGCCGCCAGGGTCACCAGATTCTCCAGGGTTTCGTTGCTGGTGATGCTGATCAGGTCGGGTGGCTGGCGCTCGACAATTCGTGTCACCTGCGCTGCGGGTATACGGGGAAGTCGGCGTCGATAGACTTCTGCACTGGCAACCTGCCAGCCCAGTTTCTGCAAGCCGGGGCCCAGCAGACCACGACCGGCACAGCCCTTGACCAGTAGCAGCCTACCCGCTCGGCAGGTGCTTATCTGCGCCAGAAAGGATTCACTGTTGTAGGGAGAGTCCGGCAGGAAGGCCAGTGGTTGGCCAAGACGCTGCAGCGCTGCTCCGGTGGCCGCCCCGATGGCATGAACGGCAAGCCCGACCCAGGGCAGGGGACGCTGCCGGTGGGCCTGTCTGACCGCGTTGACACTGGTGAACAACACGCTGTCATAGCGTTCGGCCAGGTCCGTATCCAGCGTGGTATCGCGCAGGGCTTCGATTTCCAGACAGGGAAGATGGCTGACCGACAGGCCCAGAGCCTCCAACTGCTCGATGAAGGGCTGCTGCTGGCCGAGCGGTCGGGTGATCAGGATATGGGGCGTGGCGCTCATGGTGTCGATAGTCTACCTGCGCTATCCGAGTCCGGCGCTTCCCAGTACACTTGCGTGGTTTTCTGCACACGACGATTTCATCATGAGTTCTAAAGATTCATCCAGTGGCACCCCTGCGGCAGCCGGTGTCGACGGGCAAGGCAAGGACAAGGCAGCAACCAATACACAGTGGGGCGGCCGCTTCAGTGAGTCCACCGATCAGTTCGTCCAGGCTTTCACCGCCTCGGTGCAGTTCGATCAGCGCATGTATCGCCAGGATATCGAGGGCTCACGTGCCCATGCGGCAATGCTGACCCGTATCGGCGTACTCGATGAAACCGATCTGACAGCGATTCGCCAGGGGCTGGATGCGATCGAGAAAGAAATCGAAGCCGGCAATTTCGACTGGTCGGTGGCCCTCGAAGATGTGCACATGAATATCGAAGCGGCGCTGACAGCGCGCATCGGTGATGCGGGCAAACGTCTGCACACGGGTCGCTCGCGCAACGATCAGGTGGCCACCGATATTCGCCTGTACATGCGTGATGCCTGTGACGCGGCGGCGGCAGAGTGCACACGCCTGCTGGAAGGCTTGTTACCTCTGGCACAGACGCATGCTGCGACGATCATGCCCGGTTTCACCCACTTGCAGACGGCGCAGCCTGTGACCTTCGGCCACCACGTCATGGCCTGGTTCGAGATGCTGCTGCGTGATCTGGAGCGCCTTGGCGACACGCGCCGACGGCTCAACCGCATGCCGCTGGGCGCTGCTGCGCTGGCTGGTACCTCCTATCCCATCGATCGGCAGATCACCCGCGAGCTGCTGCACTTCGATGCCGTTTGCGAAAACTCCCTGGATGCGGTCAGTGATCGCGATTTCGCCATCGAATTCTGTTCGAACACTGCCATCTGTCTGATGCACCTGTCCCGCATCGCCGAGGAACTCGTGCTGTGGATGTCGGCCCAGTTCCGCTTCATCGATCTGCCCGATCGCTTCTGCACGGGTTCATCCATCATGCCGCAGAAGAAGAATCCGGACGTGCCCGAGCTGGTGCGAGGCAAGACCGGCCGCGCCTATGGCAACCTGATGTCCCTGCTGACCCTCATGAAGAGCCAGCCTCTGGCCTACAACAAGGACAACCAGGAAGACAAGGAGCCACTGTTCGATTCAGTGGACACCCTGTTGGGCAGCCTGCGCGCCTTCGCCGACATGCTGCCGGCCATTCAGGTTCGTGAGGCAGAGATGCGGGCGGCGGCGCGAGATGGATTCTCCACGGCCACCGATCTCGCCGATTATCTGGTGCGCAAGGGCCTTGCGTTTCGTGATGCCCATGAGGTCGTCGGTCTGGCAGTAGCCCACGGCATCCGCCATTCACAGGATCTGGCCGACATGTCGCTGGAAGTCCTGCGAGGCTTCAGTGATCACATCGAAGCCGATGTCTTCGATGTACTGACGCTGGAAGGGTCGGTCAATGCCCGCAGCCATATTGGTGGCACCGCCCCGGCCGCCGTGAAGGAGGCCATCGAGCGTGCCCGCGGGCGACTGGCCAGTGCCTACATGCCGAACTGAAGCTTCAGCCAGTTGGAGACGTCGGCGACTTCGTCGGCGCTCACACTGTGCGGGATGGGGTAGCTGTGCCATTCCAGCGCCACCTTGTGTTCGAGCATCACATCGCGTGATTGCTCGGCATGGCGAATCTGGATGACGTCGTCGTAGAGCCCGTGAGCCATGAAGACCGGGACCGACTGGCGCTCTGGAGTGATCGCCGGCAGAGAGGTTTCCTGAATGGGCAGATAGGTGGACAGGGCCAGAATGCCGCCGAGGGTGTGCTTGCCGGTCAGGCCTTCGTACAGGGCAATGGCGCCGCCCTGGGAGAAACCGGCCAGGGTGATGTTGCGCGCCGGTATGCCGGCCTCGATCTGGCTGTCGATCAGTTCACTGACCAGACTGGCGGATTCGGTGATACCGGCCGTGTCCTGCTGGCGACTGCCGAAGTCCATGGAGTTGATGTCATACCAGCCCCGCATGGCCGCCCCGCCATTGACCGTGATGGGTCGGACAGGCGCATGGGGAAACAGGAAACGCACGCCGGGGCGTTGCAGCAACTGCAGTTCAGGGACAATGGGCTCGAAGTCATGACCACTGGCACCAAGTCCATGTAGCCATATGACGGCGTATTCCGGTTGGTCGGCGGTGTTGATCTCGATGCAGTCGAGCAGTTTCCGGGTCATGGGTGCTGGCGGTTTCAGGGTATCGAGTGGGCGAGGCGAGTATACTCCAAAGCCCCCGATCGAAAGTGCCGGCATGATTCTGCAACCACCGATAACACTGATTTCCAGCCTCGTCGTGCTGTTGGCCCTGTCCGGCTGTGGCAACAAGGGAGACCTGTACCTGCCGGATGATCCGGTCATTCAGCAGGATATGGAACAATTGCAGCGTGTCCTGGATATCGACGAAGTACCGGTGGCGGAGCCAGTGGAAGTGGACGATGAGCAGATCGAGGACAAACCGGCAAAGAAGGATACCGCGAAACCCTGAACCGACAGGCTGGACGCCGCGGCGGCCGCCAACCCGAATACCGACGCCTCGACTGTCGATCGGCAGACTCGAGCCCAAACCGATTTCACCTGAAGACCCCATCGCATGACTGCCTTCTACCGTCAATCCGGATCGATGATGAGCGACCGGAAATCCCTGAGTTCGCTGGCTGATGAGTTCGGCACACCCCTGTATGTCTACAATCGGGGTGCCATCGAGCATGCCTGGCAGGAATTCGAAACGGCCCTGCAGGGGCATCGTCATCTGATCTGCTATGCCGTCAAGGCCAACAGCAATCTGGCCATCCTGAATATTCTGGCCCGCCTCGGATCAGGTTTCGACATCGTCTCGGTGGGCGAGCTCAGACGGGTGCTGGCAGCCGGCGGACAGGCCGATCGCATCGTGTTCTCGGGGGTGGGCAAGAGTGCTGCGGAAATGGCCGCCGGACTGGAAGCGGGCATTCGCTGCTTCAATGTCGAGTCCGATGCCGAGCTCGATCGCCTGGCCGAGGTGGCGGCGGCTCACGGTGTCGTGGCACCCGTTTCCCTGCGCATCAATCCCGACGTCGATGCCCAGACACACCCCTATATCTCCACCGGTCTGAAGGAAAACAAGTTCGGTATCGGCATGAGCCATGCCATGGACAGTTACCGGCGCGGTGCGGAGCATGCCAGCCTGGCGATCAAGGGCATCGACTGTCACATCGGCTCCCAGTTGACGAGACTCTCACCCTATGCCGATGCCGTTGCATTGCTGATCGACATGGTCGATCGACTGGCCGATGAGGGCATTCGACTGTCACACCTCGATGTGGGGGGCGGCCAGGGTATAGCCTACTCCGAGGACGAGGCCAGCCTGGATATCGGTGCCTGGGCGGATTGCGTGATCCAGGGCATCGGCGACAGGGATCTGGAAATCATGGTGGAGCCGGGGCGTTACGTGGTCGGACAGGCCGGCGTGCTGCTGACACGGGTGGAATATCTGAAGAACAATGAAGATCGCCATTTTGCCGTGGTCGATGCGGCCATGAACGACCTGATTCGCCCGGCCTTGTACAGCGCCTGGCAGGCCATCGAGGAAGTGGAGACACTGCCGCGAGAGTCACAGGTGTATGACGTGGTGGGGCCGATCTGCGAATCTGCCGATTTTCTCGGCAAGCAACGTTCGCTGGCCATTGCACAGGACGATCTGCTGTGTGTGCGATCGGCCGGTGCCTATGCCGCAGTCATGAGCTCCAACTACAACACGCGGGCACGTGCAGCCGAAGTCATGGTCGATGGTGACGATGCCCATCTGGTGCGTGCCCGGGAAAACATCGAGGACTTGTTTGCCAACGAGTATCTGTTGCCATGACAGCGATCACCTTCACCAAGATGCACGGCCTGGGCAATGACTTCATGGTCATTGACAATCAACAGCAGAACATCCAGTTCGAGCCCGAGCTGATTCGCAGGTTGTCGGACAGGCATACCGGCATCGGTTTCGATCAGCTGCTGGTGGTCGAGCGTCCCTCGGTGGCAGAAGCCGAGTTCGACTATCGGATCTTCAATGCCGATGGCGATGAGGTGGAGCATTGCGGCAACGGCGCGCGCTGCTTTGCACGTTTTGTCAGCGATCGAGGCATGACGCAGAGCCGTGTCATCCAGGTCAACACCAGCGGCGGTCTGATCACCCTGCGGCTGCAGGACGACGGGCAGGTAATGGTGCAGATGGGGGTACCGGTCTTCAACCCTGCCGGTGTGCCGTTTCTGTCCGAGGACGTGGAGGCCGCCCTGTATCACGATCTGCAGGTGGGTGGGGAGCTGTATCGGGTCGGGGTGG
Organism: uncultured Granulosicoccus sp.; assembly: GCA_947495035.1. Classification (GTDB taxonomy): domain Bacteria; phylum Pseudomonadota; class Gammaproteobacteria; order Granulosicoccales; family Granulosicoccaceae; genus Granulosicoccus. Next base: position 118,757 of record CANLXI010000014.1, read on the forward strand.
CCAGTATCGGTAATCCGCATGTACTGCTGCAGGTCGATGATGTCGACCTGGCTGATGTGGAAAGACTGGGACCGTTGGTGGAGAGTCACCCGCAGTTTCCGCGACGCGTCAATGTCGGATTCATGCAGATCATCGATCGCCAGCATGTGCGTCTGCGCGTGTTCGAACGCGGTGTCGGCGAGACGCAAGCCTGTGGCAGCGGAGCCTGTGCTGCCGTGGCCATTGCGCATCGTCAGGGCCTGCTTGACAAAACGGTGTCCGTGACCTTACCCGGTGGTGAGTTGAAAATACATTGGCCAAATGAAAACTCATCAATTGAAATGACGGGCCCATGTTCTACAGTCTTTGAAGGACACACGAGAATGTAGAAAAAAATGCAATCCGAACAATCTGATCTGGGCCACGCTTTGAGCGATGAAGACGTGCTTCGGTATCTGGGGGGCAACCCCGAGTTCTTCGTCAACAACCAGGACATCCTGCCCAGGCTGCGAATTCCCCATGAGTCCGGCAAGGCCGTTTCTCTGATAGAAAGGCAAGTGAGCGTACTGCGTGGCAAATGCAGCACGCTGGAAAACAGTCTGCGGGATCTGATTGCGGTTGCCCGCGAAAACGAATCCCTGCATCAGCGGTTGCATCTGCTGCTGCAGGAAATCATCTCCACTCGCTCACTGGACCAGATCGTCACGCTGACCCGCAACAGTCTGCGGGAGAATTTCAATGCCGATGATGTGCATGTGCTGCTGTTCGCCAGCAAGCCCAGGGCACCGAGAAAGTCGGCCAGCAGCAAGGCCGGTGGCAAGAGCACCACGCCTCGAACCCGCAAACAGAAGCCGGTGGAAGGCATGCAGATCATCGCTCACGATGATCCATCCATTGCGCTGTTCGATGAGCTATTTGCCGGTACGGACACGCTGTGCGGATTACCCAGTGAAGAGCATCTGGCCTGTTTCGTCGGTCAGGACTACGCCAACATTGCCTCGGCGGCGATGATTCCCCTGCAGCACAAGAACCGACTCGGTGTGGTCATGCTCACCAGTCGTGATGAATCACGGTTTGCCTCCGGCAAGGGGGTGATGTTCCTGAATCAGCTGGGACAGCTGCTGAGCCGGCGGCTGCAGACCTACGGCACCATCGTGCCAGTGACGCCCGAGTGAAAATGGACAGCGGCGAGCAGTCTGGCGGCGGTGTCACGGCGGACCTGTCGCCCGACGGCGCCGAGTCCGAGGCGGTATCGGTGTTCGATTCAGCGATCGAGCGATACCTCGAGGAGTTGCGAGTTGCCCGGCGCAGCTCGCCACATACGGTAAGCAATTACGCTCGTGACCTGCGAGCTGTCGCAGGCTCGGCGCTGAGCAGGGGAATCGACGGCTGGCAGTCACTGCGCAGCGATGACGTGCGGGCCATCATTGCCGAGCAGCATCGCAGCGGCATTTCCGGACGCAGTCTGGCGCGTCGCCTGTCAGCGTTGCGCGGTCTGTACAACTTCCTGCTGGGAGCCGGTGAGTGTGATCTGAACCCGGCCCAGGACATCCTGGCCCCCAAGGACAAGAAAGCCCTGCCGTCCACGCTCGATCCGGAGGAAGTCAGCCGACTGCTGGCGCAGAATCTCAATGATCCGATGATCTGTCGGGATCTGGCCATGTTCGAACTGATGTACTCCTCCGGTTTGCGACTGGCCGAACTGGTCGGCATCGACCTGGCCGATCTGGATCTGAGCGTTGGTCAGGTTCGGGTCACCGGAAAAGGCGGCAAGGTGCGTGATCTGCCCGTCGGCGAACATGCGGTCAAGGCGATCAACAAGTGGCTGGGCTATCGTCGCAGTCTGCCGGGCGCTGATGAACGGGCTGTCTTCCTCAGTACCCGCGGCAAGCGCATTGCCCCCAGAACCGTGCAGATGCGACTGAAGAAGCTGGCCGAGTCCCAGGGACTGGATCGAGACTGCTATCCGCACATGCTGCGTCATTCCTTCGCCAGTCATCTGCTGGAGAGCAGCGGTGATCTGCGCGCAGTGCAGGAGCTGCTGGGCCATGCCGACATCAGTACCACCCAGATCTACACCCATCTGGATTTCCAGCATCTGGCGCAGGTGTACGATGAAGCGCACCCGCGGGCACGGCGCAAGAACGTGAAGGAAGACAGCTGACCGAGCTGGACGGCGTTGGAACGCTCAGCCGTCGGTCAGTGAGAACTGGCTGAACAGACCGTTGGTCTGCAGGCACTTGCGCAGCTGTACCTTGCGCGAGCGTCCGCCCTGGGAGGCGGTGAGGCGATCGCCGGATTGATAGAGATAGCAGGGCAGCAGAATGGTCTGCATCACGGCCCGCTGCACCTTGCAGGCAATGATCAGTGCATTTTCCCCGACTGCACGGGAGTCGACTTCGTTCAGAGCACTCGATGATGGCGGCTGAATGCCGGCATCCCGTGGACGTTCCCGGGTGACATTGACCGGCAGAACGCTGATGGCCAGTATCTCCACGCCCATGCTGATACCTTCGGTGCCGCGGGCATGCACCCATCGCACGACCCCCAGCAGCGCATTGATCTTGCTGCTGTTGCGCTCTTCCGGCGTTCTGAGTGGCTTGTTGGGTTCGGTGATGCTGATCAATTCGCCCACCTGAACCAGTCCTGCCCGACACTGTTCATTGATCAGGGACATGCCTTGAGATGACTGGTTGACGACTATCCAGCCGGACTGTTCCTGACTGGGGGTGTCGTCAGGGCGGTAGAGCAGGTGAGCGCAGACTTCCTTGTGGCCGAACACGACTCGGCGCGGTGCATGCTGGATCTGCCTGGCAGTGCGACGATGCCGGGCACGTGACAGGGCCACATGCAGACGGGCCAGCGACTGTCGCTCGAGCACATCGCTGCCCAGAACACCGGTCGGGTTGGGACGAATCCGGGCGGAAAACTTGTCGATCCGGTACAGCAGAGGCGCCACGCTGAACCAGCGCAGCTGTTCCGGATGTTCCGCCAGCAGACTCCTTGCCGGTTCCGGTCTGGATCCCTGAATCAGATTGACGGCAAAATCGGTCGGTTGCAGCGTGTCGCTGCTGCGTCCTTTCTCGATATGAATGTCGGCCACGCTGCTGCGCAGGAAATCCAGCACCAGTTGCAGCTGACGGGCTCGTTGCTGGGTCAGGTCGGCCACGCTGACCAACAGGATGAAACGGTAGTGATCCTGCAGCGACAGCAGTTCGGAACCCTGACGAGCCGACAGCAATCGGTGCTCTTCGGCCAGTGCGTAGAGCTGATGGGCATCCTGGATGAGGGCATCGGGGATGCGCCGGTAGGCGTGTGCAACGGACTCTGCCTGTCGGGCAAGAGCCTGCATGGCACGACGTGCATCATCGGCCAGCGGTGCTTCACTGTCAGAGAGCAGGATCTTGAAGGCAAAGGCCTCTTCGCGCAGCAAGGCATCACGCAGCCGGGCATTGCGGGAGAATTCGCGAGTCAGCGGCAGGGGCTGGGCATGACTGAGTTCGCTCAGATGCACATGCAGCTCACGCAGCACCGGTATGAAACAGCTGATGACAGCGCGTCGCTGGTCGACATCGTTGTGCAGGCGGTTACTGTGCTTGAGTCCGCGATACACTTCACGGGCATCCGATTCCGCCTCCAGAGGACGCAGATCCTTCAGCCAGGCGGCCACACCATCGGGATTGACCGGAAAGCTGCCGGTATCGGCTACCGTGCGGTGTGGGACAGTGAGTTGCATGGCGATGAGGCTATCACACGCAACAGTGCCTGGTCCGGCACCAGAACACGCACTTGTGTGAGCTTGTCGGAATATTCTGCACTGGCCGGCCTGATGCCGCGACTCTGGTGTCCTGTCCGAGGCAGAAATGGCGGATCTGGCCGGTTCGGACAGGGTGTCGTGCAGTTTCGCTTGCCGCTGTCCGGGCGAGCAACAGGTACACTGCACGTACTTGCAGCAGTAGACTGCCAACGACTTGCGCATTTTCGTCCGAAAATGTGCCCAATGAGGATTGATGCAGTGGAACAGTTCCGCGGAACCACGATCTGCTCCGTACGCCGGGGCAACCAGGTGGTCATCGGTGGCGATGGCCAGGTGAGCATGGGCAATGTGATCATGAAAGGCAACGCCCGCAAGGTGCGACGCCTGTATCGCGACAAGGTGCTGGCAGGCTTCGCCGGCGGTACGGCCGATGCCTTTACCCTGTTCGAACGCTTTGAAGCCAAGCTGGAAGCACACGGAGGTCAGCTGACGCGCGCCGCCGTGGAGCTGGCAAAGGACTGGCGAACCGATCGCATGCTGCGTCGGCTGGAAGCCCTGCTGGCGGTTGCCGATGATACGGCATCTCTGGTGATCACCGGTAACGGTGACGTGATCGAACCGGAAAATGGCCTGATTGCCATCGGCTCGGGGGGAGACTATGCCAAGGCTGCGGCACGAGCCCTGCTGGATCACACCGAATTGTCTGCACAGGAGATTGTGCGCTACAGCCTTGAAACGGCGTCAGACATCTGTATCTATACGAACAACAATCTGACGATAGAAACTCTGGATTTTTAGATCACCATGTCCAACATGACTCCGCGCGAGATCGTACAAGAGCTCGACAAGCACATCATCGGTCAGGCCAATGCCAAGCGTGCGGTGGCAATTGCCTTGCGCAACCGCTGGCGTCGGCAACAGCTGGACGAGACTCTCAAGAACGAGATCACGCCCAAGAACATCCTGATGATCGGGCCGACCGGCGTTGGCAAGACGGAAATTGCCCGACGTCTGGCCAAACTGGCGAATGCCCCGTTCATCAAGGTGGAGGCCACCAAGTTCACCGAAGTGGGCTACGTCGGACGCGATGTCGAATCGATTATCCGCGATCTGGCCGATGTCGCGCTCAAGGAAACGCGCGAGCAGGCCATGCAGAAGCAGCGCAATCGCGCCGAGGATGCAGCCGAGGAGCGTGTACTGGATGTGCTGCTGCCGCCGGCCAGCAATGTCGGATTCAATGTCACCGAGACCCCCGAAAGCAGCACGCGGCAGAAATTTCGCAAGAAGCTGCGCGAAGGCGATCTGGATGACAAGGAAATCGAGATAGAGATCAGTCAGCCACAGAGCGGCGTGGAAATCATGGCACCGCCGGGCATGGAAGAGATGTCGCAGCAACTGCAGGGCATGTTCCAGAACCTGGGCGGTGGTCAGACTCGCAAGCGCAAGCTGCCGATCCGCGAAGCCATGAAGCATCTGGTGGAAGAGGAAGCCGCCAAGCTGATCAACGATGAAGAGCTCAAGGCACAGGCACTGGAGAACATCGAACAGAATGGCATTGTCTTCATCGATGAGATCGACAAGGTGGCACGCGGCGGCGAGCGTGGCAGCGGGGTGGATGTCTCGCGTGATGGGGTGCAGCGCGACCTGCTTCCCCTGATCGAGGGCAGTACCGTGTCCACCAAGTTCGGCATGGTCAAGACCGATCACATCCTGTTCATCGCCTGTGGTGCCTTCCACTTGTCCAAGCCCTCCGATCTGATTCCCGAACTGCAGGGACGGCTGCCGATCCGGGTGGAACTGGAAGCACTCAGCAGCCAGGACTTCCAGCGGATACTCAGTGAACCCGATGCCTCCCTGACCGAACAGGCTGTGGCCTTGCTCGGTACCGAGGAAGTCGGACTGGAATTCACCAGCGATGGCATAGCGCGCATTGCCGAGGTGGCCTGGCAGGTCAATGAAAGTACCGAGAACATCGGTGCACGGCGTCTGCACACGGTCATGGAACGACTGCTGGAAACCGCCTCCTTCGAAGCGTCCGACTCTGCCGGTACGACCATCAAGGTCGATGCCGACTATGTCGACGGTCATCTGGGAGATCTGGTGCAGGATGTCGATCTGAGTCGTTACATCCTGTAAACATCGCCGAGCAATTCAATCGACATGGCAAGACCTACCGACATCAAGCTGCATCAGAAGAGCCGGGTTCTCGAGTTGCATTTCGACGATGGGTTCGAGTGCAATCTGCCCTGCGAATATCTGCGGGTGCACTCACCTTCGGCCGAAGTGCAGGGTCATGGGCCGGGACAGGAGGTACTGCAGCATGGCAAGCAGGATGTCGGTATCTCGGCTCTGACGCCCAGCGGCAACTATGCCCTGAAGATACACTTCGACGATGGTCACGACTCGGGGCTGTTTACTTGGGAGTATCTGTACGGACTGGGCAGGCACTACGAGGAAAACTGGCAACGCTATCTGCAACGATTGGAAGCGGCTGGCAAGACCCGTCAGAGCTGAAGACTGGTCTGGCGAGATGTCAGGCCCGTATTCGGATACAAGACGAACAACATTTGGCTGAATAGCCGGACATACCAGCCATGATGCTGGTCTTTCAGGACAGGGTGGGCAGGGCGTGAGCGATAACAAGACACATTTCGGCTATCAGACTGTGGACGCGGAAGCCAAGGCGGGCATGGTCGGACAGGTCTTCGACTCGGTGGCTGCCAAGTACGATGTCATGAACGACCTCATGTCCTTTGGTGTGCACCGTGTGTGGAAGCGCTTCACCATCGATCAGTCCGGTGTTCGGCTGGGACAGAGTGTTCTGGATATAGCCGGTGGTACCGGGGATCTGGCTGGCAAGTTTTCCCGTCGGGTCGGCAAGGATGGCCTGGTGATACTGGCCGATATCAATGCCTCGATGCTGAACGTCGGACGCGACAAGCTGATGGATGGCGGCGTCGTGGGCAATATCGACTACACCCAGGCCAATGCCGAGTGCCTGCCCTTCGAGGACGATACCTTCGATTGCATCACCATCGCTTTCGGTCTGCGCAATGTGACGGACAAGGACAAGGCGCTGGCGTCGATGAACCGGGTACTCAAACCCGGTGGCAGATTGCTGATACTGGAATTTTCCAAACCGGTGCTGCCATTGCTGAGCAAGGCCTACGATGCCTATTCCTTTTCGGCCCTGCCGATCATGGGCAAGCTGGTTGCCAACGATGCTGACAGCTATCGCTATCTGGCGGAATCCATCCGCATGCACCCGGATCAGGAAACGCTCAAGTCCATGATGGACGATGTCGGCTTCGGCATGACGAGTTATCACAATCTGACGGGCGGCATCGTGGCCCTGCACAAGGGCTTCAAGTTGTAGACAGACTGCCAGATCAACCCTTCCTCGACACCTGCACCCGGCCCTCCAGAGCATGTCACTGCCCACACCGCTGAATGTCGCCATCGAACAAGCCATAGAGGCGCTGCTGGTACTCGATCCGGAAACTCGGGCCAGATTGTCCGCCATCGAGGGCAAGCTGATCTGCATCAGGGTGTCCGCGCCTGCACTGTCTCTGGCCCTGTCCGTGGTGGACGGCAAGGTGCATGTCGTGGGCGACGCCGATGACGCTGCCGATACCACCATCAGTGGCAGTGCCCGGGCGCTGCGTTCGCTGACGGCAGGCAATGAGGCGCTCTACCGGGGGGAAGTCAGCATCGAGGGAGATCTGCACACCGGTCAGCAACTCAAGGACATTCTGGCCGGTCTGGACCCTGACTGGGAAGAGTTCATGGCACCGGTGCTTGGCGATGCCGTGACGCATCGTCTGGGCACGCTCGGTCGACAGTTCGGTGGCTGGCTGACGAGAACCCGCTCGTCCCTGCAGCAGAACAGCCGGGACTATCTGCAGGAGGAATCACAGTTGCTGGCCGTCGACACGCAAGTGCGCGATTTCTGTTCGCAGGTGGACGAGGTCCGGGCGGCGGTGGATCGTCTGGCTGCTCGCGTGCAGCGACTCGAACGTCAAGGGAATGCGACGGGCACGATATCCATCTCCAACGAGTCTGACGAAGGCTCGACCGGTTCGCCTGCTGCGCCGGAGTCCGGGGCATGATGGTGAGAATTGCCCGACTGGCGCGTATCGAACACGTGATGGTCAAGTACGCGCTGGAAGAGCTGTTTCTGGAAAATACGGCAGCGCACCCTCTGCGTCATCTGTTTCTGCTGTCACCCACGCGCTGGATGAACAGCGAGACTCGTGCCCTGCCGCGGGGCCAGCGTATCCGTCTGGCACTGGAAGAGCTGGGTCCGGTATTCGTCAAGCTGGGTCAGGCCTTGTCGACCCGACGCGACCTGTTGCCGGATGATATCGGTGATGAACTGACATTGTTGCAGGACAACGTCAAACCCTTTGCCAGTGAGCTGGCTCGTATCGAGATCGAACGGGCACTCAACGAGAAGGTCGAGGTCTTGTTCCAGAGCTTCGAGGATCAGCCGATCGCATCGGCCTCGGTCGCTCAGGTCCATGGGGCCGTCATGCACGATGGCAGTGAAGTGATCGTCAAGGTTCTGCGCCCGGGTATCAGTGAAACCATACGCCGGGATGTCAGCCTGATGTATCTGCTGGCCGACATCGCAGCCGCAACCCTGCGTGACGGCAAGCGCTTGCGCCCGCGTGAAGTCGTGGCAGAGTACGACAAGACCATTCACGATGAACTGGATCTGGTGGCAGAGGCAACCAATGCCGTGGTGCTGCGCAACAACTTCAAGGACTCAGATACGCTGTATATTCCGGAAATCCACTGGGATTACACGCGCAGTTCGGTCATGGTGCAGGAGCGCATCAGTGGCATCCCCATTCGGGATATCAAGGCCATGGAAGCCATCGGCATGGACATGAAGAAACTGGCCGAGCATGGGGTGGAAATCTTCTATACCCAGGTGTTCGATCACAACTTCTTTCATGCCGACATGCACCCGGGCAACATCTTCGTGTCGCGGGAGCATCCGGACAATCCGCAATACATTGCCGTCGACTTCGGCATCGTCGGTTCGCTGACCGATGAGGATCAACGGTACATGGGCGAGAACCTGCTGGCCTTCTTCCAACGGGATTATCGTCGGGTGGCACAGTTGCATATCGATTCCGGCTGGGTACCACGGGGGACGCGTGTCAGCGAACTGGAAGCGGGGGTGCGCGCCGTCTGCGAACCGATCTTCGAAAAGCCCCTGGCCGAAATCTCGCTCGGCGATGTGCTGTTGCAGCTGTTCAATATTGCACGTCGATTCGACATGGAGGTACAGCCGCAGCTGGTCCTGCTGCAGAAGACCCTGCTGAACATCGAAGGTCTGGGGCGACAGTTGTATCCCGACCTTGACCTCTGGGCCACCGGCAAGCCGTTCCTGAAACGCTGGGTGGTCAAGCGCAACAACCCGCAGACCATCCTGCGCCGCTTTGTCGACCAGGCGCCGCAGATGCTGAAGGCGATGCCCGAATTGCCCATGATGGTGCATGATCATGTCGATCTGCAGAACCAGCTGCTGCGCAGGGAGCTGGCGTCCGGGTCCGTGAAGCGCGCCCCCGGAACCGGCTGGCGCCAGGGGGCTGATACCGCGGACAGAGGCCTGCGCTACAGCATCACCGGAGCTGCCATTGTGCTGTCAGCGGCGCTGCTGGGCAGTGCAAACGTCATGGCAGGGTCCGACACGGTTCCCTGGTGGGTGCTGCTCACGGCACTGCTGGGTGCTGCATTTCTCATGGCGGGATTGCGTCGCCGCTGATAATCGCTACCTGTCCACACTTCCGGACACGGGGGCCATTGCCGGCAGGGTACTGGCAGCATGTTTGCTGCGTCTTCGACACGACCAATTGCCCATCAGTGAAAGACGCATGCAGCAACCTCAGCTTGACCCGTTGTGGGACGAAGGAATCTCCTCATTTCTCTATGGGGAATACGAGAAACGTCAGCAGGCCCTGACGATCGATGATCTGCAGATGTTCGCCAATGAACACGCCGTTCGTATCGGCGATATTCTGGAGACTCTGTTTCTGATGGCGATCTATGGCGAATGGATCTATGCCGACGCCGAGGGCAGGGAGCGGGTGCTGGATGAAGATGCACTCAACGAACTGTATGCCAAGGGCCGTCTGGGACCAGAGGATCTGAGCGCCTTTGACGGGGTCTGGATACCGATTTCGTGACAGTGGCGGAAGGCAGTCAGCCTGCCTTCCACCGGTAGCATCAGTGTTCGATGACGGGCAACTGATCCGTACCCTCGTCATCGGTAAAGAAATCGACCTTGCCGGTCTGCAACGAGTATTCTGCACCGACGATTCGCAGGCCATCATTGGCCACCAGATTTTCCAGAATCTGTGAGCCATGTTTGAGGTGTGCCACGGATGCGCGGATGTTGGCACGGGTGGCCAGCTTGGTCAGGCGCTCATCATCGTGCCCCAGGCCGGCCTCCATCAGCGTCTGCACCGAAGGCTGGATGCGATTGACAATGGATTGCAGGTTGGGTGAACGATTGGCCGAGGGCTGCTTGAGCTCACTGATCGTTGCCTGTATGGCGCCGCACAGGGTGTGGCCCAGTACGACAACCAGTCGGGCACGATGTTGAACGGCCGAGAACTCGACGCTGCCGAGCAGCGAGGGTGCAACGATATTGCCGGCGACGCGAATCACGAACAGGTCACCCAGACCCTGATTGAATATGATTTCGGCGGGCACGCGAGAATCGGAGCAGCCCAGAATGATGGCGAAAGGTGTCTGGGCCTCGATCAGATTGGCACGACGACTCTGATTGGTCAGGTCCGCCAGATCGTGTTTGTCGGCGACGAACCGGTCATTACCGGTCTTGAGTCGCTTCAGGGCTTCATCTGCAGATATCATGTCGATTATCGTATCGGTATGGACGGGTCTGTTGAACCAGGCAGGCCAACTCCGATCGCATGGGCGAACCCGGTGATGGGAGCGTGCTGCCGTTCTACGGGCTATTCTGACTGTTTTTCGCTGTCCGTGGTTCGACTAGCTGTGTTTCCGGTAAAACTGCATCATGCAGATGGGTCGGAGAAACGAGAGCTTGCAGGAATGAAATGACCTACGCCGTTCTACAGAACCTGTTGGCTCATCGCGTGACGCTGACCATTGTCATCATCCTGGGCGCCTTGCTGTTGCGCGGTCTGGTCATTCGCCGGATTCGCCGCACCCGCACTATCCTGACGGTGTCGGAACACCGTGCCATGTCGACCGTGCATGTCACGACCGTGATGGTGATCCTGCTGACCGTACTTGTGTTATGGCTGCCTCAGATCCAGGAATTCATCCTGTCCATCACGGCCATCGCCGTGGCAATCGTGATTGCAACCAAGGAGCTGTCTCTGTGCCTGCTGGGAGCATTCGTGATCCGTACCAGCCGGGCATTTGCCATCGGCGACTGGATATCTCTGGGGCCGCATTTCGGCGAGGTCATCGAGCGCAATTTCATGACCACCACGATCCAGGAAATAGAGCGCCGCGGTTATACCTATACCGGCCGAACGGCGGTGTTGCCGAACAGTCTGTTTCTGACCAGTACCGTCACCAACCAGAACTTCCTGCGGCGCTACCAGTTTCACAGCTTCGATATCACCATCGAACCTGATGCGTTTCCGATCGATGCCGAGGACAAGCTGCAGGCCAGGATCGAGGCCATCACCGGGCATTTCATCGAAACAGCCCAGCGTTACAACAAGATGCTGGAGCAGCGAACCGGCATCGACATACCCGATGCACAGCCAACCGTGGAATTCTCCACCAATGAGGCGGCCAAACTGGTGACGACCCTGTCGGTATTCTGTCCGACGGATCAGATCATGACCCTGGAAAAGGCAATGATGAAGGAATTCTTCGAGTGGTATCGCGCGAACCGGGAATCGCGTGCCTGCAATGGTTGATCCGATGACGACTCAGGTCGATGCGCTGATTCACGGCTTTCGCGTGGATGCACATGGGCGGGTCATCGAGCTGGACTGGGAAGCCATGCAGCATCTGCAGATCGACAAGCCGGGGCAATGGTGCTGGGTGCATCTGAATCGTCGCTCGGCGGATGCCGAACACTGGTTGCGAACGGTGGCCGAGGTCGACAGCCAGGTGCTGGCCGCCTTGCTGCAGGATGATACACGGCCGCGGATCGTGCGCCATGAACACGGTTACCTGCTGAACCTGCGCGGTGTGAACCTCAACCCCGGGGCTGATCCGGAGGACATGATATCCCTGCGTCTGTGGGCAACCGGGCGGTTTGTCATCAGCACTCGTGCCACCCGGATTCTGGCGGCTGAAGACGTCCGCGACATGCTGCGCGGTGGCACCGCGGTGCATTCCAGTGGCGCACTGATTGCGGCGATCAGTCGACAGCTGGTAACCCGCATGAGTTCGGTGATTGCCGAGCTGGACGACAGGGTGGATGAACTCGAAGAGCAACTGTTGCAGACTTCCTCTGCCTCGTCGCGCAGCAGCATCAGCAGCTTCCGTCGCATGGTGCTGACACTGCGACGTTACATGGCGCCTCAGCGCGAAGCGCTCGCCGGTTTCCTGCGCGAAAGTGAAGACTTTCTCGTGGGCGATGACCGGCATTCGCTGCGGGATACCCAGGATGCCCTGGTACGCTTGCTGGAAGATCTGGACATGATCCGCGAGCGTGCCCTGCTGCTGCAGGAGCAACTGGTGGAGGATCGTGCCGAGGCCATGAACGATCGGCTCTTCGTGTTATCGGTGATCTCGGCGGTGTTCCTGCCTCTGGGGTTCTTCACCGGCCTGTTCGGGGTCAATGTCGGCGGCATGCCGGGCATCAACAGCCCCTTTGCCTTCACGCTGCTGTGCCTTGGCATGCTTGGCTTCGCGGTACTGGTCATCTGGCTGTTCCGACGGCTGAAGTGGATCTAGCCTCAGTGAGACATAAGTCCACGACCAGAAACCGCCTATGGCTCGCGCTATACCGGCGTCTACAGCCGCGTACTCGTTTTTTCGGGGCGGCCCTCCGCAAAGCTCACTTGGAGTAACCAAGCCACGGTTCGGAAAACACTCCGTGCGCGACTGTATTCACCGGTCTGACACATTTCCGAGTCGCGTCTGCATGTCTTCATCGAGGCTGACACGCCGAGTCTGCCAGGGGGCTCGTTCAATGGCTGGGCGGTCTGTCGCCGGTTCGCTGGCAGTAATCATCCTGATCCGGTTAACTGGATAAATACTCAGCGGATGGGTGCGTTCCGGGCTGTGCATTGCTACCATGCGATGATGGACGTATCAGACCTCATCGATTCACTGAACGACGCACAGCGTCAGGCCGTCACGGCACCTCCCGGGCACCTGCTGGTGCAGGCCGGCGCCGGTAGTGGCAAGACCCGTGTACTGGTGCACCGCATCGCCTGGCTGAACCGGGTGGAAGGCGTGTCTCCCTTCAGCATCATGGCCGTGACCTTTACCAACAAGGCAGCCCGCGAGATGCGTCTCAGGGTGGAGCAGCTGCTGGGTCAGACGGTCGGGCCCATGTGGATCGGCACCTTTCATGGCATCGCGCACCGTTTTCTGCGTACCCACTGGAAAGAGGCTGATCTGCCTCAGGCCTTTCAGATTCTGGATTCCGACGATCAGCTGCGTCTGGTCAAGCGAGTCGTTCGCACCCTGGAGCTGGATGAAACCCATTTTCCACCTCGCCAGGTGCAGTGGTTCATCAATGGTCACAAGGATGAGGGGCGTCGGCCAGAACACATCGACGACGAGAACGACCCGATCACGGCACAGTACATCCGGGTCTATACAGCTTACGAGGCGGCCTGCAAGCGTGCTGGCGCCGTGGATTTTGCCGAACTGCTGCTGCGCTCGCTGGAAACCCTGCGGGATACGCCTGCCCTGCTGGCGCACTACCGCAAACGCCTGCAGCATCTGTTGATCGATGAGTTCCAGGATACCAATGCCATCCAGTACGCCTGGATCCGCTTGCTGGCCGGTGAGACCGGACATGTGTTTGCGGTGGGTGATGATGACCAGTCCATCTATGCCTGGCGCGGCGCGAGAGTCGAGAACATTCTCAATTTCGACAAGGATTTTGCTGGTGCCGATCTGGTCAGACTGGAACAGAACTACCGTTCCACCAGCACGATTCTGAATGCGGCGAATGCGCTGATCGACAAGAATCAGGGACGGCTGGGCAAGAACCTGTGGACGTCAGGGGCAGAGGGTGCCCCGATTACCCTGTACAACGCCTACAACGAAACCGATGAAGCCCGATTCATTGTCGAGACCATTGTCGATCACGTCGCTGACGGTGGACAACGGCGCGACTGTGCGGTGTTGTACCGCTCCAATGCACAGTCACGCGTGGTCGAGGAATACCTGGTGGCGGCAGGCGTTTCCTATCGCGTCTATGGTGGCCTGCGATTCTTCGAACGGGCCGAAATCAAGGATACGCTGGCCTATCTGCGGCTGGCCACCCACAGCTATGACGATGTGTCGCTGGAACGCATCATCAACCAGCCCGCGCGAGGCATCGGCGACAAGACCGTCGGTGACATTCGCGCCGAAGCCCGCGCACGCAGCATCCCGTTGTGGCAGGCGGCAAGCGATCTGGTGCGGGAAAAGAGACTCAGCGGACGGGCCAATACCGCTGTCGGCAAGTTCCTGTCCCTGATCGAATCGATACGCGAGGCCATCGACGAGCAGGCCTTGCCCCAGCAGGTACAGACCGTGACCGAGCTCAGCGGTCTGCTGGAGCACTTTCAGAAGGACAGCAGCGATCGTGGCCAGAGCCGGGTGGAGAATGTCGAGGAACTGGCCAATGCAGCACGCACCTTCGTGCATCAGCAGGATGAAGACCCCGACATGAGTGCCGTCGATGAATTCCTGGCACACGCCGCGCTGGAGGCCGGGGAAGGTCAGGCGGAAGCGGACGACAATGCCGTGCAATTGATGACCCTGCATTCGGCCAAGGGACTGGAATTTCCGATCGTGTTCATGGCGGGCATGGAGCAGGGGCTGTTTCCCCACCAGCGGTCGGCGGAAGACCCGCTGCGCATGGAAGAGGAGCGGCGTCTGTGTTATGTCGGTATCACCCGGGCCGAGCGCAAGCTGTACATGACCATGGCAGAGCAGCGCCGTTTGCACGGTCGCGACCAGTACAATCCCCCGTCGAAGTTCGTGACCGAACTGCCCAACCACCTGGTGGAGGAAATCCGGCCACGCATGCAGGTCAGCATGCCGGTCTATCGCCCCCAGCAATCCACCCGGTTTGTCGAAGAGGCCAGCGATACCGGCCTGAGCATCGGACAGAGTGTGCGCCATGGCAAGTTCGGCATGGGGGTGGTGCTGGATCAGGAAGGGCGTGGCAAGCAGGCTCGCGTACAGGTCAATTTCGAGGACGTTGGCAGCAAATGGCTGGTGCTGGCCTATGCCAAGCTGGAGCCGGCCTAGCGCGAGCGGAGCGCCATCGGCCGAAGGCGGTTTCCGGTCATGGACTCATGTCTCATCGAGGCTGACCCGGGTTCGAACAGATACGCGTCGTTCCGGCGGATGGGTCTGGCAATCGGGTCTCAAATGATGCCGGCCTCAAGGCTGGCAGCCATGCTCATGCCCAGCTCCTCGCACTGCGTCACGAAGGTGTCACTGAACTCGCCGCGGCAGATCAATGGCTCTTGCACCAATCGCCAGCGCAAGCCGGTGCTGATGCTCTCGATGGCACGTCGTGTACCGGTACCATCATGGCCTGCGCGAACATAGAAGGTGAACGGCAGGCCCTGAGTGCGTTCCAGACAAGGGTAGTAGCAGCGGTCGAAGACGTCCTTGATCAAGCCTGCCATGTAACCCAGATTCTCGGTCGTGCCGATGACGAGCGCCTGAGCTGACTGGATATCTTCCGGGTGTGTTTCCAGCGGGGCGCGGCAGCTGATCTCGACCTTGTCGATATCGGGATGCCTTGCGCCGCGGATGACAGCGTCGAGCAGCAGTTGCGTGTTCTCGGAAGGGGCGTGAGACACGACAAGCAGTTTCTTTCTCGCGGTCATGGGATCGAGACTCCTGGGAAACTATCGGGGATCACCCGATTCACTGTCCTGCACGATCATGATCACGTCATCGCTGCCGTCTAGTATCAGAGTATAGGACTGACTTGCTGCCAGCGTTACTGGTACAGGGGAGAAGCGTTGCAGGGAATCCTGCACTGCATAGCTGCCAGCAGTCACTTCGCGATAATCGGGTATCTGCTGGAAGTCTGCCGGCGACACGGACCCCAGGGAAACCTCGCTGCCGCCGGGATCGTCGCCCGCGGGCAGCAACAGCATCTGCGCCGATCGCGTATCTCCGGCAATGGCATAGGCTTGCAGTATGCGCACGCGTGCCAGTGCATCGCTGCCGGGCGATAGCCGAGAGGGCAGGGCCAGTATCTCCACCAGCGGGGCAGGCGAGTCGGGCTCAGCGCCACTGGTATCCGAATCGGTATCGGTTTCGTCGAATCGATCCCTGACGATGAGAGTGCTGACCGATGACACGCCAAGATTCAGTGGGGAGAGCAGCAACTGCGGACGTCCCTCGTCCGCCTCGATGAGGCTCAGGGACTGACTGTTCAAGGGCACGGCGACCAGCGACGACACGTCACCGGGCTGGATGGCCGGGGTGAACAGGGCTGTGGTATCGGCATCGGCGAAGGCAGTGATGGGGGACTGACTGAGGTTGATCAGGGACAACAGCGGGGTCTCACGATCACTGCCTGCCAGCAGGTTTTCGAAGCCACGTGCCTGCGGTGCGGTCTCGCTACCGCCGGCAGTGCCTCCGTTGTCGGCATCATCCGGCCCGGGCGTGTCGCCCGCATCGGTCTGGCCGTCGCCATCACCGGCACCATCTGTCGGATCGGAACCCTCGACATTATCCGGATTGATGATATCGCCACCATCGCCGGTACCGAAGATTCCGCCGTCGCAGGCGCCGAGAAATGGCAGCAACCACAACAGCAAGAGCAGCGTGCCGAGGGTTCTGCCAGGGGACTTGCGTTGGGTCCTGCCCCCGGTTGCGGGTACTGTTTGGATTCTCAGCAGGCCCACGCTTGTGGCAGAGCGACATTCAGACCGGGTGTTGTACATGTCAGTCATCCTTCTTGTCTGCCTTGTGCACAGTGTCTTGTGGCGGTTCGATATCTTCGATCCAGTAGAGTCCCAGACCGACCCGGTGGTGTCCCTTGTCGGCCTCGCCGGTATCGCTGCCCTGATCGTGCACGGACAAGGCAGCATCGAGCGAGCGCAACAGCTTCAGTCCCTCGGTGGCACTGAGCTGACGAAACTGTTCCCGACCTTCGCTCGTGACATTGTCATAGGCCACGCTCATCTGCAGGCGTCGCTGATCATGGCCATTCAGGTTGTAGTCCAGGGTGGTCAGCAGGTCGGTGGCACTGGTGGCAAAGATATCCAGCAAGGCCGATTCGCTCTGCTGCGGTACGTAACCCTGATGCAACAGTGACACCTTGCCGGCCTCGTGTTGCACGGTTCCCACGCGTTCCAGTTCATCGAGCAGGGCACGGGCTGGCACATCACCGCCATGGCGCTTCACCAGCTGATTGAAGCTGTCGCTGCTGTCGCCGTAGGTCAGCACCCGCGGTTTGCCCTGAGCGGTCTGAAATTCCTGGTCCTGCAACCAGCCGGTGACGACCCGAACGGCACGATTGTGCTTGCTGACGCCGGTATTGACGTCACTGGGCAGTTCGCGAATGCGCTTGACCTCCTTGCGGTTGATGCCGGTGACAATGGCAATGCGTGAAAGCGTGGGTGTCTTGCCATCGATGCCGAAATGTTCCTCCGCTTCCCTGACGTAGGCCTGTTTCGCCCAGTTGGCAAATTCTGCATGCGAGACACCATGACGCAGCAGCAGTCGCACCAGTGGCGAGAGTACTTTGGTCACGGCTTGTTGCAGGCTTTCGTTCATGCTTTTCCGGTCATGGACGGTGATGCTATCGGGCTATGCGCCGGTTTTTCCATGGTGAGCAATTGACAGACCGGAGCAAGTAGTTCGCCGGTTCATGTGCCGCCACGTCGAAAAGTTGGGATATTTATCCCAGCTATGGAAAATACTAACAGGAAAGGGCGCGGGATCGACAGACGAATTCGGCATCTGCCACCGATGTCACCCCTGCTGATCGTCGGGTTGGCAACAGGGAAAGCGGTGGCCGGGAAAATCGATCAGGGGCTGGACGAGGAGAGGTAGAGATCGGTGAAGGTCGGTTTGCCGTCCACACACTGGCTGGCATCCAGCGGCACTACCACCACCACCAGCGAGCCCGAGAGCATGGCTGACAGGGCCAGCGTCTCGATTTCCTCCTGGCGAGCCGCACCGGCTGCGCTGCTGGTATCCATACGCAGTATATTGCTGCGACAACCGGACGGGCCGATCTCGTGTCCGCCGATGTGCAGCGTCAGATAATCCCGGCCATCGAAGGTGCCTCGCTGGACCTCGGTCAGCTGAGTGGTGATGGTGATCTGCGGAGGTGTCAGTGTATTGGCTGCCAGTGGCAGACAGAATAGCAGCGGAAACAGGCATGAAACTGCATGCACAAGGCGGGCAATCGATGGGCGCGTGGGTTTCATGGCTTGCTGGTGTCTATCCGCAGTTCGGTCTGTCCGCTTCGGGCGATAAGAGGCTTGTCGCAGTGTAACGTTCCCCGAGTGTCAGACGAGAGGGAAAATTGCCCTGAACAAGGTTATCCCGATCATAACGCCGGCCGTGTCTCCGACCTGTGCTGCAAGGCTCATTCCAGTGTCAACAGCGGGTTCCGCCAGTCCGAATCACCGTTACGCGAGAAACTGTCGAACCTCTCGGGGGAGGGTTACGGGGCCTCGACCGAGCGGTTCGATACCCTGAACCAATACTCATTTGCAAATTCAAGGATCACAGCACTTGTTCTCTAGGTAGACGGCAGTTTGTCTATTGAGCTACATTACACGCCGCTGACCGGTGAGTAATTGTTGTGCCGGACAAGAACAAGATGGCGTTGCGGGGAATCGGAATCCGCAGACACCACAGGGACGACCCGCTTTTCATTGCCATATCACCTTCATTGATTCTGTCAATCACTCTAAAGAGAATTGCAACATGTCAAGACGTCACTTTCTGAAAACAGGCGCTGGAGCAGCAGGAGCTGCCGCCGTCGCCGGTACTGGTCTCATCACATCGGCACCCGCTATCTCGCAAGGTCGTGAGAAGCTGGTCATGGTCACCACCTGGGGGCGTGGCCTGGCGGGTGTATTCGACGCAGCGCAGCGCGTAGCGGATTCCGTCAACGCCATGTCCGATGGCACGCTGGAAATCGAGATCAAGGCACAGGGCGAGCTGGTCTCCGGACTGCCGGCCGTCTTCGATGCGGTCACCACCGGTCAGGCGGACATGTACCATGGTGCCGATTACTACTGGGTTGGCCAGCACCCGGCCTTTGCCTTCTTCACCGCGGTGCCGTTCGGTATGACAGCGCTGGAACTGAACAACTGGTACTACCACATGGGTGGACACGAGCTGCATCGTGAACTGGGTGAGGAATTCGGTCTGGTATCTTTCCAGGCAGGCAATACCGGTGCTCAGTCCGGTGGCTGGTTCCGCAAGGAGATCAACAGCGCGGATGACTTCAAGGGTCTGAAGTTCAGAATGCCGGGTCTGGGTGGAGCGGCTCTGGGCAAGCTGGGCGCCTCCGTACAGACGCTGCCGGGTTCCGAGGTGTATCAGGCTCTGGCTTCAGGCGCCATCGACGGTACCGAGTGGATCGGTCCATGGGCCGACGAGAAGGCCGGTTTCCAGGAAGTCACCAAGTTCTACTACACCTCCGGTTTCCATGAGCCGGGCGCCGGTCTGCAAGTCGGCATCAATGCCGATCGCTGGGCATCGCTGAAGCCGCATCATCAGAAGATGATCGAAATTGCCTGTGGAGACGCCAACTCCTGGAACCTGCATCAGTATCTGGCGAACAACGCGATTGCGCTGGATCGTCTGGTGGCTGGTGGTGTGCAGACACTCGAATTCCCCGATTCCGTGTGGGATGCCTTCGGAGCCGCTTCCCAGGAAGTGCTGGATGAGAACATGGATGACGAATTCTTCGCCAAGACCCATGATTCCGTCATGAAGAGCATGAAATTGTCCGCTCGCTGGGCTGATCTGTCCGATGGCATCTATACTCGCCAACGAACTCGCGTCGCAGGCTGATACAGGCCTGAATCGCTGGTAACAGCGGTAATGACTGCAGCGTCCGGTACCGGGGTGCACCATGGCGCCCCGGTATCACTCCTCTTACCGATGAGGAGCCCTGACGCTGCGGTTTTCCGGTTTTTCTGATCACGTTTTTCGGAGGCTCGCTTGGCGGCACTCTTATCGATTCTGGCTGGCCTGGGACAGGGTTTCATCGATCTGGTGATGTTGCCGTGGACACTCTGGCAGTGGTTCCACATGGATGTACTCAAGGAACGCATGGTCGCCATGACGCTGGCAGGCATGTCGGTGCAGTTCCTGTACATGGTGCTGAGCACGGTACTGCTGCTGTTGCTGTTGAGCCTGATCAGTCGCCGATTCCTGAAATCGACAGTCCTGTCGCTGGAAGCCTTCAACCGTCGCATCGGGCAACTGGCCTCGTGGTTCGTGCTGCTGCTGATGATGCAGCAAGTCATGATCATCATCATGGGTCAGGTATTTCGTGGCAACGAACTGCTGTTCTCGCCGTTCGGCATGCAGTTGTCGAACGCCGAACTGCAGTGGATGTCCGGTCAGCTCAAGCTCTACAACGCACTGCTGATTGCGCTGGCATCGGCCTATACCTTCATCGAAGGGGGTCATGTGCGGGTCGATCTGGTGTACGGCAATCTGGGCTACAAGGCCCGGCGATTCATCGATTTTCTGGGTTCCATCCTCTTCATGATGCCGTCAGCCATTCTCATGTGGTGGTTTGCCTGGCCACTGGCGATGAACTCGATCTTCGCGCAACGTCCCATGAACATCTTCTCCGACAAGGCCAGCTGGCGTGGCGTTCGTCTGGAGACTTCCGGTACGGCTGAATTCACCTGGGTCTGGACCTTCAAGGTACTGATACTGGTGTTTGCCGCCCTGCTGTTCCTGCAGGCAGTTGCCTTCATGCTGCGCAATCTGTGGGCCCTGCTCGAGAGCAAGGCAGAGATAGAATCGCATCCGGTTGATCCAACCGATATTGCGCAGGCAGAGCCCGACATCAATCTCGGCAGTCCACTGCCGGATTCATCCCAACCGGACGATGCCCGTCAGAGTGTGCGCTCCGGCGATGCCACAGTGGCCGCGGCGGCCTACCCGGATGCCACGGCCTCCGCCAATGAACAACTGGAACGCCTGCGGGAGACCGAACATCAACGCCGCCGAATCCGAACCGACAGCAGACAGAGCGTGAACCTGAACGACAACATTTCCACACCTTCCCTGGCGCCTGCTGGCGGATCCAACAAGCCATCCGGAGGCCAATGACATGTTCTTTGGTCTCAATGGCGTTGAAATATCGCTGATCATCACCTTTGCCTGTCTGTTCATCGGCATCCTGTCCGGCTTTCCCGTGGCCTTTGCCATCGCCGGCTCCGCTATCGTCAGTTTCGGCATCATTGCCGTGATGAGTCACGCCGGCCTGCTGTACACCCTGGTGGAAGGCAATGCGGGAACCGAAATCATTCCAGTACTGCCCCAGGGCTGGGACGGGGCCTTCCTGTCCATACTCTCCACCTGGTCGGGTGGCATCTTTTCGCGCGCCTTCGGTGGCAACGTCGAGACCCTGCTGGCGGTACCGCTGTTCGTGCTCATGGGCATCGCGCTGGAGCGTTCACGCATCGCCGAAGACCTGCTGACCACCATGGCGCGCACCTTCGGCACTCTGCCCGGTGGACTGGCTATCGCCGTGGTGCTGGTCGGTACCCTGCTGGCAGCCAGTACCGGTGTGGTCGGTGCCACGGTTGTCACGATGGGGTTGATCGCCCTGCCAACCATGTTGCGCGCGGGTTATTCGAAGTCGCTGTCGACGGGGGTCATCGCCACCTCAGGCACACTGGGTCAGATCATTCCGCCCTCGATCGTGATCGTGTTGCTGGGTTCCATCGTGGGCGACATGTACTCCATCGGTCAGGAGAACCGAGCCAAGGAAATGGGGCAGACGGTCATGGAAATGCTGGGTGAACCGGCAGTTCTGTCCACCGGTACCCTGTTCAAGGCAGCATTCATACCGGGTGTGGTACTGGCCCTGATGTATGCCCTGTACGCACTGGGCTATGCGCTGCTGAAACCCAAGTCGGCGCCTCCGATCAAGCTGGATGAGGCCGACTCCGGCAAGTTCGATGTGGCGGCACACTACGGCCACCGCACCGGCTTGCTGGTGCTGCTGACGCTGGGCCCGGTGATTCTGCTGGTAGCCTTGTGGCTGGCCCTGACCAACATGGGCTTCATCACCTCGCAAGCCTTCGCCGGTGATACGGGACTGATCTCCCACGGTACGGCTCTGGTGACGCTGGCGTCGCTGACCATCCTGTTGCTGTCGATGACCCTGCAACCTCAGTACCGGCCCCTGCCATTGCTGATCGGTATCGTGGGCGTTGCAGCCTATGTACTGGTGGATATCTTCGTTCTGGGACCCGAGAACACGCCGGGCGAGCGCTTTGTCAATTACGGTATTCCCGTTCTGCTGATCCTGTTCGGCGTCAAGGCGGCGCTGACCAGGCTCAGCAACATTGACGTGCTGCGCGTGGTATCGCCCCCGGTCATTCTGATCGTGTCGGTACTGGGCTCCATCCTGGGCGGCGTGACCAGTCCGACGCCGGCTGCGGCTCTGGGTGCGGCGGGTGCCATCATGCTGGCAGCAGCGCGACTGTCCGAAGGCAATCGCAGTGCCACGCGTATCATTCTGTGGGCCGCATTTGCGGTCGTCATCATGCTGCTGATGCGTGGCAACTTCGATCTGCGCATGTCACTGGATGACGTCAATCTGGAGAACAAGGTTGCCGTATGGGTGACCATCGCCGCCTATCATGTGGCGGTATTCGGTCTGCTGTTTTCCTGCTTCGTGCTGATCAGCAAGAAGGTCATGACCTCCGTGGTTCGCGAAACCACCAAGGTCACCAGCATGGTTTTCATGATTCTGGTTGCCTCGCTGTTCCTGAGTCTGTCGATTCGTGCCTACGGGGGTGAGCACTACATTCAGGAGGTGCTGCGCAGTATCGAGGATCCCCGCACGCTGTTGCTGGCAGTCATGGCGGTGCTGTTCCTGCTGGGCTTCGTGCTCGATTTCATCGAAATCATCTTCATCGTGATTCCGATTGTCGGACCGGTCATCTATGCCGCAGATCCGGCACTAATGCCACCGGAGTGGATCACCATTCTCATCGCGGTGAATCTGCAGACTTCCTTCATCACACCGCCGTTCGGCTTTGCGTTGTTCTATCTGCGTGGGGTAGCACCGCCATCGGTCACCACGGGGGATATCTACCGAGGTATCTGGCCTTTCGTTCTGATCCAGATAGTCGGCCTGGTGCTGTTGTGGAATTTCCCGCAGATCACGACCTTCCTGCCGGATCTCCTGCCGGCCAATTAGTGCCCATCCACAAAGCCTGCTTTTACGGTCGACGATGAATCTTGCTACCCAGAGCCGGAACCTGATTCTGAACATGTTCTCGCTTGACTGAATTTTAGCGCCCAATTCCACGATTTACCCTCTTTGGCTCGTTTTCAGGGCATAACCGTCCGTCGCACTATCTGATTTCGTGCGATTTTCATGACCCATAATGCTTACCTGTGTGGCTAGGCCGATGAAAACCGGACCATCCGGATCAGGTTGTAACTCAATACCGATGACCAGACGAAGGCCTTGAAGCCATCAAGGCCTTTCCAGGTCGCCTTGCCTGCGCCAAATGCACGTTTGAGTTCCGATATGTTGCCTTCGATACCTGCGCGAAAGTTACGCAGGGCGTCGAACGTCTTCTTCTTCACCCCCATGTCGCCCAGTGCAAGTCCGACCGGTTTGCTGAATATATTTCGCTTCACGCCCAACGCCTTGGCAGACTCAACGTTGGCTTGGCTGGCATAGCACCCATCGGCAACAACTGCGCTGGGAAGTTTCTCGTAGTCAGCCCGGCAGGCTTCGAGTACGCACACGTACAGCACGGCGTCAGCCGGGTTGCCATTCTCGATTTTGCAGTAGGTAATGAAACCATCTTCTTGGGTCGCCAGATTGATCTTGTGGCCGAACTGAACATCGCGCAGACCCTTCACGATGATGTCGGTATGTGGCTCAAAAATACTGACAATCTTCTGCGATGCCGGAACATCTTCTTCATCGTAAACACGTCGTTGAGTTTGATCGATGACCTTGAGTAGCAAGGCGATGTAGTGCTCAACCTTGTCGACCCATCGTTCTGCATTTCCAGAATTGTTTGCGTTAAGCCTGACCTTTTCAATGGCGCTTCGTGATTGTTTAAACACAACTGTGGCACAGCCCAGTAATGCTGGGTAGAGTTCGTCTTTTTCAGCCTTTTTAGCGTGAAAAATGCGATAGGACAACGATTTCGATTTATCGCGTTGATCTGTAAAACGGATTTTTACACCTGTCATTTCGTTGCTCTGAAACAGTAACCGGCTCAGCACACGAATACTATCGGCCAGCAGCTGACTGTCTCTGGGCGCTGCTATGTTGCTGTCGGTCACAGTGCTGTCAATACGTAACCGATCCACTTTGAGCGTGTTGTCTTCAACCAGGTGTGACAGGAACAACTGGTTCGCCTGTTCGAGTGTCTCTGGGCTGATGTGACGGATAGTGGATTGGAGGCCAGAACGACTGGGATATTGATCCACCTGCAGTCGAGCAAACGTCCGATACGTCGGCGAGTCGGCCAAGTGGAATGATAACTTCTCGTAGCTCACCTTGAGGATCTGCTTGAGCAACAGGCAGCAAAAGACGCTGTCCACGCTCAACCCGCAGGCGCCGGTTGCCGTGGTATCGGGTACACGGAAATCGCGCTCCACTGCATCGAGAATAAGCGGGTAATCATCGAGCAAATCTGACAAAGCACTGAGCTGATCGCCCAGCGCATGTTCGGCATAAAAATGGAATATACTGACCTGAGCATTGCGGGTCTCTCGCATGCGGGAATCCTCTTGGTGTGTGTTTAAGCTTCGCAACTCAAACATACCAAAACCAAGAGGATTTTTTACGTCCGCCGCCAAAATTTTCTCGTCAACTCAAATAGTTACGGGTTTGTGGATGGGCACCAATTAGGCTGACGGGTCACTCCGAGTGCTGTGTCCCGCGCAAGAGCGACATGACAAGCCCCGCCCTCAGGGGGGGGGGTGCATCACCAGGCAGAAGATGGCAAATCAGCTGGCCTTTTTCATCATCGCGATGTTCGCTGCTCGATTGGCTGCGCGTCTGTCCCGTTCGATCTCACCGCTGGCGGTGAGTCGCGGTTGGGCGCGGCGGTCACCCAGTCGATTCTTCATGGCACGGCGCTCGACACCCTGCTGGTAGCGGTACATCTTGCGGGAGGTCAGCTGATAGATATTGATCAGCGATTCATCGCTGCTGGCATCGTCATTCGCCGCTTCGCCCTCGGGCACCACGATGCCCGTCGTTTCATCCACCGTGACCGTCTGCAGGCGAGCGTGCTCGTTCGCTGCCGGTGCCGTTGGACCGGTGGTTGCCGCATTCATGATCTCGACCGATCCTGACAGACTCATGCGCACGATGTCGCCGCTTTCGAGTCGTTGGCAGACGCGTGGCACACCCACGATGGCCGGCAGATCGTATTCACGAGCGACGATGGCGGCGTGACTTAGCCAGCCACCGACTTCGGTGATGATGCCGCGAGCCTGAGCAAACAGCGGATACCAGGTGGGATCGGTCATTCGAGCCACCAGAATCTCGCCTTCCTGGAAGGTATGAATCTGATCGATGTCGGTGATGACACGAACCGTACCGATCACTTCCTGCTCGCCGGCCACGCGCTTGCCGGCCAGGTCATTCTGTTCGACCACATCGGGGCGAGTACCGGTCAGCATGTCGATGCGTTCCAGATCGCTGACCGACAGGGATGCCGGCAATTGCAGTCCCTTCCAGGCTTGCGCATCCGCGAAGCGCTGCCTGGCAAGCGCCATCAGTGCATCGCGCTGAGCGGAGTCGGTCAACTGCGTGACTTCATCGATGCGCAGCTGGAAGACCAGTCCACCCAGCTGACACCTGGCATCGATGGCCAGCAGCAAGCGGCGTATCTGAGCCAGTTCGATGAGGCAGTAATGCTTGGCTTCTTCCTTCAGGCGCATGAAGTTGCGGGCGCGCTGCACGGCAATGGTCAGCACCTTGCTGTCCGGCAGCGATGGATGATCCTCGTCCAGCTGGGTGTGAGCCGCCTGTGTCGAACGCTCGATGTACTGGCGTACCAGTTCCATGTCCTCGTTGAAGCGTGGTTCGGAGAACTCGTAATCCAGCGGCGCGCGGTGACCGAAGATCAGCAGGAACTCCTCGATGTGTTCGGCCCTCACGTTGTTGCCGCTCAACAGGGACATGGCATGGCTGACCACCGTTTCCTCGCTGTCGTTGAGGTAGCGGGTGGGCTCCAGGTTCGCGGCGGCGAGCTTGTCCAGCGCAGTCTTCATGTGGAAGTCGGCGCTGATGTTGATGCGCTCTGCCGTGCAGTACGTCTCCTCGATGAAGCGATGGACCCAGCTGGACAGCAGCTTGGTGGCGGCTTCCAGACTCAGGCGGTCCATGGCCACGGCGTTGCGCTCGACCATCTCGTCCTGGAATGTCGGCAGGAATTCGTCACGGAATTCCGCCTCGGTCTTCTCGGCATCTCGGGC
This sequence comes from uncultured Granulosicoccus sp., assembly GCA_947495035.1. Classification (GTDB taxonomy): domain Bacteria; phylum Pseudomonadota; class Gammaproteobacteria; order Granulosicoccales; family Granulosicoccaceae; genus Granulosicoccus. Next base: position 145,332 of record CANLXI010000014.1, read on the forward strand.
CAGCCTGAACGAGGAGAGTGCGCCGGGCCCCTTGCCCAGGCGACGTCGTTCCTCGAGCTTGTTGACGTACGTCCAGCCGAACACGGTGTTCAGATAAGGCGCCGATCGATAATGGACGCTGTAGGGAATGCCCAGATCCTGGCAGGCCAGATCGGTACTACCGCCGGCGGCCCACAGACGTTCCATGAAATCGGCACTGAAGGGAGTGGGACGCGGCAGCAGCTCCGACAGCTCGCTCTGCACGAAGACGGCTTCGTCAGGAACCATCTGCTCACTTCGCCGGACCCGCTTGCGCTCGCCCAGCAGGCTTTGCAGCAGCTTGCTGCGTTCGCGTTCCGCCAGGTTCTTCAGCGAGTTGCCATTGCTGACCGAGCGGGTGATGTCGCGTGCCTGCAGCAGATAGTATCTGCCCTTGGCATAGGCCCACTCGATATCCTGCGGGTGATCGAACATGGCCTCGAGCTCGCGTCCCAGGGCCAGCAAGGGCGCCAGGTCGATGGGTGGCAGCTCGATACTGCTGGATTCCTCTTCGAGTAGCTGACTGCTCAGTTTGCCGAAGGCGAAGGTGTCGGGCGTGACATTGCCGCTGACAAGATCTTCACCCAGTCCGGTCACCATCTCGACCATCATGGCACCGGTGGTACCGGGATGCTCGGTGAACATCACACCCGCGTATTCGGCCGGGACCATCTTCTGTACCACGACACCGCCCTGATCCAGCACGATCGGCAGGCCAACATCCACGGTGCTCTGTGTATAGGCTGCGGAACGTTCGGAGCACAAAGACTGATAGACCTCTCTGACCGCGTCCTCGAGCTCGTCGCGCGAGACATTCAGAATGGATTCGTAGACTCCGGCAAAACTGCTGTCGGCGCCATCTTCATTGGCTCCCGAGCTGCGCACGGCAACCTTGCTGGTGGAGAGCTTCCTCCACAGTTTGCCGAGCTGCTTGCCCTGTGAGCGACTCAGCAGCGGCTTGTCCGGCGTGCGACGTGTCTTGTTGGTGATTTCGCTGGTGAACACGAAGCCGTCCGGTACGTTGTAACCGGCCTCGATCAACTGTCCGAGTCGGGCGGCCTTCTTGCCGGTGGACTCGGGCAGATAGTGAGCATGGGCCAGTGGTATCAGGCCAGTGTCCTTGATGGACCCGGTCTTGTCAGCACCCGCGGTATCCCACTCCAGCGCATTGCCGATGACCCGAAACAACATGCCCTGCATGATCAGAAAGGCCATGCTGATGGCCAGGTAGAGGTTCACTGCAGCGCCCAGCGCCTGCAGCAACCAGAACAGGGCAGCACCCGCCAGACCATACAACAGGCCCTTGCGCAAAGTCCTGGCCGGGCTCTGCGAGGCGAGCACACCGACGAACAGGGCAGCTGCCAGAGCCGGCAGGATCAACAGGGGATCGGTGTCAGCGGCGGAGGTGAACCACAGGAAGCTGTGTTCCCAGCCCAGACTGCTCTGGTTCACCGCAGAATAGAACAGCAGCATCAGTGACAGCTGGAACAGACTGGCCAGCATGTTGATCACGGGACGGATGTTGAATCGCTTGTACAGCTGCAGGGTGGCATCGGACAGGGCACGTGGATGCTCGGACAGTTCATCCTTGAGATCGGCAATACGACCCGACAGGGATTTCTGCACGCGGGTATCACGTTCGGCCTTCAGGGCCAGGGGCAGCAGCAGCAGGCGGATCATCAGCACGACACCCAGCAGTCCCAGTGCGTAGTGCCCACTGACATCGACCATGTAGTCCAGAATGGCACGCAGCGGCGTGACGACATAGCTGGCCAGCGTCAACTGTTCCTGATTCTGTTTCCAGTTCTCGACATGGGCGCGTTCGGATTTCTTCTCGATGTAGTACTCGTGCGGCACGGTGTAACGGCCACGAAAATCCAGTCCGGCACGTTCCAGACGCAGGCCGATCAGCTGCGAATAGAAGCAGCTGCGCTTGTCATAGCAGGCAGCGATATACGGGACATCGTCCAGCGCCGAGATTCTCTCGGCCAGTGCCGGGCTGCTCAGCGCGCGCATGGTGATATTGGTGGCGTCCGGCAGATGTCCCTTCACGAAGTCGTTGGGGTAGCGCACATCGAGAAACTGCGCGCCTTCTTCGGTGACCAGTCGGTGTACATCGGGTGTATCGAGCAGCACGTCCTTGTTCTTGAAGTCCGGCAGCTGTCGCAGGTCTTCCTTGGAGATATCGATATCGGAGGACAGAGGGCGTGATTCGGTCAACCACTTCTCGTAGCCGCCCATCATGAAATTGCATTCCTTGCCCTGCTTGGTCAGTTCACCGCACAGCTCCGAGCTGCGATTGCCCGAATAGCACAGCAGCAGGGTACGGGCATTGTCCGGCAGCAGCGATGAGCGCGCCAGGACGTCGGGATAGCGAAGATGGGCCGCGCCCTCGATGGCGCCGGTTTCGAACTCCTCGTTCTCACGCACATCGATGATGTTCAGAGGTACATCGTCTTCCAGCCATTCGGCCAGCGTCTCGGTCGAGATGCCCTGCGGATGATCCAGCTGTTCACTGAAGGACAGCGTCTTCAGACTGGTATCGCCAACGGCCTCACCGTTCTCGATGGACTTTCGCACCAGATTGGTATGCAGACGCTGGTTCTTGGCATCGATCGAACTGGTGTATTGCAGGACATTGGCTGCCAGAGAACCCAGCAACATCAGACCGGCAACGCCGAGCATGAGCTTGCCACCGACACCGGGTCCCCGATTCTTCTTGCTGGCCTTCTTCTTGGCCGACATGGCAAAGCCGCCGAAGACCACGCTGAGCAGTCCCAGCAACTGGGCCACACTGGCAGACAGATTGATGACCAGGTCGGGCGAAGGTATGGCCAGTGCCTGCGTGCTGCCGAGCAGCAACAGCAGAGACAGGATCAATGTGCCGGGCTTGCAACAGGTCCGGAACACCCTGTACGGCTTCGGTCGTCCCTGATTTTCTGGTGTTATATTCATGGTGGATTCCGGATCATGCAGCCTGATCGAAAGCATCTTCCTCAGGTGCCATCAGTTCTGACAGTCTGGTAGATAGCCAGAACACGATCTTCTCTTCCAGAGCGTGTTCTTCGAAGGGTTTTGAAAGGTAGTCGTCCATGCCTGCTGACAGGCATTTCTCGGCGTCGCCAGTCATGGCATTGGCAGTCAATGCAATGACCGGCATGCGTGAACCGGCATCGGGTCGGTCCTTTTCACGTTGTCGCAGTTCGCGCGTTGCGGCATAGCCGTCCAGCACTGGCATCTGGCAATCCATCAGCACCAGGTCAAAATGCCCGGTGTCGATCAGATCCAGACCTTCCTGTCCATTGTCGGCGACATCGGCGCAGAAGCCGATTTTCTCCAGCATGCCCAGCGCCACTTCCTGATTGACGGCATTGTCCTCGACCACCAGAATCCGGATGTGCGCATAGGCATCCCGTCTGGCCTGGAGGGAGAGATCCTCTATCTCGATCTCATGAAAATCCTCGCTCATGGCGCGATCCAGAATCTGGCCGAGCTCGGAGCGCTTGAACGGTTTGGTAATCTGTGCGGCAATGCGCGAGTTCTTGTGCGGATACAACTCCTGTACCTGTTCGGTGACGTAGGCCATCGGTACCAGACGGATGCCATCGAAGGCAGGATCCGCCTCGATGCAACGTGCGAAGACGTCTCCCGGCATGTCCGAGAGGCTGGCATTGAACAGAATCAGATCGGGCATGTTGCCTTGTCTGGCAGCGTTGCGAATGGCCTTCAGTGCCTCGCTACCGCCATTGACCGTGACAGTGGACAGCGACAGCTCGGCCAGCAGCATCTGCATCAGTTCGGCCGAGGAAGACTTCTCTTCGATCAGCATGACCTGACGGGCACTGACCAGTTGCTGTTCTGCCTTTTCGGTGAGCGTGCAGCCACGGCAGGGCAGGGTAAGCTCGAACCAGAATTCACTGCCCTTGCCGACTTCTGAGTTCACGCCGATCTTGCCGCCCATGCCCTCGATCAGGCGACGGCTGATGGCCAGGCCGAGGCCGGTGCCACCGTATTTCCGTGTGGTGGAACCATCGGCCTGTGCAAAGGAGTCAAACACCGTCTGCAGGGCATCCTGTGGAATGCCCACGCCGGTATCGATGATGCTGAAACGCAGGTTTGTCCCCTCGGCCAGTTCCTCGATGATTCTCACTCTGACCTGGACATTGCCCTGGGTGGTGAATTTCACGGCGTTGCCCATCAGATTGGTCAGCACCTGTCGCAGGCGTGTGGGGTCACCCTTGACGGTATGGCGGATATTTCCCTGTATGTTGCACAGCAGTTCCAGATTCTTGCCATTGGCCTGTTCCGAAAGCGCAATGGCGCAGCCTTCAACCAGCTCTTCCAGATTGAAGTCGATGGTTTCGAAGTCCAGTTTGCCTGCCTCTACCTTGGAGAAATCCAGAATGTCGTTGATCAGTGTCAACAGTGAGCGGCCCGAGGTGGTGGCTATCTTGACCTGTTCACTCTGCTCGGGGTCCAGGCTTGTACCTTTGAGTAGTGACAGCATGCCGAGCACGCCATTCATGGGGGTACGCAATTCGTGAGACATATTGGCCAGAAACTCGGATTTGGCCCGCGAGGCCTGTTCCAGCTCGTGTTCCTTCTGCTTGCGTAATTCGAGAATATTGCCCAGTTCATTGACCGAATTGCCCAGGTCCATCAGTTCTCGCGCGGCAACTACCTCCAGCTCATCGTTGCTCTTGTTGGCCTGCAGCAATAGCAGATGATTGTGTATGAGACGAATGGGGGTGACGACCAGGCCATTGATCAGGCCGACGACGATCAACGCCAGGATCACCGATATACCCGCGGCATACAGGTAGATCTTGGTGGCGTAGGCGCGGATCTCTGCCTGCTGGCGCTGCACATTCCACTGTACATCGATGTGACCGAAGGACTCGCCTTCGAGCAGAACATCATGCGAGAAATTCATGCACAGCTCTGGATCGATGTAGTCGCTCTTGGTCCACTGAGTCAGCACTTCCTCGTTTTCGTTGTAGATGTGAACGGCTTCGACATCGGCATCGTTCTGCACCAGTTGCTGGATGGTGGTATCGAGTACCGGTCGATCTTCACTCAGAATGGCGTCCAGAGAGGTGGCCGAGAGCATGGAGACCAGCTTCTGGGTCTGGTCTCTGAAGTTTCGTTCAAAGGCGCGGTTCTCGTTGAAACGCACGAATTCCGCCGCCGACAGGCCCACTGCCAGAATGGTGCAGCCCATGACCAGGATGATTTGCTGGCGCAATGGCCAGTTTCTGAAGAATCTTGCAAACACGGATAGGGGCGCTCTCTATGGGTCAGGTCGTGAACGGACGGGCAGACGGAATACGGACTGAGAGGTGTCTCAGTCACCCACGGACTGAGGTACCGGATCGTCAATGGCGTGTTCGGGAATTCTCAGATTGATCGTCAGCGCGTGACCATTGCGATTGGCTTCGAAGAGGCTGCGAGGCAGGGTGATATTGACGGTCAACTGATGATGATCGCCTTCTTCGGAGGCATGATGCAGATCGGGGGAATGCTCGATCTTGACGGCATTGCCCATGTCCACCTGCAACTGGCCGCCTGCCACTGCGGCCTGCATGCCGGGTTCTGCGTGACCGGCGGGGCGACTGCTGATCAACACCTCTTCACGGTCTTCAAAGAAGATGCTGTTGTTGTCCATGGCCTTGCGGATGACCTTGTAGTCATCGTCACTGCCTTCGAGAAAGCCGTCGATCTTCAATGCGGCCAGCGTTTTCTGATCCTTGACCTCCAGCAGTGATTCACGCAGTGCAGCGAGAATCTCGTCGTCCAGACCTGAACGCGCTATCCAGGGTTTGGTGACATTGGGAAAGCGGGTAAGTTCGCGGATGGGTTCTCCGGCTTCAACCAGTTTCTTGAAGGTCTTCTCGTTCAGAGCGCCCGCATCGAAACTGCCAGCACCCACGGCCGTGCCAACCTTGTCATGTCTTCCCAGATATTCGTACCGGTTCAGGTCACCTGCGCGGATGTCGGCCTGTTCCAGTTCCAGCTGTGACAGAAAGCGACCGATGGTCGAGCCTTCGTCACCGAAGGCAAAGGACTTGCCGCGCAGTTCGCGGATATCGCTCATGGTGCTGTTCTTGTTGACGGCAATGATGCCGTAGAACACCTTGGAATTCTTGACGTTCTCCACCGCCAGGATGTTGATGCCCTGATTCATGCGTTTGGCTTCGACATAGGAGGCCGGGCCGAAGGCCGAGAAGTCCACACGACCGTTGATCAGGTGAGAGATTCCCTGGTCATAGTCCTTCGCGATCTGCATGCGGATGTCGACGTTGCGGTCCAGACGCCGCGTCATGTTCTTTTCCAGTTCCTTCAGGATCGGTCGGTAGACCTTGACCATGGCAGAGGGCTTGTTGGAGCTGTAGACACCGAAATTCAATCGGATGGTGCCGTCGGCCAGTGCCGGGATACTGAAACTGGAGGCCAGCAATCCTGTCAGCAGAAGACCGGCGCGAGTGAGTGAAAGTAGTGACATGGAACATCTCTCGGCAATGGGTGTGTGGCTATCAGAGAGGAAAACGGCTTCAGCCCACATTTCTGAAGTGGACGAGGCGTTCGGCAGGGGCAAACTGTGACGCAAGAGTTCAATTGCCACGGTTATTGCAGGCCGTTGGCGAGGCGAGCCCATTCTCCCGCTGACTGTGTCGGCAGACAGAACCGAGCGATCGCATGACATGAAGTCCATGTACAAGCGGCTCCGGGCAGGGCAGCGCGGTCAAGGAATGCCTGCGATGGCCGATAGGTGGACAAATGAGGATAAGCGGCACAGCAAGATGCACCGATACCCGGCGTTACCGCTGACCGAGCTCGACTCGGCTCGACAGACAAGAGGCAGCCTTGATAGTGGAAGCACAGAATGACACTCACCTGCATGCATCGCCGGAGCGCCATGCCGCAGGCATGACAGATCGCAGTGGCAGCAGGTCGATACACCTGCGCGTGTTGCTGGTCCTGCTGACCTGCGTCGCAGCCATTGTTGCGCTCGTCAGCATGCGACTGGATACGCCCGCCTGGGATATTGTCTGGTTGACCGACGGCAGTATCAGTGCGCCGGTACTGCAGGCGCTGGACAAGATGCGTTACGAATTGGCCGCGCTGGTGCTGGTCGGCCTGAACTTCATTCTTTATGTGTTTCGTGCCGGGCGCGATTCCCTGCCAAGCGAGCCCCGGCGGGCAGCCGTGAGTGCCGAGTGGCCGGAGCATGACGCGGAGTTGCGTGATTCTGCCGATACCGACCTGCTGGAGCAGACCATCGCCATGCCGGATGAGGACCTTCCCGCACGCAGACCGGTATCAGTGAATCCGCAGTCAACCCTTCAAGGTGTCACCATGGCCAATGCCGAGGCCCAATTGCAGATTGCGAACAGCGAGGTCACTCGTTTGCGCAAGGAGCTGGTCGCCTGTCGGCAACAGCTGGAAACGTCCAATCAGGCCAAGTCCCAGTTTCTGGCCAATATGAGCCATGAATTGCGTACACCGATGAACGGCATCATGGGCATGACGGACTTGCTGCTGGGCGGTACGCTGTCGGCGCGGGAAGAGCGATTCGTCAATTCCATTGCGGCCTCGTCCAGTTCACTGCTGGCCATCATCAATGATCTGCTGGATTTCTCGAAGATCGAGTCCGGCATACTGCAACTCGAGAACGGTCGATTCTCGGTGCGCGATTGTGTCGAGGATGTCTGTGCTTCCCTGGCCAGTTCAGCGCACGCCAAGAACATCGAGCTGATCTGCTACGTCGACTCCAACGTGCCGGTGCAGATGGATGGTGACCCGGGTCGCGTCCGGCAGATACTGCACAATCTGATTACCAATGCCATCGCCTTCACTCAGCAGGGCGAAGTCGTGGTGCGCGTGACGCGCAAGCAGGAAGGCAAGGGCAAGTCGGTGTATCTGTGCGATGTGCAGGATACCGGTGAAGGTATTACCCCGGAAATGCAGATACAGCTGTTCGATGCCTTTACCCAGGCAGATCCGAGCAATACACGTGGCCACGGCGGTATCGGCATGGGCCTGGCCATCACCAAGCAGCTGGTGTCGATGATGAACGGCAATATCTCGTTTCGCAGCCGCCTGGGCGAAGGCACACGATTCAGCTTCACGATGGAACTGGAAGATGTGGCCGAGGATGTACCCGGTGCCTCACGGCGGCGTTCACTGCACGGTGCACGGGTGCTGGTGGTGGATGACAATGAAACCAACCGCACGATCCTGTACCACCAGTTGTCCAACTGGGGTGTGCTGGTGGAAACCGTGGAAAGCGGCAAACTGGCACTGCAGGCGCTGCGGGCTGCACATGATCGGGATCAGGGCTTTGATGTACTGATCCTGGATCTGCACATGCCGGAAATGGATGGCATTCAACTGGCCAAGGCCATACAGGCCGAACCGGATTTTCGGCATATCCAGGCAATCATGCTCACTTCCGCCATACTGCAACTCGATGGCATGGAGCTGCGCAAACTCGGTATCTACAAGTACGTCAGCAAGCCTGCGCGACAGTCGGTACTGCACGATTCACTGGCATCACTGATGCCCAGCGAGAGCGGCAATACGCGATTGCGCGAGCAACCTGTCGCCGCCATCAGCCAATCCGGGGTCAATGCGAGGGTACTGCTGGTGGAGGACAATCCGGTGAATCAGGACGTGGCCATGGGCATGCTGGAGCAACTGGGTTGCGAAGTGACACTGGCCACCGATGGCCAGGATGCCGTTACACGCGGCGAGGCCGAGAAATACGACATCGTGTTGATGGACTGCCAGATGCCAACCATGGACGGCTACGAGGCCACCCGGCGCCTGAAATCGGATGGTGGGCTCAATGCACCGACACCGGTGGTCGCACTGACGGCCAATGCCATGGAAGGTGATCGGGAGAAGTGTCTGTCTGCCGGTATGGATGACTATGTGTCCAAACCGGTGCGTACACAGGTGCTGTCGCACATGATTGCCAAATGGGTCGGCCGTCCGGGCGGCGAGCCGTTTGACGAGACTCAGCACAGCCAGACACCAGCCCTGAGGCCATCGGGTGGCCGAGAGGATGATCTGCCGGAGAATCATCTCGAGAAGGTAGAAGAGACCTTCAGACAGATCCCCGGTTCTGCCTACGCACAGAGCGAGCACGCTGTCGGCCCACAGGGCAGTGTGGCTGGCGGCAAGCCTCAGAGCGATTCGGGGAGGCAGGCCGATCAGCTGGCAGCGTCTGACGCGGATCCCGATGCCGGCGCGGCGTTGCGTGACGCTGCCAATCATCGAAGCGCAGACAGTGCAGTCGACACGAGTCCGAGAGAAAGCGTCGCCGCTACCGGGACACCGACTGACGCAGATGTGCCGGACAATGGTGTGCAGGCCGAGGTCGCGGGCAGTGATGACGTTGCTGCTCGGCCAGTGGATCAGGCCGCCAGGGCCACCGCAATGCCGGACGATCAACAGCAAGCCGAACGGACGCCTGAACCGACAACCGGCCGTCAGGCCGATGCGTCAGCTGTTTCCGCCAGCGTTGCTGTGGACTCGCCAGACGAGAGCGATGGCAGTGACGAGACATCCGCCTCGGTCATCAACCTCAAGGCCATCAATACCATTCGTGGATTGCAGCGTCCCGGCAAGGCCTGTCTGCTGACCAAGGTGGTGGGTGTGTATTTCAACAAGACACCCGAACTGATAGCCTCGATGCAGAGCGCGATGCAGGACAATGATCTGGACGCCGTGGCTGCCTGTGCGCATAGCCTGAAATCCAGCAGCGCCTATCTGGGAGCCGATACCCTGACACGGCGTTGTCGCCTGATCGAGGATGCCATCAAGGATGGCAGCCATGAGGGTCTAGCATCACTGGTGGAAGGCTTCGATGAGGAATACGCCCTGGTATCGCGGGAACTGGACAGCATGATCAAGGCCGCGTGAAGGCCCTCTGATCGAGGCCTGCTGCCGCCATGGCAGGCCTCAGGCCTCGCGACAGATCAAGGTTTGCCGCGTATTCCCACGGCGAACGAGCGTCGTGTCGTGATACGCCCTTCAGGTCCGTGGCAGGCAGCTAAGCGAGAGGGCGTATTTTCCCGAGTCGGGAGTCGGGAGGCAGGCTCCCGGGCAAGGCCCTCAGAGATCCATCATCAGTTTCGAATCGTCGATGTGATCCAGCTCCACGCCTTCGTAGAAGTCGAAGATGGCATCCACCACGAACTGCGGATCGTCGGTGATCTGGAACAGATCCATGTCACCGGGACTGATGGTGCCGGCCTCCACCAGTGAGGTCTCGAACCAGTCCAGCAGACCCTTCCAGAAGTCGGTGCCGAACAGGATGATGGGAATGCGCTTGGACTTGCCGGTCTGCACCAGGGTCAGGATTTCCGCCATTTCATCGAGTGTGCCGAAGCCGCCGGGCATCACCACATAGGCCGAGGCGTATTTGACGAACATGACCTTGCGTGCGAAGAAGTACTTGAAGTTCAGGCTGATGTCCTGATACGGATTGCCGGATTGCTCATGCGGGAGCTTGATGTTCAGGCCCACGCTGGCCGACTTGCCGCTGAAGGCACCCTTGTTGGCCGCTTCCATGACGCCCGGCCCACCACCACTGACCACCGCAAAACCGGAGTCGGACAGCAGGCGACTGATCTCTTCGCTGTACTGGTAGTAGGGGTTGTCCGGCTTGAAGCGGGCGGAACCGAAGATACTCACCGACGGACTCAGATCGGCCAGCTGCTGGAAGCCTTCGACGAACTCGGACATGATCTGGAAGATCTTCCAGGAATCGCGTGTCAGAGCCTTGTCTCGGGCATCCCGGCGCATCTGATTGTGAGTGGGTAGCTTTCGCATCGATCCGTCCCTTGCCGACTATCGGCGTGTTTTCGAAATGACAGGCCGAGTGAATAGGTACACTATCCCTACAGCCCAAGCAGGTTATTCGTATGTCCAGCACCGCCAAATCCGATACTGCCACCGATAGCCCCGTTATTCTGGTTGACGGCTCAGCGTACCTGTATCGGGCATTTCATGCGATGCCACCGTTGAGTAATGCAAAAGGCCAGCCGACCGGCGCCATCTACGGGGTCGTGAACATGCTGCGCAAGCTGGTAGCAGACTATCAGCCGAGCATCATGGTGGTGGTATTCGACGCCAGCGGCAAGACGTTTCGTGACGACATCTACACCGAGTATAAGGCGAACCGTGCGCGCATGCCCGATGACATGCGCTCTCAGATCAAGCCACTGTACGAGGTGGTGGAGAAGATGGGCTTCCCGATGCTGATCGTGGATGGCGTCGAGGCCGATGATGTCATCGGTACTTTGTCGGTACAGGCCACCCGGGCGGGCCTCAAGACCATCGTCTCCACCGGTGACAAGGACATGGCGCAGCTGGTCAACGAGCAGGTGACGCTCGTCAATACCATGACGAATACGGTCATGGACGTGGAAGGCGTGATCGAGAAGTTCGGGGTGCCGCCGGAGCAGATCATCGACTACCTGGCCCTGGTGGGCGATACCTCTGACAACATTCCCGGTGTGCCCAGCTGCGGCCCGAAAACGGCGGTCAAGTGGCTCAGTGCTCACGGTTCCCTGCAGGGCGTCATCGACAATGCCGATGCCATCAAGGGCAAGATCGGCGAAAAACTGCGTGACTCTCTGGCGCATCTGCCGATGTCGCAGGATCTGGCCACGATTCGGCTGGATGTGGAGCTGCCGCAGAAGCTTGAGGATCTGAGTATCGGCGAGCCGGATGTCGAGGGTCTGGGCGCGTTGTACCAGGAGCTGGAGTTCAACACCTGGTCGCGTGAGCTGGCCGAGGGCAAGTCTCCGCTGTTGAATCGCCGGGCTCGCGAAGCCAATGGCGATGAGGACGGTGATGCGGCAACTGGCAATGGCGATGCGGCAGCTGGCTCCGATGACTCGGTAGATCGTCAGTACGAGACTGTGTTCACCCTGGAGGAGCTGGATCGCTGGATAGCCGAGCTCGAAGCGGCCGAGCTGTTCGCCTTCGATACCGAAACCACCAGCCTGGACTACATGCAGGCCGAGGTGGTCGGCATCTCCTTCGCCGTGGCCGAGGGGCGCGCCGCCTATGTACCACTGACTCACGATTACGAGGATGCCCCCGAGCAGCTGGATCGAGAACAGGTGCTGGAGCGTTTGCGACCGTTACTCGAAGGCAAGCAGCGCAATCTGGTAGGGCAACACATCAAGTACGACATCAATGTGCTGCGCAATCACGGCATCGAGCTGGTCAACGTGGCACATGACACCATGCTCGAGTCCTATGTGCTGGACAGCACCGCCACCCGGCACGACATGGATTCCCTGGCGAAGAAATATCTGGGTGTGTCCACGGTGAAGTTCGAGGACATCGCCGGCAAGGGCAAGAAGCAACTGACCTTCAACCAGATAGACGTGGAAGCGGCCAGCCACTACGCCGCCGAGGATGCCGACATCACATTGCGTCTGCATCAGGCGCTGTGGCCGAAGCTCTGCGCCGAGGCAACGCTGAAGACGCTGTACGAGGACATCGAACTGCCGGCATTGCATGTGCTGTCACACATCGAATGCACCGGTGTGCGCATCGATGCCGACATGCTGGCCAAGCAGGGCAAGGTGCTGGCTGCGACCATCGAGCAGGTGAAGAGCGATGCCTATGAGGATGCCGGTCGGGAATTCAATCTGGGTTCCCCCAAACAGATCGGCGAGATCTTCTTCAACGAAAAGCAGTTCCCGATCATTCGCAAGACACCCAAGGGGCAGCCATCAACGGCCGAGGATGTGCTCGAGCAGCTGGCCCTGGATTATCCGCTGCCGAAACTGATACTGCAGCACCGCAGCCTGACCAAGCTGATGTCCACCTATATCGAGAAGCTGCCAGAGCAGATCGACCCCGGGACGCATCGGGTGCATACCTCCTACAACCAGGCCGTAGCCTCCACGGGGCGCCTGTCCAGTACCGATCCGAACCTGCAGAACATTCCGGTACGCACCGAGGAAGGTCGTCGCATTCGTGAAGCCTTCATTGCCGAGAAGGGCTATCGCCTGCTGGCGGCAGACTATTCGCAGATAGAGCTGCGCATCATGGCCCATCTGTCGGGTGATGAGGGACTGGTCACGGCATTCGAGCAAGGTTTGGATGTGCACAGAGCCACCGCTGCCGAAGTGTTCGGCGTACCGCTGGAAGCGGTGGAGGACGATCAGCGCCGCTCGGCCAAGGCGATCAACTTCGGCCTGATCTATGGCATGTCGGCCTTCGGTCTGGCCAAGCAACTGGACATACCCCGCGGTGAGGCGCAGAGCTACATCAATCTGTATTTCGAACGCTATCCGGGTGTGAAACGCTACATGGACGAAACCCGCGCGCTGGCGAAGGAACAGGGCTATGTGGAAACCGTGTTCGGCCGTCGCCTGTACCTGCCGGACATCAATGCCCGCAATGCGCAGATGAGAAACTATGCCGAGCGCACGGCCATCAACGCACCGATGCAGGGTACTGCGGCGGATATCATCAAGCGTGCCATGATCGATGTGGATGACTGGTTACGCAAGGACGGTATCGATGCACGGATCATCATGCAGGTACACGATGAGCTGGTGCTGGAGGTCAAGGCCGGTGAGCTGGAGAGTGTGGGCGAGCAGGTGAGTGGCCTGATGGTGAAGGCGGTAACCCTGAAGGTGCCGCTGGAAGTGGATGTGGGTGTGGGCAACAGTTGGGAAGAGGCGCACTGAGCATCAGATGCGAGCGTTGTCTCCGGGCAGTTGCGCGCGCCCCGGGGGAGCATCCCGGGCACTGAGATAGACCAGCAGAGCCAGCAGCAGCAGAACTGCATAGCTGCCGAACAGCAATTGATAGGTCATCGGAGAACTGGAATCGGCTTGTGTGGCGACCAGCTGGCCGGTGACGAACTGCATGACCCCGGCGCCGAATATCGAACAGAAATTGACCAGTGTGACACCACGGCCTACCAGCTCGGGCGGCAGAAAGGCACGACCATGCGCCATGACCACGCCATAGCTGGTACCGGCAGCACCGATGATGATGAACAGGACGGTGGCAACGCCGATGCCGGGTATCGGTTGCAGCACGAATACCAGCAAGGCCAGCAATACCAGGGCATTACCGCCGAACACGACCCATTTGCGCGTGTTGAGCAGCTTGTCCAGTGGGCCGTAGATGAGGTTGCCGACAATCATCGCAATGGCCATCCACAGCGTCACCTTGCCGATGAGCAGACTGTCAGCGGAGAACAGATCGGTCAGGTAAGGACCCGTCCAGAGCCCGCGAATGCCAGCCACCGGTGCATAGCACAGCAGCGTCATGATCATGATGGGCCACAGTACCGGGGTTTTCAGCAGAGTCAGATAGCCGGACAGACCGGCATTGCCCGGAGCGTCGACTTCCGGATCTTCCACCAGCAGCAGAATGGCGGCAGCCACCAGCACGGTCAGGCCGCCGAGTCCGGCCATGACCGCTCGCCAGCCAAAGGCATCCACTGCGCTGGCCAACGGACTGCTGCCCACCACATTTCCCAGGTTGCCGAAAGCCACCAGCCAGGAGGTCATGACGGCAAACTGCCGGCCGTCGAAGCGTTGCGCGAAGATGAACAGAGAGGCCATCAGCACTGGCGAGCAGCCGATGCCGATGAGTGTCATCGCGATCACGATGGCCTGAGGTGATTGAGCCATGGCGAAGATGAAGGCACCACCACCGCCTGCGAGACCGAAGATCAGGGTGGCGGTGCGACGAGGGCCGAAACGATCGAGTCCGACACCGACGGCAAACTGCATCAGGGCGAAGCTGATGAACCACAGACCGGACGCCAGTGACAGATCTGCCTTGTCGGCGCCGAGCTCGGCACTGAGCTGCGGTGTCAGTACCGCAAGGAAGGAGCGGTAGAACTGCGAGAGAACGTAGGCAACTGCCAGTGCAACAAGTCCGGACATCGAAACCAGCACTACCGTGGTGCAAAAGGGTAGCCAGTGTAAGCGAGTCTTGCCGCGTTGGGAAACCCGGCCGCTCGATCAGTCTGCCAGGCACTGCAACAGTTGGTCTTCCCAATTGTCGTCGATGGCTGGACTGATGATTTCGATTCGGCTTTCGTCACAGTACTGCAGCTTCATTTCGGTCAGCGAACTGCTGGCCAGGTTGTAGCCGAATACCCCCTTGTCCGTGCGGAAACAGGCTTTCATGCGATCCGCGTCGATGCCACTGAGAAAAGCGAACAGGCACTCGCGGCGGAAGACCCTGTCAGCTGCGAATCGCCAGCCGACACTGCAATAGCCTTCACCGCTGTTCTCGGCCTTGAGATAGCCACAGGCAGGCAAGGGCTCATCGGCCACGAGGACAGCAGACTCATGGGACTCATGATGAGGGTGATGGGGCGTGTGTTCCCTGCCCGAATCACGTTGGGCGTCCTCTTTGCGATTCAGGATGGAACGATCCAGTTGGCCGTTGCTGGCAAACAGCACTTGCGCCGAGGTGCGTCCATGGTCCTGTACATATCGTTGCAGCCTGTCTCTGTCCTCGGGTTGATACAGTTCGCTCTTGCTGCCGATGACACAATCGGCGATTGCGATCTGCTGATTGAAGGTGTCATGGCTGGTGTAGCGATGATCGCTGAGATGACGGGCATCCACCAGGGTCAGTATCTGCTGCACATCCAGTACGTCCCGATAGATGCCCGACAGTACCTGTAGCACCTCCTTCGGGTGTCCGAGCCCGGTGGGTTCTATCAGCAGGCGATCCGGCCTGGCAAGGATCAACAGCTGGTTGAGGGCCACCTGCATCGGCAAACCGGCTGCACAACACATGCAGCCGCCCGGCACTTCGCGTACGTAGACACCGCTCTCCTTGTTGTGACGCCCCTGCAACAAGCCACCATCGACACCGATTTCACCGAATTCGTTGACCAGCACAGCCCAGCGCTGATCTGCCGGCTTGTGCTGCAGCAGGTGCATGATGGCCGTGGTCTTGCCCACACCGAGAAAGCCCGTGATGATGTTGGTGGGGATGTTCTGTAGCGGAGCCGCCATGCGTGTCATCGGTCATGAGTCAGTGGTGGCAGAGAGCGTACTGCGTTCAAACGCAATCGGCCAGTGCCGTGGCGAGTCCACGCAGCATGCTCGGATACAGCTCTGGCCCACTGTCGATGCCGAAGCCCAGTGGATCGATCTCGCTCGACCGCGCTTCGGTGCCATCGAGTACGGTTGCCACCACACCGGGATTGAACTGAGGCTCTGCCAATACGCAGGAGACACTGGCCTGCTTGACGCGATCCTGAATCTGCTGAATGCGTGCAGGACCCGGTTTGGAAGCATCACCAAGCGCGATGGCGCCGGAGGCCGGGAAATCGAAGGCGCTTTCGAAGTACTGGTAAGCATCGTGGAAAACGATGAAGCTCTGGCCTCGTGCACCAGCCAGGATCGACTCCACGTCTGATCTCGCCGATTGAATCTCGGCCTTGCCAGACTTGGCATTGGCTGCATAAATGGCTGCGTTTTCCGGATCGGCGCTGGATAGTTCATCTGCAATGGTATCGAGCCAGATCAGTGCATTGGCAGGGTCAAGCCAGGCATGAGGATCGCGCTCGTCGTGAGAACTGTCTGAGTGTTTGTCGTGATGTTGGTCTTCGTTGTGTGCTTCGTTGTGTGCTTCGTTGTGTGCTTCGTTGTGTGCTTCGTCGTGTGCTTCGTCGTGTGCTTCGTCGTGTGCTTCGTCGTGTGCTTCGTCGTGTGCTTCGTCGTTCGGTTGGTGGTCAGATTCATCATGCGCCTCGGTGTGGTTTTCACCTTGGTTTTCGTCGTGTTCTTCGTCGAGGTCGTCGCCATGTTCGTCGTCGTGATGATGAGCCTCGAACAGCGCGTTTTCCCGTCTTGCCAGGATCGTGTTCCCGGGAATCTCCAGCATTTCCACATGACTGGCATCGGGAGACAGCGTGTCGATGGTTTCCGCAAGCCAGGGCGTCAATGCAGGACTGACCCAGAAGACAATGTCAGCTTCTTGCAGGGCCTGTGCTTCTGATGGACGCATCGAATAGCCGTGGGGCGATGCACCCTGAGAAACGATCAGCTTCGGTTCGCCCAGTGAGCCCATCACCTGCGAGACCAGAGAATGTACCGGGGCAATATCCACGGCCACAACGGGTACAGCGGCGCGGCTGACACTGGAGGTAGCGAGCACTGCCAGTACCAGAGGGAAAACGGTCTTGATCATCGGTTTTCTGCAATCGTTCATCAGGAAGCGGTGCAGCATACATTGAATGTTATAACATATCAATTTGATGCTGGAGACGATGCTGCACGGGTGTGTTGAACGTTCATCAGGGTGTCGAGTTTGACACCGACGCCGACGCCGATGCCGATGCCGATGCCGATGCCGATGCCGATGCCGATGCCGATGCCGATGCCGATGCCGATGCCGATGCTGATGCTGATGCTGATGCTGATGCTGATGCTGATGCTGATGCTGATGCTGATGCTGATGCTGATGCTGATGCTGGTGCTGATGCTGGTGCTGGTGCTGGTGCTGATGCCGGTGCTGATGCCGGTGCTGGTGCTGGTGCTGGTGCTGGTGCTGGTGCTGGTGCTGGTGCTGGTGCCGGTGCCGGTGCCGGTGCTGGTGTGATTTCAGCTGCGAATGCCAATACGAGTACGGTACACACGGTTTGCGAAGTGCGATGCGCAGCAGGAATCGGGATTGAAGGACCGGTCAGTCCACGGACGTCGTCGAGCGGGAAATATCTACTCGAATTCAGACGCAAAATAATGCGGCGCAATATAAATTGCAGTGCTGAAATCTGAATATAAATCGTGATCTGGCTCTCAGGGAAAATATGACTACGTGCATGCAAAAGACCTGTCAAATCCATCAATAACAGGTGTTTGGCGTAAATACAACAAGTTTCATGGATTTATGGATAGCTTTCCGGCTGGTTATCATATCCGGATCTTCATGAATCACGTCGTGAAATTGCGTGGTTTTTACAAATTTGTCCCGTAGAATCCGCTCCAGCAACAAATCGTGTTGCAGTGCATTATCAACGGAATTACCCCGATCAAATCTATTCGATATTAATAGACCACTCGTCGCGAGAGGATTTTCAAGGCGTGAGGTTTTCGATAATTACATCAACAGGTGACGTTCAACATCAGGTGGCCCCAGACGGAGTCTTCCCCTGACAACAGACATCATCGAATGAGAGTTCAGAAGACACACCATGACTATCAAGTATTTCGCGAAGAAGTCCCTTTTATCCATCGCCATGACGGGACTGATGTCACCCATGGCCTTCGCTCAGGATGTGTCAGTGGACACCTTTGTTGGTGATGTGGATGCTGCCAGCGTCGAGAGTCTGATCGACCCGGCCACGTATGACTATCCTGAGGCCACACAGATCAGCGGTTACGAGCTGGTTTTCAGTGATGAATTCAACGGCACGGCACTGAATCCCTATCGCTGGAATTCACAGCTTCGCTGGGACGGCGAATTCAACGGAGAGCGTTACGAATATCGTGTCATCAACGGTGAAGACCAGCTGTACGTGAATGTACTCAGCGAGGATCAGGAACACCAGAATGAAATCGTATCGGTATACAACCCGTTTCAGTTCGATGGTTCCACACTTGCCATTCGTGCCGCCAAGAACCCGCTGCAGACAACGACGAACAAGCGTACCTGGGGTTCACTGGACGAAATAGCCGCGCAGCAGACCTTCCTCTCGGGCGCCATTTCCACCCATGAAAAGTTCAGTCAGAAATTCGGATACTTCGAAGCACGCATCAAGATTCCCAGTGCCACCGGTACTTTCCCGGCTTTCTGGCTATTGCATGACAAACAGGCCGATGAAGGTACACAGCGTACGGAAATCGACATCATGGAAAATCTGGGTCATGCCCCTTGGTATGTCTACAACTCCTTCCATTATTTCAAGAACGTGAGTTCCTCCTACTTCGGCGATGCTAACTTCATCAAGCCCGAGCCCAGTGGTCAGGTTTACACCGGAACCGATTACAGTGAGGAGTTTCATACCTACGCTGTGAAGTGGACCCCCGGTAGCGTGGTCTGGTACATCGACGGCGTGCAGATGAGTGAAATGCTCAATGACGAAGCCGATTTCGAAGAACTGTATGTGATTCTGAATCTGGCCATGGGTGGCAACTGGACCAATTTTCCAACCACTGCCGGTGGCCTGGGGCGTGATTCCAATGCTCGATTCCCGAACGCCAACGATCTGATCGAGTTCGATAATCCGGCACTCGAAATCGATTATGTGCGCTTCTACAAGGCGCAGTAACTTCCACTCCTGATTTGTCAGGGGCCTTGAACAAACGGGCCTCTGACAGTCAAAAGTACCGACCTTGAGACCATCGGCTCTGATTTTTCATCGGGTATTCGCCAAGGCACATGGACCTGCCATGCCGAATTGAATTCGCCTGACTACTCGAATTTTCCAGAAGAAACATCGTGAAACTCCGGTTTGTCATGTTCATTGCGCTCTTGTCTCTTTCTGCTTGCAGCGCTGACAATGATGATGCGCCCGCGGAACAGAGACTGCTGGACCGCACCTGGTTACTGGTGCGCTATACGCAGCTAAATGGCAATGAGGTGGATATCGTCACGGGAAGCCAGTTTCGGTTTCAGGCATCTGCCGATACGGGGGAAGTGACCGCGCAGCTCGATTGCAATGTGTCCTCGGGTGGGTCTTATCAGCTCGGAGATGGGTTCATCGCGTTGCAATTCGGTCCGTTCACAGAGCTGGATTGTCCTGTTGCGTCTGAGGATGGGCATGCTGAACAACTGTCCTCGATACAGAGTCTGGCTTTCCAGAGTGGCGTGCAAGACGGCGGCGATGGCAAGCTGATGGTGGAAATGCACGAGCACGGGCTGGTTCTTGTAGCGCCCAACGGCCGATGGCTTGCGTTTACCGAGCTGATGGATCAGGACTGATCAGCATGCGGCATGATTGGCAAGACTCCGCATTGGCAAGACTCCGCCGTTGAATTGCCGCAGTGGCAGAGCGAGAATATCGAGTCAGAAAGTGATCACTCCTGAGTGCTACCGGCCTCCTCCTGATAGGTAGTGGACAATTCTGCCCCCTGAAAGGATGATGGTACAAAGGGTATCTGTTCGTCACTGGGCAGGGGCGCGCGTTGGCGCATTCGCCAGATGGCAAACAAAACGAAAGAGGCATGGCAGCTTGCCAGCCACAGGAAGAAACCGGCCGGCCCGAACAGACCCAGTGCGGTACCGGTGACGATGGGCCCGATTACCGACCCGGCTCCCAGGATCAAAACCAGACTACTGCTTGCCCCGACCATCTGCTCCGGCTTCAGGTAGCTATTGGTATAGGCCAGCGACAGAGAGTGTATGGACAGGGTAAGCCCGCCTGTCAAAATGATCACGATGATGGAATAGCCGCTGTCTACCGACTTGATGCCTGTCGCGGTCAATGAAGCCAGCACAGCGAGGGCGGCTACGACGGCCATGACGATACGTCTGTCGAAGCGATCTGACAGCTTGCCGATGGGCCACTGCAAGAGCGCTGCACCGATGGTCAGCAATGCCACGAACAGGGCTGTATCAGGCACCGAGAAGCCAGCGCTACGCGCATAGACGGCAGCCATACCGAAGACCGTGCCATTGGCGAGTCCGGCGATGAACATGCCGAAGACGCCCAGAGGAGATGCCATGACCACTTCGCGCAGGGAAATGGAAGCATCGGCCTCGACATTCGGTAACGGGGTCGAGCGCAACAGCAAGGGTACAACGGCAAGCGAGATGAGAATGGAGACCAACATGTACAGCGTTGCCTCTTCACTGCTTGCCAGATTGAGCAGCATCTGACTGGCTGCCACCCCACCGAAGGATACTGCCATGTACAGCGCCAGAATCTGACCGCGAGTTTCCTCCGGTGCGCGATTGTTCAACCAGCTTTCCGCAACCACCAGAATTCCCGCGTAACAGAAACCGGTGATACAGCGTATGGCCCACCAAGCAAGTTCATCCACAAACAGTGCATGCAGCAGGATGGACACGGATGCAATGGCAGACATGGCCGCAAACACCCGAACATGCCCCACCAGACGTACTGCCCTTGGCGTCCACAGGGAGCCTGCCAGCAAGCCGACAAAGAAACCCGACATGATCAGACCGATGGTGGCCGGCGGAAACCCCTCGGCCTCTGCCCGAATGCCCAACAGGCTTCCCTGCAAACCATTGGCGACCATGAGCAAGCCGATACCGAACAACAGGGTCCATACCGCACGCAGCGTGAACAGGAGCGTAGGTTCTGACGAACGTGAGGTAGGCATGCGATGGATTTGCGATGGGGTGAGCCGGTAAGTCTTGCATGGTAATCACTCTGGCTCACGAAGTACTGATGCCAGGCGAATCATCTGACGGATATGGGTGGAAGCATTGCTTCAGGTTGAGCTGTGACTCGCCTTGATCAGGTTCGCCATCAGTTGGTTGTATTACTCCGGAACCTGGCGAATCGACACTCAGTGATGTTATCAAGAGAGCATTGCTGCAAAGTCATCATGTAGTACGGTTCCTTACCTGCGTTACGAGAATCCGCAACAATGACTACACTACGAGAATCATCCGTATTGCGATACGAATGAGTGTTTACGTATTGAGGGATTTGTGGTGTAGCCATGGGGTTGGCTTAATACGGCTGAGTGGGTGCATGCGGTGCATACTTGAGTCAGTCTAATAGTTGTTCGATCCCTAAAAATGAATTTCCTTCCACGAACGGGGAGTAGAATTCGAATCGACATTAATAAAATTATGATTTTACACTCGGTGAATTGAAATAAGAATTCATGGGGTGACACACCATAACGTATATAAAGGAAATACGGATGACGCAACGAATAACCCACTTAGTGTTTGATCTTGGCGGAGTCATTGTAGAATTAAATGGCACACCAATTTTGGACGCCTGGATATCCGGTGAAACCACATCGGAATTGTTGTGGCGGAAATGGTTGACTTCTGAATCGCCTCGCTCATTTGAGTCAGGGCTGATAGGAGTGGATGAGTTTGCAGAAAAAATAGTTCGAGAACTATCTTTGGGTGTATCGAAAGAGCAATTTATTGAGCATTTTGCAGGACTCCCTATCGGGCCATACCCAGGCGCACTTGAGTTACTACACTCTCTAAAAAATAGATATACGACTTCACTTTTCTCAAATTCAAATGTACTTCATTGGGAACGGAAAATGAATGAAATGAAACTGGATGATGCGTTCCATCATAAATTTGCATCTCACCTGATGGGAAAGGTAAAACCTGACTTGGACGCTTTCCAGGAAGTGGAAAGAAAGTTAGGAGTCCCTTCATCACAAATTTTGTTCTTAGATGATAATCAGCTTAATGTGGACGCGGCAAAATCTGTTGGTTTCATTGCATCAAGGGTGGTTGGTTTTAATTCATTGAAAGATGTATTAAAGGAGCGCGGAATTTCGTAGGCAAGTAGGCACGCACCCTAGGCACAAGGGGTGTAGAGTGGAATGTGAGAAGCATTGCAGAGGTAAGCTATAGATTTCTCCAACACTGATCGAACAAAACGCTGCAGCTGTCACTTGACAGCATCACGCCTGCGCTGCCGCTCCGCCGCGTTGCTATCAAGTGCAGCTGAGCGCTGGTGTTCTGCCAGTAAGGCATCTTTTCGTAAAGTGGGTTCTCAAGTGTTCGAGCGACTAGTGAGTTGTGAGTCTGTAAACAGGATGCCACGAGTAGGAAGATCAGCCAGGATCTGAGCGTTTACCCAATCTGATTCTGCTCCGCACAAGGTTTTTCAGAAGGTCAGTTCAGATCAGATGAGACATAAATGTTGTTGTTTGCTTTTTGAGAGCGCGTAAGTATTGTTTCTACCGAAGAAATTTTGAACTGGATATTTAAACTGTATCCAGAATATGGGATCAGGGTATGAGCCTAAACTCTGCAAGTTCTGGGTTTTGGCAGTATCGAGCAATGAGCTTAGAAAGCTATTTCGTACCGGCAGTGTTTAGCTTTGCCAGAACATTACATTGCAGCTGTCATTGGACCCGCCACCGGAACGTGGCTACGCCACAACCCGGCGTCGCCTCCAATGCAGCTGAATGTTTTGTTGGACATGCCGGCTACCGCCGGAGCAAAGCGTCTCTTGACAATCGGTGCTGTCATGGAGTCTGATGTTCTGACCCAAGGATGGGATAAGGATACATGGAAGCTTCAAGTCGTTATCGAGTGCAGAACATTGTTCGCTGTTACAAGGAACAGTGGTTGGCAAAACCACTGCCTTTGAAGCACATCAAGGCAATCGAGGCCATTGCCGGTTGCCAAAGTGAAGAGCGAGGTGTGAGTGCCTATGAATGCAGTCACGAGCAGCGCCACTTGAGTCTGATTGCTCATTCGTGCCGGCACCGTAGTTGTTCATTATGCGCCGCGCGAAGTCGAGTTAATTGGCTTGAAGAGCAGAAGAAGAGATTATTGGATTGCGCCCACTTTCACTGCGTATTCACACTGCCCCAGGAATACCGGGTGCTGTGGCAATATAATCAGAAGTGGATGACGGCCACGTTTTTCGATGTGGTGCGCAGCACCCTGATGGATATGATGAAGAACACATCGGGTCATGCAGTGACGCCCGGTATCTTGATGGCAATGCACACCTGGGGTCGGCAATTGACGTTGCACCCGCATATTCACTGTGTGGTGACAGCAGGAGGGTTGGATGCGCAGAATCAATGGAAGGAGACAGGCCAGTTCCTGCTGCCTGGCCGACAAGTGAAGGCACTGTATCGAGGACGATTCCAGGCAAGGATACTCGACGCATTCAAGACAAGGGAGCTGAAGCTACCGCCCGATCATGGAAAGAGAGAATTCTACACGCTGTACAAGGCCACCTATCGCAAGAGCTGGTGTGTACGAATAGAAGAGCAGTATGCGCACGGAAACGGGGTTCTGGTCTATCTGTCACGCTACCTGAAGGGAGGTCCCTTGCATCCGTCTCAGATCGTGCGATGTGATGATGACGCGATAGGGTTCCGGTACAAGGATCATCGAGATAAGCGCATGAAGGTGCTGACGGTGAAGCCAAAGGAGTTCATACGACGGCTGCTGCAACATGTGCCAGAACCAGGACAGCATATGGTGCGGCATTATGGACTGTATGCGGGGGCGGCAAAGCACAAGAGAGCGCTCTGCCGAGAACACCTGGGAGGGCTACTGGAGTCGATAGGACCAGACAAGGCAAAGGCGGAAAGCAGGCTATTGTGCGGTACCTGTGGAGAGTCGCTGAACTGGAAGTGGTCGGTGTATCCGACGAGAAAAAAAGCAAATTCCTATGGAGTAGAGTCGGTGGCCGAAACGCCGGGATTATGGCAAGTCCAACAACCAGATGAACCTGTCATTGGACGGGTCAAAAAAAAGATCACTGCACTGAGGCTATGATCTTTTTTTTGACCCGTCCAACGCAGGTTATCTAAGCGTTATGTTGCTAATTATGAAAAACAGGCACTGTTACAGTGCGCTAAAATATGTAAGATTAAAAAATAGATTTGAATCTGTGTGCTTTGGAAATAGCCATATAGGTTGATCTATAGGTAATACATATCCTATGCAAAACAATCCTTCGAATAGCCCGACATGGGATGAGTTTCTTAGGCCGCTATTGGAGATGGCAGAGAAGGAGCCGATAACACGTAGAACGGCGCTAGAAAGAATTTCTGATAGATATAACTTTTCTAAAGAAATTAGGAATAGAAAGCTTAAGAGTGGGCAAACCCAAGTGCAGAACAGATCTGGATGGGCGATGAGTGCACTCGTGAAGGCTGAATTTATTGAGAAGCACCCTAGCCAGAAGTTTACCTATCAGATTACAGATAAGGGCCGCAAGTACTTACAAAGCCACATTGGGCCGATTACTGACAAAGATCTAAAGAACTTGGATGGATATTTAGAAGCCTGGGAGGAGGCGAGTCGAAGAAAACAAGAATCAAAAACAAATACGCTCGCAAAATCTGATCAGCATACTAGCACGCCGGACGATTTAATCGAAAGTGCTACTCAAGAGCTAGACGCAAAACTTCGAGATCTATTACTGGAGAACTTGCTTGGTACAGACCCATATCACTTCGAACAGATAGTTGTTGATGTGCTCGTTGCCATGGGGTACGGAGGTTCCAAAGATGAGGCCTCGCAAGTCACTAAGAAATCTAATGACGGAGGTATTGATGGAATTATCAATGAAGACCGTCTTGGCTTGGATGTGATATATGTGCAGGCAAAACGCTGGCAGAACAATATTGGGAGGAAAGAAATACAGAGTTTTGTCGGTGCGCTTGCCGGCTACCAGGCTCATAAAGGAATCTTCATCACAACCAGCGATTTCATTCCAAACGCTATCGATTACGCAAAATCGGTAAGTCAGAAAATCGTTCTGATTGACGGCCCACGACTTGCGGATTTGATGATAGAGCACAATATTGGCGTGTCAACAGTCCAGACTATTGAGATAAAGCGACTGGATTCAGACTATTTTGAGATTTAGCTTTTCAGTTGTGGCTGCTTTTAGAACGCAGTTATAGACTGAAGCCTGGCTATATACCTATCGAGAGGTAGGTATGAACATAACGACTAAGGATAAGTCGCGCCACGCCGCGACTTGATCCGTTGGTTGAACGAGCCCGACGATGTATCGGTAGCTCTTCTTTTATAGTAGATAAATAGAATGGGGCGTTGTCTTGCCGGCGGCTTGGCATTGTTCCGGGCGAACGCGACTCTCACCCAGATGGGTGATCATTCGTGCGACTATGATCATAATGCAGCCAAGACCCTCAGTGGAATGAACCAATGTTGTGTTGTTGCACAGTGGCAGGCTTGAGTGCCTACCCCGAGAGACGCTTTGGCAGGGAAATGCCGGTGAAACGCATCGGGATCGTGCAATGTGGACAGTGAAGTTCCGGGCGGGGTCTTGGCGGTGCGATTGCCGCTAACGACACTTTCAGGACCCACTGCACAAGAAGCAGTTTTCGCCGAGAATTGCCATGAAGAAAGCCGTAATCGCGCACACGGCGGAATCCACGTGGCAGCACATGCTGGATCAGCAGCCACAGGAAGTGGGCGCCGTCGACAGTGCGGGTTTTCCACTGCTGTGTCTGGGCATCGAGGTAGCGAAACGTGACCATTTCTCCGTCATCGCACAGCAGCTGGCTTTCGCTGATCACGCCACGGTAGAGGTATCGTGCGAGGTACTTCAATGCTGGCAGACCGTTTCCGACGGCACGACAATCGACCACCCAGGTCTCGGGAAGAGTGCTCTGGGGTAGTAGTTTTGCCTGTTTCATTCCCTCAAGCATGCGTGCTCGGAATACCGTGGCCAGAGCCTTGTGGGAGAACAGGAATTTCCCTTTGGGTGTACGCCAGCGGTGCGCGGCAGCATCGATGGCGCCACCGGGGATGATCAGGTGCACGTGCGGATGGTAGTCCAGTCGTCGAGTCTGTGTATGCAATACCGCGCTTTGTCCGATCTCACCGTGCAGGTGTTTATCGCGGCGTGCAAAATCTCGACAGGTGCTCACGGCGGTCTCGATCAGCAGCGCGTACATCTCACGCTGATTGGCCCAGGCCACGCCGCGACATTGGGCTGGTAACGTGAATGTGACCATGAAGTAGTCCACAGGCAGAAGCTTGGCCTGCTGGCGTTCAAGCCAGCGTGTATTGTCGTGGTTCTGGCAGCGCTGACAGCTACGGTGTCCGCAGGATCGCCAAGTGCCTTGTGTGTGTTCACAGTTCGGGCAGTACCAGTGCAACTGCCCGTTGTGCTCCGTGCGGCAGCGTCGCATGGCCGCCAGGGCCTGTCGGTGCTCGCTGCGTAGCCGGTGTCCATGGCGGACTAGAAACGGGTCCGCGTAGCGCTCGATCGTCTGCAGTAGTGTCATGAGCGCATCACTCCACCGCATCGAGCGTGACGGGTAGGTCCTGGATCATCGCATCGACCAACTCGCCCGCCTGTTGCTGAGCGGGTTCGGTCAGTTTGGTGTACACCAGCGTTGTCGTGATCGAGGCGTGTCCGAGCAACTGTTGAATGTGCTGCAAGCTCAGACCTCGCTCGAGCAAATGCGTGGCATAGGCATGGCGCAGGGTGTGAGTCGTGACCCGCGTGCGGATACCGGCCTCGAAGGACACGCGTTTGATGGATCGTTGAACGCCGCTGGCGCTCATTGTTTTGGTCGCCCGGTACTTCTCCTGAGCGGTTCTGCCGTCGGGAAAAAGCCACTTCGGATGCCGGTGAGTGGCCCAGTAACGACGCAAGCTCAGTAGCGTACGTTGGGGTAGGAAGACGTACCGATCCTTGTTGCCTTTGCCGAGGCGCACATGGATTCTGCGCTGGGCGGCATCGATGTCGAGCACTTGCAAGGCCAAAGCCTCGCCCAGGCGAAGCCCCATGCTGTAGGTGCACAGGAAGAAGGTCTCGTAGCGTTGTTCACGCGTGGCATTGATCAGATTGGCCACTTGGGCATGGGTGATCACATCGGGCAGGGATTGCACCCGCTTGGGCTTGACAATGGTGCCCCAGTCCATTGGTTTGTTGACGACGTGTTTGAAGAAGAATTGCAGTCCCGCTCGATCCGATCGGACGGTGCTCCAGGAATGCGAATCAATCAGGGCGACGAAGTGCTGGCGCAACTCATCCGGCGTCAAGCGGTCGGGGCAGCAATCGTAGGCGGTAGAGACACGGCGCACGGCGCGAGCATAGACATCCTGCGCGGAAGGGCTCATGTTGCGTAGCTTGAGGGCGGTAAGGTGTTTCTGGTACTGTCGTTTGAAGCGACGTTGCTCGTTGGGTTGCATAGCGGTTTCCTCGTTTTTCACATCCCGGAATGGGGTGTGTGAGAAAACAGTGACACAGCATGGCAGTATCACTCTGCCGCGGAGCGGCTCCGTTCAACATTGCGATGGAGCTGTCGCTGGACCCAGGCACAGAACCTGGCTACGCCAGAACCCGCATCCGCTTCCAGCTCGGGTTAGCGCTGTTGTTATCTTCCTTTGGATCAGATGGTATCGAATTGCTAGCGATACAAGGCGAAGTTGACAAGCCAAACGGTCATGTATAGGATTCTGTACATAGATGAGATTAGGGTGATTCTATATATAGGCTAATCATCGTATGGAGGGTTCTATTGAAGAATAAAAAAATGGCTGCTGTTGTTAAAGATCATATGGATGATCCTGCTGGTCTCGCGCAGCGACGCATAAAGACTAAACTGATGAATGCGATCATCAATTACATTGATGATAAAGAGCTAACACAGTCAGCTGCGGCGGAAATCATGCTGGTCCAACGAACGCGTGTGAACGATGTTTGCAATGGACGCATTGATAGTATGACGATAGATGCCCTCGTAGCTATGACGGCCCGGCTAGGACTGGATCCGCTTGAGACCGCAGCCTAAATAGCGGTAAATCAATTGACTCAGCACTTTATTGGATACGATTCCTGTGAGTCAATAAAGTAAGAAAAATATAATGAGAGAACGGAAAGATGCCAGTAGTTTTCAGGCTCGATGGCTTTAGGTTCTTCTTTTACTCAAATGAGGGTAATCCTCTGTAACCCGTACATATCCATGTACAGAAAGCTGGAGCTGAAGCCAAATTCTGGGTTGGTACAGAAATAACCCTGGACACTAGTGATGGCTTTGATGCGAAGACGCTGAGGAAGCTACTGAAAATAGTAGAAGAAAATAGAACTCTGATTGAGGAAAGGTGGGATGAGTACTTCGGCTAAGAACGTTAAGTTTGCAAATGATTCAATGTGGGTAGAGCTAACTGATGGACGCACTATTGGTGTACCACTTGCCTGGTTTCCCCGTTTGTTAAATGCATCGGAAGATCAATTGAAGAATTACACATTCAGTCCTAATGGTATTCACTGGGATTCTCTAGATGAGGACATATCAGTAAGTGGGTTGCTAGCGGGACGGGGCGATCAAACAAAGCAAGGGAAAGTAGCAGCGTAAATATTCTCGCGGTAACTCGCCAATGAGAGGATCGAATATCTAAAAACGGAAGATAACCAAGCGATGATCGTGTCCAGATAAATCCCGAATCTTGGGAGGGAGGTAAAAGACCTGAAATTGATTGATGTTACCCAGCGGGTGTAAATCCCGCCACGCCAACGCTTGGCCAGCAGGCAGGTAGTGAACCCGAGGGCGATCACCAACAGGTGGTGTCTGAAGCAGGGGTAGCGAGTTGGCAGGCCGTGTATTGAGTCCCGAAATATGTACAGTTGTGGTCCGCAAGGATAGCTCTAGCCTGAATAAATCGTGCAGAGGTGGCGGAGTGTCACTAAAATTGTAGGCCTATCAGAGCTTTACAATCCAAAACGCACACACTCCGCCAGTGACAAATTGTACCCTGAACCGCAAGGTAAAAAAACGCTCAATCCAGATCAACTTCAACGGTGGCGATGTCAGTGGCATCGGCGGTGTTGAACTGTTACGAGCCGCTGATGACCGCCTTGGCTTGTGTAAGGCAGCCTGCAGATTGCTGCCCGATCCACGCGACCGCGCAGGTATCACACACCAATGGGAGGCGTTGTTTCGTCAGCGTATTTATGGCATTGCTGCAGGCTTCGCCGATCTGAATGACCACCGGCAATTACGTCATGATGCGGCTTTGCAATGCGCAGTTGGTGCTCTGGAACCCATGGGTAGTGCCTCAACCTTGTGTCGAATGGAAGCGGTAGCCAGCCAGATGCCGCCTTCGGAGTCGAGAAAAATGGTGTTTCAGATGCATGAGCTGATCCTGCAAACGTTCATTGAGTCGCATGACAAACCTCCCAAATCGCTCGTCCTGGACTTTGATGGCACCGATAGTCGAGTCTATGGCCAGCAGGAAGGTCGAAGCTACAGCAGTCACTATGGCGGCTATGCCTTTCTGCCCTTGTATGTATATTGCGGGAGTCATCTGCTGGTCAGCTACCTGCGGCCAGTGAATCGCACGGACTCCTACCACTCTGCTGCCGTATTGTCGTTGTTGGTCAAAGGGCTAAGAGCCCATTGGCCTGACGTGAAGATCGTTTTCCGTGGCGATGCCGGCTTCTACCGCCCCTTGCTGCTGAGTTGGTGTGAACGCCATGATGTTCGCTACATCATCGGTTACCGAAGCAACGAGGTGCTGTTGCGCGAATGCCAGACAACGATAAATACGCTGGACACTGCCTGGCACTGGCTTGAACACTACGAAGCGGATTTACCCTCCATAAAGCACTTTCTGGACATCGACTACCAGGCTGGAAGTTGGCGTCAAAGTCGGCGAATTGTCGCCAAGGTCGAACACAATGGCATCGGCCCCAATCAGCGGTTCATCGTCACAGATTTGGGTGGCGATGCGGACCAACTCTACAGCCAGGTGTATTGTGAAAGAGGCACTATGGAGAACCGGCACAAGGAGCTTCAGATGGGTCTGTTTGCAGATCGAACGAGTTGTTCAGCCTGGTGGAGCAACCAACTGCGAGTCATGTTCTCATCGCTGGCCTACGTACTATGGCAAAGCGTCAGACAGGTTGGTCTGGCAGGCACTACGCTGGCTAAGGCTCAGGTGTGGACCCTGCGTCAACGCCTGATCAACATCGGCGCTGTGGTGCTCAGAAATACCCGTCGAATAGAGCTTCGCCTCAGCAGCGCATCACTCGAAAAATCGAACTTCATGCTTGCCTTGCAACGACTCCAGGCAACGTAGTCACTGGCCAATGAAATGATCAACCTGCCAAACGGGGGAAAGGGGGCTGCTGCTCGCAAGTGTCAAAAATGCCTACTATATGACTTGAAAGGCCATCGACGTAGCGTCCAAATATGGCACAGTTGCATTATCCATCATCATGAAATGTTCAGGCTAGGCAACTGGAGTAAAGCCGACGGTGTTCATTGGCCGGAAGGCAGCAGTTCTGCACGTGCTATGGCAAGCGTGGAGAACACCACCGGGATCTGAGACCAGGGCACGCGAACAAAGGGGTAACCGGGGAACTGGAGAGATCCGATCGTATCCTGATGTCGGAAACCGGATGGGTGACACCGATATAGAAAACACCTGGCGTCGAGAGCTCACGTATCGGAGTTGTTGACGAGCCTTCGGGGACCACGAAACGAGGCGATACGGGCAGTCAGGTATCGGGGAACAAGCGAATAGCGGAGGACCCTGAGAGGTGCGGTTGGAAGTCTTAGCGGATCATAGTACCGATGTTCACGTGGATGTTGCAGTGAATGGGAAGGTGGCGAACGACTAAGCCCTGAGGAGCCACTGTAGGGAAGGAGAAGCCGGGTATGACGTATTGATGAGAAGACCGACGGGAGATACCTAAGAGATCAGAAACCGTCTCAACAAAATTTCATCAATTGCAGAGCACCCGGGTTCGACAGTTGCGAGCTGAAATCAGCCAATTTTGGTAGTATTCTCTAGAAGGAATGCGGGCTGCAGAGGTGTTTTTCCAGAATCGCTTGTAGTGGCACGTTTTGATGGATCTACTTTTGTTTCGCACTGGTATTGACAGAGATACCCGGTGTGATAATGTGTGGGCATGTTTGTCAAGCTCACCAAGTCTGGACCGCGCCGCTATCTGCAGCTGGCTGAGTCGTATCGCGATGA